>NZ_JBICSY010000001.1:0-1337035 GCF_043197345.1 Micromonospora sp. NPDC049175 | reverse complement strand
GCCGGGCTTGCCGCCGGCCGGGCTTGCCGCCGGCCGGGCTTGCCGCCGGCCGGGCTTGCCGCCGGCCGGGCTTGCCGCCGGCCGGGCTTGCCGCCGGCCGGGCTTGCCGCCCCGCCCCGCACCGCGCGGAGCGCGGTGCCTTGATCCAGAACAGAGAAATTCGGCAGCAGAGACCGATACGTGATGTCCTCCGTCGACTGATGCGCAACACTCGTCCGCCAGTTGATCTGCGACACCAGCGCGCTGATCGCGGCAAGAGCGGGTGCTTCGAGTCGACTCGATCCCGGCCGTCTCGCGGCTGTCCTGGCAGGGTGGTGAGGCAGAATCGTGAGCCGTGCCGACCTACCCCGATCCTGTTGTTCTCTATCCGGAGGTTGCTGCCGAGGGCAGCCTTGCGGCGGCGTTGCGAGCCGTCGCCGTCCGGCAAGGGCTGTCCATCCCCGTGCCGGTTACGGCGTCCAGTTCATTGCATGGCGCTGTCGTTCCGACCACCGTCCCGCATCGTGAGGCGTTGGAGGTGTCCGCCAGCCACGTAGAGCGACGGTGGTTTATTCGCGGCTGCGAGCGCGACCAAGGTCTGGCCTTGATCGAAGGAGACACGGTGGATCTCGCTCAGGTGGCGCGAGCCGCGCAGGCGTGGCATGACGGAGCGCCCCTGACCGAGATCCCCCAGGCTGCGTCGTTCGTGAAACTGACTGGACGGTTCGAGGTGCCCGACCGCGATCCGGCAGGGCTGGTCGAATCGGAGTGGCGGCACCTGCGTACGGAGGCAGCGGAGGTGAACTGGCCCGAGTACCACGCGCTCATCGAGGCCGCGTACGCCGAGCCCACGCTACGGCAGCTCTACCCCTTCACCAGCCATTGGTCTTTGCGGTTCTCCACCAGCACCCGGCCCAGCCTCTCCCGCGGCGTCCTGGTGTGCTTGCATGCCAGGCGAGGCAGGGACTACATCGTCACGATGGGCTACATGGGACAGGAACTCGGCGAGACCGCTACAGCGGAGGAGGCCGTGTCATTGGCCGCGCGCAACCTGCCCGCCGAGCTCGGTCCGGTGAGGTACGGCGCAGCCGAACCGAGCTAGTGCTTCTCCGCCAAGCCGTCCGCTCAACGGCATGTCAGGACCTGCACGGCGAACCTCATCCGGGCAATCTGCTCTCGACCCAGGGCGGCCCGCTCTTCATCGACTTCGAGACGTGCTGCCGAGGGCCGATCGAGTTCGACCTGGCCCACGCACGCAACGAGGTCGAAGACCACTACCCGGGAGTCGATCACCATCTACTTCGAGATTGCCGGACTCTCATGCTGGCGATGATCACCACGTGGCGCTGGAATCTCGATGACCAGTTCCCCAACGGCCACAGGCTCGGCAACGAGTGGCTGAGTGAACTCCGGAGGGAGACGGCTCGGTAATGATCTTGCCCGGGCTGGTCGCTGTCGTCGCTTGAGCTGAACCTCAGTCACGCCGACGCTGCGTCACGCTGCGGGGCTACCCGCACCTTGTGCTGGCCGAGCGGGCCCCGCCGTTGCCCGCACCTGTCGTCGCCCGGTTAGTCACCCGCCCGCACCGCTGGGAAGGCCCTGCTGCACATGGCCTCGACATCACGGAGCCCCTCGTCCTCCTCCCAGATGCAGGCCGCGCAGATAGAGAGGTTGCGATAGTCCGGCCTCGGGTGCGCCTGCGGCGCGTGCCCGCACTCGGGACAGGGCTCACCGTCATGACTGGTCACGCTGCGATCGTCGCAGGCGCGCAGCGTCCATGATTATTTAGTTCGCCCGGTGTCCTGGTCCTCGCGACGGTTGACCCCCGCGTGCTCGGGGTGTCCGACGGCATCACGCGGATCGTCCAGAGAGGAGGAACGTGATGCCCGAACTGCCGGACGAGTGTGTGCAGGTGTGGTTTCTCATGCCGCCGGGCAGCAATGCGACGAGCATGGGGATGGGCGCGATACTGGTGGCGCCGGATCGGGTACGGCTGCCGAGTGCGCCGTGGGCCGCGTTCGACGCCGCGATGCACGACGTCTTTCGGGTTGAGCGCGACCACGAGGGCCAGTGGTGGGTCAAGGAAAAGGTCACGGCATCGGGTTACTGCGCGATCCGCATCTGGGCCCCTGACGAAAACGATCTTGAACGCTTCGAGGAGGGTGTCCTGGCTGACTTCGCCCCGCTGCAGGTGAGTGGGGCGGGCATGTTCGGGCTTGTCGTCCTCGATGTTCCACCGGAAGCGGATCTGCCCCGGGTACGGCGGCTCCTACGCGACGGCGAACGCGCCGGCCGTTGGACTGTCGACGAGCTGTGTGTGACGGCGGCGTGGCAGGCAGCCGCTCCATAATCACGGGTGAGCGCGCCGGCAGTGGTCGCGCTCGGTTTCGGCGGGCGCATGACCCCGCCCTGCCGGCGGTACCTGCGGCGACCACGCCCGCTACGGTGGTTCGGTTGCGCTGGGCAAGGAGGACTCATGGGACTCGGTTCCGCTGGACTTGGTGGGCCGCCGAACCTGGTTCCTGCTCGGCGTTGGTCGACAACGCTGGCGGTCGTGGCCGTGGTCACCGCGGGCTGCGCCTCGCCACCCGCACCGCTGCCTGAGAAACACGACATGCCTGGCGTGTGGTGCGGCTCGGAGCGGGAGATCCTCACCCTCAAGGCCGATGACACCTTCGTGATAACCGGGCTCTCGAAGACTCATCTGGACGAGCTGATGGGTGATCCGAACTACGTCGAGGGGTACCGCATCCGGACGGAGTTCGACGGCGTCGCGCCGACCTCCGGATCGGGCAGATGGAGTTTCCGGGTCACGACGGAAGGCTGGCCGTTCCTGGACCTCGATTACCGCAGGCTCGACGGCAAGGAGTCCTCGGACGTCATGCAGCTCGGGGTCGATCGTGACGAGGAAGAGGCGGCGCTCGTCGTCTACGACGGCAATCGGGACAACAGGTGGGTTAGCTGGTTCCGCAGGTGCGACAAGACGGCGCTCACCGGATCGCCGTCGAAATAAGCCGGCGCAACAGATCCGCCGCTGGTCCGCGCGATGATGCGGGCCCGCTCGACGCAGACACGAAGCGGGACGTCAGTCAGGGCCAGTGCGGCACTGGGGACGGCCCGTCGGGTTCCAAGACACCTGTCGCCGCGACGGTGCCCCGTCGCGTCACCGATCTGCCGCTCGGCTGGCTCCAGCCGCGCGAGGGCGGGCTCCCCGGCCGGGCCGTCCGTGCAGGTGTGCCCTACGCCGAGACTCCAGGATTGTCCTGTCGATCTTGAATCGACTGGTCAGGTCACACCGCCCGGGGGATCATGAGGCGTGACCGGTGCGGACGAGGTGCTGA
Organism: Micromonospora sp. NPDC049175; assembly: GCF_043197345.1. NCBI lineage: Bacteria > Bacillati > Actinomycetota > Actinomycetes > Micromonosporales > Micromonosporaceae > Micromonospora > Micromonospora sp. NPDC049175. Next base: position 1,333,715 of record NZ_JBICSY010000001.1, on the reverse strand, counting down.
GGATCGCGGACTTGCGCCGAGCGTGCGCGATGCTGTTGGACGCGGCGGAGAGCCGGTACGGCCCGGAGATCCAGCTGTCACAGCTCCACGTCGACTACTACTGGAACGTCGATCTTCGCGCGGCATACACGATGGCCGCGCAGCCGGAACTGGCGATCGACTGTGGGCAGAGCAGCGACGATCTCGCGGAGTTGTCCGGTCTCCTTCAGCGAGATCCGGAGGACGTCGTATCGCTGTGGCACGACATCGGCCACCTGAGTGGGCTCTTGCGGCTGCTGGCGTACCTCGATCTGCCTGACACCGGCGAGGCTCGCGGCGCCTAGCTGGTGGCTGGCTGCGGCCGCTCGGCGGGCGACCTGGTCGAGTGCGCTGCGGGCTGTCGCCGGCGTGACCTCAGGCGAGCCGGATCGTCGGCCCCGTTTGACCGCTGCGTCGGGCACGCCGAGGCGGGCCGCCGCTACGGCCGGTCGTCTGAGGGTCGTGCCGCGTCGCGCCGTCGCAGTTCGACGCGTGTCAGCCAGGCGAGCCCGCCGAGCGCGGCAAGCATGATCCAGCCGACGGGGTTCGTCGGAGCGATCACCACGGCGGCGATGGCGGCCACCGCCCCGAACGCGCCGAAGAGCCACATCGTGCGGAGCGGCATCTCGCGAGGCGGTTGCGGCTCACTCGCGGCAGACGCCGGAGGGTCTTCGGTGGTCATGCGCTGATCTTTGCCGTGGCCGGGTGCCCCGTCAACGCATGGGCTGCCGAGAACTCCCGTTGTGATCCCATCTCGGCAGGAGAGGCAGTCACCGTTCGACGGTCCATCCGAGTGCCGCAAGGCGGTTGATCAGTCGATCGACATTGAGTGTTCGAAACATCCACAGCTCATCATGATCGGCAACCTCGAACTCCAACCCGGCGCTGCGCCATCGTCGAATCGCCATCAGCTTGTCGGCGGTGATCACCAGAGTGCCGGCCCAGATCTCCCGCAGCGTGATGGAGTGCGAGTCTGCCCGCAGCCTCGCCATCGGCCAGCCCGAGTCCGCCCGAACACCACCCCCGACCGTGGGAAGCACGCGGATGCCGCCACGCAACGAGAACCCATCTACGTCAGTCAACCTTCGATCCTCCGTGTCACGGCAGCATCCACACTGGCATCCGTCCCGATCGTCACCCAGTCAGTCAACCGGCTCCTCCACGCGTTTGGGGGACGCGACAGAGAACCTTGCCCAGCATGGAAATGCGCCCCCTCGTCATCTTCCGCGCGCCGCCGCACCGGTGGCCGCCGACCGGGTGACAGCATGGCTTGGGTGACCGCGGCTACCGACTGGCACGACTGGCATCTGCCGTACGACGACGACACGTCGCCGCTGTCGCGCAGGCTTCGGCTCGTCCAGCAGCACATCAACGAGTGGCTGGACCGACGGTCGGACTCCTCGCTGCGCGTCGTCAGCGTGTGCGCGGGACAGGGGCGGGACCTCATCGGCGCCCTTGCGTCGCGCCCGGATGCTGATCGGGTACGCGCGGAACTGATCGAGTACGACCCCCGCAACGTGGCCGCCGCCCGGGCGGGCATCGCCGCCGCCAAGCTCACCGGGTTCACCGTCACCCAAGCCGATGCGGGCGACTTCGCCGCGTACCGGATGGTCGTCCCTGCCGATCTGGTCGTTCTCGCCGGGGTGTTGGGCAACATCAGCGAGCAGGACGTGCGGGCAACAGTCGACGCGTTGCCTCGGCTGTGCGCATCCGACGCCACAGTGATCTGGACCAGGACCCGCCGGGATCCGGATCTCACCCCGGCGGTACGGGGCTGGTTCGCCGCCGCCGGCTTCGCCGAGGAGGCCTTCGACGCGCCGTCCGACGTGCTGTTCTCTGTCGGCGTTCATCGGTTCCACGGACAACCGCGGCAGGCGCCGTCGAGCGGCAGAATCTTCACGTTCACCGGCTGAGGCTCGCCGGGCCGCGCGCCTGGCGTGGGCGCTTCCGCGGTAGCTCGTTCAGAGCGAGCGGATCTCGTCGAGGACCACCCGGCCGCCCACGTCGACGGTGTCGTCCGGGCCTGGCCGGGTCAGGATCTGCGACCCCTTGCCCTGCGTGATGTCCAGCGCGCGGCGCAGCTCGGCGGTGAGCACGATCGCGGACGCTCCGGTCGCCTCGTCTTCGACGATGCCGTCGCCCCGACGGGGAAATCCCCTGGTACGCACCCGACCTGCGGTGCGGTCCTGCCACGCCCACGCGTACAGCCACCCGTCACCGGGCGGCGGAGCCGGTAGCGCGTCGACCTCCTCGGCTGAGGCGTACTGCTGCATGCGCCTGTCGGGTGCCCACTGCGCGCGACCCCTGATCCAGGTGAACTCGCCGTCCTGCCAGGTTGGCACCGGACCCGCCGGCGGGTGCAGGAGTGCCGGCCTGGCGTGAAGCCGACTCAGCAACCAGGACGTGCCCACGAGGGGGTGCCCGGCGAACGGCAGCCGCACGCTGGGTGTGTGGATGTCGACGACCCCGGTGTCGACGTCGTCGACGAAGACGGTTTCGCTGAAGCCCAACCGCGCGGCCACCTCGTGACGGTCCCGCCCGGCGGCCACGCCATGACCGTCAAGAACAACGCCAAGCTGGTTTCCGTACTGACCGCCGGGTCCGCAGAACACCCGAAGTACGTGAAGATCTGGCACAAGCGATGTTATCCACAGCGGGTATGGCACTGACCAGCCCGCCGTTACCCCGCGTGGCAGGATGAGAGCCATGGCTGAGGAGACCGCCGCCATAGAGCGGCTCTACGAGGAGCTGCTGACCGCCTGGAACGACCGCGACGCGCGCCGGTACGCCGCATTGTTCGCTGACGACGCCTCGCTCGTCGGTTTCGACGGCAGCCAAGTCAGCGCGTCGGAGTTGGAGGGGCACCTGGCGCCGATCTTCACGGACCACCCGACCGCCTCCTACGTGTGGAGAGTGCAGGAGGTGCGTCCACTCGGTCCGGCGGTCGCGCTGCTGAGAGCACGGGTCGGAATGGTCCCGCCGGGCCAGACAGATGTGAACCCGGCGGTGAACGCAGTGCAGTCGCTGGTCGCGGTGCAGCAGAACGGAACGTGGCGTGTCGCGTTGTTCCACAACACACCGGCGCAATATCACGGCCGATCCGACCTCGCCGACGAACACACAGCCGACATGCGAGCCGCCATGGCCGAGGCCAGCAGTCGCTCCTGACAACAGCCAACCGGTAACGGCATGGGCTGGACAACTACCTGCACGTCGCGCCCGACCTAGACGAACGCATCCCCTCGCACATCAGCAATCCCTACGGCAACGCAGGGAAGGCCCTATGGGCTCACCGGTGGGTTGCCCCGACGCGGAGCCGGTTGCCGTCCGGGTCGACCACCTCGAACTCGCGTCCCCAGTCCTGCTGTCCGACCGCGCCCACACCGCAGGCGGCCGCCGCGGCATCGATGTCGTCGACGTACAGATACAGCAGGGTGTCCGGCCGCGCGTCCCCGGTGTGCTCCGACAGATGGATCTCCACACCGCCGCGGGCGATGCTCACGTACAGCGGCAGGTCAGGGGCGAACCGATGCTCCCACTGCCGCACGAAACCAAGGCGGGAGTACCAGGCCGCCGCAGCGTTGGCGTCAGTGGTCCGGAGGACAGGCGCGAGGCGTTCGGTCACCCCGGCAGTCTTGCACCGAGTTGCGACGAGAACGTCTGCGCTGGTCGGACGCGCCCTACCGCCGCTCGGCGACCTGGTCGACGAACGCCCGCCAGGACGCCGCACCGAAGGTCAGTGTCGGGCCGGCAGGGTCCTTGCTGTCCCGAACGCCGACGACGCCGGGCAGGTTGTCGGCGACTTCGACGCAGTTGCCCCCCGACGATCCGCTGCGCCGGGACTTGCGCCAGGTGGCGTTAGTGAGGTCCATGATCGTTGTGCACTTCCTTCATCAGCTCGTTGGACTGTCGGCGCGGGAGCGCTTCGTTTCGCACGTTCTCCCACCTCGTCTGAAGAGTATGTAGCCCATCTTCGCTGTCGACCACGATCCCGCCGAGCTGATTTTCGAGGTGCCCGACCCAGGTTCCGTCGTTGGCCCGCGCCAGCGCGAACGGGCCGGACAGCCCGATGTGGAGGCCGGCTCCCGCCGGGATCACGTGCACGTGAACGTGCGGTAACTCGGCGACGGTGATGAGGTGCGCGACCTGCTCCGCCATGATGCCGGCGTGCTCCTCGCCGGCGCGACGAAGCGTGGATTCGTCCAGCACGGCTACCACCTGCGGCGGTGTGTCGCCGGTCAGGATCTTGTGTCGGCTCATGCGAGCGCTTACCTGCTGGTCTACCTCGGTGGCTGACATGAGGTCGTTCAAGCGCATCACCACGCGGGCGTAGTTCTCGGTCTGGAGTAGCCCCGGAATCAGTAGTGGCTCGAAGAGGCGAAGTTGTCGCGCGCCGCGCTCGGCGTCCAGCCACGGCAGGAACCACGATGGTGCGCCGAGTTTCACCACCAATCGTCCGAACAGCCCGCCGTTGCTGAAGGCGCGGTCCGCTCCCCGGATGAAGTCGATCGTCAGCGCCCGGGTGCTGCTCTCCACGGCGCTGACATGCGACGCGCTGAAGCCCGCTGCCCGGCCGAACGCCTCTTGCGTCATCCCGGACGCTCCACGAGCGCGGCGGATCTCACTCACGATGAAGTCCGCTAGGGGACTTGGCACATCAGCCATGCAACGCTCCTCAAATCGGAGATCGGCTTTCCGAGATTCCTCATGCTTCGGGCCTGTTCTGCCAGGTCAGCCCGGACGCCGGGCGTACCTATCGAGCGTAGTCGTCTCCACAGCAGAGTGTCACCAGGCGGCGCGGCCGGGGGATCACGAGGCCCGGTGGTCGCGTTCGTAGCGGGGCCGCTGCCGGCGGGCGAGCACTCACGGGAGCGGCCCCTTCCCAACAGACACCAGGGGGAGACCGTGCCCGACAACGTGCCCGAGATACCCGAGCCCGAGATACCCGAGCCCGAGATGCCAAGGCCCGAGATGCCAAAGCGCGCGAACCCGGCCGCGACAAGCGCCACCTGCGGCTCCCGGCCGCCCGAGTCGGTGAGTCCCCACGTCCAACGTTCGGGTGTGAGCCGCGTTTTCGCGTACCCCTGGGGGTTGTGGTGATCGCGACGATGAAGGCCGGCGACGTGGTCCTCCTGACCACGGCCGCGAGCGTGCAGTTCCTGCGCCCGATCTTCGTGCGTGTCATCCGTGAGTTGCCCGAGCGGCACACGTACGACGGCTGGGTGTGGATCGAGGCCTACGAGCTGAACGTCGCCGGCGACGCGGTGGCGCGGCGAGAGTTGTACGTGCGGCGTGGGGGCGTACGGTTCCAGGCCCAGCCCGCCGCGCCGACCACGCCCACCAGGCGCCGGCCCGTCCGCAGAGGTCCGGTGCGGGTCGGATGACCCCCCGTCCTCGCCCACACCTGCCGATGCGCCCGGCGTGGCTGTGCCGCAACTGCGCCGCGCCCTGGCCGTGTGGCCCGGCACAGCTCGACCTCGCGGCCGAGTTCTACGGTCATTCGATCGCCCTGGCGTTCTACCTGGCCGCGTCGATGCACGAGGCGATCGACGACGTACACGGTCTGGGTCTGCGTCCGAACCTGCCGGCGATGCACGCCCGGTTCCTCGGGTGGTTGTCCCTGGCCCGACGGCCTCGCCGGTCCGGTCGAGCCTGAGGCCGCGTGCTTGGGGCTTGCATCTGGTACCTGGGTACAGGCTTACCGTCGAGGGTATGAGTGCTCCCCACGTCCCGACGGACGACGCCTGGGTGCCGGAGGCCTGCACCCTCCCGACGGCCGAACGGCCGCTGCGGCTCGCCGAGTTCGATCAGTTCTGCACCGCTGCGGTGCGGGGCCTGGACCGGCTGTCGGCGCGGCATCTGCGGTTGTGGCTCGATGGTGGTACGCGGACCGAGGAGATGGCGCGGGACCTGATGGCCCGTGAGTCGTCCTGCTGCTCGTTCTTCACGTTCGGTCTCTCCCGGCCGGACCCCGACTCGCTCTGGCTGGACGTCCGGGTGCCGGCGGCCCACGTCGGCGTGCTCGACGCCCTCGCCGAGCGGGCCGTGTCTCTGCGGGATCAGGGGTGACCGGGGCGGTCCTGCGCAGCGGTCAACTGGCCGATGCGGCGGGAGTCAACCAGCAGACGCTGCGCTACTACGAGCGTCGGGGCCTGCTCGACTCGCCGCAGCGGTCGCCGGGCGGGCACCGGCTCTACCCGGCCGAGACGGTCACCCTGCTGCGGGTCATCAAGGCCGCGCAACGCCTGGGCTTCACCCTCGACGAGGTCGCGGAGGTGCTGGACGCCGGCCGGCACCGGGGCCGATCCGACACCGGCCTCCAGGCGCGTGCCAGGGAGAAGCTCGTCGAGGTCGAGCAGAGGCTGACGGATCTGACCGTCATCCGCGACACCCTGCGCGACGCCATCTCGGCCGGTTGTGACGACCTGGTCGCCTGCGCCGAAAGCTCCTGCTGCCCGCTGCCTCTCTGCTGATCGGGTGGATCAGCTCCGGTGCGGGAAACGGCGCCCACGCCGATCAACGACGGTCCGAGTCGGGCTATGCGGGATCGCTTAGCCTCGGCTCGTGGACGACACACTGCTGCACCGGCTCCGGGTCGAACAGGCTCGAGCACTGCTCGACGGCGTCGACCCGCACCACGCGGTCATGCTGGCCTGCGACCTGCTGGTGGCCGGCGTCGACGGCGAGGCCGTCGTGGCGCTCGCGTCGGAGTCCGCCCGGACACTGCCGGCGCACGCCGCGGATCGGCGTCTGGCGGCGGTCATCGCCGAGCTGGGCCTTCCGGAGCCGGACCTGTCAACCGCGGTGGCACTGATCGCGGCCGATACCGCCGAGCGGATCCTCGACCGGAGCATCACCGCCGAGGTGGGGACACACGGTCTCTACGTGGTGGGATACGAAGGCAGTCAGATGGACGACCTGCTTCCGGCCGTCACCGCGCTGGCCAGCCGTCTTGAGGACGACCTCGGCGGACGGGCCGACGACGAGCTGCGGATCCAGCTCGCCGCGCTGGCGCGGACCATCCTCAACCGCACGCCAGCCGGAGATCCGGCTTGAGGCACCTGGCAACGTCGGCGACCGCCTAGCCGCGTGACCTCGCTGGTTGTGGCCTGTCGACCGCTCGGTCACCGAGTTTAATCTTGTGCATGGTCCGACGACGCACGGAAAAGCTGGCGAACGCGGTCGGTGTAGTGACCCTTGGCTTCGGTGTGGTGCTGACGGCCATGCCACGACGCAGCGCGGCAGCCCTCGGGTTGGGCGACCGCCCCGTGTTGGCCGGAGCGGTCGGTCTGACTGATCTCGTTGTCGGTTCTGGTGTTTTGCTCGGGCGTCCTCGCTGGCCGTGGATGGCGGCGCGGGCCGCCTTGAATCTCGTGTTGACCGGTTGCTACGCGGCCGAGGCCAACCGCCCGGACGGTAATCGTCGGGCCCGCTCGGGAGCGATTGCCATGGCGTCGCTCACCGTCGTGGACACGGCCCTGGCCCTTGCCCTGGCGAAACAGCGTGGCGGGGAACGTGCCAGTTCTCGGACCCCAGCTCGCCCGATGCCGTGACCCGGGCAGGTGCGGGCGGGCGGTCAGCAGCGGGGGGCGTCGATCGGGGCGGCACCGGCGAGCGCTTCGACTGTTGCCGTTGGCGCGACCGATTCGGCGGGGGTCGGCGAGGGCACGATGGACGGCGGCGCCGAGGGTGAACTGCTGGGCTTGGACGTGGGGGCGGTGAGGACGGCCGTGCTGCGTTGGACCTGCTTCGTGACCATCCGGATGGCGGTGGCGGTCGCCTGGCGCCCGTACACGTCGGTGACCCTGATGCTGTACGGCCCGGCGCCGAAGCCGCCCTCGACGGTCCAGTAGTTGTCGCTCTGGCGGGCCGCCTTGCGGAAGCCGCCGCCGGGTCCCTTCGCCTCGACCGAGCGGAGCGGGTTGCCGTGGTTGCCGACCTGCACCGCGAACCAGTACCGCGAGGCGCCGCCCTTCAACCGGAAGGTGAGGCCGCCGTCGAGCGGAGGGTTCACCGCCGCCCGGTACGTCACCTGCGCGATGCCCTGCGCCCGGTCGGCGATCTTGGCGAACGCCTCGTCGGAGAGGTCGATCTTGCCGGTCCCGCACCCGCCGCACTGGTCCATGACCATGACCCGGACAGTCCCCTTCGGGCCGGTCACGTCCAGGTAGCTGCCGCAGGCTGCGGACCCGGAGTACGTCGACGAGCCGACGGCCACGTAGAGCCGGTTTGCGGGTGGGCCCGGGAAGGAGCAGTTGCCGCCCGAGCGGCCGGCGTCGTAGAAGCTGGCCTTCGCCTTGTGGACGGTGTTTCCCGTCGGTGGCGCGGCGCAGGCCGGGGTGGCGCCGCCGCGGACGGCGAGGGTGATGCCGAGTACGGCGGCCAGGGCGGTGACTCCGGCGCCGGCCAACAGGTGTCGGACCCGCCGATTCCGCCGGGGCGTTCCGTTGGTGCCGTCCGGGGTGTCGTTCGCGAGGTCCGTGCCTGGTGCCGTCACGGCGCCTGATGTTGCCGCACCACCTCGCGACGGTGCAACAACGCCCGCCTGGCTTCCCCGCTGCCGTCACCGACCGTGTCGGCCGCGGTCACTCGCCCCAGTCGAGTTGGTGCTCCGGTACGCCGACGCTCCGGCCGTGCGCCACGGCGGCGTCGCGTCCCGCGCGGTCGCCCTTTGTGTAGCGGAAAACGCGGCCGGGGAAGACGACAACGTGATCGTCGCCGACCTCGAAGTCCGCGTACCAGCCCTGGTCGCCGACCAGGATCTCGGCCAGCGCCGTCGCCAGCTCATCGGCCGCGTCGTCGGGCGCCTCGAAATCCAGGAAGGTCCAGACCCGCGGCTGGCCTGCCGACGTGGAACTCGACACGTCGTGTCGGCCCACCCGCACGACGTGAAGCGACGGGATGCGCAGGTCGGCACCGACACGCAGGCTCTCGGTCAGGAGTCGTCCCCGTAACACCAAGCGACCTTCTCATACGCGCGGCCGCACGAGAAGGCGCTCCTCGGCCCGGGCCGTCGGGCTGGTCGCCGGACCGGCGGGGGCACAACCGGTTCAGGGCGATGGCGACGACGAGGTCGGCGTACCCGGCGGTGAGGTCGCGGTCGGTGTGGCCCCGAACGTGGCGTTAGCCTCGTGAGTCATGGCGGCCTTTGACCCCGCGGATGAGCTCGGGCACGATCTCGACCTCCGACTGCTGACCAATACCTCGGTGACCCTGTTCTGGCGTACGGCGATCCTGGATCGAACCACCGCCTGGTTGAGCGCCCACGGCTACCAGGTCACCCGCATCGACGCCGCACACTGGACGACCGAGCGCGATCTCCACCGCGATATCGCCGCTGCGCTGGACTTTCCCCACTATTACGGGCATAACCTTGACGCCCTGAACGACTGCATGCGAGACGTCGTCAGTCAGGGCTACGGCTGGGCGTCGGATACCACCGGCCTGGCGCTGGTATTCCAGGGTTACGACAGCTTCGCCGCCCGCTGCCCCCGTGCGGCTCAGAGCGTGCTCGACATCGTGGCTGACCAGTCTCGCCGCGCGGCCCTCCTCGGTCGCCGCCTGATCTGCCTGGTGCACAGCAATGATCCGCGCATTCGATTCGAGCCGGTCGGCGCAACTCCGGTCATGTGGAACGAAGCTGAATGGCTCGACTCCAGGCGGCGCGCCGACTGAACCCGGACGGGCCACGCCAGCGGCGCGGGTGCGCTCCCCTCGGCTGCACGGAAAGCGGGGTGTCCAGTGGCCGGGGATGGGCCGGATTCAAGGAAGTCGAGTGGATCAAGCGGGCCGGCGGGGGCGTAGTCCGTTGAGGGCGGTGGTGACGACGAGGTCGGCGTACTCGGCGGTGAGCGGTCCGCTGCGCTGGGACCATCGGCTGAACAACGGTCCCCAGATCAGGTCCACCGCCACGTCCAGGTCGATGTCCTCGGCCAGTTGTCCGGCCCGTTGGGCGCTGCGCAGGCGCTGCCGTTTGGCCTCCTTCAACGGCCCGTCCAGGCGTTCGGCGTAGGCCGCCGCCAGCTCGGGGTCGAGCGCGATCTCGGTGGCCAGAGCGCGCATCGGTTGCTCGTACCGGGGGTCGTTCATCTCCTCGACCGTGGCGCGGAGCACAACTGTCAGGTCGGCGGTCAGGTCGCCGCTGTCCGGCAACGTCGGCGGCCCACCCTCGGTGGCCTCGCTGAGCATGAGGAAGGCATCGAAGATGACCGCGCCCTTGGACGGCCACCAGCGGTAGATGGTCTGTTTGCCGACGCCGGCGCGCGCGGCGATGCCCTCGATGCTGACCTTCGCGTACCCGATCTCCTGGAGCAGGTCGAAGGCCGCGGTGAGGATGGCGCGTCGGGAGGTCTCTCTCCGGCGGGCCGTGTTGGGCGTCATGGGGCACCACGATAGCAGTGGCGAGACGAACCGTCTCGTCTTGACGGCTGGGGTGGCGCGGCCTAGTCTCTCCTTCATAACGAGACGGACCGTCTCGTCTCGTCTGAGGAGTGGAGACCGACATGCGTACCTGGTTCATCACCGGCGCCAGCCGCGGCCTGGGCCGCGCCTTCGCCGACGCGGCGCTCGATCGCGGGGACCGGGTGGTCGCCGCCTCCCGGACCATCACCCGCGACGACTTCGACGAGCGGCACGGCGACCGGCTGCTGGCCCTGACCCTCGACGTGACCGACCGGGCGGCGGTCTTCGCCGCCGTGGCCGCCGCCGTCGAGCACTTCGGACGACTCGACATCGTCGTCAACAACGCCGGCACCCTGTCCATGGGAATGGTCGAGGAGTTCACCGAGGCGCAGGCGCGAGCCCAGTTCGAGGTCAATCTCTTCGGCGCGTTGTGGGTCGGTCAGGCGGTGCTGCCGCAGTTGCGCGCCCAACGGTCCGGCCACATCGTGCAGGTGTCCAGCATCGCCGCGCTCGGCGGTTTTCCGAGCACCGGTATGTACAGCGCGAGCAAATTCGCCCTGGAGGGCATGAGCGAGGCGTTGGCAATGGAGGCGGCGGCCTTCGACATCACACTCAGCATCGTGCAGCCGGGCGGTTACTGGACCGACCTCTACACCAGTTTGAGCGCCACCAATCCGATGGAGGTCTACGCGCCGCTGCGCACCGAACTGGAACGGCAGTGGGCGCAGGGATCGGTCGACAGCGAACCCCGGCTGGCCGCCGAGGCGTTGCTGCGCCTGGTCGACAGCGACGACCCGCCGCTGCGGCTCCTGCTCGGAAGCATGGCGTACGACCTGGCGTTCGACGTCTCCCGCCGACGGATGGACACCTGGGCGGGCTGGGAGCAGGTCAGCCGAGCCGCCGAGCACGCGGTAGCCGCCCCCGGGCGGGACCGCTGAGGGACTGCTCGTATCGCCACGAGCCCGGGGCGCGGCGTTCTAGGCTCCGAGATATGGCGGCGGCGTGCCCATCTCGAATTGGCACACACGTCCGGGCAGAGCCTTCACCCCATGATTCCCCTCACGAGGCGCAAACCTAGACGGAGAGGAACACGCATGGCTGTCAAGACCAAAGCTCGCCCCGGCACCACGGAGATTCGGCCGTTCTCGGTCGACATTCCCCAGGCGGACCTGGACGACCTGAAACGGCGCGTCGCGGCCACCCGCTGGCCGGACAAGGAAACGGTGGACGACCAGTCGCAGGGCGTGCCACTCGCGACCATCCAGGCCGTCGCCCGCTATTGGGAGAAGGAGTACGACTGGCGCAAGGTCGAGGCGCGCATGAACGCCGTACCGCAGTTCATGACCACCATCGACGGCGTCGACATCCACTTCATCCACGTGCGTTCGAAGCACGAGGACGCGCTGCCGCTGATCGTCACCCACGGGTGGCCCGGGTCGGTGATCGAACAGATGAAGATCATCGAACCGCTGACCGACCCCACCGCGCACGGCGGCAGCGCGTCGGACGCCTTCCACCTGGTGATCCCGTCGTTGCCCGGGCACGGCTTCTCCGGCAAGCCGACCGCGTCGGGCTGGAACCCGGAGAAGATCGCGACCGCCTGGACCGAGCTGATGAAGCGTCTCGGCTACTCCCGGTTCGTCGCCCAGGGCGGCGACTGGGGCGCGGTCATCGTGGACCAGATGGGAAAGCAGGCGCCGCCGGAGTTGCTCGGCATCCACACGAACATGCCCGGCGCGGTGCCACCCGACATCGACCTGTTGTTCCAGGGCGACACCACGGGCGCGAACAACGCCATGGGCTCGCTGCCGTCCGGTCTGTCCGACGACGAGATGCGCGCCGCCGAGGAAGTCAACTACGTCTGGAAGCACGTCGCGTACGCCCTGATGATGGCGACGCGTCCGCAGACGTTGACCGGGCTGGCGGATTCCCCGGTCGGTCTCGCGTCCTTCCTGCTCGACCACGACGCGAAGAGTCTGGCCCTGATCGCGCAGGTCTTCGACGGGGCCACGGCGGGCCTCACCCGCGACGACATCCTGGACAACATCTCGCTCTACTGGCTGACGAACACCGCGGTCTCCGCGTCCCGGCTGTACGCGGAGAACAAGCTGTCGTTCTTCGCCGCCAAGGGCGTGAACGTCCCGGTCGCGGTGAGCGTCTTTCCCGACGAGCTGTACGAGGCGCCGCAGAGTTGGGCCGAGCAGGCGTACCCCAACCTCATCTACTTCAACAAGCTCGACAGAGGCGGGCACTTCGCGGCCTGGGAACAGCCGAAGATCTTCTCCGAGGAGCTTCGCACCGCCTTCCGGTCGCTGCGCTAGATGGCCGTGCACCTGCCCCCGCTGAACGGGGCGGCCGAGTGGCTCAACTCCGAGCCACTCGGCCCCGCCGACCTGGGTGGTCGCGTCGTCCTGGTCAACTTCTGGACGCTCACCTGCATCAACTGGCTGCGCCAGGAGCCGTACGTGCGGGCCTGGTCGCAGGCCTACCGCGAGGACGGGCTGGTCGTGATCGGGGTGCACACCCCGGAGTTCTCGTTCGAGCACGACGTCGACCGGGTGCGGCGGGCGGTGGCGGCCCGGTCGATCGACTACCCGGTGGCTGTCGACAACGACCACGCGATCTGGCGTGCCTTCGCCAACCAGTACTGGCCGGCGCTGTACTTCGTCGACACCGGCGGGGTCATCCGGGACGAACACTTCGGTGAGGGCCGCTACGAGCAGTCCGAGCGGGTGCTTCAGCAACTGCTCGGCATCGAGCGGAAACCCGTACCCGTCCAGGGGTTCGGCCCGGAGGCAGAGGCCGACTGGGGCAACCTGCGCACGCCCGAGACGTACCTCGGTTTCGGTAGGGGCGAACACTTCGCGTCGCCGAACGGCCCGGCGCTCGACGAACGCCGCGCCTACGACCTGCCGGCGAGCCTGGGCCTCAACCAGTGGGCGCTGGCGGGGGAGTGGACGATCGGGTCGGAGAACGTCGTGCTGGACCGTGCCGGCGGTGGCATCGCCTTCCGGTTCCACGCCCGCGACGCGCATCTCGTGCTGGCCCCCGGGGCGGGACAGTCGATCCCGTTCCGGGTGCTGCTCGACGGCGAGCCTCCCGGCCCGTCCCACGGCGTCGACGTCGACGCCGACGGCAACGGTGTGCTGGCGGACGGCCGCCTCCACCAGCTCGTCCGCCAGGACGGCGTGGTCGGCGAGCGGACCCTGGAGATCACGTTCGGCGAGCCCGGCGCGACGGCGTACGCCTTCACCTTCGGATAGACCCGGAGAGCCACCCGAGCCACCCGAGCCGCCCGAGCCACCCGAGCAGCGCGCCTCCGCGCGCCAGATCTTGGATAGTTTCCGCGGCCCCACCACCAGATCTTGGACACTTTCCGTTACGCGCTAACAGTTACGCGCTAACGGAAAGTGTCCAAGATCTGTGCGTGACCGCCGGTTGGTGGATGGGTGAGCGCCGGCTGGCAGTCGTCGGCGGGCCTCACGCGGCGAAGATGTGCGCGTAGATCTCGTCGATGACGTCGTTCTTCGCCAGGCTGTAGTCGCGTGGCCGGTGCGCGGTGTCCCGCGCGAGGCGCCGCTTCGTCGCGGCGTACAGCTCCCGGTCGTGCGGGTGTGAGCGCAGCCAGTCGCGGAAGAGCCGATGGCGGACGGGTTCCGGCGCGTCCTGCGGCCAGACGTGCAGGTTGACGTCCTCGGCGGCGCTGAGCAGCATCCGGTGCCCGTGCCACCAGGGCTCCCGCAGGACGAGCCGGTAGCCGAGCCGTTCCAGGGTGGGGAGGTAGCCGGACTCCTCGGCGGCGTCCTCGATGACCAGGTCGACGTCGACGACGGGCTTGGCCGCGAGCCCCGGCACCGCCGTGGACCCGACATGTTCCACCCCGATGACCAGACCACCCAGCGCCTCGGTGAGTGACGAGCGAACGGCGACGAACCGCCGCGCCCAGGCCGGGTCGTACTCCTCGATGACGACGGACTCCCACGTCCGTGGCGGCTCGCCCACCAGACCGGCGTCGACCTGTTCGGGGGTGCCGTGGAAACGCTTCACGACGTCCTGCGGATACTCGGCCACGGCAACCTCCTTCGGAACCAAAGTCCGCCAGGCTACGACACGACGATCGGTACTCGCGCACCCGACCGATGCGGGCAGCGGATGTCGGGTGGGCCACCGACCCGGCCGCCTAGCGTCGGTGCTCGACAGGGAAGGAGGCCCGGGTGCTGGAACGGCTCAACGAGGCCATGGCGTACATCGAGCGGCACCTCGACCAGAAGATCGAGGTGGCCGAGCTGGCACGGATCGCGCTGACGTCGGAGTACCACTTCCGGCGGCTGTTCTCCGCGCTTGCCGGAATGCCGCTGTCGGAGTACATCCGTCGGCGTCGGCTCACCGTCGCCGGTGCGGACGTGCTGGCGGGGGAGCGGACGTTGCTCGACGTCGCGGTGCGCCACGGCTACGGATCGGCCGAGGCGTTCGCCCGTGCGTTCCACGCCGTGCACGGCGTGGGGCCCGGAGAGGCCCGGCGTACGCGGGCAGCGTTGCGCGCCCAGCCCCGGATGTCCTTCCGACTCACCGTGGAGGGGAGCGGCGACATGGAGTACCGAATCGTCGACAAGGACGCGTTCGCGCTGGTGGGACGCAAGGCCCGGGTCCCGCTTGTGCACGAGGGGATGAACCCGGTGATCGTCGCGTTCATCCGGAGCATCGACACGGAGACGACCGGGCGGATCGAGGCGCTCTCCGATCAGGAGCCGGCCGGGATCGTCAACGTCAGCGACAACCTCGCCGACGGCCGGGAGGAGGGCGCCGAGCTGGACTACTGGCACGGGGTGGTGACCGGCGCCGTGCCGCCGGAGGACCTGGACGCGCTGCCGGTGTCGGCCGGGAGCTGGGCGGTGTTCACCACCTCCGGTGCGTTTCCGCAGGCCGTGCAACACCTGTGGCGGGACGTGTTCACCCAGTGGTTTCCGTCCAACCCGTACCGCAGCCGGCCGGGACCGGAGATCTCCCGGGTGCGGGTGTCCGCGGACGGCGCCCAGGCGGACGCCGAGCTGTGGATTCCCGTCGAACGGGTAACCACCCCTATGTAGAGTTCCGATACAGTGGTCGGATGCGGATCACGATTCCGGTCGCGAAGGTGCTCGCGGCGCTGCTCGCCGAGCCCGACGAGCAGCGCTACGGGCTGGACCTGATGCGATTGACAGGCCTGCCGAGCGGCACCCTCTATCCGGTGCTGCACCGGTTGCAGGGGGCCGGCTGGCTGGCCGCCGACTGGGAGGCGATCGACCCGGTAGCGGCCGGCCGGCCCGCCCGCCGTTACTACCGCCTCACCGCCGAGGGCGTGGCGCAGGCCCGCCAGGCGCTCGCCGACCTGCGCGCCGCGATCCCCGACGGTCGCCACTCCTGGGGCGGCACCGAGCCCACCGGGGCACCGGCGTGGTGACCCGCCGGGCCGCCGAACTGCTGTTGGAGATGGCCGTACGCCGCTGGCCGGCCGAGGTTCGCGACGACCTGCGCCGCGAGTGGGCCGCCGAGGTGCACGTGCTCGCCGAGAGCGGCCGCTGGACGACGATGGTGGGCTTCGCGGCGAGCCTCGCCGTCAGCCGCGCCGGCGCCCCACTCGTCGACCGCACCCTGCTGCGTGGTCGGGCCGGCCGCACCGCCGCCGCGCTGCTGCTGGCTCCGATCGCCTGCGTCGGGATCGTGCTCGGCGGCGCTGCCGTCATGTACCGGGCCCAGATCTGGGTGTGGGTGAGCTGGCCGGAGCGGGCGCAGAAACCGCTCTGGGCGGCGTTCACCGTCGGGCTGGGCGTCCTGCTGGCGGTGTTCGCCGCGCGATGGGCCCGGCACACCGCACTCGACGGCCCGCTGCGTATCGCGCTCGGCGTGGTGCTCCCCGTCGGTGCGACAGTCATCCTGCTGATGACCGTCATCGGCCCCGAGGGCCCGGCCGCCGTATCCGGTCTGCTGCTCTGGTTGGCCGGCCTGACCCTCGCGCTCTGGGCCGCGGCGAGTCTCGCCGCCCGGGGTCGCCTCCGCGCCGCCTGGTGGGTGGGCGTCCTCGGCGCGCTCGTCGCCGCGGACCTCGCGGTGATCCTCGTCGTCGTCGACACGTTCCCCGGCGGAATCGGAGCTGGGCCGACGATCGACGCACGGGACCGCGTCGACCCGATCTCCGCGCCGCTGTGGCTCTTCGCCTGCTGGACGGACTGGAACTTCGGCCTGCCCCGGCCGATCGAGTGGGAGATCTTCCTGATCACCAATCGGGTGCTTGTGGAGCCCATGCTCTACCTGGCCTGCATGCCGTACGCGCTCGCGTACACCATCCGGGCGGCCCGGTCCGCGCCCGCCGCACCCGTCGTCGCACCGACGGGCGTGCCGGCATGGTGACCCGTCGGGTCGCCGAGATGTTGCTGGGAATGGCCGCGCGTCGGTGGCCCGCCGACGTCCGCGAGGAGCTGCGCCGCGAGTGGGCCGCCGAGGTGCACGTGCTCGCCGAAGGCGGCCGCTGGACGAGGATGCTGGGCTTCGCGGCGAGCCTGGCGGTCAGCCGCGCCGGCGCCCCGCTCGTCGACCGCCGCCTGCTGCGCGGTCGGGCCCGCCGTACCGCGGCGGCTCTGCTGCTGTCCCCGATCGCCTGCGTCGCGATCGTGGCCGGCAGCGCGGTGGCGATGAATCTGATCTACACCTGGCTGACGATGCGGGTGAGCTGGTCGACGCGGGCGCAACTGCCGCTCTGGTCGACGCTGACGGTCGGCTTCGCGGTGCTGCTGGCGGTGTTCGCGGCGCGGTGGGCACGGCACAACGCCCTCGACGGCCCGTTGCGCATCGCGCTCGGCGTGGTGCTCCCGGTCGGCGTGGCCGTCACCCTGGTCCTGTACCTCACCAACGCCGACAGCCTGACCCGCTCCGTACCCGGGCTGCTGCTCTGGTTGGCCGGGCTGACGCTCGCCCTCTGGGCGGCGGCGAGTCTCGCCGCCCGGGACCGCCTCCGCGCGGCCTGGTGGGTGGGCGTCCTCGGTGCCCTCGTCGCCGCGGATCTCGCGGTGATCCTCCTCGTGGTCGACACCATTCCCGGTGGCACCGGCGTCGTCACCGCCGACGGAATGCCGGCCGACACCGTCGACCGGATCTCCGCGCCGTTGTGGCTTCTCGTCTGCTGGACCGACTGGAACTTCGGCCTGCCCCGGCCCACCCCGTGGGAGATCTTCCTCGTCACCGACCAGGTGCTTGTGGAACCCATGCTCTACCTGGCCTGCACGCCGTACGCGCTCGCCTACACCATCCGGGCGGCCCGGTCCGCGCCCGCGTCGGTCGCCCTCGCGCCGACCCCGGTGTGAACCTCAGTCGGGTACGTCGTCCCACGTCGTACCCGGCTCCAGGTAACCGGTCACCTGGTTCTCCCGCAGCGCGTAGGCGATGACCAGCAGGGCGTGCTTGTCCAGCTCGGGCAGCCGATCCAGCGCAAACCACCGCACGGCCAGCGACTCGTCGTCGTTGACCCGGGCGGTGCCGGCCACCAGCCGGCACAGGAAGCCCAGGTTCAGGTATTCGCAGTGGTCCCCGTTGGGGTACGTGTGCGGATGCGAGACGGCGCTGGACAACCGCACCGGCGTGACGTCCAGACCGGTCTCCTCGCGGACCTCGCGGACCAGCGCGGTGGCCGGCTGCTCGCCCGGCTCGACGAAACCGCTGATCACCGACCAGCGCCCGTCGTCGGCGCGCTGGCCGAGCAGCAGCTCACCGGCGTCGTTGCGGATCACGGCGCTGACGCTCGGCAGCAACAACAGGTCGTGACCGACGTGCCTGCGCATCCCCGCGATGTAGTCCGGTATCGCCATCGGGTGATCATAGATGCTCCCCACAGTGGGGCTCACCTGCGCATCTTCTGGAGTTCCAGTCCCACGCGTTTCGCCGTTTCGGCCCGGGCGGGCCGATGCATATCTACTGTGGAGAGGGTCGGCGACTTGTGCGATCCGGTGGCGGCCTGCCGGTTCGCGGTGCACAGTGATTCCCATGAGCGACAGCGAACGTGGTGGGCAGTTCTACTGGTGCACCCGGCATCACCGGGTCGAGACGGACGCCAACGTGTGTCCGGCGAAGCACGTTCTCGGCCCGTACAACTCGGCGGCCGACGCGGAGAACGCCCTGCAACGAGTGCAGGAGCGCAACGAGGCGTGGGATGCCGAGGACGCTCGTTGGGCCGGGGAGGACAAGTAGACGGCGCGGGACGTCCCGCGCCGAGGTATTTCGTGCTCCGCGAGGACGCACGCGAGAGCACGTCCCCAAGGAGGGAACCACGATGGCCGAAGCACAGCAGGCCACCACCCGCCCGACCGTCCGGCGCACCACCGCGAAGAAGACCGCCGCGGCGGAGCGAAACACGGCGGCGAGCCGGACCACCCCCGTGCGCAAGTCCACCGCGGGTGCGGCGGCCGCGAAGGCTCCGGCCCGGAAGGCCGCCGGCGGCGCGGGGCGCGCCCCGGCGAAGAAGACCACCACGGCGGCGAAGAAGGCCCCGGCCTCGAAGACCACCACGGCGGCGCGGAAGGCCCCGGCGAAGAAGGCCGCGACGACGACGGGCGTGGCGGCCAAGAAGGCTCCGGCGAAGACCTCGACCGCCGCCCGCAAGACGACGACCGCCGCGAAGCGGGCCTCGGCGTCCACGGCGCGGAAGAGCACCACCGCCACGGCCAGGACAACGGGTACGGCGAAGAAGACGACCAGCGCCGCGAAGAAGACGACGGGTACGGCGAAGAAGACCACGAGCGCCGCGAAGAAGACGACGGGCGCCGCGAAGAAGACGACGGCGTCGGCGGCGAAGCGGACCACCGCCGCGGCGAAGGCGCCCGCTCGCAAGGCCGCGACCAAGGCGTCAACCGTGAAGAAGACCGCCGCCAAGAAGGCCCCGGCGAAGAAGGCCCCGGCCAAGAAGACGACGGCGAAGAAGACCGCGTCCACGCGCCCCAGCGGCGGCGTCCGCAAGGCCGCGGCGAAGAAGGCCCCGGCCGCGAAGGCGACAGGCACGTCGTCGACCACCGCCCGCAAGGCGGCGGCGAAGAAGGCCCCGGCGAAGAAGACCACCGCGGCCAAGGCGCCGGCCCGCAAGGTGACCGCCCGCAAGTCGCCGGCCCGCTCGGTCGCCGCCCGAGCCACAGCCCCCCGGAGTACGCGCAGCACCGCCCGGAAGGCCACCGGCTGAGCGCGGGCCGCCTCGGCTCCTCCGACGGTCGTGGCGGTGCGGTGCGCTGCTGCTGTCGTCGGGAAGCGCCTCGCCGGCGGCGGTTCGACGAAGATGTCGGCCGGTCACCGGAAGCGGATCACCGTCGACGCTGTCAGGATTGACCCGTGGTCATCCGACGCGTACTCGCGCCCCGCATCGACTTCGGCGCGCTGCGCCGCGAACTCGGCCTGCCCGAGGGCTTTCCGGCGGCCGCCCAACGGGAGGCCGACGCGGCCGCCGCCGCGCCGCCGCGGCCGTCCGTCGACCGCACCGACATACCGTTCGTCACCGTCGACCCGGCCAGCTCGCGGGACCTGGACCAGGCGATGCACCTCACCCGCCGTGCGGGCGGCGGCTACCGGGTGCGGTACGCGATCGCCGACGTCGCCGCGCACGTCGACCCGGGTGGCGCGCTCGAGGATGAGACGTGGCGGCGCGGGCAGACGGTCTACCTGCCCGACGGTCACGTGCCGCTGCACCCGCTGACGCTCAGCGAGGGCGCGGCCAGCCTGCTGCCCGACGATGACCGGGCGGCCGTGGTGTGGACCATCGACCTGGACGCCGACGGCGCCACGGTGGCCGTCGAGCTGGAACGCGCCCTGGTGCGCAGCCGCGCCAAACTCGACTACACCGGGGTGCAGGCAGCGGCCGACGCCGGACGACTGCCCGAGCCGATCGCGCTGCTCCCCGAGATCGGCGACCGGCTGACCGCCCGGGGGCTGCGTCGCGGCGCGATCAACCTGCCGCTGCCCGAGCAGGACGTGGAGCCCGACGGCGACGGCTGGCGGCTGGTGCTGCGGGGGCCGGTGCCGATGGAGGAGCACAACGCGCAGATCTCCCTGCTGACCGGCATGGCCGCCGCCGACATCATGCTGGCCGGTGGGATCGGCCTGCTGCGGACGATGCCCGCCCCGAAACCGGAGGCGGTGCAGCGGCTGCGGGCGGCCGCCGCCCCGCTGGGCGTGCAGTGGCCGGACGACGCAGGCCCCGGCGAGGTGATCGCCCGCCTGGACGCCGCACAACCACGCTCGGCCGCCTTCATCGACCAGGCAGCCGAGTTGATGCGCGGCGCGGCGTACACCGCCTTCGACGGCTCGCGGCCGGAGCACCCGGAGCACGGGGGCGTGGCCGCCGCGTACGCCCACGTCACGGCGCCGTTGCGACGCCTGGCCGACAGGTACGCCACCGAGGTCTGCCTGGCCCTGCACGCGGGCCGGGACGTGCCCGACTGGGCGCGCGCCGCGCTGCCCCGGCTGCCCGAGGTGATGGCCAGCACCGACCGGACGGCCTCGGCAGCCGCCCGGGGGGCCGTCGAGCTGGCCGAGGCGGTGCTGCTGGCGGACCGGGTGGGGGAGACCTTCGACGCGGCCGTACTCGACGTCGACGCCCCGCCCAACGGTAAGTCCCGGCCCCGCCCGCCCGGCGGAACGGTGGCCCTGGACGCCCCACCGGTCCGGGCCCGCTGCCTCGGCGCGCTGCCGCTCGGCGAGCGGGTCCGGGTCCGCCTGGTCACCGCCGACCCGGCGGCCCGTACGGTGCTGTTCGAGCTGGCCTGAGCGAGGGCGCCCGGGGTGGCGTCCCGGGCAGCGGGGATTGTCACAGCGTCTGACGCTGCTGACCGACCGGGCGGTTTGCGAGGATGAGCCCATGGCATACGACGCGAGCACGCTGCCCGACGTGTCCGGGCTGACGGTCGGCATCATCGGTGGCACCGGAGATCAGGGCCGTGGCCTCGCCTACCGGTTCGCCCGGGCGGGGCAGACGGTGCTGATCGGCTCCCGATCGGCGCAGCGGGCCGCCGAGTCCGCCGCCGAGATCGCCGCGCTGCCCCGGATGCCGGCCGACGCCCGCATCACCGGCGCGGCCAACGACGAGGTGGCCCGCCGCAGCGACGTGGTGATCATCGCGGTGCCGTGGGACGGGCACGCCGCGACCGTCGCCGCACTCGCCGAGCCGCTCGCCGGAACGATCGTCGTCGACTGTGTCAACCCGCTGGGCTTCGACAAGCAGGGCCCCTACGCGCTCACCGTCGACGAGGGCAGTGCCGTCCAGCAGGCTGCCGCGTTGCTGCCCGACTCCCGCGTGTGCGCGGCGTTCAACCACGTCAGCGCCCCGCTGCTGGCCGACCCCGAGGTCGACCGGATCGACCTCGACGTGCTGATCTGCACCGAGGACCGTGAACTGGTCGACATCGTCGGGGCGCTCGCCGCGCGGATCCCCGGGATGCGCGGCATCTACGCGGGCCGGTTGCGCAACGCCCACCAGATCGAGGCGTTCACCGCCAACCTCATCGCGATCAACAAGCGTTACAAGGCGCACGCCGGCATCCGCGTCACCGACCTCTGAGCCAGCTCCGGCGGCGTGATCCACTCCGATTTCGTGAAAACGCGGGGTCCTGACCTCACGGACACCCCGACACCCGCAAACCCGAGTGGATCACGTCGTTTTCCGGGCTAGAAGGTGTGTTCGGCGGTCGGGAACTCGCCGCCACGGACCTCGTCGGCGAAACGGCGGGTGGCATCGGTGAGGGCGCCGGCCAGGTCCGCGTACCGCTTCACGAAGCGTGGCGCCTTGCCGGTGCGCAGCCCGGCCATGTCCTGCCAGACCAGCACCTGCGCGTCGGTGTCCGGGCCCGCGCCGATGCCGACCGTCGGGATGGGCAGTTCGTGGGTGATCCGCTTGGCCACCTCACCGGGCACCATTTCCAGCACCACCGCGAACGCGCCCGCCTCGGCCACCGCCCGCGCGTCGGCGAGCACCTCGTCCGCCGTGTCGCCCCGACCCTGCACGCGGTAGCCGCCCAGGGTGTGCTCGCTCTGCGGAGTGAAGCCGATGTGCGCCATCACCGGGATGCCGGCGCCGACGATCGCCGCGATCTGCGCGGCGCAGCGACGGCCACCCTCCAACTTCACCGCGTGGCAGCCACCCTCCTTCATGAACCGGACGGCGGTACGCAGCGCCTGGGTCGGCCCCTCCTCGTACGAGCCGAACGGCAGGTCACCGACCACGAGTGCCTGCCGGGTCGAGCGCACCACGGCCCGTACCAGCGGAAGCAGATCGTCGGCGGTGACCGGCAGGGTCGTCTCGTAACCGAACACGTTGTTCGCGGCCGAGTCGCCGACCAACAGCACCGGCACGCCGGCCTGGTCGAAGATCCCCGCGGTGTACTGGTCGTACGACGTCAGCATCGGCCACCGTTCGCCGCGCTCCTTGGCGGCGATCAGGTCACGGGTGCGGACCCGACGGGTGACCGGTCCGCCGTACAGCGCGGTCACCTCGTTCGGAGTGGACTCCACCATCTTCGTCTCCCTTCCTCGAGGCCGCCTGCGCGGTCCCCGGGTTCCGTCGCGATCGTCGCACCGCGAGACGGGGTGACGGCAGAGCTCAGTGCGAGATATCACTGCACCGCGCGAGGTCCGCGCCACGCGGCCCCCGCGAGGCGGCGCCGGGCCGGCCGCACCGACCCGGCACCCCCGGGAGTACGCCTCAGCCGTGCTCGCGCCACCGGTTGGTGATCGGCAGACGACGGTCCCGGCCGAACGCCTTCATGGAGATCTTCGTGCCCGGCGCCGACTGCCGTCGCTTGTACTCGGCGGTATCCACCAGCCGCAGCACCTTGTCGACCACCGCCGGGTCGTGGCCCGACTCGACGAGCCCGTCGCGGCCGAGGTCACCGTCGACGTACCCGATCAGGATCGGGTCCAGCACGTCGTAGTCGGGCAGGCTGTCGCTGTCGAGCTGGCCCGGGCTCAGCTCGGCGCTCGGCGGCTTGCCGATCGAGTTCTCCGGAATCGGGGCGGTCTCACCGCGCCGGTCCGCGTCCCTGTTGCGCCACTTCGCGAGCCGCCAGATCAGCGTCTTCCAGACGTCCTTGACCGGGTTGAAGCCGCCCACCGAGTCGCCGTACAGCGTGGAGTAGCCGACCGCCAGCTCACTCTTGTTGCCGGTGGTCAGCACCAGGTGGCCCTCCTGGTTCGACAGGGCCATCAGGATCACGCCCCGGACCCGGGCCTGGAGGTTCTCCACGGCCACCCCGGACAGCGACAGGTTGGCCAGGAAGCCGTCCACCATCGGCTGGATCGGCTCGACGCGGTAGTCCAGGCCGGTGCGCTTGGCCAGGTCGGCGGCGTCGGACCGGGAGTGCTCGGAGGAGTGCTGGCTGGGCAGCGACACACCGACCACCCGGTCCGGCCCCAGGGCGTCGACGGCGAGCGCGGCCACCACCGCCGAGTCGATGCCACCGGAGAGCCCGAGCACCACCGACGGGAACCGGTTCTTGTTCACGTAGTCACGCAGGCCCAACACGAGCGCCTGCCACACCTCGGCCTCGTCGGCCACCGGCTCGATCAACCCACCGGTGGCGGCCGGACCGGACGGCGTGGGCGGAACACCGTCCAGCGTGCAGTGCGCGACCCGCATCCCGTCGGCGATGGTCTCCGTGGTCGGCGAGGTGGTGGCGGCCGGCAGGTCGACGTCGTGCACGAGCAGGTGCTCGACGAACTGCGGGGCCCGGGTGAGCAGCTCACCGTCGGCGCTCACGATCATCGAGTCGCCCTCGAAGACCAGCTCGTCCTGGCCGCCGGTCATGTTGACGTACGCGATGGTGGCGCCCGCCTCGGCGGCCCGGCGGCGGACCAGCGGCAGCCGGATGTCGTCCTTGTTCAGCTCGTACGGCGAGCCGTTGATGTTGACCACCAGGCCGACCCCGGCCTGCCGGGCGGCGGCGAACGGCCCACCGGACTGCCACAGGTCCTCACAGATGGTCAACGCGACGTCCACGCCGCCGATCCGCACGACTGTCAACGTGTCGCCGGAGACGAAGTAGCGGTCCTCGTCGAAGACCCCGTAGTTGGGCAGGTGGTGCTTGAAGTAGCGGGCCGCGACGACGCCCCGGTGCAGCAGCGCGGCGGCGTTGCGGGCCCCCCGGCCCGGCTCGGCGTCCCCGCTGACCTGCGGCGGCCCGTCGGCGTCCAGGTAGCCGACCACGACCGGCAGCTCGCCGAGAGCGTCGGCGGCGAGGTCCGCGGCGAGCCGCTCGACGGCGGCCTGGGACGCGGCGACGAAGGAGCGCCGGAAGACCAGGTCCTCGACCGGATATCCGGTCACCATCATCTCCGGGAAGAGCACCAACTGGGCGCCGGCGTCGGCGGCCTGGCGTGTCCAGCTGCGGACCAGGTCGGCGTTTCCGGCGATGTCGCCGACGCTCGGGTTGACCTGGGACAGGGCGAGACGCAGGGTGGGCATGTCCTCATCTTGCCCCAGGCTCGACCGGACAATCGCCACCGTCCGACGAGATGGCCGCCACGCTGCCGGCATCAGGGGCGTGCAGCCGCGGCGGGTCGGCCCGTCGACGGCGGAGCGCGCGCCCGCCGAGCGGGAGGCGAGGGGACGGCGAGCGGTAGTTCGCGTAACGTCTGCGTAACCAGGCCCGGTAAGACTGGGCGATCAGGTCGGGTGCAGCCCGACCAAGGCGGACAAAAGAGCGTCGCGAGGGGTTGGGGAAGTGGACCGTCAGCAGGAGTTCGTCCTCCGTACGCTGGAAGAGCGGGACATCCGGTTCGTCCGGCTGTGGTTCACGGACGTGCTGGGCACGCTCAAGAGCGTTTCGGTGGCGCCGGCCGAGTTGGAGGCGGCCTTCGAGGAGGGCATCGGCTTCGACGGCTCGGCGATCGAGGGTTTCGCCCGGGTCTTCGAATCGGACATGGTGGCCATGCCCGACCCGACGACCTTCCAGGTGTTCCCGTTCGAGGGCGGGGTCAGCGGCGAGAGCGCCCGGATGTTCTGCGACATCCTGCTGCCCGACGGTGGGCCCTCGTGGGCCGACCCCCGGCACGTGCTGCGCCGCGCGCTGTCCAAGGCCGCCGAGAAGGGATTTACCTTCTACACCCACCCCGAGATCGAGTTCTTCCTGCTGGAGAACGGCCCCCAGGACGGCTCGGTGCCCACCCCGGTGGACACCGGCGGCTACTTCGAGCACACCACCCACGCCGTGGCGCGCGACTTCCGCCGCCAGGGCGTGCTGGCCCTGGAACGGATCGGCATCTCGGTGGAGTTCAGCCACCACGAGGTCGCGCCCGGCCAGCAGGAGATCGACCTGCGCTACGCCGACGCGCTCACCACCGCCGACAACATCATGACCTTCCGGCACGTGGTCAAGGAGGTGGCGCTCTCCACGGGTGTGCAGGCCAGCTTCATGCCGAAGCCGTTCACCGACCAGCCGGGCAGCGGGATGCACACGCACCTGTCGCTGTTCGAGGGGGAGCGCAACGCGTTCCACGACAGCGGCGACCCGATGAAGCTCTCCAAGGTCGCGAAGTCGTTCATCGCCGGCCTCCTGGTGCACGCCCGGGAATACACGGCGGTCACCAACCAGTGGGTCAACTCGTACAAGCGGCTCTTCCCGCAGGCCCTGCCGGACCGGATCACCGAGAGCCCGGCGTACGTCTGCTGGGGTCACCTCAACCGCTCCGCGCTGGTCCGGGTTCCCGCGTACGGCAAGCCCAACTCGGCCCGGGTCGAGGTCCGCTCGTTGGACTCGGCCGCCAACCCGTACCTGGCCTTCGCGGTGCTGCTCGGCGCCGGTCTCAAGGGCATCGAGGAAGGGTACGAGCTGCCTCCGGGCGCCGAGGACGACGTCTGGTCGCTGACCAGCGCCGAGCGGCGTGCCATGGGATACGAGGCGCTGCCGGAGAACCTCGCCGAGGCGATCGACGTGATGGCCGAGTCGGAGCTGGTCGCCGAGGTGCTCGGCGAGCACGTCTTCGACTTCTTCCTGCGCAACAAGCGGGCCGAGTGGGAGCAGTACCGCCGCGAGGTCACCCCCTACGAGCGGCAGCGCTACCTGGCGTTGTGAGCGCGGGGGGCTGACGCGGTTGCGCGCTGCCGCTATCGTCTCGATCACCGCGCCGGTACCCCTCCGGGCGGAGAGTCGGGAGGCAGTCGGTGCTGGAGGATCTGCTCAGCGGTGCCTGGCAGAGCGTCGTGTTCGGGATCGTGGGCGTCGGGCTGATGGCGGCCGGTTTCGGCCTGGTCGACCTGCTCACCCCCGGGCGGTTGCGGGACCTGATCTGGGTCGACCGCAACGCCAACGCGGGGCTGTTGCTGGCCGCCAACCAGCTCGGCATCGCCGGGATCGTCTTCACCGCGATCCTGACCAGCTACAGCGACTTCGGCAGGGGGCTCGCCTCCACTGTGCTGTTCGGGATTGTCGGCCTGGCCATCATGGCGCTGGCCTTCGTGGTGCTGGACCTGCTCACCCCGGGCAAGCTCGGCGAGGTCATCTGCTCGCCGGAGCCGCACCCGGCGGCCCGGGTCAGCGCCGCCACCCACTTCGGCGCCGCGCTCATCGTCTGCGCCTGCATCGCCTGACGGCGGCTGCCCGCGCCCGTGCTGGCTCGGTGTCGTTGTGCGGGCTCGGTGTCGGCGTGTGGCGCTCGGTGTCGGCGTGCGGGCTCGGCGTCGGCGTGCGGGCTCGGTGTCGTTGTGCGGGCTCGGTGTCGGCGTGCTGGTTCGGCGTCGGCGTCGTTGTGCGGGCTCGGCCTCGGGGTCGGCGTCGTGCGGGCGGTCGCTGCGGGGCGTCGTACCTCGGCCGTAGCGTGCGGGGCATGAACCGTACGGATCGGCTCTACGCGTTGGTCGAGGAGCTGCGGGCGGTGTCGCCACGGCCACGCAGCGCGCGTTGGCTGGCCGTCCGCTTCGAGGTCAGCAGCCGAACCATCGAGCGGGACATCGGCGCGCTCCAGGAGGCTGGCGTGCCGATCTGGGCCGAGCCCGGACGCACCGGCGGCTACGTCCTGGACCGCAGCCGGACCCTGCCGCCGGTCAACCTGACCGCGGCCGAGGCGGTGGCGATGGCCGTCGCGCTACACCGGCTCGACGGCACGCCGTTCGCCGGGCCGGGCGCCACCGCGCTGCGCAAACTGGTGGCGGTGCTGCCGGCCGCCGACGCCGCCGAAGCGCACCGCCTCGCCGGCCGGGTGCATCTCGTCGGCGACGGACCGGCCAGGCCCGTCCCGGCCATCGTCGCCGACGCGGTCGCCGCGCGGCGGGTGCTGCGCATCCGGTACGCCGACCGGGCCGGCGCGGACTCGACGCGCGACGTCGAACCGCTGGGCTACCTCGGCAACCCCCGGCACTGGTACCTGCTCGCCTGGTGCCGGCTCCGCGACGAACTGCGGTGCTTCCGTACCGACCGGATCCGCAGCGTCCAGGCGCTGCCCGACGTGG
This sequence comes from Micromonospora sp. NPDC049175, assembly GCF_043197345.1. Lineage (NCBI taxonomy): Bacteria > Bacillati > Actinomycetota > Actinomycetes > Micromonosporales > Micromonosporaceae > Micromonospora > Micromonospora sp. NPDC049175. The sequence goes on along the minus strand of NZ_JBICSY010000001.1, from coordinate 1,305,850 downwards.
TGGTCCGGGAGTTCCGCCCGACGGATCTGGACATCCCGCACGAACGGGTCCGCGCGCTGAGCCTGGTCTGAGGCACCCCGAGTGTGCCGGCTCGAGTGCCCCGGCCCTGAGTGCCCCGGCCCTGAGTGTCTCGGCCCCGAGTACCCCGGCCCTGAGTGTCTCGGCCCCGAGCGTCCCGGGCCCGAGCGTCCCGATGGCGAGTGTCCTGGTCGCGGGCGTCCCGGTCGCGAGGAACCCCGTCGGGTGATCCGGAAACACCGACAGGACGGTGTCGCGGAAGACCCCGAGACTGCTCCCGACGGCGGCCGAACGACCGGCACGCGAAACCTGGAGGCAGCAGATGTCAACGACGCCCATCACCTGGTTCGAGATCGGCACCAACCAGCCGGAGGAGGCGGAACGTTTCTACGGAGAGTTGTTCGGTTGGACGTTCGAGGAGCAGGGCTCGGCCGACGGCGGGTCGTACCGCGTGACCGGGGCCGGCGGGGACACCGGCATCGGCGGAGCAATCCGGGCGACCGACGGCACGTCGCCGAACTACGCGGTGTTCTACGCCGAGGTCGCCGACGTGGCGGAGACCTGCCGACGGGCCGAGGCGGCCGGCGGCCGGGTGCTGGTGCCGGTACGGACGGCCCCGAGCGGGCTCACGTTGGCCCACCTGCTCGACCCGGCCGGCAACCACCTGGGCGTGTTCACGCCCCCGCCGGCCTGACGCCCCCGCCGGCGGGGGGCGTGTGCCGGCCCTGGTGCCCGTGCCGGCCTGGTGCCTGTGCCGGCCTGACACCGTGATCGACTCGGTTTTCGTGATTCGGGGGTGTCGGGCGGTCGTGGATACCGCAGGATCACGGGAAGCGAGTGGATCATGCCTGGGGCAGGCCCGATGTGGCCTGGGCCTGCCCCGAAGGACTACGCGCCCGGCGTAGCCGCGGGGGCGCCGGCGCCGCCCGGGCCGCCCGGACCGCCGTGACCGCCCGGACCGGCCGGACCGCCGTGACCGCCTGGACCGCGGTGACCGGCGAGGCCGGGGAAGACGCCGGTCTCGACGGCCTTGGTGATGGAGTCGGCCTGCTCCTGGGTGAGCTTGCCGTCCTTGACCGCCTGGTCCAGCCGTTGCTTGAGCGCGGCCTGCCGATCCTCGGCCGACTTGCGCTGCGGCCGGTCGGCCGGCCGGTGCTGATCGCGGACCTTCTCCAGCGCCGCGGTCACCTTGTCGGTGGGAACGCCCAACTCCTTCGCGAGCGCCTCGGCGAACTCGTTCTGCCTGTCGGCCTTCGCGCCGGGAGCCGGGGCGGTGCTGGCGCTCGGTGTCGGCGTCGGGGTGTCCGCGGCGAAGGCGATGGTCGGGGCCGCGATCCCCACGCCGAGGACGCCGGCGGTCGCCAGGCCGGCCAGCAGATGCTTCCGACTGATGGTGCGGGACATGCTGTCCTCCAGAAGGTCGGTGACGCTGTTGTCATCACCGACAGTGACCAGCCAGCCTGGGCGCAACCCGTGGCGAACCTGTCAGCGGCCTGACAATCCGGGTGGATGGGCGGTCAAATCGGTTGCGTCGTGGCTCGCGGAGCCGCCAGGGTTGGCGGTTCACCGACGGAAGGACGCAACTGGTGTTGAACGTCGAGATTCGGGAGATACCGCTCGTCGAGCCCGGCGCCGGCCCGTACGGCATCACTGCCGGCCCCGACGGCGCGTTGTGGCTGACGCTGGTCCACGGCGGCGGGATCGCCCGACTGGGGGCCGACGGCGCGGTCCGGACCTACCCGCTGGATCCGCCGGGCGGCCGTCCGTTGATCATCACAGCCGGGCCGGACGACGCCCTCTGGTTCACCCGCTCGGGGGACGACCGGATCGGTCGGCTCAGCGTCGACGGCGCGCAGCGCACGATCACCCTGCCGAGCGGCACCGGGCCGGGAGGCATCGCCGCCGGGCCCGATGGCGCACTCTGGTACGCCGGGATGACCTCCGACACGATCGGCCGGCTGGACACCGACGGTACGGTCACCGCGTTTCCGCTGCCGGTGACCGGCGGGTTCGCCTCGATGATCACTGCCGGCGCGGACGACGCTCTCTGGTTCACTCTCCACCAGGCGAACGCGATCGGGCGGATCGACCTCGACGGCAGGGTGACACTGCATCCGTTGCCCACCCCGGACGCCGGCCCGGTCGGCATCACGCTCGGTGGCGACGGCGCCATCTGGTTCGTGGAGATCGCCGCCGGTCAGCTCGGCCGGATCACCCCCGATGGCCGGATCACCGAGCTGCCGCTGCCGGACCGGGCGGCCCGTCCGCACGCGATAGTGGCTGATCCGGCCGGCGGCGCCTGGTTCACCGAGTGGGGCGCCAACCGGATCGGTTACGTCGATCCCACCGGACGGATCGACGGCTTCGCCCTACCCACCCCCGGGGCCGAACCACACGGCATCACGCTCACCGCCGACGGCATCTGGGCCGCCCTGGAAACCGGCGCAGTAGCCCACCTAACCCAAACCCAAACCCCCACCTGAACCCACCCCCACCACCCCCACCCCACCCCCGCCTGAACCCGGCGTTGATCATGACGTTATTGCCACGACACGCCGTGGCGAGCGACTACAACCTCATGATCACCGGGGGAGGCGGCGGGGCCGGGGGAGGCCGGGGGAGGCGGCGGGGAGGGGGCCGGGGGCAGGGCGGGGCGTTACTGGACTGCGGGGGCCACCTTTAGGGTGTTGGTCTTGGTGTTCAGTGTTGCTGTGGTGCCGAACGGGACCGTCAGTTGGCCGTGGCCGTGGCCGATCGGCAGGCCGCCGAGCACCGGCACGCCCAGGTCGCCCAGGCGTTCGGTGAGGACGTCGACGACGGTGGTGTCCCAACCGTCGCCGCAGTCGGTGAACTGCCCGACCGCCACGCCGGCCAACCCGTCCAGGGCGCCCGCCCGACGCAGGTGGGTCAGCATTCGGTCGATCTTGTATGGGGGTTCCTGCACGTCCTCGATCAACAGCACCGCACCGGTCAGGTCGGGCAGGTCCGGGGTGCCGATCGACGCGGCGATCATGCACAGGTTGCCGCCGAGCAGGGTGCCGGTGGCGTGGCCCGGGACGCGTACGTCGAAGGTGTCCTCGGTGGGCACGGCGGTGATCGACACCGGCTCGGTCGTCATCAGCGCCGCGTGCAGGGACTCGGCGGAACGCAGCGGGGTCCGCTCGTCCCGCCAGGCGGCCCCGGGGCCGTGCACCCCGGCGAGCCGGGCGCCCCGCCACAGTGCGAACTGCAACGCGGTGATGTCCGAGAATCCGGCCACCACCTTCGGGTCGCGGCGGACGGCGGCCATGTCGATGGAGTCCACGATCCGCTGGACGCCGTACCCGCCCCGGGTGCAGATCACCCCGCGTATCCGCGGGTCGGCGAACGCCGCGTTCAGGTCGGCGGCGCGCAGGTCGTCGGTGCCGGCGAGGTAGCCGTGGCGGGCGTACGCGTTCGGTGCCGGCACCGGCCGCAGCCCCCAGCCGATGAGCAGTTCCATGCCACGGGCGACCCGCTCCGGCGAGGTCGGCCCGGACGGTGACACCAGCAGCACCGTGTCACCCGGTCGCAGCGCGGGCGGGCGGACGGCGGCCATGTCCTCGTTGATCACAACCGCAGAGCCTAGCGACCCCACCTGATCCGCGGCCGACGCCCGGCGCGCACGTCCCGAGCCACCGCCGAGCATCCCCGCAAACGGACCGCCCCCACGGCCGACAGCCGCACCGCCCGGTGGCGGGGCGTGGCGTCCCGCGGTGCACCGGCTAGCCTCGACGGGTGGCAACCGCGCTGGTGATCGAGAACGACCCGACGGACGACGCGCGCCGGTTGGGTGAGTGGCTGACCGAGGCTGGGCTGGAACTGTCGGTGGTTCGCCCGCACGCCGGCGACGAACTCCCGGCCGACCTGGAGGGGTACGCGGCGCTTGTGGTGCTCGGCGGCGACCAACAGGCGTACCCACTGTCGGACGGCTCCCCCGGGGCACAGTGGTTCCCCGCCGTGGAGGGCCTGCTGCGCAAGGCGGTGCGGTACCGGGTGCCCACACTGGCGGTCTGCCTAGGCGCACAGTTGCTCGCCACCGCGCACGCCGGGCTGGTCGAGCGGAGCCCGTCCGGGCCGGAGATCGGCCCCGCTGTGGTCGGCCGGCGTGACGCCGCCGAGAACGACCCGTTGTTCCGGTACGTGCCGTTGATCCCGGACGTGCTCCAGTGGCACTCCGACGAGATCACCGAGCTGCCCCGGGGCGCCACCCTGCTGGCCGCGTCCACCCGCTACCCGCACCAGGCGTTCCGGCTCGGCGACCGGGCCTGGGGGTTGCAGTTCCACATCGAGTGCGACGCGGCGATGATCGCCGACTGGGCCACCGATTCGGCCCTGCTCGCCGAGCTGGGCTACGACCCGGAGCTGGTGGTGGCGGCCTGCTCCTCGGTGTTGGCCGACGTCGAGGAGGTCTGGCAGCCGTTCGCCGCCCGGTTCGCCGCGCTGGCCCTCGGCGAGTTGGACGACAGCACGGTGCGGCGCGGCCTGCCGCTGCTCGGGCACTGATGAGCCGGCCGACCAGGGCACCGGGCCGGCTCGCCCGGTACGGCTTCGGCACCGCCGAGGGCGACGGCGGCGCGCGCGCCGCGGACCTGCTCGGCCCGGACGGGCTGCGGCTGTGGCAACCGGAGGAGCAGGAGCCGGCCGACGAGGCCGCCGCGGAACTGCTCGCCGCGCTGTCCCGGGCCGCCGACCCGGACCTGGCGCTGCGGCAACTACACCGCATCGTGGAGGCCGAACGCCGCACCAGCGGTGGCAGCGCCGAGGGCCGTACCAGCGCCGAGTCGTCGCTGCTCGCGGAGCTGCACACCGACCCGGGGTTACGGCGGCGGCTGGTCGCGGTGCTCGGCGCGTCGGCGGCGCTCGGCGATCACCTGGTGGCCAACCCCGACCACTGCCTGGCGCTGCGGACCGCCCCGGACGGGCTCGCGCCGATCGCCGAGGGCCGGCTGGAGCCGACCGGAGGCGGCAACGCGGTGGCGGCGCTGCGGACCGCGTACCGGCTGGCACTGCTGCGGATCGCGGCGGCCGACCTGACCGGCGGGCGCGGCCTGGAGCAGACGATGGGCGCGCTGTCGGCGCTTGCCGACGCGACGCTTGCCGCGGCGTACGAGATCGCCGTGACCGAGCTGGCGGAGGGCACCGAGCGGCCCCGGCTCGCGGTCGTGGCGATGGGCAAGTGTGGCGGCGGGGAACTGAACTACGTCTCCGATGTGGACGTCATCTTCGTGGCGGCCGAGGACGCCGACCTGCCGGCGGCGACCCTGGTGGCGACCCGGCTGATCCACATCTGCGGGCTCGTGGCCTGGCCGGTGGACGCCGCGCTGCGCCCGGAGGGCAACCGGGGTCCGCTGGTGCGAACCCTGGCCAGCCACCTGGCCTACTACCGCCGGTGGGCGCGCACCTGGGAGTTCCAGGCGCTGCTCAAGGCCCGCCCGGCCGCCGGTGACGTGCCGGTGGCCCAGGAGTGGATCGACCAGCTCGCGCCGCTCGTGTGGCGGGCGGCCGAACGGCCCGAGGCGGTCGAGGACGTCCGCGCCATGCGGCGCCGGATCATCGACCACATCCCGCCGAAGGAGCTGGAACGCGAGATCAAGCGTGGTCCTGGCGGGCTGCGCGACATCGAGTTCGCCGTCCAGTTGCTGCAACTGGTGCACGGCCGCGTCGACGAGACGCTGCGCGAACCCGGGACCATCCCGGCGTTGCGGGCGCTCGTCGCTGGCGGCTACGTCGGTCGGGCCGACGGCGAGGCGCTGCTGCGCGGCTACCGCTTCCTGCGCAGCGTCGAGCACCGGCTCCAACTCCAGGCCCTGCGGCGTACGCACACCGTCCCGAGCGAGCCGGGCGCGTTGCGCTGGCTCGCCGGCGCGCTGGGTTTCACGGCCACGCCGGGGCGCAGCGCCGTGGAGAGCTTCCGGGCCGAGTGGGTCACCCACGCCGCCGAGGTACGCCGACTGCACGCCAAACTGCTCTACCGGCCGCTGCTGGAGTCGGTGGCCCGGGTGCCGGCCGACGGGTTGCGACTCACCCCGGAGGCGGCCCGGCACCGGCTGGAGATCCTCGGCTTCGCCGACCCGGCCGGGGCGCTGCGCCACCTGGAGGCGCTCACCGGCGGGGTGAGTCGCACGGCGGCCATCCAGCGGACACTGCTGCCGGTGCTGCTCAGCGAGTTCGCCGACGCGCCGGAGCCGGACCGGGGGCTGCTCAACTACCGCAAGGTGTCCGACAAGCTGGGCAGCACCCCCTGGTATCTGCGGCTGCTGCGTGACGGCGGCCCGGTGGCCCGGCGGTTGGCCCGGGTCCTGGCCCTGTCCCGGTACGTCGCCGATCTGCTCGCCCGCGACCCGGAGGCGCTGCGGCTGCTGGCCGAGGAGAACGAGCTGGCGCCCCGTCCGCCCGAGGTGCTCCGGGAGGGGTTCCTCGCGGCGGCGGCCCGGCACACCGACCCGGTCGAGGCGACCCGCGCGGTGCGGGCGCTGCGTCGTCGGGAACTGGTCCGGGTGGCCTGCGCGGACGTGCTCTGCCGGGCCGGCGCGCTCGCACCCGCCCCGAGTCGGCCGGACGGCGCGAACCGGCCCGCCCGCGGGCTTGTCGACATCACCGAGGTCGGCACGGCGCTCGCCGACGTCACCGACGCCACGTTGGCCGCCGCGCTGCGCGCCGCCCGGGCGAGCCAGCCGGCCCCGGAGGGTCTGCGGTTCGCCGTGATCGGCGTGGGGCGGCTCGGCGGGTACGAGTCGAACTACCTCTCCGACGCCGACGTGCTCTTCGTCTACGACCCGCCCGCCGGGGCCAGCGAGAGCGCCGCCAGCGCCGCGGCGCACGCGATCGCCGAGGAACTGCGGCGGCTGCTCGGCGTACCCGCCTCGGACCCGCCGCTCGGCGTCGACGCCGACCTGCGCCCCGAGGGGCGGCAGGGCCCGCTGGTACGCAGTCTCGCCGCGTACGCGCAGTACTACGCCCGCTGGTCGCGGGTGTGGGAGGCGCAGGCCCTGCTGCGGGCCCGGTTCGTCTGCGGCGACGCCGACCTGGGCGCCGAGTTCGAGACGATGATCGACCCGGTGCGGTACCCGGCCGGTGGGCTGACCCGTGAGCAGGTCGTCGAGATCCGCCGGATCAAGGCCCGGGTGGAGACCGAGCGGCTGCCGCGCGGCGCCGACCCGGCCACCCACACCAAGCTGGGCCGGGGCGGGCTCGCCGACGTGGAGTGGGCGGTGCAGCTCGTCCAGCTCCGGCACGCGGGCGCGGTCCCGTCGCTGCGCGACACGCGTACCCTCGATGCCCTCGCGGCCGCCGAGCGGGCCGGCCTGATCGACCCGGCGGACGCCGCCGAGATGGCCGCCGGGTGGTCCCTGGCCGCGCAGGTCCGCAACGCGTTGATGCTGGTCCGGGGCCGGGCCGGCGACCAGCTACCCCGGCACGGGGTGGAGCTGGCCGGGGTGGTCCGGCTGCTCGGGCGCGACGACCCGGGGGAGTTCCTCGACGAGTACCTGCGCACCGGCCGCCGCTCCCGCGCCGCCGCGCAGCGCGTGCTGGAGGCGTAGCGCGTCAGCTACCGAGGGTGTACTCGCCGGGGCCCGGCACGGTGACAGTGGTCCAGTCCCCGTCGGCGCTGACCGTGGCGTCGCCGGACGCGACGAGCCACCGGCTGTGCCGGACCCGGACCGCCACCGGGCCGGCGGCCGGGGCCCGGAAGGTCACCGCCGCGCCGTCGGCGCGGATCACCTCGGCGGGTACGGCGACAAGCGGCGTCGGGTCGACCACCGCCCAGACCCGCCAGTGTGACCCGGACCAGACAGGCGTCAAATAGGGCAGGCCGCCCTCGACAAGCTCCGCCTCGGCCCGCCCCACCCAGGACAGCGGGGCGTCCGGCAGCGCCACGTACTGCACGGCGTTCTCCGCCAGCCAGGCCCGGTAGCTGGCCGGGGTCAGCGCTACGCCGGTGCCGGCCGCGCCGGGCACCGTGGAGAAGAACAGCGGGTTGCGGTCGATGTCGGCCTGCCGCAGCCAACCCCGGGCCAACGGCACCTCACCGAGCCGGGCCGCCTCCCAGTAGTTGCGGGTCGGCGGCACCTCGACCCGGCCGGTGAGCCGCTGGCCGGCCAGGAACGCGCGCAGCGGCGCGTGGTAACCCGGCGCGCTCGTCGGGTCGCCGATGCCGCGCAGGTCGGCGGGGACCGCCGGCGGCTGCCAGACGCAGACTGCCACCAGCAGCGCGGTCAGACCCACCGCGCCGCGCAGCCGAGCCCATCGCGACCGCCCCGCCGCCGCGGCGCGCGCCGCGACGGCGCTGGTCGGGGTAGCGCTCCCCGGGGTCGCGTGCTCGGCCGAGCGGCGGGCCAGCCGGTCGGACAGCCAGGCGGGCGGGCGGGCTGCGGCGGCCAGCACCGGCAACGCGAACATCGTCACCAGTCGGGTCGCGTTCAACCCCACAGGCGTGTGCACCACGGCGGCGGCGAGCACCCCGGCCGCGGAGAGCAGCGCACCGAAGCGCACCGGCCGGTACGCCACCAGCGCCGCCACCACCAGGCTGGTCACCACCGCGCGCACCGCGTCGGTGCGGCTGATGTTCATCCAGCCGCCGTCACCGAAGAGCAGCGCCGTCGCGGCCAGCGGCACCGCCGCCGCGACACCGAGCGCCAGGCCGTCGGCGTACCGGCGGCCCAGCAGCAGCGCGACCCCCGCCAGGCCGACGAACAGGCCGGCCACCGGGCTGGTCGCCGAGGCCAGCAGCGCGCCGAGCGCGGCGAGCCCGAGCCGCACCCGCCCTCGTCCGGCTCGGCGAGTCAGCACGAGCAGCGCGGCCAGCCCGAACGCCACGCCCAGGGCGTAGGTGACCCGGCCGGAGACCAGGTTGCCGGCCAGCGTGACCACCCCGACCAGGCTGCCCAGCAGCGGTCGGGGCACCTCGGTGCGGACCAGCAGCGCGGCCAGCGCGGCGGCCGACGCCACGAGCGCGAGCGCACCTGTCACCCGTACGCCGAGCAGGGCCATCACGGGCTGGGAGAGCAGGCTGTAGCCGAACTGCTGCACCCCGGCGTACCAGCGCAGGTCGACAGGTGTGGGGCCGTGGGCCGCGAAGAAGTCCGCCCGAGCCACCTGCGCGGCGAGGTCCGACCCCATCAGCGGCAGGGCCAGCCAGAGTGCGCCGAGCACGACCGCGGAAGCGGTGGTCACCGCCACCACCCGACTGCGCCGCATGCCCACCTCCGTACCGCGACCACCGTACTGGCAGCATGTCCGGCGTGCCTCACCACCTCGCGCGTTGGACCGGACTGGCGGGATCGGCATTGCTCGCCGTCGCCGCGTTCCTCGGCGGCGCCCTGCCCGGCTCCCCCCTGCGCGCCAACCCGCTCAGCATCTGGCAGGGCCCGCACGGGCCGCTGGTCCTCGCCGCCTGGCTGGTCGGCACCGCGTTGCTGGCCTACGCCTGGTGGGCGCTGCGCGACTCGGTGCCGTCGACCCGCTGGGCGTTGACCACCGTCGGGCTCTGGCTGCTGCCGCTGCTCGTCGCACCGCCGCTGGCCAGCCGGGACGTGTACGCGTACGCCTGCCAGGGCGCCAGCTACGCCGCCGGGATCAACCCGTACGAGCAGGGCGTGTCCGCACTGCCGTGCCCCTGGCTGGACAGCATCTCGTTCATCTGGCGGGACACGCCCGCGCCGTACGGGCCGCTGTTCGTGGTGCTCTCCGGCGCGGTGGTGAAGGCCACCGGCTCGCTGACCGGCGCGATCGTGGTGTTCCGGCTGATCGCGGTGGCCGGGGTGGCGTTGACCGCGGTCAGCCTGCCGGTGCTGGCGCGACGCGTCGGCGTACCCGCCGAACGGGCGATCTGGCTCGCGCTGGGCTGCCCCCTGGTCGCCGTGCACCTGGTCTCCGGCGCGCACAACGACGCCCTGATGGTCGGCCTGCTGGTCGCCGGGCTGGCGGTGATCGCCTCCCGGCCGGGCCGCCCCGGCCCGCTGCTCGGCGGCGGAGCGCTGCTCGGACTGGCCGCCGCGATCAAGGTGACCGCGCTCGTCGTGGTGCCGTTCGCGGCGCTGGCCGCGATCGTCGGCGGGTACTCGATCCGGGCTCTACTCCGGCACGGCGGGTGGGTGGTCGGCGGCGCGGTCGCCGCCGTGGGCGGGGTGACAGTCGCGGCGGGGCTCGACTTCGGCTGGGTCGCCGGGCTGGCCAGCGGCAGCGACGTGATCGCCTGGACGTCGCCGTCCACCGCGATCGGCCAGACCGTCGGCTACCTGGCGGTGCCGTTCGGCGGGCACATCGACGCGCTCCCGGTCACCAGAGGGATCGGCGTGGCGGTGCTGGCGCTGCTGCTGGTCTGGCTCTGGTGGCGGGCCCGCACCCGGGAGCCGCTGTGGCACGCCGCGGTGGCGCTGGCCGCCACCGTCGCCCTCGCGCCGATCTTCCACCCCTGGTACTGGATCTGGCCCCTCGCGGTGCTCGCGGCCACCGCCCGACGGACCGGATGGTTCATCGTCGTCGCGCTCGTCGCGTCGTTCCTGGTGCTGCCCGACGGCACCGGCCTGCCCCGGTTCACCAAGACGGTCGGGGCGCCGCTGATGACGCTGTTGGTGATCGCCCTGGTCATTCGGTTGGTACGGTCGGCTCGGGCGGCCCGTCAGCCGGTCGTCGCCGACTGAGGGAAGGTGCGCCGGTGACCGCTCCCGGCCCGCCGCCGTCCGGTCCGCCGCCGTCCGGTCCGTCGGCTTCTGGTCCGCGGCCTTCTGGACCGCCGGCATCTGGTCCGTGGGTGGCACGCCTGGCCCGATACGCGGGACTGGTCGGCGCGGTCCTGCTCGCCGTCGCCGGGTACCTCGGTGGGGCACTGCCCGACGCCCCGCTGGGCGCGACACCGGAGTCGATCTGGCGAGCCCCGGGCGGGCCGGCGACGCTCACCTGCTGGCTGGTCGGCACCGGGCTGCTGGTCGCGGCGTGGTGGTCGTTGCGCGGGGGAGCGCCGTCGACCCGGTGGGCGTACGGCACCGCCGGGCTGTGGGCGCTGCCGCTGCTCGTCGCGCCGCCGCTGGGCAGCCGGGACGTCTACTCGTACGCCTGCCAGGGCTGGACGTACGCGCAGGGCGTCGACCCGTACGCCGTTCCGGTGGCGGCGGCGGGCTGCCCGTGGCTGGACGCGGTGGCACCGATCTGGCGGGACACCCCGGCACCGTACGGGCCGGTGTTCGTGCTGCTCGCCGCGCTCGCGGTGACCCTGGGCGGCGGGCTCACCGGGACCATCGTCGCGCTGCGGTTGTGCGCCGTGGCGGGGTTGCTGCTGGCCGCGCTCTGCCTGCCCGGCTTGGCGCGCGCGGCCGGTGTGCCGGCCCGGCGGGCGGCCTGGCTGGCGCTGGCCGGCCCGCTGGTCGGGGTGCACCTGGTGGCCGGGGCGCACAACGACGCGGTGATGCTGGGCCTGCTGCTGTCCGGACTCCTGATCGTGGTCCGCCGGCCGGGTCGGTCGTCGTCGTTGCTGGTGGCCGGGGTGCTGCTCGGGCTGGCGGTGACGGTGAAGGCGAGCGCAGTGGTCGTGCTGCCGTTCGCCGCCCTGGCGGCGGTGCGGGGCCGCCACACCGTCCGGGCGCTGCTGCGCGACGGCGGCTGGCTGGCGGGCGGGGTGCTCGCGGCGCTGCTGGTCACGTCGGCGCTCTCCGGTCTCGGGCTGGGCTGGGTCGGCGGGCTGACCCGCAGCGGGGACTCCGAGCAGTGGACGTCGCCGCCCACCGCCGTCGGCCTGGTGGTGGACTACGCCGGCGCGTTGGCCGGGCGGGACCCGCAGGCGGTGCCGGTGGTCCGGGCGGTGGCGCTGCTGCTGCTCGCCGGAGTACTCGTGGTGCTGTGGTGGCGAGCCTGGCGGGCCCTGCGGGCCTCGGCTGATCCGGCCTTGGCCCGCCCCCGGATCGCGCTGCACGGCGCGGCGTCGGCACTGGTCGCCACCGTGGTCCTGTCCCCGGTCTTCCACAGCTGGTACGCGACCTGGCCACTGGCGCTGCTCGCGCTCTCCGCCACCCGGACCTCGTGGTTCGTGCTGCCGGCCGCCGCAGCGGCCTTCCTCGCCCTGCCCGATGGCACCAACCTGGCCCGCTTCACCAAGGCCCCCGGCGCGATAGCGATGACCGCCCTGCTCGTGACCGTCCTCCTGTACACCCTGCGCCGGCGCTGCCGACCGCGTTGATCATGAGGTTAGCGGCCCTGTCGATCTCCAAAGGCCCCGCCAACCTCATGATCAACTCGCGGTGTGCATCAGGATCGAGCGCCGCAGGTGGGGCAGGCGCGCCTGGCGCTGGGGGTCCGGCGGGTGCGGACGAGGATGGTCAGGAGTAGGACGGCGGGACCGGCCAGCGCGACGGCGATGGTGCTCGTGGCCAGCGCCGCGAAGCTGACGTCGCCGCGGATCGGGTCGATGGCATCGCCCAGGGCGGGCACCGCCAGGAAGCCGGCAGGGGTGAGCAGCGTGACGAGCGCCCAGCCGCCGCGGGTGTCCCCGCCGATGGCCAGACCCATGGCCAGCAGAGCCCCGACGACCAGCAGCAAGCCACCGACGGTGGGCAGGAATCTCGACGCGGTGAAGCCGTAGTAAATGAGACCATCGTCCATTCCCACCAGGTATTCCGTCGCCGCTGCCGCCGTCACAGCGGAGAGCAGCGGTGCAAGGCGGATCGCCGTCGCGGGCCGGTCGGGCAGAGCCAACGCCAGCAGGCCGAGTACGACCTGCGGCAGCAGCACGAACAGCGGCGGCCGGAATGCATCGAGCACTGCGGCCAACGGCGGCAGCGCCAGCGTGAGCAGGAGGGCGAGGGCGATGGTCAGCCGGGCGATCCGGCGCGGCGCGACGGCGGTGGCGATCGCGGCCAGCAGCCAGCCCGCCCAGGCGATGACACCGATCGAGACGAACGGGCCGACGTGGGGTACACCCCATTCGATATTCGCCGGATGCAGCTCTGTCGTGCCCCAGACGCCGGCGAGGACGCTCGCGGTGACCATGGACAGCAGCGCCGCGAGGCGTACCCCGGGGGTCAGGCTGGCGACGCCCGCGGCCCGCAGCCGCTGACGCGCGCCGCCGCGGAGGAGGTCCGCAGCGTCCGCGGGCGAGGGCCAGCGGCGACCCGGCGCGGCCAGATCCAGGTAGGTGCCGACGATCTCGGCGCCGCGGGAACGCCGGTACTCGCCGGGGTACGCGCGCAGCAGTCGCAGGTAGCGGCGCTCCAGGTCGGTCATGCCAGCCCTCCGGCCACGCGCGGGGTGGTCGGCCGGGTGGCACGAGCGCGCCGGGCCAGCCGGGCGGTGGCGGCCTCGACGTTGTGCCGGAGCCGCTCGGTCTCGGCGGTCAGGGTGGCGTCGCCAGCGGGGGAGAGCCGGTAGTAGCGGCGCAGCCGGCCGTCCACCACCTCCTCCCGGTCGACCTCGACGAGGCCGGCGTCGACAAGCCGGTCGAGCGCCCCGTAGAGCGTCCCGGGACGCAGCGAGACGCGGTTGTCGGAGAGGGCGGCGACCTCGCCGATCAGCCCGTAGCCGTGCATCGGCTCGGCGGCGAGCGCGGTGAGGATCAGGAAGGTGGGTTCGCGCAGCGGTGTGTCCACCGCCGCAATATAACGGACGCGAAGGTATGGCGGGGGCGACGGGTCGCTGCGAACGCGGATCGCCATCTCGGTTTCCTGGCCCACCCGTCAACACGGCGGCCGCGGTTGATGTTTGACATGATCGCGCTGAAGTCGCGGCTGCGGGGCCCTCACCACGTCAAGCTGAACGGATCGCAAGATGATCTCCTACGGCGTGAGTATCGTCCGTCCCTGTGGCGACTGCGGATCTGAGATGACGTGTGACCTGGCGCAGCGCATCGTCCACGACCGGCTGCAGTGGACCGCCTGGTGTCACTGCCCCCACTGCGGCTCGACCGAGGAGACGTTCGGCTGGGATGACACGCCCGCCGAGATCCGCGACGCCGTGGTCGCTGGCTGCGGGTTGGCACGCCTCACCGTCGAGGGCACGACGGGACCCGGCCGCGTCGCGTTGTTGAAGGTCTTCCGTGATGCCGGAGCCTCGTTGCCGGAGGCGCAGACGGCGGCTCAGCGTGCGGTCACCACCGGCATCGAGGGAACCCGGGTGGAGCTTGAGCTGCTGATACGGCGGCTGGCACGGAACACCATTACCGCGATCGTCACCGGTGGCGATCGCTGCTGATTGGTAAGCCTCAGGCACGGCCGACGTGTCAACGACCTGCTCCACGACGGGGCCCGGCTGCTCGTCGACGGCGCGCTCGGTCAACACCGAACGGCGGCCATGCCGGCTGTGAGCCGGGCATGACCGCCGTTCGTGAGGTTGTACCCAAGATCAGTAGCGATCCTGTTGGTGCAGTTCAGAGCCTTGATCAGGCTCAGCAGTCGTAGTACATGGCGAACTCGTGCGGGGTCGGGCGCAGACGCACCGGGTCGACCTCGTTGGCGCGCTTCCAGTCCACCCAGGTGGAGATCAGGTCCGGGGTGAAGACCCCACCGTCGAGCAGGTAGTCGTGGTCGGCCTCGAGCGAGTCGAGCACGGCCGGCAGCGAGCCGGGCACCTGCTTGACGTCGCCCCACTCCTCCGGCGGGAGGTCGTAGAGGTCCTTGTCGATCGGCGTCGGCGGCTCCATCTTGCTCTTGATGCCGTCCAGGCCGGCCATCATCATGGCCGAGAAGGCCAGGTAGACGTTTGCCGACGGGTCCGGCACGCGGAACTCGACGCGCTTGGCCTTCGCGTTGCTGCCGGTCACCGGGATGCGGGTGCAGGCGGAGCGGTTGCGCTGCGAGTAGACCAGGTTGACCGGCGCCTCGTAGCCCGGCACCAGGCGACGGTACGAGTTGACCGTCGGGTTGGTGAAGGCCAGCAGCGACGGCGCGTGGTGCAGCAGACCACCGATGTACCAGCGGGCCATGTCGGACAGGCCGGCGTAGCCGGTCTCGTCGTAGAACAGCGGCTCACCGTTGAGCCAGAGGCTCTGATGGGTGTGCATGCCGGAGCCGTTGTCACCGAAGAGCGGCTTGGGCATGAAGGTCGCGGTCTTGCCGTTGGCCCAGGCCTCGTTCTTCACGATGTACTTGAAGAGCTGAAGCTGGTCACCGGCGTGCAGCAGGGTGGAGAACCGGTAGTTAATCTCGGACTGGCCGGCGGTGCCCACCTCGTGGTGCGAGCGCTCCACGTTGAAGCCGGTGTCGACGAGCCGCCGCACGATCGAGTCACGCAGGTCGGCGTAGTGGTCGACCGGCGGCACCGGGAAGTAGCCGCCCTTGTACGCGGTCTTGTAACCGAGGTTGCCGCCCTGCTCCTCGCGGCCGGTGTTCCACGCGCCCTCGACCGAGTCGATGTAGTAGAACGACTGGTGCGCAGAGGTCTCGTGGCGGATCGAGTCGAAGATGTAGAACTCCGCCTCGGCGCCGAAGTAGGCGGTGTCGGCGATGCCGCTGGCCGCCAGGTACGCCTCGGCCTTCTTCGCGACGTTGCGCGGGTCGCGGCTGTAGGCCTCGCGGGTGAACGGGTCGTGGATGAAGAAGTTCAGCGCGAGAGTCTTCTGCGCGCGGAACGGGTCGATGAACGCGGTGGCGACGTCCGGGAGCAGGAGCATGTCCGACTCGTGGATCGCCTGGAAACCGCGGATCGACGAACCGTCGAACGCGAGGCCGTCGGTGAAGAGGTCGTCGTTGACGGACTCGACCGGCAGGTTGAAGTGCTGCATCACGCCGGGCAGGTCACAGAAACGAACGTCGACGAACTTCACGTCCTCGTTCTTGAGGTATCGCAGCAGTTCCTCGGGATTGGCGAACACACATCCTCCTGGCACGTCCACGGGGTGGCTAGGCTTCTGGCGACGCTAGGGCCGGGCGGTTGCCCGGCCGTGTCTCCGTTGTTTCTGCCGTGTTACGTCCCGTGCGGAGCGTCAGCGATGCTCCGGTCCACGCCTCCGGCCCGCCGCGAACGCCGTCCGACTGTGCCAGTGTAATGACATCTGATGCCTTTGGCCCGAATCGGCACACCGTGGCGGCGACACCCGGCAGGCCCTCATCCCGGCGCGGATACCCTTGACCGCTGTGACCAATCCGCACGTCCCGGCAGCGCCGGCAACCGACCCCAGCTTCACCCCGCCCAGCCTCGGCAAGCGGTTCGGGGCGCTGATCATCGACTGGCTGCTCTGTGTGCTCGTGTCCAACTTCTTCGCCGACCCGATCCGCGACAGTTGGGCGCCGGTGCTGGTGCTGGTGCTGGTGTACGGCTTCTTCCTCGGCCTGTTCGCCCAGACGCCGGGCATGTACATCACGAAGATCCGCTGCGTGAACTGGCACGACGGTGGCCGGATCGGGGTGCTCCGAGGGTTGATCCGGGGCCTGCTGCTGGCCCTCGTCGTCCCCGCGCTGATCATGGACGAGCACCGTCGTGGCCTGCACGACCGGTTCGCCAACTCGGTCATCGTCGACGCCCCCCGAGGCTGAGCCCCCGCCGCCGAGCTCCCGTCGCGCCGCCGCGCTCCCGTCGCGCCGCCGCGCCGCTGCGCTCGCGCCCCCGGCCTCCCGCCGCGCCCCCGGCCCGCCGTCCGCTGCCCCGCCCGCCGGCTTCCGCCCCGCCCGTCCGCCGCGTCCGTGCCGCGCCTTTCTGTCCGTTCGCCCAAGATCGTGCTCGATGCAGGATGTAGTGGTATCCCCGCAGTTCGAGGCCACTACATCCAGGATCGAGCACGATCTTGACCCCTGCCGGGATCGCAGGCTCGCTTCCGGCGGCCCATGCGCCCGCATCTGGGCAAGATCGCAGCAACTTCGGGGAAGTTGCTGCCTGCGGCGCGTCTGAGGCAGCAACTTCAGGGATGTTGTGCGGGCGCGGCGCGGGCGCGGGGTGCGGGGCGCCGGGGCACGGACGGGAAAGAGCCGGACCCACACGGGTCCGGCTCCTTCGCGTACAGCTGGGGGGTCAGCGGCCCCGCGACTGGCGGGACGCGCCTGGCGGCCGCATGTTCTTCGGGATCGCGCCCTTGGGCATCTGCGGACGGGCGGTGAGGGCCTTGAGCCGCTTGTCCAGCGAGTTGACGTCCTTGCCAGAGAGCGCCCGGGGCAGACGCAGCAGCGTCGTGCGGAGCTTGCGGATCGGCAGCTCGCCCTCCTGCTGCCCGATCACGTAGTCGTGCAGGGGAGCGGAGCCGATCACCTTCGACAGCCGCCGCTTCTCCTGCCCGAGCAGGCCGCGCACCCGCTGGGGGTTGCCCTCGGCCAACAGGATCACGCCCGGCCGGCCGATCACCAGGTGGATCATGTCCATCTGGGTGGTCGAGCTGACCGCCGGGGTCACCCGCCAGTCGCCGCGCATGTTCTCCATGATCTGCGCCGCCGCGCCGGGCTGCCCCTCGGCGGCGTTCATCATCGCCCTGTTGGACCGCAGGTTGAGCACGATCAGCACCGCGAGCAGGACGAACAGGATGCCGATCGGCAGCCAGATCCAGCTCCAGAGGATGACCGCGACCACGGTGAGGGCGAGCGGGATGAGCACCGCGGCGGCGACCAGCGGCGCGAACCACCGGTCCTGCTTGGCGGTGAACTGGAACACCATCCCGATCTGCTTCAGCCGTTGGCCGAACGAGACCTTCTCCTGGGGCTTTGCCATGCCGCAGAGTCTAGTGGTCGCCGCCCGCCCCGTTGATCCGCGTCCGGGTGCCGGCCGACTGAGTACCTTACGTCGCCTCGCCGGTGCGGGCCGGGCACGTAAGGAGGGCGCCACCGGTGAAGATCAGGCGCTGTCCCCATGCCCGGGTGGGGCCTTCGCGCGGAGAGTCGTCAGCAGCGGACGACACCACGACGAAGGAGACCGACATGTTCGGCAACGACGCGGAATTCCTGCTCTCCCTGCACCGTACGCACGCCGCCGAGCTGCGCGCCGAGGTGGCCGCGGACCGGCTCGCCCGCGCGGTGTCGCGACACACCGGCCGGAGCTGGCTGGGCCGCCGCCAGCCGACCCGCCGCCTCGGCGACGACCGCCGGTGACCGCGCCCGCCCCGGCGGCCACGTCCACGGCATTCGACCCGCGCGACGGCCGGCCGCCGGTGACCGCGCCCGCCCCGGCGGCCACGTCCACGGCATTCGACCCGCGCGACCGCCGGCCGCCGGTGACCGCGCTCGCCCCGGCGGCCACGTCCACGGAACCCGACCCGCGCGACCGCCGGCCGCCGGCCCTCCCGCCGATCGGTGGGGCCGGCGCCGGTGGCCGCCATGGCATGCTCGCTTCCGTGACCGTACGCGCCGCCAGCTCCGTCCTCGTCGGCCGCCAGCACGAGTTGGCGACGCTGCGCGAGACGCTGACCCGCGCACGGGCTGGGGAGCCGACCACCGTGCTGGTCGGTGGCGAGGCGGGGGTGGGCAAGACCCGGCTGTTGGAGGAGTTCTCCGGCGGGGCCACCGACGGCGGGGCGCGGGTGCTTGTCGGCCAGTGTCTGGAGCTGGGCGAGTCGGGTCTGCCGTTCGCCCCGTTCGCCGCCGCCCTGCGCGCGGTGCTGCGCGTCGACGGTCCCGAGGTGTTCGCCGGGTACGAGGCGGAGTTCGCCCGGCTGCTGCCGGAACTGGGCCGGGCGACACTGGCCGCGCCGAGCGCCGCCCCGGTCGGTGACGCCCCACGCGGATACCTGTTCGACCTGGTCGCCGAGCTGTTCCACCGGCTCGCCGACGCCCAGCCGCTGGTGCTGCTGATCGAGGACCTGCACTGGGCCGACCGCTCCACCCGCGACCTGATCGGCTTCCTGGTCCGGACGGCCCGACCGGGCCGGCTGCTGCTGGTCTGCACCTACCGCACCGACGAGTTGCAGCGCGGGCACCCGTTGCGCCCGTTCCTGGCCGAGCTGGACCGGGTCCGCGGCGTGCACCGGGTCGAGCTGGGCCGGCTGGACCGCGACGGCACCGGCGCGATCCTCGCGGATCTGCTCGGCGTCGAGCCGCCCACACGTGCCGTCGACGACGTCCACGAGCGCACCCAGGGCAACCCCTTCTTCATCGAGGAGCTGGCCGTCGCCGGTGACCCGGTCGGCTGCGCGGCGCTTCCGGAGACCCTGCGCGACCTGCTGTTGGCCCGGGTGGACCGGCTGCCCGAGCCGTCCCAGCGGGTGCTGCGGATCGCCGCGGCCGGCGGCACCCGGTTCGCCCACGACCTGCTCGCCGAGGTCGCCGGGCTGCCGGACACCGAGTTGGAGGACGCGCTGCGTGCCGCCGTCGCCGCCCAACTCGTGGTGGCCGACCCGGACGGCGACTACGAGTTCCGGCACGCGCTGGTCCGCGAGGCCGTACACGACGAGTTGCTGCCCGGCGAGCACGCCCGGCTGCACGCCCGCTTCGCCGCCGCGATCGAGGCGCAACCGCACCTGGTCGCCGTCGGCCGGGCCCCGGCCGAGATCGCCCACCACTGGTACGCCGCGCACCACCACCCGCGCGCCCTGGTCGCCGCGCTGTCCGCGGCCCGCGCCGCCGCCGACAGGTACGCCTACGCCGAGCAGCGCCGACTGTTGGAGCGGGCGCTGGAGCTGTGGGAGCTGGTGCCCGACGCCGCCGACCTGCTCGGCATCGACCACCTGGCGTTGCTGGAGCAGACCCTGGACGCCTCGATCACCGCCGGTGACTTCAGCCGGGCCATCACCCTGACCCGGGCCGGACTGGCCGAGGTGGACGCCGACGCCGCGCCGCTGCGTGCCGCCCGACTGCTGGACCAGCGGGGTCGACTGATGGCCCTGCTCGGCAAGGCTGACGGCAGCCGCGAGCTGGATGAGGCGTACCGGCTGGCGGCCGGTGGCCCGACCGGCGTGGAGCGGGTTCGGCTGCTCGCCGACATCGCCACCCACCTGGCCAAGATCGATCCTCCGCAGGCCGCCCGGGTGGCCGCCGAGGCGGATGCCGCCGCCGCGGCCCTCGGCGAGGAGTTGGCCCTGCTGCCGACGCGGATCGCCATGCTCTGCCACGGCGAGCGGGATCTGGAGCGTGGGCTGACCGGGCTGGCCGAGGTCGAGGCCGTCGCGCGTACGGCCGGGGACACGCCGACTCTCGTGCTCGCCAAGGTGTTCGAGTCGGACATGCTCTGCGAGTTGGGCCGCTACGCCGAGTCCGCGCAGGCGGCGGAGGCCGGGGTGGCCGAGGCGCGGCGGGTGGGGATCAGCCGCTCGACCGGGGCGTACCTGCTGTCGAACCGGGCCGAGGCGCTTATCGCGCTGGGTCGCTGGGACGAGGCCGAGGGGGTGTGCGCGGAGGCCGCCCGGATCGACCTGTCCGGCGTCACCGGGCTGCACTGGCTCCAGTTGGGCGCCGGGCTGCGGCTGGCCCGCGCCCATCCGGGCGCCGAGGAGCTGGTCGACCGGGCGTTGGCCTTCCTCGGCCGGCCCTACCTGTGGCCGGACCAGCGGCTGCCCCTGCACGAGCTGGGGATCGAGGCCGCGTTGGCCGCCGACGACAAGGTCGAGGCGGTACGCGCCGCCCGCGCCGCGGTTTCCGACGCGCATCTGCCGCACCTGCCCCGGGAGGGCTGGCCGGTGCTCAGCGCCGTCGCCCGTACCGCCGCCCGGGTTGGTGACCAGGACCTGGCCGCCGCCGTCACCGCGCTCGCCGCGGACCTGCCGGTCCGGCACCCGGCGGCGCGGGCGCACGCCGCCCAGGTCACCGCGCTGCTGGCGGTCGGCGACCAGGCGCTGCCGGCCTGGCGGGCGGCGGTGGACGCGTGGCGTGCCGACGGGCAGCCGTACCCGCTGGGTCGGGCGTTGCTGGCGTTGGCCGAGGCGGCCGCCGCCGGCGGCGAGCGGGACGAGGTGTCGGCGGCGGTCACCGAGGCCACGGAGATCGCCCGGCGGTTGGGCGCGACGCCTCTGGCCGAGGCGACCGCAACCCTGGCGCGGCGGGTCGGCCTGCGCGGGACGGGTCAGGGCGGGGCCGGCGCCGATCTGTTGACCGCCCGCGAGCGGGAGGTGCTGCGGCTGGTCGCCGAGGGGCACAGCAACAGCCGGATCGCCGAGCGGTTGTTCATCTCCCCGAAGACGGCCAGCGTGCACGTCTCCCGGATCATCGCGAAACTCGACGTGACGAACCGGGGGGAGGCCGCCGCGCTGGCCCACCGCCTCGGCCTGCTCGCCGAGCCCGCGCCACCCCGCTGACGAGCCCGCCGGCGGTCACCGCCGGGCCGGGCGGACCCGGCGGGACGAGCGGGCCTCGTCGGGCCGGGCGTACCCGGCGGGCAGGGCGGATCCGGCGGGCGGGGCGGACCCGGCGGGCCGGATCGGGCGGTCAGGCCGACGGCAGGTAGATCCGCCAGCCGTCGATCGTGACCAGGTTCAGGCTGCCCGGGGCGGCGCGCAGCCGCTCGTCGAGCGTGTGCGCCAACGGCGAGCCGGTCGGTGCGACCCAGGCGGGAGCGGTCGCGCCGTCGACCTCCCGCCGGTACGCGGGGTAACGGTCGAAGCCGGGGCGCAGCGCGTCATCGACGACCGCGCAGACCACCTGCTCCGCCGTGGCGAAGGTGAGCCGGTTGCAGGTCCAGTAACCGGCGCGTACGTGCCGTACACCGAGCTGCCGCAGGGTCGTCACCAACTCGGTGTGCCGGGCCTCGGCGGCCCGCGTCGCGGGTGCGGTCCGCGCTGCCTGCCAGGTGGCGTGGCCGGCGGTGCCCAGGGTGGCCAGGAGCAACGCCAGCGCGACCGGGCGGGCCAGCGCCGACCCGGGGCCGCGACGGTCGCCCACCGGCCGTCGCGGACCGCCACGGGCCGTCGCCCAGACCGGCCACAGCAGTGCCGGCAGGGAGATGAGCAGACAGGACAGATAGCGGGAACTCTCCACCGGGGTGAGCCCGGCGGCACTGCTCACGGTGTACGCGCCGAGGGTGCCGACCGCGGCCAGTACGAGCGCCAGCCAGACCGCAGCCGCCACCCGAGCCGGCACCTCGGCAACGCCCCCAGCGCCGCCAGCGGCAGGGACCGCGGAGTCGGTCGGGAGGGCGGGATCGGTCGGGAGGGCGGGCGCTCGGCGCAGGGTGTGCCAGGCGGTCGCGGCGGCGAGGGCCAAAAGCAGCGGCAGGGCGAGCGCCCACCACAGTTGCCAGGTGGCGCACCGCCCGGGACCGCAGAATCCCATGCCCAGCGCCGGGCCGAGCAGCAGGCCGCCGTGCAACCGGTCCGCCCATCCCGCGCTGGCGTTCGCACCGCTGGCGGCGAGCACCGCGTTGAGTGGGTTCCGGCCGCTCAGCAGGCTGTCCAGCAGCAGCGGGGCCGCGCCCAGCGCGGCGGCGGCCCCGAACAGCGCCCCGGCCGCGCCCCACAGCTCCCGACGGCAGAACCCCACGAGCACCGCGCCGAGCGCCACGACGTACGGCAGCACCAGCGGGTCGACCCAGACCATCAGGCCGGCCAGGAACCCCCACACCGCCCAGCGCGCCAGCCGCCACCCCGGTCGCCCGCTCGCCAGATCCACCGCGAGCACGGCCAGCGCCATCCCGGCCGCGTTCATCTCCGGATAGCCACCACCCGCGATCAGCTGGTTCTTCACCACCCGGTCAGAGCCCAACGCCAGCACCGCCACCACCAGCAGCCCGAACCACAGGTCCCCGGTCAGGCGCAGCGTCAGGCGCCAGGCCAGCAGCAGGAACAACACGTACAGCGCGAGCGTGGGCAGCCGCAGACCGAGCAGCGACGGCCCCCCGGCCAGGGCGAACACCGGCGCGGCCAGGTACGCCTCCAGCGGGCCCATGTACTGCTGGCCGTAGAACCAGACCGGGAAGCCCTCGGCTCGGGAGATGTGCAGCGCGGCCAACCCCATGGCGGCCTCGTCGCTGTTCGTGGGCGGCGCGGCGTGACCCAGCAGCCAGAGCCGGTAACCCACCCCGACGAGCACGGCCAACCCGGTCAGCCAGCCGACCAACCCGAGACGCGAGCCCGGCCCAGGGTGCGGGGGCCCCGCGTCGCGCGGCTGCTCGCGTACGCCGACGGTCATCGCACGATCATGACATCCGGACGCCCGACGGCCGCGCGGCGGCGCGAGCGGTCGCGGCGAACCCGAGGCGGCCCGTAGGGTGAACGGCTGGCCGCGAGCGAATGGTGCGACCGAGGAGTGAACGCCGATGGGGGCGGGGCAGCCGGAAGCCGCCCCGCCCGCCAGGACCGGGTCAGCCCGCGGTGACGACCGGGACGGCGGCGCGGGCGTCGAGCGCCTGCTTGTAGAGCCGGCCCGCCCGGTACGACGAACGCACCAGCGGCCCGCTCATCACCCCGGCGAAGCCGATCTCCTCGGCCTCCTCGCGCAGCTCCACGAACTCCTCTGGCTTGACCCAGCGGGTCACCGGGTGGTGCCGGGGGGTGGGCCGCAGGTACTGCGTGATGGTGATCAGCTCGCAGCCGGCGTCGTGCAGGTCGCGCAGCGCCTGGGAGACCTCGGCCCGCTCCTCGCCCATGCCCAGGATGAGGTTGCTCTTGGTGACCAGGCCGTCGGCGCGGGCCTGCCGGATCACGTCCAGCGAACGGTCGTAGCGGAACGCCGGCCGGATGCGCTTGAAGATGCGCGGCACGGTCTCCACGTTGTGTGCCAGCACCTCGGGGCGGGAGCCGAAGACCTCGGCCAACTGCTCGGGCACGGCGTTGAAGTCCGGGATCAGCAGCTCGACGCCGCAGCCGGGCTGGAGCGCGTGGATCTGTCGGACGGTCTCGGCGTACAGCCAGGCACCGCCGTCGGGCAGGTCGTCCCGGGCGACACCGGTGATGGTGGCGTAACGCAGCCCCATCGCGACCACCGACTCGGCGACGCGACGCGGCTCGTCGGCGTCGAACTCGGCCGGCTTGCCGGTGTCGATCTGGCAGAAGTCGCAGCGCCGGGTGCACTGGTCACCACCGATGAGGAAGGTGGCCTCCCGGTCCTCCCAACACTCGTAGATGTTGGGGCAGCCGGCCTCCTGGCAGACGGTGTGCAGTCCCTCGCGCGAGACGAGCCCGCGTAGCTGGGTGTACTCCGGACCCATCTTGGCCTTGACCTTGATCCACGGCGGTTTACGCTCGATCGGCGTCTCGGCGTTGCGCGCCTCGATGCGCAGCAGACGCCGCCCCTCGGGGGCTGCCGTCGCGGTGCGCGCTGCCTGGCCGGTCGTCGGCGCGGAGTGCTCGATCGTCACGAAAACGAGCCTACGCCGGACGGCAGGTGTCTATGTACGCCAGGCGACCGGCGTCACGCTCCAAACGTTGTGACGCCGGACACCGGATAGTCGAAAATGAGCGTCACACGCGTGGGGATCTGGTGCTACGGTCACCGCCAACAGCGACGACGGAGCCGAGTAGCGCGCCGACCCGCCAGTGCAGAGAGCCGCCGGTGCTGAGAGGCGGTCTGGCACCGGTGCGCGAAGACCCTCCTGAGCTGCGGGAAGAACGGTTACGGGTCACCCGTGCCCAGTAGAGCCCGCCCGGCTGGCCCTGGTCATCAGGCGACGAACGAGGCCCCCGCTCGCGCGGGGGTGAAGGTGTGGTGGCACCGCGAGGTTCCCGCTCGCCCACACCTCCCTGGGGCTGATGCCACGCATCGCTTCCCCAGGGCGGCGACGGCGTGGCGATCGACCGAGGAGCAGCCCGCCATGCAACGAACCCTGTCCCACCACCTGCCCGCCCAGATCGGCGCGACCGTGCGGATCGCCGGGTGGGTGCACCGCCGCCGACTGCTCAAGTCGGTGGCCTTCCTGATCGTGCGCGACGCCGCCGGCCTGGCCCAGGTGGTCGTGACCGACCCGGCCGTCCGCGCCGACCTGGAGAAACTGCCCGAGGAGACGGTCGTCGAGGTCACCGCGACGGTGACCGCGAACGACACGGCGCCCGCCGGGGTCGAGCTGACCGACCCGGAGGTACGCCCACTCGGGCCGCCTGCCGTGCCGCCACCGTTCGACCTGTACCGGCCGGCGCTCACCGCGAGCCTGCCCACCCAACTCGACAACGCGCCGACCGCGCTGCGTCACCCCACCCGGTCGGCCGCGCTGCGGATCTCGGCGGCGGCGGTCGCCGGCTTCCGGGCCGCACTCGACGCCCACGACTTCGTGGAGATCCACACCCCGAAGGTGGTCAGCTCCTCCACGGAGAGCGGGGCGAACGTGTTCGCGCTGGACTGGTTCGGCGGGCCCGCGTACCTGGCCCAGTCGCCGCAGTTCTACAAGCAGTTGATGGTCGGCGTCTTCGAACGCGTCTACGAGGTCGGGCCGGTGTTCCGGGCCGAGCCGCACGACACCGTCCGGCACCTCGCGCAGTACACGTCGCTCGACGCCGAGCTGGGCTTCGTCACCGACCACCGAGACGTGATGCGGGTCCTGCGCGACACCCTGGCCGGGATGTTGGGCACCGTGGGCGAGCGGGCCGGCGGGGCCCTGGCGACGCTCGACGTCACACCACCGCAGGTGCCGGCGGAGATCCCGGCGGTGCACTTCACCGAGGCGCTGACGATCGCCGGCGCGCCCGCCGACGAGCCGGACCTCGCGCCCGCGCACGAACGGGCGCTGGGCGAGTGGGCCCGCCGCGAACACGGCTCCGACTTCCTCTTCGTCACCGGCTACCCAATGGCCAAGCGGCCGTTCTACACCCACCCGGACCCGGCGCGGCCGGCGTACTCGAACGGTTTTGACCTGCTCTTCCGTGGGCTGGAGCTGGTCACCGGCGGGCAGCGGCTGCACCGGCACGCCGACTACCTGGCGGCGTTGGCGGCCCGGGGCGAGCCGGTCGAGCCGTACGCCGGTTACCTGGACGCGTTCCGGCACGGCATGCCGCCGCACGGTGGCTTCGCCATCGGCCTGGAACGTTTCGTGGCCCGGCTTGTCGGCGCGGCAAACATCCGGGAGGTCACCGCGTTCCCGCGTGACCTGCACCGGCTGACCCCGTAGGACCCGGCGCCGGCTGCGCGCCCGGCCCCGCCGACTCCGGTCGACAGTCGGCGAGCCGATCGCGCAGCCGGGCCGCCTGCGGGCCGTTGAGGTCGAGCGCGAGCGCCGCCCGGTACGCCGTGGCGGCCTCGTCGGCCCGGCCGAGGCGGTGCAGCAGCTCGCCACGGGTGGCGTGGAACCACGGATAGCCGGTTAGCCCGCCGATCGCCGCCACCAGGGCCAGCCCGGCGGCGGGACCGTCCCGCTCGGCGACCGCCGCCGCCCGGTTCAACCGCACCACCGGGGTGTCGTGCACGGTGAGCAGCACGTCGTACCAGGAGACGACCGCGTCCCACGGGGTCCGGTCGTACGACGGGGCGAGGGCGTGGCAGGCCGCGATGGCGGCCTGGACGACGTACCGGTCGGGGTGGTCGGGGGTGCGGCGCAGGCCCCGACCGACCAGCTCGACCCCGGCGGTGATCGCGGCCCGGTCCCAGCGCGTGCGGTCCTGCTCGCTCAGCAGCAGCGGTCGACGGTCGACGCCTACCCGCGCGGCCCGCCGGGAGTCCTGCAACAGCAGCAGGGCCAGCAGGCCGAGCACTGTCGGTTCGTCAGGCATCAGCTTGACAAGCAGCCGGGCGAGCCGAAGGCCCTCGTCCGCCAGCCCGACCCGGATCAGGTCGTCGCCGACGCCGGCCGTGTAACCCTCGTTGAAGATCAGGTAGACGGTGGCGGCGACGCCTGTCAGTCGTCCCGGCAACTCCTCGGCCGGCGGTATCCGGTACGGGATGCCCGCCCGGCTGATCTTCTGCTTGGCGCGGGTGAGGCGTTTCGCCATCGTCGCCTCCGGCAGCACCAGGGCGTGGGCCACCTCGGCGGTGGTCAGCCCGCCGATGGCACGCATCGCCAAGGCCACCTGCGCGTCCAGTGACAGCGCCGGATGGCAGCAGGTGAAGACCAGCCGGAGCAGGTCGTCCCGAACCTCCTCGGGTGAGTCCGACACGGGGTCGAGCAGCGCCACGGCCTCGGCCTCCTTCCCGGCGCGGCGGGCCTCCCGGCGGATCAGGTCGACCGCCCGTCGTCGCGCCACGACCAGCAGCCAGCCGCGCGGGTTGTCCGGCACGCCGTCGCGCGGCCAGGTCTGCAGGGCGCGTAGCACCGCGTCCTGTGTGGCGTCCTCGGCCAGGTCGACGCTGCCGGTGACGCGGATCAGCGTGGCGAGGATCCGGGACCGCTCGGCCCGGACCACCTGTTGCGCCGCGCTGGCAGCCCGCGCCCGCCGCGTCGCCGTGTCGGCGGCGGTCTCCGCGTCACCGGTCAGCATCGGGTCACAACGGGATGATGGGACGGACCTCGACCGCGCCGTTCCAGGCCGCGGGCATCTGTGCGACGGTCGCCACCGCCTCGTCCAGGTCCGCGCATTCCAGCAGGTAGAAGCCGGTCAGGGCTTCCTTGGTCTCGGCGTACGGGCCGTCGGTGGTGAGCACGTCACCGCCCTTGCCGCCGGAGACCCGCACGGTGGTCGCCGTGGCGGTCGGGTAGAGCGCGCTGCCGCCCCGGATCACCGCGCGGGCGGCCGCACCGAACTCCCGGTACTCCGCCATCTCGGCAGCCTGCTCGGGACTGGTCCAGTCGACGTCCGCGGTGTAGGTAAGTGCGATGTAGGTGGGCATGTCCGCTCCTCGCGTCCGGGCCGGGCGGTACGCGCCGACCTCAGGGCTGTCGAGCCGACGTCGGTCGCCGACTCCACCATAGGGACGATCGATCAAACGTCCCACGGGACACTCGGTGCGGAAATTCTCGACGGCCGTGTCTTGGCGCGCCTCCCTCGGCTGTCACAGCCCCTTGAACAGGTGGGAGGTGGTGACCAGGACTGCCCGCTCGCCGGCGGGGATGACGTCGCGTCGCCGTAGGACGTCGTAGGCGGCCAACACGGTGCAACTGCTGATCTCCCAGGTGTGCCCGTGTCGGCTCGCCCGCTCGTACCAGCTTGTTGCCAGGTCTTCCCGCACCACCACGACGCTGCCCGCACTACGGGTCACCGCGGCCTGAGCCTGGACTGTCGTGCTGCTACCGGCGATCGAGCGGAGGCTTCCGGCGCTGTCGGAGAAGCGTGCGGCGATGTCCTGGCCGGCAAGCACGGCGGACAACCTGGGAAAGGGTTCGACCAGATGAAGGCGGGGCAGGGGGCCACCCGTCAGGGCGGACCACTGGGCGAACCCGAGGTGGATGCCCCAGGCCAGATCGCCACGGCTCGACGGGATCACGACGTGGTCCACCCCGGCCGGAACGGCGGCCGCTATCTCCCAGGCGATGGCCTTGTAGCCCTCGATCCCGAAACAGCTACTTCCGATGACGATGTCGGCGACGTTGGAGACGGCCAACGTGTCGGGACGGTCGGCCGTCTCCCCGACAAACCTGATGCGTTCCTCGTCGGTGTCGAAGGTGTGCAGGTCCGCTCCGAGCCCGCGCAGCGGCTCCGCGAGCGATTCGGGCAGCCAGGTGAAGCCGGCCACCACGGCCCGGAGGCCGACGGCGGCGGCGAAAGCGGCCGTGGCCAGCCCCGCGTTACCTGACGATCCGACGACGACGCGCTCGTAGCCCGAGGCCTTCGCGTGGGTCACCGCCATCGCCGCGAACCGGTCCTTGTGGGATCCGGTCGGGTTCGCCGCCTCGTTCTTGACGAGCACCCCGTCGAGCCAGGGCAGCGGGAACAGCGGTGTGCGTCCCTGGCCCAGATCCGGAACGACCGGGTACGGCACCAGTTGGTCCTGGCGTACCGCCTCTGCCGGGTAACGGCAGAACAGGTTCGAGCCGTGGCCCGTGGCCGCGCAGGAGGGGCACCCGAGGGAGTAGTCGCCGACCGGATGGTGGGTACCGCACCGAATGCATTCGAGGGCCGTGACCGCGGTACCGCTCGGTGGTCGTACCGCGTCGGTCATGTCACGTCCCAGGGGTGTGGGTGCGCTCGTGGTCAGACCGCGACGAGGGTGGAGAGCCGGCGCTCGACCACCGGGAGCACGTCGGCGACGGTGATCGGGCGGCCCAGTTCGGCGGTGAGCGAGGTGACGCCGGCGTCGCGGATGCCGCACGGCACGATCCGGTCGAAGTACGTCAGGTCGCAGTCACAGTTGATCGAGAAGCCGTGCAGGGTGACGCCCCGGGCCACCCGGATGCCGATGGCGGCCACCTTGCGGGCTGGCCCCCGGTCGTCCGCGGGCACCCAGACCCCGCTGCGCCCCTCGACCCGGCCGGCGGTCAGCCCGACCTCGGCGCACACGTCGATGAGCAGCTCTTCGGTGCGGCGGACGTAGGCGACCACGTCCACCGGGTCGGGCAGCCGCAGGATCGGGTAGCCGACGAGCTGCCCCGGCCCGTGCCAGGTGATCTTGCCGCCGCGGTCGACGTCGACGACCGGGGTGCCGTCCGTCGGCCGGTCCCACGGCTCGGTGCGCTTGCCCGCGGTGTAGACGCTCGGGTGCTCCAGCAGCAGCACGGTGTCGCCGCGCTCGCCAGCCACCACCGACTCGTGCAGGCGTCGCTGCTCGTCCCAGGCGGCCTGGTAGTCGAGCAGGCCGGCGCGGACGGCGGTGAGGCCGGAGATCGTCGTTGTCACGGTGTCCAGCCTAATCCCGCTCCCGGCGATCGTCCCTGGTGAGCCGCCTCACCGCGATGCGGCGCGGCGGCGACGAACACGCCGAACGACGAGGACGGCGGCGAGCAGCAGCGGCACGGCCAGCGTGAGGTAGATCCAGAGCGGGGCGGCGAACGGTGACGGCCGGGGCTCCGGCCCACCGAACGCGGCCCGGGTCAGCAGGTCGCCCGGCACCTTCACGTCTGTCGACCCGACCGGCGTGGTCACCAACACCTCGCGACCGCCGTCGGCCGACAGCGCGGCGAGAACGGCCTGCCGGTCGGTGTCGTGCTCCGTCTTGCTGACATAGCGCAGGATGGGGTCGTCGCCGCGCCAGCCGATGATCTCGTTGACCGAGGTGCCCGCCGGCAGTGCCGGGCCGACGCTGTGGCCGGTGGCCGTGTCCAGGAACTCGACCCGCCAGGCGCGCGCCGCCGCCTGCTCAGCCGTGCACAGAAGCCCGGCGCAGCCGTCGAAGGCGAGCAGCGCGAGCCGCCGGCCGTCGGGATGCCAGGCGGCCGGGCCGGCCAAGATCCGCCGGTCGCCCAGGTCGACCTGCCAACGCGGGCCGCCGCCGCCCGGGTCGACGACCACCAGTCGCTGGCGCTCGGCGAGCTGGGCTGGCACGTCCGGCCAGCCGGTGACCGCCACCAGGTCGCCACCGGGTGACCAGGCCGCCCCGGTGTGCGTGGCGAAGGTGCCGACATCGACCACCCGCTCGGTGCCCCGGAACGGGTCGCCGACGAGCAGGTCGTCGGGCTTCTCCGGGTCGTTGAGCTGCTGGTTCTCCGGCCCGTAGGTGATCACCGTGTCGTCGTTGTCGCGGGTGCCCAGCACCTGTTGCCCGTCCGACGACCAGGCCAGCGGAGAAACTCCGGTGCTCATCGTGCGGCGCTGCCGGCCGGTGGTGAGGTCCAGTAGCTCGCCGGAGCCCGGCCGCAGGTAGTGCCGACCATCCGGGGAGAGCAACCCGTGCCCCTCGGCGATGCCGATCGGGATCAGCCGATACGCGCCGTCCCGGTCGACGAGCACACCTGTCGACTCGAAGTAACGGGTGCGGTCGGTGAAGAACACGAGCGCGGCCGGGCCGGCCGCCCGTTGCCCCACCGTGGCCTGCCACAGCCACGGATCGTGCACCCGGGTCGGGACCACGCCCGTCGTGCCGTCGGCGACCGCGCCGGTCCCGGCCGTGGCGGCTGGCGCGCCGAGTGCCACGAGAGCCAGCGCGACACCGATCGTGGCTCCCCGCCGCAGTCGCCGGCCCGTCGTTCCCATCGGTCCATTAGACGCGACGACGGCCCGTCCCGACGTCCCGCCCGGTCGTGGCGGGGTCTACCTGTCGGTCGCTGGGATGCGCCAGAGCCAGACGTCGTCGACCCGCTGCGGCTCGCCGAACAGGGCGGTGCCGGTCCGCCGCAGCGCCTCCTCGTCGACCTCGAACTTCGCGCCGTGCACCTCGTCGGCGAGCACCACCGTCTCGATCCGCCAGTGCCGCAGGTCCGACTGGACCTCCCGGATGGTCCCGTCGGTGACGATCGGCACCAACCCGGTGCGGCCGGCCTGGTCCATCAAGGCGCTCAGGGTGCGCGGGACCGGGCCGATCCGGCCGCGCCCGTCCGGCCCGCCGGGGCCGAGGAAGAAGCCGCCGGGGATCTCGAACTCGCCCTGCCGGTGCGACAACGCGTACGCCTGCCAGCGCTGGCCGTCCGGGTAGATGTCCACGGTCAACGGCACCGGCGTGAGCACGCCGTCCGGTGAGACGTAGTCCCGCCAGGTGCCGGAGGTGATGAACTCCGGGATGGGCTCCCGCTCGTCGGTCAGCAGTGGGGTGGGCAGCAGCGGCACCAGGGCCACCGCGAACCCGATCAGCCAGGCCGACTCCGTGGAGCGGTGCCGGGGCGGCGCGGCGCGCAGGTGGTCGACGGCGTACGCCAGCAGTAACCCGATCACCGGCGCGACCACGAGCGCCAGCCGGGCCGGCAGCGCGGCATTCACCACCGGCAGTTGTCCGAGCAGGTCGAACGGCATGGGCAGGTCGGTGCGGTGCCCGTCGACCTTGGCGATCGGGCCGAAGGAGAGCACCGAGAAGATCAGCGCGAGGACGCCCAGCGCCCAGAGGGTGGCCCGGCGGCTCGGGTCGGCCCACCGCCAGAGCGCGACGAAGCAGACGACGGTGAGCACCAGCAGCGGGATGCCGAAGAACGAGTTCTCCTCGGTCGGGTTCGGCGCCAGCGAGGTGCCCAGGCCCGCTTCGCCGGCCAGCGAGCGGCGCGGGAACGCGGCGAACGCGGCGATGTCCTCGGAGTGGATCGCCGGGTCGAAGCCGGTGCCGTGGAACCGTTGCGGCCCGGCGAAGTGCAACCACAAGGGGTACGACAGCAGCACGCCGGCCACCACGGCGGTCACCCCGAGCCCGCGCAGGAAGGTGGGCAGCGCGGCGCGCGCCTCGGCCCGGTTCGCCGGGTGCAGCGCCCAGATGGCGACGAACACCCCGAGCGCCAGCGCCGTGAAGAAGAGCCCTTCGGCGGCGATCGAGAACGCCACCGCGACGAGCACGCCGAGGATCACCCCGTCGCGCAGCCAGTGCCCCGCTCGGCGCAGCGCGAAGAGCCGCCAGATCAGCAGCGGCACCAGCCAGCCGGCCGTCCAGTTCAGGTGGGCGTTGGCGTGCGAGACCATGCCGGGGGAGTAGGCGATGAACAGGCCGCCGACCCCGGCGGCCAGCCGACTGCGGACCAGGTGCCGGGAGAGCAGCCAGTACCAGACCAGCGCCGTGGCGGCCAGGTTGAGGGTGAGGATCACCAGGAAGGTGGCCGGCGGCCCGATCAGGTACGTGAGCGGCGCGAAGACCACCGCGTACACGGTGATCGAGGTGTTCACCGCGAGGTTCACGCCGTCCGGGACGTTGATCAGGTACGTGAAGAGCGGGTTGTCGCCGTGGGTGACCGCGTGCCCGCCGAAGGCCAGCAGCCACTCGAAGAGCGCCTGGTCGCTGGAGTTGACGGTGATGGTGCGGACGTTCGGGTCCCGCCACAGCCCACTTGTCACCCAGACGGCGAGCGCGAACGCCACCAGCACGACGATCAGGTCGGCCCGGCGGTCCCGGACGACGCGCGGCGGTGACGCGGGTGCGGGCCCGGTGGCCAGCGACGGGGAGGACGGCACGCAGCGGACGTTACCAACCGGACCTGGACAGGCCGGTCAGACCTGCAAGGAGGGGACCGTTGTTGTCGCGTGGGGTTGGGGAGGACTCGCGTCGACGGTCCGGCGTACACCTCGGCGGCCGTGAATGTGTGAGCGCGCCCCATGTCTTGGCGGCGACACATCGTCGTAACGTCACGGCAATTCGACCGTGACCCAGTTCACAGTCCGCCCCTTCCAGGAGGCCGCCGTGCGCCGCTCCTCGTCCATCCTCACCCGGCTGATCGGCGTGGGCGCCGGGCTCGTCCTCGCCGCAGCCGGCGTGGTCGCCATCGCCGCACCCGCCCAGGCCGCGACCCTCACCCAGGTCACCGGGTTCGGCTCCAACCCGGGCAACCTCGCCATGTACGCCTACCGGCCGGACAACCTGCCGGCCAACTCCCCGGCCGTGGTGCTGCTGCACGGCTGCACCCAGACCGCCGCCGGCTACTTCTCCGGCTCCGGCTGGCAGAAGTACGCCGACCAGTGGAAGTTCTCCCTGATCGTCGCCCAGCAGCCGTCCGGCAACAACGCCAACTCCTGCTTCAACTTCTTCGAGGCCGGCGACACGGCCCGGGGTCAGGGTGAGGCGCTGTCCATCAAGCAGATGGTCGACCACGCCAAGGCGAACTACGGGGTGGACGGCTCCCGGGTCTTCGTCAGCGGGCTGTCCGCCGGCGGGGCGATGAGCGCGGTCATGCTCGCCACGTACCCGGACGTCTTCTCCGCCGGGTCGATCATCGCGGGCATCCCGTACCGCTGCGCCACCAGCATGGTCAACGCCTTCAGCTGCATGAATCCGGGCGCGGACAAGACCCCGGCCGCCTGGGGCGACCTGGTGCGGGGCGCGTACTCCGGCTACACCGGCCCGCGGCCCCGCGTGGTCATCTGGCACGGCACCTCGGACCCGACGGTCGTCCCGCTCAACGGCACCGAGTCCCGCGACCAGTGGACGAACGTGCGCGGCCTCTCGCAGACCCCGACCAGCTCCTCGTCGCTGCCCGCCAACACGAGCCTGGAGGTGTACGGCAACGACGAGGTACGGCTCTACCGCGTCTCCGGCATGGGCCACGGCACTCCGGTCGACCCGGGTTCCGGAGCCGACCAGTGCGGCACCGCCGGGGCGTACCTCCTCGACACCATCTGCTCGACGTACCGCGACGCGCTCTTCTTCGGCCTGAACGGCGGCACCACCCCCACCCCCACCCCGACGCCCACGACCACCCCGAGCCCGACCCCGACCCCGACGGTCACGCCCACCCCGACTCCGACGCCCACCACGCCCCCCACCTGCGTGACGGCCAGCAACTACGCCCACGTGGCAGCCGGCCGGGCGTACCAGTCCGGTGGCTACGCCTACGCGAACGGCTCCAACCAGCGCATGGGCCTCTACAACACCTTCTACACCAGCACCCTCAAGCAGACCGCCCCCGCCCACTGGGTAATCGGCTGCTAACCCCCCCACCCCGCCCGCCCCACCCGCCCCACCCCCGTCTCTACCCCCTGTTGATCATGAGGTTATTGCCACGACACGCCGATGGGAGTGGCGATAACCTCATGATCAACGCGGTGGGGGTGGGGGGCGGGCAGGGCGGGGTGGGGGTGGGGGTGGGTTTAGGGGTTCAGGGCTTTTTGGAGGGCTTGGGGGAGGGTGGGGTGTTGGTACGTGAAGGCTGCGCGGGTCAGCACGCCGGGGAGGACTCTGGTGCTGGTCAGGGCCTCGTGGGCGAAGCCGCCCAGCACCACCTTGAGCGCCAGTGCGGGGATCGGGACGATGGCCGGGCGGTGCAGTTGTCGGGCCAGCTCGCGGGTGAACTCGGCGTTCGTCACCGGGTTCGGGCCCACCACGTTGACCGGGCCGGCGATCTCGTCGTGGTCCAACAGGAAGAGGGTCGCGTCCAGCCAGTCGGGCAACGAGATCCAGGGCAGCCACTGCCGGCCGCTGCCCAGCCGGCCGGCGATGCCGAGCTTGAACGGCAGTAGCTGCGGCTTGAGCAGCCCTCCGTGGCGGTCCAGCGGCAGGCCGATGCGCAGCCGGATGACGCGTACCCCGGCGTCCTCGGCCGGTCGGGTCGCGGCCTCCCACACCCGGCAGACGTCGGCCAGGAAGCCCTCGCCGGCCGGCGCGTCCTCCTCGACGGCCCGGTCGCCGGTGTTGCCGTACCAGCCGACGGCCGAGGAGTTGAGCAACGCCCGGGGCCGGTCGGCGGCGGGAAGCCCGGCGATCGTGGTCGCGAGCGTGGTGGTGCTGTCCACCCGGCTGGTTCGGATCAACCGCCGGTAGTCGTCGTCCCAGCGCTTGTCGCCGACGCCCGCGCCGGCCAGGTTGACCACCGCGTCCGCCCCGGCGACCACGGCCGGGTCGAGCTGTGCGGCGGCCGGGTCCCATTGCCGCTCCTGCGGGTCGCGCGGCGGCCGACGGACCAGTCGGGTGATCTGGTGCCCGTCCGCCGTGAGCCGGTCGGCCAGCCGGGTGCCGAGGAAGCCGGACGCGCCGGCCAGAAGGATGCGCATACCCCCATCTTCGTCCAGAACGCCGCCGGCGGATGCCTGGGGCGCGGCCGCGGGACGTTTCGGCGAAGAAATCCGCGCCGGGATCGGTGCGGCGCGCAAAGCGCAGGTCAACGGGCGTCCCAGGCGCCGAAAAAGGCCGTCGGCGCATTCGGGAGTCGGCGCGTTTCCGCAGGTCAGAGCAAACGTGAATGCCATGTTCGCGATTGCTTTCGGCACCGGCCTGACCGACCATGAGCCAATCCGAGAGCGCCCCCGTCTCGGCGGGGTTGGCTCGCCGTGCCCGCCGACGGGCGACCCCGAGGAGGAATCATGCCGATCCTGGTGACCGGAGCGACCGGGACCGTCGGCGGCAGCCTGGTCCGGCAACTGGTGGCCGCCGGACACGACGTACGCGCGTTGACCCGCGATCCCACGTCACCGGCGGCCGTCGCGCTGCCCGGCGGGGTGGAGGTGGTGGCGGGCGACTTCGCCAAGCCTCACACGCTGGGTCCGGCGTTGCGCGGCGTGACGCGCATGCACCTGGTCGCGATGGACGGGTACGGCCCGCTGGCCACCGGGGCGGAGATCCTGGAGTTGGCCCGACAGGCAGGCGTCCGCCGGGTCACCCATCTCGGCCACAACGACCCGAGCCGGGCCGACGACGACCCGATCGAGGCGCCCCACCGGCCCCTGCACCGGGCCGTCGAGAACTCGGGCCTGGAGTGGACGCACGTCTTCCCGGGCGAGTTCATGGCGAACACCCGCGACTGGGCGGCAGGCATCCGCACCGAGGGGGTGGTGCGGGCGCCGTTCGGGGACTGGACCAGCGCACTTGTCCACGAGGCGGACATCGCCGCGGTCATCATGGCCGCCCTGACCGAGGACGGCCACGCCGGCCGCGTCTACCAGCCGACCGGGCCGGAGCCGGTCCGCCGCCGGGACGCGGTCTCGATGATCGGTGCGGCGATCGGCCGTCCGGTGCGCTTCGACGAGCTGACCCCGGAGCAGGCCCGCGAGCACTGGAGGGACCACTACCCGACCGATGTGATCGAGTGGTTCCTGGAGATGGGGCGCCATCTCGACGGCAACGCCTGGGTCGCCCCGGACGTCGAGCAGGTGACCGGCCGCCCCGGGCGCACGTTTCGACAGTGGGCCGCCGAGCACGCGGACGACTTCCGCTGACGGCGCCCGGGGCGCGGACCGGCCCGGTGGTCAGGCCGCGTGGGCCGGTCGCAGGTCCGCGAGCAGTCGCTCCACCTCGGCGTACGCCTCGGCGCCCAGCGGGCCGAGGGCCAGGGTGGCCAGGTTCTCCTCGGCCTGGGCGACCGTGCGCAGGCCGGGGATCGGGACGGTACGAGGGCTCCGCGCCAGCAGCCAGCCGAGCGCGCCCTGCGCGAGGGTCCGCCCGTCGGCGGTCAGCGCCGCCCGGACCTGCTCCACCCGGGCCGCCCAGCGTGGCGTCGGCCGGCCGTCGGTGAACCACTCCAGCCACTCCGGCGCCCGTCCGCGTACGTCGTCCGCCCCGACCGCCCGGGTCGACCCGGTGAGCAGCCCCATCGCCAGCGGCCCACGGTTGAGGCTGGCCAGGTCGTGGCTGTCGCAGACCGCCAGCACCGCCGGGTTGTCGCGCAGCACCGACTCGTCGTGCTGGATGGCGGCGCAGTGCGGACCGGCGGCGGCGAACGCCTCCGCCGAGGTGGGGTTGTCGGTGCTCCAGCCGTACGCCCGGATCTTGCCCTGGTCGACGAGGCCCTCCAGCGTGTCGACCAGGTCGAGCGCGGCGGGCGCCGGCAGCTCGTTGATGTGCAGTTGGTACAGGTCGACGTGGTCGGTGCCGAGGCGGCGCAGCGAGTCGTCCAGGCTGCGGACCGCGTACGCCGGGCTGGCGTCGGTGCCGAGCCACCGCCGGGTGCCCTCGTCGCTGACGTTGCCGAACTTGGTGGCGATCACCGCGCTGTCCCGCCGGCCGGCCAGGGCTCGGCCGAGGATCCGCTCGCTGTGCCCGGCGCCGTAGTTGCTGGCCGTGTCGAACAGGGTTACGCCGAGGTCGAGCGCCCGGTGGATGGTGCGGATCGACTCGTCGTCGTCGACCTCGCCCCAGCCGAACGGTTGTCCGTCGTCGCCCCAGAGTGGCCCGCCGATCGCCCAGCACCCCATCCCGATGGCGCTCACCGTGATGCCGCTGCGTCCCAGCGTCCGTGTCGTCGTCATGGTGACAAGCCTCCAACCTGGAGCGCACTCCAGGTCAAGCACTACGATCTGGCGACATGAGCGGTTACGCCCCCTCGGAGGCCGCCCGCCGCAGCGGCTTCAGCCTGGACACCCTGCGGTACTACGAGAAGATCGGCCTCCTCGCCGACGTGGAGCGGACGGCGGGCGGGCAGCGGGTCTTCACCGACGACGACCTCGGCTGGCTGGTGCTGTTCCGCTGCCTGCGCGACACCGGGATGCCGATCGCGCAGATGCGCCGCTACGCGCAGTTGGCCCGCGAGGGCGAGCACACCGCCGACGAGCGGCGCGCGCTGCTGCACCACCACGCGGTGCGGGTGGAGGAGCAGATGCGCCTGCTCCAGCGCCAGTACGACCACCTCCGGGAGAAGATCCGCTTCTACGAGCGGCTGCCCGCCCCGGCGCCGCAGGAGTGACCGGCGGCTGGGCGGGGCCCCGCGCCTCCATGCCCACGGCGGCCTTCGAGCCGGGTGCACCGCGACGCTGCCCCGGATCCGGTAGCGGTGTCACGGGGTGGTCGGCTCGTCGGTCTCCCGGACGTCGTGCCAGCGGGCGCGCCAGGCGGCCTCGTGGGCCTCGTGGCTGGTGCGCTCCTCGAAGACGGCGGCCCGTAGCGCGTGCCGGGAGCCCGACATCACCAGCACCTCGACGGCAACCAGCCCCACACAGATCACTGTCGCGAGGGTGAGCGCCCCCAGCGCCGGCAGGTGCTGCCCGACCGGCAGAGCGGCCGTCAGCACCACGATGACGCCGATCCGGGTCCAGGTGACGGTGTGCAGGGTGCGCAACTGGAACAGCATGTTGACGGCGAAGTAGCAGACCAACCCGCCGAACAACATCGGTACGGCCGGGCCCTCGACCCGCTCGGCGATCCCGCCGGCCGGATCGGTGATCTTGTGCAGGACCTCCTCGTTGCCGATCGAGAAGAGGATGACCCCGGCGATCATCGGCAGGTAGAGGTACGCGTACGCGTCGCGGGCCATGGCCACCCGGGGGCCACCCTCCGCCGCGTGCAGGGCGATGCGGGCAGCCGGCCCGATGAAGTCGAAGTGCGCCCACCAGAGGGCGGCCGTGATCACGATGCCGAGCGCCGCCGCCGTCACCGCCGGCCAGGTCACCGGCTTGCCGAGCAGATTGCCGCCCACCCCGGTGGAGATGATGGACTCGCCCAGCGCGATGATCAGAATGAGGTCGTAACGCTCCGTCCAGTGCTCGGCGCTTGTCACCCCCCAGCCCCA
Organism: Micromonospora sp. NPDC049175; assembly: GCF_043197345.1. Classification (NCBI taxonomy): domain Bacteria; kingdom Bacillati; phylum Actinomycetota; class Actinomycetes; order Micromonosporales; family Micromonosporaceae; genus Micromonospora; species Micromonospora sp. NPDC049175. Next base: position 1,267,195 of record NZ_JBICSY010000001.1, on the reverse strand, counting down.
GGTGCCGACGATGAAGCCGGTGGCGTACTGCACCACCACCACGGCGATCCACAGTCCGTCGCGGACGAGTGCGGCCCGGTTCGGGTCGGTGATCTGCGGCGGGATCAACGCGGCGGCCAGCAGCAGCACGATGCTCACCGCCAGCTCCGGGGCGAAGCGGCGAAGCTGGCGCCGCTCCTGCGGGCTGTCCCGCACCACGTGCTGGTAGAGGATCATGTGGACGGCCCGGACCACGACGTAGCTGACGGCCACCAGCATCGGGCCGCCGGCGCCCCCCTTCGGGTCGCTGAACGCCTGCGGCAGCGCCAGCGCGAACGCGAACAGGGCCACCATGGCGATCACCATGAGCACCGGTACGTAGCCCTCGCCGAGCCGGACCCGGGTGGCGACCAGGCTGTGCACCACCCAGATCCACCAGAGCACGGCGAGCACCAACCCGGCGTGCAGCAACTGGCGGCCGGAGATGTTTGCGGCGGTCGCCCTGGTGATGATGAAGAACGAGAAGACGAAGACCAGGTCGAAGAAGACCTCGAACTTGTCCACCCGGGCACCGGGGGCGATCGGGACGGCAGGACCCAGTTGCCCACCCCGCCGGTAGCTGCCCACGGTCCCACTCTGGCAGCGTCCGGGCTGGTCGAAGGCCCGAACGGCAATGGCGGTGCGGTCCGGCGTTACCTCCGGCCGGCTGTGGGAAAACGCCTGGACCGGCCTCCGTACGGTCCGGAGCGCCGTCTGTTGGCGCGCCGGCCGATTCCTGGCCGGCGACGGCCTCCGGCAGACGGGCCGGTCGGTCCGACCCGCCCGGGACAAGGATGGATCATGACGACGAAGAACCCGATCACCACGTCATTCGCCCATACCTCCACGGCCATGGACGTGATCCGGGGCGTGGACCTCAACCGCCGGCGGGCGATCGTCACCGGCGGTTCGTCCGGCATCGGCGTGGAGACCGCCCGTGCCCTGGCCAGCGCCGGCGCGGAGGTCACCCTCGCCGTGCGCAACCCGGACGCCGGCCAGCGGGCCGCCGACGACATCACCGGCACGACGGGCAACGACCGGGTCATGGTCGCGCCGCTCGACCTCGCCGACCAGGGATCCGTCGCCGACTTCGTCGCCAACTGGGACGGCCCGCTGCACATCCTGGTCAACAACGCCGGCATCATGGCCGCGCCCCTGAGCCGAACCCCGCAGGGCTGGGAGATGCAGTTCGCCACCAACCACCTCGGGCACTTCGCGCTCGCCGCCGGGCTACGCCCGGCGCTCGCCGCCGACGGCGGGGCCCGGATCGTCTCGGTCAGCTCCGCCGCCCACCTGCGCTCACCTGTGGTCTTCGAGGACATCCAGTACGACAAGCGGGAGTACGAGCCGTGGCAGGCGTACGGGCAGTCCAAGACGGCAAACGTGCTCTTCGCCGTGGAGGCGTCCCGGCTCTGGGCCGACGACGGCATCACGGCCAACTCGCTGATGCCCGGCGCGATCCAGACAAACCTCCAGCGCTACGTCAGCGAGGAGGAGCTGAACCGGATCCGCGCGGGCAACGCGGCAGCCTGGAAGAGCGTCGAGCAGGGCGCCGCCACGTCGGTGCTCGTCGCCGCGTCGCCGCTGCTCGACGGGGTGGGCGGGCGCTACTTCGAGGACTGTCAGGAGGCCGCCCCCGCCACGCCCGGCGGGCGGACGGGCGTCGCGGACTACGCGCTCGACCCGGAGGCCGCCGAGCGGCTCTGGAAGGTCTCGACGGCCCTGCTCAAGGACTGAGCGACGAAAAGGCGCCCCGGTCGACGACCGGGGCGCCTTTTGAGCAGGATCAGGACAGGCCCAGCTCCGGCTCGAAGTTGCCGGCCTCCAGCCGCTCCTTGATCGCGCTCAGGAAGCGGGCGGCGTCGGCGCCGTCGATCAGCCGGTGGTCGTACGACATGGCCAGGTAGACCATCGACCGGACCGCGACGACCTCGCCCAGGTCCGGGTCGTTGACCACGACCGGCCGCTTGACCACGGCACCCGTGCCGAGCATCGCCGACTGCGGCTTCGGCACGATCGGGGTGTCGAAGAGCGCGCCCCGGCTGCCCGTGTTGGTGAGCGTGAAGGTCGCCCCGGCGATCTCGTCCGGGCTGATCTTGTTGGTCCGGGTGCGCTCGGCCAGGTCGGCCACCCGCTTCGCGATGCCACCGAGGTTGAGGTCACCGGCGTTGTGGATGACCGGCACCACGAGGCCCCGCTCGGTGTCCACCGCGATGCCGAGGTGCTCCGCCGCCGGGTATGTGATCGTGCCGCCGTCCAGGTCCAGCTGGGCGTTGACGATCGGGTACGTCTGCAACGCCTCGACGGCGGCGAGAGCGAAGAACGGCAGGAAGGACAGCTTGACGCCGTGCCGCTGCACGAACGAGTCCTTCGCCTGCGCCCGCAGCTTGGCGACCCGGGTGACGTCCACCTCGACCACCGTGGTGAGCTGCGCCATCTCGTGCAGCGACTCGTGCATCCGCTTGGCGATCGCCTTACGGATCCGGGGGAGCTTCTCGGTGGTGCCCCGCTTGCCGCTCGGCTGCGGCTTCGCGGCCGGCTTGGCGGGTGCGGCCGACGGTGCGGCCGCCGGCTGTGCGGCGGCGGGAGCGGCCTTGGCGGCCTTCGCCTTCTCGGCGGCCTCCAGCACGTCCTGCTTGCGGATCCGGCCACCCACGCCGGTGCCGTTGAGCGAGGACAGGTCGACGCCGTGCTCACCTGCCAGCTTGCGGACCAGCGGCGTGACGTACCCGGCGGCCTCCTCGCCGGTACCCGGCGCCGGGGCGGACGGGCGCGACGGCGTCGAGGTCGGTCCGGCGGGCTGGGCGGCCTGCTCGGTCTTCGCCGGCTGGGCCGAGCTCTCGGTCTCCGCGGCGGGCTCGTTGTACGACACGCCCGGCGTCGGCTCCTCGACCTTCGGCTCCGGCTTCGGCTCGGCCTTCGGCGCCGGCGTGGCCTCCGCCTTCGGCTCGGGCTTCGGCTCGGGCTGCGCCTGCGCGGGGGCGCCGCCGGCAGCGCCGATGATCGCCAGGTCGGCGCCGACCGCGGCGGTCTCGTCCTCGGCGACCTTGATCTCCAGCACGGTGCCGGCGACCGGCGACGGGATCTCGGTGTCCACCTTGTCGGTGGAGACCTCCAGCAGCGGCTCGTCCACCTCGATGGTCTCGCCGACCTGCTTGAGCCAGCGGGTGACCGTACCCTCGGTGACGCTCTCACCCAGGGCCGGCATCTTCACCGCGGTGCCCTCGCCCGAGGAGGCGGCGGCCGGAGCCGGCGCCTCGGTCGGGGCCTCGTCCTGGGCCACCTCGTCGGCGGTGCCCTCGGCGGCGGCCGTCGGCTCGGTGACCGGCTCGACCGACTCGGCCGGGGCCTGCTCCTGCGGGGCGGCCTCGCCACCGCCGGTCGACTCGCCCTCGCCGGCGATGACGGCAAGCTCGCTGCCGACCTCGGCGGTCTCGTCCTCGCCGACCACGATGCGGCTCAGCACGCCCGCCGCGGGCGACGGGATCTCGGTGTCGACCTTGTCGGTCGAGACCTCGAGCAGGGGCTCGTCGACCTCGACCGTGTCGCCCTCCTGCTTGAGCCAGCGAGTGACGGTGCCCTCGGTGACGCTCTCGCCGAGCCGGGGCATGGTGACCGATACCGGCATTTTCTGAGACTCCTTCATTCCCCTGGTGGGATCTTCGCCCGTCGCCGGACGCCGCGGTTGTGGATGATCAGGCGTGCGCGTGCAGCGGCTTGCCGGCGAGGGCCAGGTGCGCCTCGCCCAGGGCCTCGTTCTGGGTCGGGTGGGCGTGCACGAGCTGGGCGACCTCGGCCGGGTAGGCCTCCCAGTTGTAGATGAGCTGCGCCTCACCGATCAGCTCACCCACCCGGGCGCCGATCATGTGTACGCCGACCACGGGGCCGTCCTCCACCCGGACCAGCTTCACGAAGCCGGTGGTCTTGAGGATCTGGCTCTTGCCGTTGCCGCCGAGCGGGTAGTTGTACGCCTGGACCTTGTCGGCACCGTACTGCTCCTTGGCCTTGGCCTCGGTCAGGCCCACCGACGCCAGCTCCGGATCGCAGTAGGTGACCCGCGGGATGCCGACCTCGTCGATGACGGCCGGGGTCTGCCCGGCGATCTCCTCGGCGACGAAGATGCCCTGCTGGAAGCCGCGGTGCGCGAGCTGGAGACCGGGCACGATGTCGCCGACCGCGTAGACGTTCGGCACGCTGGTGCGCAGCCGCTCGTCGGTCAGCACGTAGCCGCGGTCCATCTTCACGCCCTGCTCCTCGTACCCGAGGTTGGCAGTGTTCGGGCCGCGACCGACGGCGACAAGCAGCAGCTCGGCCTCCACGGTCTCGCCGCCGGAGATGGTCAGCTTGACGCCGTTCTCGGTCTTCTCGACCGTCTCGAACGGCTTGCCGACCTTGAAGTTGATCTTCCGCTTGCGGAACGCCCGCTCCAGCGCCTTCGACGACTCCTCGTCCTCGGCGGCGACCAGCCGGGGCAGCGCCTCGACGATCGTCACGTCCACGCCGAAGGACTTCCACACGCTGGCGAACTCGACGCCGATCACGCCGCCACCGAGGACGATCACCGACGACGGCACCCGGTCCATCGTGAGCGCGTGGTCGCTGGTGATGATCCGCTCGCCGTCGACCTCCAGGCCGGGCAGGCTCTTGGCGTACGAGCCGGAGGCCAGGACGATGTTGCGGCCGGTGTAGCGCTTGCCGTCGACCTCGACGACGTTCTTGCCGACCAGCTTGCCGTGGCCCTCGATGATGGTGATCGCCTTGTTGCTCTTCAACATGCCCTGCAGGCCCTTGTACAGGCGGGAGATCACACCGTCCTTGTACGAGTTGACCCCGGCCATGTCGATGCCGATCAGCTCGGCCTTCACGCCGAACTGCTCCGACTCGCGGGCCTGGTCGGCGATCTCGGCGGCGTGCAGCAGCGCCTTGGTCGGGATGCAGCCGTTGTGCAGGCAGGTGCCCCCGAGCTTGCCCTTCTCGACCAGCGCGACCGTCAGGCCCAGCTGGACGGCGCGCAGCGCGGTCGCGTAGCCGCCGCTGCCCGCTCCGAGAATGACAATGTCGAAGGTCGCTTCGTTCGGCTCGCTCACGTCCAACTCCCAGGTCGCGTCGCTGCAATGGGGGGTCACAGGGGTGTAGCACAGACACACCCCACCTCGGTCATCTTGTCACCACTGGGCACAGGGTGCGTACTGAGGTGCCCAACGACACGTCATCGACACGTACCCTTGGCACCGTTGTCGATGACGCACCCTGGGGGAGAGAACCGGTGGGGTTGTTCCGGCGCCGCAAACAGGCGGCCGTGCCGAGCCGTGACCGTGTCGCCGACCGTGGCGACCTGGACCATCTGGAGACCTTCATCCGCAGCCGGAGGGGCGTCGAGGCGTTCATCGAACCCCGGACGACGGTGACCCAGACCACCGTCATCCTGATCGCTGACGACGGGGAGTGGACCCGGCGGCGCATCGACGGTCCGGACGGCGCGCGGCGCTTCGCGTACCGGATGGGCATCCCGGTGTACGACGTCCGGCTGATGGGCTACCCGCAGCGGATGCGCGACTTCAACGAGCGGCGTAAACGCCGCCCCGAGCGGTACTGAGACGTGCGGAGGGGCCGCCCGCGTCGGCAGGCGGCCCCTCCCGAAGCTCCGTCAGCCGTTGGCGGCGACATCCTCGACGAGCTGCACCAGCATGCGGACCGGTACGCCGGTGCCGCCCTTGGTCCAGTAGCCGGTCGGCTCACCCGAGTGGTAGCTCGGCCCGGCGATGTCGATGTGCGCCCAGGCCACGTCGTCGGTCACGAACTCGCGCAGGAACACCCCGCCCTGGAGCATGTGACCGGCCCGGTCCATCCCGGCGTTGACCTGCGAGATGTCCGCCACGTCGGACTCCATGCCCTTGCGCACGTCGTCGGGCAGCGGCATCGGCCAGGCGGGCTCGCCGACCGCGTCGCCGATTACCTGGACCCGCTCGCACAGCTCCGGAGTGCCCATCACGCCCGCCACCCGCTTGCCCAGCGCGACCACCTGGCCGCCGGTCAGGGTGGAGGTCTCGAACAGGTAGTCGGTGCCGTCCGCACAGGCGCGGGCCATCGCGTCACCCAGGATCATCCGGCCCTCGGCGTCGGTGTTGAGCACCTCGACCCGCTTGCCGTTGAACATGGTGATCACGTCACCCGGCCGGTAGCTGGTGCCCGAGGGCATGTTCTCCGCCATCGGCAGGTAGGCGCTCACCGCGACCGCCGGCTTCAGCGCGGCGATCGCCAGCATGGCCGCGCCCACCGCCGCCGCGCCGCCCATGTCGGACTTCATCTCCCACATGCCCTGCGCCGGCTTGATCGAGATACCGCCGGTGTCGAAGGTGATCCCCTTGCCGACCAGCGCGACCCGCTTGCCGTTGCCGCCGTCGGTCGGCGTGTAGGTGAGCTTCACCAGCCGGGGCGGGGCCTCCGAGCCCTGGCCGACCGCCACGATGCCGCCGTAACCGCCGGCGGCCAACTCCGCCTCGTCCAGCACCTCGACGCCGAGGCCCGCCTCCCGGGCGGCACCGGCGACCGCGTCGGCGAACGACGGCGGACGCAGCTCGTTCGGGGCGGTGTTGACCCAGTCCCGGGTGAGCCGGACCGCACCCGCCACCACCTGCGCCCGGGTGATCTCCGCCTGGGCACCCGCGTCGCCCGCGTCCGGCACCGCGATGAGCACCTCGGTCACCGGCTCCCGCCGGGTCGGCTGCGGGCGGGTCTTGTAACCGGCGAACCGGTACCCACCGAGCAGCGCCCCCTCGGCGACCGCGCGCAGCTCAGCCGACGCGTCCGTGTCGTCCGGCAACGGCATGGCCAACGCGACCCGGGGCGCGCCCGCCAGGGCCCGGATCGCCGAACCCGCGGCCCGGCGCAACGCCTCCGGGGCGGGGGCGGCGCCCGACGGCTCCGGGCCGAGCCCCACCGCGGCGACCAGCGGGGCGGTCACGGTGCCCAGCGTGGCGAGCTTGATGACCTCACCCGGCCCACCGGTCGCGCCGAGCAGCGCCAGCGTCTCGGTCAGCTTTCCGTCGAACGCGGCGGCGATGCTCTCCGCGCCGGTCGCGAGCAGCAGGGTGCCGGCGAGGCCGCTGGTGGCGGCCTGCTCTCCGGTCTGGCTGTGCACGCCGATCACGATCGCGTCGACGGCGAGCTCGGCCGGGTCGGTGTCGACCAGGCTCAGGGTGGTCGTGCGGGGTGATGTCACTGAAGCTACTCCGGGCGGGCCGGGCCGGTCGCGGCGTCGCGTACCGGCGGTGAAGGTCTCCGGCGGAACCTACCCGCCGAACGTCATGGCTGTCCCGCCGACAGCGCCAGCGGGTTCCCGCCGATGCTAACCAGCGACGTTGCCCCCGGTAAGTTGCCACCCATGACCGACGTGACCTACGACGCCGCCGCGACCCGGCTGCGCCGTTCCCCGCTGCACGAGCGGCACATCGCCGCCGGCGCCAAGTTCGCCCCCTTCGGGGGCTGGGAGATGCCGCTGGAGTACGCCGGCGGCGGAGTGCTCAAGGAGCACACCGCGGTGCGTACCGGGGTCGGGGTCTTCGACGTGTCGCACCTCGGCAAGGCCCGGGTGAGTGGCCCCGGCGCGGCCGACTTCGTCAACTCCTGCCTCAGCAACGACCTGGGCCGGATCGGTCCGGGCCGGGCGCAGTACACGCTCTGCTGCGACGACGCCACCGGCGGCGTGGTGGACGACATCATCGCCTACCTCTACGCCGACGACCACGTCTTCCTCATCCCCAACGCGGCGAACACCGCCGAGGTGGTGCGCCGGTTGCGCGCCGCCGCGCCCGCGCAGGTCACCGTCACCGACGAGCACGAGGGGTACGCCGTGCTGGCCGTGCAGGGCCCTCGCTCGGCCGAGCTGCTGGCCGCCCTCGACCTGCCCACCGAGCACGGCTACATGAGCTTCTCCGCGGCGAGCCTGGCCGGGGTGGAGCTGACCGTCTGCCGCACCGGCTACACAGGCGAGCTGGGCTACGAGCTGGTGGTGCCGGCCGAGCACGCCGTGACCGTCTGGGACGCGCTGTTCGCCGCCGGAGAGGCGTTCGAGCTGCGGGCCTGCGGGCTGGCCGCCCGGGACACGCTGCGTACCGAGATGGGGTACCCGCTGCACGGGCAGGACCTCTCGGCGGACATCACCCCGGTGCAGGCCCGCTCGGGCTGGGCCGTCGGTTGGGACAAGCCGGCGTTCTGGGGCCGCGACGCGCTGCTCGCCGAGAAGGCCGCCGGCCCCCGGCGTACGCTGCGCGGCCTGGTCGCCGTCGACCGCGCCATCCCGCGCCCGGGGATGACCCTGCACGTGGGCGACAAGCAGGTCGGCGAGGTGACAAGCGGCACCTTCTCCCCAACCCGCAAACAGGGCATCGCCCTGGCCCTGCTGGACACCGACGCCAACCTGTCCGACGGCGACGAGGTCGAGATCGACATCCGAGGCCGCCGAGCCCCCCTAACCCTAACCAAACCCCCCTTCGTAACCCCCTCAGTGAAGTAACCCCCGCCCCCGTCCCCGCCCCCCGCCCCCGCCCCCGCCCTTGCTCCTCGCCGGCACCCTCCCGGCGTTGATCATGAGGTTGACGGGACGCTGCGAGATCAAACCCCCCGCTAACTCCATGATCAGCTGGGGCTGGGGCTGGGGCTGGGGCTGGGGCTGGGGCTGGGGCTGGGGTGGGGTGGGGTGGGGGCGGGGCTGTGGGTTAGCGCGTGGGGGTGGGGGGTTCGCCGGAGTCCAGGACTGCTTGGGTCCAGCCGCCCTCGATGACGCCTGTCGCGTTCAGGATGGCCCAGTCGACTACGTCGGTCGCCTCCACCACCACCGGGGCGCCGATCCGTACGCTTGGATCGGTGTTGGCGTCGCTGGCGCTCACGCCGACGATCCGCTCCGGGGCCTCCCACGAGGTCACGCCCGCCCAGACGTACTCCGGGCCGTCGTCGCCGGGCAGGCCGTACTTGACCACCAACTGCGACTCGGCGGGCAACTGACCGGCCACGAACCGGGTCCGCGCGTCGCCGAGCGCTGCCCGCGCGGTGGCGACCGCCCGGCTCATCGCGTCGCCGGAGCGGGCGTAGCGCACGTCCGGCTGGATCCCGGAGAACAGGGTGGCGCAGGCGGCGGCGAAGTAGCGCCCGTCGGGGCCCGGGTGCCCGGCCGGCGGGCGCAGGCTCAGGAACGAGTCGGCCTCCGGGTCGGTCGCCGGGTCCAGCTCCAGGCGCAGCAGCACCGGGGCCGTCGCGCCGTGCTGCTCCGGGTTGCCGTACGCCACCGCGATGTCGTGCCCGGTGACCGTGGCCAGCACCGGCAGTTGCACGAACGCCGGCACCTCCTCGCCGGTGAGCCCGTCGGTCCAGTCCCGCAGCAGTCGACGGGCCGCCCCGGTCATCACCGCGCCCCAGGCACGGGTGAGGTGGTCGGGCACCCCCTGGGTCTGCAATTCGAGCAGCCCGAAGCGGCGCAGCCCCTTGGTGGTGAACCACAGTCCTTCGGTGTCCGAGGAGTACGGCACCAGCACCCAGTCGACAAGTCGGATGCGGCCCTGCTCGTCGGGGAGTGAGCGCAACGCGGTCGCCGGGTCGAGGAACTGCAGACCGAAGACGTCCACCACGTCGCCGTCGGCGGATTCCGCCACCGCGGCCGCGACCGCGCGGGCCGCCCACTCGTGCGCGGGCGGCCAACCGGGCCGGTACTCGGCCTGCACGACCACCAGGTGGGTCGCCGCGGCCAGCCGGGCCAACTGCTCCTCGGTGGCGCCGAACGCGGTGAGCAGGTCCGGCGGCAGCTCGGGGAAATCGGCGATCGGCCGGGTGTCGACACTCATCAGTGGGCTGTCGAGCATCTGCCGGGCCAGCCCGTGCACCGGCTCCGCCAGCCGGCCGCTCAGCGCCGCCACCGCGGTCTTCGCGCTTACCTTCGGCAGCCCCGCCATCGGCACCAGGTAGGTCGCGCTGAGCGACTCCGGCACCGGTACGGGCAGGAAGTCGTCCGTGATGAGCATGCTGGGTCCCCTGGTGGCCGTGCCGGTGCTGTCGAGCCGAACGCTACCCGGCCCGCGGTGTCCGGTTCAGGCGGACAGCACCAGACCCAGGTAGACCAGCGTGGTGACCACTTCGACGGTCGCGCCGAGCACGTCGCCGGTGATCCCGCCGAGCCGGCGTACCACGTGGGTCAGCAGCGCGAGCGCGACGGCGAGCGCGGCGGCGACGGCCAGTGGCCCCTGCCACGGGCGGCCCGGCACCGCGGGCACCGCCAGCAGCGCGACGGCGACCGCGCCGAGGGCCAGTGCCACCGGGCCGACCGTGCCCGCCACCAGCGCGCCGAGCCCGTCCGGTCGGGCCGCCGGCACTCCCCGCCGACAGGCCACCGTGACGCCGAACCGTCCGGCGGCGGTCGCCGCGACCACCGCCGCGAGAGCCGCCGGCCCGGACCGCCCCGCCAGGTCGGCCAGCACCGCCGCCTGCACCAGCAGTACGACCACGAGGGCGACCACCCCGAACGGGCCGACGTCCGGCTTCTTCATGATCTCCAGTGCGGCCGCCCCCCGGCGGTACGAGCCGAGCGCGTCCACGGTGTCGGCCAGCCCGTCCAGGTGCAGCCCGCGGGTGAGCAGCGCGGCCACGCCGACAGTCACACCGGCGGCCACCAGCGGGGGAGCGAACGCGCCGGTCAGCAGCAGCACACCGGCCAGCGGGACGCCGAGCAGGGCGCCGACCGCCGGGGCGAGTGCCATCGCGGTGCCGGCGACCGGGCGGTCGATCCGCCCGGCCCGCACCGGCAGCGTGGTGAACGTGGTGACCGCCAGCCGGGTTCCCGCGAGGAACCGCGACTCAGCCGGCACGCCAACCCGACGCCGGCTGCTCGTCCACTCCGGTGCTGGCCGGGCCCGGACCGGCCGGCTCCGGCTCGGCGAAGTCGGACTCGTCGAGAGTCGTGTCGAAGTCGGACGCGTCGGCGTAGGCCGGCTCGTCGGCGGCGGGGCTCGGGTCCTCGTCGCCGCCGAGCGACGGGTGGACCGGCAGGGCGGCGGCCAGGGCGAGCACCGAGCGCAGCAGCGGGAGGGCGACAAGGGCGTTCGCGCCCTCGCCGAGATCCATCCGCAGGTCGAGCAGTGGGGTGAGGCCGAGCACGTCGGCGGCGAGCCGCACCGCCGGGTGACCGCCATGGTCGGCGAGCAGGCACCAGTGCCGGGTCTGCCCGGCCAGATCGCGGCTGACCATGCCGGCGGCCACCCCGACCGGTCCGTCGATCAGCACCGGCACCCGGCGGGCGGTGGCGCCGAGCAGCACGCCGCTGGCCACCGCCACGTCGCCGCCGCCCAGCTCGGCCAGGATGTCCTTGGCGCCGCGGGACGAGCGGCGGGTGCGGTGCAGCGCGTCGCGGACCGCCGCGCAGCGGATCATCCACGCCGCGTCGTCGATCTCACCGGAGTCGGTGATGACCCGGCCCAGCACGGCCGGCGGCTCCGCGCCGGCCGTCGCCGCGAGCACCGCCGCGGCCGCCGCCTCGGTGCCGGCTCCGCACGCCCCCAGCACCAGCAGCTGTACGCCCGCGTCGGCGGCCTGCTCGGCGAGCCGCCAGCCGTAGCGCAGCGCCGAGTCCACCTGGTCCAGGGTGAGCGCCGGCTGGTCCTCCATCGGCGCGGCGGCGGGAGTGTCCACCACCTGGAGGCTCGCGCCACTCTCGGCGGCGAGTCGCGCCAACGCGCCCCGGCCGGCGCGGGCCTGCGCGGCCCGCCGCGACGACTCACCGGCGACGGTGCCGGCCGACGCCCCGCCGGCGTGGTCGCCGTGCAGCAGCAACACCCGCACCGATCCCCAGGCCTGGGGGGTCGTGGTGCCCTGGGTGGCGGCGGCGAAACCGACCACCCGATCCAGCACACCCAGCCCGGCGCCCGGTACGTCGAGCGTGGCCAGTCGGTCCACGGCCTGCGGGCCCGCGTACTCGTCGGGCATCGGCAGCTCCATGCCCGGCTGGATGACCAGCCCGGTGGCCACCATCGGCAGCGCCATGGTCGGGGCGGCCCAGGGGTTGCCGGGCTCCTGAGCCGGTACGGCTGGCGGCGTGTGGGTCAGCACCTCGGGGAGCTGCACCTCCGGGGTGGGCTCGGCGTCGGCCGGGCTGCCGGTGGCGGCCGGGGCTGCCGGGCTGCCGGTGGCGGCCGGGGCTGCCGCGCGGTTGGAGGCCGTCGCGCTGCCTGGGGCCGTCGCGCCGCCGGGGGTGGTCGGGGCTGTCGCGCCGCCGAGGACGGTCGGGGTTGTCGCGCTGTCGGGGGTGGTCGGGGCCGTCGCGCTGGCGGCCGGCTTCAGCCAGACCGGCTGGCCGGCAACCACCAGGGCCACCGCGTCGCAGGCGTCGGCGACCGAGCGGTTGGCCGCGCCCAACGCGTCGGTGAACGCCCGACCCAGCGGGGTGGTCGGCACCAGCGACAGCCCCACCTCGGGGCTCACCAGCACCACGCGGGCCGGGCAGGTGCGAATGGCCTCGGCCAGCTCCGCGATCGTCGCCACGTCGTCGGCCGGCTGGTGCTCGGGGTCGAGCAGCACCGTCACCCAGCCGCCCAGGTCGTCGACGAGGAGCGTCTCGTTGCGCTCGGCGGACGCGATGACGTCGGCCAGCCGGCGCGGGTCCTCGGTGGTCTCCTCGGTGGTCCAGCTACCCGGCCGCCGGGCGCGGTGCGCCGCCAGCCGGGTCGCCCACTCGGTGTCCTCCGGGTCGCCCTCGGGCGCGGTGGCGAGGTAACGGACCACCGGCGCGTCGGTGACCAGGGACTCGGCGAACTCGGACTTGCCGGACCGGATACCGCCGAGCACCAGGACCGTGTTCCACCCGTCTACGGACATGCCCGTACCTTAGTTCTCCCGCTCGAAGTCTGGGCACGTCGCCCCGACCCGGCCGACGATCGAAAGCCCGATCCGCGCCCAGCCGCGCCGGTCTTGCAGTTTCGGTCGCCGAGATGCGTGGAATGCCTTCTATGTCGAGGCAGAAAGTGCAAGATCGCGGAAGGGTCGCGGTGGTGCGAGGTTGCTCGGGGATGATCTGGCCCGGGGTGAGCGAGCGGCCGTCGCGCGCCGGGCCGACTACGCTGGCGAGGGTTCGTCCCACCGGGACATCAGCGGCGAGGGGAGACGCGGCATGGCGTGGAGCTGGCGGTACGAGGGCACGGACGGCCAGGCGGTCGAGGGACCGGCGGAGTCGTTCAGCAGCCAGGCCGACGCCGAATCCTGGATCGGTCAGACCTGGCGGGAGCTCGCGGCGTCCGGCGTCACCTCGGTCGCGCTCGTGGAGGACGACCGGGTGGAGTACCGGATGAGCCTGCTACCCACGGCCGAGTGATGGCCTACGACCGGCCGGGAGCCGACGGGCTGGTCCTCGGCGTACCCAAGGCGGCTTTTCGGCCCAGCCCGGTCTTCCTCGGCCTGGTCGCCCTCTTCGCGGTCAGCGGGGTGCTGGCCTGGAACGGGTACGGCAACGTCCGGTTCGACGTGTTCCTGTTCGTGGTGTCCGGCTGGCTGGTCTCACTCTGCCTGCACGAGTACGCCCACGCGGTGGTCGCCTACCGGGCCGGTGACCGGGACATCGCCCACCGGGGCTACCTGACGCTCAACCCGTTGAAGTACACCCACCCGTTGCTGTCGATCGTGTTGCCGGTGGTGGTGGTGCTGCTCGGCGGCATCGGCCTGCCCGGCGGCGCGGTCTGGGTGGACCGACACGCCATCCCGGGTCGACTGCGGCACACCCTGGTCAGCCTCGCCGGCCCGGCGACGAACGTGCTGTTCGTGCTGGTGCTGGTGGCGGTGTTGCGGATCGGCACCGAGTCGCTGGGCGGCCCGGTGGAGTTCTGGGCCGGCGTGGCCCTGCTCGCCTTCCTGCAACTCACCGCGAGCGTGCTCAACCTGCTGCCGGTGCCGGGCCTGGACGGCGGCAACATGATCCAGCCGTGGCTCAACCCGCAGTGGCGCAAGATGTACGACATGTTCGCCCCGTACGGGTTCCTGCTGCTCTTCGCGCTGCTGTGGAACCCGCGCATCGGTGGCTGGTTCTTCGACGCGGTCTTCGCGATCGGCGATGCCCTGGGCCTGCCGTCCTGGCTCTACGCCGCAGGCCTCGACCTGATCCGCTTCTGGCAGGGCTGACCGGCCACAGGCTGGGCTGGCTGGGCCGGCCCACGCTGAGCCGACCGGATCCGGCCGGCGCGACCATCTCGCGCCGGCCGGACCGCGGCGGCGTCAGGGACGCTGTGCGGGGGACTCGGTCTTCGCCGGGTCCCGTTCGGTGACCGGCTCGACGATCTCGTCGATCGCCTTGAGCAGCCCGGAGTCGAGCTTGACCCCGGCCGCCTTGACGTTGTCGTGCACCTGCTCGGGGCGGGACGCGCCGATGATCGCCGAGGAGACGTTCGGGTTCTGCAGGACCCACGCCACGGCGAGCTGGGCCATGCTGAGCCCGGCCTGCTCCGCGAGGGGCTTGAGCTGCTGCACCCGGGTGAGCACGTCGTCGTTCATGAACCGGGAGATGAAGTTCGCACCCGACTTCTCGTCGGTGGCCCGGGACCCGGCCGGCGGCGGCTGCCCCGGCAGGTACTTGCCGGAGAGCACACCCTGTGCCATCGGCGACCAGACGATCTGTCCGATGCCCAGCTCCTCGCTCGCCGGCACGACCTCGGCCTCGATGACCCGCCAGAGCATCGAGTACTGAGGCTGGTTGGAGATCAGCGGGATGTGCAGCTCCCGGGCGAGCGGGTGGGCGGCGCGCAGCTGCTCGGCGGTCCACTCGGAAACGCCGATGTAGTGCGCCTTGCCGGAGTGGACGACGTCGGCGAACGCCTCCATCGTCTCTTCCAGCGGGGTGCTGCTGTCGTACCGGTGGGCCTGGTAGAGGTCCACGTAGTCGGTGCGCAGCCGACGCAGCGAGCCGTTGATCGACTCCATGATGTGCTTACGGGAGAGGCCCCGGTCGTTGCGGCCCGGCCCGGTCGGCCAGTAGACCTTCGTGAAGATCTCCAGGCCCTCGCGACGCTCGTTCTGCAACGCCCGGCCGAGCACGTCCTCGGCCCGGGTGCCGGCGTACACGTCGGCGGTGTCGAAGGTGGTGATTCCCGCGTCGAGGGCGGCCCGGACGCAGGCGTTCGCCGCGTCCTCCTCGACCTGTGAACCGTGGGTGATCCAGTTGCCGTACGAGATTTCACTGACCAGCAGGCCTGAACGGCCCAGGTGTCGGAATTCCATGTACCGACCCTAGCCCGGTGGATCACCACCGTCGAACGGCCGCTCAGAGCACCGGATTGGCGTCGGTGAGCAGCCGGTCGATCTCCGCCAACACCTCGGCGCGATCGCGGTGCACCGTGTCGATGAGTGGCTCACCGCGCCGGTCCAGCGCACCCCACCGACCACCGCTGCCGACCAGGAACGCCACCGGGTGGATGACAAGCCTCGGATGGGTCGGCGGGACCAGCACCGCGCCGGTGCGGTCCACCACACCGCGCCGGCCGGCCACGTCGACCACGGCGAGCCCCTCGTCGGTGAAACCGTCGACCTGCTGGCCGTCGGCCAACTCGGTGACGAACCCGTGGTAGCGCGTGGGCACGACGATCCGGCCGGACCGGTCGACAGCCCCCCACCCCTCGCGCCGCACTGCGGCCAACCCGCGGCGGAACTGTCGTACCTCGGCGAAGTTGGGCGCGACCTGCACCGCGCCTGTCGCGTCGATGGCCGTCCAACCACCCTCGCCGACCACCCAGGCCAGGCCGTCGCTGAAGGGGTGCGCAGCCCGGAAGGACGGCGGGATCACCGTCGTACCCAGCAGATTGATCAGCGACCACCTGTCGGTGTCCGGCCGGCGAACCCAGGCCAGCCCGTCGTGGAACGGCTGCGCCTCGGCGTACCGGGCGGGGACGACCAGGTCGCCGTCCTGGCCGGTGTAACCCCACAACGGTCCGTCCCGCTCCGGCAGCGGGGGTCGGTCCCGGTCGAGCACCTCGTCCCGACCCCGGCGGTACGGCCCGAAGCCGTCGGCCGTGGCCCGGACGGCGACCGCGTCGAGGGCAACCCGGACCCGGTCGAGCAGTTCGGCGTCGCCGGCGCCGCGCAGGTCGAGCGCCTGCTCGAAGTGCTGGCAGGCCTCCATGAGCCGCCCCTGGTCGTAACACGACCGGCCGGCGTGCTCGTGGAGTGCGGCCCGCAAGCGGTCGGGTAGCTCGACCGAGTTGGCCTGGGCGAAGAGTTGGTCAGCCTCGGCGAAGTTGCCACGCCAGCGCAGGACGTGGGCCAGCCGGGCCTGGGCCAACGAGGTCCGGCGCAGCTCGCCGGTGGCCTCGGCGTAGGTCAGGGCGAGCCGACCGTCGGCCAGCGCGTCGTCCAGGTCGCCGAGGATCCGCGAGGCCACCGCCCGCAGGCTGAGCAACCGGGCCCGGGCTCGGTTGTCGATCGCCGAGCCCAGTTTCTCGGTCAGCCGCCGCCGGATGGCCCGCAGGTCGTCCGGCTCCGTCAGCTCCTCGCGCAGGGTGACCGGGTCCAACCGCCACCGGTACGCCGAAAGAACCTGTTCCGGGTCACCCGGGTCGGCCAGCGACGGGCGGGTCGCCGCCGGCGGAGCGGCGGGTGGCGCGGAGACAGGCGCGTCCTCTCCGCGCGAGCCGGACCTCGGGCCGGGAACACCGGCGGGTGCCGCGTCGGCCGGATACGCCGACGCTGGCGGTGCGGAGACGGGCGGCGCGGAGACGGGTGGCGCGGAGGTCGGCTGGGTCGGCGCGGGCGGTGCGGAGGTCGGCGCTGCTGCCGAGGCGGGTGGTGCGGAGACGGGTGGCGCATGGGTCGGTTGGGTTGGTGCGGATGGTGCGGAGACGGGTGGCGCGTGGGTCGGCTGGGTCGGTGCGGTGGTCGGCGCTGCTGCCGAGGCGGGTGGCGCGGAGACCGGTGGCGCGTGGGTCGGCTCGGTCGACGCGGGTGGCGCGGAGACGGGCGCGGGGGTGGTCGGCGGTCCGGAGACGGGCGGTGGCACCAACGAGGGCGGCGCCGACACCGGTGCCGCGGAGGCGGGCGGTGCGGAGATGGGCGGCAGGCTCGCCGGCCTGTGGTCAGGCGGGGCCGAGACCTGTGCCTCCGAGACGGGAGAATCGTTGTCATCAGACATCGCGGACGAGGCCGGTAGGGCGAGGTCGTCCGACCAGTCGTCTGCTCGCGGGCCGTCCGTCGAGGTGGCGGTGTTCGGATCGTCCTCGGCATCGGATTGCCAGGCGTACGGCTCGCCGTCGTCCGTGGGGTCGTGCGCGACGGGATCGGTGTCCTCGACCGGATGAGCCGTGGCCACCTGCTGGTCGGCCTCGGCGGCGACGTCGGCCCGCTGGTGCGGCGTCGCGGTGGCAGGCGCGCCGGAGACGGGCCGGTCGTCGTGCGCCGGTGGGGGTCCGACAGCCGTTCGCGCATCGTCCTGAGCGTCGTCGGCCCAGGCGTCGTCGGTCGCGCGTGCGGGCGGCGCGGACACGGGCTGGGGAGCGTCAGCCGGTGTCGACCTGTCGCCGTGCTCGTCGCTCGGATCGTGACGGACATCGGCGGTCGGTGCCGACGGATCGCGGTCCAGCGGTGCCAGCGGATCCTGGTCCACCGCGTTCGGTGCCGACGGACCCGGGCCCATTGTGGTCGGCGCGGCGGGCGGGACGGATGTCGGCGTGGTGGACAGGTCACGATCGCTCGCCGTCGACTCATCCTCGGCCGGCCCGGAGGACTGCGGGTCCGGCGCAGGCTCGCCCGGATCCGCGTCGGCGGGCTGAGCGGGGCTGAACCACGCCTCCGGCCCGCGGGTGCCGGTGACCTCGTCCGGGGCCCGAACGGGGGCGAGCGGCCCTTCCGAGGGCGGCGGCACGTAGCGGCGTGGTGTGCCGGGGGCGAGCGGGAGTGCCGCCGCGTCGGCCTCCCGCACCGAGGACTCCGGGGCGGCAGACTCCGGTGCGGGCGTCGGCGCGGCTGGGCGCGGTGCGGGCGGGGCCGCCGCCGGGTGCGGGGCCTGCCAGGTGGGCGGCGGTGCGACCGACGGGCGCGCGTCCGCCGTCGGGGCCATCCGATCCGGCGAGTCCGGGCGCTGCTCCGAGACCGGCCGGTCCGTGGAGTGCGGCCGGTCCGTGGAGTGCGGCCGGTCCGTGGAGTGCGGCCGGTCGGGAGAGTGCGGCCGGTCGGGAGAGTGCGGCCTCTCGGGAGAGTGCGGCCGGTCGGGGGAGTGCGGCCTCTCGGGGGAGTGCGGGCGCTGCCCCGAGACCGGCCGGTCGGTGGGGTGTGGCCGGTCGGGGGAGTGCGGGCGCTGGCCTGAGGCCGCTCGGTCGGGGGAGTGCGGCGTCGGGCGGTGGTCGGTCGGGGCGGTGCTGCCCGACGGGTCGCCGAACTGGCGGCGGTCCGGGGTGGGCTCGCCGCGCCGTTGGTCCATCGGGCGGGGCGTGGTGTCCGGGCCGGGGTACCGCGGCGGCGCGGTGGGGTGCGCGGCGACTGTCGGTGGCGGTTCGGCGGGCGCCCGGCGCTCCGCCGGAGGTGGCACCTCCGCGCGCCTGTCGGAGGTGGGCGGGTCCACCGGCGCGGGCAGGTACTCCAGCCGAAGGCGTGCGGCGGGTGGACCCGAGACGGGCACGTCGGAGGCGGGGGAGATCGGGGCTGCCGAGACTGGTCGGTCCCGGTGGGGCGTGGCGGGGGAGATCGGGGCTGCCGAGACTGGTCGGTCCCGGTGGGGCGTGGCGGGGGAGACCGGGGCTGCCGAGACCGGTTGGTCCCGGTGGGGCGTGGCGGGGGAGACCGGGGCTGCCGAGACCGGTCGGTCCCGGTAAGGCGCGGCGGGGGAGACGGGTGACGGCGGCACCGTCCGCTCCGGGGACAGCGGCGCGGCACGGCCGGCTGTCGAGGGGGCCGTGGCGGCCGGGCGTACGTGTCGCTCGTCGTACCGGGGCGGGGTGACCGCCGGCCGCTCGGGCCGCGAGTCCGGCCGCGACGGGACGCCCGGCTCGACGCCGCGGTGTGGGTCCGCGGTGCGGTGCGGTTCGGTGCGGTGACCCGGCTCCCGGGTGCGGTCCTGGCGCACCGGACCCGGCGGCGGCCAGGGAAGAGTGCCGTCCGGCCGTGGGCCGGGCTGCGGCCGAGGCTCCCGGTACGTGTTGTCGTGCGGCCGCTCCTCGCGGTACGCGTGCTCGCGATGTCCGTCCTCGCGGTACGCGTCCGGTCGGGCCTCCTCGCGGGGACGCCGGTCCGGTCGGGCCTCCTCGCGGGGACGCCGGTCCGGGTACGCCTCGGCGCGGGCCGCGGTCTCGCGGGGCTGCTGCCGGTGCGGGTCGCTGTCGGGCCGACGCCGGTCGTCGTCGCGGCGGGGATGGTCGGGCGTCTCCGGCTCGGGCCGGTGTCGTCGTCCACCGTTCGGCGACGGCGACGGCATCGCGCCGGCCGCCTCGTCCGCGCGGTAGCGCCGTTCCGGGCGGCGGCCGTCGTCGGCGGTCCGGTCCGGGTAGCCGTCGGCGCGGTATCGGGTGTGGCCGTCCACGGGTGCCCGCTGGTCGGCGTCGTCGGCGACCCGGTCGTCGGCAGTTCGGCCGTCGTGGTTCCGGGTGGGTCGTGCGCCGTATCCGTCGGCGGGGTGGCGGTCGTAACCGGCGGCCGGTCGCTCGTGCGTGCCGCGCCGGCGCGGCACGTCGTCCGGTTCCGGCATCCAGCCGGGATCGGAGCGGGGCGCGGGGGAGACCGGTGGGACGCCCGGATAACCACGGTCCCGCTCGGTGGGCTCCGGCCGCTGACGTCGGCCGTCGTACCGGTCGGGGGAGGGCTGGTCCCGGTGCCAGGCGGCCTCCCGCGCGGGTCCCCGCTCGTCGCCGGGCCGGCGGTCGGACCAGGCGGTACGCCGGTCCGACTCGGGGGAGCGGCGATCGTCGCGGCGGGGCGGTTCGGGTAGTGGCCGACGGTACGGCTCGTGGTCGTAGGTGCGGCGGTCGGCGCTGTCGTTGCGGCCGTAGGTGGACGCGTCGGCCGGGCGCGCGTCGCTCCGGGGGCGGCCGTAGCTCGGTGTCTCGATCGGCTCGTCGTCAGCCCAGGATCGGCTGTGGGCCGCCGGCTCCTCCGGCGGTTCGTCGGCCCAGGACCGGCCGAGGTAGGTGCCGTCCGGGCGGGTGGGCGCGAGCGGTGGCACCTCGGCTCGGCCGGTCACCGTCGCCCGGCCGCGCGGTGGCGGCTGGTGGGCCACGCCGATGTCGCCGGGGTAGCGCTGGCCGGGGTACTGGGGGTGCCACTCGGTGGTCGGTTCGACCACCCAGGCCGGCTCGTTCGGGTCGGACCACCGGTCCGCGTATCGGCCGCTCATCGGCCGCGCCCGGCCACTCGGCCGATTCTCGCCGGAGGTGAGCCGTCCGCAGCCGTCGCCGGCTGATCGCCGGGCGTCCGGTCGCCGCCTGCCACGCCCCGGTGGCCGGCTCGCGTCCGCTCGCTCACGGCGTTGTCACCTCGTTGCAAATTGTCGTGCTGGGGCCTCGCGTGCCGGTCAGGTCGCCCGCGCCGACCGGCCGTGGCTGCGGATGGAGGGTAACGGCGCGGGCTCGCTCACCGCCACTGTGGCACCGCCCACGGGCGCAAACGTTATCCCCATGGTTTCGGACATTTGGGCCTATAACCGAATCTGATCCCCGACCCTACCGCATTCGACGGCCGGCTGGCTCGGGCTGATCGTCGCCCCCCGCTCAGGGATGCTCCAGGATGAGGACGGCGAACGTGCCGGGAGCGAGCGCCTCGTAGCGGTGCGGAGCATCGCCGGGAAACGCCGCGTAGTCACCGGGCCCGAGCTCGACCGGGGCCGTCTCGGGGCCGACGCGTAACCGGCCGGCGGCCACCACCACGTGTTCGACGCTGCGCGGGGTGTGCCCGTCCGCCGCTCGGGCCGCGCCCGGCTCCAACTCGATCAGGTAGACGTCCCGCCGCAGGTGTGCCGCTCCGGCGCTGAGCAGCGTGCCGGCGAAGTCGGCCTGCTCGGAGCGAACCCGGGGTCCGTCCCCGGCCCGGATCACCCGGACGGCGTCGTCGGCGGGTTCCACAAGCCGGCTGAGCGGCACGCCCAGCGCCACCGCCAGCGCCCAGAGCGTCTCCACGCTCGGGTTGCCGGTGCCCGACTCCAGCTGGGAGAGGGTGGACTTGGCGACTCCCGCCCGGCGGGCGAGCTCGGTCAGCGAGACGCCCACCCGTTCCCGCTCCCGGCGCAGGGCGGCGGCGATGGTGGCCAGCGGAGCGGCCGGTTCCGGAGGCACGCGTTCGCTCCCTCGGTTCGGCGTTCGTCGTCGCGAACAGCAGCGGCGTTCAGCAGGGTGAACCCTGCGTACGGTACAACGAACAGTGCCGGCTCGGACGTGCTTGCCCCGACCCGCCCAGCAACGGCGAAACCGCTGCCTCCGGGGATGCCGGGGGCAGCGGTTTCGCGATGGTGTGGGGAGTCGGCGTCAGACCTTGTCGCCGAGGTTGACCTGCGGGCCCGGGGCGCGCATCCGCCGGAAGGTGATCGAGCGCATGACCGCGTAGAGGTAGAGCGAGCCCATTCGCTGGCCGGTCTTCGGGAAGCGCTCCCGGACCAACTTGCTGATCTTGCGGCAGATCAGCACCGAGTCGACGACCACGCCCAGGGCCAGCGCGCCCCAGAGGACGTTGGAGATCAACCGAACCAGTGGCGGCATGGCCGCGTTCGACCCGATCAGCACGATCAGCGCGCCGCCGAAGAACCAGGTGCCGACGGTACGCCGGGAGTCGACCACGTTGCGGGCCAGCAGCCGCTCCGGGCCGCGGTCGCGGGGGCCGCCCTCACGGCGGAACTCGGACGCGGCCTCGGCGCGCAGTTGGCGACGACGCTCCCGCTCCTCCTCCTTGGTGAGGGGGCGAGTGGGGCCGGCCGGGCGGCGACCCACGGTCGGCCGTTTCGGCGTCTCCCGACCCTTGGCCGGGGTGTAACCCCGGGAACGCTCGGCGGTCTCCTCGGGGGTCACCGAGGAGACGGCCTCGTCGACGAGGTCGGTGGACTTGCGGCGAAAGAGCGACGGCACGCGGCAAGGGTAGCCAACGACCCGCGCCCGCCGCACATCGCGGTACGGCGGCCGACGGCTCCAGGTCGCAGCGCGACCTGGAGCCGTCGTAGCCGAACGGTTGGTGACCCGGGTTACGGACGCTCGGCGTGCGCGCCCAGGTCGGCGAGCTTCGCCTCGAAGTCCTCGTAGCCCCGGTTGATCAGGTCGACGCCGTACACCCGGGAGGTGCCCTCGGCCGCGAGCGCCGCGATCAGGTGGCTGAAACCGGCCCGCAGGTCAGGGATGACCAGGTCGGCGGCGTGCAGCTTGCTCGGCCCGGCGATCACCGCGGAGTGCTTGAAGTTGCGCCGGCCGAAGCGGCACGGGGTGCCGCCGAGGCAGTCCCGGTAGACCTGGATGTTGGCGCCCATCGAGTTCAGCGCCTCGGTGTAGCCCAACCGCTGCTCGTAGACCGTCTCGTGGACGATCGACAGGCCACGGGCCTGGGTGAGCGCCACGACCAGCGGCTGTTGCCAGTCGGTCATGAACCCGGGGTGCACGTCGGTCTCCAGCGCGACCGCGTTCAGCTCGCCGCCCGGGTGCCAGAAGCGGATGCCGCCCTCCTGGCCCGGGTCGCCCAGCTTCGGCGCCCGCGCGTCGGTGACCTCGTACTCGCCACCGACCGAGCGGAAGATGTTGAGGAAGGTCATCATGTCGGCCTGCTGCGCGCCGAGCACCTCGACGTGACCACGGGTGGCCAGGGCGGCGGCCGCCCAGCTCGCCGCCTCGATCCGGTCCGGGATCGGCCGGTGGGTGTAACCGTGCAGCTTCGGCACACCCTGGATCTCGATCACCCGGTCGGTGTGGACCTTGATGATCGCGCCCATCTTCTGCAGGATGCAGATCAGGTCGATGATCTCCGGCTCCACCGCGGCGTTGCGCAGCTCGGTGACGCCCTCGGCCATGACCGCGGTCAGCAGCACCTGCTCGGTGGCGCCGACGCTCGGGTACGGCAGGGCGAACTTGGTGCCGTGCAGGCCGTTCGGCGCGGACAGGTGCAGACCCTCCGGCCGCTTCTCGACCGTGGCGCCGAACTCGCGCAGCGCCTGCAGGTGGAAGTCGATCGGGCGCGGGCCGATGTGGCAGCCGCCCAGGTCCGGGATGAACGCGTGCCCGAGCCGGTGCAGCAGCGGGCCGCAGAACAGGATCGGGATGCGGCTGGAACCGGCGTGCACGTTGATCTGATCGGTGCTGGCGCTCTCCACGTTCGCCGGGTCGAAGACGAGCTCGCCGTCCTCGGCGCCGTCGGTGACCTTGACGCCGTGCAGACCGAGCAGGCCCCGGACCACCTCGACGTCGCGGATCTTCGGCACGTCGTACAGCCGGCTCGGACTGTCGCCGAGCAGCGCGGCGACCATCGCCTTCGATACCAGGTTCTTCGCGCCGCGCACGCGGATCCGCCCTTCGAGCGGAGTGCCTCCGTGTACGACCAGGACGTCGTCGGTCAACGCAACCTCCAGCGCGTCAGTGCTGCCGTGTTGTTTGTGGGGAGCCTGAACGTTGTCGCTACCCCGGATGCGGCCAAGGTGAAACGGCCCGCGTATGTCGTCGCCCCGGCAGCATAGCCCTCGGTGACGAAAAAGGACTCGGTCACATCGGCGTGTGTGGCATTAATCGGTGATCCGGCGCTTTTGCGTACCAAGAGCACTACGGATCGTGATCAGGACGCCGCCGGCGGTGGGGTGTCCGCGCCGGGCAGGGCGAGCATCTGGTCCAACGCGACCCGGGCGTGGTGCGCGGTGTCCGCGTCCACCGTGATCTGGTTGACGACCCGGCCCGCGACCAGCTCTTCGAGAGCCCAGACCAGGTGTGGCAGATCGATCCGGTTCATCGTCGAGCAGTAGCAGACGGCCTTGTCCAGGAACATGATCTGCTTGTCCGGGTGGGCCAGCGCGAGCCGGCGCACCAGGTTCAGCTCGGTGCCGAGCGCCCACGCCGAACCGGCCGGAGCCGCCTCGACGGCCTTGATGATGTATTCGGTGGAGCCCACGTAGTCGGCGGCGGTGACGACCTCGTGCCGGCACTCCGGGTGGACCAGCACGTTCACGCCCGGCACCCGCTCGCGGACGTCGTTGACGCTGTCGAGGGTGAACCGGCCGTGCACCGAGCAGTGCCCCCGCCAGAGGATCATCTTGGCGTCGCGCAGCTGCTCCGGGGTGAGCCCGCCACCGGGCTTGTGCGGGTCGTAGAGCACGCAGTCGTCGAGCGACAGGCCCATCTCCAGCACCGCCGTGTTGCGGCCCAGGTGCTGATCGGGCAGGAAGAGCACCTTCGACCCCTGCTCGAACGCCCAGTCCAGGGCGCGCTTGGCGTTGGACGAGGTGCAGACCACGCCGCCGTTGCGGCCGACGAAGCCCTTGATGTCGGCCGACGAGTTCATGTACGTCACCGGCACGGTCTCGCCGGCGATCCCCAGCTCGGTAAGCGTGTCCCAGGCGGCCTCGACCTGGCCCAGGACCGCCATGTCCGCCATCGAGCAGCCCGCCGCCAGGTCGGGCAGGATCACCCGCTGGGCGTCGGTGGTGAGGATGTCGGCGCTCTCGGCCATGAAGTGCACGCCGCAGAAGACGATGTACTCCGCGTCCGGACGGGCCGCGGCCTCCCGGGCCAGCTTGAACGAGTCGCCCGTCACGTCGGCGAACTGGATCACCTCGTCGCGCTGGTAGTGGTGCCCCAGCACGAAGACCTTGCTGCCCAGCTTCGCCTTCGCGGCGGTGGCGCGGGCCACCAGGTCCGGATCGCTGGGCGCCGGCAGGTCGCCCGGACACTCGACGCCGCGTTCGGTGTCGGGGTCGCTGCCCCGGCCGAGCAGCAGCAGGGCCGTCGCGGTGTTGGAGGGTTCCAGCCAGGTCGAAGTCACGTAGCCCATGGTCCCACAGCAGGAGCGCGGCGCAGCTCCGCTCGGTGTGGGCTGCCACACTGCTCGGCATGCGCGTGCTGCTCTGTCCGGACAAGTTCGCCGGCACCCTGTCCGCACCGGAGGTGGCCGCCGCGGTGGCCGACGGGTGGCGCACCGTCACCGACGGCGACGAACTGCTGATCCGGCCCCTGTCCGATGGTGGGCCCGGCTTCGTGGAGGTGCTCGCCGACGCCCTCGGCGGCCGGCGGGTGCCGGTGGCGACCGTCGACCCGCTGGGCCGGCCGGCCGCCGGTGAGATCCTGCTCACCGCCGACGGCGCGACCGCCTACCTGGAGAGCGCACAGGCCTGCGGGCTGCATCTGCTCGGCACCGCCGAACGGGACCCGAAGACCACCACGTCGTACGGGCTGGGTCTGCTGGTGGCCGCCGCGGTGGAGAGCGGCGCGCGGACGGTGGTGATCGGGCTGGGCGGCTCCGCCACCAACGACGCGGGAGCCGGAATGCTCACCGCGCTGGGCGTGACCCCGCTCGACTCGGGCGGCGCCGCGCTGCCCTACGGCGGGGCGGCGTTGGCCCTGGTCGACGCCCTCGACGGCGTACCCCGGCTGCGTGGCGTCCGGCTGGTCGCGGCCACCGACGTGGACAACCCGCTGCTCGGCCTGCACGGCGCGAGCAACGTGTTCGGTCCGCAGAAGGGCGCCGACCGTGCCGACGTGCTGCTGCTCGACGCCGCGCTGGCACGTTTCGCGGAGGTGCTGGAGCGGGATCTGCCCGGCTGCCCGGCCGGGCTCGGCACGGTGCCCGGGGGCGGGGCCGCCGGTGGCATCGGCGCGGCCATCCTCGCCCTGGGCGGCGGCTGCGAGTCGGGCATCGGCATGGTCACCCGGGCCACCCGACTGGACGACGCGCTCGACAGCGTCGACCTGGTGATCACCGGTGAGGGTTCGTTCGACCACCAGTCGCTGCGCGGCAAGGTCGTCGCCGGGGTGGCCGGTGCCGCCCGCGACCGGGGAGTCCCCTGCGTGGTGGTGGCCGGGCAGGTGAGCACCGGCCGACGGGAGGCCGCCTCGGCCGGGGTGACCGACGCGTACAGCCTGGTCGAGCACTTCGGCGGCGAGGAGCGCGGAGGGCTCGACGCCGCCCTGAGCCGGCCCGCCGAAGGGCTGCGCGAACTGGGCGTCCGGCTGGCCCGGCAGTGGAGCCGCTGAGGCCGCCGACCACCCACCACCGGGGCGGACCTGCGGCGGCGATCACGCCACGCGGGTGGGTTCGGCCGAGGCGGCGTAGGATCGGAAGCGGACCACAACCGGGAATGACTGGACGACGCACGGCGTTGGCCAGTGCGTCCGGACCCACACCGCGCAGGGAGACTTCCACGTGACCACGCCAGCGCAGACCGAGTCGACCGAGGCCCAGGCCCCTACTTCCGTCGTCCTCACCGACGTCGCGGCGCAGAAGGTCAAGGCCCTGATCGAGCAGGAGGGCCGCGACGACCTGCGGCTTCGCGTCGCCGTGCAGCCGGGCGGCTGCTCCGGCCTGCGGTACCAGCTCTTCTTCGACGAGCGTTCGCTCGACGGTGATGTC
Organism: Micromonospora sp. NPDC049175; assembly: GCF_043197345.1. Classification (NCBI taxonomy): domain Bacteria; kingdom Bacillati; phylum Actinomycetota; class Actinomycetes; order Micromonosporales; family Micromonosporaceae; genus Micromonospora; species Micromonospora sp. NPDC049175. The sequence continues at coordinate 1,240,663 of NZ_JBICSY010000001.1, read as the reverse complement.
GTCACCGACTTCGGCGGTGTCGAGGTCGTCGTCGACCGGATGAGCGCCCCGTACCTGTCCGGCGCGACGATCGACTTCGCCGACCGGATCGACGCCCAGGGCTTCACCATCGACAACCCCAACGCGGGCAACTCGTGCGCCTGCGGTGACTCGTTCAACTGAGTCACACCACACAGCATCATCGGCGGGGCCGTCCTTCGGGGCGGCCCCGCCGTCGTGGTCACTGGGAGCGGTCCCGAAGCCGGTGGCGTGCCGGTTACCGATGTCCGACCGACAGGACACCGTCAGGTTGCCGGGCCGGTAGGCTGACCGCGCCCTGCTCCCGACCCCGAGGGTTGACATGAAGATCGCCGTGACCGGCTCGATCGCCACCGATCACCTGATGAGCTTCCCCGGTCGCTTCGCCGACCAGCTCATCGCCGATCAGCTGCACAAGGTGTCCCTCTCGTTCCTGGTTGACGATCTGGTGCTCCGTCGCGGCGGTGTGGCCGCGAACATCTCCTTCGGCATGGGCCAGCTCGGCCTGCGTCCGGTGCTGCTCGGCGCGGTGGGGGCGGACTTCGCCGACTACCGCTCCTGGCTGGAGCGCCACGGCGTCGACTGCGACTCCGTGCACGTCAGCGAGGTGGCGCACACCTCCCGGTTCGTCTGCACCACCGACACCGACATGTGTCAGATCGCGTCGTTCTACGCCGGCGCGATGAGCGAGGCCCGCAACATCGAGCTCGCTCCGGTCGCCGACCGGGTCGGCGGACTGGACCTGGTGCTGGTCGGTGCCAACGACCCCGAGGCGATGCTGCGGCACTCGGCCGAGTGCCGCACCCGCGGGTACGCGTTCGCCGCCGACCCGTCGCAGCAGCTCGCCCGGATGCCCGGCGAGGATGTGGTGGCGCTCATCGAAGGCGCCGACTACCTGATGACCAACGACTACGAGAAGTCGCTGTTGCAGAGCAAGGCGAAGCTGAGCGACGACCAACTGCTGGACCTGGTCAAGGTGCGGGTCACCACGCTGGGCAAGCACGGTGTGGAGATCGCCGGCCGGGGCATCGACCCGATCCACGTGCCGATCGCGCGGGAGATCCGGGCGGTCGACCCGACCGGGGTCGGTGACGGCTTCCGGGCCGGGTTCTTCACCGCGCTCTCCTGGGGGGTCGGCCTGGAGCGGGCCGCCCAGGTCGGCTCGCTGCTGGCCACGCTCGTCCTGGAAACCGTCGGGACCCAGGAGTACGACGTCCGCCGCGACCTGTTCGTCAAGCGCCTGGCCGAGTCCTACGGCGACGAGGCGGCCGACGAGATCCGCCCCCACCTCCTCCCGGCCTAACCCCACCCCCGTCCCGCCCTCGCCCGGCCTCGCCGATCTTGCACTTTGTGTTGCCGTATCGCGGCTATTGCGCCTTTTGTCGGCACAGAAAGTGCAAGATCGCGGGGCGGAACGGGGTGGGGACGGGGGGTGGGGTTAGTGGAGGCGGCGGACGTCGTAGGCGGGGCCTTCGGGTCCGTCCACCGAGCCGAGGAAGTCCTGGCCGCGCATCCGGCACCAGGCGGGGATGTCGACCGCCGCCGCCGGGTCGTCGGCGAGCACCCGGACCACCGTGCCGACCGGCACCTGCGGCAGCCGCCGGGCCGCCGCGATCACGGGCAGCGGGCAACGCTGCCCCCGACAGTCGATCACCTCGTCCGGCATCGTCACAGCCCCACCACCCCAGCCTCGGCGCGCAACTCGGCGACGATCCCGGGCAACTCGCCGAGGAACCGTTCGACGTCCCCCTCGGTCGTCTCCCGATGCAGGCTGACCCGCACGTTGCCGTGCGAGAGCACCCCCATCGCCTCCAGCACGTGCGACGGCCGCAACGTGGACGACGTGCAGGACGAACCGGACGACACGGCGAAGCCCCGCCGGTCCAGCGCGTGCAGCAGCGCCTCCCCGTCGACGTACAGGCACGAGAAGGTGACCAGGTGGGGGAGTCGGTGCACCGGGTCGCCGACCACCTCCACGTCGGGCACCTCCACCGCGACCCGCGCCCGGATCCGGTCCACGAGCGCGGCCAGCCGGGTCGCCTCGGCCGCCGCGTCCGCCGCCGCCGCCCGCAGGCTCGCCGCCGCCGCCACCACCGCCGGCAGGTTCACCACCCCGGGGGTACGCCCACCCTCCCGCTCGTCGGCCGGCCAGGGTGACTCCCAGCGGGTGCCCTTGCGCACCGCCAGCACCCCCACCCCGGGAGGACCGCCCCACTTGTGGGCGCTCGCGCTGAGCACCGACCAACCGGTCGGCAGGGGCACCCGACCGACCGACTGCGCGGCGTCCACGTAGAGCGGCACCCCCACCTCGGCGCAGGCGGCGGCCGCCTCGGCGACCGGTTGCACGGTCCCCACCTCGTGACTGGCGGTGATCAGCGCGGCCAGCGCGACCCCGGGGGCGCGAACGGCGGCCGACCACGCGGGCAGGTCCAGCCGGCCCGACCGGTCGACCGGCACGCCGGTCGCGGTCCCGCCCGCCGCCTCGTGCCGCTCCGCCGCGTGCAGCACCGCCGAATGTTCGATCGCCGAGCGCACAAGCGTCGACCCGACCCGGCGCCGGGCCGCCAGGCCGCCGAGCACCGCACCGTGGGCCGCGGTCGTACCGCTGGGGGTGAAGGACACCTCGTCCGGGCGGACGCCGAGCGTCAGCGCGGTGGCCTCGCGGGCGGCGTCGAGCAGCTGTCGTGCCCTGCGGGCCTGGGCGTAGAGCTTGCCCGGGTCGGCCCAGCCGTCATCGAAGGCGGCCAGCAGCGCCTGCCGCGCGACCGGATGCATCGGCGCGGCGGTCGCCGCGTCCAGGTAGACCGGGGATGCGCTCACAGATCCGCCTTTTGTTCGCGATTGCGGGGCTCGCGACCCCGGCTCGCTCCTCGCGCTCACAGATCGACAGGCTATCGCGGCGGTATGCCCATCATCCCCCCAATGGGGGGCGGACAGTGACCCCACCACTGTTGAGTCCGTCATGGTCGAGTAATCTGCGACCGTCGGTGACGCCTTTGCCGCCGGTGCTGAGGAAAGACGCACCGCGGCGCGCTAGGGAGGCAGGACCAGGTGGTCGCAAGGAGTTCGGAGGTACGGCCGTCGGCCGTACGGCACAGCGCTTCGCCAGGGGTCGGTGGACGCCGGGGGCGTGGTGCTGGTCGGTTGGCCGGGCTCGGTCTCAGTGGCGTCGCGCTGCTGATCCTGCTCACGGGCTGTGATGTGGGTCAGGCGTTTGACGGCTTCGGTTGGCCGCAGGGTGGCATCTCGCCGGAGTCCAAGCGGATGTACGACCTGTGGATCGCCTCCTGCATCGCCGCGCTCGCGGTCGGCGTCTTCGTGTGGGGCCTGATCTTCTGGTGCGTCGTGCGCTACCGCAAGCGTGGCAACGCGCTGCCGGTGCAGACCCGCTACAACCTGCCGATGGAGTTCCTCTACACCATCGCGCCGATCCTGATCGTCTCCGTGCTCTTCTACTACACGGCGATCGTGCAGACCGACGTCGACAAGCTGTCGAAGAACCCGGACGTCACGGTCGAGGTCGTCGCCTTCAAGTGGAACTGGCAGTTCAACTACCGCGACGGCCAGGGCACGGAGGCACGCACCACCGCGTCGACGCTCGGCACCAGCGAGGTCATCCCGGTGCTGGTGCTGCCGACCGGCCGGTCCATCCGCTTCGAGGAGACCAGCCGCGACGTCATCCACTCGTTCTGGGTGCCGGAGTTGCTGTTCAAGCGGGACGTCATGCCGGGCAAGATCCGTAACGTGTTCGAGGTCTCCAGTCTGGACGCCGAGGGCGCATACGTCGGGCGCTGCGCCGAACTGTGCGGCAGCTACCACGCGTTCATGAACTTCGAACTGCGGGTCGTCTCGCCGGAGAAGTACGACCAGTTCCTCGCTGCCAAGCAGAGCGGCAAGTCGACCCAGGACGCGCTGACCCAGATCGGCGAGCAGCCGTACGCGGAGACCACGCAGCCGTTCGACACCCGGCGGACGCAGGACAACTTCAACCCGGACAAAGTTCCGGCCCGCACGGGAAGCTGAGGCAGCCGCATGAAGACCGAGTGGCGTATCTTCCTGGTCATCGCCGGGTTCCTCTTCGGTGCCACCATCCTCTACGGCGCCTGGACCAACGGCGCGTCCGGCGGCGTCGAGTGGGTGGGCACCGTCGCCCTGCTGCTGTCGTTCCTGCTCTGCTCGATGTGCGGTGGCTTCTTCTGGTTCGTCTCCCGCCGCATCGACCTGCGCCCCGAGGACCGTCCGGACGCCGAGATCGCCGACGGCGCCGGTGAGGTCGGCTTCTTCAGCCCGGGCAGCTACTGGCCGTTCGGTCTGGCGCTGTCCGCCGCGATCGCCGCGCTCGGCATGGTGTTCTGGCAGTACTGGCTGATCGGCGCCGGTCTGTTGGCGGTCGTCTTCTCCGCCTGCGGGCTGCTGTTCGAGTACTACAGCGGCACCCGGCGCACCGCCGAGCACTGATCCACCCGGTCGCCGTCGCGACCGACCCGTACGCCACGAGGGCCCGCATCCCACTGGGAGCGGGCCCTCGTCGTGGTGCGCTTCGGGCGGCGCGGGCCCTCGTCGTGGTGCGCTTCGGGCGGTGCGGGTGCCGGCGATGCGCGCCGCGGGCGGTGCGGCTGCCGGCGGGGCGGTGAGCTTCAGGCGGCGTGGCGGTGGGTGGGCCGGTGGCGTCGGTGATCGGCCAGCAGGGTGACCGGGAAGGTGAACGTGGCGGTCACCACGGCGGCGCCGCAGCCGGTGCAGATCAGCTCGGGACAGTCGGTGTCGTGGCCGTCGACGCAGAGCGGCACCTCGAACGGCGTCACGTCCTCGCAGACATCGCAGTAGAGCTCGCGGTGCGACACGGGTGTCTCCTTCTCACTCCAGGTGAACCGCCCCGGATGCGACAACGACGCACAACGGAAGCGGAGAACCACTCGCCTGTAGTTTTCCACGCGGGTCCGACAAATCTCCGTCCAGTGCCGCCCCGGAGGCCGGCACAGGCTCGCCGCCGCCCTCGCGGCAGGCCTCCGAAGCAGGGCTGGACGCAGGCCAACGCCCGGACTGGGCGCGGGGCTCCCCCGCAGGCTGGGCGCAGGGCTCATCGTCGGGCTGGACCGCGTGATCCACTCGACATCATTGAGCTCGCGGTATCCAGGGGCCGTCGGACACCACCGATTCAAGGATCTTGAGTCGATCAAGGGTCGGGCGGCCGTCAGAAACCACGGATTCAAGGACCCCGAGTCGATCAAGGACCGGAGAGCGGCGGGCGGTGAGTCGGAGGGCGGCGCGTCGGCGGCCGAGGCATGCGGTCGGCGTGACGGCGTGGCGGCGCGTCGGTCAGGCGGGCGTCGGCCCGAGGGCGACGGCCGTCTTGATCCAGCGGTCCAGGGTCGCGGCGGCCGCGCCCGAGTCGATCGACTCGGCCGCGCGGCTCATGCCCGCGCGCAGCGCCTCGGTCAGGTCGCCGTCGAGCGGACCCTGGGTGGCCAGCGCGGCGGCGGCGTTTACCAGCACCGCGTCCCGGACCGGACCCGTCTCGCCGGCCAGCAGACGTTGGGCCACCGCGGCGTTGTACGCGGCGTCACCGCCCCGCAGGTCCTGGAGGGTGGATCGGGGTACCCCCAGGTCCGTCGCGTCCAGCACGGCCTCGCGTACGGTGCCGTCCTGGGCCGCCCAGACGCGGGTCGGTGCGGCGGTGGTGAACTCGTCCAGGCCGTCCTCGCCGCGCATCACGATCGCCGAGTCGCCGCGGGCGGCGAACACGCTGGCCATCACCGGGGCCATCCGGGCGTCGAAGCAGCCGACCGCGCCGGAACGGGGGCGGGCCGGGTTGGTCAGCGGGCCGAGGAAGTTGAAGAAGGTGGGCACCCCCACCTCGCGGCGGACCGGGCCGCCGTGCCGCATGCCGGGGTGGAACCGGGCCGCGAAGCAGAAGCCGATGCCCGCCTCCTCGACGCAGCGGGCCACCTGTTCGGGGCCGAGGTCCAGCGGGATGCCGAGGAACTCCAGCAGGTCGGCCGTGCCGCACAGGGAGGAGGCGGCCCGGTTGCCGTGCTTGACCACGCGTACGCCCGTGCCCGCGACCACGAGCGCGGTCATCGTGGAGATGTTGACGGTGTGGGCGAGGTCACCGCCGGTGCCGACCACGTCGATCGCGGTGCGGCGTACGTCCTCGGGAAGCACCACCGGCACCGCGCGACCCAGCATCGCCTCGACGAGACCGGCCAGCTCGGCCGGGGTCTCGCCCTTGGCCCGCAGCGCGATGGCGAAGGCCGCGATCCGCGCCGGGCTCGCCGAACCGGTCATGATCTCGTCCATCGCCCAGGCGGTGTCGGCGGTGGACAGCTCCTCGCCCCGGAGCAGCGAGGTGAGCAGGTGCGGCCAGGTCCGATCACCCATGGTGGGCCTCCCGAGCGTGCGAGGTGCGGGTGGGCTGGAACGGGCGTCGGCGGATCCGACGCCGTGACGGTGGCGGATCGCTGGGGGACGTCAGGCGGGTGCGTGCGTCCGCAGCAGCTCGGCCACCGTGCCGCCGGTGGTCACCGGGTCGAGCGGGTGCACGAGCGTGGCGTCGACCTCGGCGTACGCGGCGAGCCATCGGTCGGCGGCGCGGGCGATCACCAGGCAGGTCGGGGGAGCGTCGTCCCGGTCGTCCTTGACCTGCCGGGCGATGCCGATGCCGCCACCCGGGCTCGCCTCACCGTCGAGCAGCAGCAGGTCGATCTCGTAGTCGTCGACGAGCCGGATGGTCTCCGCGTAGGTCGACGCGTCGACGAACTCGATCTTCAGGCCGGGCGCCGGTCGGGTGCCGACGGCCATCCGCATCCGGTCACGGACCTGCGGGTCGTCGCTGTAGAGCAGGACTGTGCAAAGACGGTCGCTCATGCCGGCACTCCGCTTCGCTCCGTGCCGTCATGAGGCACCATCGCACTGAGCCCGATGATTCGTTCGCTGCGCTCACTCATGCTGGACTGGCTCCCACCTCGTAGCTGCCCGCCGATCGTACCGGTCCGCGTGACGTAGCCGACATCCCGCCCGGCGGCACCCGTTGGGGCGTACCGTCCGGGCAGCTCAGGCGGGCGCGGCGTCGGCGGCGCGTTCGCGGGCCTCCTGGCGGTCCAGCTCGCGGTCGACCCGGCGGGCCTCCCGCTCGGACTGCTTGACCCACTGCACCACGAGCACCGCGAGCATCGTCACACTGACGAACTCACCGCCGGCCCAGAGGATGCCGCCGGCGACCACCTGGTCCGCCCGGGGGTCGGACCAGCTCAGGTTGAGCGACGGGTACCAGTCGCCGCCGAAGAGTGTGGTGCTCTGCATGATCGTGAGGCCGAGCACCGTGTGGAACGGCACCGACAGCAGCATCAGGAGCGCGCGCGCCGGGTACGGCCAGCGCCCGGGCAGCGGGTCGAGGCCGAGCAGCGGCCAGAAGAACACGCAGCCGGTCATGATGAAGTGCGCGTGCACCAGCTCGTGCGCCCAGGCGTGTTCGAGGGTGAAGCGGTACAGGTCGCTGAAGTACAACACGAACGGGTTGACCACGAAGATGGCGAACGCCACAAGCGGGAAGCTGTAGACCCGGGCGACGCGGCTGTGCACGATCGCCAGCAGGCGCCTGCGCGGCCCGACCGGCAACGTGCGCAGGGCAAGGGTCATCGGCGCGCCCAGCGCCAGGAAGATCGGCGCCACCATGGACAGCACCATGTGCTGGATCATGTGCACGGACAGCAGCGCCGTGTCGTACGCGTGCAGCCCGCTGACCGTGACCAGCGCGATGCCGCCCAGGCCGGGGCCGAGGAAGAACACGGTACGGACGGCCGGCCAGCGGTCGCCACGCACGCGCAGGCGGTGCACCCCGTAGAGGTAGAGGCCGGCGGCGAGCACCAGGCCGAGGGCCAGCCAGCTGTCCAGCCGGGTCTCGGTGAGCACCGCGCCGACGGTGAACGGCGGCGGGGCCGAGGTGGCGGCGAAGATCGGATCGACGTGCAGCACGCTTTTCAGGCTAGGCCAGGCGAACCGGACGCCGACGGTCGGGCCACGGAAGGCGCAGGTTTGCCACCCCGCTGATCGCCGGCCCCGGTCAGGGGCAATAATGACGGCGTGACTGCGGCCCCAGCCATTGACAAGAGCCGGATCCACTCTCTGACCCGACCGAACATGGTCAGCGTCGGGACGATCGTGTGGCTCTCCAGCGAACTCATGTTCTTCGCGGCGCTCTTCGCGATGTACTTCTCGATCCGCGCGGCTGCGCCGGAGCAGTGGGAGAAGCACACCGAGGCGCTGAACATTCCGTACGCGACCACCTTCACGGTGATCCTGGTGCTGTCCTCCGTGACCTGCCAGCTCGGCGTCTTCGCGGCGGAGAAGGGCGACGTGCACGCGCTTCGGCGCTGGTTCACCGTCACCTTCGTGATGGGCCTGATCTTCGTGCTCGGCCAGCTGAACGAGTACCGGCACCTGGTCGAGGACGGCATCAAGATCAACGGAGACGGGTATGGGTCGGTGTTCTACCTGACCACCGGCTTCCACGGCCTGCACGTGACCGGCGGTCTGATCGCCTTCATCATCTTCATGGTCCGTACGACCATGGGCCGGTTCACTCCGGCGCAGGCGACCTCGGCGATCGTCGTGTCGTACTACTGGCACTTCGTCGACGTCGTGTGGATCGGGCTGTACGGCATGATCTACTGGCTTCAGTGATCTTGCGCGTCACGTTCCGTGCTGCTGCTCCGTCCCCTGAGACAGGTCCAACCGGTTAAGGACACCGCTCATGACTTCTGACAACGACCGCCGACGCGGTCTGCTCGCGCGGTTGCGTGAGCGGCCCGTCGCGCGCAGCAGGGGCCGCCGCCGGCTGGGCGCCGCGGTCCGGCTGATCGCCGCGCTGATGCTCGCCGGCGGTGCCTACACCGTCTTCGCGCCCGGTGCCCAGGCGCAGGACAACCCGCAGCTGACCGCCAGCGCCGCCGAGGGCAAGGCGCTGTTCGACGTGAGCTGTGTGACCTGTCACGGCCGCAACGCCCAGGGTGTCGAGGGTCGCGGTCCGAGCCTGATCGGCGTCGGCGCGGCCTCGGTCGAGTTCCAGGTCAGCTCCGGGCGGATGCCGCTGGCCCGCCAGGAGGCCCAGGCGCACCGCAAGCCCCCCGTCTTCACCGACGACCAGGTCCGTCAGCTCGCTGAGTACATCCAGGAGCTCGGTGGCGGCCCGGTCGTGCCCGCGGGCGAGAAGCTCGGCGAGGACGGCAACGTCGCGGCCGGCGGTGAGCTGTTCCGGATCAACTGCTCCCAGTGCCACGCGTTCGGCGGCGGCGGCGGCGCGCTCTCCTCGGGCAAGTTCGCCCCGAGCCTGCACCCCGCCACCGACCGCCAGATCTACGCGGCCATGTTGAGCGGTCCGCAGAACATGCCGGTGTTCGGCGACAACCAGATCACTCCGGAGCAGAAGGCGAACATCATCGCCTACATCCAGGAGACGCTGAAGCACGACCAGGACCAGGGCGGGTTCAACCTCGGGCGGTACGGCCCCTCCACCGAGGGCCTGGCGATCTTCCTGGTTGGCATCGTGGCGCTCGTCTTCGCCAGCCTGTGGATTGCGGGCAAGTCGTGACCGAGCGGATCGTCCGATTCAGTGCTGTGGTGCCGCTCGGCGCCACCCGTAGCGAGGTGACGGCATGAGCACCCACACCGAGCACCAGGCCCCGCAGGGCCAGGAGCCGCTCGACGTGAACGACCCCAAGCTGACCCGGTTCGACATCGTTCGCGAGGGCGCGCGTCGGGACGACATCGAGATCGTCCACTACGAGCCACAGGTGCTGCCGGGCACCAAGGCGGAGCGCCGGCTGACCCGTGTGGTCGCCGGGTTCTTCCTGATCACCGGCCTGGCCGCGACCGCGTTCCTGGCCATCTACATCTGGTGGCCCTGGCAGTACGAGCCGGGCCGAGGCGGCGACAAGTGGTACACGCCGCTGCTCGGCGCCACCCTCGGCATCGCGCTGCTCGCCGTCGGCTTCGGCATCCTGACCTGGGGCAAGAAGTTGCTGCCCAAGGAGGTCTCGATCCAGGACCGGCACGAGGGACAGGTCGATTCCGAGGGCCGCACCATCACCGGCCAGACCATGCTCTACATGGCCGACGAGTTGGGTGTGAAGCGTCGCCCGCTGCTCGGCATCTCGCTGCTGGCCGGTCTCGCGCCGGTCGCCGCGGTCGCGGCGGCGCCGCTGGTCGGCGGTCTGATCTCCCAGCCGCACAAGAACAACCAGATGTTCACCACCGGGTTCGCCCCGGGCGAGGGCGGGCAGAAGATCCGGCTGGTCCGCGAGGACGGCCGCCCGGTACGCCCGGCGGACGTCAGCGTCGGTGGCCAGATCACCGTCTTCCCCGGCATCGAGCACGGGGTGAGCAACATCCACGCCGACTCCCCGACGCTGCTGATCCACCTGCGCGACTCCGACGCCCAGAAGTCCCGGGAGGCCAACTCCCGGCCGGACATCAAGCACGGCGACTACATGTGGGGCAACTACGCCGCGTTCTCCAAGGTGTGCACGCACGCGGGCTGCCCGGCGAGCCTCTACGAGCAGCAGACCAACCGGCTGCTCTGCCCGTGTCACCAGTCCCAGTTCCTGATCACCGATAACGCCCGGCCCGTCTTCGGCCCCGCCAGCCGGCGGCTGCCGCAGCTGCCGATCGAGGTGGACTCCGAGGGCTTCTTCGTCGCGAAGTCCGACTACACTGAGACCGTCGGGCCTGATTTCTGGGAGCGGCCATGAAGCGTCGAAAGTTTGACCTTGCGGCGACGCCGGGCAAGGCCGCGGTGGGAGTGGACGACCGCTTCCAGGTGGCCACCCCGCTGCGCAAACTGCTGAACAAGGTCTTCCCGGACCACTGGTCCTTCCTGCTCGGCGAGATCGCGCTGTTCTCGTTCGTCGTGCTGCTGCTGACCGGTGTGTTCCTCACCTTCTTCTACGAGCCGGCGATGACCGAGGTGGTCTACGACGGCAGCTACGCGCCGTTGCAGGGCACGCCGATGTCCGCCGCGTACGCCTCCAGCCTGGACCTGTCGTTCGACGTCCGCGGTGGTCTGGTGATGCGGCAGATGCACCACTGGGCGGCGCTGCTGTTCATGGCCGCGATCGTCGTGCACATGCTGCGGGTGTTCTTCACCGGCGCCTTCCGCAAGCCGCGCGAGACCAACTGGATCATCGGTTCGCTGCTGTTCTGGGTCGGCTTCCTGGCCGGCTTCACCGGCTACTCGCTGCCGGACGACGGCCTGTCCGGCACCGGTCTGCGGATCGCCTCGGCGATCATGCTGTCCATCCCGGTGATCGGTTCCTGGGTCACCTCGTCGATCTTCGGTGGCGAGTTCCCGGGCACGATCATCATCAGCCGGTTCTTCATCGCCCACGTGCTGCTCATCCCCGGTCTGCTGTTGGCGCTGATCAGCGTCCACCTCGGTCTGGTCTTCAAGCAGAAGCACACCCAGTGGCCCGGCCCCGGCCGGACCAACAACAACGTGGTCGGCGAGCGGATGTTCCCGCGCTACGCGCTGAAGCAGGGCGGCTTCTTCATGGTCGTCTTCGGCGTCATCGCGCTGATGGGCGGTCTGTTCCAGATCAACCCGATCTGGTTGTTCGGCCCGTACGAGGCGTGGGTGGTCTCCGCCGCCAGCCAGCCCGACTGGTACGTCATGTTCCTCGACGGGTCGACCCGACTCATGCCGGCGTGGGAGATCCCGATCCCGATCGGTGACGGGTACGTGATCCCGCCGCTGTTCTGGCCGACGGTCGTGCTGCCCGGCATCCTGGTGGGCCTGTCGACGATGTACCCGTTCCTGGAAGCGCGACAGCTCAAGGACCGCAAGAACCACAACCTGCTCCAGCGGCCCCGCGACGCGCCGGCGCGGACCGCGGTGGGTGCCATGGCCGTGTCGTTCTACGTCGTGCTGACGCTCTCCGGCGGCAACGACGTGATCGCCGACAAGTTCCAGATCAGTTTGAACGCGATGACCTGGGCGGGCCGGATCGGTCTGCTGGTGGTCCCGCCGCTGGCGTACTACGTGACGTACCGCCTCTGCCTGGGCCTGCAGCAGCACGACCGGGAGGTGCTCGCGCACGGCGTGGAGACCGGCATCATCCGGCGTATGCCGGACGGTCGGTTCGTCGAGGTGCACCAGCCGCTCAGCGCGTCGAACGGGCACGCGGACGGCCACGGCGAGCTGGAGTACGTCGGCTGGGTCGTACCGAAGAAGATGAACCGGCTCGGGGCACTCGGCCCGGCCATCCGGGGCTTCTTCTACCCGATCGAGAAGCCGGTCGAGGCGCCGGTCTCGCCGGGGCATCCGCCGGTCGAACCCCGGCCGGAACGCGAGGAGATCACCAGCGGCGACAACCGCCGCTGACCAGCCCGAACGCACTGTCACGTGGCGCCCGCCGGATCCCGGCGGGCGCCACGTCGTATGGGTACCCCACCGCCCATCCGGCCAGGAGTCGGACGGCCGTGGCGGGACCGGTCGACCCCGCGCGACGGGCGATCGCAGGAATAACCCCGGTGAGCCGGGTATCCGTGCGGTCCAACGTCTCAAGGGGGGGAAGCATGTTGGGTCTCAAACGCCTCGGCCTGTTGGCCGCGCTGGTACTGGTCGGGGTCGCGCCGGCTGCGGCCGCGCAGGCCGCGGCACAGCCGTCGACGCAGGACACCCAGTACCTGCAGGCGGTACACCAGGTCAACCTGTTCGAGATCACCGCCGGTGACCTGGCTCAGCAGAAGGGTCAGGACCAGGGGGTCAAGGACCTGGGCGCGATGCTGAAGACCGACCACACCCAGCTGGACCAGACGGTGCAGCAGACCGCGTCCCAGCTCGGGGTGGAACTGCCGAACGAGCCCAGCGCCGATCAGCAGGCGGTCATCGCCAAGCTGAACAACGCCAGCGGCGCGGAGTTCGACCGGCTCTGGGTGACGAGCGAGCTGGCCGGGCACGTCCAGTCCATCCAGGCCACCCAGACGGAGATCTCGCAGGGCTCCGAGCAGTCGGTGGTCCAGTTGGCCCAGACGGCCCTGCCGACGCTGCAGGCGCACTATGACGAGCTGGTGCAGCTCGCCAACAAGCTGGGCATCCCGGTTCCGCAGACCAGCGCCAGCGGTACGCCCAGCCCGGGTGGCACTGGCACCGAGTCCCCGGCTCCGGGTGGCACCGGCACCGAGTCGCCGGCTCCGGGTGGTAGCACCGAGGCCCCGGCTCCGGGTGGCGGCACCGAAACGCCGGCTCCCAGCGTGAGCTGACGTAGCGACAGCAGTCGGCCGGTCCACCCGCAGGGGTGGACCGGCCGCCGTGCGTGTGCTTGTCAGTCGGCGCTGGAGAGGCCGATCGCGAACGCCTCCTCCAGGTCGTGCTGGGAGTACGCCCGGAACGCGATGTGCGACTCGGTGTTGAGCACGCCCGGCACCTTGGAGATGCTGCCGGCGATGACCTGGGCGATCTGGTCGAACTCGCGGACCCGGACGATGGCGATGAGGTCGACGTGCCCGGCCACCGAGTAGACCTCGCTGACCCCGGAGAGGCTGGCCAGGGTCTCCGCCACCTCGGGGATCGCGTCGGTGGCACAGTCGATCAGCACGATGGCGGTGATCACGGGACATCTCTCCGTTCGTCGGCGTCGTCGCCTATGCTAGATGTTTCCGGGTGGCCCGGCGTCCTGCCCCCGTCGTCCGGGCCGCTCAGCCGGGCGCGGCGGCCGCGACGGTGCGTCCGTCCCCGGCCCGGATCACGCCGCGCAGCCGCTCGCCGTCCGGCACGACAGCACCCGGCCACACCACCGTACGGAACACGTCGCCGTCCACCCGCGCGCCCGCGCCGACCACCGACTCCACGCAGCGACCGGTCACCGTGGCGGACCTGTCGACGAGGGCGCCGCCGTTCGCGGCGTGCAGGTTGGCTGCCAGGTAGTCGGCCGGGGTGCCGGTGTCGTAGAAGGTGCCCGGGTAGGGCACCACCTCCAGCGCACCCGCCGCCTCGGCCGGACGCCAGACGGCGCGGACCAGGTCCGAGAAGACGACCGGCAGGTCCCGGACGAGCCGCCAGGGCAACAGCGAGAAGCCGGTGAAGCTGTGCCCGGCGAAGGTGCCCGGCGCCGCCGGGTCCGCGGCGGGCTGACCGAGCAGGCGTACGGTGTGGCCGTCCCACCCGTCGAGCAGGGCGGCCACGTCCGGGCCCGGCGTCGCGGCCGGGTCGGCGAGGTACGCGTCGGCGTTGCCGACCAGCACCGGCCGCCCGTCGATCCAGTCCCGCAGGTTGGCCACCCCACCCGCGGTGCCCAGCGGCTCGCCGGGCTCGACGGACAGGTGTGCGCGGTCGCCGACGTGGGCAACCACCTGGTCACCGAGATAGCAGGCGTTCACCGCGACCCGGGCGGGGCCGACCAGGCCGAGCCCCGCGACCCGGGCCAACGCCCGATCCAGCAGCGGGACGTTGCCCACCGGGCAGAGCGCCTTGGGCACCCGTTCGGTGAGCGGGCGCAACCGGGTGCCCTCGCCGGCGGCGAGCACCACCGCGCACAACTCCGCCGGCACGGCCGCCGCCGCGGTCATGGCAGGTCGTCGGGGATCGGGGGCGGGAACTGCCCAGCCAGCGGCCCGATGTCGTAGTAGGCGAGCAGCCGGGCGGTCGGCCAGGTCAGCTTGGGCAGGTCGTCCAGCGGGTGCCAGGCGGCCTCGAGGACCTCCCCGCCGTCGACCGCAAGCTCGGTGCCGGACGCCGGCACCTCCGCCTCGAAGACCACGTCCACCCAGCCCTTGGCGTGCACGATCGCGTTCGGCACCGCCGGACGTAGCCGGGACGGGGGGAGCCGGACGCCGGATTCCTCGAACAGCTCGCGGGCCGCGCCCACCACCGGGGCCTCGCCGCGGTCCAGCAGGCCGGCGGGCAGCGACCAGCCCTTGCCGGGGGGTTGACGCAGCATCAGCAGTCGTCCCGCGCCCGGCGCCTCGGAATCGCGGACCAGGGTGACCGCACCGACGATGTACTTCGGCATCGCCAGCTTGACCAGGCGCCGACGCACCGGCAGCGGCAGCCGGTAGAAGGCCTGGTAGAAGATGGCCCGACCGGTGGCGCGGGAACGGGGGATCATGACCCCAGGCTAGTGGTCGCGAATGCCCTTCGGACGCGCTGGGGCGCCCCGGTCACTGTCGATGGTCGACCAGGTCGATGAGCTGGCGTACCACGGTGTCCGGTTCGATGACCCGGTCGAAGACCGCGACCAGCAGGGTCTCCAGGTCGGGATAGCCCAACTCCTCGGAGAGGCGCAACAGCGGCAGGTCGCTGGCGAGGCCCCGGTTGTGCTGACGCAGGGTGAGCCCGATGGTGGCCCGACCGAGACGGACCTTGTCGCTGATCGTGATGCCCGGCTCGGTGTGCTCGGCGAACCACCTGTTGATCTGCATCTGCGCGTGTGGCGACTTGACGAAGCTCAACCACTCGCGGCGGGGACCACGCGAGGCGACCCCGGCCTCGAACCCGTTGTCGCCGTCGTTCTCGGTGAAGATCTCCACCACGTCGCCCTCGTCCAGCTCCGAACTCAGCGGAGCCAGCCGACCGTTGATCCGCGCCGCGAGACAGTGGTCGCCCCGCTCGTTGCCCAGCTCGTACGCGAGGTCGACAGGGGTGGCGCCACCCGGCAGCACGACCTGCCGCCCCTCGGCGAAGACCTGGATCTGGCCCTCGGCGAGGTCGCAGCGCAACGACTCGAGGAACTGCGCCGGGTCGGCGGCGTCCGGCTCCCAGTCGAGCACCCGGCGCAGCCAGTCCAACTGCTCGGCACGGGCCGCCGCGCTGCCGCGCCCCGACTGTGGGAAGCGGAAGTCGGCGGCGATGCCGTACTCGGCGGAGCGGTGCATCTCCTCGGTGCGGATCAACACCTCGACCGTGCGGTCCTGCGGGCCGCAGATGCTCGTGTGCAGCGAACGGTAGAGGTTGTTCTTCGGTGAGGCGATGAAGTCCTTGAAGCGCCCGGGGATGGGTCGCCAGGTGCCGTGGATCGCGCCCAGCGCGGCGTAACAGTCGGTGGGCGGGCCGTCGACCACCACCACGATGCGGGGCAGGTCGAACGGGGCGGTGTGGCCGCCGGCGATGGTGTCCTTCCAGATCGAGTAGAGGTGCCGGGGGCGGGGGCTCACGAGGGCGTCGACCCGGCTGCGCTTCAGCGCGACCCGGGCGCGGGTGACCACCGCGTCGAGGTACGCGTCCCAGCCCGGCCGGTCGTGCACGTGCCGGGCCAGCCGGGCGTGCTCGTCGGGCTCCAGGTGCAGCAGCACCACGTCGTCCAGCTCGCGCTTGAGCGTCTGGATGCCCAGCCGGTCGCAGAGCGGGACCAGCACCTCCTGGGTCTTGCGGGCGATGCGCTCGCGCGACGACGCCGAGCGCACCCCGAGGGTGCGCATGTTGTGCAGCCGGTCGGCCAGTTTGATGATCAACACCCGGACGTCCTTGGCCGCCGCCACGATCATCTTGCGGATCGTCTCCGCCTCGGCGGCCTTGCCGTAGAACGCCTTGTCGAACTTGGTCACCCCGTCGACCAGGTGGGCCACCTCGCCACCGAAGTCCTCGGAGAGCGCCTGGAGGGTGTAGCGGGTGTCCTCCACGGTGTCGTGCAGCAACGCCGCGACCAGGGTGGTGGTGTCCATCCCCAGCTCGGCGCAGATCTGCGCCACCGCGAGCGGATGGGTGATGTACGGCTCACCGCTCTTGCGGAACTGCCCGCGGTGCATGTTTTCCGCGATCGTGTACGCACGTCGCAGCACCGCGGGATCGGTGCCGGCGTGGATGCTCCGGTGGGTGCGCACCAGTTGGGTGACCGGGTCGGAGTCGGTGGTCGGCCAGCTGAGCAGCGAGCGCAGTCGGCGGGCGAGCGGCAGCTCACCCGGCTGTGTCGGCAGGGCGCCCCCCAGGGCGGCGCCGTGTCCGGCGTCGACGTCCACGAGGGACACCTCCTCACCCCGGCTCCACGGCGCCGGGAGCCGGCGGCGGGAGCAGGCCCACGAATCGGGCAGGACTGCACTTCTCTAACAGCCTAAGCGAGTCGACGTAGTCCGATCGGTCAGTTGGTCATGAGCGTTCGGTCGAGAGTTGGTGGGACGCGGCGTTCTCGGCCTTCGTCAGCAGGTCACGGAACCTCCCCGCGCCTCCCGCCGGGGAGGACCAACCGGAGGACATTTCGAGAAGTCGGGTCTCGGGTCGCTCCAACCAGGACAGGATCCGCTCGGACTCCTCGGCGGTCGCCGCGGGCACCGGGCCGTGCCCGCCCACCACCGTTTCGGCAGTGGCCCGGATGGTGGTCAGCGTGGGTCGCGGGTGCACGCCGGGCGGGGACACCCCCGCGCCGGCCAGCCGGCCGTGCCGCACCAGCGCCAACTCCCAGCCGCCCCGGGCGGCCGGCCGGGCCGCGGCCAACTCGACGATCCCGGTCAGCGCGGCCAGCCGCTGCATCCGCACGGTGGCCCGCAGCACCGCCGCCAGCCGGAACCGCACCACCGCGGCCTCCTCGTAGCGCTTGTCGGCCGAGAGCACGTCGATCCGGGCGAGCAGCGCGTCCACCACCGGCTGTGGATCACTCGTGGTGGCGGTGCGGAACGGCTGCGCCGCTCTGTCGTCGTACTCCTCGGGGGTGATCCTGTGCTCGCAGGGCGCCGGGCAGCGACCCAGCTCGGCAAGCGCGCAGGCCGGCGTGACGGTGCGCAGCGAGAGCCGGTGCGTGCACTGGCGCAGCGGCACGGCGTCGTGGAACCCGGCGGCGGCCAGCTCCGCGGCCCGCCGGGAGGTGAACGGACCGAGGTACGCGGTGTCGGTGGGGGAGAGGTCGCGGACGATCGAGAGCCGGGGATAGGGACCGTCGGTCAGCTTGAGCCAGACCATCCGCTCCGGGTATTTCGACCGCCTGTTGTACGGCGGGGCGTGCGCGGCGATCAGGCGCAGCTCGCGGACCTCCGCCTCCAACGAGTGGGCGCACTCCACCGCCTCGACCCGTTCGGCCGCCGCGAGCATCTCGGAGATCCGCGCCCGCTTCTCGCCCGCGGTGAAGTAGCTGCGCACCCGGGTGGCGATGTCGACGGAGGTGCCCACGTAGAGCGGACGGTCGTCGGCCGCCCGGAAGATGTAGACGCCGGGGACCTTGGGCAGCCCCTCGGCCAGGTGCCGTTTGCGGCGCTGGGTCGGGGTGACCGCCCGGGCGAACTCGATGGCGTCGCCGACCGTGTCCACCCGGTGCCCGCCGAGCCGACCGATCAGCCCGTGCAGCACGTCGACGGTGGCCAACGCGTCGTCCAGGGCGCGGTGGGTGGGCTGGGTGGCGGTGCGGAAGTAGGCGGCCAGGGTGCCGAGCTTGCGGTTGGGCACCTCGTCGCGGGTCAGCACCCGGCGGGCGAGCGCCGCCGTGTCCAACACGCGGGGGTTGGGCCAGCGGTAGCCGTGCTTGGCGCAGGCGGCCTTGAGGAAGCCCACGTCGTAGGGGGCGTTGTGGGCCACCAGCACCGCGTCGGCGATGAACTCCAGGAAGCTCGGCAGCACCTGCTCGATCGGCGGCGCGGGCACCAGCATCGCCTGGGTGATGCCGGTCAGCACGGTGATGAACGGTGGGATCGGCTGCCCCGGGTTGACCAGGGTGGCCAGCACCCCCAACTGCTCGCCACCGCGCACCCGCACCGCGCCGATCTCGGTGATGCCGCCGCCGTCCGGCGCGCCGCCGGTGGTCTCCAGGTCGACCACCACGAAGGTGGTCGCGTAGAGCGGCAGCGCCGGGTCCACCCCGCCCACCGTCGGGTCGAGACCGGCCAGTGACTCCTGGACGTACTCCGCCTGTGCCATCGCCGGCACGCTAGCGCGCCGGTCCGACACTCCCGTCGCAGCCGTCTCACCAGTCACCATGGGGCTAGGATGAGAGATCGGCTCACTCACCGGGCGGTGGGCCCGGTCGCGGTGGGAGACTTGCCACATGCCCCTCACCGAGCCGTC
This sequence comes from Micromonospora sp. NPDC049175, assembly GCF_043197345.1. Taxonomy (NCBI): domain Bacteria; kingdom Bacillati; phylum Actinomycetota; class Actinomycetes; order Micromonosporales; family Micromonosporaceae; genus Micromonospora; species Micromonospora sp. NPDC049175. The sequence goes on along the minus strand of NZ_JBICSY010000001.1, from coordinate 1,221,669 downwards.
CGACGACCACCTCCCGCAGGAGGATCCGGTCGCGCTCGACGGTGCGACGGGCAACCCGGACGACAACGTAGTCAGCGCGACATCCGACGCATCCGAGCCGACGGCGGCGGGCGACGGCGCGGCTGGCGAGCCGGAGCCGACGCTGCCCGAGCCGGTCCGGCAGCGGATCGTGGCGCTGACCGCCGCGGTGCTGCCCACCCTGCCCGCCGACGAGGTGCCGGTGCCGTTGCGTCGGGTGGCCAAGTTCGCCCCGAACCGGCGGGCCCGGCTCGGCGCGCCGGCCATCGCCGCCCAGCTCACCGCCGACCCGCTGTTCCGGCAGCGGGTCACCGCCCGGGTCCTGGCCGACGCCGGCGACCTCGGGGCCGCCGTCGTCGAGGGCACCGCGCCCGCCGCCGCCGACCCGGTCGAGGTCGCCGCGCTCGCCTACCTGGCCCGACCCCGCGGCTGGCGGGAGCTGATCGACGCCAGCGGTGCCGCCGTGCGTGCCGAGGCGGACAGCGCGGTCGTCGCCGAGCTGGTCCGCGAGGCCGAGCAGCGGGCCACCCGCGCCGAACACGACCGGGCGGTGGCCCGGGTCGAGGCGGAGAAGCTGCGCGACGAGCTGGCCCGCGTCCGGGAGGAGCTGGGTCAGCTCCGGGAGGAGTCCCGGCAGGTCGCCCGCACCCTCCGCGAGACCCAGGCCCGCGAGCGCAAGGCCAGCGAACTGCTGGCCACCGAGCGCGGCCGGGCCGCGCGCGCCAGTGCCGACGTCGACGCCGAGCTGCGCCGCGCCCGCGCCCGACTGGCGGAGGCGGAGGCCGCCGCCGGAATGGCCCGGGCCAGCGCCAAGGAGTCCCGCTCGGTCGACGACGCCCGGCTCTGGTTGCTGCTGGAAACCATCGGCCAGGCCGCCGTCGGGCTGCGCCGCGAGCTGGCGCTCGACCCGGTCGACAAACTGCCCGCCGACTTCGTCGCCGACGCGTTCGCCGAGCAGCCCGGCACCGCTCCGGCCAGCCCCGCCGCACGTGCCCGCGACACCGACGACCCGGCTCGACTCGACCAGCTGCTCGCCCTGCCCCGGGCGCACCTGGTGGTGGACGGCTACAACGTCACCAAGCGCGGCTTCGGCGAGATGTCCCTGGAACAGCAGCGCAAACGCCTGATCACCGGGCTGGGCGGGATCGCCGCGCAGACCGGTGACGAGGTCACCGTGGTCTTCGACGGCGCCGAGCGGATGCACGGGCTGCCGCCCGCGCCGCGCGGCGTACGGGTGCTCTTCTCCCGCAAGGGCGAGACCGCCGACGAGCTGATCCGGCGGCTGGTCCGCGCCGAGCCGGCGGGGCGTCCGGTGGTGGTGGTCTCGTCCGACCGCGAGGTCGCCGACGGGGTACGCCGGCACGGCGCCTACCCGCTGGGCGCCGACTCGCTGCTGCGGCGACTCGCCCGCTCCTGACGCCGTCCGCGGGCGTCGTGATCGACACGGGTTCCATGATGTCGGGGTGTCCGACCGGTGGGACGGCCCGATGTCATGCACATCGAGTCGATCTCGCCCTTGGCCGAGCGGTCGAACCGCCTTCCTGTCGTACGCGAGGGCTAGCGTTGCCGCTGTCGCCGACGGGAGGAGGTCGCCATGACCCCGGACAACGTCAAGGTCTTCGTCGACAGAGACCTGCGAGGTGCCCGGTTCAACAGATCGACGTTGGCCGGCGCGGTGATGCGCGGCGTCGATGTGAACGGTGTGGACATCGACGCGCCGTGGCTCGCCGAGGGCACGCTTCTGATCAACGGCGTCGATGTCGCGCCGCTCGTCGAGGCGGAGCTCAACAGGCGGTTCCCCGGGCGTGAGCTCAGGCAGGCCACGGACCCGGACGGCCTCCGCCTGGCGTGGACGGCGCTCGAGGAGGCCTGGGCGTCCGCGGTCGACCGGGTCCGGTCCATGCCAGCCGGCGCGGCCGACGTCCCGATCGACGGGGAGTGGTCGTTCGCGCAGACACTGCGCCATCTCGCGTTCGCCGCCGACGCCTGGCTGGGCAAGGCGATCCTGCGCCTGCCGCACCCGTTCCACGCGCTCGGCCAGCCCAACGTCGAGTACGAGACCGACGGCTTCGACATGTCGGTCTTCGCCAAGGAGCAGCCAACGTTCGCCGAGACCCTGAAGGTGCGGGCCGAGCGGCAGGCGATGGTGCGCGACTTCGTCGCGGCCGTCACGCCGGACCTGCTCGCCGAGCCCCGGCCAGCCGCCTGGTGGCCCGAGCAGCAGGTGACAGTCCTGCACTGCCTCCACGTGATCTTCGACGAGGAGTGGCAGCACCTTCGCTTCGCGCTGCGCGACCTCGACGCGCAGGAGCGCGGCGGCGGGACGGGCGATCCGGCCGATCACCGCTGACCGCCGAGGACGTGGCGCGCGTGCGATATGCGCGCTAGTCCGAGAAGCGGTCGCCGATGCGGATCGTGTCGTACCGGGTCTTCGGCACGCAGGAGTTCCTGCTCCGGCCGCTGTCGGTGACGTAGGTGATCCGGTAGCAGGTCCGCAGGCGGCACATCTGGCCCTTGCGGTTGCAGACGGACGTGGAGGTCTCCTCCTTGCCCGAGACGGCGCCGACGGTGTCACCACGCGCCCCCCACGCGATCAGTCCGATCACCACGGCGAACGCGCAGGCGATCCCCACCACCGCGATGATCGGTCTTTTCGCCGCCCGGCTGTGGCGGCGCGGCAGCACCTCGCCGCCCGGCTGCTCCGGCGAAGGGTGGCCATCTTCGTCGGTCACCCACCCACCCCCGTTGTCACGACCTCACGGTAGGAGGACATCGCAACGGCGCCGCCGTCCGATCGGCACGAGATCGGGGGGTCCGGGCGGTCGGGATGGCCCGATTTCGCTGAACTGGAGTCGATCTCTCCCCCAAACGGACGGTCGGACGTGGTTTCTGTCGTACCCGGTGGTTAGCGTCGATGTCACCGATGGTGCTCGGTTGACGACGACAAGACGTGAGCCGGCACCGCGAGCCGATCAGGAGGCGCGATGCTCATCGACTGTGACGGGTGCGCGAGGCGGGCCGACGGATGTTCCGGCTGCCCGCTGACCGCCCTGTTCGACGAGACGTCCCCGGCGGCCGGGCTGGTCGCCGCCGAGGTCGAGGCCATCGAGGTGCTCGCCCGGGCCGGCTTCGACGTGGAGGTGCTGGCCGCGCCCGCGCGCCCCAGCGCGGCTCGCCCCCGTGCCGTCCGCCGGATCGCCTGAGCGCCACACCGCGCCCGAAAGTGGCCTTCTCGCGGACCATAGGATGAGCGGTCACGGCGGGAGGAGCGGCGCGATGAGCGGGATACGACGGAACGACGACGGGCTCGTCGGAGCCACGCTCGTCGGCGCGGCCTGCGGCGGCGCTCTGTCAGGCGGCTCCGCGTGGGACGGCTCCGCGTGCGGTAGCGGCGACGCGGCGGTGTCCCGTTGACCCCGCGCGGGTGGGCGTTGCTGACACTGGCCGGGTTGACCATCGCGCTGGTCGTGACCGCCGCGCTGTTCATCCCGTGGCACCGACCGCCGGCCCCGCGGGCCGACCAGCTCGCCGCGCTGGGTGACCTGCCGGCCGAGCAGGTGGCCAAGGGGCGGGAGTTCCGGGCCGCGCTGCGTCCCGGCGGTTACACCGCGCTCGCCGTGGGGCTGCTCGTCGCCCTCGCGCTCGGGCTGACCCCGCTGGGCGGTCGCCTGGTCGAGCTGGTGGGCCGGCCGTTCGGGGGGCACTGGATCGCGCAGGCGGTGCTCGGCGGGCTGGCCGTGATGCTCGTCGCCGACCTGGTGACGTTGCCGTTCGCCGCCTGGCGCCAGAGCGTGCTCACCCGCTACGGGTTGAGCACCAACGGCTGGAGTGGCTGGGCGGTCGACCTGCTCAAGTCGTACGCGGTCAGCGCGGTGATCGGGGCGGTGGCGCTTGTCGGCTTCTACGCGGTGATCCGGTTCGCGCCGCGCTGGTGGTGGGCGTTCGGCGCGGCGGGTGCCGCTCTGCTCGTGGTGCTGCTGTCGTTCGTGCTGCCGGTGCTTGTGGAGCCGGTCTTCAACAAGTTCACCCCGATGGACCAGGGCCCGCTGCGTACCGAGCTGATGAGCATGGCCGCTCGCGACGGGGTGCCGGTGCGCGACGTGCTGGTCGCCGACGCGTCCCGGCGCACCAAGGCGGTGAACGCGTACGTCTCCGGTCTCGGACCGACCCGGCGGGTCGTCGTCTACGACACCCTGCTGCGCGAGGCGACCCCGGCCGAGGTGACCGCCGTGGTGGCGCACGAGTTGGGGCACGCGAAGGACTCCGACGTGACGGTGGGCACGTTGACCGGGGCGCTGGGTACCGCCGCCGCCGTGGTGGCGCTCTACCTGCTCGGCTCGTGGGCGCCGCTGCTGCGGCTGGCCGGCGTCGACTCGGTCGCCCAACCACGCGCCTTTCCGTTACTGCTGGCGCTCGTCACGGTGGCCGGGCTGGTCGCCGCGCCGGTGCAGGCGCTGATGTCGCGACGGGTGGAGGCTCGGGCCGACGCGCACGCGCTCGCGCTGACAGGTGACCCGCAGGCGTTCGAGTCGATGCAGCGCCGGCTCGGGTCGGTCAACCTCGGCGACCCCGATCCACCACGCTGGGAATACCTCTACTCGGCCTCGCACCCGTCCACAGTCGAGCGGATGGCCGCCGCCCGCGCGTACGCCCGGGAGGCCGGCCGATGAGCCGCACGCTGCTGATCACAAACGATTTTCCGCCCCGCCCGGGCGGCATCCAGTCCTTCGTGCACAACCTCGCGGTGCGGCAACCGGCCGGCTCGGTGGTCGTCTACGCGTCGAGCTGGCGTGGGGCCGAGAAGTTCGACGCCGACCAGCCGTTCGAGGTGATCCGGGAGCGCACCCGGGTGCTGTTGCCCACCCCGTTGATCGCCCGCAGGGCGGCGCGGTTGGCGCGCGCGTACGACTGCGACACGGTGTGGTTCGGCGCGGCGGCCCCGTTGGGGCTGCTCGCCGCCGGCCTGCGTCGGCGGGCCGGCGTACGCCGGGTGGTGGCGCAGACCCACGGCCACGAGGTTGGTTGGGCGGCGCTGCCGGCCGCCCGGCCGGCGCTGCGGCGCATCGGTCGGGGTGTGGATGTCACCACCTATCTCGGCGAGTACACCCGCAGTCGACTGGCCCGCGTGCTGGACGGGGTGACCGAGCTGCGCCGGCTCGCCCCCGGGGTCGACGTGGACACCTACCACCCAACCGTGGACGGCGAGCAGGTCCGGGCCCGGCTCGGGTTGACCGACCGCCCGGTGGTGGTCTGTGTGTCCCGGCTGGTGCCGCGCAAGGGCCAGGACATGCTGATCCGGGCGCTCCCGGAGATCCGCCGCCGGGTGCCCGAGGCGGCGCTGCTGATCGTCGGCGGTGGGCCGTACCGGGCGACGCTGGAGAAGCTGGCCCGCCAGACGGGTGTGGAACGGGACGTGGTGTTCACCGGCTCGGTGCCGTCGGCCGAGTTGCCGGCGCACTACGCGGCCGGCGACGTCTACGCCATGCCGTGTCGCACCCGCAACCGGGGCCTCGACGTGGAGGGGCTGGGCATCGTCTACCTGGAGGCGTCCGCGACCGGCCTGCCGGTGGTGGCCGGTGACTCCGGGGGCGCACCGGACGCGGTCCGTGAGGGGGAGACCGGTTACGTCGTACGCGGGCGCGACGTGGCCCAGCTCGCCGACCGGGTGGCCCGACTGCTCGCCGATCGGGACCTGGCCCGCCAACTGGGCGCTGCCGGCCGGGCCTGGGTGGAGCGGGAGTGGCGCTGGGAGGCGCAGGCGGAACGGATGCGGGCGCTGCTCGACGGTTGAGCGCGCGGCGTGGCGCCGACGGTCGGCCCGGTGACGTCGGGAGGGGTGTGGGGCCCCGGACGCTCAGCGGATGCGGGCCAGGATCCGATCGGCGGGGGCCGGGCGGCCGAAGTGCCAGCCCTGGCCGGCGTCGCAGCCGATCGCCCGTAGCCGCTCGGCCTGCCCGGCGGTCTCCACGCCCTCGGCGGTGACCGTCAGGTCCAACGCGTGCGCGAGCGAGACCAGCGAGGCGAGGATCCGCTCGTCGGTGCGGCCGACCGAGGGGGACCGCAGGCCGGCGACGAACTCCCCGGCGACCTTCAGTTCGGTCACCGGTAGGTCCCGTAGATAGGCCAGGTTGCTGTAGCCGGTGCCGAAGTCGTCGATGGCGATCCGCACCCCGAGGTCGGCCAGCACCCGCAACGCGCGGACCGGCTCCTCGGCGGTGCTCATCATCGTGCTTTCGGTGATCTCCAGTTGCAGCCGTTCCGGCGGCAGGCCGGTCTGCCGCAGGAGCGCCCGAACCTCCTGCACCAGCCCGGGTCGGTGCACCTGCCGCACCGCCAGGTTGACGCTGACGAACGGGGCGGCGACGCTGCCGGCCGCCCACGCCTCCGCCTCGCGGCAGGCCTCGGCCAGCACCCAACCGCCCAACTGGATGATCAGGCCGGTCTCCTCGGCCAACCCGATGAAGCTGTCCGGACGCAGCACCCCCAGCTCCGGGTGGCGCCAGCGGACCAGCGCCTCGACGCCGACCAGGCTGCCGTCGCGCAGTGAGGTCAGTGGCTGGTAGTCGAGGTAGAACTCACCCCGCTCCAGCGCGGCGGGGATCGCCGCGGAGAGCGCGTACCGGGCCAGCTCGCGTTGGTTGCGCTCGGCGTCGTAGAGCGCCCAGCGCGCGCCGCCGGCGGACTTCGCCCAGTGCAGGGTGCTGTCCGCGGCCCGCATCAGGTCGGTGGGGTTGGCCCCGGCCACCTGCCGCTCGACGATGCCGATGCTCGCCGAGATCTGCAGCTCGTGCCCGTCGACGAGCGCCGGTGTGCGGACCGCGTCCAGCGCGGTCTCGGCCACCGCCACCATGTCGTCGGTGCCGCCGGTGCTTTGCACGAGGATGACGAACTCGTCCCCGCCGAGCCGGGCCACCAGGTGCTCACCCATGGCCTGGGACAGCCGTTCGGCCACCGTGACCAGCAGCCGGTCACCGACCTGGTGCCCCAGGGTGTCGTTGACGACCTTGAAGCGGTCCAGGTCGAGGAAGCACACCCCGACCCGCTGCGCGCCCCGGCCGGGCTCGTTGAGCGCCGCGGTGAGCCGCTCGGTGAACAGCGTCCGGTTGGGCAGACCGGTGAGCGGGTCGTGGGTGGCCTGGTGCCGGAACCGGGCCTCGCTGGCGCGCAGCGCCCGCTCGGCCTGCGTCCGGGCCCGCATGGCGGCCCGGCGGATCGACTCCTGCTCGTCGAGGGTGCGGTCGCGCAGCGCGCGGGCGTAGCCGGTCGCCACGGCCGCCAGCAGCCGGGCCATCCGATCTTCGACCTCCTCGGCCACCAACCCGAGGTCGCGCACCAACCGAAGCTGGATGACCTCGACGGTACGACCCAGCCCCTCTGCCGAGGCGATGTGCGCGGCGACCAACTCGGCGCCGACCCGGTGCCCGGCACGCAGGTCGAACGGCTCCGTGAGCAACGCCCCGGCCAGTTGCCCGGTGAGCCGGTCCAGCATGGCTTCCAGCTGGGCCTGGGTCATCGGCAGGTAGCTGGTGCCGGTGACCGCCTTCGCCCAGGCACGGGCGAACGTGCCCGGACGGGAGGCCGCCTCGGGCGACTCAGCCACCGAGTCGCCCGACGCCGCCCATGAAGACCGCGCGCTCGGCGTCCTCCGCGCTCTCCGGGGTGTCCGGTCGCCACTGCGGCACCCACACCACACCGGGGTCGAGCAGCTCGAACCCGTCGAAGAGCGCGGTCAACTCGGCCCGACTACGGACCCACAGGGGATTGTCGGTACGCCGGTAGACCCGCTCCGCCTCGGCGCGTTCGTCGTCGCTGCGCCCGTCGTCGCTGGCCTGGGACAGCACCAGATAGCTGCCGGGGGCCAGGGCGTCGCGCAGCGTCCGCAACAGCTCGGCCGGTCGGTCGTCGTCCGAGACGAAGTGCAGGACGGCCACGACCATCACGGCCACCGGTTGGCTCAGGTCGAGCTGCTTGCGGACATCCGGGTGGGCCAGGATCGCCTCCGGGTGCCGCAGGTCCTCCTGCACCACCACCGCCCGTTCGTTGCCGGCGAGGATCTCGCGGCTGTGCGCCACCGCCACCGGGTCGACGTCCACATAGACCACACGTGATCGCGGGTCGAGCCGCTGGGCGATCTCGTGCACGTTGCCGACGGTCGGGATGCCCGAGCCGATGTCCAGGAACTGGCGTATCCCGGCCTCGGCGAGGTGATGCACGGCCCGGCGCAGGAACGCCCGGTTGGCCTGGGCCATCAGCGGCGCCTCCGGCACCGCCGCGACCATCGCCTGCGCCGCGGCACGGTCCGCGGCGAAGTTGTGCGAGCCACCGAGGTAGTAGTCGTACATCCGCGCGACACTCGGGCGCTCGATGTCGATGGTGTCGGGTGCCCAGTCCGGCCGCTGCATGCGATTCACCCCTCGGTTCGCGACGCGGGCGTCGTCGCCCGCGCGGGTATTGTGCACCCGCCACGCACGCCAGACCATAGCGTGCGTCAGGTTGTCCGCCGACGTCGGTCAATGCGCGACGGTCCGCGCTGGCCGAAGCCGGCGCGGACCGTCGGTCGTGAGGTCCCGCTGTGCGAGCGGGGGCAGGTCAGAACTTCGGCGCGTCCGGTGCTTCGAGCAGGCCGAGCCGCAGAGCGGTCATCAGCGCCTGGGCCCGGTTGGCCGCGCCGAGCTTCTCGTAGAGCTTCGAGATGTGCGTCTTGGCCGTGGACTCGCTGACGAACAGTTGCTTGGCGATGCCGGCCACGCTCATCCCGTCGGCGAGCAGCCGCAGCACCTGCCCCTCGCGGGGGGACAACTGCGGGCCGGACGGCGCGAGCCGGCGCTTCATCGCCTCGGCCAGGTCGGCGGCGGTGAACGCGCTGGGGGAGGAGGCGGCGTGCCGCGCGGCGGCCACCACCTCGTCGGCCGGGGCGGTCTTCGGTACGAAGGCACTCGCACCCGCCTCCAGGGCACCGAAGAGCTGGTCGTCGCCGGCGTACATGGTCAGCACCACGATGCCCATCGACGCGCTGGACTTGCGCAGCGCGCGGGTGGCCTCCAGGCCGCTGCCGTCGGGCAGCCGCAGATCCATGATCACCACATCCGGCTGGAGGGCACCGGCCTGGCGTACCCCCTCTGCCGCCGTGGCGGCCTCACCGACGACCTCGAACTGCCGGTCGCGCTCGAAGGCGTGGCGCAGGCCCTTACGAATCAGGTCATGATCGTCAACAAGGAGGACCTTGGTGCGGGTGGCCGGTGTCGGACTTGTGGTCATCCTCGGGTTACTCCCCTTCTGGTGCTGCGCTGTCGCGCACGTTATCTCGGCGGGACGAGGTGCCAACAACCACGGCCACGGTTGTGCCGGTGGGTTGCCGCGGCCTGATCTCCAACCGGCCCCGGATACGTTCCGCCCTCTCGGCCATGATCGCAAGACCGTACCGTCCGTCGGGGCGCTGGTCAGCCATCCCCTGACCGTCATCCGACACTTCTATTTGCGCGTACGGGGGGTCGACCTCGCACGTGACCCACAAATTCGAGGCGCCGGCGTGCTTGCGCGCGTTGGTCACCGCCTCCTGGGCGATGCGCAGCAACTCGGCCTCGGTGGCGGCCGGCAGCCGGGCGGTGGACTCGTCGAGCGAGAGGTGCACCCGCAGCCCGCCGGACGAGCCCACGGTGCGCGCGTACTCGGCGATGGCCGCGGCCAGCCCACCCTGCCGGTCCACCTCACTGCGCAGCTCGAAGAGGCTCAGCCGCAGCTCGGTGATCACCCGGGTCACCTCGCCGCGCAGCGTACGCAGGGCCTCGGCGGTCTCGTCGGCGTTGTCGAAGACGGTGGCCATGGCGTTGTCGATGCCGTAGCCGACCATCACCAACTCCTGTGCCACCCCGTCGTGGATCTCCCGGGCCAGCCGCTGCCGTTCCTCGTTCGTGGCCAGCGAGCGCACCTCGTCGAAGAGCAGCGCCGCCTCCAGCCGCAGCGCGGCCGGGCGGGTCAGCGCGGTCACCCGGGACACCACCGGCGGCGGGTACGCGTGCGCGGTGTCCGCCTCCAGCACCACGAGCCCGACCGTACGCACCCCGGCGACCAGCGGAACGATGAGCGCGGACACGTCCGCGCCCCGGTGTGAGCGGGACTGCGAGCGCGCTGCCGTCGTGGCCTGTTGGCTGGCCCAGGCGTCGGCGATCGCCGAGTCCGCGTCCAGCGTCGTCTCCCAGTCCACCCGGTCGAGGCCGGCCTGGGCGAGCACCACGAGCCGGCCTCCGCCGCTGGCCGACAGCACCGCACCCCGGTCCGCCTTGGCCACCGTGCGCAGTTCCTCCAGCAGGTGCTCGGAGATGCCACCCGGGTCCAGGGTGGCACCGGGCAACTGTCGGGCCACCGTCCGCAACTGGGTCAGCAGTCGGGTCGCCTCGGCGTACGGCTGGGGTTTGCCCTCACCGCGGACCACGAGCACCCGGTGCAGGGTGCCGGCGGCGTAGAGGCCCAGCGCCGCCAGGATCAGCCACTGCGCGCAGACCGCGAGGTAGCCCGGCTGGCCGAGCTGGAGCTCTCCCCCGGCGGTGGTGAGCGCACCGCTGACCAGCAGGGTGGCGGCGGTGACCGCGAGCAGGGCGGCGCCCTCGCGGAAGCGACGGCGCAGCGCGGTGACGGTCACCGGGACGGCCAGGTAGGGCAGCACCGCCGAGGCGCCGAGCCCGGCGACGGTGCCGATCGACGCCACCGCGGCCACCTGGCTCGCGGCCAGGCCCAGCACCACCACCTCGGCCACCCGACTCAGCGGCGCGATCAGCCGGTGCTGTGGGGCCAGCAGGGACGGGAGCCCGGCCACCGCCAGGAGCGCGATCCACCAGAGTTGGGTGACGTGGCGGGTGGCGAAGAGGGTCAGGACGGCGACCAACGCCAGCATCACCAGGCGGGCGGCCGCGGCGAGGGGATGCGGGTGCGGTGCGGTGGCTGTGGATGCGGGCACGTGACGGATGGTAGTCAGCCTCGGTAGATGTCGGCGATGTCCGCCGCGTACGTCTTGTGGACGACCTGGCGCTTGACCTTGAGCGACGGGGTCAGTTCGCCGGTCGCCTCGGTGAAGTCGTGGGGCAGGACCCGGAACATCTTGATCGCCTCGGCCTTGGAGACCGCCTGGTTGGCGGTGTCGATGGCGGTCTGGATCTCCCTGCGCAGGGCCTCGTGCTCGCGGAGCTGCTCGACGGGGGTGTCGGCGGCCAGCCCGGCGCCCTCCAGCCAGGCCGGCAGCGCCTCCTCGTCGACGGTGACCAGCGCCGCGATGAACGGCTTGCGGTCGCCGATGACGACACACTGACTGATCAACGGGTGCGCCCGGACCAGGTCCTCCAGCACCGCAGGGGCGACGTTCTTGCCGCTGGCGGTGACGATCAGCTCCTTCTTGCGCCCGGTGATGCTCAGGTAGCCGTCGGCGTCGAGCTGGCCCAGGTCGCCGGTCCGGAACCACCCGTCGGTGCTGAGTGTCTCGGCGGTCGCCGCCTCGTTGTGCCAGTAACCCTGGAAGACCAGCTCGCCGGAGATCAGGATCTCGCCGTCGTCCTCGATCCGCACGGTCACGCCGGGCAGTGGGCGGCCGACGGTGCCGATCCGGGTGCCGGTCGGCAGGTTCGCCGCGGCGGCGGGGGAGGTCTCGGTCAGGCCGTAGCCCTCCAGGACCGTCACGCCGATGCCCCGGAAGAAGTGACCGAGCCGGGCGCCGAGCGGCGCGCCGCCGGAGATGGCGTCGCGGCAGCGCCCACCGAGCGCGGCACGCAGTTTGCCGTAGACCAGCCGGTCGAAGACCACGTGCTGGGCGCGCAACGCCAGGCCGGGGCCGCCCGGGGTCTCCAGAGCCTCGCTGTACGCGATGGCGACCTGCTCGGCGCGGGCGAAGATGCCGCCCTTGCCGTCGGCCTCGGCCTTCTGCTTGGCCGCGTTGTAGACCTTCTCGAACACCCGGGGTACGGAGAGCACGAAGGTCGGCCGGAAGGCCTGCAACTCGGCGACCAGGTTCTTGGTGTCGGCGCAGTGGGCCATGGTGGCCCGCGCCTGCACGACGCCGATCTGGATCAGCCGGGCGAAGGCGTGCGCCAGCGGGAGGAAGAGCAGGGTGGACGCGCCGGCGTGGAACAGGTTCGGCAGCACCGGCACCGCGTTGGCGATGTCGGCGTACATGTTGCGGTGGGTGAGCACGCAGCCCTTGGGTCGGCCGGTGGTGCCGCTGGTGTAGATGATGGTGGCCAGGTCGTCGGCGCCGACCGCCTTGCGTCGCCGCTCGACCTCGGCCAGCTCGACCGTGGCGCCGCTGCTGACCAGCTGGTCGACCCCGCCGAGGTCGATCTGCCAGACGTGGTCCAGCTCGGGCAGCCGGTGTCGGATGCCGGCGATCAGGGCGGCGTGCGCGTCGGTCTCCACCACGACGGCGACGGCGTTGGAATCCTCGATGATCCACGCGGCCTGTTCGGCGCTGGACGTCTCGTAGATCGGCACGGTGACCGCTCCGACGGTCCAGATGGCGTAGTCCAGCAGCGTCCACTCGTACCGGGTGCGGCTCATCAGCCCGACGCGGGCACCGGGTTCGATGCCGGCGGCGATCAGTCCGCGGGCCACGGCGGCCACCTCGTCGCGGAACTGCCGGCAGGTCACCTCGGCCCAGGTGGTGACGGTGCCCGTGGCACCGGGGGTGGGGCGGGCGAACTGGACGGCGTCGGGCGCGACCTCGGCGTTGTCCCAGACCGGATCGGTGAGGTTGGCCGCGTCGCCAACGGTGACGATCGGCGGGACGGAGAACTCGCGCACCTGCACTCCTTCGTGCTCGCACTGGCCGGTCGGGGCGCCGCCGACGGACGGTGGCTGTGTCGAAACCTACCCGGTGAGCACGGGCACACTGCTAGGGCCCGCGCTGTCCCGGCCCCCGCGGGCCCCGGCGGCGCGCGGGGGCGGCGCGGCGTGGAGCCGCTGCCCGCCGGGTAGCCTCCCCCCATGGCGGACTCCTCCACCCAGTCGATCATCATCGGCGCCGCACCGGATCGGGTGACGGCGGTCATCTGTGACTTCGCGGCCTACCCGGAGTGGACCGACGCGGTCCGCCGCGCCGAGGTCGTGGAGGAGTACGAGGACGGCTACGCCAGCCAGGTGCGCTTCACCATCGACGCCGGGGTGATGGCCGACGAGTACGTGCTCGCCTACTCCTACGCCGAGGACCTCTCCCGGATCGAGTGGCACCTGGTCGCTCCCTCGAAGATGCAGAAGTCCCAGCGTGGTTCGTACGACCTGGTGGGTAACCCGGACGGCAGCACGACGGTGACCTACACGCTTGAGGTCGACCTGTCGGTCGGCATGCTCGGGATGTTTCGGCGCAAGGCCGAAAAAATGATCATGGACACCGCGTTGAAGCAGCTCAAGCGCCGGGTAGAAGCAACCGGTGCGGCGCAGTGACGGGTCCGGTGGCACGGTAGAGGAGCCGACGGTGGGCGGAACGGATCCGGGTTCGGCCCGGGAAGAGGCGGAACGGCTGGTCGCCACCCTGCTCGCGGGGGCGCGACTGGCCTCCGCCGGCTCGGCGGGCGGCGCGTTCGGCTCGTTGGGCGGGGTGCTGGCCGGTGTCCTCGGTCACAGTGCCGACCCGGGCGGACGACCCGGCGCCGGCGGTGCTTTCGCCACCGGATCGGCCGAATGCTGCGTCTGCCCGGTCTGTCGGGGCATCGCCGCGTTACGCGACCCGAGTCCGGAATTCGCCGAACGCCTCTCGACCGGCGCCGGTGATCTCGCGGCGGGTGTCGCCAGCCTGCTCCGCGCCTTCTCCCCGCCGCAACCGTCCCCGACGAGCCCCTCCGGTTCGACATCCGCGCCGACCCCCGCGCCACCGTCGGCACCCGCCGCGAGCACCGGCGACGTGCCCCCCGAGCCAGCCCCCGCCGACCGGTCCGGCGCGACCGGCGACGAACACGTGTGGCGCGATGCCACCCGCAGCGGGCATGATTCTCAGCCGGCGCCGGAGCGGGATGTCTGGTCGGTCGCCACCCGGACGGCGGACCCACTCGCCCCGGCCGCCGTACCACCCGTCGACGACGCCGGGCCGGCGACCGTACCGGCACCGACCACTCATCCCGCGGTGCCCGCTTCGCGGGTGCCGGACGACACCGGGGCGCAGGCTCCGGGCGACGGCGCCTGAGCGCGGGACATCCCGACCCGGACCGGCATGCCGCCGGGACACGGGCCGGACAGCAGAGGGGAGCGGCAGCGGTGACGCTGACCATCGGAGTCGACGTCGGTGGCACGAAGGTGGCCGGCGGTGTCGTGGACGACACCGGCACGGTCCTCGTGCAGACCCGACGGGACACCCCTGCCGATGACGTCGGCAAGACCCGCGACGTCATCATCGAGCTGGTCGGCGAGCTGGCAGCCGGGCGGACGATCGAGGCCGTCGGCATCGGCGCGGCCGGCTGGATCGACGCCAGCCGCTCGACCGTGCTCTTCGCTCCGAACCTGGCCTGGCGGGACGAACCGCTGCGGGAGTACGTCAGCGAGGCCGTCGGCCTGCCCGTGATCGTGGAGAACGACGGGAACGTGGCCGCCTGGGCCGAGTTCCGCTACGGTGCGGCCCGCGACGCCGACGACTCCATGATCATGTTCACGATCGGCACCGGCGTGGGGGGCGGCATCGTCCTCGGCGGTGACCTGATGCGCGGCGCGCACGGCGTCGCCGCCGAGCTGGGCCACATGCTGGCCGTGCCGGACGGGCACCAGTGCGGCTGCGGCCGGCTCGGCTGCATCGAGCAGTACGCCAGCGGCAGCGCCCTGGTGCGCTTCGCCCGCGCCGGCGCCCGGCAGGAGCCCAACCGGGCCACCGCGCTGCTCGACCTGGCCGGCGGTGAGGCCGAGGCGATCACCGGCCCGATGGTGACCGCCGCCGCGCAGGGTGGCGACCCCGTCTCCGCCGAGGCGTTCGCGCAGATCGGCCGATGGCTGGGCACCAGCCTCGCCGACATGGCGCAGATCCTCGACCCGCAGACCCTGGTGGTCGGCGGCGGTGTGATCGATGCCGGTGAGCTGCTGCTCGGCCCGACGCGCCGCTCGTACCTCGACGCGCTCGCCCAGCGCGGTCGCCTGCCGGTGGCCGAGGTGCTCCCCGCCGAGCTGGGCAACAGCGCCGGAGTGATCGGCGCCGCCGACCTCGCCCGCCGGATCTGAGGCGGTCGGAGGTGGGTGTGCCGCTGCGCGTGGTGTCGTACAACATCCACAGCCAGCGCGACGACACCGCCGCGTTGGCGGCGGTGGTCCGGGCCGCGCGGCCGGACGTGGTGATCGTGCAGGAGGGGCCGCGCCGGTTCCGGTGGCGGCAGAAGTCCGCCACGCTTGCCGAGTCGTTCGGCCTGGTGGTGGCTGCCGGCGGGCTGCCCGCGCTGGGCAACCTGCTGCTGACCAGCCTGCGGGTGCAGGTGCGGGGCAGCCGGTGCCAACGCTTCCCGCTGACCCCCGGCCGGCACCTGCGCGGCGCCGCGTACGCCGACTGCCGGGTCGGCGACGCCCGGTTCACCCTCGCCGGCTCGCACCTGTCCACCGACCCGGCCGAGCGACCCTCCCAGGCCGCCGAGTTCAAGCGCGGCCTGGACGCGGCGACCAGCCCGGTGCTGGCCGGGGCGGACCTCAACGAGGGTCCGGACGGGCCCGCCTGGGCCACCGTGTCGCGGGGGTTGACCGACGCCGCGGTGGCCGCCGACCGGGCCGAGCGACTCACCTACTCCTGCGCCGACCCGCGCCGACGCATCGACGCGCTCTTCGTCGACCCGCGGATCACGGTCGTGGACTACGACGTCGTGGACACCGCGCAGACCCGCCGGGCCAGCGACCACTTCCCGGTCCTCGTCGACCTGCTGCTGCCCGCCACCGGCTGACCCCGACCCGGCGCGACAGTCGACGCGTCCGGCGCAGGACTGGACATCCGGCCCGGTAGTGGAGAGGATTTCGCGGCGACCGGCACGCCTGCCGTACCAAAAGGAGATGTCCCGGTGTCCACCTCCACCGACCACGGCCGGCCCGACCCGGAGGCGACCTCGCCCACGAACAGCGAGAGTCGCCCGGTCTCCGACCGGGGCGACACGGTCTGCGTCATCGGGGCCGGGGCCAGCGGCCTGACGGCCATCAAGAACCTGCGCGAGCACGGGTTCGGCGTGGACTGTTACGAACGGGAGACCGGCGTCGGCGGCGCCTGGAACTGGCGGCACGACCGCAGCCCGGTGTACGCCAGCACCCACCTGATCTCGTCGAAGCCGTTCACCCAGTTCCCGGACTTCCCGATGCCGGACTCCTGGCCGGACTACCCGCACCACAGTCAGCTGCTGTCCTACTTCGAGCGGTACGCCGACCACTTCGACCTGCGCTCGCACATCTGGTTCGGCACCGAGGTGATCCGGGTCCAACCCGCCGAGGGCGACCGGTGGGACGTGACCACCCGCTCCACCGGCGGGTACGGCCCGGAGCGCACCTCCCGCTACGCCGCCGTGGTGATCGCCAACGGTCACAACTGGTCGCCGAAGCTGCCCCGCTACGAGGGCCTGGAGCAGTTCCGGGGCGAGATCATGCACGCCTCGTCCTACAAGGACCCGGCGCAGTTGCGCGGCAAGCGGGTGCTCGTGGTCGGCGCCGGCAACACCGGCTGCGACATCGCCGTCGAGGCCGCCCAGCAGGCGTCGCGCTGCTGGCACTCCACCCGGCGCGGCTACTGGTACGCGCCGAAGTACGTGCTCGGCCGCCCCGCCGACCAGGTGAACGACAGCCTGCTGGCGCTGCGCGTGCCACTGCGGGTGCGGCAGTGGCTCTACCACTGGACGCTGCGGTTGACAGTCGGCGACCTGACCCGCTTCGGTCTGCCCAAGCCCGACCACCGGGTGTACGAGACGCACCCGATCGCGAACAGCCAGCTCGTCTACTACGTGGGCCACGGCGGCATCGGCCCGGTGCCGGACGTCGCCCGGTTCCACCCGTACGCCGTGGAACTGGCCGACGGCCGCGAGATCGACCCCGAGGTGGTCGTCTTCGCCACCGGCTACCTGCCGCGCTTCGAGTTCCTGGACGCGTCGGTGTTCGCCGACAGCGCCGGGGCGGGCCGGCCCACGCTGTGGCTCAACGCGTTCACCCCCGGGCACCCGACGCTCGCGGTCGCCGGCCTGGTGCAGCCGGATTCCGGGTTGTTCACCCTGTCGCACTGGCAGATGGTGCTCTTCGCCCGCCTCCTGCGGGCCCGCCGGGACCGGCCGGAGCGGGCCGCCGCGTTCGCGTCCCAGGTGCGTGACCGGGCCGGGGAGCGATACTCCGGGAAGGTCAAGGAGAGCAGCCGGCACTGGTTCGAGGTCGGTCACGCCGACTATCTGCGCGCCGTCCAACGCGCCCTGGTCGACCTGGAGGGCAAGTGAGCGCGAGTAGCGAACTGCGGATCATGCGGGGCCGGGAGTGGTCGCGTCCGGTCCGACCGGCCCGCCGGGAGGTGCTCAGCGCCGTCCCCGAGGTGGAGGAGGGGCGAGTGCCGCTGCTCTTCGTCCCCGGTTTCGGGCACGGTGCGTGGGCGTTCGCCGAGCACTGGCTGGGGCACGCGGCAGCGCGGGGTTTCCCGGCGTACGCGGTGAGCCTGCGCGGGCACGGTGGCAGCGAGCCGGCGCCGGAGGCGACGCTGCGCGCGTACGCGCACGACGTGGTCCAGGTGGCCGCGGGCCTGCCGCGTCAGGCGGTGCTGGTGGGGCACGGCGCCGGGGCTCTGGTGGTGGCGCACGCGTTGGCCCGCTATCCGGCGCGGGCCGCGGTGCTGGTGGCGCCGGTCTTCGGCGGTTGGGGAGTGCTGGGTGCGGCGTTGCGCCGCAACCCGGGGGGCACGTTGCCGGCGGTGTTCGGCGGGCCGTTGCGGCTCAACCGGGGGCAGCTGTTCAGCCGCGAGTTGCCCGACGAGGAGGCCCGGCGGTACGTCGGACGACTCGGCCGGGCGGGCCGGCGGGCGCAGTGGGCTCTGCTGGGCGAGCCGGAGGCCGAGCCGGCGGTGGGCGCCCCACCGGTGCTGGTGCTGGGCAGCCCGGACGACCGGGTGGTGCCGGCGTCGACGTTGACCCGGGTGGCCCGCCGCTTCGGTTCGGCCCCGCTGCTCTTTCCCGGGATGGGCCACGACCTGATGCTGGACGCGCGGTGGGCGGAGCCGATCGACGCGATCCTGGACTGGCTGGAGAAGGAGCCCACGGCGCACTGAGCACCCCGGGCGCGCCGGTCGGGGTGCTCGCCGCCGCCGCGCGGCCGGCCCGGCGGGTGGGTCGCGCGGCCGGCCGGCCCGGCCCGCTGCCGCGCGGCCAGCCGGCCCGGCGGGTGGGTCGCGCGGCGACGATCTTGGGGGTGGCTGCTCAGCCGCTCGCCGGGTGGGTGGCCGAGCTGGCGGTGGGGGTGGCGGGTCGCGGCACTCGAGCGGCGTCGGTGGCGTCCGGGGCGGCGGCGTCGGGACTGGCGTCGGTGCTGGTCAGGCGGCTGACCAGGGCGCCGCGCTCGTCCAGGGCGTGCAGGTAGGAGCGGGCCCAGGCCCGGATGTCGTGCTCCTCCAGGTGGGCGCGCATGGCTCGCATCCGGTGCGTGGTGTCGGCGGGGCTGGCCCGCAGCGCGGCGCACAGGCCCTGCTTGAGTCCCTCCAGGTCGTGCGGATTGACCAGGTAGGCCTGGGAGAGTTCGGCGGCCGTGCCGGCGAACTCGCTGAGCAGCAGGGCGCCCGTGTCGTCCACCCGGGCGGCCACGTACTCCTTGGCGACGAGGTTCATGCCGTCGCGCAGCGGGGTCACCGCCATCACGTCGGCGACCCGGTAGAGCGCGGCCAACTCGGCCCGGTCGAAGGGCTGGGTGAGGTAGTGGATCGCGGGCTCGCCGACCCGGCCGAACTCGCCGTTGATCCGGCCCACCTCGCGCTCGATCCGCTCACGCAGGATCTGGTACTGGCCGACGCGCTCGCGGCTCGGCATCGCGACCTGCACCAACACCGTGTCGCGGACCTTGACGTCGCCGCTGGCCAGCAACTCGCTGTACGCCTTGAGGCGCTGCTCGATGCCCTTCGTGTAGTCCATCCGGTCCACGCTGAGGATGACCTGCCGGGGGTCGCCGAGGTCCTGACGTAGGCGGCGGGCTCGGGCGGCCACGTCGGGGCGGGCGGCGAGCGCGCCCATCTCGGCGGTGTCGATGGAGACCGGGAACGCGCCGATGCGGACGACCCGGTCGTCGATGCCGATCCGCCGGTCGGTGGCCGGCAGATCCAGCACCCTGGTCACCAGTTGGGCGAAGTTGTGCGCCGCCTGCACCCGCTGGAAGCCGACCAGGTCCGCGCCGAGCATCCCGCGCAGCAGTTCGGCCCGGCGCGGCAACTGCATGAACAGCTCCGGCGGCGGGAACGGCACGTGCAGGAAGAAGCCGATGCGCAGGTCCGGACGGAGCGCGCGCAGCAGACCGGGGACCAGTTGCAGGTGGTAGTCCTGGATCCAGACCACCCCGCCCTGCTCGGTGACCTCGGCGGTCGCCTCGGCGAAGCGTTGGTTGACCCGCTGGTACGCCTCCCACCACCGCCGGTGGTGCTGCGGCTGCTCGACGGCGTCGTGGTAGAGCGGCCAGAGGGTGGCGTTGGCGAACCCCTCGTAGTGGTCGCGCAGATCTTCCGGGCTGAGCGCGACGGTGTGCATCCGGACCCCGTCGACGTCCGGTAGTGCGGGGGCCGGACCGGTGCCGCCGGCCCAACCGACCCAGGTCGCCGGGGTGTGTCGCAGGAGCGGGTGCAGCGCGCTCACCAACCCACCCGGGCTGCGCCGCCACTCGCAGGCCCCGTCGGGCGCCTGACTGTCGTCGATGGGGAGGCGGTTGGCCACCACCACGAGAGAACTCTGTCGCATCTCGGGCATTCCGATCAGCAGAGGACTGACCGCCACGAGCAAGGGAAAACCGGTCAGTCAGCGGGGGAAGTGACGTACAGCGGTATTCCTACTGACAGTAAGTTACACCACTGTTACGCCCCGGGCGGGTCGGAGCCGTCCCGGGATGCGGGCCAGGATCAGACGACGGCGCCGTTGTCCGGGTCGTCGTCGTCCTCGTCGCCGGGGCGCAACCGCCAGATCAGCGTGACGAAACCGGCCAGGATGCCGGTGAACCCGAACAGGGTGACCGCCGAGCGGTCCACCGGGATCAGCGACGGGAAGAGGAAGAGCACGAAACCGAGGACCACGCCGAGCACACCGACCACCGCGTACTTGCTGACCCGCGGCAGCGGCGGTGGCGGGGGCGGGTGGTAACCCTCGTCGTCCTCGTCGTCGGGCAGGTTGGCCCCGAAGGTGTCCAGCCCGTCGAGCAGCGACGGCTCGTCCGGCCGGGTGCCGCGCCCGACCGAGATCCCGGAGATGTCGGTGGCGGAGGGCAGCCGGCGGGTGTCGGTGGCGGTCGGACCGGGCTCGTCGGTGCCCGCGCGGGCCAGCGGACCGGCGGTCGGCTCGTCCCGGGCGTCCCGTTCGTCCACGTCCTCCGCGGCCGGCCACGGGTGGTCGCCGACGGTGGACGAGGTGTGGAAGCCGGCCACGATCCGCGCCCACTCGGCGTCGATGTCCGGTTCGTCGCGCGCCGGCGGCTGCTCCGGGGTGGTCTCGTCCGCGAGCTGGGTCAGATAGTCCCGTGCGGTGGTCAGGTGCGAGCGGTCGACGTAGAGCCGGTCGACCGGCCGGGCCGGCACGGTGGTCGTGCGGGTGACCGGGTTGAGGTCGGCCGAGGGCTGCAGGTAGGCGGCGATCCCGCCGGCGGCCAGCACGTCGAGCAGGTGCTCGCCGACGCGCGGATCGACGTCGCCGACGACGGCGTACTCGTTCGCGTCGAGCCCGTTGTCCCGCCGTCCCCGGCGGGCACCACCCGCTGACACCCGGACATCCCCCTTAAGCGCCTCACGGCGCGACCCTCGACGCCCGTCCGCACGCCGTGCTCTGAATCGTGACACGTCAGGGCATGGTTCCGGGAGTGCGTTGTGTCGCGTCTTCCAAAGTCACGGCTGCCGCCGCAGGTCGCGACCGGGGTTCTTTGTCCGTTCTTGCGCGAACAGCGCCATCTCGGTGATCGTTGGCGGCGGAGCGACCCGACACGCCGGGCGCCGCGCTGCTGAGCTGCCAACGATCGAGAGCTGAGGGGCACACGTGGCCGCTGGGGAGTACGAGGAACTGGACATCCCGCCGCAGTTCCAGACTCTCGCCGACCGTCACCGCCTCGAATACCGGCAGTCGCCACCCGGGATCGCGTTCTGTCTGGGCCTGGGCTCGACCCTGCTGGGTCTGCTGCTCAGCGTGGGCCCCGTGCAGCCCGGCGACCGGATCCTCGGCTACCTGATGCTGGGCGGCGCGGCCGTGCTCCTCATTGCGGCCCGGGTGCCGCACCGGCGCATGCGAAGGCGGGAAGAGGAGCTGTACCGCGAGTACCTACAGTGGAAGAAGGGGCGGAGCGAGTAGCCAGCAGTGCACCGAGGGGTCGGGGTGGATCTGACGCTGATCATCATCCGCTGGCTGGCCGGTCCCGTGGCGTCTTCCTGCGTGAACTCGCCGCTGTATCCACCGACGGCGGCATCCTCCTCAACCGAAGCGGCCGGACGCCTGAGTCCGCGTCAGCAGGCCACGGCGGGACCGGTCGGGCTGATCGGCCGCCCGGCCAGGGCGAGCAGGCCGGGGGCGTCGTTGCGCAGCGCGAAGGTGCGTACCTCGGCCCGGGTCGCCCGTGCGCCCGCCGGGTCGCCGGCGCGGGTCAGCTCCGCCGCCGCGAGCGTGAGCGCCAACACCCGGTCGCTCACGTCCGGGATCCGCCCGTAGGTCTCGGCGGCGGCCAGGTGCAGCTCGGCGGAGCGGCGGTGGTCGCCGTCCGCCGCGGCCAGGGCCGCCGTCACGGTCCGCAACGCCGCCTCCGACCAGGGCGTGCGGTGCCCGACCCGGCCCAGCATCGTGCGGACCCGCACGGCCGCGTCGCGACCGCTCAGGGCGGCGGCGTACGCGGCCGCGGCGATCCACTCACCGCTGGCCAGGGCCGGCACCGCCGACCAGCACCCGTCCAGCTCCTCGATCAGCTCCGCCGCCTCGGTGTCCCGCCCCTGCAACGCCCGACACAACGCGGCCATGCTCAGCATCGTCCAGAGCAGCCGGTGGAACCCGCTGCGCCGCGCGGTGTCCAACGCGTCGGTCAGGTCGTCCGGATCCTCGTCGTCGCGCAGCACCAGCAGACAGCAGCGCAACCCGCGCACCTGCATGTCCCAGCTCCCGGTCGGCGTGTCCACGAACGCCTCCGCCGCCGCGAGGAGCCGGCCGAAGTCGCCGTCGAACCAGGCGCGCATCGCCTCCGCCGAGTAACTGGTGGTCAGGGTCTGACCGCTGGCGGTCCGCGCCGGCGCGGCCGAGAGCAGGGCGTTCGACCGCAGCCAGTCGCCCTCCTCGCGGATCGCCCAGGCGAGGTTCTGGGTGGCCCGGGGCAGCGCCAGCAGTTGACCGGCGCGGGCGAACTCGACGATCGCGTGCAGCTCGTCCAGGCCGACCCGGTCCCCGGACTGGTAGCGGGCGGTGGCCGCGGTGATCCGGGCGTTGGTGCGGGTCTCGGTCAGGCCCAACCGCTCGGCGATCTCGGCCGCCGTGTCCGCCGCCGCCACGGCCGGGTCCCGCTCGTAGTTGAGCATGTGCAGCCGGCCCATCTCGGCGTACGCGTCCGCCTTCTGCGGGGTGTCCGGTAGTGGCTCGAACAACTGCACCGCGCGGTCCAGGCAGGCCAACGCGTCGCCGCGGTCGGCCCGCAGCCAGGCGGCCTGGCCGAGCAGCGTCCACGCCCGGGCGGCGCAGGCGTTGTCGCCGTGCGACAGCAGCCGGTCGGCGAGGGTGTGCACCTGCTCCGGACCACCGCCGGAGAGGAACGCGTTGCCGTCCCGGTAGAACGAGATCTCGGTGCTCAGCAGCTCCAACTGGAGCCGGCCCACCGGGTCGCTGTCGTCGGCCAGGCCGAGTGCCCGGCCCGCGTGGCTGGCCGCCGCGTCCAACCCGTGCAGCGCGTACGCCCGCCGGGCCGCCCGGTGCAGCGCCTGCCGCGCCGGCCCGGCGTAGCGCTGCACCTGCATGCCCAGCGAGCGGGCGATCTCGTGCGCGGCCCAGCGGTGGTGGGCGAGCACCTCGGCCAGGTCGGTGTCGCGGGAGTGCGACAGCGCGTCGAGCCAGTCGGCGGCCCGCTCGTGGCGGGCCACCCGCTCGGTGCGCGGCAACCGCTGGTAGCAGACGTCACGGACCAGCACGTGGCGGAACCGGTACTCGGCCTGCCCGGCCATCGTCGACGCGGCCTGCTCGTGCACGAAGTCGCGCTGTTCGAGTCGGCGCAGCGAACGCTCGACCGACTCGATCTGTTGCCCGAGGGCGGCGGCGACCGCGCCGGGCCAGAACTGCACCCCGACCACCGACGCGGCGAGCAGCACCGCGCGGTCCTTGGCGTCCAGCAGGTCCACCCGGTTGGCGATCACCGCGTGCACGCTCTCCGGCATGGTCAGCTCAAGCTGCTTGTCCAGCGACCAGCCCCGCCCCGACTGGCGCAGCGCCCCCTGCTCGATCAGCATCCGGACGTACTCGTGGGCGTAGAGCGGGTTGCCGCCGGCCACCTCGATCAACGGGGTCAGCATGTCGGCGGAGAACGCGGCCTGGCCGAACAGGTGCGCGTACAGGGCGGCGATGCCGGTGTCGCGCAGTGGCGGCAGGGTGATCGTCACCGAGCCGGTGATCGACCCGGCCCAGCTCGGGTCCCGGTCGACGAGCTCCGGGCGGGCGGTGCAGAGCAGCAGCAGCGGCACGTCACGGGCCGCCGCCCCGAGCAGCTCCACGAAGCGCAGCATCGCGTCGTCGGCCCAGTGCAGGTCCTCGAAGACCAGCACGGTGGGACGCCGGACGGCAAGCGCCAGCAGGAAGCGACGCCACGCCGACTCCGCCTCCTCGGCCGGCAGCGGCGTGCCGGGCAGCCCGACCAGCGGGCGCAGCGCGTCCGCCACTCGGTCCCGTTCACCCGGGCCGATGAGCTCGCCCACGGCGGCGGTCAGCCGTTGCGCGGCGCTTGTCGCCGGGTCGGTGTCGAGGATGCCGGCCTCGGACTTCACGATGTCGGCGAGCGCGGCGAAGGTGACGTTCTCCCCGAACGGCGGGCAGCGCCCGGTGTGCCAGGTCAGCGGCTCGTCGACCAGCCGGCCGGTGTGCAGGTAGAGCTCGCGCAGCAGCCGGCTCTTGCCGATGCCGGCCCGGCCGAAGATGGTGACCACCTGCGGTCGCCTGTCGCGCAGCGACCGGTGCAGGGCGTTGACGAGCATCCCCAGTTCGTGTTCCCGGTCGACGAGCGGCGTGGTGTCCGGTTCCCGGTCGGTGGGTTGGCGACGCAGCGGGGACAGGGCGAGCCACACCTCGGTCGGCGACGACCGGCCGCGCAGGGTGACCGGGGGCTGCTCCTCGTAGCGGATCGCGTCCTTGGTGAGCGCGTGGGTGGTGCCGCAGACCAGCACCCCACCGGGTGGCGCGACCGACTGCATCCGGGAGGCCGTGTTGACCACGTCACCGGCCACGATGGCCTGTCCGCCGTCGCGCGCGGCGGCCACGTCGACAAGCGCCTCGCCGGTGGCCACCCCGACCCGGAACCGCATCTCGGTGCTGCCGGTCGGCGCGAACCGGGTGAGCACCCGTTGCAGCTCCAGACCGGCCCGTACGCAGCGCAGCGCGTCGGTCTCGGTGGCGATCGGGGCGCCGAAGAGCGCCATCACCGCGTCTCCGATGTATTTCTCCACCACCCCGCCGTACTGACCGACCACCCGGCGGGCGGCGGAGAAGAACCCGGTCTGCATGCCCCGGACCTGCTCCGGGTCGGTGCGCTCGACGTACGGCGTGAAGTCGATCAGGTCCACGAAGAGCACGCTCACCCGGCGGCGGTCCTCCTGCGGGGTGACCGTGGCCGGTCGGTCGGCGCCCGGCCGGGGCGACCCGCAGGACGTGCAGAAGGTGACGTCCGAGGCGAGCGGGCGCAGGCAGTGCGGGCACACGGCGCCCAGCTCGGCGCCGCAGCCGCCGCAGAAGCGGTCCCCGTCGGCGGCCGTGCGGCCACAGCGTCCACACTGCGCGGCGATGACATCCCCCAGAGGTGAACGGGTCGACGCCCATGGCGTCCCCTGCCCAGAATTATCGCCCCAGTCGGCCGCTGTCAGGTACCGGCCTGTTGGCTTGTGGACAGTCACCGAGGGTGCTGACCGACTAGATTCAGGCGGCCAGATATCGATCAGGGACCAGAGGGGGACAGGTCAATGGTGTACGTCAAGCTGGAGAGCGACTGGACCGACGGCAACGGGGTCAGCCACTCCGCGGGCGACTCGGTGGACGTCGACGCCGCCACGCTCGCCACGCTCCAGGCCGAGGGCATCGTCAGCGAGCAGACCCACGGCCCGGGTGGCGACGGCAAGGGCCCGGACAAGTGGGCCGGGCCGGGCAGCTCCGGGGCGTGACCCCACGCCGATGACGCCGAAACGGCCGGGTCGCCCACGGGGCGGCCCGGCCGTTTCGTGCTGCTCGGGTGAGGGGTCAGCGGTCGTTCATGCCGGCGCGGCGGCGCAGCGCGGCCACGTCGGTCACCACGATCCGGCGCCCCTCGGTACGCAGCCAGCCACGGCTGGCGAACGAACCGATCGCCTGGTTGACGCTCTGCCGGGAGCCACCCGCCATCTCGGCCAGTTGACTCTGGTTGAGCTCGATCGTGATCATCGGCGCCTGGCTCTCGCCCGCCAACCGGACGAGCGTCTTGGCCACCCGACCCGGCAGGTCGAGGAAGACGTGGTCGGCGTTCTGCTCGGTCAGCCGGCGGATCAGCCCGCCCAGCGACCGCATCACCGCGTCCAGGATGCGCGGGTTGGAGTGCACCAGCTCCATGAACGCGCCGCGCGAGAGCGCGAGCGCCGCGCAGTCCTCGATGGCCTCGGCCGAGGCGGACCGGGTGGACGCGTCGAGCAGGGAGACCTCGCCGAGCACGTCCGGGGGACGGATCACCGACAGGACGGCCCGCTCACCCGTGGGTGCGGTGCGGAAGACGGCCACCGCACCGCGGCGCAACACGATGAGCGACTCACCCGGGTCGTTCTCCACGAAGAGCAACTGCCCCTTGCGGTAGGTGCGCGGAACGGCGGCGGCGATGACGCGCTGCCGCACCTCGGGCTCCAGACCAGCGAACATCTCGACACCCGTGAGCGCGTCACCCGGCTCCGGCAGGCGCATCTCCACGGCCCAACCCCTCCCCGGTCATGGACCACAAACTCGCTCACCGGGTGAACCTGATGGCCCTGACAAGGTGAACTGACACCGATTCGGCATCCGGTAGCGGTACACATCAGATCATGACGGTCCGGTCGCTTGCTGTACACCCCTCGAAGCACTTCCGTGACCGTCGCGAGCTGCCGCGTACCCTCGTTGAAGTGCCGATCCGGCCCGTCACCAGCGGTGCGGCGGCCCCGCCGGGCGCGGCCGGGCGGCGGTGGGCGAGGATGGTCGGAATGGTCTACCGCTATTTCTACGACTGCGAGTTCATCGAGGACGGCACCACCGTCGACCTCGTCTCGATAGGTGTCGTCGACGAGTACGGCCGCGAGTTCTACGCGGTCTCCACGGAGTTCGACGATTCCCGTGCCGTGCCCTGGGTCCGGCGCAACGTGCTGGACAAGCTGCCGTCCCCGGCGGACCGGGCCTGGCGGTCGCGCGAGCGCATCCGCGACGACCTGTTCGACTTCCTGGTCGAGCCCGTCCGGGACCGGCCGGGGGAGCAGTTGGAGCTGTGGGCCTGGTACGCCGCGTACGACCATGTGGTGCTCGCCCAGCTCTGGGGTGCGATGCCGGCGCTGCCCCGGGAGATTCCCCGTTACACCAAGGAGCTGCGGCAGCTCTGGGACGACAGCGGTCGGCCGACCCTGCCGGACGCCGACGCGGCCCGGCACGACGCTCTGGTCGATGCCCGGCACAACCTGGCCCGGTGGCGGGCGATGACGGCCGGCGGGCGATGACGATCCGCCGAGCGACGGTCGTACCGTCGTAGGTTTGACCGGTTCTGTCCCGGGCATCGGTTCGACCAGCCGAGCCGAGGGAGAGTGCCATGAGCAACCAGCCCACCAGCGCCGCCGAGGCGCGAGCCCGGGTCACCGAGCTGGCCCGGGCCGCGCGGATCTGCATGCTCACCACGACCGCCCTGGACGGGCGGCAGGTGAGCCGACCGATGGGGCTCCAGGAGGCCGAGTTCGACGGGGAGCTGTGGTTCTTCGCCCACGCCGACTCGGCGAAGGTCCGTCAGCTCCGGGTGAATCCGGAGGTGAACGTCGCCTTCTCCGACCAGAAGCACAACGCCTGGGTGTCGATCTCCGGCACCGCCACCGAGGGGCTGGACCGGGCGCGCGCCGAGCGGCTGTGGAACCCGCTGCTCAAGGCGTGGTTCCCCGACGGGCTGGACACCCCGGGGCTCACCCTGATCAAGGTGCACGCCAGCTCCGCCGAGTACTGGGACTCGGCGAACAGCGCCGTGGTCAACCTGCTCGGTTACGCGAAGGCCGCCGTCACCGGGCGGCCGCCGGAGGCCGGCGAGAACCACGAGGTGACGTTCTGAGCAGCGCTCGTCGGCCCGCCGGCCCGGGGCGCGCTGTCGTCGCACCGGCGGGCCGACTACAGTGCGCAGTGACGGCCCGCCCCGGGCCGGCAACGGCGCCGATGGTCTGATCTGACACATACCCTGGGGCAATTCGGGCTTTACCTGATGCTCCAGGAGGATGAGCGGATCATGCGTATCGGCGTGCTCACCGGCGGCGGCGACTGCCCAGGTCTCAACGCGGTCATCCGGGCGGTGGTCCGCAAGGGCGTCGCCACCTACGGTCACGAGTTCGTGGGCTTCCGGGACGGTTGGAAGGGCCCGCTGGAGGGTCTGTCCCGGCCCCTCGGCATCGCGGACGTCCGTGGCATCCTGCCCCGCGGCGGCACCATCCTCGGCTCGTCCCGGACCAACCCGTTCAAGATCGAGAACGGCGTCGAGCGGATCAAGGACAACCTCGCCGAGCAGGGTGTCGACGCGCTGATCGCGATCGGCGGCGAGGACACCCTCGGCGTGGCCACCAAGCTCTACGAGCTGGGTGTGCAGGTCGTCGGCGTGCCGAAGACGATCGACAACGACCTCGGCGCCACCGACTACACCTTCGGCTTCGACACCGCTGTCAACATCGCGATGGAGGCCATCGACCGCCTGCACACGACCGCGGAGAGCCACCACCGCACCCTGGTCGTCGAGGTGATGGGCCGGCACGCCGGCTGGATCGCCCTGCACGCTGGCCTGGCCGGCGGCGCCAACGTGATCCTGCTGCCCGAGCGGCAGTTCGACGTCGACCAGGTGGCCGGCTACGTCGAGAAGCGCTTCCAGCACCAGTACGCCCCGATCGTCGTGGTCGCCGAGGGCGCCCAGCCGCTGGACGGCCAGATGGTCCTCGCCAACCAGGAGCTGGACTCGTTCGGCCACGTCCGCCTCGGCGGCATCGGCCAGTGGCTCGCCGAGCAGCTGGAGGCCAAGACCGGCAAGGAGGCCCGCACCGTGGTGCTGGGTCACATCCAGCGCGGCGGCACCCCGACCGCCTTCGACCGGGTGCTCGCCACCCGCCTGGGCCTGCAGGCCATCGACGCGGTCAACGACGGCGACTGGGGCAAGATGGTCGCGATGCAGAGCACCGACATCGTCCGGGTGCCCCTCGCGGAGGCCACCCGCGAGCTGAAGACCGTGCCGCTGGAGCGGTACGTCGAGGCCGAGGTCTTCTTCGGTAGCTGATCGACAGTTCGTGGCACGGCGGGCCCGCGGGTCCGCCGTGCCACGACCAGACGCGAGGGGGTACGGGCCGACATGTCCGCCGGGGTGCACACGGTCGCGGTCATTGGCGCGGGCAAGATCGGCGAGCTGATGCTCTCCGGGCTGCTGCGCTCGGGATGGCCGGTGGACCGGCTGCTGGCCACCGCCCGCCGGCCGGCCCGCGCCGACGAACTGACCGCCCGCTACGGCGTACGGGTCGTCGACAACCTGACCGCGGTGGACGAGGCGGCGGTGCTCGCGGTCTCGGTGAAGCCGCAGGACGCCGCCGCGCTGCTCGACGAGATCGGCCCCAAGGTGCCGGCCGACAAGCTCGTCATCTCGCTCTGCGCCGGCCTGCCCACCAGCTTCTTCAACCGCCGGCTGCCCGAGGGCACCCCGGTGGTCCGGGTGATGACCAACACCCCGGCGCTCGTCGACGAGGCGATGACGGCGATCTCGGCGGGCGCGCACGCCACCGGGGCGCACCTGGCGCTCGCCGAGGAGATGTTCAAGCCCCTCGGCCAGACGATCCGGGTGCCCGAGTCACAGCAGGACGCGGTCACGGCGCTCTCCGGCTCCGGGCCCGCCTACTTCTACCTGCTGGTCGAGGCCATGATCGACGCGGGAATCCTGCTGGGGTTGCCCCGGCAGGTGGCGCACGAGCTCATCGTGCAGACCGCCATCGGTTCCGCCGTGATGCTGCGGGATTCCGGGGAGCACCCGGTCAAGCTGCGCGAGGCGGTCACCTCGCCGGCCGGCACCACCATCTCCGCGATCCGCGAGTTGGAGAAGCACGGCGTACGGGCGGCGCTGCTCGCCGCGCTGGAGGCCGCCCGGGATCGTGCCCGGGAGCTGGCCGCCCAGGCCGACTGACCCGCTGGCCGTTCGGGGTGGGACGGCCGCAAACCGGGTGGCCGTTGGGGTGCGTCGCGGGGCCGTGCGTGCCGCATACTGGCCCGGTGTTCACACTTGCCCAGGCCCGGCACCTGGTGGCTACCCTGCAGCCGCGCATCGACGAGTTGATCCGCGTCCGGGCCGACCTGACCGAGCTGCGCGTCGACCTGGCCGACCACGGTGTGAGCGCGCTTGGTGGGCTGGCCGAGGTCAAGGGGCTGGAAGCCCGACTGCACGCCGTCGTCGACGAGCTGCACCAGCACGACATCCAGGTCAAGGGCATCGCCCCGGTCCTGCTCGACTTTCCCGGCGAGCGCGACGGCCGTGCCGTGCTCTGGTGCTGGCTGGAGGGCGACTCCGACGTGCGCTGGTACCACCGTGCCGAGTGCGGCTTCGCCGGCCGCCGCCCGCTCTGACGCCGTCCGTCCGCCGGCCGCGCTGACCCGCCCGTCCGCCGGCCGCGCTGACCCGTCCATCCGCCGGTCGCGCTGACGCCGCGCGCCGCTTGCCGGCGGCGCCGAGGGCCGGGTTGAGCCCTTGATCCACTCGGGGTCTTGAAAGTCGCGGCATCAGGCCTTGCCGGACACCGCGACCTCCGGGAACCCGAGTGGATCAAGCCGGGCCGAGGGCGTCAAGCCGGGCCGGGGGCGTCACGCCGTGCGGCGGGCGGCGGGGCGTGCGGTCAGCCCGCGGCGGAGTCCGGCAGTGCCGGGCTGACGGCCTCGGTCACCGCGAAGACGACCACGTTGTCCCGGTAGTGCCCCTTGCGCCGGTCGAAGTCGCCCCCGCAGGTGACCAGCCGCAACTCCGCTCCGGGCGTCGGACCGTAGACCACGTCGGTCGGGAAGCTGTCCTTACGGGTACGCAGCGACCCGGTCACCCGGAACGCCAACCGCTGCCCGCCACGCCACACCTCGACCCGGTCGCCGGGCCGCAGCTCACCGAGCCGAGCGAACACCGCCGGGCCGCGTCGCGAGTCCAGATGCCCGGCGAGCACAGCCGGGCCGGTGTCGCCGGGCGCCGGGCCGCCGCCGTACCAGCCGGCGGTGTCGAAGTCGGTGGGCGGAATCAGCGCGCCGGCGCGGTCCAGGCCCAACACGGTGAGCGCGGAGTCGACGTCGATGCGCGGTATGCGTACCCGGGTGGGTGCGGGACCGTGCGGCGCGGGCGTGGCGGCCACCGACGGGCAGTGGTCACCGCAGCCGGGGTGCCAGCTCGCCGCCGGCGGTGGCGGCGAGGCGGTGGTGGCCAACCCGACGCCGGTGCCGGCGGCGAGGCAGACCGCCGCGCCGGCCGCGACAAGCGCGGCCAGTGGCCGGCGGTCGCGGTGCCGACGGATCGACGGGTCCGGCCCGGCGTTCACCAGGTGGTGCGCCGCCGCCGACGCCAGAGCAGCAGGGCCACCGCGCCGGCGAGCGCGGCCAGAGCGCCGGCCACCAGGGGGTACGCGCCGAACCCGGTCGCGGCGGTGCCCCCGGCGCCGGTGTCCACCCCACCGGCCGGGACGACGGCGCCGCCCTCGGCGTCGCGGCGCAACTCGGCGGTGAGCCCGCCCTGCTTCGCGTCGAGCACCAGCAGCGAGTAGACCGCGCCGCCGGTGAGCCGCACCTCGGCGTCGGTGCTCGGCCCGTCGGCGCCCGCCAGCCGCAGCCGCCAACTGCCCGGCTCGACCTGCTCGTACTCGGTCGTGGAGGCGAACTGCACGTCGTTGGCGATCATCGGACCGTTCGCGGCGGCCACGTCCAACACCGGGGTACGCACGGAAGCCTGCACGACGCGCACCTTGGCGCGGCCCTGCGTGGGCGCGCTGAGGTCGTCGTTGAGCACCCGCAGGCCCAGGTCCGCGTGTCGGCCGACACCGGCCACCGTGTACGCGTCGCCGCTGGTGACCGCGACCTCGGTGGTGAGCACCGGGGGGTCGCTGGCGGGAGCGCCGGCCTCCCGCATCGCCACCGCGTACCGGCCCGGCGCCAGTTCCAGGTAGTCGGAGACCACGCCGTACCCGACCCCTTCGAAGACCTGTGGTTTCGTGGCGTTCGGGGCGGTCAGGTAGACGTCCACCGCCGGGGTGTCGGGGGAGAGGTGGGCGAGCCGGACGTATCCGACGGTGTCCGCCCCGGTCGCGGCGGTGGCCGGCGTCGGCGTGCCGGTGGCGGCCAGGGCGGTGCTGAGCAGGAGCGCGCCGGAGCCGGCCAGCAGCCGGCGGGTGGCGGTACGGAGCGTGTGCATCTCGCCTCCGGAAGCACGGTTGGTGAGCGGGCGGCAACCCAGAGAACAGAGTCCCGTTTACAGGACTCCAGCGCAAGTTGCCCACGCGATGTTTTCTGTCGCCGTCCCGACCCTCGCCCGCGTCGGCACGCAGGCGTGCGACGTCTCGCTACCGCTCCCGGACGGCGAGGAGGCCGAACAGGTCGGGGACTCCACCCGGGCCTGCCTCGGCGACCCGGACCAGCCGCAGACCGGCGGCCCCGATCGCGTTGACCAGGTCGGCGAGGGGGAGGTGCCAGGCTCCCACCCGGACCCGCACGCCGCCGGTGTTCCAACTGTCGAAACTGCGGGACCGGTCGGCGTACCGCTGGTCGACCACCACCCTCGGATGCTGGCCCCAGTCGGCGAACGCGCCCACGAAACACGGGTGCACGCCCACGTGCACGAAACGTCCGCCGGGGCGCAGCACCCGGGCGACCTCGCGGACCAGGGCCGGGTAGTCGGGCATGTCGGTGCTGGCCAACACGCACATCGCGGCCGGCAGCGACGCGTCGACGACCGGCAGGGCCGTCGCGTCGCCCTGGGTCACCGGCAACCGCCCGCGCGCGTGCCGCAACTGCCCACCGGACAGGTCCACGCCCATCGGCGTCCACCCCAGACCAGCCGGTACGGCCGCGTGCGCGCCCGTGCCGCAGCACACGTCGAGGCAGACGCCCTCGCCCGGCCCGAGCAGGTCCGCCACCGTCGCGTGCACCCGGCGGAGATAGTCACCCGCACCCGAGACGAAGCCCTCGTACCAGTCCGCGTGGGCGTCGTACGCCGGCGCGCTCGTCGTTCCCATCCACCGATGCTAGGGATCGGCGCCGCGCCTCAGGTGTCCGTTCTGCCGAGGGCAGAGGTGGCGCCACCCGCGTCCGCCGCCGCCCTTCGGGCCGCCGCACATCGTCGCGCTGGCCTATTCTCGGTCGATGCGAGATCGCCGGGTGGCGCTGGTGTGGACGGCCTTCGTCGTCGTCGCACTGGTGTCCTGCGTGCTCGTCCTGCGCCGCGACGACCGCCTCTCCGACCTGCACATCTACTACGGCGCACTGTCCGACCTGCACGCTGGTCGCCCGCTGTACGAGTTCCGGGCGGCCAACGGCGGGCCGTTCACCTACCCGCCGTTCGCCGCGCTCGTGCTGGGTCCGATCACCGCCGTGCCGGAGGGCGTACTCCAGGGGATCTGGCTGGTGGCGACGTGCGCGGCGGTCGTCGCCATCGCCGGGGCGGTGGGTGTCGCGCTGCACACCCGGCGGTCCCGGCGACCGCTTGTCGTGGCGGTGGCCGCCACCGTGCTGATGCTCTCCGCGCCGGTGCAAAGCAACCTGCGCTTCGGTCAGGTGAGCGTCTTCATCGTGCTGATGGCCCTGCTCGACGGGATGGGCGTCGGTCCGCCCCGGCTGCGCGGGATGCTGGTGGGGGTCGCCGCGGCGATCAAGCTGACCCCGCTGCTGTTCGTGGTCTACTTCCTCGCCACCGGCCGCTATCGTGACGCCGCCCGCGCGGTGGCGACATTCCTGGCCTGCGCGGGTCTCGCCGCGCTGGTGCTGCCCGCCGAGAGCGTGACGTACTGGACCGAGGCCGTGCGGCAGACCTCACGCATCGGCAACCTCGCCTCGCTGGGCAACCAGTCCCTGCACGGGATGTTGCTGCGCGTCGGCGTCGACGAGACGACGTTGCCCCTGCTCTGGGCCGGTCTGGTGGCACTCGTGTGCGCGGCGGCGCTGCTGCGGGCGCGACAGTTGGCGGCGCGGGGCCGCCCGGGTCACGCGGCCGTGCTCGTCGGTTGCGCCACCATCGCCGCGTCCCCGGTGTCGTGGACCCACCACCAGGTGTGGCCGGTGCTCGCCGCGATGCTGCTGATCGGCGCGTCCGGTGTCACCCAGCGGGCCGCCGGCGTGGGGCTGCTCGCCGCCATGGTCGTCTCGTTGGGCGCGGTCCTCAGCCCGGTGTCGACACGGCCGGGTGTGCAGTTCCTCTTCGAGAACGCCCGCGCGATCGGGGTGAGCCTGCTGTGCCTGGTCGGCTTCGGCGGTGTCGCGGTCGCCGCCCGCCGGACGTCGCGCCGGCCGACCGGCGGGCGGGGCTGGTTGCGGGTGGGCGTCACGGCCACGGTGGCGGTCGCGTTCTTCGCCGTGCAGCCGTTGCCCGCCGGGGCGGATCCCACCTTCAAGGCGTACGCCCTCGACGACGTGGTCAACCCGCGCTACTTCTTCGTCTGCCGTGGCCCGGTCGAGTGCGCCGCCTACGGCACCGGCGCGCCGGTCACCTTCGGCACCCGCGCCGAGAAGACGAAGGTCCGGGTCAACGGCGTGGTCTCCCCGCAGGTGAGCCGCCTGGAATACTATTCGGCGCCCGGCGGGGCGCCCCGGGCCATCCCGCTGCTCGACGCGTACCCGGGAAGCCGGACGTTCTCGTTCCGCTCGGCGAGCATGGCGCAGGGGCGGCTCGTCGCGTACGCCTCGGACGGACGGCCGATCGCCAGCTACGACGAGGAGTTGGCCGCCGCCCTCCGTGCCACCACCCGGTGACGGGGGAGGGCGGCGGCGTCGCTCAACGGGTCGCCGCGGCCAGGGCGGCGCGCACCTTGTCGGCCTCAGCAGGTGCCGGGTGCTCCCAGTCGGTGGGGCTGGCGGAGTAGAGCGTGCCGTACGCCGGGGTGTCCGGCTGGTAGCGCCACCCCTCGGCGAGCGGGCCGGCGTCCACCGCGTCGTAGCCGATCCGGTCCAGGAAGGCCGTCACCTCGGCCTTCGCGGCGGCGTCGTCACCGGCGATCGCGAGGGCGCTGCGGTCGGTAGCGCCGGCCGGCCGGGGGAGCGCGGCGAGACCCTTGTAGTAGATGTTGTTGAAGACCTTGACGACCCGGGACTCCGGCAGGTGCCGCTGGAGCAACTCGCTGCTCGTGGTCTCGCCCGAGTCCAGTTCCGGGAAGGTCCCGTCGCGCTGCGGGTAGTAGTTGTTGGTGTCGATGACGACCTTGCCGACCAGTGGCTCCACGGGCACCGCGCGGTACGCCTTCAGCGGCACCGTGACCACCACCAGGTCGCCGACCTGCGCCGCGTCCTGTGCCGTGCCGGCGCCGGCGTGCTCGCCCAGCTCGTCGACCAGATCCTTGAGCGTCTCCGGGCCGCGCGAGTTGCTCAGCACCACGTCGTAGCCGGCGTCCACGGCCAGCCGGGCCAGGGTGCCGCCGATGTTGCCGCTGCCGATCAGTCCCACAGTTGTCATGTTGGTTCCCAACTCCGTCCACCCGCGACGCATTCCCGACCAGTCCGGTGGGTAATTCCGGTTGCCGCGCGAGCCGGCAACATCGCGCTCGATCCGAATCTAGTGGCATCCGAAAGGTCGGGGGCCGCTACATCCAGGATCGAGCGCGATCAGGGTGGAGCCAGGCGTGTCCGGCCGACTGGCCTTCAGGCGGGGAGGGCCTTGTCGATTGCGGCCCGGAGGTCGGCGTCGTCGGGGGTGACCGTGGGGGCGAAGCGGGCGGCGACAGTGCCGTCCGGGGCCACCAGGAACTTCTCGAAGTTCCACCGGACGTCCCCGGTGTGCCCGTCGGCGTCCGGGGTGTCCACGAGTGCGGTGTAGAGCGGGTGCCGGTTCGGGCCGTTGACGTCGACCTTCTCGGTCAGCGGGAAGGTCACCCCGTAGTTGACCTGGCAGAAGTCGCTGATCTCGGCGGCGCTGCCCGGCTCCTGGCCGGCGAACTGGTTGCACGGTACCCCGAGCACCACCAGGCCGCGCTCGGCGTAGGAGTCGGCGAGCGTCTGGAGGCCGGCGTACTGCGGGGTGAGGCCGCAGCGGGAGGCCACGTTGACGACCAGCAGGGCCTTGCCGCGGTAGCGGGCCAGCTCGGCGGGGCCGCCGTTGAGGGCGTCGATCGGGATGTCGAAGACGGTCATGGCCCGAGGCTACGCGCCGACCGTGTGGCGGCCCGGAGGCGGGCGGAGCGGGTGTAATCCGCCCATCACCGCAAATCGAAACATGCACATCTTGACGAAGTGATGACGCCGTGAGTACCGTCTCACCATCTCTTTTGGAAAGTTTCCTAACAGTTCGGGAGACGCCTCATGAAAAGATCGCTCCGCCGGGCCCTCTGGGCCGGTGCCGTGGTCGCCGTGACCGTCGCAGCGGTGCCGATGACCACCGCGTTCGGCGCCGGCAGTGTCACCACCACGTTCACCAGAGCACAGGACTGGGGGACCGGTCACGAGACGAGGGTGACCGTCACCAACGGGTCGAGTGCCGCCGTCGCCACCTGGCGCATCGAGTTCGACCTGCCGTCGGGCACCACCATCAGCAGCGCCTGGGACGCCGAC
Organism: Micromonospora sp. NPDC049175; assembly: GCF_043197345.1. NCBI lineage: Bacteria > Bacillati > Actinomycetota > Actinomycetes > Micromonosporales > Micromonosporaceae > Micromonospora > Micromonospora sp. NPDC049175. The sequence goes on along the minus strand of NZ_JBICSY010000001.1, from coordinate 1,185,331 downwards.
GTGACGAGCAGCGGCAACCACTACGTCGCGGTCAAGAAGAGCTGGGCCGGCGGCCTCGCCCCGGGCGCCTCGTTCAGCTGGGGTTACAACGGCAGCGGCGCCTACAAGGCGCCGCTGAACTGCACAGTCAACGGGGCTCCCTGTGGCGGCGGCACCCCCACCAGCCCGCCGACCACGAGCGCACCGACCACCGCGCCGCCGACCACGGCGCCGCCCACCACCGCGCCACCCACCACGGCGCCGCCGACCACCACCCCGCCGAACCCGGGCGGCAAGAAGGTCGTCGGCTACTTCGCCGAGTGGGGCGTCTACGGGCGCAACTACCACGTCAAGAACATCCAGACCAGCGGCTCCGCCGCCAAGCTGACCCACATCCTGTACGCCTTCGGCAACACCACCGGCGGCCGCTGCGCCATCGGTGACAGCTACGCCGACTACGAGAAGGCGTACACGGCGGCGGACAGCGTGGACGGCGTCGCCGACACCTGGGACCAGCCGCTGCGCGGCAGCTTCAACCAGCTCCGCAAGCTCAAGCAGCTGAACCCGCACCTCAAGGTGATCTGGTCGTTCGGCGGCTGGACCTGGTCCGGCGGCTTCACCCAGGCCGCACAGAACCCGGCCGCGTTCGCCGAGAGCTGCTACAACCTGGTCGAGGACCCGCGCTGGGCGGACGTCTTCGACGGCATCGACGTCGACTGGGAGTACCCGAACGCCTGCGGTCTGACCTGCGACACCAGCGGCCCGAACGCGTTCAAGAACGTGATCGGCGCATTGCGGTCGAAGTTCGGGTCCAGCGCCCTGGTCACCGCGGCCATCACCGCGGACGGCAGCAACGGCGGCAAGATCGACGCCACCGACTACGCCGGCGCCATCGGCAACCTCAACTGGCTGATGCCGATGACCTACGACTACTTCGGCGCGTTCGCCGCCCAGGGCCCCACCGCCCCGCACTCCCCGCTCACCTCGTACACCGGCATCCCGCAGCAGGGCTTCAACTCCGACGCGGCGATCCAGAAGCTCAAGAGCAAGGGCGTCCCGGCCAACAAGCTGCTGCTCGGCATCGGCTTCTACGGCCGCGGCTGGACCGGTGTCACCCAGGCCGCACCGGGTGGCAGCGCCACCGGGGCGGCGCCGGGCACCTACGAGGCGGGCATCGAGGACTACAAGGTCCTCAAGAACACCTGCCCGGCCACCGGCACGGTCGCCGGCACCGCGTACGCCAAGTGCGGCAGCAACTGGTGGAGCTACGACACCCCGTCGACGATCAACGGCAAGATGACGTACGCGAACAACCAGGGCCTCGGTGGCGCGTTCTTCTGGGAGCTCTCCGGTGACACGAGCAACGGCGAACTCATCGGCGCCATCAAGGGCGGTCTCGGCTGAGTCACAGGCCGGCGCACCACCCACACGCTGGGGAGGAGCCCGCACCGCTCCTCCCCACCGGTGAGACGACGGCCCGGTCGACGCCAAGCGTCGGCCGGGTCGCCGTCGTTGGGGTCTGGGCAGCTCGATGTGACAGACTCGCGGCGCGGCAGGTCTCGATCTCACCGTCGAGGAGGTGGTCATGCGCCCGACCCACCGCAGGCTCGCGGCAACCGCCGCCGGGCTGGTGCTGCTGCCGGCCGCCCTGGTCGGGTGCGGGATCGGCCACGACGACAAGGTCAAGCCGCCGGCCGCACCCGCGCCCAACCCCGCCGAGGAGGCCACCACCCGCTCCCGGGAGCGCGTGCAGGCATACCTCGACGCGATGACCGCTAAGGACGTCGCCGCCGGCCGGAGTCAGCTCTGCGCCCTCCTGCACGACGCCTTCGACCTGGCCGCCACCAGCCCCAACGGCGACTTCGCCGATCACTTCCAGGTGCCCGAGGCGGCCATCACCGACATCCGGTCCGGTCCGCTCGGCCAGGAGGTGAGCGTCTCGGTCTCGGTCACTGCCGGCAAGGTCACCGTCGCCCGGCCGCTGGTGTTCACGGTGACCCGTCAGGGCAGCGACTGGTGCATCGCCGGGGAGTCGCCGGGCGGCGAGGCCGCCACGCCGACGCCGACCGGGGCCGTCCCGACCCGCGCGTCCTGACCATCGTCCGGCGGGTTGATCTCCCATCTGCCGGAACCGTCCCCCTCGCCCCCCGCGCGCCCCGACCGTCGCCGTACGCTTTCTGTCATGCGCCATGAGTGGCATCAGCTGAGCCATCCCGCGGTAAGCAGCCCGGGCCTGCAGACCAGTCGACCGACAGCCGACTCCGCCGAGGACGCCGCGCTCGGCCTGGACCGGTGGCGGGAGCTGCCCCGCGAGCAGGTCCCGCCGTGGTCCGACCCGGCGGCCGTCGCGGCGGTCTGCAAGGTCCTCGACACCGTGCCGTCGGTCGTCGCGCCCTACGAGGTGGACCAGCTCCGGCAGAAGCTCGCCCTGGTCTGCGAGGGCAAGGCGTTCCTGCTCCAGGGCGGTGACTGCGCGGAGACGTTCGTCGACAACACCGAGAGTCACCTGCTGGCCAACGCCCGCACCCTGCTCCAGATGGCGATCGTGCTCACCTACGGCGCGTCGCTGCCGGTGGTCAAGGTCGCCCGGGTCGCCGGGCAGTACACCAAGCCCCGCTCGCTGCCCACCGACGCCCGGGGTCTGCCCGCGTACCGCGGCGACATGATCAATTCGCTGGAGACCGATCCGGTCGCCCGGGTCGCCGACCCGCAGCGCATGATCCGGGCGTACGCCAACTCGGCGGCGGCGATGAACATGCTCCGGGCGTACCTCGCCGGTGGGCTCGCCGACCTGCACGCCGTGCACGACTGGAACAAGGGCTTCGTGAAGACCTCCCCGGCGGGGGAGCGCTACGAGGCGATCGCCCGGGAGATCGACCGGGCGATCGCCTTCATCCGGGCCTGCGGGATGACCGAGGACGACGCGCTGCGGACGGTCACGCTCTACTGCTCCCACGAGGCCCTGGCCCTGGAGTACGACCGGGCGCTCACCCGGGTCTCCGACCGCCGGGCGTACGGGCTCTCCGGGCACTTCCTCTGGATCGGCGAGCGCACCCGGCAGATCAGCGGCGCGCACATCGACTTCATCTCCCGGATCGCCAACCCGATCGGCGTCAAGCTCGGCCCGACCACCTCGCCGGACGAGGCGATCGAGCTGTGCGAGAAGCTCAACCCGGACAACATCCCCGGCCGGCTCACCCTGATCAGCCGGATGGGCAACCACCGGGTACGCGACGCCCTGCCGCCGATCGTCGCCAAGGTCACCGCCGCCGGCGCGAAGGTGGTCTGGCAGTGCGACCCGATGCACGGCAACACGCACGAGTCGTCGAACGGCTACAAGACCCGGCACTTCGACCGCATCGTCGACGAGGTGCTCGGCTACTTCGAGGTGCACCGGGGGCTGGACACCCACCCCGGTGGCCTGCACGTCGAGCTGACCGGCGAGGACGTCACCGAGTGCCTCGGCGGCGCCCAGGGCATCGAGGACCTCGACCTGCCCGACCGGTACGAGACCGCCTGCGACCCCCGACTCAACACCCAGCAGTCGTTGGAGTTGGCGTTCCTGGTCGCGGAGATGCTCCGTGGCTGACGCGCGGAGTGAGCTTGCGAGCCCCGCAGTCGGCAGCCGAAGGGACAACAGTGGCTGATCTGTTCGTGGACCTGCGCTCCGACACGGTGACCCGGCCCACGGCCGGGATGCGGGAGGCGATGGCCACCGCCGAGGTCGGTGACGACGTCTACGGCGAGGACCCGACAGTCAACGCGCTGGAGGCCGAGGTCGCCGCGCTGTTCGGGCACGAGGCGGCGCTGTTCGCCCCGAGCGGGTCGATGGCCAACCAGATCGCCCTGCAACTGCTGGTGTCGCCCGGCGACGAGCTGCTCTGCGACGCCGACGCGCACGTGGTCACGTACGAGATCGGCGCCGCTGCCGCGTACGGCGGGATTTCCTCGCGGACCTGGCCCGCGGTCGGCGCGGACATCGACCCGGAGAGGGTGGCCGCGATGATCCGGCCGGACGGCTACTTCGCCGTCCCCACCCGCGCGATCGCCGTCGAACAGACCCACAACCGCGGCGGTGGCGGGGTGATTCCGCTGGCCACCCTGCGGGACCTGCGCGGCGTCGCCGACGACGCCGCCGTCGCGTTGCACTGCGACGGCGCCCGGATCTGGCATGCGCACGTCGCCGACGGGGTGCCCCTGATCGAGTACGGGCGGCTCTTCGACACGCTGTCGGTGTGTCTGTCCAAGGGCCTCGGCGCCCCGGTCGGCTCGCTGGTGGTGGGCAGCGCGGAGAAGATCGAGCGGGCCCGGATGATCCGTAAGCGGATGGGCGGCGGCATGCGTCAGGCCGGCATCCTCGCCGCCGCCGGCCGGTACGCGCTCGCGCACCACATCGACCGGCTGGCCGACGATCACGCGAGGGCGGCCCGGCTCGCCGAGACCGTCGCGCCGTTCGGGGTGCTGGCCACCACGGCCCGCACCAACCTGGTCGCACTCGACCTGACGAAGCACGCACTCGACGCGCGTGCCCTGGCCGCTGCCGCGCGGGCCGAGGGCGTACTCGTCTCGGTGCTCGGCCCCCGCACCGCCCGTCTGGTCACCCACCTCGGCCTCGACGACGCGGACATCGACCGAGCGGTCGCAGCCCTACCCCGCATCCTCGACCAGTCCTAACCCACCCCACCGACCCCACCCCACCCCCGCCTCACCCTGTTGATCATGAGGTTATTGCCGCTCGGATCGGCGTGTCGTGGCTATAACTCCATGATCACCGCGCGGGCGAGGCGGGTGGGGGCGCCTGGGGAGGGGGTTGGGGTTAGCGGGTTAGGCGGGTGAGGGTTGTTATGTCGGCGGCGTGGCCGAGCTGCTTCTCGCTCGGGGTTTCCACCACGATCGGGATGCCGGCGGTGGCCGGGTGGGCCATCAGCTCGGCGAAGGCGGGCTCGCCGATGGTGCCCTTGCCGATGTTCTCGTGCCGGTCCCGGGTGGAGCCGCACAGATCCTTCGAGTCGTTGGCGTGGACCAGCCGCAGCCGGTCCGCGCCGACAGTGGCCACAAGCGTGTCCAGGGTCGCCGTCATGCCGCCCTCGGCCGCCAGGTCATGGCCGGCGGCCCAGGCGTGGCAGGTATCGAAGCAGACCCCGAGCATGGGGTGCCCGTCCACCGCGTCCAGGTAGGGCCCGAGCTGCTCCACGCGGGAGGCCAGGGACCGGCCACCACCGGCGCTCGGCTCGACAAGCAGCATCGGCCCGCCGACGTCGGCGGCCCAGTCGAGCAGCGGCAGCAACTCCCGGCGGACCTGCCGCATCGCCGTCTCGGCGTACCCCTCGTCCACCGAACTGCCCGCGTGGAACACCACCGCCCGCGCGCCGATCGCCACGCCCCGACGAAGCGCGTGGGCCAGGGTCTGCGCCGACTTCTCGACCGTGGCCGGGGTGGGCGAGCCGAGGTTGACGAGCAGTGAGGCGTGGATGAACGCCGGAATGCCCCGCTCGGCGCAACCCTCGCGGAACAGGGCGTCCTGGCCCGGGTCTCCGTCGGGCAGCGCCCAGCCCCGTGAGTTGGAGACGTAGACCTGCACCACCTGGGCGCCGGTCGCGTCGGCGTACGGCAGGGCGGCCTTGGCCAGCCCACCCGAGGTCGGCGTGTGCGCGCCCACCGGACGCGAGGTGACCGCCGGCATCAGAAGCACGTGAGGGTGACCGGGGTGCCCGGCGGCACCTGCGAATTCTCACCCGGGAGCTGGATCCGGACCACGGCGTTCGGGTTGACCGCGACCGTCACCGGGAAGCCCTGGCTCTCCAACACCTGCTTGGCCTGCTGACACGGCAGGTCGACCACCCGGGGCACGGCGACCGCGGCCGGGCCCTTGCTGACGTCCACCTTTACCTGGGTGCCCTTCTCCACGCCGGCACCGTCGGCCGGGCTCTGCCCGAGGATCTCGTCCCGGGGCTTGTCGGAGTCCTTGTAGGTCTCCACGAGCACCAGGTTGAGCTGGGCCAGGGCGGCGCGAGCGTCGTTGAGGTTCTTACCGACCAGGTTCGGCACCGTCACCGGCGCCCTGCCCCGGCTCAGAATGAGGGTGATCTTCGCGCCGGGTTTGACCTCGGTGCCCACCGGGGGGGCGGTTTCCAGCACGACCCCGGCCGGCAGGCTGTCGTCGTAGCGGGGGGCTCCCTTGGCCACCACCAGCTTCACGTTGACCAGGTCCGCCTCGGCGAGATCGAACTCCTTGCCGATCACGTCCGGCACGGGGAAGCGTTCCGGGCCGAGGGAGAGGGTGAGGGTGATCGTGCCACCCTTGACGATCTTGGTAGCCGACGCTGGGCTCTGCCCCAGCACGCTGTCCTTCGGGGCCTGTTCGTCGAAGCGCGGCTCACCGTACTTCAGGGTGAGCCCGGCGCTGTCGGCCTGCGCCTGTGCCTCGGCCTTGCTCAGGCTCACCAGTTGCGGGGCGTCCGTGTAGCGGCCGACGCCGAACCACCAACCCCCGAGCGCGGCCACCAGGCCCAGCGTCACCACCACCGCCGCGACGGCCAGCCGGCCGCGCGGGCTCGCCAGCAGCGTGCCGCGCAGCGCCGCGAGTCGGGACCCCAGGCCCTCCGCGGGTTCCGGAACGGCCCGCCGCCGACCCGGCCCCTGGCTGGCCCCCTCGGGCAACCGTGCCCAGGACGGGCGGTCGGTCGGGCGGATCGCCGCGACCACCATGGTCGGCTGGGAGAGCGGCTCGCCGCTCACCGGGCGGAGCACGGCGGTGTGGCTGTTGGCGTCACCCAGGCGATCCTTGGCGACCTGCACCTCGGCCAGCAGCGCGCCGGCGTCGGCGGGCCGCGCGGCCGGATCACGCCGAGTGGCGCGCTGCACCAGCTCGTCGAGGATCGGCGGCAGACCGGGCACCAGCGTCGAGGGCGCCGGCACGTCCCGGTCGACGTGCTGCCAGGCGACATCCACCGGGCGGTCCCCGTCGTACGGGACCCGGCCGGCGAGCATCTCGAACAGCACGATGCCGGCCGAGTAGACGTCGGTGCGGGGATCGGCGCGGCCCTCGGTGACCAGTTCCGGTGCGACGTACGCCACGGTGGCCATCAACTGGTTGCCCTGGTCCTCGTCGGCGCTCGCCTCGACCGCCCGGGCCAGCCCGAAGTCGGCCACCTTGACGACGCTGTCGACCAGATTGGCGACACCGCCGGTCGGGGCCTCGGCGACCAGCACGTTCTCCGGCTTGACGTCGCGGTGCACCAGCCCGGAGCGGTGCGCGGCGGCGATCGCGGCGAGCATCTGCTCGACGATGGCCAGTGCCTCGTCGGGGTTGAGCCGGCGTCGCTCGGCCAGCACGTCGCGCAGCGTGCGGCCGCGCACGTACTCCATCACCAGGTACGGCAGACCGGCGTGCGTGCCCTGGTCGTAGACCGCCACCACGTTCGGGTGGGTCAGCCGGGCGATGGTCTTCGCCTCGTCGGTGAACCGCGCCACGAAGTTGGTGATCCGGGCCCGGGCCTCGGGGGCCTGGGTCGGGTGGATGATCTTGACAGCGACGGTGCGCTCGAGGCGTTCGTCGGTGGCGGTGTACACGGTCGCCATGCCACCACGGGCCACGCGACCGCGAATGCGGTAGCGCCCGTCGATCAGCGAGCCCAGCAACGTGTCGGCGACCTGAGTGTCCATCGGCAGCGAGTCTATGTGTCCAGGGGGTGAAGGATGAACAGGATGCTACAGCCGGACGCCGAACGGGTCCGTCCCGTTGCGCTGCTCGTTTCCTCAGCCGCAGGTCAGCGGTGCCACAGGAGCGGTCGTCCGGGGTGCCGGTGGCCCGCCGCGACGGTGGCGTGGCAGGGTGGTCGGGTGACCGAACCCGTACCCGACCAGGCCGTGCCCAGCCTGGAGCTCGCCGGACCCGCCGACCCGGCCGGCTGGCTGACCCTGCCCGACGTCGCCGAGCGCCTCGACGTGTCGATCAGCAAGGTGCACCAGATGATCCGTGACCGGGAGTTGCTGGCGGTTCGCCGCGACGGCGTCCGCCGCATCCCGGCGGACCTGGTCGCCAACCAGACCGTGCTCAAGCACCTGCCCGGCGTGCTCAACCTGCTCACCGACAACGGTTACGACGACGAGGCCGCCCTGCGCTGGCTGTACGAGCCGGACGACATCCTCCCCGGTGGCACCCCGGCCACCGCCCTCTCCGGCGACCAGGCCCGCGAGGTGAAACGAAGAGCCCAAGCCCTGGGCTTCTAACCCCCCTGCCCCCGGCCCGCCCTCCCGCCTCCGGCCTCCCGCCTCCGGCCCTCCTGGGCCCCCGTTGATCATGAGGTTATTGTCACGACACGCCGAGCGCGTTGGCAATAACCTCATGATCAACGCCGGGGCGAGGGCCAACGCCGGGGGCGGGGGCGGGGCCCGGGCGGGTGGGTGGGTTAGTCGGCTCGGCGGGTTGCGGCGATGGCTAGGTCCACCAGGGCTTGGCGGGCCTCGGTGTCGAGGTCGGCGGCGGTCAGTGCCGTCAGCGCGGCGTCGGTGAGCGTGACGATCCGCTGCTCGGTGCGGGCCAGCGCCCCGCTCGCGGTGATCAGCTCGCGGAGCCGAGCCACCCCCTGCTCGTCCAGGCCAGGGTCGCCGAGTTGGCTGAGCAGCAGCTCGCGGCCGGCGTCGTCGGTGGTCTCCACGGCTGCCGCCACCAGGTAGGTGCGCTTGCCCTCGCGCAGGTCGTCCCCGGCCGGCTTGCCGGTCAGCGCCGGGTCACCGAAGACACCCAGCACGTCGTCGCGGAGTTGGAACGCCTCACCCAGCGGCAGCCCGTACGCCGAGTAGGCCGCCCGTACGTCGGCCGTCGCGTCGGCCAGTGCGGCGCCGAGCAGCAGCGGCCGCTCGACTGTGTATTTCGCCGACTTGTACCGGGCGACCTTGCTGGCCCGTTCCACCGAGGTGTCGCCGGTGACCTGCGTCAGCACGTCGAGGTACTGCCCGACGGTGACCTCGGTGCGCATCTCGTCGAAGACCGGTCGGGCCCGCGCCAACGACCACAGGTCCAGCCCCGCGGAGTGCAGCAGCTCGTCGGACCAGACCAGGCACAGGTCGCCGAGCAGGATGGCGGCGGCGTCGCCGAAGCCGTCCGGGTCACCGCCCCAGCCGGCCTCCCGATGCCGTGCGGCGAACCGCCGGTGCACCGCGGGCTCGCCGCGTCGGGTGTCGGAGCGGTCCATCAGGTCGTCGTGGATCAGGGCGCTGGCCTGGACGAACTCCAGCGCGGCCAGGGCGGTGAGCACCTGGTCGCTGTCGAGCCCACCCGCGCCCCGGAACCCCCAGTAGGCGAATGCCGGGCGGAGCCGCTTGCCGCCACCGAGCACGAAAGCCTCGATCGCCTCCGCCACCGGGGCCAGGGCGTCGTCCACGGCGGCGAGCCGAACCCGCTGGCCGGTCAGGAACTCGCTGAGGGCTTTGTCGACCCGCTGCCGTAGGCCAGCACGGTCGACGGGAGAGACGGGGGCAGCGTGGGTCACGCACCGACGCTAGCGGGTCGCCGTAACCCGCGCCGTACCGCCACGCGTAGGGCCTGGGTCAAAGCCCCTGGCCGGCCTGCGGCGGGGCCGGACGACGACCGGCCGCGTTGGAGGTTGGCCCGGATACGACACCGGGATCCGGGCCAACTTCCGCCCTACCGGACCGCCGTCTGGCCTCCGCCTCGGCTCGACCCAGGACTGTGACACGGGCCCTGGTCCCGTCGGTGCGGCCGGGACCGGTACGCCCCGCCGGTCGCGTGCCGGCCCCCGCCGTACGGCCCGCTCCGGGGGCTCGCGTCGCGCCGGCCCGGCGGGTGCCCGCGGCGGCCTCGGTGAGCGTCACCAGCGGCACGTCCAGGACGACGGCGAGCCAGCCGAGCCAGAACCCGCCCGGCACACGACGCTGCCGTTCCCACCTCGACACCTCGTGCCGGCTCAACGTCGGCACCCCGGCGGCGGCGCACAACTCGGCGGCGGCGCGCTGCTGGCTCCAGCCCCGGGCCAGTCGGTACCGGGCCAGCAGCGGGCCGAGCTGCGCCGGGCGCGGCGAACGGGGCGGGGTCATGGGTCCTCCTGGCGGGCGTCGGCGCGGTGACGACCACCCGCCCCGACCGGACGGGACCGGCGTCACCGCGTGTTGCTGACCCCCGCGCGGGACCCGGGCGCCGCCCCCGCCGCCCCTCCCACGCCACCCATTCCTACCCCCGGGGTACGACGCCTTCCGCCGCCGGACCCGGCGAGCGGTCCCGCCGGACCCGGCGAACGGCGCGGTAGGGGACCGCGAGGTGGAAAGCGCCTGGGCCGTGGTGGCGTCGCCCGCTAGAGTCGGGTCGTGGCGCTCGGTCTTCCCTCGGTACTCCCCAATCCGCAGCCGGCGATCGGGGAGCTCATTCGCGAGCGCCAACCGACCTTCTCGTTCGAGTTCTTCCCGCCCAAGACACCGGCGGGGGAGACGCTGCTCTGGCAGGCCATCCGCGAGCTGGAGTCGCTGCGCCCCTCGTTCGTGTCGATCACCTACGGTGCGGGCGGTTCGACCCGGGACACCACCGTGGCGGTGACCGAACGGATCGCCACCGACACCACCCTGCTGCCGATGGCCCACCTGACCGCCGTCAACCACTCCGTCGCCGAGCTGCGGCACGTGATCGGCCGGCTCGCCGGGGTGGGGGTGCGCAACGTGCTGGCGGTGCGCGGCGACCCGCCGGGCAACCCCGGCGGGGAGTGGGTCCGCCACGCCGAGGGCGTCGACTACGCCGAGGACCTGGTCCGCCTGGTCCGCGACGCCGGTGACTTCAGCGTGGGCGTGGCGGCCTTCCCGTACAAGCACCCCCGCTCACCCGACGTGGCAAGCGACACCGCGCACTTCGTCCGCAAGTGCCGGGCCGGCGCCGAGTTCGCGATCACGCAGATGTTCTTCGACGCCGACGACTACCTGCGGTTGCGCGACCGGGTGGCCGCCGCCGGCTGCGACACCCCGATCCTGGCCGGGGTGATGCCGGTGACCCAGATCGGCACCATCGAGCGGTCCGTGCAGTTGTCCGGCGCACCCTTCCCGCCGGCGCTGGCGGCCCGCTTCGAGCGGGTCGCCGACGATCCGGAGGCCGTCCGGCGGCTCGGTGTCGAGCAGGCCAGCGAGATGAGCCGCCGGCTGCTGGACGAGGGCGTGCCGGGCATCCACTTCATCACCCTCAACCGGTCCACCGCGACCCGCGAGGTCTGGCAGAACCTGAAGGCCGGCGCACGGGTGTGAAGGCCCGGTCTGCGACACCTGATGCCCGGCACGACGGTTGATCCGTGGTGGGCACACAGCTGAACTGGGACCAGTACGCGACGGCGTGGGCGCGGTTGCACGGTGGGTTCGACCCTCGGGTCGCGGCGCCTGTGGTGCGCGCGTGGCTGCGGTTCGCCTACCACGTCGGGTACGTGCTGGGGCGGCTGCGGGTCAGCCCCACCGCGGTCACCGTGGCCGGGGTGCTGCTCTGTTTCTGCGTACCGTTGCTTGTCGCCAGGCCGGGTGACGGGCCGTTCCTGGGCGCGTTGTTCGTGCTGCTCGCCGCCGTGGCGGACAGCGTGGACGGCGCGGTGGCGGTCGCCACCGGCCGCACCACCCGACTCGGCTACGTCTACGACTCGGTCGCCGACCGACTCGGTGAGGTGGCCTGGCTGCTGGCGTTCTGGCTGGTCGGCGCGCCGGGTGCGCTCGTCGTCGCGGGCGGCGCGCTGTCCTGGCTGCACGAGTACGTCCGGGCCCGGGCGGTCGCCGCCGGCATGCGCGACATCGGCGCGGTCACCGTCGGGGAACGCCCCACCCGGGTCTCGGTGGCCCTGGCCGGCCTGGTGGTCGCCGGGCTGGCCGGGCTGATCGAGGCGGACCTGGCCGCCGGCACCATCACCATGGCGACCGCGGTGTGGGTGCTGCTGGCCGGCTTCGGCCTCGGGCAACTGCTCTCCAGCATCCGCCGCGCCCTGCTCGACGCCGGCTGAACGGCGCCACCGCCTACCCGGCGCGCCACCGCCCACCGCCTACCAGGCGGGGCCGATCTCGTCGGCGACGATCTGTGCGGAGAGGGTCACCATCGGCAACCCGCCGCCCGGGTGGGTGGAGCCGCCCACCAGCCACAGCCCGTTCGCCGGCCCCCGGTTGGCGGGCCGGAGCAGCCCGCCGGCGGTGCCGTAGATCGAGCCACCTGGAGCGCCGGTCGCCGCGCCCAGGTCGGCGGGGGTACGGATCTCCCGGAACAGCAGCCGGTCGCGCACGTCCACGCCGCGCCGCGCCAGCACCTCCAGGATCCGGTCGGCGTACGCGTCGGCAAGCCCCGGGCGTCGCCAGTCGACGGCGCCCGCCGCGCTGCCGTGGCGGGGGGCGTTGACGAGCACGAACCACGCCTCGTGTCCGGCTGGGCGGACCATCGGGTCGTCGGCCACGGTGACGAACACCGTCGGGTCGACGGCCGGCCGGGCCCGTACGCCGCGTCCCGGGTTTCCGAAGACCGCGTCGAACTCCGCGTCGTAGTCGTCCGGGAAGAAGACTGTGTGGTGGGCCAGCCCGGTGCTGCCGGAGACACCGAGCAGCAACACGAAACCGGCGAGGCTGCGGTCGGTCAGCCCGGCCAGCCGACGCGGGTGCGGCAGCAGGTCACGGTAGACGGTCAACGCGTCCACGTTCGCCACCACCACGTCGGCGGGCACCGGCGCGGTGACGCCGGCGAGGCGTACCCCGTGCACCCGGCCGCCGGTGGCGTCGATCCGGGTGACCGTGGCGTCGGTCTGCACGACCACGCCGAGGTCCAGGCAGCGGGTCAGCAGCGCGTCGGCGAGTGTGCCCAGCCCACCGCGCAGGTACCAGCCACCGAAGGCCAGCTCGGCGTAGGGGACCGCGACCAGCGCCGCCGGCGCCCGGCGCGGGTCGGCGCCGGTGTAGGTGGCGTACCGGTCCAGCAGCATCCGCAGCCGCGGGTCGGACAGGTGCCCGCGGCCCAGCCCGCGCAGGGTGCGACCCGGGGCGATGGCGGCCAGGTCGCCGAGCCGCCAGGCCAGTGACGCGAGATCGCGGGGGGAATCGACGGTACGGCGCAGAATGTCGCGCTCGGAGGCCCGCCACACCCGTTCGGCGCGACGCCACAGCCGCTGCCAGTCGGCCGCCGCCCGGTCACCGAGGGCGGCCCCGATCCGGGTGGCGAACTCCACCGGGTCGGCGCACGAGTCCAGGGTCGGGCCACCGTCTCCGAAGACGTGCCGGACGATCGGGTCCAACGGGACCAGGTCCAGGTATTCGTCGAGCTTCGCCCCGGTCGCCTCGAACAGGTCGTGGAAGACCTGGGGCAGGGTGAGCAGGCTCGGCCCGGTGTCGAAGTGGAACGACCCGGCCGGGGTGTCGTGCGCGTACCTACCGAGCTTGCCACCGACCGTGTCGGCGGCCTCGAAGACGGTCACCTGGTGCCCGGTGGCGGCCAGCCGGGCGGCGGTGGCGAGGCCACCCACCCCGGCGCCGACGACCACGATCCGCGCCATGCCGCGCCCTCCTAGCTGACCGGGCGGCCCCGCCAGGTCAGGCGGCGTCGCTTTCGCAGATGGTACGACCGCAGGGTCAACCAACCGAGGACCACGACCGACACGGGGTGTGCGAGCGCGTCGGGCCACCACCGTCCTCCGGTCGCGCGGGCGGTGAGCACCCGCCCGGCCACACCCAGCAGGTATGCGATGAGCGCGACCATTGACACCCGGGGAGCCGTCGAGACGAACCCGAGCGCGACGAGCGGCGGGGCGGTGTAGAGCAGCAACAGCGCCGCCACCACCGCCGCCGCCGCGCCCGGGTGCCCGAACGACGCCCAGAGCGACTTCGAGTACCCGTCGCGCAGTTGCGGCCAGTCGTCGTACATCCGGCAGGTGGCCAGCCGGGAGCCGTCGGCCAGGGCGATCCGCCCACCGGCGCGCTTGACCGCCCGGGCCAGCTCGACGTCCTCCAGGATCTTGTCGGCGACCGCGGCGTGCCCGCCGGCGGCGGTGTAGCCGGCCCGGTCCAGCACCAGGAACTGCCCGCCCGCAGCGGCCAGCGACGGCCGCCGCGAGCGTTCCATCGCGCGCAGCGGCAGGAACGTCAACCAGAGCCACTGCAGCAGCGGCTGCACCAGCCGGTCGGCCGCCGTCGCCACCACGATCCGGGGGTACGGCGACAGCAGCGTCACGCGGGCGGCGCGCAACTCGGTGACGGCCGCCGCGACGGCGTGCGGGGCGAGCACCACGTCGGCGTCGACGAAGACCAGCGCGGTGGCGTCCGGGTCGGCCCGGGTGGCCAACTGCCAGCACGCGTGCGGCTTGCCCAGCCAGCCCGGCGGCGGGGCGACCCCGGTGAGCAGCGTGACGCGGGGGTCGTCGCCGGCCACCGCGCGGACCACGTCGGCGGTGCCGTCGGTGGACCCGTCGTCGAGGACCACGACGCGCAGCCCCGGCACACCGCGTTGGGCGAGCAGCGCGCGCAGGCATCCGGTGACCCGGGTGGCCTCGTCGCGCAGCGGCAGCAGGACGGCGACCGGCTCGTCGAGGGCGTCGGGTCGGTCGGTGGGCCGGCGCAGCCACCGGGCGGCGTTGAGCCAGGTGTGCCCGGTCAGCGCGGCGACGGCGGCCAGCAGGGCGAGCAGGACGGTCATCGGGTCGCGTCGACGCCGGGGCGGTGCGGCTGGTGGTCCTCCCGGCGGGTGTCCCGGCCCCGGCGGGCCCGCAGCAGGGTCACCGCCAGCGGGACGGCGGTCACCGCCATGCTGGCGGCCCCCCAGAGCGCCGACGCGGGCAGGTCGAGGAAGACGGCGTGGGCCAGGATGCTGGAGAAGTACGTCCACAGGTAGAGCGCGATCATCGGGTGGTCCCGCCGATCGGTGTGCGCCGCGCTCGGCCCGGCCAGCGGACGCAGCGCGCTCATCAGCAGCACCGCGAAGAGCAGCCAGCCCAGGTAGTTGCTGACCGGGATGCCGGCCAGGCCGGGCAGGGCCGGCGTGGCGTCGCGCCACCGCCAGTAGCCCTCGGCCACCATCTGCGGGTCGAGGAAGAGGTCCCAGGCGGCCAGCCCCACGGTGGCCAGCGCGATCCGCCGTACCCACAGACCGGCCGCCGCGCCGCTGCCGCTGACCCGTGACGCGCTGCCGCCGGTCAGCCGGACCGCCGCCAGCCAGGCCGGCCAGGCCATCCAGGTCCAGGCCAGCGGAATGATCAGCGGCACTCCGGCCAGCTTGGGACCCAACTCGCCGGAGTAGTCGTAGCTGCCGAACGGCACACCGGTGGCCACGCCGAGCGCCTCGATCGCGAACCCGCCGCCGGTGGCCACCGCGACCAGCGCCGCCGCGACCCGCGGGCCCCGGCTGAGCAGCGCGTGGCCCACCGAGAGCAGCCACCCGAGCACGACGGTGGCCACGGTGAGCCCGGCCCTGGTGGCGCCGGTGGTGAGCGGGTAGCAGATCTGGGCGAGCACCAGGACGGCGAGCAGTGTCCAGGAGATCCGCCGGGTCATGACGCCGGTGGCTCGAGCGGCAGATCCCGACCGAGTACGCCGAACGGTCGTTCGTCACCGGGGAAGTGGAAGTTGCGCAGCACGTCGACGAAGCCGAAGCGCCGGTACAACCGCCAGGCCCGCGAGGTCTGCTCGTCGGCCTCCGGGGTGGACAACAGCACGGTGTCGCCCTCGGCCATGCCGAGCAGCGCGCGCAGTTGGCCGGTGCCCAGGCCGTGTCCCTGTGCCGGTGGCCGGACGTGCAACTCGACCACCTCGAAGCAGTGGGTGAGCCAGCGCTGGCGGGTCGGGGCGTCCAGTGCCCGGTGCACCTGGTCGTGCCACCACTGACCGGAGGCGCCCAGGTAGCCGTAGCCGAAGCCGGCGAGGTGCCCCTCGCTGGTCAGGCTGGCGACCGCCCGGAACCCCGGCCGGCGGACGTGGGTGGCGATGTAGCCGCGCCGGGCCTCCAGCAGGTCGGTGCGGTATCCCATCGCCTCGCCGTAGACGGCCACCACGTCGTCCAGCCGCCGGACGAGATCGTCCGGCGTCCAGCGCACCAACCTCATGCCCGTCCACCCTTCACCGTTTCGGGGCCACCGTCGGCGACCCACCCGAGCACCGTCCGGTCGCCGACCACGTCGCGCACCTCGAACCGGGCGAACAGTTCCTCGGCGTACCAGCCCGCGGTGGGGGTTCGCATGATCGCCGCCCGGTGCTCCGGGTGACGGTACGCGAACGCCACCAGGTCTGTCGGGTCGCGCCACACGCTCACCGTGCCCTGCCAACCCAGCGGTGCCTCCCCGACCCCGAACCGGGCCAGCAGGCCGGGCGCGTCGCGCAGGGCGGCGGCCACCGGAGGGATCGCCCGCCAGAAGGTGGCCGCCCGACGGACCCGCAACCGGGCCCGGGTCAGCGCCAGCACCGGGCCGGTGACCCGACCGGCGGTGGGCTCGCCGAACGGTCGTCGGCCGGACCACTCGCCCCGGCTGGTCAGCGGACGCATGTCGATCCGGGCCTGGGCGCGGGCGATGCGGGCCCAGGCGCGGCCGACCGGCGAGTCGTCGAAGCCGGCCGCCGCGGCGGGGGAGTCCCAGACGGTCAGCGCCGCCCACCGGGTCAGGTCGGCGTCGCCGGGCCCGAAGCCGGTGCCGGTCCCGGTGCCCAGCAGCTTGCCGAACCGGACGCCCGGGAGGGCCCGCAGCCGGCGCGGGTCCACCGCCATCCGGGTCAGCGCCCGGGGCAGCGCGCCGGAGGAGGTCCGCCAGACGTGCAGGGTGACCAGCTCCGGAGCAGTGCTCACGCCGCTGTGCTTGCCGGTTCGCTCGCTCCGCTCGCTCACGCCACCGCTTCGCGGCGTCGCGAGCGCGTCGCCGCTGTGCTTGCCGGTTCGCTCGCTCCGCTCGCTCACGCCACCTCGGCCGGGCTGCCGGAGGTGACCCGCAACAACTCGGCGTAGGTGGTCGGGAAGACCGCCTGCGGTACGCCGCCCGCCGCCCAGATCTCGGGGTACGTCGCCAGCGCCGTGTCCACAAGTGTGCGCAGCGGGTGCGGGTGCCCGAGCGGGGCGACCCCGCCGATCGGCTGCCCGGTGTGCGCCCGGACGAACTCCGGGCTGGCCCGGCGCAGCCGGGTGACCCCGATCGACGCGGCCAGGCTGGCGGTGTCCACCCGGTGCGCGCCGGAGGTGAGCACGAGCAGCGGCGCGTCGTCCGCGTCGAAGACCAACGAGTTGGCGATCTGGCCGACCTCGACGTCGAGCGCCTCGGCGGCGGCTGCGGCGGTGGGCACCGCGTCGGGCAGCAGGCGGATCGTGCTGGGCTCACCGGCGCCGTCGAGCGTGCCGGCGGCGGTGAGCGCGTCCTGCACCGCCCGTACGTTCGGGTGTGGCTGCATCCCGCCATTCTTCCCGGTCCGCTGGGGGCCGGTTCAAGCGGCCGGCACGGCCGGCGCGTCACACGTTGCATTTTCGTCGGTGGGGAGGTGTACTGTCAGCAGCAGTTAGAACGAGTGTTCGATTGCCTCGAACGCCCGTTCCAACCAGCCGGGGTGCGGCGTTTCGCGGCGCCAACTCCGGCCGGTGCGGCTCCGCGGGCCGCACCTGGGTTTCCGGGCAGTCGCGAGCCTGGTCCCGACAGGCAGGAGCGTCGTCCGCCGCCCACGACCCCCGGGCAGCGGGCGACGCACCCGCCGGTACGCCGGCCGGGTGTGGTGTGGGGAAGCGTCCACACCCGGCCGGCCACACCCGGTGCGTCTTCCTCCGCACCACCCGACCTCGGCGTCTCGTCGGCGGCACCAACGCGCCGAGGCGACGCCCGGCCACGTGGAGGAGACACCCCATGCCGACCAACCCGGCTCAGGCACCGACGGTGCCGGCGCACGTGCTGCCGCACCGCACCCCCGCCCAACTCCTCACGTTGGCTCGGCGCGGGCTGGTCGAGGCCGGCCAGACCCGACCCGACGGCCTGCGCTACGCGGCTGCCCACCTGGCGGCGCTGCGTGCGGCGGCTGCCCTGCTCGCCGCCCGGGCCCGGCCCGCGCCGAGTCGGCGCAACCGGATCACCAGCGTCTGGGTCCTCCTCTGCGCCGTCGCTCCGGAGCTCGACGAGTGGTCCCGATTCTTCGCCGCCGGAGCCAGCAAGCGCGCCGCCGCCGAGGCCGGCATCCCCCGGGTGGTCAGCGCCCGGGAGGCCGACGACCTGCTCCGCGCCGCCGAACAGTTCGTCACGGTGGTGGAGACCGCGCTCGGCGTGGCCCACCAACCGGCCCTGGACGGCCTCGCCGCCTGATCCCGCCGTGCCACCGACCGCCCCGCGGGGGGAGCCGGGCGGCCGGTGGCACGGCGTGCCGGTCCTGAATGTGATCCACAGCAGCAACGACGGGGGGTTGGTCCAATGGCGGGCCGCATGGTGGTCGGTTCCGCCGCACTTGCCGATCTGGTGCGCCCGGCGAGCGCGCCCGACCCGGTCGGTGGCCACCGTGTGCTGCCGGTGGCACCCGAGCTGACCGGTCTGCTGCCCAATCGAGGTCTGCGCCGGGGGAGCACCATCGCGGTCGCCGCCGGCCAGCCCCAGCGCAGTGGCGGCACCTCGCTGATGCTGGCCCTGCTCGCTGAGGCGTCCCGGGCCGGCTCGTGGTGCGCGGTGGTCGGGGTGCCGACGTTCGGTGCGGGTGCGGCCGCTGAGCTGGGCATCTCCCTGGACCGGTTGGCCCTGGTGCCGAATCCCGGCCCGGAGTGGGCCACCGTGATCGCCGCGCTGATCGACGGGGTGGACGTCGTGGTGACCACCGTGCCGGCATCGGTCTCCGCCTCGGTCGCCACCCGGTTGGCCGCCCGGGCCCGGCAGCGCGGCAGCGTGCTCGTCCCGTACGGCCGGTGGGACGGCGCGGACGTGACACTGCAGGTGGTCCGTGGGGTGTGGGAAGGGCTCGGGCAGGGCCGAGGGCGGCTGCGCCGCCGGGAGGTCACCGTCTCGGCGCGCGGGCGCGGGGCGGCCGCCCGACCCAAGGAGATCAAGGTCTGGCTCCCGGGTGACGAGCTGACCCGGGTCATTCCCCGCACGGTCTCGTCGACCGTGGGCCGACCGGCCGCGCCGCTTGCCCTGGTCGGTCGGGGGTGACCGGTTCTCCGCCCCGCACCCTGCTGTTGTGGTGCCCGGACTGGCCGGTGCTCGCCGCCGAGATCGTCGACGGGGTGCCGGCGACCGGCCCGGTCGCCGTGCTGCACGCCAACCGGGTGGTCGCCTGCTCCGAGCGGGCCCGCGCCGAGGGGGTCCGCCGAGGTCTGCGCAAGCGGGAGGCGCAGGGTCGTTGCCCGCAACTCACAGTCGTGGAACACGACCCGGGCCGGGACGCCCGGGCGTTCGAGCCGGTGGTCGCCGCGGTGGAGGAGTTGGTCGCCGGAGTGGAGGTGGTCCGTCCGGGCGCCTGCGCGGTGGCCGCCCGGGGGCCGGGCCGTTACCTCGGCGGCGAGGAGGCGGCCGCCGAGCGGATCATCGAGCACGTCGCCCAGTCGTGCCTGGTGGAGAGCCAGGTCGGCATCGCCGACGGGGTGTTCGCGGCCGGGTTGGCCGCCCGCGCCGGCCGGGTGGTGGCACCGGGCGGGACACCGGAGTTCCTGGCCGGGTTGCCGGTCGAGGCGCTCGGCCGGTCGGCGTTGGCCGACCTGCTGCGCCGGCTGGGGGTGCGTACCCTCGGCGAATTCGCCGCGTTGCCGGCCGGCGACGTGTTGGCCCGGTTCGGGTTCGACGGGGCGTTGGCCCACCGGCTCGCGGCCGGGCGCGACCACCGCCCGCTCGCCGTCCGGCAGCCACCGGCCGACCTGACGGTGACCGCCGGGTACGACGAGCCGATCGACCGGGTCGACGCGGCGGCGTTCGCGGCCCGCGCGTTGGCCGAGCAGTTGCACGAGGGGCTGGCCGGGCACGGGCTGGCCTGCACCCGGCTCGGCATCGAGGCGGTCACCGAGCACGGTCAGGAGCTGCACCGGGTCTGGCGGCACGATGGCCTGCTCACCGCCACGGCCATCGCCGACCGGGTGCGCTGGCAGCTCGACGGTTGGCTCTCCGGCAGCAACGGCCGTACCGGCGCCCGACCGGCCCGGCCGACGGCCGGCATCATCCGGTTGCGGCTGGTCCCGGACGGGGTGATCGCCCAGGCCGGTCTGCAGGTCGGCCTGTGGGGCGAGGCCGGTGCGGAGCGGGAACGGGCACACCGGGCGTTGAGCCGCGTGCAGGGCATCCTCGGCCCGGAGGCGGTGGTCACCGCGGTGCTCGGCGGTGGTCGCTCCCCGGCCGACCAGGTGCGACTGGTGCCGTGGGGCGACGAACGCGTCCCCGCCCGTCCCGGCCCGCCGACCGCTGCCGGCGCCGACCCGGCCACCGGCCGGGGTGGAGGCGGGGCCCCGCCGTGGCCCGGCCGGCTGCCGGCGCCCGCGCCGGCGGTGGTGCTGCCCAGTCCGCTCGCGGCGACTGTGCACGACGCCGCCGGCGAGCCGGTGGTGATCAGCGCGCGGTTGGCGGTGAGCGCCCCACCGGCTCGGCTGGTGGTCGGCAACGGCCGGCCGGCGGAGATCGTGGGCTGGGCCGGGCCGTGGCCGGTGGACGAGCGGTGGTGGGCGCCGGTCGAGGCCCGCCGCCGGGCCCGGTTCCAGGTCAGCCTGGCCGACGGTGCCGCCCTGCTGCTGGCCGTCGAGGCCGGGCAGTGGCTGGTGGAGGCGATCTATGACTGAGCCGCTGCTTCCCAGGTCGGGGGCGGGTGCTCGATGAGCTTCCACAACCCGAAGATGCCCTGGTCGGAGTTGGAGCGGGTGCTCTCCGGGCGGACCGATGGCAGGTCGGGCGGTTCCGGCGGCGGGCGGTCGCGCGAGGAGCGGCACCTGCACGTGGTGGACCCGCTCGCCGTGGACGCCGACGGTGGCGACTCCCCGGCCTGGAGTCGCCGCCGCGAGCAGTACCAGCCACCGGAGCTGACCCGCCCGGACGGCGTGGTGCCCTACGCCGAGCTGCACGCGCACACCAACTTCAGCTTCCTCGACGGCGCCAGCCACCCGGAGGAGCTGGCCGAGGAGGCGGCCCGGCTGGGGCTCACCGCGCTCGCCGTCACCGACCACGACGGCTTCTACGGGGTGGTCCGCTTCGCCGAGGCGGCTCGTACGCTGGGCCTGCCGACCATCTTCGGCGCGGAGCTGTCCCTCGGACTGCCCGGCCCGCAGAACGGCGAACCCGACCCGCACGGCGCGCACCTGCTGGTGCTCGCGCACGGCCACGAGGGGTACGCCCGGCTGGCCACCACCATCGCCCGCGCCCAGCTCCGCGGCGGGGAGAAGGGCCGCCCGGTCTACGGGGAGCTGGAGCAGGTCGCCGCCGAGCTGCGCGACCACGTGCTGGTGTTGACCGGCTGCCGCAAGGGACACGTGCCGGGGGCGCTGCTCACCGAGGGCGTGGACGCGGCGGCCCGCGAGTTGGACCGGCTGACCGCGCTCTTCGGCGCGGAGACGGTGGCGGTGGAGCTGACCGACCACGGTCATCCGATCGACGCCGACCGCAACGACGCGCTCGCCGAGCTGGCCGCCGCGGCCGGGCTGCCGACGGTGGCCAGCAACAACGTGCACTACGCCAGCCCCGGCCGGCGTCGGCTGGCCACCACCGTCGCCGCGGTGCGAGCGCGGCGCAGCCTGGACGAGATCGACGGCTGGCTGCCCGCGGCGGCCACCGCCCACCTGCGCAGTGGCGCGGAGATGGCGGCCCGGTTCGCCGCGTACCCGGGTGCGGTGGCGCGGGCCGCCGAGTTCGGCGCCGAGTTGGCCTTCGACCTGCAACTTGTCGCGCCGCAGTTGCCGGCGTACCCGGTGCCTCCGGGGCACACCGAGATGAGCTGGCTGCGCAAGCTGACCGCCGACGGCGCGCACGAACGCTACGGGCCGCCGCAGGCGCACCCGGCGGCGTACGCGCAGCTCGACCACGAGCTCAACATGATCGAGGAGCTGGGCTTCCCCGGCTACTTCCTGGTGGTCTACGACATCGTCACGTTCTGCCGGGACCAGGACATCTACTGCCAGGGTCGGGGGTCGGCGGCCAACTCGGCGGTCTGCTACGCGCTGCGGATCACGAATGTGGACGCGGTCCGGCACCGGCTGCTCTTCGAGCGTTTCCTCGCCCCGGAGCGGGACGGCCCACCGGACATCGACGTGGACATCGAGTCCGACCGTCGGGAGGAGGTGATCCAGCACGTCTACACCCGCTACGGCCGGGAACACGCCGCCCAGGTCGCCAACGTCATCTCCTACCGGCCCCGGTCGGCGGTGCGGGACGTGGCCAAGGCGTTCGGCTTCTCACCCGGGCAGCAGGACGCCTGGAGCAAGCAGATCGACAGGTGGGGCTCGGTGGCCACGGTCGACGTCGAGAACATCCCCGAGCAGGTGGTGGAGTACGCCAACGAGTTGCAGACGTTCCCCCGGCACCTGGGCATCCACTCCGGCGGCATGGTGATCTGCGACCGGCCGGTGATCGAGGTCTGCCCGGTGGAGTGGGGGCGGATGCCCGGCCGCAGCGTCCTGCAGTGGGACAAGGACGACTGCGCCGCGGTCGGCCTGGTGAAGTTCGACCTGCTCGGGCTCGGCATGCTCTCCGCCCTGCACTACGGCTACGACATGATCGGCGAGAGCCTCGACCTGGGTGACATGACCCTGGACGACCCGGAGGTCTACGACATGCTCTGCCGGGCCGACTCGGTCGGGGTGTTCCAGGTGGAGAGCCGCGCCCAGATGGCCACCCTGCCCCGGCTCAAGCCCCGCGAGTTCTACGACCTGGTGGTCGAGGTGGCCCTGATCCGCCCCGGCCCGATCCAGGGCGGTTCGGTGCACCCGTTCATCAGGCGCAAGAACGGCCAGGAGCCGGTGACGTTCGCGCACCCGCTGATGCGCAACGCCCTGGAGAAGACCCTCGGTGTGCCGCTGTTCCAGGAACAGCTGATGCAGCTCGCCATCGACCTGGCCGGCTTCGACGCGGCCGAGGCCGACCAGTTGCGCCGGGCGATGGGCGCCAAACGGTCGGTCGAGCGGATGACCCGCATCGCCGACCGGCTCTACGCCGGGATGGCCGAGCGGGGCATCACCGGCGAGCTGGCCGACGACGTCTACCGCAAGCTCACCGCGTTCGCCAGCTACGGCTTCCCGGAGAGCCACGCGATGAGCTTCGCCTACCTGGTCTACGCCAGCTCCTGGCTCAAGCGCTACCACCCGGCGCCGTTCCTGGCCGCGCTGCTCAACGCCCAGCCGATGGGCTTCTACTCCCCGCAGACCCTCGTCGACGACGCCCGCCGGCACGGGGTGGAGGTCCGTCGCCCGGACATCAACGCCAGCGGTGCCGCGGCGGTGCTGGAGTCCACCCCGGACACCCGGTGGGGCAGTGGGCCGGGGGAGCCGCCACACGCCTGGGGGCTGGGCGGCCCGGCCGTCCGGCTCGGCCTGTCCAGCGTACGGACCCTCGGCGCCGACGTGGCCGAGCGGATCGTGGCGGAGCGGGACGCCGGTGGGCCGTACCGGGACATGCCGGATCTGGCCCGGCGGGTCGGTCTCACCGCGGCGCAGCTGGAGGCGCTTGCCACCGCGGACGCCTTCGCCTGTTTCGGGCTGACCCGGCGGGAGGCGCTCTGGGCCGCCGGCGCGGCGGCCCAGGACCGGCCGGGCCGGCTGCCCGGCACGGTGACCGGCGCGGCGGCGCCCACGTTGCCCGGGATGGAGGCGGTGGACCGGCTGGTCGCCGACGTGTGGGCCACCGGGCTGTCCCCGGAGAGCCATCCGGCCCGGTTCATCAGGGGTCAGCTCGACGTGCTCGGCGCGGTGCCGATCGCCCGGCTGGGCCGGGTGGAGCCGGGGCAACGGATCCGGGTCGGCGGCATCGTCACCCACCGGCAACGTCCGGCGACCGCGGGCGGGGTCACCTTCCTCAACCTGGAGGACGAGACGGGAATGCTCAACGTCACCTGCTCGCCGGGGTTGTGGCAGCGCTACCGGCGGGTGGCCCGGACCAGCGCCGCGCTCGTGGTCCGGGGGCGGTTGCAGCGCCACGAGGGGGTGACAAACCTGGTCGCCGACCGACTGGACGCCATCGAGCCACCGGTCAGCCCCGCCTCCCGTGATTTCCGCTGATTCAGTGATCCACATTACGGTTTCCCGCGCCGTCGAGCGGGAGACTCGTCCTGAGCGGGCAGAGCGGCCCGCGATCCGTGAGGGAGAACGACAGTGACGGGAAATCACGCGTACACCGGTGGAATCGCCAACGCCCGGCGGACCCGGCTGGGCACCGGCTGGGTGCCGGCGCACCTCGCCGACCCCCGCGAGTACGAGGTGACAAACGGGCCGGTGGCCAACGAGCGCCGGTCCCGGGCCGAGGACGAGGCCGAGGGCACCGACTCCTGACCCACTAGGCTCGACCGGGTGGAGCAGACCCGAGGCCGGTTCGCCGGGCCGCCGCTGACACCCCGTACCGCCGTGATCTGGTCGGTGCTCCGCGCCGAGCTGGACCGGCGCGGCGACGCCGAGCTGACAGTGCTCGACGTGGGCGGCGGCACCGGCGGTTTCGCCGTCCCGCTGGCCCGCGCCGGACACCGGGTCACAGTTGTCGACGCCAGCCCCGACGCCCTCGCGGCGCTCACCCGTCGGGCCGCCGAGGCCGGGGTGGCCGACCGGATCGCCGCCGTGCAGGGCGACGGTGACGCTCTCGCCGGGCTGGTCGAGCCGGCCGGCGTCGACCTGGTGCTCTGCCACGCCGTGCTGGAGGTGGTCGACGACCCGACGCCCGTGGTGTCCGCGCTGGCCACCGCGCTGCGTCCCGGCGGCGCGGCAAGTGTCCTGGTGGCCGGCCGGGCCGCCGCCGTGCTGGGCCGGGCGATGAACGGGCACCTGGACGTGGCGACCGCCCTGGCCGCCGATCCGGCCGGCACCGCCGGGCCGCGCGACACGCTGCGCCGGCGTTACGACGCCCCCGGCGCCGCCGCGCTGCTCGGCGCCGCCGGGCTGGTCGTCGAGGAGATCCACGGGGTACGTGTGCTGGCCGACCTGCTGCCGGCCGCGGTCGCCGACGGGCAGTCCGCCGCGGTGGTCGAGCTGGAACGCGCGTTGGCCGCCCAACCGCCGTACCGGGATCTGGCCGCCCAACTGCACCTGTTCGCCCGCCGCCCCGCATGATCGCCGAAGCGGACGGCACGCCGGCGCCGCTGGCGGTCCTCGGGCCGGACCACGGCGGCGGCCGTCTCGCCGACGTGCTGCCCAGCGCGCTCGCCGTGCTGGGCGTGCCCGGCGCGGCCGACCCGCTCGGGTTGGCCCCCACGCTGGCCGGGGTACGCCGGATCGCCGTGCTGCTCGTCGACGGGCTCGGCTGGTACCAGCTGCCGACCGCCGCCCCGTACGCGCCGACGCTCGCCGGACTCGCCGCGACGGCGGGCCGGCCGCTCCTCGCCGGTTTCCCGTCCACCACCCCGACCAGCCTGGTGTCGCTGGGCACCGGCGTGCCGCCCGGCGCGCACGGGGTGCTCGGCTTCACCGTGCGGGTGCCCGGCACCGACCGGGTGCTCACCCACACCGACTGGGCCGGAGATCCGTCGCCGCTGAGCTGGCAGCCGGTGACCACCCAGTTGGAGCGCGCCCGCGCCGCCGGCGTGACGACGACGGTGGTGAGTCGGCCCGAGTTCGGCGGCAGCGGGCTGACCCTGGCCGCCAACCGGGGTGGCGACTTCCGGGGCGCCGCCGGCGGGGACGCGGTGGCCGCCGCCATGCTTGCCGCGCTGGCCGCAGGCGTCGGGCCGACGCTGGTCTCCGGTTACCACGCCGACCTGGACCGGCACGGCCACCTCAGCGGCGTCGACTCGGCGCCCTGGCGGGTCGCCGCCACCGAGGTGGACGCGCTTGTCGCCCGACTTGTCGACGGACTCCCGCCGGACGCGGCGCTGCTGGTGACCGCCGACCACGGCCAGCTCGACATTCCCGCCGCGCACCGCTTCGACCTGGACACCGACCCCCGGCTGCGTGACGGGATCCGGGTGGTCGCCGGTGAGGCCCGGGTGCGGTATCTGCACGTCGCGCCGGGCGCGCTCGACGACGTGGTGGCCGCCTGGTCGGCGGTGCTCGGCGACGCCGCGCGGGTACAGACCCGCGACGAGGTGGTGGCTACCGGCTGGTTCGGGCCGGTGCCCGAGGAACACCTCGCCCGGATCGGCGACGTGGTGGTGACCTGCAACGACACCTACGCGGTCATGGCCAGCCGCACCGAGCGGCCGATGGCGTCGAAGCTGGTGGCGTACCACGGGTCGGACACCGCCGCCGAGCTGACCGTGCCGCTGCTGGTCGTCCGCGGCTGACCGGCGTACGGTCCGGCCCGCCGGCGGCTGGTGGTGTCGTACCTCCGGGTTAACCTGCCGGGGTATGGTCCGGCCCGCCGGCGGCTGGTGGTGTCGTACCTCCGGGTTAACCTGCCGGGATGGGCCGCAGTCAGTCGTTGCCCCGGGGCGGGGATCCGCGCTTCGGGCCGGATGCCGACGATTCCGGCAGCCCGATCCTGCACGTCGACATGGACGCCTTCTTCGCCGCCGTCGAGGTGCGCCGCCGCCCGGAGCTGCGCGGCCGGCCGGTCATCGTCGGCGGTGTGGGGCCGCGCGGGGTGGTCAGCTCGGCCAGCTACGAGGCCCGCCGTTACGGCGTCCGCAGCGCGATGCCGACCAGCCAGGCTCGGGCGCGCTGCCCGCACGCGGTCTACCTGCCACCGGAGTTCAGCGCCTACACGGCCGCCTCCCGGGCGGTGATGCAGATCTTCCGGGACGTCACCCCGCTCGTCGAGCCGCTCTCCCTCGACGAGGCGTTCCTCGACGTGAGCGGCGCCCGCCGGCTCTTCGGCTCCCCGGCCGCCATCGCCCGGCGGATCCGCCGGCGGGTCGCCGAGGAGCAGGCGCTCACCTGTTCGGTCGGGGTGGCGCCGAGCAAGTTCGTGGCCAAGCTCGGCTCCACCCGGGCCAAGCCCGACGGCCTGCTGGTGGTGCCCTCGGGGCAGGTGCTCGACTTCCTGCACCCGCTGCCCGTGGACGCTCTCTGGGGGGTGGGGGAGCGCGCCGCCGAGTCGCTGCGCAGGCTGGGCCTGACCACCGTCGGCGACCTCGCCGAGGCCCCGCTGGGCATGCTCCGCAAGGCGGTCGGCGCGGCGTCGGCGGCCCACCTGCACGAGCTGGCCTGGGGACGCGACGCACGCCGGGTCACCCCGGAGCACGTCGACAAGTCGATCGGCGCCGAGGTGACCTTCGACGTCGACGTGGCCGACCCACTGGAGATCCGCCGCGCGTTGCTCGCGCTCAGCGCCAAGGTCGGCGTCCGGTTACGCGGCTCCGGGCAGGTCGGGCGCACCGTCGCCCTGAAGGTGCGGTTGGCCGACTTCCGGACCGTCAGCCGTTCCCGCACCCTCGACGTGCCCACCGACACCGCCCGCGAGATGTTCGACACGGTCTGGGCGCTCTACACCGCACTGGACCCGGGCGAGCGGATCCGGCTCGTCGGTGTCCGGGTGGAGGGGCTCGCCGCGGCGCGGGGCGCGCCCCGGCAGCTCACCCTCGGCGCGCCCGAGCGCGGTTGGCGGGAAGCGGAAGCTGCCGCCGACGCCGCCGCTGCCCGATTCGGGCGGTCCGTCATAGGTCCGGCCAGTCTGATGGGCGACCGTGACGCTCACCGGAAGGAAAATCCACCCCACCCGTAGGTCGTCCCGCTTTCCGACGCGCGAGCCCCCTCGTAGACTTGCGGGTAAGCAGCCGGATGGCTGCCACGGTCTGTCGGCCCGAGTGGGCCCGACCAACGTGACCGGGGAGGAGTGCCGTGCCGCTCTCGGAGCACGAGCAGCGGCTGTTCGAGCAGATCGAGCGGTCGCTTGCCGAGGACCCCAAATTCGCCTCGGCCGTGCGCGCCAGCGATCCGCGCTTCCATGCGCGGCGTCGCCTGCTCGTCGCCGCCGGCGTCATCATCGCTGGCCTGGCTCTACTGGTCTACGGGGCGGTGATCAAGACTCCACCGCTGGCGGTGGCGGGCTTTGTCGTCATGCTGGCCTCGGCCGCGTATGCGGTGCAGTCGCACCGGCGAGCGCAGTCACCCGACCTGCACGTGGTGGGCGGCACGACAAGTCGTCGTCGTCCCCGCGGTGGCCGGTCCGGTCGCCGGTCGTCGATCCTGGACCGCATGGAGGACAGGTGGCGGCAGCGCCCGGAGGGGCACCGCTGAGTCGGTCCCGCCGCTGAGGCGGGCCGAACGCCGCGACGAGCGGGTCGCCGGGCAGAGCCCCGGCGACCTCCGTCATATCCGCGCGCCCTTCTCCACCGCTGCCCGCAGCGCCTCGCGCGTGCCTCGAACCCGCGTGGCCTTACTCAAGCGCAGCGCCCCGCTCATGCGTCAGAACCCGCGTGGCTTGCCCAAGCGTCGGGATCTGCCTGGCCTTGCTCAAGCGTCGGGATCTGCCTGGCCTTGCTCAAGCGTCGGGATCTGCCTGGCCTTGCTCAAGCGTCGGGATCTGCCTGGCCTTGATCAGGTGATGAAAAGTAGGGCCCAGAGGCTCGCCAGACCTACTTTTCATCACCTGATCGAGGAGTCGGCGGGGACCCGGATGCGGTGAGGGACCCGGAGGCGGCGGCACGCCTGATGTGGTGGGCCCGGCCGCCGGGCGGGGCGGACTGTCGGCTCGGGTGGGGCCGCCCGTCGTCGGCTCGGGCGGGGCCGCCCGTCGTATCGAGCGGCGGGGTGGGCCGGGCTGTGTCCGGCGGGGTGGCGGTTCGAGCGGGGCCGGGCGGTGCGCGGCGGGGCGGGGCGGTGCGGGCTCTCGGGCGGGGTGGCGGTTGGTAACCGCCACCCCGGCTCCGAACGGGCGTCGCTCAGCCGGCCCAGGTCAGCGGGCCGCTCGGTCCGCCAACAGCCGTCGAGGGTTCCAGCGCAGCAACCGGTACCGGGCTCGCCCGGTCAGCGCCACCATCCGGCCGGACGCGTCCGCCATGGAGGTCCGCCACCGCAGCAGCACCGACGGCGGCAACACGGCGGCGACCAGGCGGGTGCGGCGGTCGGCCCGTGCGGCGAGCGCCCCGCGGACCGCGCGCAGCGCAGGCGGCAACCGCTCACCGGTGAGCGGGTCCCGTGCGTAACGGGCCCGCTCCTCCGCCTGGCCGAGCAGTCGCGCCGACCCGGTCGCGGCCGTGTCGTCGCCGAGGGTGTCCCGGACCAGCCGGTCCGCGGTCGCCCGGGGCGTCTCGGTCAGGTCGACCGGGACCCGGAAGTCCACCATGGTGTCGAGCAGTTCCGCCCAGGCGGCGTGTGCGTCAGCGCGGGCCCGGTCGGCGTCCACGCCGACCACCACCACCCGCGCCCCCGGATCGACACCGTCGCCGACGGCCGCCGTGGGGGCCACCGCGGCGCTCGCCGGCTGGCCACCCCGTCGGCGGCGCAGCGCCAGCCGGCGCAGCGCGGGAATGGCGAGCAGCGCCAGCAGGGCCAGCAGGCCCGCCGTCCACCAGGGCCAGACCGGTGGCTGCTCGGCCGGCGTGGTGCCGCCCAGGGACAGCCCGTCGTCGACGTCCCGGTCGGCGTTGTCCGGACCGGCCGGACCGGCCGACGCCTCGGGGCCCGTCGGGGTGTCCGTGACGCCGGTGCCCGGTGTGGTCGGTTCCGGCGCGTCCGTGTCCGGTGCCCAGGCCGAGCGGGTGGACCCCGGCACCCCGTACGTCGGGGTGGCGTCGAACGGCACCCAACCGACCTCGTTGAAGTAGACCTCGGTCCAGGCGTGCAGGTTGAGGTTTGTCAGCGTGAACGTGTCACCGTCGCGCTTGCTGCCGTTGGTGAACCCGAACGCCACCCGCGCCGGGATGCCCGCCGAACGGACCAGCCACGCCATCGCGGCGGCGTACTGCTGGCAGTAGCCGACCTTGTTGGTGAGGAAGTTGACGATGTCCTGCCCGCTGCTGCCGCTCTCGGTGCTCAACCGGTAGCTGAACCCGTTGTCCGCCGAGAAGTGCTTGTAGATCGCCAACACCCGGTCGTAGTCGGTGCGCTTGTCCTGGATCAGTCCCTTGACCAGCTCCTCCACCTCGGGCACCGGCCCAGGGGTGGCGGTCATCTGCCGTCGTAACGGGTGGTCGGTCGGCAGCGATTGGGTGGCCCGCAGCGTCGTCGGCGTGTACGTCGAGCGGACGTAGTCGAAGGAGTACTTCCGGCCCCGGGAGTTTTCCCGGTTGGAGAAGACGACCTGCTGGTTGGGGTCGTAGAGCCAGTTGCCGCTGAGGTCCTCGGCGCGGATCGGCTCGGCGTACACCGGCATGAGCGACATGCTCAGGCTCTTGGTGACCTCGACGGTCGCCCGGTAGGTGGTGTGCTGCACACCGGGGCGGGCCCGCTCGGCCGGGTTGGGCAGGTCCCGGTTGACCGCTCGGCCGGCCGGGTTGCGTGCCTGGAAACCGGTCGGGCGCAGCTCGTCGGCGACCGCGTAGCGCAGGTAGAACGGGTCGGGTTCGGATGTGGTGACCTTTACCAGCTCGGCCACCTGGGACTGGTTGAGCTGACCGGCGAGCGAGGCGAACAGGTCGATCCGACCCGAGGTGCCGCCCGAACCGGGCCCGTTGCCGGTGCCGTTGCCCGGACCTCGGCTGAGGGAGTCGAGGAGCCCGCCGCTCATGCCGGGCACCGCCAACGGCAGCGCCACGGCCAGCACCACCCCGATCACCGCGAGCCGACGGCCGGCCGACGCCAGCGGCGAGGCCTCCCACACGTCGACGTCGCGGCCGTCACCGGTGAACCGGCGCCCGAACCTGCGGACCCGGTCGACGTTGTCGGTGACCAGCAGCCAGAGGTAACCGGCGGCGCCCACCACGAACGGCGTCGCGGGGACGCTGTTCACATAGACGGCGACCGGCACCGAGTAGATGGCGAGCATCGGCAGCCCCGCCAGCGCGGGCCGGCGCAGCCCCACCGCGAGGACATCCACGAGTACGGCGACCGCGCCGACGCCGAGTACGGCGATGAACAGCAGCGGGTCGGTGTCCGGGACCTCGACCCCGTACGAGCGCATGTCCTGCATGGAGCCGCTGAGCAGGTCGTTGAAGTGCGCGAACGTGCCCGGCGTGGGCAGGACGGTGAACAGTTCCTGGTTGCTGGGGAACAACCAGGTCAGGGCGAGGACCAACCCGGCCAGCATGCCCAGCACCTGACCCCACAGTGGTGCCCGGACGAGCCTGGTCAGCGCGGCCGCCCCGGCCACCACGGCGACCGCGATGACCGACTGGACGAGCCACGTCCAGCTCTGGAAGATGGCCGACAGCGGCGCGGCGGCCAGCAGCGTGGCCGTGGCCGCCACCAGGCCGATGTTCCGACTGGCGATCATGAGGGGACCCTTCCGTTCATCGCACGCCGCCGGCGACCGTCTCCGCCAGCGCGGCGCGCAGGGCGAAGCCCTGGGAGCCCCGGCCGGTCTGCGGCCACAGCGCCGGCAGTCGGGCGCCGTGGTCGACGCCGACGACGCGCCAGCCACTCTGCAACATGGCGAGGACGGCGGCAGCGTGCGCGTGTTCGGCCTCGGCCCGGGCCTTCTCCGGCAGGCTGAGCCAGGTGGAGCTGTTCAGGAGGAAACCGATGCAGGTGGCGCCGTTGCCCCGCAGCCCGGCCAGCAGCTCGGCCTCGGCCACGCTCACCGTGCCGAACAGCCCGATGATCAACCCGCCGTCGGCGCGCTGGCGGACCCGCTGCACGAGACCTGCCACGTCGGCGCGCTGATCCAGGCGCACCTCCGCGAGGTGATCGAGCAACGCCCCGTCACCGCCGGCCTCCGACGCATCCACGTCGACGCCCGAGCCGCTGACCAGGCGCAGCTTGTAGCCGGCCTGGCGGAGGTGGACGGCGACGCTCGCGGCGGCGGAGACGGCCCACTCGAAACTGGCGGTCGGCCCCTCGCCGCGGTGGCCGTACGCCCGGGTGTCCAGGACGACTGTCGCGCGGCTCTCCCACGGCTGCTCTTCGCGGCGCACCATCAGCTCGCCGGTGCGCGCGGTGGACTTCCAGTGCACCCGGCGCAGGTCGTCGCCGCGCCGGTACTCCCGGGTCGCCGCGTCGTCCTCGCCGTGCACCGCCACCGACCGGGCCCGGCTGTCGCCGCTGCCCGCGTACTCCCCGGGGAGCCGGACCGACGGCAGGGGAGCGACCTGCGGGATGACCGTCAGGTGGTCGGTGCTGGGGAAGGAGCGGGTGAGCTCGCAGAGACCGAACGGGTCGGTTATCCGGACCACGAGCGGACCCACGTCGTACCGGCCTCGCACGTCGGCCCGCACGGTGTACGCCACGGAACTGGCCTGGTGCGCGCCGAGCCGCTCCAGCACCACCCGGGGCCGGCTGCCCAGCGCGTAGGGCAACCGGTCCTCCAGCAGGAGGGTGCCGGTCGGTAGCCGGGACAGGTTTTGTAGACGCAGCACCACGCGGGAGTTGGCGCCGACCGGAACCCGGTGCGGGTCCAGGGACCGGTTGCAGGCCAGCTTGTAACGGCTGCGCCCGACGTAGGCCGCGGCCAGCAACGGCAGGACGGCCAACAGCACCGCCACCCGGAGCAGGTCCTTCTCGCCGAGGATGCCGGACGAGAGCGCCGCCGCGACCGCGGCGGCGAGGAAGGAGCGCCCGCGGGTGGTCAGCCCGCGCAGCCCGGCACGCACGTCATGGCCTCCGCGGCTCGTAGGGCGCGCGGCCGTTGCCGGAAGCGGGCCGGGTGTCGTACTGGTTGCGCTGCCGGTCGTGCGGCAGCGGCAGGCGGTGCACCAGCTCCGAGACGATCGCGTCGGTGGTGCGCCGGGCGAGCTGCGCGTCGGCGGTCGGGATGATCCGGTGGGCGAGCACCGGCACCGCCAGGGCCTGGAGGTCGTCGGGGAGGACGTAGTCGCGGCCCTCCAGGGCGGCGACCGCGCGGGCGGTGCGCAGTAGCTGCAGGGTGGCTCGGGGGGAGGCGCCGAGCCGCAGGTCGGGGGCCTCGCGGGTGGCGGTGACCAGGTCGATCGCGTACTGCTTGACCGCGTCCGCGACGTGCACCTGCCGGACGGTGGCGATGAGCTGCCGGACGATGTCCGCGTCGGAGACCGCGCGCAGCTCGTTCAGCGGGTCGGTGGCACCGTGGCCGTCGAGCATGGCCAGCTCGGCGTTGGCGTCCGGGTAGCCCATCGCGATGCGGGCGGTGAACCTGTCGCGCTGCGCCTCGGGCAGCGGGTAGGTCCCCTCCATCTCGATCGGGTTCTGGGTGGCGATGACCATGAACGGGGTCTGGAGCTGGTACGTCACCCCGTCGACGGTGACCTGACGCTCCTCCATGCACTCCAGCAGCGCCGACTGGGTCTTCGGCGAGGCCCGGTTGATCTCGTCGCCGACCACCAGGTTGGCGAAGACGGCACCCGGGCGGAACTCGAAGTCGTGCGTCTCCTGGTTGTAGACGCTGACCCCGGTGACGTCGCTGGGCAGCAGGTCGGGGGTGAACTGGATCCGTCGTACCGTGCAGTCGATGGACCGCGCGAGGGCCTTGGCCAGCTTGGTCTTGCCGACACCGGGAACGTCTTCGATCAGGAGGTGACCCTCGGCGAGCAACACGGCCAGGGCGAGCCGCACGGTGGCGGTCTTACCCTCGATGACCTGCTCGATGTTGGCCACGATGGCCTCGCTGGCGGCGCGGAACTCGTCGTGCGGCAGTAGGCCGCCAACCTCGTCCCAGGTCTGTTGTGTCACGGGCCTCCTCCTCGTCGCCGTCACGGCAGCTCTGTAGAGAGCACCTGGACCCGCCGTTGGGTTCGCGACGTCGAGCCTCGTTTGCCGCAGGATTCTCACTAGCCTCTCAGGCTAACCATGTTTGTCGTTATCGCCGACCCCCGCAGGTAGTCCGTCGGTTACGCCCCGATATTCGCCACCTCGGGGGACCCGGCCCGGCGTACCCCTGCGGCCGGCGGGGCGGGCCGCCGACGCGGTACACTGCCGAACATGGCCGGAGTCTTCCTGCTTCTTACCGGGCCGTGCTGATGCGCTGAAGGCGCGACAGCACGGCGGCCCCTCCTGTGCGAGGGGCATTTTTGTGCCCGCCGCCGGCCCGGCCCGGCGCCGCCGAGACGAAGCGAAGCGAAGCGAGGAGAGACGATGAGTGAGGCAGCCGCACCGGCGGGCGACATTCCCCCGTTCCGGTACACCGCGGCCCTGGCCGACGAGATCGAGATCCGTTGGCAGGACACCTGGGCGCGCGAGGGCACCTTCCACGCACCGAACCCGACCGGCCCGCTGGCCGACCCGACCCACCCCCGGGCCGGCGCGGAGAAGCTGTACGTGCTGGACATGTTCCCGTACCCGTCCGGTGCCGGCCTGCACGTCGGCCACCCGCTGGGCTACATCGGCACCGACTGCTACGCCCGCTACCAGCGGATGGCCGGCCGCAACGTGCTGCACGCGATGGGCTTCGACGCGTTCGGCCTGCCCGCCGAGCAGTACGCGGTGCAGACCGGCACCCACCCCCGGACCACCACCGTGGCGAACATCGAGCGGTACAAGACGCAGCTGCGCCGGCTGGGGCTGGCACACGACGAGCGCCGCTCGGTGGCCACCATCGACACCGACTTCTACCGCTGGACCCAGTGGATCTTCCTGCAGATCTTCAACTCCTGGTACGACGGCGACGCCGGCCGGGCCCGCCCGATCGCCGAGCTGATCGCCGAGTTCGAGGGCGGTAACCGACCCACCCCGGACGGCCGCGCCTGGGCCGAGCTGAGCGTCGCCGAGCGCCGCCAGGTCGTCGACGACCACCGCCTGGCGTACGTCTCCGAGGCCCCGGTCAACTGGTGCCCCGGGCTGGGCACCGTGCTGGCCAACGAGGAGGTCACCGCCGACGGTCGCTCCGACCGGGGCAACTTCCCGGTCTTCAAGCGCAACCTGAAGCAGTGGAAGATGCGGATCACCGCGTACGGTGACCGGCTGCTGGACGACCTGGACACCCTGGACTGGCCCGAGCCGATCAAGCTGATGCAGCGCAACTGGATCGGCCGCTCCACCGGCGCCCACATCGACTTCCCGACCGAGCAGGCGCCGGTGCGGGTGTTCACGACCCGGCCGGACACCGTCTTCGGCGCCACCTACATGGTGCTGGCGCCCGAGCACGAGCTGGTCGACGCGCTGACTCCGCACGCGTGGCCGGACGACGCGAGGGACGCCTGGACCGGCGGGCACGCCAACCCCCGGGCCGCCGTCGAGGCGTACCGGAAGGCGGCGGCGGCCAAGACCGACGTCGAGCGGCAGTCCGACACCAAGGAGAAGACAGGCGTCTTCATCGGCGCGTACGCCACCAACCCGGTCACCGGCGCGCAGATCCCGATCTTCATCGCCGACTACGTGCTGGCCGGCTACGGCACCGGCGCGATCATGGCGGTGCCGGCCCAGGACGAACGGGACTGGGCGTTCGCGGAGGTCTTCGAGCTGCCCATCGTGCGTACCGTGCAGCCGGCGGAGGGCTTCGACGGCAAGGCGTACACCGGGGACGGCCCGGCGATCAACAGCGCCGCGCCCGAACGCGGCCTGGACCTGAACGGCCTGGGGGTCGCCGACGCCAAGGCGGCGATCATCGCCTGGCTGGAGGCGAACGGGCACGGCACCGGCGCGGTGACCTACCGGCTGCGCGACTGGCTGTTCTCCCGCCAGCGTTACTGGGGTGAGCCGTTCCCGATCGTCTACGACGAGACCGGCGCGGCCATCGCCCTGCCGGAGGAGATGCTGCCGGTCGAGCTGCCGGAGGTGGACGACTTCTCCCCGAAGACGTTCGCCGCCGACGACGCGAACAGCAACCCCGAGACCCCGCTGTCGCGCCGGCGCGACTGGGTCGAGGTCGAACTGGACCTGGGTGACGGGCCGAAGCGCTACACCCGGGAAACCAACGTGATGCCGCAGTGGGCCGGCTCCTGCTGGTACGAGCTGCGCTACCTGGACCCGACGAACAGCGGGCGGTTCGTCGACGCGGAGAACGAGCGCTACTGGATGGGCCCGCAGCGCGAGGGTGACTGCGGCGGCACCGACCTGTACGTCGGCGGCGCCGAGCACGCCGTGCTGCACCTGCTGTACGCGCGGTTCTGGCACAAGGTGCTGTTCGACCTGGGTCACGTGTCGTCGTTCGAGCCGTTCCGCAAGCTGTTCAACCAGGGCATGATCCAGGCGTACGCGTACACCGACTCGCGCGGCAGCTACGTGCAGGCCGAGGAGGTCATGGAGCGCGACGGCGCCTACTATCTGGGCGACCTGGCGGTCAACCGCGAGTACGGCAAGATGGGCAAGTCGCTGAAGAACGTGGTGACCCCCGACGACATGTGCGCCGCGTACGGCGCCGACACCTTCCGGGTGTACGAGATGTCGATGGGCCCGCTGGAGGTGTCCCGACCCTGGGAGACCCGGGCGGTGGTCGGCTCGTACCGGTTCCTGCAGCGGGTCTGGCGGGCCGTCGTCGACGAGCAGACCGGCGCCCTGCGGATCACCGAGGACCCGGCCGACGAGGCGACCCGCCGGCTGCTGCACAGGGTGATCGACGGGGTCCGTGGCGACATGGACGGCATCCGGTTCAACACGGCGATCGCCAAGCTGATCCAGCTGACCAACGGGCTGACCGGGCTGTCGGCGACGCCACGCGAGGTGGCCGAGCCGCTGGTGCTGATGGTGGCCCCGTTCGCCCCGCACCTGGCCGAGGAACTGTGGCGCAAGCTGGGCCACGACACCTCGCTGACGTATGCGGACTTCCCGACCGCCGACCCGGCGCTGCTGGTGGCCGACACGGTGACCTATCCGGTGCAGGTCAACGGCAAGGTCCGTGGCCGCGTCGAGGTGCCCGCCGACGCCGCCGAGGAGGTCGTCCGCGCGGCGGCCCTGGAGGCGGTGGCCGCGACCCTGGCCGGCAAGGAGCCCCGCAAGGTCATCGTCGTCAAGGGCCGAATGGTCTCGGTAGTGGCGTAACTCGCCTCCGCGCCTCCGCGCCTCCGCGATCTTGCACTTTCGGTCCCTGTTTTGCCCTTTCGTGGGCGGTATGTCGGGACAGAAACTGCAAGATCGCGGGGATCAGAGGGTCAGCGCCGCCTGGACCACGGCGCTGTGGGTTTGTAGCCACTCGTGCCAGCGGGCTATCAACGTGCTGACGCCTGCCTCGCGGAGGCGGTGCATTGCCGGGTCGGTGCTCGCGTCGATGGTGCGCCAGGTGCTCCCGATCTGGTCGAGCATCAGATCCACCAGCTCCGTCCGGGGCAGCACCCCCGGGCCGGCTGCGTCATAGGCGTCGCAGAGGACGCGACAACGCCGGCCCAGCTCGGCCGGGTCGGCGCCCTCGCCCAGCGGGGCCCAGTGCCAGCCAGCGAACGCCACATCCTCGATCCGTCGTCCCGGCCTGGCCAGATCCCAGTCGATGAAGGACACGGGCAACGGCCCGGCGGGGAAGTCCCGGTACACCGTGTTCTTCGGCGACAGATCGCGATGGCACACCGTCTCGGCGTTGCCCGCCAGCCCGGTGCCCGCACACGCGTCGTGCAGCCGCCGGATCAGCTCCGCCAGCCGCACCAGCGCCGCGTCGGCGAAGAACGCCGGATCCTCCCGGTCCCGCCAGGGCACCCGACCCGCGACGTAGCTGAGCATCTGCCGACCGTGGGCGTCCACGCCCAGGTGGCGGGGCGCGAGGTCGGCGCCCACCTCGGCCAGGTGGCGCAGCAGCGCACCGACGAAGTCCAGGTTGGCGGGCGGGGTACGTCGTACCGTGTCGCCGATCCGGACCACGTCGGCGACGAACCCGCCGGACAGGGGCTCCTCGGCCGGGCTGACGGTTGGCTCGGGCACGGTCAGACCGGCATGGAGCGGCGGGCTCGCTCGGCACGCCACCACCGGTAGATCAGCACCCCGCTGGCGATGAGGCCGAGGCTGGCCGGGGCGGCGGCGTACCAGTTGATGTGGCCCGGTGAGCTGACCGACGCGCCGATCGCCGCGTAGCCGAAGGCGGTCGGCGCGGAGGCGATCACGCTCCCGGCCAGGAACGGCAGCACCCGGGCGCCGGTCGTGCCGTAGCCGTAGCTGACCAGCCCGAAGCCGGCGATCGGCAGCAGCCGGACGGTGACCACACCGACCACGCTCTGCCGGGCGAACCAGCCGTCGAGGCGGGCCAGGCGGCCACGGACCCTTTCGGCC
Source organism: Micromonospora sp. NPDC049175 (assembly GCF_043197345.1). Classification (NCBI taxonomy): domain Bacteria; kingdom Bacillati; phylum Actinomycetota; class Actinomycetes; order Micromonosporales; family Micromonosporaceae; genus Micromonospora; species Micromonospora sp. NPDC049175. The sequence goes on along the minus strand of NZ_JBICSY010000001.1, from coordinate 1,147,167 downwards.
ACGAACTCTCGCCCGAGCAGCCGGCCGACCGTGAACCCGATCGCCGCGGCCACCAGCGCGGCGCCGAGGGCGTACGCGGCGCCCTCCAACGGGCCGAAGATCGCGCCCGCGGCGAGCGTGACGAAGGTCCGGGGGACCAGGGCGACCAGCAGCAGCGCGCCGCCGAGGACGGCCGCCACCGGGGCGAGGTCGCCCAGCCGGTCGGCCAGCAGCGGCAGTTGCTCCGGATCGGGTCGGGGCGCCAGGAGCAGCAGCAGCCCGCAGCCGCCGATCAGCAGCACGAGCAGGGCGAACCGGGCGGCCGACGGCTGCCGGAGCAGCCGCCGGACGGCACGGATCATGCCCGGGCGACGGCCACCGCGGAGCGGCGCTCGTTGCGGAGCCGGTCCGACCAGGTGTCGTCCAACGGCGGGAGTTGGTGAGCTCCGGTGGCCCAGCGCAGCAGCAGGTCGGCCAGGGCGGGGTTGCGGGCCAGCGCCGGCCCGTGTGAGTAGGTGCCCAGCAGCTTGCCGCGCCACGCGCCCTCGGTGGCGCCGTTGTTGCCCACCCCGGCGGTGACCCGGGCCAGCGGCGAGACCTCCGGGCCGAGGTGGGTCCGGCCGCCGTGGTTCTCGAAACCGGTGAGCGGGGGTAGCCCCAGGCGGGGGTCGATCTCGCCGGCCAGCTCGCCCACGGCCCGGCTCTCGCCCCGGTCCGACTGCAGGTCGAGCAGCTCCAGGCCGCGGCACTGCACGCCCTTGGCGAAGAACGAGGCGCCGAGCAGTTGGTAGCCGGCGCAGACCCCGAACACCACCGAGCCCTGCGCGACGGCGCGGTGCAGGCCGCCGTCGGCGAGGAGCCGCTGGGCGCCGAGCGCCTGCGGGCCGTCCTCGCCGCCGCCGACCAGGTAGATGTCGGCGGTCGCGGGCAGCCGCTGGTCGGAGCGGACCTCCAGCACCTCGACAGGCATTCCGCGCTGACGGGCCCGGCGGGCGAGGATCAGGGCGTTGCCCCGGTCTCCGTAGGTGGAGAGCAGGTCGGGGTAGATCCAGACGATGCGCAGACTCTCAGATGACACGGTCCAACTCCGCTCGGATGTCCTGGAACGCGGTGTAGTTCGCGATGACCTCCAGCCGCCCGGGCGGGACCGACCGGAGCGCGTCGTCGAACGTGCGGACGTGCTGGAACGGCACGTCGTTGACGTCCAGTCGAACCGCCAGGTCGTATGCCCGGTCACCGGTGATCAACACCTGCCGGCCGCGGAGCGGGGCGAAGTCGACGTCGTAGAGCCAGGAGGTGTCGAGGCCGTCGGGGTCGCGCGCGTTTATGGAGAGCAGGGTCGGTGCGTCGTCGGCCATGTCGAACGCCTCCAGCCAGCTGGCCGGGTTCTTCGCCAGCAGCAGCCGGATGTTGCGCCCGTCCTTGTCGACCTGCGCGTAGCGGCCGGCCACCGAGGTGACGATGCCGAGGCGGGACACCGCGTCGACCGGGCGTACGCCGAACTCGGCGGCCACCGCCAGCGCGGTCGCCGCGTTGCCGAGGTTGACCTTGCCGGGCAGTTGGAGGGAGACCTTGTGCCAGGCGCCGGTGGGGTCGAGCACCCCCTCGTCCTCGACGACCCAGTGCGGCTCGGGTCGGCGCAGTGGGCAGCCGGTGCACCACCACTGCTCGCCGGAGCGCTGGATGGTGGAGCCGCACTCCGGGCAGACCCAGGAGTCGTCGTGCCAGCGCTGACCGGCACTGAACCAGGTCACGTGCGGCGGGTTGATGCCCTGGGCGGGGTCGCCGGGCGGGGTGGCCGCCCAGACCACGAGCGGGTCGTCGGCGTTCGCCACCACCCGGACGTTCGTGTGCCGGACCAGCGCCGCACGCCAGAGCTGCGCCATCATGGCGACCTCCTTGGCGCGGTCGAGCTGGTCGCGGGAGAGGTTGAGCAGCGCGACCACGTGCGGCTCGGTCGCCTCGAGGACCTGGGCGAGGTAGTGCTCGTCCACCTCCAGCACCGCGTACGGGGTGCTGCCGGCCTTGGCCAGTGCCGAGGTGTGCCCGCTGGGCATGTTGGCGCCGAACGAGTTGGTGGCGACCCGGCCGAGCACGCCGACCGCAGCGGAGGTCAACCGGGTGGTGGTGGTCTTGCCGTTGGTGCCGGAGACGAGCGCGATCGCACGCCCGGCCGACAGGTGGGCCAGCAGGTCCGGGTCGATCTTCAGGCCGATCCACCCGCCGATCACCGAACCGTCGCCACGGCCGGCCGCCCGGGAGAGCGCCGCGGCGGTCCGTGACACGGAGCTGGCCACCTTGGCCCGTAGGGGCATTTTCGCGTCCGTCACGCGAGCGAGGTTACCGGACCGCCAGCCCCGCCAGATCGCCGCCGACGGTGAACCGTTCGGCCGTGGTGGCGGCGCGGGCGGCCGGGAGGACCTCCACCGGACGGAGTCGATCTATGTCGGAAAGCGGACCACGCCGGCGGGCCGGCGCGGCCCTCCACTCCGCTCCACCCCTTGTGACGTGCTGTTTTGCCGCCGGATCGGACACGCCACGCGGGCGAATCTGGTTGCAGGTGGAGGGAAGTGGAGTAGAGTGGGGACCAATGGTGAGGCCGGGAGGGCTCACCGGCCCGGGGGGTCAGCGGCGCCGCGAACGCCGCTCAGGGGCGAGGGGGTTGGGCCGGTGTTTCTCGGCACCCACACTCCACGCCTGGACGAAAAGGGCCGGTTGATCCTTCCGGCCAAGTTTCGGGATGAGCTGGCGGGGGGTGTCGTGGTCACCAAAGGGCAGGAGCGCTGCCTCTACGTCTTCCCGACCCCTGAGTTCCAGCGGATCGCGGACCAGTTGCGCGCGCAGCCGATGACGCACAAGGCGGCCCGGGCCTACAGCCGGGTCTTCTTCGCCAGCGCGCACGACGAGGTTCCGGACAAGCAGGGTCGGGTAACCATCCCGGCCCACCTGCGGACGTACGCCGCGCTGGACCGCGACCTGGTGGTGATCGGCGCGAGCACGCGGGTGGAGATCTGGGACAAGACAGCCTGGGAGACCTACCTCGCCGACAGCGAGGACGACTTCGCCGACATCTCGGAGGGGGTGCTGCCCGGCGGTCTGTAGGGCGGAACGGCGCCCGACGTACTGCGAGATCTCCAGCCGCTTTCGAGTTCCTGGCACCCCTTCCCCGGTGCCAGGCGCACGATCCAGTCATCGGGCGACGGTCCGGTGTCCGGCGGGAGCGGATGGGGATCTGGCGGTACGACGGCAGCGCCGTCCGACGACAGGCGCACGAGGAGAACGGACGTTTCAACCAGTGGGGGTCAACATGGGGGAGTTGCGCGGCACGCACGTGCCGGTGCTGCTCGAGCGGTGTCTTGAGCTGCTGGCCCCCGCGCTGGGTCGAGGCGGCCGGACGGTCCACGTCGACGCGACGCTCGGCCTGGCCGGGCACGCCGAGGCGGTGCTCGAGGCGCACCCGGAGACGGTCCTGATCGGGCTCGACCGGGACACCGAGGCGCTCGCTCACGCGCGGGTCCGGCTGGCCCGGTTCGCCGATCGGGTGCATCTGGAGCACGCCGTCTACGACGAGTTGCCCGAGGTGCTGGACCGGCTGGGCTATCCGGGCATCGACGGCATCCTGTTCGACCTGGGTGTGTCGTCGTTGCAGTTGGACGCGCCCGACCGCGGGTTCGCGTACGCCCAGGACGCGCCACTGGACATGCGGATGGACCAGACCCGGGGAGTGACCGCCGAAGAGGTGGTCAACACCTACGCGCATCCGGACCTGGCCCGGGTGCTGCGGGTCTACGGCGAGGAGAAGTTCGCCGGCCGGATCGCCTCGGCGATCCTGCGGGAGCGGGAACGCGGCCGGATCACCTCGTCCGCGCGGTTGGCGGAACTGGTCCGGGAGTCCATTCCGGCACCAGCCCGACGAACGGGTGGGCACCCGGCAAAGAGAACGTTTCAGGCTTTACGGATCGAGGTAAACAGAGAGCTGGCAGCGCTGGAGTCAGCGCTGCCATCCGCGCTCGACGCACTGACCGTGGGCGGTCGCATGGTGGTCCTGTCCTACCACTCCCTGGAGGACAGGCTCACCAAGGTGGCGCTCGCGGACCGGGTCCGCAGTAAGGGCCCGGTCGACCTCCCGGTCGAGCTTCCCGGGTCGGGTCCGACGTTCCGGCTGCTCAGCCGGGGCGCCGAACTGCCCGGGGAGGCGGAGGTCGCCGCGAACCCGCGCGCCGCCTCGGTGCGGCTACGGGCCGCGGAGCGACTCGACCCGAACGCGACAGAGCAGGGGCGGACCGACCGCGAACGGTCTCGCCGACGGGTGAAGGGAATGCACCAACCGGGCACGGGGTCCGCCTGATCCGTGGGGGGTCAGGGGCACCGGGACGGCAGAGGGACGGACGTTGAGGGGGAGGGACATGAACATTGACAAGCGCGGCCGCCGGGACGTCACCGGCGGCGGGCAGCGCGCACCGCGGTCGGGGGGCCGGACCGCGGCGGAGCGGGCTCCGCGCCTCGGAAACGGTACGCCACGCATCGATCGAGTGAACCAGCAGGGGGAGACTCGCGCCCGGGGGGCGCGCGAGTTCCCGACCGAGGGCGCCGCCGCGCTGCGGCCGGTCGAGAAGGCCGCCGGCGCCACCGGCGCCCGGTCGCCGCGGCTGCGGGTGGCGCCGCCGCCGCCGATCTCGGTGCCGCGTGCGCCGTTCGCGGCGCTGATCGTGGTGCTTGTGGTCGGTGGGGTGCTGGGCATCCTGGCGGTCAACACCAAGATCAATGAGAACGCGTTCCGGTTGGAGCGGCTGCAGCAGCAGCAGGCTCGACTGGACCTGGAGAAGCAGCAGTTGGACAAGCAGATCGCCGAGTACGAGGCGCCGGGCAACCTGACCGCCGAGGCGCGGCGGCTGGGCCTGGTGGACGCCGGCGAGCCGGGCTACATCCGGCTGCCGGACGGCAAGACCATCGGCGTGCCGCAGCCGGCCACCGGTAAGCCGTCGGTGACCAGCCAGGGTGCGGGAGGCTGACCGGTGCCACGAAGGTCGGACGAGCCGCGCCGGGACCCCACGGGGTCCCGGCGCGGTTCTTCGCGTGACGGCAGCCCCACCGACCCCGAGCCGCGCACCGGCGAGCCGGGCATCGGGGGCATCTCCGGCGCCCGCGCGTACACGCCACGGGGTCGGACCGTCCGCGACGAGCGCGGCACGCCGCCGCGTGGTGTGGGCGCCGAGCAACGGCGTACCCCGCGTAGCACCCGCTCCGGCGATCCGTTCCGGCCGGCGTTGCAGGTGCTCGACGGCGGTCGGGCCGCCGCCCGGGCCGGTCGCCGCGACGCCCCGGCCGCGGGACGGGGCGGCGTGGTGCGCACCGTCGCGCCGCGTACCCCCCGTGGGCCGGGCCTCGACGAGCCGCCGCCGCGCCGACGGACCACGCCGCGCGCGCCACGCCGCGCCGAGCGCCCGGCGGCCCGGCGGCCGTCCCGTAAGCCACCGCGCCCGCCGAAGCTTGCCGACTCGCGGCTGCGGCTGCGGCTGGGCACCGCCCTCGCCCTGACGTTGTTCGTGACCATCGGGATCCGGCTGATCTTCCTGCAGACCGTCGACGCGCCGGCGTACGCCGGTGGTGGCGTCGTCGACCGCACCCGCACCGTCGAACTGCCGGCGCCGCGGGGCGCCATCTACGACTACCGGGGCGAGCCGCTGGCGCGCAGCGTCGAGGCGCGGTACGTGTTCGCCGACCCCACGAAGGTCGAGGACCAGGCGGCCACCGCCAAGGCGCTCTCCCCGCTGCTCGCCATCCCGGCGTCGAAGCTCGTCGCGCTGATGAAGCCGCGCAAGCTGGACAACGGCAAGGAGTCCACGTTCGCCTACCTGGCCCGGGGGGTGGAGATCGCGACCGCCAAGCGGGTGCAGGCTCTGGAACTGCCCGGCATCGGGGTGCACCGCGACGAGCGTCGCGAGGTGCCTGGGGGTGACCTGGCGGCCAACCTGATCGGCTTCACCAGCCAGGACATGGTCGGGCTGGAGGGGCTGGAGGCTCGCTACGACGGCGTGCTCGCCGGGCAGGACGGTCAGCGGCGGTACGAGGCCGGCCTCGGTGACCTCGCCGCGGCGATCCCGGGCGGCTACAGCCAGACCACGCCCGCCAAGCCGGGCAGCTCGCTGGGCCTCACCATCGATCGCGATCTGCAGTACCGGACGCAGCAGATCCTCAGCGCGGGCATGGCCCAGCTGCGGGGCGGCACCGGCGCGGCCGTGATCATGGAGATTCCCTCCGGCGCGGTGCTGGCCCAGGCCAGCAATCCCACCTACAGCGCGGCGAAGCCGACGGACAGCGACCCGGTCGAGCGGGAGGACGCGGCCACCAGCTTCATCGTCGATCCCGGTTCGGTGCACAAGGCGATCACCTACGGCGCGGCGCTGCAGGAGGGGGTGATCACTCCGGACACCACCCTGCCCATCGCCAACCGCATCAAGATGGGCGACACCTGGTTCTCCGACACGCACCCGGCCGGTGGCAAGCGGATGAGCATCCCCGGGATGCTCGCCTACTCGTCGAACGTCGGGGCCATCACCGTCGCCGACAAGCTCGGCCGGGACCGGTTGATCGACTACCAGAAGCGGTTCGGGCTGGGCAAGCCGACCGGTGAGGGAATGCCGGGGGAGGCCGGCGGGCGACTGCTGCCGGCCGAGGAGTGGAGCGGATCGTCGGCCGGGTCGGTGCCGATCGGGCACAGCGTCGACGCCACCCCGTTGCAGATGGCCGCCGCGTACGCCGCGATCGCCAACAACGGCACCTACGTGCAGCCGCACCTGGTCAAGGAGGTGATCGGCCCGGACGGCAAGCGCACCCCGGCGCCCGCTCCGGTGACCCGGTCGGTGCTCAGCCCGCAGAACGCGGCGGCCCTGCGCACCATGCTGGAGGCGGTCACCACAGTCGACCACGCCACCGGGCTCACCGCCGCGGTCCCCAGTTACCGGGTCGCCGGCAAGACCGGCACCGGCCTGCGGTTCGTCGACGGCAAGCAGCAGTCCGGCGAGGTGTCCTCCTTCATCGGCATGGCCCCCGCCGAGAACCCCCGGTACGTGATCGCCGTCTTCGTGTACGCGCCCAACTACGGGGGCGCGGCGGTCGCCAATCCGGCGTTTCGCGACATGATGCAGTTCACCCTGCGTCACTATCGCGTGCCGCCGTCCACAGGTTCGGCACCCAAGTTCGTGGTCTATCCGCGCTGAGCAGCGGTGGCGGGACATCATCGGTGGGTGCCGACGAACCACCGGGGCGGCTGTACGGCCGGAACCGGACGACCGGGTAGGGTCTGACGCCGTGCCTGGCAATCCACGTCCACGTACCGTGACCGGAGTCCGGCTCGGTGACCTCGCCGTCCGGCTCGCCGTCGACCTCCCGGCGGACGCCGCCACGGTGACCGTCACCGGGGCGACCCACGCCAGCCAGGAGGTCCGCCCCGGCGACCTGTACGCGGCGCTGCCCGGCGCCCGTCGACACGGCGCGGAGTTCGCCGCCGGCGCGGCCGAGGCCGGCGCGGTGGCCCTGTTGACCGACCCGGCCGGCGCCGAGCTGGCGGCGGCGAGCGGTCTGCCCGCCCTGGTGGTGCCCGACCCACGCGCGGTCCTCGGCGAGCTGGCCTCGGCGGTCTACGGCGACCCGACCGCCGCGCTCACCGTGATCGGCGTGACCGGCACCGCCGGCAAGACCTCCACCGCGTACCTGGTCGAGTCGGGGCTGCGGGCCGCCGGGCACACCACCGGGCTGATCGGCACCGTGGAGACCCGCCTCGGTGACCTGGTGATCGACAGCGTGCGCACCACCCCCGAGGCGACCGACCTGCACGCGATGCTGGCCACCGCCCGCGAGCGTGGGGTCACCGCCGTGGTCATGGAGGTCTCCAGCCACGCGCTGGCCATGGGCCGGGTGGGCGGTGTCCGGTTCGCCGTGGGGGGCTACACCAACTTCGGCTCCGACCATCTGGACTTCCACGCCGACAGCGACGACTACTTCGCCGCGAAGGCCCAGCTCTTCGACGGGCGCTGCGCGGTCGAGGTGCTCAACCAGGACGACCCGGCGTTGCAGCCGCTGCACAAGCCGGCCACCGTCACCTACTCGGCGGCCGGTGACCGGGGCGCGACCTGGTGGGCCGACGGCGTGGGCGGCGAGGGGTACGCCCAGCGGTTCACCGCGCACGGCCCGGACGGTGTGGTCCTCTCCACCGGGGTGGCGCTGCCCGGCCGGCACAACGTGGCAAACGCGCTGTTGGCCATCGCCGCCCTGGTGGGCGCCGGGGTGGACCCGGTGACCGCGGCGGCCGGCGTGGCCGCCTGCGGTGGCGTACCCGGCCGGTTGGAGCTGGTCGACAGCGTCGGGCCGGTGCGTGGGGTGGTCGACTACGCGCACAAGTCGGACGCGATCGTGGCCGTGCTGGCCGCGCTGCGGGAGCTGAGCGTCGGCCGGTTGATCTGTGTGCTCGGCGCCGGCGGGGACCGGGACCGGGGCAAGCGGCCGGTGATGGGCGCGGCCGCCGCCGAGGGCGCCGACGTGGTGCTGGTGACCGACGACAACCCGCGTACCGAGGATCCGGCGGAGATCCGCGCCGAGGTGCTCGCCGGGGCGTACCGGGCCGGCACGGCCGCCCGGATCATCGAGGTGTCCGGTCGGCGGGCCGCGATCGACGAGGCGGTTCGGTTGGCCGAGCCGGGCGACGTGATCGCGCTGCTCGGCAAGGGGCACGAGCGCGGCCAGGAGGTGGCGGGCGAGGTGTTTCCGTTCGACGACAGCGTCGAGCTGGCCGACGCGCTGCGGGCCCGCTTCGGAGACCTGGCGGGTCGGCGATGATCGCGCTGAGCCTGGCCGAGGTGGCCGCGGCGGTCGACGGGCGGCTGGTGGGCGCCGATCCGGCCGCCACCGTGACCGGTTCGGTGGAGTTCGACTCGCGCAAGGTGGGGCCCGGTTCGCTCTTCGTGGCCTTTCCGGGCGAGAAGGTCGACGGGCACGACTACGCGGTGACGGCGGTCCGGGCCGGGGCGGTGGCGGTGCTCGGCAGCCGCGAGGTGCCCGGGGTGCCGATGGTGCTCGTCGACGATGCCCTGACCGCGATGGGCCGGCTGGCCCGCGCCGCGGTGGACCGGCTGCCCGGGTTGACCGTGATCGGCGTGACCGGCTCGTCGGGCAAGACCACCACCAAGGATCTGATCGGTCAGCTCACCACCCGGCTCGGGGCCACGGTGGCGCCGCCCGGGTCGTTCAACAACGAGCTGGGGCACCCGTACACCGCGTTGCAGGCCGGGCCGGACACCCGCTACCTGGTGATGGAGAAGGGCGCGCGCGGGATCGGGCACGTCCGTTACCTGTGTGAGCTGGTGCCGCCCCGGATCTCCGTGGTGCTCAACGTCGGCACGTCGCACATCGGCGAGTTCGGCTCGCAGGAGGCCATCGCGCAGGCGAAGGGCGAGCTGGTCGAGGCCCTGCCGCCGGACGGGCTGGCCGTGCTGAACGCCGACGACCCGCGGGTGGACGCGATGGCGAGCCGGACGCGGGCCCGGGTGGTCCGCTACGGCGAGGCGTCGGACGCCGACGTGCGCGCCGAGGACGTCACGCTCGACGAGCGGGGACACCCGTCGTACACACTCGTCACCCCGGAGGGGAGCGCGCCGGTGCGGCTCGGGCTGGCCGGCCGGCACCAGGTCGGCAACACCCTCGCCGCGGCGGCGGTGGCCCGGGAGCTGGGCATGCCGCTGACGGAGCTGGCGACGGCCCTCGGCGAGTTGGGGCTGGTGTCGACCCGCCGGATGGACGTCTTCGACCGCCCCGACGGGGTGACGGTCATCGACGACTCGTACAACGCCAACCCGGCCTCGATGGCGGTGGCGGTGCGGGCGCTGGCCAGCATGGGTCACGGACGGCGTACCGTCGCGGTGCTTGGTTACATGGCCGAGCTGGGTCCGTTCGAGTACGACGGCCACGCCGAGGTCGGCCGACTCGCGGCCGAGCTGGGCGTCGACCGGCTGCTCGTGGTGGGCGAGCCGGCCGCGCCGATCCACGAAGGCGCGACAGCGGTAGCGAACTGGGGAGGAGAGTCGGTGCTGCTCACCGATCAGGCGGCGGCCGTCGAGGTGCTGCGAGGCGAGCTACGACCGGGCGATGTCGTCCTGGTCAAGGGCTCCCGGTACCGGACCTGGGAGGTGGCCGACGCCCTGCGCGCCGACACCGGTGGGGAGTCGACCCGATGAGGGCGGTCATCGTCGCCATCGGGGTGGCCTTCATCGTCTCGCTCTTCTGCACCCCCATCGCGATCAAGGTGTTCACCCGGCTCAAGGCCGGTCAGCCGATCCGGTCCGACGGCCCCGCCATGCACCAGGGCAAGAAGGGCACGCCCACGATGGGTGGCGTGGTCTTCATCCTGGCCACGGTGATCGCGTACGTGGCCGGGCACCTGGCCCTGACCACCCTGCCGGACAAGCAGATCGCCCAGGTGGAGCCGACCATCACCGCGCTGGTGCTGCTGGGGCTGATGGTCTTCTCCGGCGCGGTCGGTTTCCTCGACGACTTCCTCAAGGTGCGCAAGCGCAACAGCGCCGGTCTGAACAAGCGCGGCAAGTTGCTCGGGCAGATCCTGGTCGGTGCGGTCTTCGGGGTGATCGCGCTGTGGTTCCCGAGCACGATGACCGACGGTTCGGGCGTGGCGACGAACACCGAGACGGTGGGCAGCACGACGCTGAGCTTCATCCGGGACATCGACTTCCTGGAGGTCAGCAAGGTCGGCGCGGTGATCATCTTCATCTTCGTGGTGATGGCCGCGACGAACGGCGTGAACCTCACCGACGGTCTGGACGGTCTGGCCACCGGCGCGTCGGTGATGGTGCTGGCCTCGTACGCGCTCATCGCGTTCTGGCAGTACCGGCACTGGTGCGCCGACCCGAACTACACGCAGCCGTACTGCTACGAGGTCCGCGACCCGTTGGAGATCGCGCTCATCGCCGGGGCGGCGGCCGGGGCCTGTGTGGGCTTCCTCTGGTGGAACACGTCCCCGGCGCGGATCTTCATGGGCGACACCGGGGCGCTGGGGTTGGGCGGTCTGATCGCCGGCATGGCGATGTCGACCCGCACCATCCTGCTGCTGCCGATCATCGGCGGGCTCTTCGTGATCATCACGATGTCCGTGGTGATCCAGATCATCTCCTTCAAGACCACCGGCAAACGGGTGTTCCGGATGTCGCCACTACAGCACCACTTCGAGCTGGCCGGCTGGAGTGAGGTCAACATCGTGGTGCGCTTCTGGATCATCGCCGGCATCGGGGTGGCCATCGCCCTGGGCCTGTTCTACAGCGAGTTCCTCGCCAACATGACCTGATCCGCGGGACGACACGCCCGGTGTGTCGTTGTGGGCCGCTCGGGCGCGTTCAGCGGTGATGATGTCGGGGTGGGGGAGGATCCAGGCACCGACGACAGGACAGCCGGCCGGCCGCGACGGTCACCGGGCGCGACGCGTACCGCGGAGGCCGGCGCGCCGCCGGACGACGCGCGCGGCCCGGAACCGAATGCGACACCGCGCGCGACCGAACCGGCGACGCCCGTGCCGCTGCGCGGGTGGGACGCGGCCGGCGGGCTCGCCGCGCTGCGCGGCCTGCTGGACCGGCCGCTGGCGTCCTACTACCTGCTGTTGTCCAGCGCCGGCCTGCTGCTGCTGATCGGGCTGACCATGGTCTTCTCGGCGACAAGCGTGAAGGACTACGCCCAGGACGGCAACGCCTCGGCCTCGGTGACCAAGCAGGCCATCTTCGCGGTGATCGGCATCGGGGCGTTCTGGGCCTGTCAGCGCCTGCCCGCCAGCACCTACCGCTCGCTGGGCCGGCCCCTGCTGTTCACCTCGATCGCGTTGCTGCTGGTGCTCAACCTGCTGCTGGCCTACGCGCGCCTCACGAGCCAGAAGTCGGGGCAGATCGGCCCGATCGAGGCGCGGCTGAACTGGCTGTTCATCGGCGGAATCCAGGTGCAGCCCTCCGAACTGGCCAAGTTCGCGCTCGTGCTCTGGGGCGCGCACGTGATCGCCCGCAAGGGGGCGGCGCTGGGCTGGTGGCGGGAGCTGGCCACCCCGCTCTTCCCGGTGATGGGCCTGCTCTTCGTCCTGGTCGGCTACAACGACACCGGCACCATGCTCTGCCTGCTGGCCCTGGTGGTCGGTCTGCTCTGGGCCGCCGGCGTACGGATGCGGGTCTTCGGCACCCTGACCGTGGTCGGTCTGCTCGGCGTCGGGCTGCTCATCGCGGTGGCCTCGCTGGGCGCCGGCTCCGGCGAGAAGGGCGCGGACAACTACCGCCTGGCGCGACTGACGCTCTTTCTCAACCCACCGCCGCCGGACAAGTGCGGAGACCCGTGTTACCAGGTCTACCAGGGTCGACTGGCCATCGAGCACGGCGGCTGGTTCGGCGTCGGGCTGGGCAAGGGCAGCGCGAAGTGGGACTGGCTGCCCGAGGCGCACAACGACTTCATCTTCGCGATCATCGCCGAGGAGCTGGGCGTGATCGGGTGCGTCGTCATCCTCAGCCTGTTCGCGGTCCTCACGTACACCGGGTTGCGGATCGCCAGGCGGGTCGACGATCCGTTCCGCCGGCTCGCCGCCGCCGCCGTGACCACCTGGCTGGTCAGCCAGGCGGTGATCAACATCGGTGGGGTGGTGGAGCTGCTGCCGATCACCGGCCTGCCGCTGCCGTTCATCTCCGACGGCGGAAGTGCCCTGGTCGTGACGTTGGCCGCGATCGGCATGCTGGCATCCTTCGCCCGTGCCGAACCCGATGCGGCCAGAGCACTGCATGCCCGTCCGCCGGCCCGGTGGGTCCGACTACTCTGGGCCCCGTTGCCGCCGCTTCCCGGCCGGCGCCGCCGACCGGCGACGCCGCCGCCGGCTGGCCGAGGGTCCGTGCCCCGGTCCCGCGAGCGGCGCCACGACGACCAGGCCGCGCCGCGCGGGGTCCGCCAGGACCGCAGCCGCGGGGGTACGGCGAGCGAGAGGAGACGCTGATGGGTCCGCTGCGTTCGGTGGTGCTCGCGGGAGGTGGCACCGGGGGGCACATCTACCCGTTGCTCGCCTTCGCCGACTGCCTGCGCCGACACGACCCGGGCGTCCGGATCACCTGCCTCGGCACACCCAAGGGCATGGAGAACGACCTGATCCCGCCGCAGGGCTACGACCTGCGGCAGATCCCCGCGTACCAGCTGCCCCGATCGGTCAACATGAACCTGGTCCGTACCCCGGGGCGGATGTGGACCGCGGCGCGCGCCGCGGGCAAGGTGATCGACGAGGTGAAGGCCGACGTGGTCGTCGGCTTCGGTGGGTACGTCTCGGTGCCGGCCTACCTCGCCGCCTGGCGCCGGGAGCTGCCCATGGTGATCCACGAGGTGAACGTGCCGCCGGGTGTGGCCAACCGGCTGGGCATGAAGTTCACCAAGAACATCGCCGTCGGCTTCCCACACCAGCCGAGCCAGGCCGAGTCGCTGCGCGACGCCACGATCGTCGGGGTGCCGCTGCGCCGCAGCATCGCGGGGCTGGACCGGTACGCGCTGCGTAACGCCGCCCGCGCCCACTTCGGGCTCCGCCCGGACCTGCCGGTGCTCTTCGTCTCCGGCGGCTCGTCGGGTGCCCGTTCGATCAACCTGGCGGTCTCCGGGGCGGCCAAGGAGCTGGCCCGCAACGGCGTGCAGGTGCTGCACGTGATGGGCGCCCGCAACGAGCCGGTGCCGATCCCCACCGACCTGCCGGTGCCGTACGTGACGTTGCCCTACCTGTCCGAGATGGAGCTGGGCTACGCCGCCGCCGACCTGATGCTGGCCCGGGGCGGGGCGATGACAGTCGCCGAGGTGGCCGCGATCGGGCAGCCCACGATCTACGTGCCGTACCCGCACAGCAACCAGGAGCAGCGGCGCAACGCGCTGCCCGTGGTGGAGGCCGGCGGCGGGCTGCTCGTCGACGACGCGGAGCTCACACCGGACTGGTTGGAGCGCACCGTCATCCCCCTCATCCGCGACCCCCAGCGGTTGTACGCGATGGGCGCCGCCGCGGCGGCGTACGGGCGGCGCGACGGTGACGAGGCGTTGCGCTCCTTCGTCATCGCGGCGGTGGCCCGATGACGGCGCAGTTCACCCCGGCCGGCACGCTCACCGCTGAGGACCTGGGGGCCGTCCACCTGATCGGGGTGGGTGGGGTGGGCATGCTCGGCGTGGCCCGGCTGCTGCTCACCCGGGGCATCCGGGTGTCCGGCAGCGACCTGCGGGAGTGGCCCTCGCTGGAGGGGCTGCGGGCGCTCGGCGGCACCATCCACCTCAGCCACGAGGCGAGCAACCTCGACGGCGTGGACACCGTCGTCTACTCGTCGGCCATTCCGCAGGACCACCTGGAGCTGGTCGAGGCGCGTCGGCGCGGCCTGCGGGTGCTGCACCGCTCGGAGGCCCTGGCCGCGGCGATGACCGGCCGTCGGGCGGTGGCGGTCGCCGGCACCCACGGCAAGACCACCACCACCTCGATGGTGACGATGGTGCTCCAGCAGGCCGGTGTGGACCCGTCCTTCGTGATCGGCGGGGAGATCTCCGAGGTCGGCTCGGGCGCCCACCACGGCACCGGCGAGCACTTCGTGGTCGAGGCGGACGAGAGCGACCGCTCGTTCCTCATCTACCGCCCGTACGTCTCGATCATCACGAACGTCGAGGCCGACCACCTGAACACCTACGGCGACTACGCGACGCTGGAGGCGGCGTTCGTGGAGTTCGCCCGCCTCACCGACCCGGACGGGTTCATCATCACCTGCGCCGACGACCCGGGCGGTCGGCGGCTGGCCGAGAGCCTGCGCGCCGAGGGGCGGCGGGTGTTCACCTACGGCGAGGCCGCCGACGCCGACCTGCGGTTGACCGAGATCGTCTCCTCCGCGCGCGGTGTTCGCTACCTGGCCGCGATCGACGGCCGGTCGCTCGGCGAGTTCCGCCTGCCGGTGCCGGGGCGGCACATGGGGCTGAACAGCGCCGCCGCCGTGCTGGCCGCGTACCTGCTGGATCTGCCGCTGGAGGCGGCCGAGACCGCGCTCGCGGTCTTTCCCGGCGTGCGACGGCGCTTCGAGCGCAAGGGTCTCGCGGACGGCGTGCTGGTCTACGACGAGTACGCCTACCACCCGACCTCGATGACCCTCGCGATGCAGACGCTGCGTGAGGTGGCCGGGGACGGACGGTTGATCGTCGTCTTCCAGCCCTACCGGCTGTACCGCACCCGCGACAACCAGGCGGAGATCGCCGAGGCGCTGGCCATCGCCGACGAGGTGGTGCTGCTGGAGGTCTTCGGGCCGGGCGAGCTGCGGCAGCCCGGCGAGGGTTCGGCGGCGCTGATCGCGGCGGTGGACCTGCCCGCCGACCGCAAGATCTTCGTGGAGTCGTGGGAGCAGGCGCCGGTCGAGGTGGCCCGCCGGGCCCGTTCCGGGGACGTGGTGGTCACCATGGGCGCCCCGCCGATCTCGCTGATGGGCGACGAGTTGCTGGCGGCCCTGGGTGAGCGCACGGACGGCCCGGTGCCGACCGCGACCGTCGACCCGGCGGCCACGTCCCCGGCGATCACCGACTCGGTGCGGGGTGGGACCACGGCCGGCGGCGACGGAGCGGCTCTCGGTGGCACCGCCGCGCCCGGCGGCGCGGCGCCCCTGGCCGGATGAGTCCCGGCCCGGCCCGGGGGCGGACCAGCGCCGCCGACGGTGGCGCCCCGCGCCGTGGCCCGGCGCGGCGGTGGCAGCTCGTCCGGGCGGGTCGCGACGCGGTACCGCCCTCGACCCGCCGGTTCATGGCTCGTGCCCGGCAGCGTCGCATGCGTGCGGCGCTGCCGTGGGCGGTGGCGGCCGGGGTGCTGGCGTTGGCCGGGCTGGTCGCCTGGACGGTGCTCGGCACCGGGTTGTTCGGGGTCCGGGAGGTGCGGGTGGAGGGTGCCGGGCTGGTCACCCCGGTCCAGGTGCACGACGCGGTCCGCGTGCCGGACGGGGTGCCGCTGGCCCGGGTGGACCTGGCCGCCGCCGCCCGCCGGGTCGGTGCGCTGCCGGCGGTGGAGCGGGCCACTGTCTCCCGGGACTGGCCCGACGTGCTCGTGGTCCGGGTGACCGAGCGGACTCCGGTGGCGGTGGTGCCGCAGGGGGCGGCGTTCGCCCTGATCGACCGGAGCGGTGTCGCGTTCCGGACGGTGGACCGGCGTCCCGCCGATCTGCCGCAGGTGTCGGTGGGCCAGCCGGCCGCCGACGACCCGGGCACCCGGGCCGCGCTGGAGGTCCTGGCCGCGCTGACCCCGCAGCTCCGCGCGCAGTTGGTGGACCTGAAGGTGGAGGGGTTGGCCCGGATCAGCCTGCGGTTGCGGGGGGATCGGACGGTGGTCTGGGGCGACGCGACCCGGGGGACGGACAAGGCCCGGGTGGCCACCGCCCTGCTGGGTGAGGACGCCAACCGGATCGACGTGAGCGCGCCCGATGTGGTGACCTTTCGCTGACCGGGGAGCGCCAACGGAGGTGACCCGTCGCGCTCGGCTCGGCGACACGCCGGTCGGGTCCTTGGCTCATCGCGCGGTGGCGCTTACGTTGCCCCGAAGAGGAACAGTGGTTGACATAACTGTAAGCCTCTAGTAGAGGGTGAGGGTTCACCTCTGAGCCTCGCTGGTGACAGCTGTCGTCGGCCGCTGGTCTGGCCACGCCGTAACCGGTCGGCCGAAGCCAATCTCGAAGGAAAGGACCGGAGATGACACCTCCGCACAACTACCTGGCGGTCATCAAGGTCGTCGGCATCGGGGGCGGCGGGGTCAACGCCGTCAACCGGATGATCGAGGTTGGGCTCAAGGGCGTCGAGTTCATCGCGATCAACACGGATGCCCAGGCGCTGCTGATGAGCGACGCCGACGTCAAGCTCGACGTGGGCCGGGAGCTGACCCGCGGCCTGGGCGCCGGCGCCAACCCCGACGTCGGCAAGAACGCCGCCGAGGACCACCGCGACGAGATCGAGGAGGTGCTCAAGGGCGCCGACATGGTCTTCGTGACCTGCGGCGAGGGCGGCGGCACCGGCACCGGTGGCGCGCCCGTGGTGGCCAACATCGCCCGCAAGCTCGGCGCGCTGACCATCGGCGTGGTGACCCGGCCGTTCTCCTTCGAGGGCAAGCGCCGCCAGGTGCAGGCCGAGACGGGGATAGACGAGCTGCGCAACCAGTGCGACACGCTCATCGTGATCCCGAACGACCGGCTGCTGGCCCTGGGCGACCGCAACATCAGCATGATGGACGCGTTCCGCACGGCGGACCAGGTGCTGCTCTCCGGTGTGCAGGGCATCACCGACCTGATCACCACCCCCGGTCTGATCAACCTGGACTTCGCCGACGTCAAGAGCGTGATGAGCGGCGCCGGCAGCGCGTTGATGGGCATCGGCAGCGCCCGCGGGGAGAACCGCGCGGTCGAGGCGGCCGAGGCGGCCATCTCCAGCCCGCTGCTGGAGCAGAGCATGGACGGCGCGCGAGGCGTGCTGCTCTCCATCGCCGGAGGTTCCGACCTGGGCCTGTTCGAGATCAACGACGCGGCCCAGCTGGTCACCGACGCGGCCCACCCGGACGCCAACATCATCTTCGGCGCGGTCATCGACGACGCGCTCGGCGACGAGGTGCGGGTGACGGTCATCGCGGCGGGCTTCGACGGCGGCACTCCGGCGTACAAGGCGGCCGAGCCGACCCGCAAGACCAACACCAACCAGCCGGCGCCGCAGAGCACCCCGGTGCCGGCGCCGGTCAGCAACCCGACACCGGCCCAGTCGCCGCGTCGCGTGCTCTTCGACGACGTGGACGTCCCCGACTTCCTCAAGAACGGGTCCTGAGCACCGCCGATGACCGACAGCTCAGCCACGGTACGACCGGACCGGCACGCCGAACTGGCGGCCGGCCTGGCCCAGATCCGGTCCCGCATCGCCGACGCCTGCGCGTCTGTCGGTCGGGACCGCGCCGAGGTCACGATGATCGCCGTGACGAAGACCTACCCGGCCAGCGACGTGGTGGCGTTGGCCGGGCTCGGGGTGACCGACATGGGGGAGAACCGCGACCAGGAGGCGGCCGGTAAGGCCGCCGAGGTGGCCGCCGCCGGAGTCCGTCCACGGTGGCACTTCATCGGCCAACTGCAGCGCAACAAGGCCCGCTCGGTGGTCCGCTACGCCGACGCGGTGCACTCCGTGGACAGCGTCCGGTTGGCCCGGGCGTTGGCGGCCGCGACGGCCGACCGGGAGGTGCCGCTGGACGCCATGGTCCAGGTGAGCATCGACGGCGACGCGGCCCGGGGCGGAGCGCTGCCCGGTTCGGCCGATCCGGGCGCCGGGTTGGAACCGGTGGCCGAGGCGATCGCCGACGCGCCGGGGATGCGTCTGGTCGGTCTGATGGCGGTGGCTCCGCTGGGTTGGGAGCCGGACCGGGCCTTCGCCCGCCTCGCGGAGGTCGCCAGTGCGTTTCGGACGGTCCATCCGGGAGCCACCGGATTGTCCGCGGGTATGAGTGGAGATTTCGACATCGCGATCCGATACGGCGCGACACATGTCCGCGTCGGTAGCGCGTTGCTCGGAATGCGTCCCACGCTGCGGTAGCCTGACCGCGAGACAAGCAAATTACATCAGTGTTGTTTCAGGGGCGGCGTCTCCTGGTCGGGGTCGTGCGCGCGACGCGAATCGCGTGCTTGGGGGATTGCGGTTCCGGTCCGATGGGCATGGTTGTCCACTCGCGACGGGCGACATGGCACGGGGGCGCGTGCCGCACGGCGGACGGAAGGGCGCGGGATGGGTGCACTGCGCAAGGCGGGGGTCTGGCTCGGTCTGGTCGAAGAAGACGACGAGCGGGCCTACGACGACGGTGGCTACGACAAGGGTGGCTACCGCGACTCGCGGTACCGGCAGAGCCGGTACGCCGAGGAGTTCGCCGACGAGGACGAGGACGACGCCGAGGAGCCGCCGGCTCCCCGGTCGCGCGCCAGTGAGCGGGGTCGACTCTCCGAGCGGACGAGCGGGCGGTTGAGCGAGTCCGAGCGTGGTGACAGCGAGCGCCCGGAGCGGGTCGAGCGGTCCAGCGTACGGTCGATCACCAGGTCGTCGGCGGGCGAGACGTCCGGCGCGCTGACGTACCACACCCGGGACAATCTGGCCCTGGCGCCGCAGGTCACGTCGCGGGAGCGGGCGCTGCCCGAGGAGGAGCAGCGATACCAGATCACCACGCTGCACCCGACCACGTACCGGGAGGCGCGCACCATCGGTGAGCACTTCCGTGACGGCGTCCCGGTGATCATCAATCTCACCGAGATGGATGAGGCGGATGCCCGCCGTCTGGTTGACTTCGCGGCCGGACTGGCGTTCGGCCTGCGCGGTACGATCGAGCGCGTGACCAATCGGGTGTTCCTGCTCTCACCGGCTAACGTCCAGGTCACCGCTGAGGACAAGGCCAAGATCGCTGAGGGCGGCTTTTTCAGTTTGAGTTGACCCCCGCCCGACCCGAGGGACGTCGCTGACCGTGTTGTCGATCTTACTGCAAGTGCTGTACCTGATCCTTTATGTCTTCCTGCTTTTGCTTCTGTCCCGGTTCGTGTTGAGCGCCGTCCTGCAGTACGGCCGACGCTGGCAACCGGGCCGTGGCGCATCGGCAGGATTGGAATCCGTGTGGAGCGTCACTGATCCCCCTCTCAACGCGTTGAGGCGTGTGATCCCTCCGCTGCGAATTGGTACCGTGAGCATCGACCTGGCCTCCCTTGTGCTCCTGGTTATCCTGTTCGTGCTGATGGAGTTCGTGTTAGGGCCGTCGATCAGGGCATCTGCCTGATGACCGACGCGCTTTCGCGGCCGCAACTGACCCGAGGAGTTTCGATGCCGCTGACCCCGGCCGACGTCCACAACGTCGCCTTCAAAAAGCCGCCGATCGGCAAGCGGGGGTATGACGAGGAGGAGGTCGACGCCTTCCTGGACGAGGTCGAGCGCGAGCTCGCCCGTCTCATCGAGGAAAACAACGAGCTGCGCGCCCAGGTAGAGCGCGGCGGCCGTGGTGGTGCCCCCGCGGGCCCCGGCGGCGACGCCCGACTGGCGGCGGAGCTCAACGACGTCAAGGCCCAACTGGACCGGGTGCAGCGCGACAAGTCGGCGGCCGAGCAGGCTGCCCGCGCGATGCAGGCCGAGCTGGAGCAGGTCCGCGCGACCGGCGGCCCGGCCGGCGGCGTCACCGGTGACGGTGAGCAGCAGGCCCTGCGCGTGCTGATGATGGCCCAGCGCACCGCCGACGACCACGTGTCCGACGCGCGCCGCGAGGCCGACCAGCTGCTGTCCGAGGCTCGTGGCAAGGCCGAGGAGGTGACCCGCGAGGCTCGCGCGAAGGCCGACGCCCTGGAGCGGGACGCCCGCCAGCGGCACCAGGAGGCCATGGGCGGCCTGGACGCCAAGCGCACGGCCCTGCAGAAGCACATCGAGGAGCTCAAGCAGTTCGAGCGCGAGTACCGCACCCGGCTCAAGGCGTACCTGGAGAGCCAGCTGCGTGACCTCGACGGTCGTGGCCAGGGCCTGGAAGCCGAGATGACCCGCTCCGAGGCAGGCCGGGTCGCCGGCGGCAACGGGCTGGCCGCTGCGGGCCTCGCCGGTTCGTACGGCAGTGGGCGTTCCGGCGCCCTCGAAGCCGGACGCTGAGCGCCGGCCGGCGATCGTTCTCCGCACATGGTGACGGTCGCCGGCCCTGTCTGGACGGTACGACGCGGCGGGGGTGAGCCGTGATAGTCGCAAGTCTTCTGCTCATCCTCGTCGCAGTGGTGCTCCTGGTGCTCGGCCTGGCCGGTGGCTCCAGCTTCATGTTGATCATCTCTATCGCGGCCAGTCTGCTGGCCGCCGTGGCGTTGGTGGTGGGTGCCCGTCAGGCAGCCGCCAACCGTGCGACGGCGGATCCCGGCCGGACCGGCCGGTGGCAACCCGACCCGCTCCGCACGGCCAGCCAGGCCACGCAGGGTGTCGCGTACGGGCCGCCGCTGGTCGAGCCGGAGGTGCCGGTCCAGCATGTGCCCACGACGGTCGGTACCGGCGGCACCGGGTGGCGGCAACCACCCGCGCCGCCGGTCGACCACGACGCACCCGCTGACGCGCCGCTCGACGACGCGCCCCCGTTCGACGGGCGGGCCGACGACGCGCTTCCGTTCGACGGGCGGGCCGACGACGTGCCGGGCTTCGACCCGCGGCTCGACGACGCGCCCCCGTTCGGAGAGTGGCCGCCGTTGGGGACGCCGGCTGACGACACGTCCCCGCCGGTCCGCCCGGTCAGCCCCGCGCCGTCGACCGACGACGATCCGAGCCACGGCGCCCCGGCCGCCGACGAGCCCGCCGAGCAGCGGGTCACTCCCGCCGAGGCCGCCCGGGTGGCGCGACTGACCGACGCCGTCGAGGTGGTGGACGGCCACCCCCGCTACCACCTCGCCAGTTGCCCGCATCTCGCCGGCCGGGTGCCCGAGACGCTGCCGGTCGCCGAGGCCGCCGAACTCGGTTTCACCCCGTGCGCGACCTGTGCGCCGGCCACCGCCCTGCTCGCCGACGCCCGGCCGATCTGAAGCGGCCCCCGGTGCCCGCGCAGGACACGCTCACCGTGGCGGTACGCGTGAAGCCCGGCGCCTCGTCCACCCGGGTGGGCGGCCGCTTCGACGGCCCGCACGGGCCCGCCCTCGTGATCGCGGTCCACGAACCGGCAGTCGACGGTCGGGCGACCGAGGCGGCTCGCCGGGCCCTCGCCGCTGCCCTGGGTGTCCGGCGGTCCGAGGTCGCCCTGCGCGCCGGCGCGGCCAGTCGGGACAAGCTCTTCCTCGTCGATCGGCCCAGCCCGGAGCTGTCCGCGGCGCTGCGCCTACTGCGCGACGGACCCGCCGAGTGAGGAACGCCCAGGCCGGGCAGCCGTGACGCCCGGCTTCGACATCGCGCTGCTGCTGGGGGCGGCCGTGCTGCTCGTCGCCGTCGGCGCGGTGCGGCTCTCCACCCGGCTGGGTGTGCCAAGCCTCCTGGTCTATCTGGCGCTGGGCGTGGCGATCGGCGAGAGTGGGCTGGGCATCCACTTCGACGACGTCGAGTTGACCCGTACCCTCGGCTTCTGCGCGCTTATCGTGATCATCGCGGAGGGCGGTCTGACCGCCCGGTGGTCCACGCTGCGACCGGTGCTGGGGCTGGCGTCGGCGCTCTCCACTGTCGGCGTGGTCGTGAGCATCGTGGTGGTCGGTGTCGCCGTGCACCTGTTGCTGGGGTTGGACTGGCGGTTGGCGCTGCTCTACGGCGCGGTGCTCTCGTCCACCGACGCGGCGGCCGTCTTCGCCACCCTGCGCCGGCTGCGGCTGCCGCCCCGCCTGGTGGCGACGCTGGAGGCCGAGTCGGGCATGAACGACGCCCCGGTGGTGCTGCTTGTGGTGCTGCTGTCGCACCAGGGCTGGTCGCACCCGTGGTGGTACGAGGTCCTGCTGGTCTGCTACGAGCTGGGCGTGGGCGCGGCGGTGGGCGTGGGCGCGGGCGTCGCCGGCATCTGGGCGCTGCGCCGGGCCGCGCTGCCCTCGGCCGGGCTCTACCCGATCGCCGCGGTGGGCATCACCGTGCTGGCGTACGCCGCGGGGGCGGTGCTGCACGCCTCGGGGTTCCTCGCCGTCTACGTGGCCGGGGTGCTGCTGGGCAATGCCCGGCTGTCGCACCGGCGGGCGATCCTCGGCTTCGCCGACGGGTTGGCGTGGCTCGCCCAGATCGGGTTGTTCGTGTTGCTCGGGTTGCTGGCCTCGCCGGGCCGGCTGGACGCGGCGGTGGTGCCGGCGGTGGTCGCGGGGCTGGCCCTGGTGCTGCTGGCCCGCCCGCTGTCGGTGGCCGTCTCAGCGCTGCCGTTCCGGGTGGGCCTCCGGGAACAGGCGTTCCTGTCCTGGGCCGGGCTGCGCGGGGCGGTGCCGATCGTGCTGGCGACAATTCCGCTCTCCGAGCGGGTGCCCGGCGCGGAGCGCCTCTTCGACGTGGTCTTCGTGCTGGTGGTGATCTTCACGCTGGTGCAGACCGGCACGCTGGGGCCGTTCGCCCGCCGGTTGCGGGTGACCGCGCCGGCGGAGGCCACCGAGATCCATCTGGAGACCGCGCCGCTGGAGCGGATGCGGGCGGACCTGCTGCAGTTGGAGGTGCCGCCGGGCTCACGGTTGGCGGGCGTGCACGTCGACGAGTTGCGGCTTCCGCTGGGCGCGTCGGTCACCCTGGTGCTGCGGGACGGGGTGGGTTTCGTGCCCAGCCCGGGCACCCGGTTGAAGACCGGCGACAGTCTGCTGATCGTGGCGACGGCCGGGGTGCGCGACGCGGCCGAACGGCGGCTGCGGGCGGTCAGTCGGCGGGGTCGGCTGGCCCGATGGTTTGGCGAGTACGGGGATGAGGCGGTCGGTTGACCTGCTAGCGTTCCCTTTGCCCCAGTTAGGCAGGGCTCGGGGTAGTTAAGCGGTGCGACGGTGCGGCACGTTGTCGGACGCCTGTACGTTCCGTATTCTTGCCAACCTCCGGAGTGCGCGGCCATCGTCGCCGTGCGCCCCTTTTCGTACATCCAGGGGACGTCGTGGTTGACGCCCCCTGACCAGGTGCCGCGGACAACGCGGCTCCGCGGCCGAGGGAGCGACCCATGGCGAAGCCAGCCGACACCAGGACCGCCGGGCGCAAGCCGGTGGCCAAGGCCACCCGCAGCACCGCGGAGACCGAGAAGATCCGGGCGGCGCTGGCGGCGCGGCGGGACGAGCTTCGCGCCGAGTACGATCAGACGCTGAGTGAGATCACCGAGCTGCAGCGCGATCGGCTGACCGACTCGGCCGGGGACGACCAGGCCGACACGGGCACCAAGACGCTCGAGCGGGAGCAGGAGATCTCCCTCGCCAACAGCATTCTGGAACGGATCACGCAGGTCGAGCGCGCTCTGGAGCGTCTCGACGAGGGTGGTTACGGCTGGTGCGAGCGGTGCGGCAACCCGATCCCGGTCGAGCGCCTCGCCGCCTTCCCGTCGGCC
Organism: Micromonospora sp. NPDC049175; assembly: GCF_043197345.1. NCBI lineage: Bacteria > Bacillati > Actinomycetota > Actinomycetes > Micromonosporales > Micromonosporaceae > Micromonospora > Micromonospora sp. NPDC049175. Next base: position 1,123,154 of record NZ_JBICSY010000001.1, on the reverse strand, counting down.
ACCCAGTGTGTGACGTGCAAGCAGCTGGAGGAGCGGCGCTGAGGTCCGCTCCCCGGCGGCGATGAGACGGTGAGCGATCACCGCCGAGACACCTCGATGGGGAGCGCATGACCGCAGCACCGTCCGCCGAACCCGGCCGCACCGACCCGGGCGGCGACAAACGTCGCCCCCGGGCCATCGCGATTCTCGCCGGAGTCGCCCTGGTGGCCCTGCTGGCCGACCTGGTCACCAAGCACCTCGCGCTCGCCGCGTTGACCGACCGGGAGCCGGTCCGACTGCTCAGCGGGGCCGTCTACCTGAGCCTGACCCGCAACAGCGGCGCCGCCTGGAGCATCGGCGCGGACCACACCTGGATCTTCCCGCTGATCACCATCGGTGTGGTCGGCTGGATCGTCTGGATGGCCCTGCGCCTGCGCTCGCTGCCGTGGGCGATCTGCCTCGGCCTGGTGCTGGGCGGCGCGCTCGGCAATCTCGTCGATCGGATCTTCCGGGCCCCCGCGCCCTTCCACGGGCACGTGGTCGACATGATCAGCCTCTTCGACCCGTACGGCCAGGTCTGGCCGGTGTTCAACCTGGCCGACAGTTCGCTGGTCTGCGGTGTGCTGCTGGCCATGCTGTTGGAGTTGACCGGCCGCCAGCGGGACGGCCGACGGGCCGGGCGCGACGGCGCCCCGGTCGAGACGGACGCCACCCAGGGCGCGGACCAGCGGGAGCGGGCATGACCTCCGCGTTCGCCGCAGGCGGCGACCAGCGTTCCCTCCCGGTCCCGGACGGCCTCGACGGCATGCGACTGGACCAGGCGGTGTCCCGGCTCTTCGGGCTCTCCCGCACCGCCGCCGCGGCCCTTGTCGACGCCGGGGACGCGCTTGTCGACGGCGCCTCCCGTGCCAACTCGCACAAGGTCAAGGCCGGCTCCTGGCTGGAGGTCACCCTGCCCGCCCCGGTCGCGCCGCCGACAGTCGTGCCGCAGGCGGTGCCCGGCCTGCGGGTGGTCTACGCCGACGACGACATCGTGGTGGTCGACAAGCCGGTGGGCGTGGCCGCGCACCCCAGCCCCGGGTGGACCGGTCCGACGGTGATCGGCGCCCTCGCCGCGATCGGGCACCGCATCTCCACGAGCGGCGCCGCCGAGCGGCAGGGCGTGGTGCACCGGCTCGACGTCGGCACCACCGGGATCATGGCGGTGGCCAAGAGCGAACACGCGTACACGGCGTTGAAGCGGGCCTTCAAGTACCGCGAGGTGGACAAGGGCTACCACGCGGTGGTGCAGGGTCACCTGGACCCGTTGCGCGGCACCGTCGACGCGCCGATCGACAGGCACCCCACCCACGACTACCGCTGGGCGGTGGTCTCCGGTGGTAAGCCGAGCATCACCCACTACGACACCCTGGAGGCGTTCCCGGCGGCCAGCCTCGTCGACGTCCGACTGGAGACCGGCCGGACCCACCAGATCCGGGTGCACTTCTCGACCATGCGGCACCCGTGCGTGGGTGACCTGACCTACGGTGCCGACCCCACCCTCTCGGCCCGTCTCGGCCTGGCCCGACAGTGGTTGCACGCCCGCGAACTGAGCTTCCTGCACCCCCGAACGGGGGACGAGGTCCGGTTCGTCAGCGACTACCCTGACGATCTGGACCGCGCGCTCCAGATCCTGCGTGACTGAGCGGCGACCGTCCGACACCGATCCGACGAGGGGATCCCGCCCGTGCGCGCCGGCAACCTGCTGCGGCAGTTGGACCAACGGTTGCTGCCGCCGCTGACCCGGGCCGTGACCCGGTTGGGCGACCGGCCGACCCGGTCCGGGGTGCTCACCTGGGCGGCCGCGCTGTCCGCGGCGGCGGTGCTGGGCACCGCGCTCTGGGCCGCCGACGAGACCCCGCTCGGCGACCGGACGGTGGGCGAGGTGACCCGGGTCGGAGTCTCCGACGGCGACTCCGTGCCCGGCTACCTGCGGTCCGCCGCCGCCGACCTGGCCGCGCTCGCCGAGACTCCCCCGGCCGCCGAGGACGGGACCTACGCGCTCGTCACACTCGTCGCGTACCTGCCGCCGCAGCGTCTGGCGACGGTGCTCGGCGACGTTCCGGTCTCGACGGTCTTCGGGCGGGTCCCGCTGCCGGGGCGGCAGACCGAGATCGTCAAGATTCCCGCGCTGCGGGTGCCGGACGACGTGGTCGCCGGAATGGGCGAGGTGGCGGCCCGCAAGGAGACCGAGGCCGCGGACTACCGGGCCAGGGCCACCGCTGTCGACGGCGACGGCGAGAGCGAACGGGAGTTGCGCGCGCTCTACGCCAGCGGCGCCGAGGTGGCGACGGCCGAGGCGGCCGCGTACCGCACCGGCTGCGCCTGCGTCTACGCGGCGGTGGTACGAGCGGCGCCGGCGGTGTTGCGCGGCATGGCGGCCCGGCCGGACGTGCGGGCGGTCGACCCCGCCCCGGAGGTTCACCGGCTGGACCGCACGGTCTTCACGCCGCCCCTGCCGGAGCAGCGTGACGTGGTGCGCCCGCCCGCCGACACCGGAGCGAGTCCGAAGCCGACGCCAGCCCAGCGGTCGGAGCCGGCCTCGCGCACCCCGGCGCCCACGGCGTCGGTGGGCGAATCGTCGGAACCCGCACCCGTCGTGACGATTCCGTTACCCGTGCCGTCCTCGCCGGAGCCCACCGAGCCGCCCCCGTCGAGCGTCACCACCTCGCCGGACGTCACCGACGCCGGCGAGCCGCCGACGCCCACGCCGTCGTGATCTGCGTCGGCTGGTGTGCGTTCTGAGGTGTGGTCCGAATAGGGTTTGCTTCGTAGCCTGTCAGACGAAGATCGATGGTGCTGGGAGGGCGGGCCGTGGAGGGCAGTGAGACCGGCTGGGGCCGGCCGGCCGAACCAGCGCCGCGGTGGCGTGCGTTGTTGGACCGCGCCCGGCTGGGCGGTCGCGGCGCGGAGCAGACCGAGCCGGAGCGGCGGGCCGACGAGGCGCCGCCGGACCCGCTGCCGCGACGTGCGGCCCCGAACGGGCACGCCGGGAGGGCGCCCGCCGTCGGGCATCCGGCGGATTCGTCGTACGGCGCGGACCCCGCCTACCGGGCCGAGGCGACCTACCGCGTCGACCCCGCCTATCGGGCTGAACCGACGTACCGGGCGGATCCCGCCTACGGGGCCGAGCCGGACTACCGGTCGGAGCCGGCGTACCGCTCCGAGCCGGCGTACCGGGCGGAACCGGCGTACCGCGCTGAACCGACCTATCGCGCGGAGCCGGACTACCGGGCGGAGCCGGACTACCGGGCGGAGCCGAACTACCGGGCCGAGCCGACCTATCGCGCCGAGCCGGACTACCGGGCCGAGCCGACCTATCGCGCGGAACCGGGCTATCGCGCCGAGCCGGGTTACCGGGCGGAGCCGGGCTATCGCGCGGAGCCGGAGCCGGGCTACCGCGCGGAGCCGGACTACCGGGCCGAGCCGGCGTACCGGGCCGAGCCGGGCTACCAGGCGGAACCGGCGTACCGGGCCGAGCCCGAGCCGCCGCCCCGCGCGCCCGAGGCCGCCCAGTCCCGCTACGCGCTGCTGGACAACGGCTACCGGCCGGGCGACCCGCCGGTGGAGTCGCGGTACGCGCTGTTGGAGACCGGCTACCAGCCGGAGACCGGCTACCCGGCGGCCGCGCCGCCACCCCCACCTGTCGCACCCCCGCCCACCCCGCCGGTCGTGCCTCCGACCACCCCGTCCGTCGGTTCGGCGGTCTCCGAACGCGCCTACCCGGCCCGGGTCGAGTGGCGCTCGCAGGGCGCCGACCCGGAGCTGGAGCGGGCCAACGGGGTGCTCCGCCGCGACCTGGGCACGCCCCGGGTGTTCGCCTTCGCCAACCCCAAGGGCGGGGTGCACAAGACCACCGCGACCGTGCTCGCCGCGGCCACCGTCGGCAGCGTGCGCGGGAAGGGCGTACTGGCCTGGGACGACAACGAGCTGCGCGGCACCCTCGGACTGCGCGCCGGCAGCGCCCGGCACGCCCGGACGATCCGGCACCTGGTCAGCGACCTGGCCCACATCGAGATCCTGGAGGACTCGACCCTGCTGGGTCGGCTCGACGACTACCTGCGGCACGCCTCCGACGGCTCGTACGACGTGCTGGCCGGCGAGGAGAGCCCGCGCTTCGCCCAACGACTGGACCAGTTCACCGTCCGGCGGGTGTTGGAGTTGCTGCGGCGCACCCACGACGTGGTCTGCGTGGACACCGGCAACAACGTGGAGAGCCCCAACTGGCGCACCGTGATGCAGGCCGCGGATCAGCTGGTGGTGACGACCGTCCCCCGCGAGGACGCGGCGTTCAGCGCCGACTGGATGCTCGACCTGCTGCACGAGGAGGGCATGGGCGAGCTGGCGGACAACGCGATCACCCTGATCTCCTGCCCGACCTCGGGCCGCTCGCCCCTGCAGGACGACCTGGAGCGGCACTTCGCCACCCGTACCCGGGGGGTGGCGGTGGTGCCGTACGACCCGGCGCTGGAGACCGGGTCGTCGATCGAGTACCACCAGCTCCAGCCGGAGACCCGGCAGGCGTGGCTGCGCGCGGCGGCGATGATGGTGGAGCCGTTCGCCCGGTGAGCTGGTCTGCCGCCACCGGGGCCCCGGCCGCACACCGGGCCTGAGAGGATCATCGGGTGAGCCCGGACAACCCCGACCGTGAGCGGCCCGTCGACGAGCCCGACCAGTCCACGCCGCCCCGAGCGTCGGGCACGACACCGCCGACCGCCGAGCCGCCGCCCGTGGGCGAGCCGCCGTCCGCGAGTGCGCCGCCGTCCGCGAGTGCGCCGCCGTCCGTGGGTGAGCAGCCGTCCGTGGGTGAGCAGCCGTCCGTGGGTGAGCAGCCGTCCGTGGGTGAGCAGCCGTCCGTGGGTGAGCAGCCGTCCGTGGGTGAGCAGTCGGCCGCGGGTGAGCCGCCGTCCGGCGGTGCCCTTCCGGGGGCGTACCAGAGCTCTCTGGAGCTGAGCTTCGACGAGCCGCGCCGTCCGCTGCGCGCCGTGGTGACGGTGCTGGGCACGGTGCTCGCGCTCGCCGTGCTGGGTGTGCCGTTCGGCCTGCTCTGGGCCGCGCTCGCGCCGGACACGCCGGTGGTCAAGACCGTCGAGGGGGCGATCTACGCCGACCCGCAACCGGAGCAGCCGATCGCCGCCGACGGGTGGTTCAGCCTGCTCGGGCTCGGCTTCGGGCTGCTTGTCGCGCTCGCCCTGTGGTTCGTGCTGCGGCGGCGGCGCGGCCCGGTGGGGCTGCTCGCCGCGGTGCTCGGCGCGTTGGTCGCCGCACCGGTGGCCTGGCAGGTGGGTAGGCGGGTCGGCCTGGCCACCTTCGACCGGCTGCTGGCCACCGCCCCGGCCGGGCAGGCCTTCACCAAGCCGGCCGACCTGCGGGCCGGTGGGATCGACTGGGTGCTCGGCGTGCTGCCGGTGCCGCACGGAAACCTGCTGCTGCCGGCGTTCGGCGCCGCGATCCTGTACACCCTGCTGGCCGGCTGGTCACGGTGGCCGGGGCTGCGCCCGGAGCCGGACCCGGCGGGGTTCAGTTGGGTGTCGGCGGGGACGCCAACTCCGACAGCGGCACCGGCACCGCCCGCACCTGACGAAGCAGAGCCACCTCGCGGTTGAGCAGCCGCAGCTCGGCACGGAGCCGGGCGGCGGTGTCGTCGATGGCCAGCAGCCGCTGGCGGTCGTCGACGGTGAGTGCCGCGGTCGCCGCCACCAGGTGGGAGAGCACCGTCGGGTCCTCCGGCAGTTGCTCGGAGATCTCCTCCGGATCGGAGCGGATCAGGCCCAGGTACTGCCGGAACACCGCGATCACCCGGGCGGCCAGCAGCTCGGCCACCTCGTCCGGCCCGGCCGGGTCGGGCAACCACTCCACGTCGGCGGTCAGGTAGGGCGCGACGGTGTCGTCGACCTCGGCGATCCGGAAGCGACGCCGGCCGACCGTGACGATGTCGAAGCCCCCATCGGCCAGCTCGGTCACCTGGCGCAGCTCGGCGGTGCAGCCCACCTCGTGCAGGGTGACGTCACCGCCGCCCGGCGTGGAGCGGGCGCCGGGACCGGCGGGCGCGACCTCCCAGCCGGACTGGATGGCCACCACGCCGAACTCGCGCGGAGCACCCTCGGGCAGGTCGACCAGGTGCCGCACCAGCGCCCGGTAGCGATCCTCGAAGATGTGCAGCGGCAGCACCAACCCGGGAAAGAGCACTGTTGCGAGCGGGAACACCGGCAGCCGTGCGGTCACATGGTCGAGCCTAACCAATCTCGCCCCCGGGGGCGTGGCCCGGCTCACCGTCCCGGCGGTCGGGCGGCTCGGGTGCGCTCCGCGCCGGCCGCCTAGACTCCCAAGGGTGCTGAATCGGATCGACCTGCGCGACGGTCTCGGTGACCCGCGCCGCCTGCTGCCCCGTGCCCAGCTCGACGTCTCGGTTGCCGTCGAGCGGATCCGCCCGCTGGTGGAGGCGGTCCGCGAGCATGGCTACCCGGCGATCCGGGAGGCCAGCGAGCGGTTCGACGGCATCTCCCCGCAGGTGCTGCGGGTGCCGGTCGAGGCGATCGCCGAGGCCGAGGGGGTGCTCGACCCGGCCGTGCGCGCCGCGCTGCTGGAGTCGATCGCCCGAGCCCGCAGGGTGCACGACGACCAGCGGCGCACCGACCACACCACGCAGGTGGTGCCCGGCGGCACGGTCACCGAGCGCTGGCTGCCGGTCGACCGGGTCGGCCTCTACGTGCCCGGCGGCCTGGCGATGTACCCGTCGACAGTGGTGATGAACGTCGTGCCGGCCCAGGCGGCCGGTGTGCGGTCGCTGGTGGTGGCCAGCCCGCCGCAGAAGGACAACGGCGGTCTGCCCGACGCCCGGGTGCTCGCCGCGTGCGCGTTGCTCGGCGTCGACGAGGTGTACGCCGTGGGCGGAGCCCAGGCGGTGGCGATGCTGGCGTACGGCGCGGCGGTCGACCCGTTGGGTGAGCTGCGGTGCGACCCGGTCGACCTGATCACCGGCCCCGGCAACATCTGGGTGACCGCCGCCAAGCGGTTGCTGCGCGGCGTGGTCGGCATCGACGCCGAGGCCGGGCCGACCGAGATCGCCATCCTGGCCGACGACACGGCCGACCCGGCGCACGTCGCCGCCGACCTGATCAGTCAGGCCGAGCACGACCCGCTCGCCGCGAGCGTGCTCGTCACCCCGTCGCTGACGCTCGTCGAGTCGGTCGAGCGGGAGTTGGCCCGGCAGGTGCCGGCGACCAAGCACGCCGAGCGTGTCACCACCGCGTTGACCGGCGAGCAGAGCGGCGTGGTCCTGGTCGACGACCTGGAGGCGGGGTTGCGGGTGGTCGACGCGTACGCGGCCGAGCACCTGGAGATCCAGACGGTCGACGCCCGGGAGTGGGCGCTGCGGGTCCGCAACGCGGGGGCGATCTTCGTGGGCGCCTGGTCGCCGGTGTCGCTCGGCGACTACTGCGCCGGGTCCAACCACGTGCTGCCCACCGGCGGCTGCGCCCGGCACTCCTCCGGGTTGTCGGTCCAGTCGTTCCTGCGCGGCGTGCACCTGATCGAATACACCGAGGCCGCTCTGCGTGAGGTGGCCCCACACGTGGTCACCCTGGCCGGAGTCGAGGACCTGCCCGCGCACGGCCAGGCGGTCCAGGCCCGTTTCCCGGGAGCGTCGGCGTGAGCGAGCGCGGCGAGCGAACCGGCCTGGACGACCTGCCGATCCGCGACGACCTGCGCGGGCTGTCGCCGTACGGCGCGCCGCAGTTGGACGTGCCGGTGCGACTCAACACGAACGAGAACTCCCACCCGGTGCCGGAGCCGGTGGTCGAGGCGATCAGCAAGGCGCTCGCGGCCGAGCTGCGGGAGTTGAACCGCTATCCGGACCGGGACGCGGTGGCGCTCCGCGCCGACCTGGCCGAATATCTCGGGCACGGGCTCACCGTCGACCAGGTGTGGGCCGCCAACGGCTCCAACGAGATCCAGCAGCAGCTCCTGCAGGCGTTCGGCGGGCCGGGGCGCAGCGCGCTCGGCTTCGTCCCGGCGTACTCGATGCACCCGCTGCTGGCCCTCGGCACCGGCACCCGGTGGGTGCCCGCGCGGCGCGGCGTCGACTTCGGTCTGACCGTCGGGGAGGCGGTCGCCCAGGTCCGCGAGCACCGACCCGACGTGGTCTTCCTCTGCTCTCCGAACAACCCCACCGGCACGGCACTGGACCCGGCGGTGATCGCGGCGGTGCTCGACGTCGCGCCCGGCATGGTGGTCGTGGACGAGGCGTACGCCGAGTTCGCCCGCCCCGGGACGGTCAGTGCCCTCGCGGTGCTGCCCGGCCACCCCCGGTTGGTGGTCACCAGGACGATGAGCAAGGCGTTCGGCTTCGCCGGCGGGCGGCTGGGTTACCTGGCCGCGGACCCGGCGGTGGTGCAGGCGGTGCAGCTCGTCCGACTGCCGTATCATCTGTCCACGCTCACCCAGGCTGCCGCCCGTGCGGCGGTGACCCACCGCGACACCCTCCTCGGTACGGTGAGCGCGATCATGGTGCAGCGGGACCGGATCGTGGCGACGCTGCGCGAGCGTGGGTTGCGGGTCGCCGACAGCGACGCCAATTTCGTGCTCTTCGAGGTGGGCGGCGACCAGACCACCGTCTGGCATGCCCTGCTGGCGCAGGGGGTGCTGGTCCGCGACGTGGGCCTGCCCGGCTGGCTGCGGGTGACCGCGGGCACCTCGGCCGAGACCGATGCCTTCCTTTCTGCAATGGAGACAGCGCAATGAGCCGGACCGCCCGGGTGGAGCGGATCACCAAGGAGACAAAGGTTCTCGTCGAGATCGACCTCGACGGTAACGGCACCGCCGAGATCAGCACCGGGGTCGGCTTCTACGACCACATGCTGAACCAGATCGCCCGGCACGGCGGCTTCGACCTGACCGTCCGCACGGTGGGCGACCTGGAGATCGACGCGCACCACACGATCGAGGACACCGCCCTGGCCCTGGGCGCCGCGTTCGACCAGGCGCTTGGCGACAAGGCCGGCATCCGGCGGTACGGCTCGGCGACGGTGCCGATGGACGAGGTGCTGGTCCGGGCCGCGGTGGACCTGTCCGGCCGGCCGTACGTGGTGCACGACGAGCCGGCGCTGGCCCCGTACATCGGGCCGGTCTACGCGACGAGCATGACCCGGCACATCTGGGAGTCCTTCGGTCAGGCGGCCCGGGTCACGTTGCACGTCGACGTGCTGCGGGCGGCCCGGCCGGGTGGCCACCCGGACGCGCACCACGTGGTGGAGGCCCAGTTCAAGGCCGTTTCCCGGGCGTTGCGTGAGGCGACCGCGATCGATCCCCGTGCGGCGGGCGCGATCCCGAGCACGAAGGGCACGCTCTGATGGGCGCCGCGTTGCCGACGCTGCTGCTGATCCTGGCGGGGGTGCTTGTCGGCGGTGCCTGGTCGTTGTACCGCCAGGGCGCGCCGAAGGCGGCGGTGTTCGTCACCGCGGTGCTCGCGGCGCTCGCCACGGTCGCCGGGGTGCTCCGACTCTTGCCGGGGGGCGACGCGTGAGCGCCGTGGTGGTGCTCGACTACGGCTCGGGCAACCTGCGCTCGGCGGAGCGGGCGCTGGCCGCCGCCGGCGCGGACGTCCGGGTGACCGACGACCTGGCCGCCGCTGCCGCCGCCGACGGCCTGGTGGTGCCGGGGGTGGGCGCGTACGCCGCGTGCATGGCCGGGATCGAGGCGCTCGGAGCGGGCCCGGTGATCGCCGAGCGGGTCGCCGCCGGCCGGCCGGTGCTCGGCATCTGTGTGGGCATGCAGGTGCTCTTCGAGCACGGCGACGAGCACGGCGTGGTGACCAAGGGGCTGGGGTTGCTGCCCGGCGGGGTGACCCGACTGGCCGCCACCAGGCTGCCGCACATGGGCTGGAACACGGTCCGGGCGCCCGAGGAGTCGGTGCTCTTCGCGGGGCTGACCGCGCAGAGCCGGTTCTACTTCGTCCACTCGTACGCGATGGGCGACCCGGCGGCGTTGGCCGCCGCCGGCGCCGTGGTGACCACCGCGCGGCACGACACGGATTTCGTCGCCGCGGTGGAGCGGGGGCCGCTCTCGGCGGCCCAGTTCCATCCGGAGAAGTCCGCCGACACCGGTGCCGCGCTGCTGCGCAACTGGCTCGCCACGCTGCCCACCGGTGGCTGAGCGTCGTTGCCCGCCGCCCGATTCGAGGGCGTCGCGGTGAGCCGGGAACGGGCTCGCCGGCGGGCGGAGCGGGAGGCGGAGCAGGCCCGGGAGCGGGCGGCTCGGCAGCGTCGGGTGGCGCGCCGGCAGCGCCGCCGCGCGGTGGTCCGCCGGTTGACCCCGCGGTTGCGACGCGGCCGTTCCGGGCGGCTGGCCCGGCACAGCCGGGGTGAGCGGGCCGCCATCGTGCTGCTCACCGGCGCGGCGCTGATTCTGATCTGGTCGTTCGTCGACAACCTGGCGTTGCGGATCGCGCTGATCGTGTTGTTGCTGCTCGTACTGCCGGCGATCGTCGTGATCGCCCTGGACCGCCGTACCTGATCGAGGAGAAGACGTTGAGCCTCACTCTGTTACCCGCCGTGGATGTCGCCGACGGCCGGGCCGTCCGGCTCGTGCAGGGCGCCGTCGGAAGCGAGAGCCACTATGGCGAGCCGTTGGACGCGGCACTGGCCTGGCAGCAGGACGGTGCCGAGTGGATCCACCTGGTCGACCTGGACGCGGCGTTCGGTCGGGGCACGAACGCGCACCTTCTCGCCGAGGTGGTGCGCCAACTGGACGTCAAGGTGGAGCTGTCCGGCGGCATCCGTGACGACGAGTCGCTGCGCGCGGCGTTGGGCACCGGGGCGGCCCGGGTGAACATCGGCACCGCGGCCCTGGAGGACCCGGTGTGGTGTGACCGGGTGGTGGGGGAGTACGGCGACCGGGTGGCCATCGGGTTGGACGTACGCGGCCACACCCTCTCCGCGCGGGGTTGGACGCGCGACGGCGGCGACCTCTACGAGGTGCTGGAGCGGCTGGACAAGGCCGGCGCGAGCCGGTACGTGGTCACCGACATCACCAAGGACGGCACGATGCGCGGTCCGAACCTGGACCTGTTGCGCGAGGTGTGTGCCCGCACCGACCGGCCGGTGATCGCCTCCGGCGGGGTGTCCACGCTCGACGACCTGCGGGCGTTGGCGACCCTGGAGCCGATCGGGGTGGAGGGCGTGATCGCCGGCAAGGCGCTCTACGCGGGTGCCTTCACGGTGGCCGAGGCGCTGCGGACCCTGGCCGAGGTGTGACTGTCACCCGGCTCTCCTCGGGTGGCCCGTGGGAGCGGATCTACGGCTACTCGCGGGTGGTCCGGGCCGGCGATCGGGCCTTCACGTCCGGCTGCACCGCGACGGTGGATGGTCGGGTGGTGCACGTCGGTGATGCCGCCGCGCAGACCGCGCAGGCGCTGCGGATCGGGTTGGACGCGCTGGCCGAGGTGGGTGCGGAGCCGGGTGACGTGGTCCGGACCAGGATGTACGTGACCGACCGGCGGCACGCCGACGAGGTGGGCCGGGCGCACAACGTGGTCTTCGGCGCGGTCCGGCCGGCGGCGACGCTGGTGGTGGTGGCCGGGCTGCTGGACCCGGAGCATCTGGTCGAGGTGGAGTTGGAGGCGTACCTCGGCGATCGCTGAGGTCGCCGGGTGAGCGCCGCGCTGGCCGCCTCCCGGCCTGATAAGTTGTGCACAACTTAATTGTGGGCTACGGTTATGCGGTGACCGATGACCTGGTGCTGCGCCGGCAGGTGTGCTTCGCGCTCTACGCCGCGTCGCGCGCCCTGACCGACGTCTACCGGCCGATCCTCGACGAGGTCGGGCTGACCTACCCGCAGTACCTGGTGCTGCTGGTGCTCTGGGAGCGCCCCGACGACGCCCCCACGGTGTCCGAGTTGGGCGCCGAGCTGCGACTGGACTCCGGCACGCTCTCCCCGCTGCTCAAGCGGCTGGAGGGGGCGGGTCTGGTGGCCCGGCGGCGGTCGGCCCGCGACGAGCGGCGGGTCGAGGTCGGCCTCACCGAGCAGGGCCGGGCGCTGCGCGAGCGGGTCTGCGACGTCCCGCTGCGCATCGCGCAGGCCACCGGGCTGGGCCTCGGCGAGCTGGTCGCGCTGCGCGACACCCTCACCCGGGTCACCGAGACCATCCACCGACAGAAGGAGCAGTGACTCTCATGCAGGTTCTCTACACCGCGTCCGCGACCGCCAGCGGCGACGGCCGCGACGGCCGCGTCGAGACCTCCGACGGCACCCTGGCGCTCGACCTGGCCGTGCCGAAGGAGATGGGCGGCGCCGGTGGGGCCGCCAACCCCGAGCAGCTCTTCGCCGCCGGCTACGCGGCCTGCTTCCACAGCGCGCTGCGGCTCGTGGGCCGCCGGGCCAAGGCCGACGTGAGCGACTCCGTCGTCGCCGCGGAGGTGGGCATCGGCCCGAACGGCAGCGGCGGTTTCGGGCTCACCGTGCGGCTCGTCGTCGACCTGCCCGCCGTCTCCCGCGAGACCGCCGAGCAGATCGTCGAGCAGGCCCACCAGGTCTGCCCGTACTCCAACGCCACCCGCGGCAACATCGACGTCGCGCTGACCGTCCGCGAGACCCTGGCCGCGTGACCGCGCGGCTCCAGGCCCCCACCCGCGGACGAGAGGACGACACCACGTGACCGGCAATCGTGAGATCCACCTGGCCAGCCGCCCCGAGGGCTGGCCCACCGAGGACACCTTCCGGATCGTCGACACCGACATCCCGAAGCCCGGACCGGGCGAGATCGTGGTCCGCAACCAGTACCTGTCCGTCGACCCGTACATGCGGGGGCGGATGAACGACGTCAAGTCGTACGTCGCGCCGTTCGCGCTCGACGCGCCGCTCGACGGTGCCGCGATCGGCGAGGTGGTGGCCAGCGAGGCGCCGGGCACCGCCGTCGGCACCACAGTCCTGCACGGGCTCGGCTGGCGGGAGTACGCGCTGCTCGACGCCACCGCCGCCCGGCCGGTCGACACGAGCGTCGCGCCGGTCAGCGCGTACCTGAGCGTGCTCGGCATGACCGGGCTGACCGCGTACGCCGGACTGTTGGGGGTCGCCGCCATGAAGCCTGGCGAGACGGTCTTCGTCTCCGCCGCGGCCGGCGCGGTCGGCAGCCTGGTCGGCCAGATCGCCAAGCTCAAGGGCGCCGGCCGGGTCATCGGCAGCGCCGGCTCGCCGGCCAAGGTCGAGCGGCTGCGGGCGCTGGGCTTCGACGCGGCCTTCGACTACCACGACGGGGTCCGCGAGTCGCTGCGCAGCGCGGCCCCGGACGGCGTCGACGTCTACTTCGACAACGTCGGCGGCGACCACCTGGAGGCGGCGATCTCGACCATGAACCTGCACGGCCGGGCCGCCATCTGCGGCATGATCGCCCAGTACAACGACACCGAGCCGCCCGCCGCGCCGCGCAACCTGGCACTCGTCATCGGCAAGCGGCTCACCCTGCGCGGCTTCCTGGTCAACGATCACAACGACATGCGGGCGGCTTTCGTCCGCGACGTCGCCGGCTGGCTGCGCGACGGCACGCTGTCCTACGACGAGACGATCGTCGACGGCATCGAGAACGCCCCGGCGGCGTTCCTCGGCCTGCTGCGCGGCGAGAACCTCGGCAAGATGCTCGTCAAGGTGTGAGTCCCGATCCGACGCGCGGCGGTGACCGGCCGCACCGGTCGGTCGTCGCCGCGCGTGCGGGCGATAGGCTCGCGGCATGACGGTGGCGGTACGGGTGATCCCCTGTCTCGACGTGGACGCCGGGCGGGTGGTCAAGGGTGTCAACTTCCTCGACCTGCGCGATGCCGGCGACCCGGTGGAGTTGGCCGCCGCGTACGACCGGGCCGGCGCCGACGAGCTGACCTTCCTCGACGTCACCGCGTCCTCCAGCGACCGGGGCACCATGCTCGACGTGGTGCGCCGCACCGCCGAGTCGGTGTTCATCCCACTGACCGTCGGTGGCGGTGTCCGCCAGGTCGCCGATGTCGACACGCTGCTGCGCGCCGGCGCGGACAAGGTCGGCGTGAACACCGCCGCCATCGCCCGGCCGGAGCTGATCGCCGAGATAGCCGACCGGTTCGGCCGGCAGGTGCTGGTGCTCTCCCTCGACGTGCGTCGGTCGCCCGGCGACGGCACGCCCAGTGGCTTCGAGGTCACCACGCACGGCGGCCGGCGGGGCACCGGCATCGACGCGGTGCGGTGGGCGCAGCGGGGCGCCGATCTGGGCGCGGGGGAGATCCTGCTCAACTCGATGGACGCCGACGGCACCAAGGCCGGCTTCGATCTGGAGCTGATCGCCGCGGTGCGGGCGGTGGTGGACGTGCCGGTGGTGGCCAGCGGAGGCGCCGGCGAGGTGGCCCACTTCCCGCCCGCGATCGGCGCGGGCGCGGACGCGGTGCTCGCCGCGAGCGTCTTCCACTTCGGCGAGCTGACCGTGGCCGAGGTCAAGGACGCGCTGCGACACAGCGGCCACCCGGTGCGCTGAGCGGGTCAGTGCCCGCCGGAGTGCCCCTCCGGTGACCGGCGGGGCGTGGGGATCGAGCGGACCGCGTATTCCTGGACGGCCGCCGCGTGGTCGGCCTCGTCCAGGCTCCAGTCGGCCCGGCCGGGTGCGTGTCGGCGGGTCAGCACGCCCTGCACGGTGTCCACCATGGTCGCCACGCCCGCCCGGGGGCGGGTGCGCCAGAGCTGCTCACCCTCGGTGGTGATCCGGAACCAGCCGTCGGCGACGCTCACCAGCCCGGCCCCGACCAGCCGCTGGACCGCGGCCTCCACCTCGTGCCGCTGTGGAATCGCGTGGTTGAGGTGATCGGCGGTGGAGAGCACGTCGGTCAGGCGGACGCCCTCCGGCCGTCGACTCGTCGCCGACCGGCGGTGCCGGCCCGCTCCGCTCGCGATCACCAGCGACACGAAGATCCAGGCGTCCGTCCATCGCCAACCGTTCTCCCCCATGCAGAGATGATGACGGCGCGCGTCGCGGAAGGGAACACCCACCCTCCCATCCGGTCTGCCGCACCACCACGACGTACCGGCTCACGGACGGTGGGTGAGGATTCAGCCGGCGGGGGCGACCGGGGCGGGGCTGCCCGGCGAGGGCGCGGCGTCGTCCGGCGCGGCGTCGGGCACCGCGAACAGCGGAATGAAGAGCTGGGCCAACGGACCGATGGCCAGCGCGTACGCGACGGTGCCCACGCCGACCTTGCCGCCGAGGAGCCAGCCGAGCGCCAGCACGGTGACCTCGATGACGGTGCGCACCAGCCGGACCGACCGGCCCGGCCGGCGGGCCACGAAGCCGGTCATCAGCCCGTCTCGGGGCCCCGGCCCCAGTCGGGCGCCGAGATAGAGGCCGGTGGCGGCACCGTTGGCGACGATCCCGGTGCTCAGCAGCGCGATCCGGACGCCGAGCGGGCCACCGGTCGGCAGGAGGGCCAGTGTGGCGTCCACGACGAGGCCGATCACCACGACGTTGCTGACCGTGCCGAGGCCCGGCCGCTGTCGCAACGGAATCCACAGCAGCAGCACCAGCGCGCCGACGGCGATGGTGACGGTGCCGAAGGAGAGCCCGGTCCGCTTGGACAGCCCCTGGTGGAACACGTCCCAGGGGTCGAGGCCCAGGGTGGAGCGGATCATCAGGGCCATGCTGACGCCGTAGAGGACGAGCCCCAGATAGAGCTGCGCCAGTCGCCGGACCGGCCGCTGCCGCAGATTGCCAATCAGTGCCATGCATGCCACTCTAGGTGCCAATCCTCGCCGAGGAAGATGCCAATATCCGAGGAGTGGTCATGACTGGGCAGGTGCGAGGCGTCCAATTGGCCCGTCTGCTCGGCCAGTGGCACGCCCTGCCGGGCCGTCGGCGCAGCCCCGACTACGCCGCTCTGGCCGGGGCGGTGCGCGGGCTGCTCGCCGACGGCCGGCTGCCGCTGGGCGTCCGACTCCCGGCCGAACGGGAGCTGGCCGAGGCGCTGCGGATCAGCCGGACCACTGTCACCGCCGCGTACCGGCAGTTGCGGGAGACCGGGCACCTGGCCAGCCGCCGGGGCGCCGGGAGCTGGACGATGCTGCCCGGCAACCACCGGGTGGCCAGCACCGGCCTGTGGACCCCGCTCGACGACCGGGACATGCTCGACCTCGGCGTCGCGGCGCTGGCCGCCCCGCCGCAACTCCTGACGGCCGCCCGGACGGCCACCGAGGACCTACCCCGCTATCTGGGCGGGGCCGGCTACCACCCGACCGGCATCATCGAGCTGCGCGAGGCGGTGGCCGGCACGTACACCGCTCGGGGTCTGCCGACCTCGGCCGACCAGATCATGGTCACCAGCGGCACCCAGCACGCCCTGGACCTGGTGTTGCGACTCGCGCTCGCCCCCGGCGGCAACGTCCTGGTCGAGTCCCCGACCTATCCCAACGCGCTCGCCGCGCTGGCCGGCCGACGGGCCCGGATCACCACCCACGGCCTGGCCGCCGACGGCGGCGGCTGGGAGCCCGACCTGCTGCTGGGCAGCCTCCGCCAGACCCGGCCCAAGCTGGCCTACCTGATCCCGGAGTTCCAGAACCCGACGGGGCACCTGATGCCCGCCGCGCTGCGGGAACGTGTGGTGGCCGCCGCCCACGCCGTCGGCACCGACCTGGTCGTCGACGAGTCCTTCGTGGACCTCGCGCTGGACGGCACCGAGGTGCCGCCCCCGGTCGCCGTCCACGACCGGCACAGTCGGGTGATCAGCATCGGCGGGATGAGCAAGTCCTACTGGGGCGGCCTGCGGATCGGCTGGGTGCGCGCCTCCGCGCCGCAGGTGCAGCGGCTGGCCGCCGTCCGGGTCGGGGTGGACATGGCCAGCCCGGTGCTGGACCAACTGGTCGCGGTGCACCTGCTCGCCGATGCCGACGCCATCGTCGCCGACCGCCGCGTCCAGTTGACCGGCCAGCGCGACGCCCTGCTCGGCGCGCTGGCGCACCGGCTGCCGGACTGGCGGGTCACCGTGCCACGAGGTGGCGTGACGCTCTGGGCCGAGTTGGACGGCCCGGTCTCCAGCGCGCTGGCCCGGGCCGCCGAGGAGGTCGGCGTACGACTGGCGCCCGGCCCCCGGTTCGGCCTGGACGGCACCATGGAGCGTTTCCTGCGACTGCCGTTCACCCTGCCCGCCGCGGACCTGGTGGAGGCCGTCGGACGGATCGCGGCGGTCCGCTACGACCTGGACCGGACCGGGCCGCAGCGGTGGCGGGAGCCGGCCGTCATCGCCTGAGCCCCGTCGACGGGAAGCCGGTGGCACCCACCCGGGCGTGGGTGCGGGGCCACCGGCGACGCGTCACAGCTCGGCGAGGGTGCCGGCGTACATCTTGTCGATCTCGCCCGCGAAGTTGCTCTCCACACCGCGCCGCTTGATCTTCAACGACGGGGTGATCTCGCCGTCCTCGATGGTGAGGTCGCGGGGCAGGATGGCCACCTTCTTGATCTGCTCCCAGCGGTTGAGCTTGGCGTTGAGTTGGGCGACGTACTCCTCGACCATCGTCTGGGCCTCCGCCGAGGTGACGATCTCGGTGTAGTCGCGCCCCTCCAGCGGCCCGCCGGCGACCCAGCCCCGGATCGCGTCCGGGTCCAGCGTGATCAGCATCGTGCAGAAGTTGCGCGCCTGGCCGACGACGACCGCCTGCGAGGTGTACGGGCAGATGGCCTTGAACAGCCCCTCGATGTGCGACGGCGCGACGTACTTGCCGCCGGAGGTCTTGACCAGGTCCTTCTTGCGGTCGGTGATCTGGAGATAGCCCTGCTCGTCGAGGGTGCCGATGTCACCGGTACGGAAGAACCCGTCCTCGGTGAACGCGGCGGCGGTCTCCTCCGGCAGGTTGTGGTAGCCGCGCATCACCGGCCGACCGCGCAGCAGGATCTCGCCGTCGCTGTCGATCCGGCACTCCAGGTCGCCCATCGCCCGGCCCACCGTGCCGATCTGGAGCCCGCCCGGCGGGTTGACGAAGTTGCCGGCGCTGGTCTCGGTCAGGCCGTAGCCCTCCGAGATCGGCAGGTTCGCCGCGGCGAAGAAGCTGGCGATCTCCGGACTGAGCGGAGCGGCGCCGGAGACCAGCACCCGCATCCGGCCGCCCAGGCGGGCCTGGAGCTTGCTGAACACCAGCTTCTCGGCGAGCGCGTACTGCAGCTTCAGCCCGCCCGGCACCGGCATGCCGGCCTGCTCCAGGGCCACCTTCTGCTTGCCGACCCGGACGCCCCAGGCGAAGATCTTCGCCTTCGCGCCGCCCGCGCTCTGCGCGGTGGTCACCGCCCGGTTGTAGACCTTCTCGAACACACGGGGGGCGCCGCACATCAGCGTCGGACGGATCACCGACAGCAGGTCGACGAGCTTGTCCACCCGCCCGTCGACGTAGGTGGGCAGCCCCACGTGGGTGGCGCCGCAGAGCAGCGTCTTGCCGAACGAGTGGGACAGCGGCAGCCACAGGTACTGCAGATCGTCGTCGAGCAGCAGCCCGGCCTCGGCCTGCGCCACGGCCTCCCAGCACCAACCGCCGTGCAGCAGCTCGACACCCTTGGGCCGGCCGGTGGTGCCCGAGGTGTAGATCAGGGTGGCCAGGTGGTCGGGGCCGATGCCGGCCACGAGCATGTCGATCAGTTCCGGTTCGGCGGCCAGCGCACGGGCGCCCCGCTCCTCCAACTCGGCGAGCGTCAGTTGGGGGATCGTGGCGGTCGGGTCGACGGCGCCGTCGAGGAGCACCACGTGGGTCAGCGCGGGCAGGTCGGCGCCGCCGGCCTTCGCCGCCTGGGTCGGGTTCTCCGCGAACAGCACCTTCGACCCGGAGTCGGCGAGGATGTACGTCGCGTCCGCCGGCTCGGTGGTCGGGTAGATGGTGGTGGTCGCTCCACCGGCACACATGATGCCGAGATCGATGATCACCCAGTCCAGTCGGGTGTTGGCGAGGATCGCGACCGGGTCCTCCTGGCCGATGCCCAGACCGTGCAGGCCGGCGGCGACCGCCTTGGCGCGCTGGCCGACCTGCTCCCAGGTCATCCAGACCGGCCCCGAGTCGTCGGCGTTCGGGGACGCGAACGCGTGCCGGTCGGGGGTGGCCGCCACGCGCTTGAGGAACATGTCCGGGATGGAACGGTACGGTACATCGAGAGCCATCGCTGTAGCCGCCTTCGGGGGTGGTGGCGTGACGGTCGTCACGTCATGATGGTTACCGAAGAGTATTGCCTGGCGCGGTGCGTCGGCTAGCCCCGGTGATCGTCCGGCCCTCCCACCCCGCCGCCCGGTACGGGCGAATCAGGCGTACCGGGCGGCCACGACTGACCAGTCGTAGGTGGCACGGACCCAGTTCCGCCGTGCGGCCAGCGCGTGGCGCAGGCCCTCGTCCTCGTCTGCCAGCAGCGTCTTCTCGACATCGAGGTACGCGTCCAGCCCCCGGTTGAACCGGTCCGCCGCGGCCCGCAGCGCGCTCGCCTCGTCCGCGCCGCTGTCCCGGGCGAGCACCGTCACCAGGTTGTGCGCGTCCGGGTCCACCTGGCTCTCCTTGCCGTAGGAGAAGAGATCGTTGCACCAGCAGACCAGGTCCACCGCCAGCACGTCGAGGGCGACAAGCGCCGGATGGGCGCGCTGGGTCGGCCCGAGCTGCTGGGGCGCCGCCAGGTCGGTGAGCGTGAGACACGGCCGTACGCCACCGATGTGTCGCCGCAGTTGCACGTACTCCGCGACCTCGGGCACCCGCCGACGCTCCCGGTTGGCCGCCTCCCAGAGCAACGCCAACAGGTACTCCCGCATCTGGCTGACGAACCGCAACAGCAGGGCCGGGTGGTCGTGCAGCCGGGTGCGGCGGCACAGGTCGTGCAGCGCGTCGCCGAGCGGCCCGACGGCGGGCGGTACGACGTCCGGGTCGCCGCAGCGGTCCAGCACGTCGATCAGAGTGCTGATCGCCGGCCCCAGCCGGGTCGGGTCGGCGCCGAGGCCGTCCTCGTCACAGGCGTCGTCCATCACGAAGAGCCAGCTGATCAGGTCGGTGAGCAGGCGTAACCCGTCCACGGATCCGTCCGGGCAGGCGCGGCCGGCCAGGCCGGCGGCGTCGGCCCGGTGCAGCCGCTGCACACGCTGGCTGGAATCGACCAACCCGAACGCGCGCGCCCACTCGACGCTCTCGCCCGCCACCTGCTCCGTGGCCCCATGGCGCCCCGCACGAAAAGGAGGCTCCCGCAGCGCCGAAATCGCAAATTTCCGCACAGTGCGCCCCCACTTCGTACCGCTCGGCGCGGAGCGGCGCGGTGAAGCGTACGGGAGGAGGCATCAGCGTGTTTCGCTGGGTGTGGGCAACGCCACACTTGACTTGTGACCGTTTAAGCTCAGGGAGTCACATGCCCAGGTTGGCGGCCCGCAGGCGACGTGCGGCGGCTGTCGTGCCGTCCAGTTGGACCCGCGCCACCCGCTGCCGACCGGAGAGGAACAGGGTCAGCTCGGCGGGGGCGCCGACCAACCGCAGCGGCTCCCCGCCCCGACCGACGGAGATCTCGCCGTGACCGGGCGCCTGCACGTAGAGGTCCGCCGGAAAGCGGCGCAGGACCAGCCGGGCCAGCGGGGCGGCACGCTTCCACAAAGTGCGCTGCAGGCCGGCGGGCAGGTCGCGCGGTTGCCACCCGGAGCCGGCCCGCCGCACGTCCTCGTGGTGGATGAAGAACTCCATCGTGTTGGCCAGCTCGTCGGTCAGGGGATTGCTGACCGGGCTCCACAGCGGCGGACGTCGTACCTGCGCCACCAGCTCCGGGTAGGGCCGCGCGGCGAGGCGGCGACGCACCCGTTCGGCGTAGCCGCGCAGCGGCGGCAGCAGGATCCCGCCGGCCGCGTCCGGGCGGCGTTCCCGCAGCACCAGGTGCGCGGCGAGGTCACGGGTCACCCACCCCTCGTTGATCGTCGGGGCGTCCGGCCCGAGGGCCAGCAGGAGATCGGCCAGCGCCTCGCGCTCGGCTCGGGCGTACCGCGGCATCTGCCGATCGTAGGCCCGGTCGCTCGTCGGCGCGCGACACCGGCCGCCGACTCGTCGCCCGCCGCCCGCCGCCCGCCGCCCGCCGCCCGCCGCCCGCCGCCCGCCGCCCGCCGCCCGCCGTCATCCGGGTACGTGACGGTCGACATATCCCGACCGGGTCGGCAGTGCTGGCCCCGACCGGTAAGGATGAGGGAGATAATTGCGGCTTACGGCGGGGGAAAGCGTGGCGAGCAAGACAAGTCGGGACGTGCTCAGCCGAGGGCTGGGGGTCCTGCGGCAGGCGATCCGCGAGCAGCCCCGGATCTTCTCGGTCGCGGTCGTCGGCAGCGTGCTCTTCGGCGGCATGATCATCGTCAGCGCTCGGGTCGTCGGGACCGTCATCGGCGAGGTGGCGCTGCCGGCCATCTCGCGCGGCGAGGTGGGCGCCGGGACCCTGGCGTTGGCCGCGGCCGCGCTGTTCGGGATCAGCGTGCTGCGGGTGGCGGGCATCTTCGGGCGTCGGCTCGGCGCCGGCTACATGCAGTACCGCCTCCAGGCCTCCTACCGGCGCCGGGTCACCCGCCGTTACCTGGAGCTGCCGCTGTCCTGGCACCACCGCAACTCGACCGGCACCCTGCTGTCCAACGCCAACTCCGACGTGGAGGCGGCCTGGTACCCGATCGCGCCGCTGCCGTTCGCCGTCGGCACGCTCGTGATGCTCGTCGGCGCGATCGTGTCGCTCTTCGCCACCGACTGGGCGCTGGCCCTGGTGGGCCTCGCGGTCTTTCCCGCGCTGTTCGCGCTCAACGTCGTCTACTCCCGCCGGATGGCGCCCCGACAGGCTCGGGCGCAGCGCCTGCGCGCCGAGGTCAGCGGCATCGCCCACGAGAGCTTCGACGGCGCCCTGGTGGTCAAGACCATGGGCCGCGAAGCCCAGGAGACCGCCCGGTTCGCGGGTCGCGCCGGTGAGCTGCGCGACTCGCTGATCGCGGTCGGTCGGCTGCGCGGCGTCTTCGACCCACTGTTGGAGACCCTGCCCAGCCTCGGCACCCTCGCCGTGCTCGTGGTCGGGGCGTTCCGGCTGCGCCAGGGCGCGATAAGCGTGACCGAGTTGGTCAGCGTGGCCTTCCTCTTCACCGTGCTGGCCTTCCCGGTCCGGGCCATCGGGTGGGTGCTGGCCGAGCTGCCGCGCAGCGTCGCCGGCTGGGACCGCGTCCGCCGGGTGCTCGACGCGACCGGCGAGATGCCGTACGGGCAGCGCGTGCTCGACCAGGACGGCGCCGGGGCGGCCACCCTCACCTTCCGCGACGTGCACTTCTCCTACCCGCCGGCCGAGGCGCACCAGACCGGCGCGCAGGTCCTCGGCGAGGTCGGCTTCACGGTGCCGGCCGGTCGGACGGTGGCCCTGGTCGGGCCCACCGGCGCCGGCAAGTCCACAATCGCCTCGCTGGCGGTGCGCCTCGTCGACCCGGACTCCGGCGCCGTCACCCTGGACGGGGTGGACGTGCGCGAGCTGACCGCCGCCTCGCTGGCCGGCACCGTGGCGCTGGTCGCCCAGGTGCCGTTCGTCTTCGACGACACGGTCCGCGCCAACATCGCCCTCGACCGGCCGGGCATCGACGACGAGGCGGTCTGGGCGGCGCTGCGGCTGGCCGAGGCGGACGGGTTCGTCGCCGCGCTGCCCGACGGTCTGGACACCATGGTCGGCGAGCGGGGCACCTCGCTCTCCGGCGGGCAGCGGCAGCGGCTCACCCTGGCCCGCGCGCTCGCCGGCCGGCCGCGCCTGCTGGTGCTCGACGACGCGACAAGCGCTGTCGACCCGCGGGTGGAGGCGGCCATCCTGGCCGGGCTGCGGTCGTCGGCGGCCGAGCCCGGGGTGCCTGTCGCGTCGATCCTGGTGGTGGCGTACCGCCGGGCCACCATCGCGCTCGCCGACGAGGTCATCTACGTGGAGCAGGGACGGGTGCTCGCCCGCGGCACGCACAGCGAGTTGCTGGCCACCGTGCCCGGGTACGTCGACCTGGTCACCGCCTACGAGCAGGCGGAGGTCGAGCGCGCGCAGGAGAGCGCCTACGGCGACGAGGTCGCACCGTTGCCCTCGGGCCTGGAGATCGAGGTGGACCGGTGAGCGGGAGGAACGCGGCGAAGCGGAGCCCCGCGGTCGCGAACGAGAGGCGGGATCCGGTGACGACGACCGTGGACGGTGCCAAGCGGGAGGAGACGACCTGGCAGACCCTGCGCCGGGGTCTGGCGCTCTCACCGGAGTTGCGGACCGGCCTGGCCGGCACCCTGGCCCTGGCGTTGGTCTACATGATCGGCCGGGTGGCGGTGCCGGTCGCCGTGCAGCAGGGCATCGACCGGGGCATCGTCGGCGGTCTGAACCTCGACGTGGTCTGGTCGGTGGTGGCGGTCACCGCGGCGATCCTGACGGTCACGACGGTCTGCGGCTATCTGATGATGCGCCGGCTGTTCACGGTCAGTGAGACGGCGTTGGCGAACGTCCGGACGCGGGCGTTCCGGCACGTGCACGACCTGTCGATGTTGCACCAGCAGTCGGAGCGGCGCGGCTCGCTTGTCTCGCGGGTCACCAGCGACGTCGACCAGATCACCCAGTTCCTCCAGTGGGGTGGGGTGATCCTGCTCGTCAACCTCGGTCAGCTGGTGGTCACCACAGCCGTCATGCTCGCGTACTCCTGGCAGTTGACGCTCGTGGTGCTGGCCGCCTTCCTGCCCGCGGTGTTCGTGATCCGGCGGTTGCAACGCCGGCTGGGCTCGGCGTACGCGACGGTGCGTCAGCGCACCGGCACGCTGCTCGGCACGATCGGCGAGAGCGTGGTGGGCGCGCCGGTGATCCGGGCGTACGGGATCGCGGGCCGCACCGAGCGGCGGTTGGACGAGGCCATCGACGGGCAGCGGCTGGCGCAGCAGCGGGCGATCCGGATCAGCATCGTGGGCAGCTCGGTGGGCGAGCTGGCCGCTGGGCTCGCGCTGGCGGGTGTGGTGGTGCTCGGGGTGACGCTGGGGGTGGACGGCACGCTGTCGATCGGCCAGTTGACCGCGTTCCTGTTCCTGGTGACGCTCTTCATCCAGCCGGTGCAGATCGCCACCGAGGTGCTCAACGAGGCGCAGAACGCGATCGCCGGCTGGCGTCGGGTGCTGGACGTGCTGGACGTCGCCCCCGACGTGGCCGACCCGGGGGAGCAGGGGCGCAAGCTGCCGGCCGGGCCGCTGGACATCCGGTTCGCCGGTGTGCGGTTCGCCTATCCGGGTGGCCCGCCGGTGCTGCACGACATCGACCTGGAGATTCCGGCGAAGAGCCGGGTGGCGGTTGTCGGCGAGACCGGCAGTGGCAAGACCACGTTCGCCAAGTTGCTGACCCGTCTGATGGACCCGTCGGCCGGGGCGGTGCTGCTGTCCGGGGTGCCGCTGGCGGAGGTGCGGTTCGACTCGCTGCGCTCCCGGGTGGTGATGGTGCCGCAGGACGGGTTCCTCTTCGACGCGACGGTGGGGGACAACGTCCGGTTCGCCCGGCCGGAGCTGACCGACGAGGAGCTGAGCGTGGCCTTCACCGAGCTGGGCCTGTCGGACTGGCTGGAGGGTCTGCCGGCGGGTCTGGACACGCCGGTCGGCGAGCGCGGCGAGGCGCTCAGCGTCGGTGAGCGGCAGTTGGTCGCACTGGCCCGCGCGTACGTGGCCGACCCGGACCTGTTGGTGCTGGACGAGGCGACGAGCGCCGTGGACCCGGCGACCGAGGTGCGCCTGCAACGCACCCTGGACGCGGTCACCAGGGGGCGGACCACCCTCGCGATCGCACACCGGCTCTCCACGGCGCAGGCCGCCGACGAGGTGATCGTGGTGGACCGGGGTCGGGTGGTGCAGCGCGGCCCGCACGACGAGTTGGTCCGTGACGCCGACTCGGTCTATGGCCTGCTCTACGCGTCCTGGCTGGAGCAGACCCGATGACGCGCTCCGGCTGCGCCGGCTTGGTGGACGCCGACGGCGAGGTGCTCTAGGCTCCGGGTTAGGCAAGCCTAACCTTCGAAGGAGGTCGCGCCATGCGGCCCAACCCCGCCGAGATCGTCCGTACCCTCGTCGCCGGCCGCCTGCCCGGTCTCGTGCATCTCGCGCACCGGCCGGGCCCGCACCACGCCCGGCACGTGACCGACCCGGACGGGCGGGTGCTGCTGTTGGTGCCGGTGGCCAGCCACCTGGCCGCCGCGCTGCGACCGGCCGCCGGGGTCAGCGACGTCGCGGTGGTGCTCGACGTGCTCGACCTGCCACCCGCCGCCGGCGCGCCGGGTCTGGGTCGGGCCTGGGTCTCCGGCTGGGCCGGCGAGCTGCACGGCGACGAGGCCCGCCAGGCGGCGCTCGACTTCGCCGCGGTGGAGCCGACCGGCGACCTGCTCGACCTGGGCACCCGGTTCCGGCTGTTCCGCTTCGAGGTGGTCGAGGTCCGTTGGGAGCGCGCCGGCCTCGTGCGCCGGATCGACCCGGGGGAGTACGCGGAGGCGGAGCCGGACCCGGTGCACCCGGTCGAGGCACGTCTGCTCGCCGACCTCGCCGAGTGCCACGGCGCCCAGGTGACCGCGTACCTGCGCCAGCAGCTCGGCCTGACCGAGCAGACCGTCGACGGGCCGCCCCGGGTGGTGCGCATCGACCGCTACGGGCTGGTGGTCGCCCTCGGCCACCCCGGCGCCCGACGGCGGATCCGGTTGGCGTTCCCCGGCCCGGTGGCCGACCCGGCCGACCTGCCGCGACTGCTGCCGCCGCTACACCTCCCCGCCAACACCCGCCCCCCGCGCTGACCCACCCCGACCCACCCCGTCCCCACCCCTGCCGTGCGCCGATCTTGCACTTTCGGTCGCCGGAATGCGTTAGTTATCCCTTTTTGTCGGGACAGTAAGTGCAAGATCGCGAGGGCGTCCGGGGTCAGGTCGGCAGGGGGCCCGTCAGGTAGCGCTGGATCGTCGGGCCGACCGCGGCGACAAGGGTCTCCGGGTCGGCCGAGGCGACTGGCTCCAGGCGCACCACGTGCCGCATCATGGCCAGGCCGATCATCTGGGTGGCCACCAGGGAACCGCGCAGCGGCAGCTGGGCCGGATCGACGTCGAGTTGTTCGAGCACCCGCCGCAGCACCTGGGTGGCGATGAACTCGCGCAGCAGTCGGGCGGTCCACTCGTTGCTCACCGCGGAGCGCAGCAGCGCCTGGGCGGCGGCCCCGGCCGGGGAGTCCCAGATGCCGAGGAAGGTGCGCACCAGGCGCTCACCGGCGCCGTCCGGGTCGCCGGCGAGCACCTTCGGCACCAGCTGACCGGGGTCGAACGGGAAGTTCATCGCGGCGAGGAAGAGCTGGTCCTTGCTGCCGAAGTAGTGGTGCACGAGCGCCGGGTCGACGCCTGCCGTGCTGGCGATGGCGCGGATCGAGGCGGCGTCGTAGCCCCGCTCGGCGAACGCCGTGCGCGCCGAGTCGAGGATCGCCTCCCGGGTGTCCGGGTTGCCGGGTCGCCGGCCGGTCCGCCGCGTCATCGCCGCCCTTCGTTCGTCCACCTGGGCAGCCGTGGGCCGGCCGGCCCACGGCTGCCGCGGTCTCACCCGCTGCGTCGGCGCAGGGTGGCCGCCGCGAGCACCAGCGCCAGCACCACCGCGCCGAGCACCACCGCCACGTCCCGCCACATTGTGCCGGTCGGCTCGGCGTGGGCGCCGACCTCCTGCAACGCCTCGATGGCGTACGACAGGGGGAAGGCGTCACCGAGCGCCTGGAGCCAACCGGCCATCTCGTCGCGGGCCACGAACAGCCCGCAGAGCAGCAGTTGGGGGACCACCACGACCGGCAGGAACTGTACTGCCTGGAACTCGGTGCGCGCGAAGGCGCTGCACAGCAGCCCGAGGGCGACGCCCAGCACGGCGTCGACGACCGCGATCCCGATCACCAGCCAGCTGCTGCCGGCGGTGTCCAGATCGAAGATCCAGTACGCCACGGCGGCGGCGACGGCCGCCTGCGCGGCGGCGGCCAGCCCGAACGCGATGCCGTAACCGAAGAGCAGGTCGAGCTTGCCCAGCGGTGTGGTGAGCAGACGCTCCAGGGTGCCGGAGGTGCGTTCGCGGAGCATCGCGATGCTCGTCACCAGGAACATGATCACGAACGGGAAGATGCCCAGCAGCACCAGCGCGACCCGGTCGAACGTCGTGGGCTGCCCGGGCGGGGTCGGTTGGTCGGCGTACATGAAGTAGACGAGGGTGAGCAGGACGGCCGGCACCACCACGAGCAGGGCGATGGTGCGGCGATCGTGCCGGAGCTGACGCAGGATGCGGCCGGTGGTGGCCGCCAGGATCCGGGGGTTCATAACTGCTCCTGTCCGGCTTGCGGGGCGGTGGTGGTCGGAGCCGCCTCGCCGGCCCGGATCAGGCGCAGGAACGCCTCGTCGAGGTCGTCCACGCCGGCGGCGGCGCGGATGGCGGCCGGGCTGTCGTCGGCGATCAACCGCCCCTGGCGGATCAGCAGCAACCGGTCGCAGCGGGCCGCCTCGTCCATCACGTGGCTGGACACCAGCAGGGTGGTGCCCGCGGCGGCCATCGCGTGGAACCGGGCCCACAGGTCGGCCCGGAGCACCGGATCCTGACCGACTGTCGGCTCGTCGAGGATCACCAGCTCCGGCTCCCCGACCAGGGCGCAGGCCAGCGACGCCCGGCTGCGCTGGCCGCCGGAGAGGGTGGCGACCAGTTGGCCGGCGGCCTCGGCCAGCCCGACATCGCCGATCGCCCGGTCGGCCTCGACCCGCCCGCGCCCGTAGAGGGCCGCGAAGTAGCGGGCGTTCTCCCGGACGGTCAGGTCGGCGTAGACGCTCGGCGCCTGGGTCAGGTAGCCCACCTGGTGCCGCAGCGCCGGGGCGCCGGCCGGTTGACCGAGCACGGTGACCGTCCCGCCGCTGACCACCTGCACCCCGACCACGGCGCGCATGAACGTGGTCTTGCCACTGCCGCTGGGGCCGAGCAGCCCGGTGACGGCGCCGCGCGGGACCTGGCAGCTGATGCGGTCCAACACCCGCCGCCCACCCCGGTCGACGACCAGGTCACGGACGGCTATCGCGTCGTCCATCACATACCTCCCAAGAAACTCATCATCTGTTGAACTCAACGGTAGATGAAATGCTGCCCCCGGTGCAACGGCCAGGACCGACGATCGGTCGGCTACCGTGCGCCCGGCGTTAGAACGGGCAGTAGGCTTCGGACCGGACACCGAGTCCGCCAACGGGCATTGCGCACTGATGGGGCGTACGGCACGATGGCGCCGTGGGTCACGCTCCGTTACCGAATAGCGGTTTTCTCGAGGACTGGGCCGCGCGGTTGCGGCAGACCGGCGAGCGGCCGGTCGTCGGCATCCTGCTGCGCGGCAGCCACGCCCGCCGAGCCGCCACCGCACACAGCGACGTCGACCTCGACGTGCTTGTCGGCGGCGCGCCGTACGCCGCGCGGCAGGCGTACCTGGCCGAATCCGCAGGCCGGGTCACCCACGTCTCGGTCGCCGCGCGCGACGTCCGCTCCTGGGTGCATCGACTCGGCGAACCGGCCGACTGGGCGTTCGGGCTCCCGGTCACCGCCCCGGCGCGGCTGCTCTGGGCCGACCCGCACTGGCGGCCCCGCATCGACCTGCCGGTGCTCTGCCAGCCCGCCGAACCACCCCGCCTCGAGGAGCTGATCGCCACGCTCGGTAAGGCCGCGGCCGCCCGGTCCGCCCACGACCGACTCGGGATCCGGCTCGCCGTCGCCGACCTGGCCCGGCTCTGCCCATCGGTGCTGCGCCCGGCCAACCCGTCGGTGCGGGTCCACTCCCGCCGGGCGGCCTTCGCGGCGGCCCTGGACCTGCCGGTCGCCCCACCGGGCTACCGGGCGGACATGCTGCTCTGCCTCGGCCTGCGACCGGGCGCCACCGCCCAGCTGTTCTCCGCCGCCGTACGACTCGTCGCCGGCACCCTGCCGCTGATCCGGCCGTACGCCGAGGAGATCGCCGAGGTGGCCGGCGCGGACCTGGCCGCCGCCCTTGTCGACGGCCGGCTGGATCGGTACGTGGCCCAGCTGGCCCGGCCCGACGTGCCCGCGCCGCCGCCGCACCGGGAGCGGTCGCCGGTGCCCGCGCCACGTGCGGGACACTTGGACACTGTGTCCGTACCTGACTCGCCGGCGACCGGCGTCCCCAGCGCACCGAGCGACCCGATGGCATCCGGGTCGGCCCGCCCGTCCCGACTCGACGCGGCCATCGCGGCCCGGTTGCGCCGCACCGCCGACGGTCTGGTCGCCGCGGTGGTCCGCGCGCACGACACCGGCGAGGTGCTGATGGTCGCGTGGATGGACGACGAGGCGCTGCACCGCACCCTCACCACCGGCCGGGCCACCTACTGGTCGCGCAGCCGCCGCGAATACTGGGTCAAGGGAGCCACCTCCGGGCACCACCAGTACGTCCGCTCGGTCGCGCTGGACTGCGACGGAGACGCGCTGCTGGTCAGCGTGGACCAGGTCGGGGCGGCCTGCCACACCGGACACCGGACCTGCTTCTTCACCGAGTTGCCCGTCACCGCCCCGGAGGCCCGGTGAGCGCGCCCAGCGCGGCCCGGCGCAGCCTCGCAGCCGCGAACGAAAGGCAGACCCAGCCATGACCGACGGCACCGTCAGCCCCGAACTGGGCACCTTCACCGAGCTGGCCGCCGACTGGCGGGTGGTGCCGGTGACCCGGCGGCTCCTGGCCGACGCGGAGACGCCGGTCGGGGTCTACCGGAAGCTGGCCGGTGGGCCCGGCACGTTCCTGCTGGAATCGGCCGAGCAGGGGGTCGGCTCGGCCGGCCTGGCCTGGTCGCGATACTCGTTCATCGGCGTCCGCAGCAGCGCCACGCTCGTCGAGCGGGACGGCGTGGCGACCTGGCTCGGCCAGCCGCCGGCGGGGTTGCCCACCGAGGGCGACCCGGTGCGGGTGCTGCGGGAGACGGTGGCGGCGCTCGCCGGCCCGGTCGGCGACCCGTCCGACGATCTGCCGCCGCTGACCGGGGGCATGGTCGGTTACCTCGGCTACGACCTGGTGCGCCGCTTCGAGCGGCTGCCCGAGCTGACCGAGGACGACCTGGGCGTGCCCGAGTTGGGCATGATGCTCGCCACCGACCTGGTGGTGCTCGACCACTACGACGGCTCGGCGATCCTGGTCGCCAACGCGGTGCTGCCGCCGTTGGACGCCCCGGACCGCGCCCCGCAGGTCGCCGCCGCGTACCACCACGCGGTGGGCCGGCTGGACGCGATGACCACGGCGCTGTCCCGGCCCATCCCACCGATGATCTCCACGGTCGAGCGTCCGCCGGCCGGGGAGGTGCTCTGCCGTACGCCCGACGGCGGCTACCCGAAGGCGGTGGAGGCCGCCAAGGAGGCGATCCGGGCCGGTGAGTGCTTCCAGATCGTGCTGTCCCAGCGCTTCGAGCGGTCGACGCACGCCGACCCGCTGGACGTCTACCGGGTGCTGCGCACCAGCAACCCCAGCCCGTACATGTACCTGCTGCGCTTCGACGGGTTCGACATCGTCGGCTCGTCCCCGGAGGCGCACCTGAAGGTCACCGGCGGCGCGAGCGGGCGGCGTCGCGCGTTGCTGCACCCGATCGCCGGCACCCGGCCGCGTGGCGACACCCCCGCCGCCGACGCCGTGCTCGCCGCGGAGCTGCTCGCCGACCCCAAGGAGCGGGCCGAGCACGTGATGCTCGTCGACCTCGGCCGCAACGACCTGGGCCGGGTGTGTCAGCCCGGCAGCGTGGAGGTGCCCGAGTTCGCCACCATCGAGCGGTACAGCCACGTCATGCACATCGTCTCCACCGTCACCGGCACGTTGCGTGACGACCAGAGCGCGTTCGACGCGCTCGCCGCGACCTTTCCGGCCGGGACCCTCTCCGGCGCGCCGAAGGTCCGGGCCATGGAGATCATCGAGGAGTTGGAGCCGGTCCGCCGCGGCCTCTACGGCGGCACGGTGGGTTACTTCGGCTTCGGCGGTGACCTGGACATGGCGATCGCCATCCGGACCGCGCTGATCCGCGACGGCCGCGCCTACGTGCAGGCCGGCGCCGGGGTGGTGGCCGACTCGGACCCGGCCGCCGAGGACCAGGAGACGCGGAACAAGGCCGCCGCCGTGCTGGCGGCGATCGCCGCCGCCGAGACGTTGCGGCCGGCCCGATGAGGGGTGGCGAGCGGTCCGCCGTGGGCCGGCGTGAGTTGGCGTACGCCGTACTCCTCTGCCTGGTCGGCGCGGCCCTGGCGCTGTGGGCGGCGACGCGGACCTGGTCGGTCGAGCTGACCGTGCGCCCGGCGCCGCTGCCGCCGGTACGCGACACCCGTAGCGGGGCCGGGCTGCTGCCCTGGCTGCCGGCGTTGGCCCTGGTGACGTTGGCCGGTGGTGGCGCGGTGCTGGCCACCCGGGGCCGGCTGCGGCAGGTGCTCGGCGTGCTGCTCGGTGTGCTCGCGCTGGCCGTGGCTGCCGGCGGTGGGTACGGGCTGGGTGTCGATGTCGACGGCTCGGTGAACCGGCAGTGGCCGGTGCTCTGCCTGCTCGGCGGCCTGCTGGCCGCCGCGGGCGGTTTCTGGACGGCGGCGCGCGGTGGCGGCTGGCCGGCGATGGGCGCCCGGTACGAGCGGCCGGCCCGCACCGCGCCGCGGGCCGCGCCGGCGTCGACCGGTTCGCCGGAGTCGCCCGCGCCGATGGCCGGGCGGCGGACCACCGAGGCGTGGGACGCGTTGGATCGGGGTGAGGACCCGACGGCCGACTGACGGCGGTGGCCCGTTGCGGCCGGTGGGTGTCAGCCGACGGGCTGACGGTCCCGCCGCGGTCGTGACGTGGCGGCGCGGGCGGCGGTCAGTTCGGCCACCAGGCGGTTCAGTTCGGCGCGTTGGTCGGCGCGGGCCCGGTCGGCGCAGACCGCCTCCCAGGCGTTGCCCCGCGCCGTACGCATCCGACCCTCGCCCACCACGGCGCGTTCCACGCTGTGCACCACCCCGACGGCGAGCGACGCCACCGTCCGCGAGATGGTCGTCAGGCCGATGGTCGCTTGCGGCTCGGACATGCTCATGGTCACCTCGCACGAGGAGTGGCGATGGTCGGGGCAGGCGCGTCATCGAGTCTGCCTGAGGACGATGCTGGCCGGCTGACGTTTCGCCGCCGTGACCGCCCGGTCAACTGTCTCGCCCCGGCCGTGACCAGGGGCCGTCCGTTCGGCCTTGAGCTTGCTCACAACATCGATCGACGCCGTTGTCGTCGGGCGCCGGTCCGGAACTGGTGGCATGATCGATGCGACGGCACGGTCGGACCACGGCCGCCAAGGCTCCATACCGCGTGACGATTGTCGATACGGGAGGTGGCGCTGCGTGACATACCGTTCACGGCAAGTCGGCCATTATGCCGGAGCCCTTTTCGTGAGCAGCGCCATACCCCCGGCATTCGGCGTGGGTCGGCTGCCCCTAGCATCGGCCCATGACGCCCGGAGAGGGGAGTCCGTTGGTGACTGCTGAGCATGCGCACGCGGAGGGGGACGAGGCCGGTCAGGCAGCGTCCGTAAGCGTGCTCGATGAGATTCTGGCCGGCGTGCGTGAGGACGTCGCCCGACGCCAGGAGCAGGTTCCGCTGGAGCGGATCCGTGAACTGGCAGCGGCCGCGCCGCCGCCGCTGGACGCTTACGCGGCGCTGCGAAAGCCCGGCGTGGCAGTGATCGCCGAGGTGAAGCGCTCGTCGCCGTCCAAGGGGCGGCTGGCCGAGATCGCCGATCCGGCCGACCTGGCGGTCGACTACGCGGCAGGTGGGGCGCGCGCGATAAGTGTGCTGACCGAGGGGCGCTGGTTCGGCGGTTCGCTCGACGACCTGGCGGCCGTCCGTGCCGCGGTCACCGTGCCGGTGCTGCGCAAGGACTTCGTGGTCTCCAGCTACCAGATCCACGAGGCGCGTGCGCACGGCGCCGACCTGGTGCTGCTGATCGTCGCCGCGCTCGAGCAGAACGTGCTGATGGGTCTGCTGGAGCGGATCGAGTCGTTGGGCATGACCGCGCTTGTCGAGGTGCACGACGAGGAAGAGGCCGACCGCGCGCTGGAGGCGGGCGCTCAGGTGATCGGGGTCAACGCCCGTGACCTGCGTACCCTGGAGGTCGACAGGTCGGTGTTCGAGCGGATCGCGCCGGGCTTGCCCAGCAGCGTCGTCAAGATCGCCGAATCCGGCGTTCGTGGTCCGCACGACCTGATCCGGTACGCGTCCGCGGGTGCTGACGCGGTCCTCGTGGGCGAGGGCCTGGTCACCCAGAAGAGCCCTCGCGAAGCGGTCGCCGAGCTGGTCAACGCGGGCAACCACCCGGCAACGCCACGGCCGGTGCGCTGACCTCGCACCGGACGCCCCGATCGAGAGGATTTCCGATGAGCGC
This sequence comes from Micromonospora sp. NPDC049175, assembly GCF_043197345.1. Taxonomy (NCBI): domain Bacteria; kingdom Bacillati; phylum Actinomycetota; class Actinomycetes; order Micromonosporales; family Micromonosporaceae; genus Micromonospora; species Micromonospora sp. NPDC049175. The sequence continues at coordinate 1,089,759 of NZ_JBICSY010000001.1, read as the reverse complement.
CGACGCGCTGGCCCCGGTGGCCGGCCCGCAGCCCGACTCCGCCGGCCACTTCGGCCGCTTCGGCGGTCGGTTCGTTCCCGAGGCCCTGGTGGCCGCGCTCGACGAGCTCGACGGGGCGTGGCGCACGGCGATGGCGGACGAGTCCTTCCAGGCGGAGTTCGGCGCGCTGCTGCGGGACTACGCGGGCACGCCGTCGCTGCTCTACGAGGCCCGGCGATTCTCCGCGAAGCTCGGCGCGCGGGTGTTGCTCAAGCGTGAGGACCTCAACCACACCGGCGCGCACAAGGTGCGCAACGTGCTCGGCCAGGCGTTGCTCACCAAGCGGATGGGCAAGACCCGGGTGATCGCCGAGACCGGTGCCGGCCAGCACGGCGTGGCCACCGCGACCGCCGCCGCCCTGTTCGACCTCGAGTGCGTGGTCTACATGGGCCAGGTCGACACCGAGCGGCAGGCGCTCAACGTGGCCCGGATGCGGATGCTCGGCGCCACTGTCGTTCCGGTCACCAACGGCTCGCGCACCCTCAAGGACGCGATGAACGAGGCGATGCGCGACTGGGTGGCGAACGTCGACGAGACGCACTACCTGATCGGCACCGCAGCGGGTCCGCACCCGTTCCCGGCGATGGTCCGCGACTTCGTCCGGGGCATCGGTGACGAGGCACGTCAGCAGTGTCTCGACCTGACCGGCGCACTGCCGGACGCGGTCACCGCCTGCGTCGGCGGCGGCTCCAACGCCCTGGGCATCTTCCACGCGTTCGTCGGTGACGAGGACGTGCGGCTGTACGGCTTCGAAGCCGGCGGCGACGGGGTGGCCACCGGCCGGCACGCGGCGAGCATCACCGGCGGGTCGGCCGGTGTCCTGCACGGCACGCGCACCTACGTGTTGCAGGACGCCGACGGGCAGACGCTGGAGTCGCACTCGATCTCCGCCGGCCTGGACTACCCGGGCGTCGGGCCCGAGCACGCCTGGCTGCACGACACCGGCCGGGCGCGTTACCTCCCGGTCACCGACACCGAGGCGATGGCCGCGTTCGAGTTGCTCTGCCGCACCGAGGGGATCATCCCGGCGATCGAGAGCGCCCACGCGCTCGCCGGCACCGTCGCGCTGGCCCCGAAGCTCGCCGCCGAGCTGGGTCGGGAGCCCACCATCGTGGTCAACCTCTCCGGTCGGGGTGACAAGGACGTGCACACCGCCGGCGACTACTTCGGCATCCTCGACAAGGAGCGGTGAGATGAGCCGGATCGGGGTGGCCTTCGACAAGGCCCGCGCCGACGGACGGGCCCTGCTGGTCGGCTGCATGCCGGCCGGGTTCCCGACCGTCGACGGCAGCATCGCGGCGATGACCGCCATGGTCGAGGCCGGTGTGGACGTCATCGAGGTGGAGATCCCCTACTCCGACCCGGTGATGGACGGGCCGGTGATCCAGAAAGCCAGTGACATCGCGCTGGCCGGCGGCGTCCGCACCAGGGACACCCTGCGCATCATCGAGGCGGTGGCGGCCACCGGCGCTCCGGTGGTCACCATGACCTACTGGAACCCGGTCGAGCGGTACGGCGTGGACGTGTTCGCCCGTGACCTCGCCGCCGCCGGTGGCACCGGTCTGATCACCCCCGACCTCATTCCCGACGAGGCGGCCGAGTGGCTGGCTGCCTCGGACGCGCACGGCCTGGACCGCACGTTCCTGGTCTCCCCGTCGTCCACCGACGCGCGGCTGGCGATGACCGTGCGGCACTGCCGCGGTTTCGTCTACGCGACAGCGGTCATGGGTGTCACCGGAGCCCGGACGGGCACCTCGGACGCCGCACCGACGCTTGTCTCCCGGGTCCGCGAGGTCACCGACCTGCCGGTGGGTGTCGGTCTCGGCGTGGGCACCGGCGCGCAGGCCGGCACCGTCGCCGGCTACGCCGACGGGGTGATCGTCGGCAGCGCGCTGATCAGGTGTCTGCTCGACGCCCCCACCGAGGCGGAGGGGCTGGCTGCCCTGCGCGCCCTCAGCGCCGAACTCGCCGAGGGCGTCCGCAACCCCACCCGCTGACGCCGTCCGCCGACCCGTCGCTGACGGAGGTGCGGTCGTTGACGGATGTGTCAGTGGCGCCGGGAGGGGTCCGCGGCCTCGCCGCGTTGCTCAGGTGGCTGCCCCGCGCCCCACCGCACGTCCTGCCCCGCTCCCGGCTGGCCGTCCTGGTTTGTCGCCGGCCAGCTCTCCGGGCCTGTCGCCGTTGCGCCCTCCTCGGGTGGGCGAGCCGCTGGCGGGGCGGCCTCGACGACGCCGGGCGCCCGGAGGACGTCGCGGAGCACGCCGGAGCGGCCGGCGGTCGCGTCGGCGACGGCGGCACGGGTGAGCGGGGTGACCGTCTCGGGCAGCGCGTCGGGGGAGTGCCAGGACAACCGACAACCCGGCGGTGGGTCGGCCGGCGGGCGGCCGTCGGTGGCGCGGGCCCGAAAAACGTGCACGAGTACGTCCGGAGACGGCCCGACCCGTCCGGCCGGCGTTTCCCCCGAGGGGCCGGCCAGGTGGTAGACGCCGATCAGGTCGATCAGCTCGATGGCGCGGCCGGTCTCCGCGCGGATGTCCCGTAGGGCCGCCCGCACCGGGCTCTCGGCCGGACGCAGTCGTCCGCCGGGCAACGCGTAGCGGCGGGTGCCCCGGCCCTGCTGGCAGAGCAGCACCCGGCCGACGTCGTCGGTGACGACCGCGGCGACCGCCCAGGTGAACGCGCTCATGGACAAAGAGCGTACGGCGGCGCAAACCAGAAGTCACCGAGATGCGGGCTCCCCGTGCCCGGGGTGCCGCTACGGGGGTGTGCAGCGGTAGCGTGTGCACCCGTGACCCTCGCCTCGCTGTCCCCCCAGGCGGCCCTGCCCAGTCCCAGCACCGCGGTCTGGCAACTCGGGCCGGTGCCGATCCGGGCGTACGCGCTCTGCATCATCGCCGGCATCGTGCTGGCCTGCTGGGTGACGGAGCGCCGGCTTCGGCAGCGCGGCGTCGCGCCCGGCGCGGTGCTCGACATCGCCGTCTGGGCGGTGCCGGCCGGCATCATCGGTGCCCGGATCTACCACGTCGTCACCTCACCGGAGAAATACTTCGGTGCCGGCGGTGAGCCGATGAAGGCGTTCGCCATCTGGGAGGGCGGCCTCGGCATCTGGGGCGCCGTCGCCGGTGGCGCGGTCGGTGCCTACATCGCCGCCCGGCAGCTCGGCATCCCGTTCGGCGTGGTGGCCGACGCGGTGGCGCCCGGGCTGGCGCTGGCCCAGGCGGTCGGCCGGATCGGCAACTGGTTCAACAACGAGCTGTTCGGCGGCCGGACCACACTGCCGTGGGGCCTGCAGATCCACCGGATGGACCCGGACAATCCGGGGCACGCGCTGCGTGACGACGCCGGGCAGCCGATCCTCGAACCGGGCCTCTACCAGCCGACCTTCCTCTACGAGGCGCTGTGGAACCTCGGCGTCGTCGCCCTGGTCCTCCTCCTGGACCGCAGGCTGAAGCTGGGCCGCGGCCGGGCGTTCGCGCTCTACGTGATGGGCTACACCGTCGGTCGGTTCTGGATCGAGCTGATGCGCACCGACGAGGCCAACCACATTCTGGGCGTCCGGCTCAACGTCTGGACCGCCGGCCTGGTCTTCCTCGGCGCGTTGATCTACTTCGTCCGGGTGCGCGGCCCACAGGACTACCTGATCCCGCTCGGCGCGGCGGCGACACCGACCCCGTCCCCCACGTCCGACCTGTCCCAGGTCGACCTCTCGGAGCAGGAGACCCCCGCGCGGGCCGCCGCCCCGGAGGGATATCGGGTGGTCAGCGAGGAGCAGTACGCCGCCTGGCAGGACACCGGCGTCATCCCGCCGGAGCGGGCCGCCAACCCGGGCGACGAGCCACTCGGTGACGCGGCATCCGTCGACGGCCCGTCGACCGACGACGAGTCGGTGGACGACCTGTCGGCTCCGCGTGCCGACCGGGCCGACGCCGCGGGCGTACGGCCCGCCGACCGGGACAGCTGAGCGGAGGCGGCACCGATGCGAAGCGCGGTGGTGGTCGGCGCAGGGGTCGGTGGCCTGGCAGTGGCCGGTGCGCTGGCCCGCTCCGGCTGGCAGGTCACCGTGCTGGAACGCGCCGAGCGGGTTCGCCCTGAGCCGACCGCGGTGGTGCTCTGGCCCAACGGCGTCCGCGCGTTGCAGGCCCTCGGCCTCGGCGCGGGCCTGGCCGCCATCGCCACCCCGCTGTCCGACGGCGGGGTCCGTCGCCCGGACGGGCACTGGCTCGTGCAGCCCCGGCCCATCCCGGCCGACCGGATGCCGGTGGTGGTGCACCGCGAGGACCTGCACGACGCGCTGATCGCGGGCCTCGGTGAGCGGGTCGAGCTGCGTACCGGCGTGACCGTGCGGCACGTCCGGGTCGAGCCGGGGGAACGGCCCGCGGTCAGCGACGGACGGCACACCATCGAGGCCGACCTGGTGATCGCCGCCGACGGCACGGACAGCGGCATCCGCCGCCAACTCGCCCCCGAGTCCCGGGTGGTCAGCTCCGGATGCGCCGCCTGGCGGGCCGTCATCCCCTGGTACCAGGCGCCGCGGCTGCCCGACGACCAACCGCTGGCCGGTGAGATCCTCGGCGCCGGTTACCGGTTCGTGGCCGCGTCGTTGGGCGATCGTGGCTCCTCCGGTGGGTCCAGCCGGGGCGGGATCTACTGGGTGGCCACCGCCGCCGGCGCCCCTCGTCCGGAACCGCCGGAGACCCAGCTCGCCCTGCTGCGCCGGTGGTACGCGGGCTGGCCCGCCCCGATCGGCGCGCTACTCGACGCCACCGACCCGGCCGACCTGGTCCAGCAGGAGGTCCGCGAGCTACGTCCGCTGCCCCGTGCCTACGGCTTCGGAGTCGGGCCGGGCGGGGTGGTGCTGCTCGGCGACGCGGCGCACGCCATGCCGCCGCACCTCGGGCAGGGCGCCTGCCTCGCGTTCGAGGACGCGGCCACGCTCGCCTCACTGCTGCGCGAGGCGCGACTGCCCGACGCGGTGCAGGCGTACGACCGGATTCGTCGCCCCCGGGCCACGACCGTGGTCCGGCAGACCCGGCGCATGTCGGCGGTGCTCCAGGCCCGGGGCCGGTTGGCGTTGCGCGCCCGGGACGCCGCACTCGGCACGATCAACTCCCGGCTGCTCTCCAACGCCGCCGCCTCCGCCGCCCAGTGGCGGCCCCCAGCCTGACCCGGGCGGCGGGAGCGGTCAGGCGATGAGGGCAGCGGGTTCGGCGATGCAGGCGGTGCCGATGCGGCGGAAGCCGACCCGCAGGTAGACCCGGGCGATGTCGTCGCTGCCCGCGGAGAGGAAGATCAGGTCGGTGCCGGCCGCGTGCAACTCCCGGGCGAGGGTGGCGGTGAGCGCGGCGCCCAGCCCGCGTCGCCGGGCGGCGGGCAGCGTGGCCACGCCGGCGATCTCCGCGACGTCGCCCACGCGCATGGCCATGCCGCTGGCCAGCGCGCCGTCGGTCGACGTGCCGGCGAGTGCGGAGATCCGTCGGCCGTCGGCGATCCGGGTCCGCTCCTCGTCGAGCGCGGCCACCTCCAACTCGGTGACGGCGGCGTCCCGTTCGGCCGGGCCGGCCGCACCGGGCGCGGTGCCGGCGGCGGCGAACGCCACCGCTGCCACCGCCCGCCGGGCCGCGACGTCGGCGGCGAGGCCGGGGGAGTCCGCGGCCAGTACCCGCACCGCCACGTCGGACAGGCTCGCCGGGTCGGGCAACGCGGCCGGGTCGAGCACCATCAGCGGCGCCTCCAGCACCTGCAGCCCCGCCGAGCGGGCCACCGCCAGCAGCTCGGGATTCGTCTCGTGCACCCACTCGAAGGCTTCCGGCAGACCCAGCTTGCGCTGCCGCTCGCGTACCGAGGTCACGTCGGCGAGTGACGGCGGCTCGGTGGCGCCGATGCGGGGGCGGGCGTAGAACGGCCAGCCGGCACCCTCGCGGACGAACAGCACCAGAGCGCCATGCTCCTCCGCGGCGGCGACGTCGCGGGGCACCGCATCGTAGAAGCGTTCCAACCGGTCGAAGATGTCCTTGTGTGACGGATCCACCGCGCGAGACTACACGTCCCAACCCTTGGACGGTGTGATCAATCTCGGGTGGCAGTACGCGCCTGGCCCTAACGTAGACTCAATAGACCCACGGGCCGACGTCGTCCCCATCATGTGATCAACCTGAGTGACGACAGGAGGCCCGGTGGCTCAGCCGTACGCGGAAATGACACAGCCGCACCCGCACAGCCCGCAGGCGTCCCCGATGCCCGGCGCCCGCCCGTCCGCCCAGGGCCTCTACGACCCCAGGCAGGAGCACGACGCCTGCGGGGTGGCCTTCGTGGCAGACCTGCACGGCCGCCGTTCACACGCGGTCGTCGCCAACGGGCTCGGCGCGCTCTGCCGCCTGGACCACCGCGGCGCCCGGGGCGCGGAGCCCAACACCGGCGACGGCGCGGGCATCATGATCCAGGTCCCGGACGCGTTCCTGCGCGCGGCGGCCGGCGTCGCGCTGCCCCCGGCGGGCGAATACGCCACCGGGCTGGTCTTCCTGCCCGACGACGACGCCGGCGAGGCGCGCGCCCGGCAGGTGGTCGAGAAGTACGCGCTTGTCGAGGGTGCCGAGGTGCTCGGCTGGCGGGACGTGCCGATCGCCCCGGAGGGGCTCGGCGAGACCGCCCTGGCGGCGATGCCCCGGGTCCGGCAGGTCTTCGTGGCCGCGCGCCGGCTCACCGACTCACCCGCCGGCCCGGCCGGCTCCGCGCTGAGCGGCATCGAGCTGGACCGGGTGGCGTTCTGCCTGCGCAAGCAGGCCGAACGGGAGACCGCCGAGCGGGGCGTGCCGGCATACTTCCCGTCGCTGTCCAGCCGGACGATCGTCTACAAGGGGATGCTCACCCCCGACCAGTTGCCGGCGTTCTACCCGGACCTGCGCGACGAGCGGGTGGACAGCGCGATCGCGCTCGTGCACTCCCGCTTCTCCACGAACACGTTCCCGTCCTGGCCGCTGGCGCACCCGTACCGGTTCATCGCCCACAACGGCGAGATCAACACGATCCGCGGCAACCGCAACTGGATGCAGGCCCGCGAGGCGCTCCTGCGCTCGCCGAACGTGCCGGGCAACATCCGGCGGGTCTTCCCGGTCTGCACCCCCGCCGCGTCCGACTCGGCGAACTTCGACGAGGTCCTGGAGCTGCTGCACCTGGCCGGGCGGAGCCTGCCGCACGCGGTGCTCATGATGATCCCCGAGGCCTGGGAGAACGACCCGGGGATGGAGCCGGCGAAGCGTGCCTTCTACCGCTTCCACGCCAGCCTCATGGAGCCGTGGGACGGTCCGGCGTCGGTGGCCTTCACCGACGGCGAGATCGTCGGCGCGGTGCTGGACCGCAACGGGTTGCGCCCGGGGCGCTGGTGGCAGACCGACGACGGGCTCGTGGTGCTCGGCTCCGAGGCCGGCGTGCTCGACCTCGACCCGGCGCACGTGGTCGCGAAGGGGCGGCTCCAGCCGGGCAAGATGTTCCTGGTCGACACCGTGGCGGGCCGGATCGTGCACGACGAGGAGATCAAGTCCGAGTTGGCCGCCGCCCAGCCGTACGCCGAGTGGCTGCACGCCGGGCTGATCGAGCTGGGTGACCTGCCGGCCCGCGAGCACACCGTCTACACGCACGACTCGGTACGCCGCCGGCAGCAGACCTTCGGCTACACCGAGGAGGAGCTGAAGATCCTGCTCGCGCCGATGGCCCGCACCGGCGCCGAGCCCCTCGGCTCGATGGGCACGGACACCCCGATCTCGCCGTTGTCGACCCGGCCGCGGCTGCTCTACGACTACTTCCATCAGCTCTTCGCCCAGGTCACCAACCCGCCGCTGGACGCCATCCGCGAGGAGTTGGTGACCAGCCTGGCGTCGACGATCGGGCCGGAGGGCAACCTGCTCGACCCGGGCGCGGCGAGCTGTCGGCAGATCGTGCTGCCGCACCCGGTGATCGACAACGACGAGCTGGCCAAGATCCTCTCCATCGACGAGGACGGCGACCTGCCCGGCTTCAAGGCGGTCCGGGTGTCCGGCCTGTACCGCATCCGGGAGGGCGCCGCCGGGATCAAGGCGCGGCTGACCGAGATCTGCCGGCACGTCTCCGAGGCGATCGAGGACGGCGTCCGCATCCTGGTGCTCTCCGACCGGGACTCCAACGCCGACCTGGCGCCGATCCCGTCGTTGCTGCTCACCGCCGCCGTGCACCAGCACCTGGTGCGGGAGCAGACCCGCACCCAGGCGGCGCTGATCGTGGAGTCCGGCGACTGCCGGGAGGTGCACCACGCCGCGGTCCTGATCGGCTACGGCGCGGCGGCGGTCAACCCGTACCTGGCGTTCGAGTCGGTCGAGGACATGATCCACACTGGCGCGCTGGCCGGTGTGGAGCCCGCCGCGGCGGTACGCAACTACGCCAAGGCGCTCGGCAAGGGCGTCCTGAAGATCATGTCGAAGATGGGCATCTCGACTGTCTCGTCGTACTGCGGTGCGCAGGTCTTCGAGGCCGTCGGCCTGGACACCCGGCTGGTCGAACGCTATTTCCGGGGCACACCCAGCCGGATCGGCGGGGTCGGCCTGGCCGGCGTGCACACCGAGGTGGCCGCCCGGCACGCGCTGGCCTGGCCCCCGGCCGGCACCGCGGCCTCCGCCCGACTGGAGGTCGGCGGCGAGTACCAGTGGCGCCGCGAGGGTGAGCTGCACCTGTTCAACCCGGAGACGGTCTTCCTGTTGCAGCACGCCACCCGCAGCCGGCAGTACGACGTTTTCCGGCAGTACACCGCGAAGGTCGACGCGCTCGCCGCGCAGGCCGGCTCGCTGCGGGGGTTGTTCACCCTGCGCACCGGGCTGCGCCCGGCGGTGCCGATCGAGGAGGTCGAGCCGGCCACCGAGATCGTCAAGCGCTTCGCCACCGGCGCCATGTCGTACGGGTCGATCTCCGCGGAGGCGCACGAGACGCTCGCCATCGCGATGAACCGTCTCGGCGGCAAGTCCAACACCGGTGAGGGCGGCGAGGACGTCGACCGGCTGCACGACCCGCGGCGCCGCTCGGCGGTCAAGCAGATCGCCAGCGGTCGGTTCGGTGTGACGAGCGAATACCTGGTCAACGCGGACGACCTGCAGATCAAGATGGCCCAGGGCGCCAAGCCCGGCGAGGGCGGTCAGCTGCCCGGCAACAAGGTCTGGCCGTGGATCGCCCGTACCCGGCACGCGACCCCCGGTGTCGGTCTGATCTCCCCGCCGCCGCACCACGACATCTACTCCATCGAGGACCTCGCCCAACTCGTGCACGACCTGAAGTGCGTCAACCCGGCGGCCCGGGTGCACGTCAAGCTGGTCAGCGAGGTCGGCGTCGGCACGGTCGCCGCCGGGGTGGCGAAGCTCAAGGCGGACGTCATCCTGATCTCCGGCCACGACGGCGGCACGGGCGCCTCCCCGATGAACTCACTCAAGCACGCCGGCACCCCGTGGGAGCTGGGGCTGGCCGAGGCGCAGCAGACCCTGCTGCTCAACAAGCTGCGCGACCGGGTCACGGTGCAGGTCGACGGCCAGCTCAAGACCGGCCGGGACGTGCTGGTCGCGGCGCTGCTCGGCGCGGAGGAGTTCGGCTTCGCGACCGCGCCGCTGATCGTCGAGGGCTGCGTGATGATGCGGGTCTGCCACCTGGACACCTGCCCGGTGGGCATCGCCACCCAGAATCCGGTGCTGCGGGAGCGTTTCACCGGCAAGCCGGAGTTCGTGGAGAACTTCTTCCTGTTCCTCGCCGAGGAGGTCCGGGGCTACCTGGCCGAGCTGGGTTTCCGGTCCATCGAGGAGGCGATCGGGCAGTCCGAGCTGCTCGACGTGGCCCCGGCGCTGACGCACTGGAAGGCGCACGGATTGGACCTGACGCCGGTCCTGCACCTGCCGGAGCTGCCCGCCGGCGCGTCCCGACGTGGCATCCGCGCCCAGGACCACGGCCTGGACCAGGCGTTGGACAACGAGCTGATCGCGCTGGCCCGTCCGGCGCTGTCGGAGGGCGCGCCGGTGCGGGTCGAGGTGGCGGTGCGCAACGAGCACCGCAGCGTCGGCGCGATGCTCGGCGGCGAGGTGACCCGTCGCTTCGGCGGTGCCGGCCTGCCCGAGGACACCATCGAGTTCGTGCTGCACGGCACGGCCGGGCAGTCGTTCGGCGCGTTCCTGCCGCGCGGGGTGACCCTGCGCCTGCACGGCGACGCCAACGACTACGTGGGCAAGGGCCTCTCCGGGGGCCGGCTCATCGTCCGTCCGGACGCCGCCGCGCCGTTCCTTGACCCGGACGCCGAGCCGGGGCAGCGGGCCGAGGACCAGATCATCGCCGGCAACACCATCCTGTACGGGGCCACGGCGGGTGAGGTCTTCCTGCGCGGTCGGGTGGGGGAGCGGTTCGCGGTCCGCAACTCCGGCGCGGTCGCCGTGGTCGAGGGCGTCGGTGACCACGGCTGCGAGTACATGACCGGTGGCACGGTCGTGGTGCTCGGCGCGACCGGGCGCAACTTCGCGGCCGGCATGTCCGGCGGCACGGCGTACGTGCACCACCTGGATCGTTCGCGGGTCAACGGGGAGCTTGTCGACCTGGCGCCGCTGGGCGAGCAGGAGCAGTCGCTCCTGCACGAGTTGGTGCAGCGGCACGTGGCCGAGACCGGGTCGGCGGTCGCCGAGGAGCTGCTCAAGCGTTGGCCGGAGGCGGTGGCCGAGTTCACCGCCGTGGTGCCCCGCGACTACCGCCGGGTGCTGGAGATCATGAAGGCCGCCGAAGCCGCCGGCCGCGACGTCGATGACGCGGTGATGAGCGCGCTCAGCGTGCCGTCCGCCGCGCCGGTGCCGCCCGCCCCGCGGGTGGCGGCCCAGGAGGTGGCACGTGCCTGACCCGAACGGTTTCCTGCGCTACGACAGGCGTCTGCCGGCCCGCCGCCCGGTGTCGGTGCGGATCAGCGACTGGCGCGAGGTGTACCCGCCGGCCGGCGAGGACCTGGTCCGTGAGCAGGCCACCCGCTGCATGGACTGCGGCATCCCGTTCTGCCACGACGGCTGCCCGCTGGGCAACCGCATCCCGGACTGGAACGACCTGGTCCGCACCGGCAACTGGGACGCCGCGGTGGAGTCACTGCACGCCACCAACAACTTCCCGGAGTTCACCGGTCGGCTCTGCCCGGCGCCCTGCGAGGCGGCGTGCGTGCTCGGCATCTCCGGCGGCCAGCCGGTGACCATCAAGCAGGTCGAGGTGGAGATCGCCGACGCCGCCGCGGCGCGCGGGTTCACCCCTCGCCCGGTGCCGGCGCCGTCCGGTCGGTCGGTCGCCGTCGTCGGCTCCGGGCCCGCCGGCCTGGCCGCCGCCCAGCAACTGGCCCGCGCGGGTCACGCGGTGACGGTGTACGAACGCGACGACGCGATCGGCGGCCTGCTCCGGTACGGCATCCCCGACTTCAAGTTGGAGAAGCGGCACATCGACGCCCGGCTGGCGCAGCTCGCCGCCGAGGGGGTGCGCTTCCGCACCGGGGTGAACGTCGGGGTGGACGTCACCGCCGAGCAGTTGCGCGCCGAGCATGACGCGGTGCTGTTGGCCTGCGGCGCGTTGCAGGGCCGGGACACCCCGGAGACCCCGGGGCGGGTGCTGCGGGGCGTACACCAGGCCATGGCGCACCTGGTCGCGGCGAATCGCGCGGTCGCCACCGGGGCCAGCGGCGAGCCGGGCGTCCCGGCCACCGGCGAGGGCCGGCCGGCGCGTGCGCTGCTGCCGGACGGCACCCCGATCGACGCGGCCGGCAAGCACGTGGTGATCATCGGTGGCGGTGACACCGCGGCCGACTGTCTCGGTGTGGCGCACCGGCAGGGGGCCGCTGGCGTGCACCAGCTCGACCTGTACCCGCAGCCGCCGCAGGGGCGTGACGAGGCACGGGATCCGTGGCCGACCTGGCCGTGGGTGCTGCGCAGCTACCCGGCGCACGAGGAGGGTGGCGAGCGGGTCTTCGCCGTCGCGGTGCAGGAGTTCGTGGACGACGGCACCGGCCAGGTGCGGGCGGTGCGGATCGCCGAGGTGACCGTGGAGAAGCGCGACGGTCGGCGGGTCGTCACCGTGGTGCCGGGCTCCGAGCGGGAGCTGCCGGCCGATCTGGTGCTGCTGGCGATCGGCTTCGAGGGCACCGAGCAGCAGCCGTTGCTGGCCCAGTTCGGCGTGACCCGCAATCCCCGGGGCGCCGTCGACGCCCGCGACGACTGGCAGACCGACGCCGACGGGGTGTTCGTGGCCGGTGACATGCACCGGGGCGCGTCGCTGATCGTGTGGGCCATCGCCGAGGGGCGGGCGGCGGCCGCCGCCATCCACGGCTACCTGGGCGGTGTCGGTGCGCTGCCGGCCCCGGTGGGTCCGGCCGCGCAGGCTCTCGCCGTTCGCTGAGGTGCGGGCGTCCGGTCGGTGGGGCGGTTCCGCCGCCGCACCGGCCGGACATTCCCGCTGGTGAAGCCACTCACAAAGGTGGGCAAAGAGGTTTAGGCGGGCAAGACTTGCCGGCTGCCGAACCGCACTGCGATCGGCATGAATGATCATGCTGCCGATCGCTGGAGGTTCGTCGTGGCCAGAGGTGCCACCTTCGCCGCGCTGCGCCACCGCAACTACCGGATCTGGGCGCTCGCCGGATTCGTCTCGGTCATCGGCACCTGGATGCAGGTCCTCGGGGTCAACTGGTACGTCCTGAAGGAAACCGGCTCCGCGACGTCCATGGGCTTCGCCGTGCTGCTCCAGGCGGCGCCCACGCTGCTGCTCAGCGTCTGGGGCGGCGTGTTGGCCGACCGCCTGCCGGCCCGCCCGCTGCTGATCGCCGCCCAGGTCGCCCACGCGGCGCTCGCCGCCGGACTGGCGGCGGTCGCCCTGACCGGGGTCGGCGGCCTGCCGCTGATCTTCGCGATCTCGCTGGGCACCGGTGCCGTCTCGGCGATCGAGGGCCCGGTGATGGGCCGCTGGGCCGCCACCCTCGTCGACCGGGAGACACTCGGCAACGCCCTGGCGCTCGGGTCGCTCACCAACTCCGCCGGGCGCATCCTCGGTATGAGCCTCGGTGCCGTGGTGGTGGCCGCCGTCGGGCCAGCCCTGCTGTTCGGCATCAACGCGGCGAGCTTCGCCGCCGTGGTGGTGGCGCTGTTCGCGGTACGTCCGGGCACCCCGCCGATGGTCACGGCGCGGAGCGGCGGCCGGGCCCACGACGGCGTCCGCGCCGGTTTCGCGTACCTGCGCGGGCAGCCGGTGCTGCTGCTCGCGCTCGCCCTGTCGTTCGTGCTGGGCAGCCTGGGCCGCAACTACCAGGTGACGATGGCCGCGATGAGCGACGGGCCACTGCACGCCGGCGCGTCCGGCTACGGCGTCCTGTCGACAGTGTTCGCGGTCGGGACCGTGGTGGGCGCGCTCGTCGCGGCCCGCCGACGGTCCCTGGACTACCGGACCCTGGTCGCCGCGGGTCTGTTCGCCAGCGGGCTGCAGATCGTCGCCGGCCTGGCGCCGGGAACCTGGAGCTTCGCCGCGATGATCCTGCCGATCGCCGCCGCCGCGGTGGTCATCGACACCACCGTCGGCACCCGCGCCCAACTCGACACCGACGGCGCGATGCGGGGCCGGGTGCTCGCCGCGCTGGCGGTCACCGGCTCGGTCTCGGCCGCGGTCGGCGCTCCGCTGCTCGGCTGGCTCGCCGAACACGCCGGGCCGCGCCAGACGCTCGTGCTCGCCGGATCCGCCGCCGCGATCGCGACGGTGGCGGCGGCCGTCGCCCTGGACCGCCAGCACGCCCGCGCGGCCCTCGCGCTTGTCGCGCCACGCCCCCGTCATCCGGTACGGCGAGTGGCGTTCCGGGCCGCCCGCCTCGTCCGACCCGCCGGGGCGGTCTGTGTCATCGCGCCCGCCGGGGTGGGGGTGGGCGCGTCCCGACTCGGGGTGTTGGCCACCGCCGGACCGGCGGCGCGTCGCTGAGACGGCTGTCACCCCGGGAGGCCGGCTCGCGGGACCTGACGACACGAAGATCGTCGTTACGCTGCGATCATGGAGATCGAGGAGCGCCTACGGTGGACCCGTCGGTGGTTGTGGATCGTGCTGATCGGGCTTTTCCTGAGCGGTGCCACCGCTTTTCCGCTGGAGATCGAGGTGCGCTGGCTGCTGCGCGTACTGGACCCGCTGGCCGGCCAACTGCCCGCCCTGGTCGACTGGATCGAGCGGGTGCACACCGGGCTGGTGACGGCCGGCGAGGACTACCCGTTCCTGCTCTACGGCACCGACTGGTTGGCCTTCGCCCACCTGGTGCTGGCGGTGGCGTTCTGGGGGCCGCTGCGTGACCCGGTGCGCAACGTCTGGGTCGTGCAGGTCGGCATGATCGCCTGCGCGGGCATCGTCCCACTGGCGTTGATCTGCGGCCCGATCCGGGACATTCCCTGGTTCTGGACGCTCATCGACCTGTCCTTCGCGGTCGGGGCGTTCCCGCCGCTCTGGTTCGCCTACCGCCACATCCGCGCCATCGAGGCGAGCACGGCGGATGCGCCAACTGCCCCCGCCGTTCCCCGAACGGGCGTCGTCAGCTAACTGGTCGGGCGGGGTGAGCAATACCCCTGCGGCACCTGTAGAGCTGCCCCAGATATGGGGCAGCGACGTTCGGGCCCAGCCCGGTTTGCCCGTTGTCCTGGCTCTGGCTGCTTGGTCGCTTGGTCGCTTGGTCGCCCGGTTGGCCGGTGGCCCGGTGGGCCGGTTGGCCGGTTGGGCGGTTGCCCCATTGCTGGGGCAGCTCTACAGGCAAGCACCAGAGTGGTCGGGCCTGCCGGGTTGCGGGGGCAGCGCTTCGGCAGGGCGGACAAACGCCGGAGCGGTGGGACACCGCGAGCGCGCGCCAGGGGAGGCAGGGCGTCGGGGCAGGTCGTCGGGCGGCCGGAAGCGCGGCGGGGGCAGGCCGTCGGTCGGCCGGAAGCGCCCTCCGGCGGGGCGGCGGGCGCTTCCGGTCGGCACCGACTCCCAAGGCCTGTTTCATCAGAACTGGCCGGCCTGCGGCGGGCCCGGACGACGACCGGCGGCGTTGCGGTTTCGTTCGGATACCGGTGTTGTATCCGGACGAAACCGCGCCTTGCCGGATCGCCGCCCGGACTCCGCCTCGGCTCGACCGCCCCTATGAAACGGGCCTTAGTTAGTGGGGCAGCAGGTCGTGGGACTCGCGGATCTTGTCCCAGGACTTCGGTTCGGTCGGCGCGGCCGTGGCCTTGCGGGCGGCGGTGGCCACGTCGGGTCGGCCGGCGGTGAACAGCCAGGTGGTGAACAGGTCGTCCAGGTCCAGCCCGGAGATCTGCTCGGCGAGCGCCTGGAACTGCTCGATGGTGCCGTTGCCGTACCGGTGCTCGGCGGTCCACGCCGGCAGGATCTCGAAGAACGCGTCGTCGCCGACGGCCAGCCGTAGCTGGTGCAGGGTCATCGCGCCCCGGTCGTAGACGGCGTCGTCGAAGATCCGGTCCGCGCCCGGGTCACCGGGCAGCACCTGCCAGAACTCGTCGTCGGCCGGGTAGCTGGCGTAGGCGAAGTCGAACACCTCCTGAGCGGTGCCCTCGCCCTGCTCCTCGGACCAGAGCCACTCGGCGTACGAGGCGAAGCCCTCGTTGAGCCAGATGTTGCGCCACTCGGCCACCGAGACCGAGTCACCGAACCACTGGTGGGCGTTCTCGTGCGTCACCACGTACGTGTTGGCGCCGCGCCGCCAGAAGCCGGGCCCGTACACCGGTCGGGTCTGCGTCTCGAGCGCGAAGCCGATGCCGTCGACCGGGCCGGCCACGCCGCCCTGCGCCTCGAACGGGTACGGGCCGAAGATCCCGCTCTCCCAGTCGACGATCTCGGCGGTCCGCTCGATGCTGGCCCGTGCGGCCGGCCCGAGCGCACCCAGCGAGGTGCTGTACGCGTTGACCACCGGCTGGCCGCCGGGGGTGGTGTCGGTGACGATGTCGTACTGCCCGATGGCCATGAAGGCCAGGTAGGGGGCGGTGGGGGAGGTGGTGCGCCAGATCCACCTGGTGCGGTTGCCGGCCTCGGCCGCCGGCGGCCTCGGCTGCACGCCGTTGCTGATCACCTCGACGCCGGTGGGCACCGACACGGAGATGTCGAAGGTGGCCTTGTCCAGTGGGTGGTCGTTGCTCGGGAACCACCACCACGCCGACTCGGGCTCGTTGACGGCGAGGGCCCCGTCGTCGGTACGGGTCCAGCCGGTGTAGCCGCCGACCAGGGTCTCCGACGGGATGCCGGAGTAGCGCACCACGATGGTGAGCTGCTGGCCCCGGGTCACCGTGCGGGCCGGGGTGACCACCAGTTCGTGTGCGCCCGCGGTGCTGGTGGTCGCCGCCCATCCGTTGACCCGCACCGACTCGACGTCGAGCAGGAAGTCCAGGTTGAACGCCGAGAGGTCCTGCGTGGCGGTGGCGAGGATCGTGGTGGTGCCGCTGAGCTGGTCGGACGCCGGGTCGTACCGCAGTCGGACGTCGTAGTGCTCGACGTCGTAGCCGCCGTTGCCGTAGTCGGGGAAGTAGGTGTCGCCCAGGCCGGGTGCGCCGGGTTGCGGCGCGGCGGTGACGACGGGTCGCCCCCAGCCGGTCGGGGCGGCCTGGCCGGGCGTGCCGGCGAGCATTGTGCCGGCGGTGGTGAGGGTCAGGGCGGCGGTGGCCGCCGTGAACATTCGTCGCACGGGGTGGACTCCCTCCATCGGGTGTTCGCCACGCAAACCTAATCGACAACGGTGGACGTCGCGGCCCGTCGCGCCCGGCCTGTCGTCGGCGTCCCCGCTGGACGGCCGGCCGCCGGTCGCTGGCGTGCCTTGCGGCGCAAGGTCACACTGTGTGGATCGGAGGTGACGCGTGCGGCGATCCGAGGTGCCCAGGCGCGAGTTGATCGGCCAGCGACAGCCGCCCGGAGGGCGGGACCGGCTACCGGCCGGCGGGCTGGAGTTCTTCGCGCTGCTCGCACGGCTGCTGCGACGACCCCGCCGCGGTGACCGGCGACTGCCGCTGCTCTGGCTGGTCCGCTCCGACACCCTGGTCCGCGCCGACACCTCGGATCTGATGGCGCCGCTGCGCCGGTTCCTCGGCCAGGGGCCCCGACGGCGGGTGCCGCACGCCGTGCTGGACGCCGACGCGCCCCCGGGCGCCGGGGACGTGCCGGCGTTGCTGCGCGAACTGCACCGGCAGCTCTCCCTGGAGGCGTTCGGCGCCGCGCGGCTGCGCTTCCGGCACTATCCGCTCGCCGACTGGCTGATGCACCAGAGCCTCAGCTTCGGCACCGACGCCGACGACAGCCGGGCGGCCCTGGTACGCCGGCTGCGGGATCGCCGGGGGACGCGGACCCCCGAGGCGCCGCCCTCCGGTGGTGACGCGGTGAGCATCGCCTCGCAGGTGGTGCTCTGGCTGGTCCGCCGCGCCGTGCCGAGCGTGGTCTTCCGGGCCGCCGTCTCCGGCCGGGTGCCGGTGCTCGGGCGGCACTACAACTGGTTCATGCGCCAGCAGTACCTGGCGCCCCGGCAGTCGGTCACCTTCCTCGGTTTCGCCGAGCGCCTCACCGCCGGCTGGCGCGACGGCGAGCAACCCGACCAGGTCAACAAGCTGCTGCTGCACGCGTTCCTGGAGGACCTGCGGCAGGCGTACCGGCGTCGGCCCTGGCGCCCGTCGGACTGGCGGCGCACCGCGTACCCGGCGCTGCTGCTCGATCACGTCGCTCCCGGCAACGTCGGCGGCGAGCTGGTCCGCCTGATCGGCGACGTCCGCACCGAGACCGGCCGCAACGACCCGCTGCTGATCGTCGCCTCCGGCGGGCAACCCCCACCGGAGCTGCCCGAACCGCACCCGTTGACCGAGGCCGACGAGGCGTACGACGAGTGGGCCGAGGCGTTGCCGGAGATGCGGCGGCTGCGCCGCAAGGCCGCCTGGCTGGTGGCGTTGCGGCCCGACGACACCGACACCGGCCCGCCGTCGCGGGGCGGGATGCGACCGTTCTCCGCCCCCGACCCGCCCTGGTGGTCGCGGCGCTTCCTGCCGGCCGCGCTCTGCCTGGTGCTGCTCGCCGCGGGTGGTGTGTGGGTGGGCAGCCGGTGGGGGCCGGGCTGCCACCCCTCGCTCACCGGCGGCCGGGTCTCGGTCGAGGTGGCCGGCAGCGGCGAGTGCGTCGGCTACAGCGACAGCGCGGCGCAGGTGTTCAACAACGACCCCGGCCAGGACCGGCTGCGCACCGTTCAAGAGCGCATCTTCGCGCAGAACCGCGCCGCCGAGGAGGTGTGGCAGCGCAGCGACCGACGCCGGCCCTTCCTCACCCTCGTCTACCTGGGCACGCTCACCGGCAACCGGACCCGCGCCGACGAGGAGTCGTACGTCTCCGAGCGGGAGGAGTTGGAGGGGATGGCGACCGCCCAGTACGCGTTGCTGAAGGAGTCGGCCGGCGCCGACGGCGCCGCGCTGCTGCGGATCGTGGTGGCCAACGGTGGCCGGCAGATGGTCTACGCCGACCGGGCGGTGGCGATGCTCGCCGAGCTGGCCCGGGACGACCCCACGGTGCTCGGGGTGGTCGGGCTGGTGGAGAGCCGGACCAGCACCGCCCGCGCGTTGCGCGAGCTGAACCAGATCGGCCTGCCGGTGTTGGCGCCCACCCTGTCGGCCGACAAGATGGACGCCAACTCCCGCCTCTACCTCCAGATCTCCGCGCCGAACAAGGACCAGGTGAAGCTTGTCGACGCGTACGCCCAGCAGGTGCTGAAGGCCAACGAGGCGCACGTCTTCTACACCACACTGGAGGGCAGCACGCTCACCGAGGACCTCTACGTTGGCACCCTCGTCGACGGGCTCCGACAACAGTTCGGCCCCCGGATCACCCGCCTCGACGAGTGGCGCAACGGGCAGCGGCTTGTCGACGAGTGCGGGTACCCCGGGTTGCTCTTCTACGCGGGTCGATGGTCGGAGTTCGACGGTTTCCTGCGGGCGCTGCGCGAGTGCGGCGGCAACCCGCCCCGCCACCTCGTGGCCGACGACTCGGCCAACCGGTACATGGCCAACCCGGGTCTACGCGCCGCCGCGCCCGGGAACCTGCCCGTCACGTACGTCTCCAAGGCCGCGCTGGCCACCTGCGCCGCGCTGCGGGCCGCCCAGGACCGGCGCGACGACGACGCGCGGGCCAGCTTCCTGTCCTGGATCCAGGCCGACGACCTGCTCGACCCTCCGCGCTGCCGACCCGGCTCCGAGGAGCAGGTCGGCGAGCGGGTCAGCCTCGCCTACGACGCGTCGATGATGATGGTCCGGGCGGTGGAGAGCCTCGCCGCCCGGCTGCACCACGCCGACCCCCGGCAACGCTGGGAGCCGACCTCGGTCAACCCGGTGGGCGTGCACGCCGAGGTGCTCCGGCAGAACGCCGGCCAGGGCTACCCGGGGGTCGCCGGGCTGATCCGGTTCACCCCCGACTCGGGTGAGCCGGTCGACAAGCGGCTGGCCCTGATGCGGGTGGAGCGGGTGCCCGACGTGGCGACGGCACCCGTGGAGGTGTTCCGCTGCGGGGTGGCCGACGCGTCCACCCCGGCGGCGTGCGGTCCGGTGTGACACGTCCGCACGGGACTGTCCGGTTGCCACCGACGTCCGTTAGGGTTCCTGGGACCAGGCGGCGTTGGCGTTGGGGGCAGAGGTTGGGCAGGCTCGCGTCGGCGTACGGGCAGGCGGTGAATGCCCACCGGGCGGCCCGAGCGCACCTGGACGCCGCCCGTAACGCCCTCGGCGCGACGCCGGCGGCCGTGGCGCCGACAGGTGCCGCCGAGCTGGTGGCCCGCCTCGCCCACCTCGGTGGCGCCCTGGCCACTCCCGCGCCGGGCGTCACGCCGCTGACCGACGAGCCGACCGCCGTGCGGATCGGCGCGGCGTCCACCCCGGACGGCGGCTTTCCGGTGCTGGTGCCGCTCGGCGGCGGCCACCACCTGGCGTTGGACGCCGACGTCCGGGACCCGCAGGTCGCCGGTTTGTTGCGGGCGCTGGTGCTGCGGCTGGTCGCCACCGCGCCACCCGGTCAGGTCCGGGTCGCCGGCATCGACACCGCCGCGGTGGGCGCCACCTTCGGCCCGCTGCGCCCGTTGCTCGACGCCGGGGTGCTGAGCCCGCCGGCGACCGGCGAGGCCGAGGTGGCCGCGCTGCTCGACGCCGCCGAGCGGCACGCCCGCGCGGCACAGCACGCCCAGCCCGCCGCCCGGCACCTGCTGGTGGTGGTCGCCACCGCCGCGCCGCCGCCGCGCGAGCTGGCCCGGCTCGCCGCGCTCACCCACGCCGGCCCGGCCGCCGCCGTCTGCGTGCTGCTCGCCGGCCACCCGTCCCGGCTGCCCGGCGAGACCCCGACGCCGCTGGGCGGCACCACCGCGATCCGGCTCAACCAGGGGTACGCGCACGTCGGCGACCCGCCCGGCGCCCCGTTCAGCGCCGACGGCACCGGTCTCACCGCTCCCGTGCTGCTCGACGGTGACCCTCCGTCCGCGTCGGTACGCGCGCTCGCCGAACACCTGGCCACCGCCGCCCGCCGCTCCGACGCGCTGCCCTTCACCGACCTGCTGCCCGAGCGGCGCTGGGTCGAGTCGGCCGGCAACGGCCTGCGCACGGTGATCGGTCGGGCCGGCGGTACCGCGCCGACCGTCGACACCCCACTGACGCTCGCGTTCGACGACGCCACCCCGCACTGGCTGGTCGGTGGGCGTACCGGCGCCGGCAAGACCGTCTTCCTCCTCGACGTCCTCTACGGCTTGGCCGCCCGGTACTCCCCCGCCGAGTTGCAGCTCTACCTGCTCGACTTCAAGGAGGGCGTGAGCTTCACCGAGTTCGTGCCCACGAGTCGGGACCCGTCCTGGCTGCCCCACGCCCGTGCCGTCGGCATCGAATCCGACCGCGAGTACGGTCTCGCCGTCCTGCGCGAGCTGCGCCGGGAGGCGCAACGCCGGGCCACCGCCCTGAAGCGGCACGGTGTCACCAAACTCGCCGACCTGCCCCGGGACAATCCGCTGCCGCGCATCGTGGCGGTCATCGACGAGTTCCACGTGCTGCTCGCCGGCAACGACGCGCTGGCCCGTGAATCCGTGGACCTGCTGGAGGAGTTGGCCCGCAAGGGCCGCTCGTACGGCATCCACCTGGTGCTGGCCAGCCAGAGCATGACCGGCATCGAGGCCCTCTACGGGCGGGCCGAGGCGATCTTCGGGCAGTTCGCGTTGCGGGTGGCGCTGCCCGGCGGTGGTGGGGTGCTCGACCAGCTCAACACCGCCGCCGCGGCCCTGCCGATCGGTTCCGCAGTGGTCAACACCGCCGCCGGCGCGGTCGGCGCCGACACGGTGCTGCGCTTCCCCGACGCGCACGCCGCGGCGGCGGACCTGGCCGCGTTGCGCCACGACCTGTGGCAGGCCCGGCCGGCGGGCTCGCGGGCACCCGCGGTCTTCAAGGGGTACGAGGCCGCGCGGGTCGAGGACGACCCCACCTTCGCCGGGTTGCGCCCCGGTGGGCGGCGTCCGATGGCCCTGGTCGGCCGGACCGTCGACGTGCACGGCACCACCGCGCTGTTCCTGATGGACGCCACCCCCGGCCGGCACCTCGCCGTGGTGGGCACCGCGCCGGCCGGCGCGGACGTGCTGCGCGCCGCGACGCTCAGCCTGGCCCGCCAGCACCACCCCGGCGACGTCCGGTTCCAGGTGGCCTCCCTGGTCACCGCCGCCGCCGGTGTCGCCGACGACACCGAAACCGCCCTCCGGGCCGCCGGCCACGAGGTGCGGCGCCTCGACGCCGTCGGGCTGCGCGAGCGCATCGCCGCGCTGGCCGCCGAGCCCGCCGGCCGCGAATACCTCGTGGTGTTCGGGATGGACGCCGCCGCGCCGGTCCTCGGGGCCACCGACCCGAGCACCTTCCGCTCCGGCCTGGACGACCTGCGTACCGTCCTGCGCCAGGGCCCCGGGCAGGGAGTGCACCTGCTCGGCTGGTGGCGTGGGCTGCGCCGGCTCGCCGACGACCTCGGCGGCACCCAGAACCGCGACGACGTCGCCTGCCTGGTGGCGCTCAACGTGCCCGGAAGCGAGCTGGCCCTGCACCTCGGCACGCACGACCTCGCCTACACGCCCCGCGCCGACCGGGCGCTGCTGATCGACCGGCACGACCAGCGGACCCGACTGATCGTCCCGTTCGCCGGCGAGGCAGACGAGCCGGACTTCGCCGGCCAGGCAGACGAGCCGGACAGGGAGCGGTGACGGTGTCCTTCGAGGAGTACGCGGCGCTGGCCCGACAGCTCGCCGAGCAGCACCGTGCCGGGGAACAGCACGCCGCCGCCGAGTCCGCGCGCCGCCGTGACCTGCACGCCGCCGTCGACTACCTGCACCAGCGGCTCACCGCCCAGGGCCAGCGCCTCGACCAGCTCGGCCACGCGATCGGCGTCGACCAGCCACCCGCCGCCCCTGTCCCTGCCTCGGGCCCTGCCCCTGCCTCGGGCCCGGGGGCGGGACAGAGGGCGTGGACGGCTGACGAGACCGGCGCCTGGCCCAGCCCGCCGTCTGGCGCCGGGTCGCCCTCCGCTCCCGGCTCCGGGTCGTCTCCCGTTTCCGACGCTGTCAGGGTGCCCGGAACCGGGGACGGGGCATCCGACGGCGCAGCCGGCGGGTCGGGGCGGGCGGGGGTCGGGGCGTACCCCCAGGTGCCGGCGGCGGAGGGGCGGCTGGCGTTGCCGACGACGACGGCGAGCCCGGCGGGCGCCGGGGTGCCGGCGCAGCGGGCGGCGGCGGTCGACCCGGTGGTGGAGCTGGAGCTGGCCCGGCGGATGGCCGACGAGGCCGACCGGCACGGGCAGCAGGCGGAGTTGCTGGCCCAGCGGCCGGCGCTCCTGCCGACGTGGTCGCCGCTGGCGCGGGCGGTCGCCGTCTACGCCGGTTGTGGGGCCGCTGCCGGTGTGGTCATGCTGGCCCTGGTGCTGGCCTCCGGCGTGGGCATTGTGGACGGGTTCACCCTCGGCGCGTGGATCTGCGCGGGGTTGCCGGCGGTGGCGTTCTTCGGCGGGTACCTGGTGCTGGGCCGGTGGGGGCGGCCCGCGATGGTCGCCGGCACCCCGCCGCGTTACCTGCCGCTCGGGTTCCTGATCTGTTTTCTGCTGGTGCCGATGGCGTACTGCGCCTACCTGCTGCTGGTCCGCGGCCTGCGCTGAGCCCCGCCGCGGTCCTGCCCGACCCGCGCCCGGCTTGATCGACTCGGGTTTCAGGAAGGCGGGGTGTCCGGGCCGCTTGGACACGCCGCCTTCAAGGAAACCGAGTCGATCTTTCGCTCCGTTGCGCTCACTGCCGGTCGGACTGGACTGGTGCGCCTGCCCGCTGGCGATCCGTGCCCTGCGGCGAATCGTCGGCGGTGTGTGCGGCGGTAACCAGGATTTCGTCGAGTTCGCGGTCGGTGAGGCATTCGTCTTCGAGCAGCCCGAGCAGCAGCACCGTCCGCGCGACGATCGCCGCCGCGTCGTGGGGCACCGGCGGACGCTCACCGAGCGCCGCCCACACCAGCGCCTCGGCCAGCACCGGGTCGACGTCGTGCCCGGTCGCGTCGTAGCGTTCCCGGGCGGACGCCACGAACCGGATCACCGGCGCCCGATCCTGCCCGGCGACGAACCGACGCCGGACCGCTACCAACAGCGCACCGGCGAGCAGATCCGCGTACCGCCGCCAGTCCGACTCGGCAAACCGGCCCAGCAGGCGTTCGTGGCCGCGTAGCCGCCCACTCAGCAGGCCGCGAAGCGCCGCCTGCGGGTCGCTCACCATCGTCGCTCCCTGATCATCGCGAGTGCTCTCCGGTGTGGGCGTGGCCTGGTCAGTCGATGCCGCCTGGTCACCAGCGCGCTCGCCGACCGGCAGCCGCGGGCGATCACGTCGGCGCCGCCGGCGTCGCTGTCGTTGTCGTGGTCGGCGTGGCTGGCCCTGTCGTGGTCGGCGTGGCTGGCACCGTCGGCGTCGTTGTCGTTGTCGTTGTCGTGGTCGGCGTGGCTGACCCTGTCGTGGTTGGCGTCGTTGTCGGCGTGGGCGTGGGCGTGGGCGTGGGCGTGGGCGTCGGCGTCGCGGTGGCTGGTGGGCTGGGTCGGTGGGGGCGGTGCCGTCACCGAACATCCGGTCAGTGCCGCCACCGAACGCTCGATCCGGCACCCGCCGACCGCGAGGCGGGCAACGACAAGGTCCAATCGGGTGATCGCCGCCGCGAGGTGCCGGGCCGCGACCACGTCCGCCACCTCCCGGGTACGCCGCAGCCGGTCCTCGGTCGCACCCAACCGCCAGCGGACCCGGGCGGCCAGCGCGGCGGCCCGGTCCGCGTCGACCCGAGCGGCGTGCAGACCGGCGAGCAGGTCCCCGACCGAGCCTCCCGGTGATTCCCGATCAGCGGCCAAGCCGGCGTAGACCAGGCTCAGCGCCCGCCAGCACTCCGTGACCGCGTCCTGCCAGGGCAGCCGCCGGCCGGGCGGCCCTGCCCCGTGTAACTGTGCACCGGCCCGATCGGCGGCGGAGATGGTCGCCAGCCAGGCGGCACGTAGATCGTCCAGAGTGTCGGCGCTCATTCGCCCGCCTCGGCACTGGACTTGACCAGCAGGGCGAAGCGCACATCGGTACAGGGGTAGTCGACACCGCACTCGCACAGCCAGCGACGCACCACCCGGGGCGGATGGGCGAAGAGGACGTCGTCGGCGTCCTCGACGTCCTGATCGGACACGAGACGACGGCGGTTCTCGGCTGGGGCTGGGGCTGGTGGGTCGGTGGGGGATTCGTCGGGTCGATCGGGCATCGGGTGGCTCCCGTCGGGGGTTGTCTCCTAGCTGCTCACGGCTCCTGCGTCGGGGCGGCGTGCGGGCACGCCCCGGGACGCCCGGCCGAACGGGGGGACCGACCGACCGGGCGCTTCCTGCGCGGTGGGAACGACCAGCTCCGGGTTTGCAGACCAGGGAGCCGGTCGACTCGAACTTTGTCACACTAGTCTGTACAAGTCAACGACAGACTAGTCCGTTCTTGTACTGACAAGTTGGGTGTGATCAAATGGCGGTGCAGACCAGGGAGACGACATGCCCGCCAAGCCCAAATGGGCGCAGCTCGCGGACCATATCCGAGAGCAGATCGCGTCCGGTGAACTCGCCCCAGGTGACAAGCTGCCTTCCACCTCCCAGCTCCGTGTTGAGCACGGTGTATCGGCCGGTGTGGTGCGGCAGGCGATTCTCGTCCTACAGACCCAAGGCCTTGTCGAAGGCGTTCATGGGCTGGGCGTCTTTGTCACTGAGCACTGAGCAGGCCACCCCCGACCAACCGGTGATCGCGCTTCTCGGCGAAGTTTCAGTCTGCAACGTGGCTTGAGTTTGGACGATCTGTTGCTTCTGTCATGACGAGAGAGCGATCAGGCGGTCGCGCTGGGTGCGCGAATCTCGTACGCTCCCATGTGGTCTCTGCCGGTGCGGTGGTGGAGGCGATGGTCGATCACGGGGAGGTGCGCGTGAGCGCAGCACAGATCATCGCGAGGTTGGCGGCGGCGTCGCAGAAGCTGGACGAGGCGAAGGCCAAGACCGCGGCGGCAGCACAGGACGCGGCCGAGGCGCGGGCGCTCGTCGCCGGTGCGCTTGAAGGTGTGGCCGCTGGTCCGCTGGTCGGCATGATCGATTCCTACCGTCAGGCGCTCGCGCAGGCATCCCAGGGTGGCGACCCGGCCAAGCAGCACGTGCAGGAGACGATCGCCAAGGTCCGAGCGCTGGGAAACTGACCACGGGTGGTGGCAGCGCAATCCACCAACCACCCGCAGTGGTGACTCCGACCATTCGTCCTCATGTCCCCCGGCAGTCTGAAAACCCTCCGAATCGCCGGGAGGGTGCTCGTGCTCGCCGAAACGCTGATGCGCGAGACATTGCACAGCCCTCCAGCCGGCGGGAACGGGTGAGCGCGGAGGCAGTCGGTTTCTGGGCGTCGGCTGGTGGGGCCGCTTGGGCAACAGTCGCCGAGTTTATGCCAGTGCTGCCGAAGGCGGTCGCCGGGACGCTCTTGGCGACGGCGGCCACAGTCAGCGCCGGCAAGTCATGGTTGAAGAGGCGCCAAGAGAGGAATCAAAGTGAAGATCAATAGCTCCGCCGAAGCCGTGATGCGGGCCATAATCCATGCCGCCGTGCAGCGCGATTTCGCACAGCTCGATGAGCGCTTGCGCGCTCTCAATGACGCCGACACGGCTGCCGCAACCGTCGAACTTGCGCTGGGCCTTGTCGGCTTCCTGATGGTCGACATCCATGAGGGTCGGCCGAGCGACGATCAGATTTCAGCGGTGGCTAAGGAAGTCGCTGAAGCAGAATCCTGGGCCCAACCAACCCACCGCGAGGTGGCGGACTTCTTGATGAGACTGATGAGGGGTGAGCCGTTCACGGTGGCAGTCCCCAGTGAAAACGTCATCATCCTGGCATTCGTCGTCGCCGCGAACCTGCTGTCCTCATGCCGCCGGGACGATGAGAAGTGGTGGGACTATCTCGATCGGGTGGAGGCAACGATGGAGGCGGCGAGGTGACCCACCTGGCTGAGCCGTCGTCCGGGGCAGTGGATGCTTGGGTGGCTTCCGCATCGGCTATCTGCCACCGGGCGAGCCCGCGGCCCTTCGCTGCGGGATGAGCCCTCATGTGCCACACGCCGCACGGGCACGAGACTGCGAAAGAACGCCTTCCGCCACCGGCGGCGTCAGCTCAAGCGGCGGACGACCGGACGCAGAACCGTGACAAGTAAGCTCGTGTCGGTGCTGGTCAGGTGCTCGCGGCACGCTGCGATGTTGTCAGCCTCGCTTAGCTCCGACCAGTCAAGCAGAAAGCCTGCGGCGGCGCCGAGCTGTCGGAGGAAGGATCGGATCGCTCGGCCGTTGCCCTCGCGGAAGGGGTGACAGACGTTCAACTCGCCGTAGTAGTGGGCGAGTGTCTCGACGAACGCTTCGTGCTTCAGGCCGAGAAGGAAGCCGTCCTTGCTGAGTCCGCTGAGGATCGTGCTCACTTGGTCGTCGATGTATCGCCAGTGACAGAAGCGCGCTCCCGGCTTACTGATGTCGACGGTCCTGGTCTGCCCGGCCCAGTCATACAGATCGCCGAACAACTTCCGATGGAACGCCTGCAGGTGGTCGAGGCCGTAGCTGCCCGGGATCATCATTCGGGATGCTTGAACCTCCCGAATCGAGGTCAGGCGAAACTCCGCCTCCCGAAGGATGACGGGATCCGTGATTCCTAACTTGTTCTTGAGGCAGGCGGTCCCTGGCCAGCAGTACGGATCATGCACCCTTGAGGCGAGCAATCTCTTGAGAGACCAGCTCGTCCGCGCTGATCAAACCCGATGCCACATCGCGGAGCTTGTCCTGCCAGTCCTGGTCGAACTCCTTGCCTTCCAGGGCGGCGTTCGCAGTGGCTAGACCGACAGCGGTCTCCGTGTTCGCGATCTGCCGCGCATAGTACGTCCGCATAAGGTCAGTGCTTATCCTTGCCGACGAACTGGCCGACTCGGGAAGCGCACCGCGGGCAGCCCTCCAGGGCAGCTCGTTGTGCGTCATGAGGGACAGCTCGCTCGCCGAGAACTTGCCGTACTCATCAGTGACCCACTGGACGGTCCTGTGTTGGTCTGGTGTCAGGCGTGCGGCCTCCCCGTGTGGCCACTCAGACACGATGAGCTGCCTACGGTGGTGTCGGTAGAGAGGTGGAACGACGGGGCCCTCCCGCCAAGCTTCGATCGGCTCGGGGAACAACAAGGCTCCCTCGCGCGCCAGATGCCACCCCTGGCAGTAGTAGACGAGTTTTTCCAGTTTCATCGCGGTGACACTGCCGAGTTTGCTGAGCACCGCTGCTGCGACATCGTGAGCGGTAGCCATCTGGTAACACCCCCTACCTTGGCCTGGCTTCGAGACTAGCGATCGGTTGGACGCTTCGCTGACTCTGGGCTGTGGTGTCGAGTCGACTTCAATCCTATAGGCAAGGCGAACCAGGCAATAGAACGTACGTTCGACCTGCTGCCGCTGTCGGAAAGCTGTCACCGCGCGTGGTACGGGCTGTGCAGAACGGTGATCTTCCCTATCCTGACGTGTTCACCGCAGGCTAGCCACGTGGAGTGTCGTGGATCCTCGACAGGTACGACGTCTGGCAGAGCAGTCCGCCAACTTCGGGTTCCTCAAGGAACACCCGCTGCTGGTCTGGTATGGCGCGGGCGCTGAACTGCTCGTCTATGTCGACGCTCAGTCGGCGATGTTCAAGATCCGTGCCTTCGGCGACGAAATGGCCAAGGACCTGGTCCGCCGCACCGGTGTGCGGCCGCAGCAGAACAACTTCTACCGCCGGGTTGAGGCGCTCTACGCCGACGGCACCCTGGTGCCGGAGATCTATCAGGCTTTCGACCGTCTCCGGGATCAGGGCAACAAGGCCGTACACGATCACCTGGGTGAGGTGCGTGCGGCGCTGGACATGCTCCGGACCTGCTTCGAGCTGGGGGTCTGGTTTCATCGGGCACTGACCGGCGACCGGACTCCGCTCGGCTTCGTGCCACCATCCCCGCCACCCCAGCAGGTGTCGCAGAGTATCGCCGACGGGCTCCAGGCGGAGATCCAGCGCTACAAGGACGAATTGGCGCAGACCAAGCTCCTGCTGGAAGGCAAGGCGTCGCTGGCCCAGGCCCAGGCCGATGCGATGGTCGCCGCGGATCGCGCCGTTCGCGATGCCGACGCCCGCCGCGAACAGGCGGCTGTCCTGGTGGCGAGCCTCGAGCCGGCGGCCGAGGCGGAGCAGGCGGCGCTGGACAGCAAGGCGACGGCCAAGGTCTCGGCCGCTCGACGCGAGGAGTTCATCGCCCGCGCCCGTCGTGCCTCGCACGAACCCCTCAACGAGATGCAGACCCGGGTCGAGATCGACCGGCAGTTGGGCGCTGCCGGCTGGATCGTCCAAGACGAGAGCCAGATCAACCTCTGGGCGGGCGCCGGCGTCGCCGTCCGCGAGGTGACCCTGGCGGCGGGCCGGGCCGACTACCTGCTCTACGTCAACCAGCGGCTGGTCGGCGTGATCGAGGCCAAGCGGGAGGGGACCGCGCCGCGCGGTGTCGAGGCGCAGCTCGACCGCTACCTCAACGGGCTCACCGCCGAGCAGAAGCTCGCCGCGTGGCACCGGGACGATCCGCTGCCCTTCGGCTACGTCGCCACGGGCACCGAGACCGCCTTCGTCAACCGGCTCGACCCGTTCCCCCGTACCCGTGAGATCTTCGCCTTCCACCGGCCGGAGACGTTCGCGCGGTGGATGCGGGAGGCCGACGACGACCCGGCAGCACCGACGCTGCGGGCGCGGCTGCGGCGGATGCCCGCGCTGGACCGGCTCGGCCTGCGGCCCGCCCAGGTGGACGCCATCGACGGGCTGGAACGCTCCCTCGCCGAGGATCATCCGCGTTCGCTGATCCAGATGGCCACGGGTGCCGGCAAGACGTTCACGGCGGTCACCAGTAGCTACCGGCTGCTGAAGCACGCCCGCGCCGCGCGGATCCTGTTCCTGGTCGATCGCAACAACCTCGGCAAGCAGACCCTGCGGGAGTACGCGGGCTACCAGACCCCGGACGATGGACGGAAGTTCACCGAGCTGTACAACGTCGATCGGCTCTCCGGAGCCGGGATGCTCGACTCCTCGAATGTGGTCATTTCCACCATCCAGCGGCTGTACGGCGCGCTGCGCGGCGACGAGTTGCCGGACGTGGACCTCGACGACCGGGCGTACGACGACTACGAGTTGGACGAGCCGGCCGATGTCGCCTACAACCGGCAGCTTCCGCCGGAGACATTCGACCTGATCGTGGTCGACGAGTGCCACCGGTCGATCTACGGCAAGTGGCGGGGCGTCATCGAGTACTTCGACGCGTTCGTGGTCGGGCTCACCGCCACGCCGGTCAAGCAGACGCTGGGCTTCTTCCAGCAGAACCTGGTCTCGGAGTACACCTACGAGCAGGCGGTTGCCGACGGCGTGAACGTCAGCTTCGACGTGTACCGGATCAAGACGGAGATCACCGAGAAGGGCGCCGACATCGAGGCCGGGACCGTCGTTCCGCTGCGGGACCGCCGCACCCGGGCCGAGCGCTACCAGGAGCTGGAAGACGACTTCACGTACGGCGGCAACCAGGTCGGTCGGTCGGTGATCTCGAAGGGGCAGCTCAAGCTGGTGCTGGAGACGTTCCGGGAGAAGCTCTTCACCGAGATCTTTCCCGGCCGGTCGACCGTGCCGAAGACGCTGATCTTCGCGCGGGACGACAACCACGCCGAGGAGATTGTGCAGATGGTCCGGCTGGTCTTCGGGCGGGGCAACGACTTCGCCGCGAAGATCACGTACGCATCCCGAAAGGGTGGCGACAACCCGGACACCCTCATCCAGGCGTTCCGCAACAGCCCGGAGCTGCGCATCGCGGTGACCGTCGACATGATCGCCACCGGCACCGACGTACGGCCTCTCGAATGCGTCTTCTTCCTCCGGCCGGTGCGCAGTGCCACCTACTTCGAGCAGATGAAGGGCCGTGGTGCCCGCACCATCGATGCTGCCGAATTCCAGGCTGTCACGCCCGACGCCGAGGTCAAGGACCGGTTCGTCATCGTCGATGCGGTGGGCGTCACCGAAGCGGACCTGGACGAGGCCGTGCCCCTGCAACGGCACTCCGAACGGCAGATCTCTCTACGCGACTTGCTGAAGAAGGCCGGCACGCTGACCGCCGACCCGGACGAGGTGGCCACGCTCGCCGCCCGGCTGGCCCGGCTGGACCAGCAGTTGACCGATGACGAGCGCGCCGAACTGGCCGACCTAGCAAACCAGCCGCTGACCGGCATCGTGCGGGGCCTGGTGGATGCGGTCGCCCCCGAACAGCTCAACCCTGCGAAGGAAGCTGGCCCTGACGCTGTCCGCGACCTGCTGACCGGCGCGCTGCGCCCGCTTGCCGCGAACCCGGCGCTGCGCGAGCGCATCCTGGAGATCCGCCGTGCGCACGACATCACCATCGACGAGGTGAACGCCGACAAGCTGATCTCGGCAGCCGGTGTGCCGCCTGAGGAACGTGCCCAGGTCACCGTCAAGAGCTGGCACGACTATCTGGAGGAACACCGCGACGAGATCACGGCGTTGCAGGTCTTCTTCGAGGGCCGGGGACGGGTCGGCTACGACCAACTCAAGGAGCTGGCGGCGCGGATCGCCCGGCCGCCGCAGGCGTGGACGCCAGAGTCGCTGTGGAAGTCGTACGTGCTGCTCGGCCGCACCGCGGAGGCATCGGGCAGCAGGGGAGTGACGGATCTTGTCAGCCTCATCCGGTATGAGTTGGGGCTGGATCAGGAGCTGCGCCCGTACCGCAGTCTCGTCGAGGAGCGCTTCCGTGGGTGGCTGCTCCGGCAGGAGCAGGCGGGCGCTACGTTCACTGCCGATCAGGCGTGGTGGCTGGAGAGGATCAAGGACGTGATAGCGGTCAGCGTGGAAGTCACCCCCGACGACCTGGAGGGCGCGCCGTTCAGTGAGCGGGGCGGGATCGACGGGTACGCGGGCGCGTTCGGCAAGCGCGCTGAGCCGCTGCTCAACGAACTGAACCAGGAGTTGTCCGCGTGACCGAGGTGCCCTTCGACATCCCAGATTCTTGGAGGTGGGCGACCTTCGGTGATGTGGCCCGCGTTGCTTCCAACTTGGTGGACCCCGCCGATCACGCGGAAGCGCCTCACATTGCGCCTAATCATGTCGAGTCGGGCACTGGCCGTTTGCTGCCTTATCGCACAATCGCAGAAGACGGGGTAGCAAGCCCTAAGCATCATTTCTACCCAGGCCAGCTCGTATATTCAAAAATCCGACCCTACTTGGCTAAAGTCGTAGACGTCGACTTCGAAGGCCTTTGCAGTGCTGACATGTACCCAGTCGATGTGTTTATCGATAGGCGATTCTTGTTCCACTGGATGCTTACTCCTACTTTCACTGCTGCGGCTGCCGGTCACCAAGCCCGAACGGTGCTCCCCAAGATCAACGAACGTGCTCTATTGCAAATATTGGTACCCGTTCCGCCGCTTGCCGAGCAGCGCCGCATTGTCGCCGCCCTCGAAGATAATCAATCGCGCCTCGATGCGGGTTTGGCTCCTGTCGAAGCTGGCTTGCGTAGAAGTCGGCTCATGACTGAACGTCTCGCCGATCGCGCGGTTCGAGGGCTTTCGCACGGGGTGTCGCAGAGGGCTGTTGGGCTTCAGCCTTCGGGTGATGAACTTGAAGAGCAGGTATTTCGCCGAGCACGGAAGCGGATCGAGCCCGATCCGATGCCGGGGTTTGATCTGCCAATCGGTTGGGCTTCGGTCAGCCTGGGGATGTTGAGCTACGACTGGGGCTATGGAACGTCAACGAAATGTGATTATAGTGCGCCCGGTTCGCCGGTTCTTCGGATACCGAATATCCAGCGAGGTGAGGTCAACCTGAATGACATTAAGAACGCCCTCGACGAGTCGTTGGATCTCAGCAACTACTTCCTGAGCCCAGGCGATATCTTGTTCGTCCGCACCAACGGCAGCCGGGACCTGATCGGCCGCGTTGCCGTTGTGCGACAGGTGCTGTCTATGGCCTTCGCCTCCTACCTGATCCGGTTCCGGCTTTCGACTGACCTCGTGGAGCCCGGGTGGATAGCCCTGGTTGTCTCCAGCTCGGATTGGCGTAGGCGCTTGGAACGAGCAGCGGCCTCCTCCGCCGGCCAGTACAACTTGAATTCGAGGCTGCTCTCCTCATTGCCGATTCCGCTCCCCTCCGTGCCGATGCAACGTCACCTACTTCAGGAGCTAGGGGAGACGACGGCGGTGGCCGATCGATTGAGCGAGGCGCTCACCTTGGTGAAAAGCAAGGGCTTATCACTCCGTCGCTCACTACTTGGTGAGGCGTTTGCGGGCCGGCTGGTGCCGCAGGATCCGAACGACGAGCCGGCATCGAAGCTGTTGGAGCGGATCCGCGCCGAGCGGGCAGCCGCGCCGCCGAAGCAGAAAACCCGTCGACGTACCCAGAAAGAGCTGCCAGCTCCGCCGACCAGAGTGACCGGCGACAACTACCAGCAGGAGGCATTGCCGCTGTGAGCACTGTGGATTCGCGCCGGTTGGTGCAGAAGCTGTGGAACTACTGCGACGTCCTGCGCGACGACGGCGTCTCGACCATCGACTACGTGGAGCAGTTGACGTTCCTGCTCTTCCTGAAGATGGCCGACGAGCGGGCCAACCGGTCGATCCGGCCCGAGCAGATTGTGCCGGACGAGCTGAGCTGGCAGACGCTGCTCGACGCCGAGGGCGACGCCCTGGAGGTGCAGTACCGCCACATCCTCACCGGCCTGGCCCGGGAGGGCGGCACGCTCGGCACGATCTTCCGCAAGGCGCAGAACAAGATCCAGGACCCGGCGAAGCTCAAGCGGCTCATTGTTGACCTGATCGACAAGGAGCAGTGGTCGCAGGCAGGCGTCGACGTCAAGGGTGACGCCTACGAGGAGTTGCTGGCCAAGGGCGCCGAGGACACCAAGTCCGGTGCCGGCCAGTACTTCACCCCGCGAGCACTGACCGCCGCGATGGTCGACTGCATGCAACCCACTCCCGACGACACGATCACCGACCCGGCCTGCGGGACAGGTGGTTTCCTGCTCGCCGCGTTCGACTACATCCAGCGTCACCACGGCAGTGCCCTCACGCCGGACCAGCGTCGCCGCCTCGCCAACGGCGCGATCACCGGCACCGAGCTGGTCGACGGCACCGCCCGGTTGGCCGCGATGAACATGCTGCTCCACGGCATCGGCACCCCCAGCGGCGACTCCCTGATTGCGATCAAAGACGCTCTCGGTAAGGAACCAGACCGCCGCTACAGCCTGGTCCTCGCGAACCCGCCGTTCGGCCGCAGCTCCTCGATCCGCATGATCGGTGAGGACGGCCGCTCTACCCGCGAGGAGCGGGAGATCGAGCGGAACGACTTCTGGGCCACCACCGCCAACAAGCAGCTCAACTTCGTCCAGCACATCGCCTCACTGTTGGAGATCGACGGCCGGGCCGCGGTCGTCCTGCCGGACAACGTGCTCTTCGAGGGCGGTGCGGGGGAGACGATCCGCCGCCGGCTGCTCAAGCAGTACGACCTGCACACCATGCTGCGCCTACCCACCGGCATCTTCTACGCCGGCGGAGTGAAGGCCAACGTGCTCTTCTTCGAGCGCAAGCGCGCTCGCGAGGAGCCGTGGACCCAAAAACTCTGGGTGTACGACTTCCGCACCAACCAGCACTTCACGCTGAAGCAGAACCCGCTGCGCCGCGACCATCTCCAAGACTTCGTCGACTGCTACCTACCGGGCAAGGACCGCGCCGATCGGGTCGAAACCGAGCGGTTCAAGGCGTTCTCCTATGAGGAGCTGATCGCCCGCGACAAGGTGAACCTCGACATCACCTGGCTCAAGGACGCCTCCCTGGAGGACGCCGACGCGCTCCTGCCGCCGGAGGTGATCGCGCAGGAGATCGTCGAGGACCTGGAGGCGGCGCTGCGCGAATTCGCCGCCATCGCGGAAGCCCTGTCGTCGCGTGCCGCCCAAGCCACGGACACCTGAGCAGGCGCAGGCGGCGTCAGAACAGGTGACCAGCGTGTCGCTATGGGTAACCGGTGCGATTCTGTAGGCTCGCTGGTATGACCGGATCGGTGAGCAAGAAGTCATTCTCGCTTCCGCAGGACGTGGCGGAGCGCTTGGAGCGTGAGCCCAACGCCAGCGCGTACGTGGTCGACACGATTCGGGCACGAATGCGTGCCGAGGATCTCGATGCCGAACTGGCTCGCCGGGGCATGACCGTGACGGCGGAGGGGCAGGCCCGTGCCCGGGTCCAACGCGCTCAGGTCGAGCAGGAATGGTCGCCCGGGCGACGCGCCGCGTTGCGTGACCGTTCCCGTCGCGCGGCAGCGGAGATGCTCGACGGCTCCGGCAGCCAGGCTCCGGCGGCATGACGAGTCCCGACGCGCCCTCGGTCCGGCTGATACTGGATCGGTCCGCGCTGCTCGCCTACGTGGCCGGATCCATGGATGTTGCCGAGCCAATCCACGAGGTCGCTCAGGACGGCGTTCGATTCGGTGTGCCGGCGGTAGTCGCGGCCGAGGTCTTGGCCGTGGTGGACGATCCGAGCGATCGAGCGGCGCTGCACCGACTGCTCGAACGTCCCGCCTGCGCGGTGCTGCCCACCTGGGGTGAGGATTGGCAGGAGTTGGCGTACTGGCGCGTGGTCACCGGTCGAGTTGACCTAGCCGCTGCCGTGATGGCTGTCCTGGAGCACGATGCCTCGGTGCTGACCAGCGAGGTCAAGGCGTACGGCGACGGCGGTGACCTTCCTGTCATCCAGTTCCCTGGCTAGGGCGCGCGTTCGATGACGACCACGGGGATCTCGCGGTCGGTGCCCTTCTGATAGCGGGCGTACGTCGGGAAGACCTTCGTCATGACCGGCCACAGCCGGGCCCGCTCCTCGCCCGTCGCCGTCCGCGCCCGCCCGGTGAACCGTTCCGCGCCCACCTGTACCTCGACCGTCGGGTCGGCGCTCAGGTTCAGATACCAGGCCGGGTGCGTGTTGGCGCCCCCGTTGGACGCCACCAGCAGGTAGTTGTCGCCGTCGCGGCCGTACATCAGGGCGGTGCGGCGTCGTTTGCCCGTTCGGCGTCCGCGGGTGGTGAGCAGCAGCGACGGTACGCCGTAGAAGGTGTCGCCGTCGGCGCCGTCGGTCTGCACGTAGCGTCGGATGTGCTCGGCGACCCATCCGACCGGGCTGTCCTCGATCGTCTCGTGCTGCTCCTGCGCCGTCACGGCATTGTCTCCTTCGTCGGGCCAGGTCGGAGGTAGGCCGGGTGAAGCCGAGCCGGTCAGGACGTCGCGGTGGACTGTCCGCTGCGGTTGGCCGGTCGGGTGTCCTGCCCCGGGCGGGTGGTCAGCACCTGGGGGCCGGCCTCGGTGATCGCGACGGTGTGCTCGGAGTGGGCGGTGCGTGAGCCGTCCGCGGACCGGATCGTCCACCCGTCCTCGTCAAACTTGATCTTGTCGGTGCTGCGGCAGAACCACGGCTCGATCGCGATCGTCAGGCCGGGCTTGAGCTTCATGCCCCGGCCGGGCCGGCCGCTGTTGGCGACGTGCGGGGCCTCGTGCATGGTGCGACCGATGCCGTGCCCGCCGAACTCGTTGTTGACCTGGTAGCCGTAGCGGTGGGCGACCTCGCCGATCGCGGCGGAGACGTCGCCGAGCTGGTTGCCGGGCTGCGCGGCGTCGATCGCGGCGGTCAGCGCGACCTCGGTGGCCTCGATCAGCTTGAGGTCCTCCGGGGTGGGGGTGCCGACGATGACGGACAGCGCGGAGTCGGCGACCCAGCCGTCGATCCCGACCGCCATGTCGATGCTCAGCAGGTCACCGTCGCGCAGGACGTAGTCGTGCGGCAGACCGTGTAGCACGGCGTCGTTGACCGAGAGACACAGGACGTTGCGGAACGGGCCGCGGCCGAACGACGGCGCGTAGTCCCAGTAGCAGGACTCGGCGCCCCGCTCCTTGATCCGACGGCGCGCGTGGCGCTCAAGGTCCATCAGGTTGACCCCGACGGCGGCGACCTCATGCAGCTCCGCCAGCAACTCGCCGACGAATTGGCCGGTCACGGCCATCCGTTGGATCTCCTCGGGGGACTTCA
The DNA here is from genome assembly GCF_043197345.1 of Micromonospora sp. NPDC049175. NCBI lineage: Bacteria > Bacillati > Actinomycetota > Actinomycetes > Micromonosporales > Micromonosporaceae > Micromonospora > Micromonospora sp. NPDC049175. The sequence goes on along the minus strand of NZ_JBICSY010000001.1, from coordinate 1,053,028 downwards.
GCTCGATCACGACCAACCCTCCCTGTCCGTAGCGGTATATTTATACCACGCCTCGGCGCGCCCGCCCGGATGGCGTTGCCGCTCCGCCGAGGCAGATCTATCCTGCTCACATGGTTCGCCCACCGCTCACCCCCGCGCAGATCGCCGCGGGTCAACGTCTCGGTGCGGCGCTTCGGGTCGCGCGAGGTGGCCGTCCCCTCGTCGAGGTGGCCCTGGCGGCCGGCATCTCGCCGGAGACGCTCCGCAAGATCGAGGTAGGTCGGCTCCCGGCGCCCGCGTTCGGCACGGTGGTCTGCCTCAGCGAGGTCCTCGGCGTCCAGCTCAGCGACCTCGCCGAGGTGTGGCTGGCCGACCTGCGGGTCCGCGAAGCCTCCTGAACGACCGTCCGCGACGGCACCTTGGAACGAACCGCGGCACCACGAACCGCGGCAGCCCGAAACGAAACGCGGCACCACGAAACGAACCGCGGCACCCCGAAACGAACCGCGGCAGCCCGGAACGAACCACTGCGACGGCACCCCGGGGGAGCGCCCGCGGCGTCCGGACCGGTCAGACGCGTGAGCGCGGCAGGCAGCACTTCTTGTACTTGGCGCCCGAGCCGCACCAGCACGCGTCGTTGCGGCCGGGCGGCCAGGCCCGCAGGTCGTCGGGGCCGGTCAGCGAGTCGGCGTACGCGTCCTGGGTCTCCTCGTCGGTGGGGTCGATGCCCTCGCGTTCGGCGAAGGCCGCCAGCCCGGCGACCGTGCCGACTGCCACACCCAGGTCCGTGCCGCCCATCTCGGAGGTGACGACGAGTCCGCGTTCGGTCTGGGCGCGGTGCTCGTCCCAGGTGGCGGGGTAGCTGTCGACGAGGGCGGGCCAGCGCAGCAGCAGCGCGGTGAGCTCCGCAGGCGGCCAGAACAGCAGCGTCGCCGGGCCGTCGTCGAGGGCGTCGAGCGCGTGGTTGCTCGCGGCGCGCAGCCGGTCGGCGAGGTTGTCGTACTCGTCGTGGGGTAGGCCCTGCTCTTCGCGCAGGTCGTGTCGGTGCTGGGCCAGGCCGAAGATCATGGCGGCGGCCGCGTCCTGGGCGTCCTCGGACGCGTGCTGCTGGGCGCGGGTCCGTTCCAGGATGGCGTCCAGAGCCCCGGTGAGCCATTCCACAGCCGTGTCGGCGTGGCCGGACTCGGCCAGCTCGTCGATCAGGTACATAGAGTCGGGGTCGGTTTCCAGCAGCGGACGCAGGGCGGTCAGTTCGGCCATGCCCTCGTCGGTCCGCCCGAGGCGCAGCAGCAGGCCGCCGCGTACCCCTCGCGCGTACGTGTTGTCGTCGGGCTGTTCGGCGATGGCGCGGGTGGCCAGCGTGAGCGCGTCGGCCAGGTCGCCGGCCTGCTTCAGGATGTCCACGGCGACCAGCAGGGCGTACCCGGTGTCGTCGGGGTCGGCGACCCGCCCCTCGTCGACGGCGCTCACCAGCTCGGCGACGAGCGCGGCCGGGTCGGGGCTCTTCGAGCCCAGATTGTCGATCTCGTCGATGCGGTCGGCGGTCAGCAACTCGGACATGGGCGCATCCTGAAAGACGACGGGCGGTGGGTGGGGGAGCGGCCAGCCTACTCCCGGACACGGCGCGGCCCGGGCGGCGAACCGCCCGGGCCGCGCCGCGTTTCCTCAGCGGGTCGCGGGCATCGTGGCGAACTCGCCGGCTAGCTCCGACTCGACGATCGTCGCGGTGGACGGCCGGCGACCGGCCGACGCCCGCCGGGCGGACGGGACGGCGAGGGCCGCGAGCGCGGCGGCCAGGGCGATGGCCGTGAGGACGAGAAACCCGGTCGTGAAGCCGGCCTCCCGGGGCAGGCCGTTGGCCTGCGGGTGGGCGGTGATCACGCCGCTGACCACGGCGGCGCCGATCGCGCCTCCGATGGTGCGGATGTTGGCGTTCATGCCTGTCGCCACGCCGGTCTGGCTGGCCGGGACGCTGGCGACGATCAGGTTGGCCATCGACGCGAAGGCCAGACCGATGCCGAGGCCGACCAGGCCGCCGGCGATGGCGACCTCCCAGCGGGTGTCGTGCGCGGCGGCGAGCATCGCCGAGGCGGCCACGTTGAACGCGGCACCGGTGGCGAGCTGTGCCTTGGCGCTGAACACGGCCTGGAGCCGGCCGGCGACGAGACCGGCGACGAACATCGCGACGAGCATCGGCAGCATGAGCAGACCGGCCTGGCTGATGCTCGCCCCGAAGCCGTAACCGGCGGCGGTCGGGGTCTGCACGAACTGCGGGAGGAACGCGTACACGGAGAACATCGACGCGCCGTAGAGCAGGGCGACCAGGTTCGTGGTCCAGACTCCGGGCAGCCGCATCATCCGCATGTCGATGAGTGGGTTCTTCGACCGCAGTTCGGCGACCAGCCAGCCGGTCAGCAGCACCACGGCGAGCGCCAGCAGCGCGAGCACCCGGGTGGAGGTCCAGCCCCAGGCCGCGCCCTGGCTGATCGGCAACAGCAGCGCCACCAGCCAGCCGGAGAGCAGCAGGGTGGCGCGCCAGTCGATGCGCCCGGGGGTGCGGACCGGCGACTCGGGGACGAACAGGTGGGCGGCCACGGCGGTCAGCCCGACCACGACCATCGGGATCCAGAACAGCCAGCGGTAGTCGAGCGTGGTGACGATCGGGCCGGCCAGCACGATGCCCAGGCCACCGCCGACGGCGACGATCGCCGAGATGGCGGCCACGGCCGTGGAGACCCGCGCGGCGGGGAACTCGTCGCGGATGATGCCGAACGACAGCGGGAAGACCGCGCCGCCGATGCCCTGCACGACCCGGGCGAGGATGAGGACGCCGATGTTCGGCGCGATGGCGGCCAGCAGGCAGCCGAGCGCGAGCGCGGCAAGCGAGACGACGAGCATCCGCTCCTTGCCGACCATGTCGCCGACCCGTCCGAGGATCGGCGTGAAGATCGACGCGGAGAGCAGGTAGGCGGTCAGGACCCAGGTCACGGTGTTCTGGGAGGTGTGCAGATCCTGCTGGATGGTCGGTAGCACCGGGGTGATCAGCGACTGGAGCATCGCGAAGAACCCGGCGCCGGCCGCGAGCACGGTGAAGGTGAGCCGGCGCGAGCTGCGCCGGGAGGTTACTGCCACGAGAGAAAACTCCCTGAGTACGTACTGAGCCCGTCGTCTGCGGCGGGCAGGGCTGTCGGTCCGGGCGATCGGGTGGCCAGGCGGCGATCGGGCGGGTACCGAGGTAAGCTAACCGGAGGCAGGCCTCCGGGGTTTCCGGAGGGGTGCCTCCACTAAGCTAGCGGAGGGTTGCCTCCGGATGCAACCAGGTTGAGGTGACGCACGTCATGACCAGCGCGGGGCAGGCGCCCGAGGTCTTCGCCCAGCGGCCCAAGCGGGCCGATGCGCGGCGTAACTACGACGCTTTGGTCGCGGCGGCGCGCGAGGCGTTCGCCGAGAACGGCGCCGCCGCCTCCCTGGAGGACGTGGCCCGACGCGCCGGCGTGGGCATCGGCACGCTCTACCGCAACTTCCCCAGCCGACGGCACCTCTTCGAGGCCGTCTACGTCGAGGAGGTCCGGGCGCTGAGCCGCTCGGCCGAGGACCTCGCCGAGCTGCCCCCGTGGGACGCGCTCGTCGCCTGGCTGCACCGTTTCGTCGCGTACGTCGCCACCAAGCGGGCGCTCGCCGAACAGCTGCTGCACGACTCGGAGATCTTCGCGAGCTGCCGGACGGAGATCTACGCCGCCGGCGAGCCGCTGATGCGCCGCGCCCAGGAGGCCGGCGTCGTCCGTGCCGACGTCAGCTTCGACGACGTGATACGCCTGATCAGCGGCCTGACCATGGCCCAGTTCGCGTCGCCCGAGCAGCGTGACCGGGTGCTCGGCGTCGCCCTGGACGGCCTACACGCCCCCGCCCGCTGACCAGCGCCCCGCCCGCCGCCCAGAGCACCCTCGCCCGCTGACCGGCGCGCCCCCGCCCCGCTGACCAGCGGCCCGCCCCGTCGACAAGCGCCCCGCCCGCTGACCCGCCGTCAGCGGTCGACCAGCAGCAGCCACTCGTCGTCGAGCCGTTCCACCACCGTGCCCGCCGGCCAGCGGTGACCGAGATCGACGATCGCCCGGGCCTGGTCGACCTGCGGTGGCCGGCTGAACTGTGCGTCGCGGAAGCTGGCCATGCTGTGGAACCGGGCCCGGCCGAAGTTCGCGGCGTCGGTGAAGCGGGCCCGGTCGAACAACGCCTCCGCGCCGAACACGGTCCACCGGAACAGCGCCATGCTCCGGAAGCGAACGGAGTGGAAGTCGGCCGACCGGCCGAACTCGGTGTGTTCCATCGACAGCGAGGCGTCGAAGACGGCCTCCCGGAACGTGGCGCTGTCCTCGAAGCGGGTCGCGTCGAAGCTGGTCGGCTGACCGAACGTCGCCCGGCGGAACGAGGTCAGGCCGGCGAAGGCGGACCGCCGACAGGACAGGCCACCTGTGAACGCCGCCCCGTCGAAGCTGACCAGACCCCCGACGCGAGCGCCGTCCAGCATGACCTCACCGTCGGCCGTGAGACCCTCGAAGGCCACGTCGCCGAAGGTCGCCGCCCCGAGCAGGAGCCGCCCCCGGGTCGTCGCGCCCGCGAAGGTGGTCGTACCGGTGAACGCCGCCGCCGTGAAGGTCGCGTCGACGAGCGTGCAGCCCGCGGCGTCGAAGTCGACGAGCGTGGCACCGGTCAGGTCGAGCGTCAGCTCCGGCCAGTGGGTCGCGTCGTCCGCGCGCAGGTGTCGGGTGAGCACGCGCTGCGCGGTGCGCCGGACCTCCGTCTCGCGCGGCTCGCCGTCCGGCGCCGGCATCCGCAGGTACGCGCAGAGCACCGCAGCGATCGTCGCGCGCTGCCGAGGGTTGTCCTGACCGAGGCGTTCCAGGGCGTGCAGGCCGCCGAGGCGTACCGCCGCGCTGTCGTTGCCGAGCAGCTCGACGGCCCGGGTGTAGAGCTCGGTCAGCCGCCGCTCCGCCGCGTCGTGCTCGGCCGCTGCGGACTGCCGGTCCTGCTGGCGTTGCGCCGCCTCGGCCACCGACTCGGCGTGCGCCTGCACCCGGTCGCGGTGGGCCTGGTCGCGGGCGGCGACGCTCTCCTGGTGCCGTTGCGCGCGTTCGGCGATCCACTGGCGTCGGGCGGCCAGCAGCAGGGCCAACCCTCCGCCGGTGCCGGCGACCACGGTCAGGCCGGTGCGGATCGCGTCGATGCGCAGCGTGGCGCGGGTGTCCGCCTGGCTGGCCCGGTCGGCCTCGGCGAGCAGCAGGCCCAGCACCAGCCAGCCCAGGGCGGCGGCGACCAGCAGGCCGACAAGCACCAGCCACCACGGCATCACCCGTAACTGGCGCTCGGGGGGTTCGTCGGCGACCACGGCCACAGCATGCCATTCGCACTCACCACCCCGGGGTGCGCGGCGGTGAATGTCGGGTGGGCGACGTTCCTGGGAAAGGGGGTGCCGGACATCAGACGTGCTCGATAACCTGCTGCCGCTGTCCAATCGCGACAGACGTGACGTCCCAGAGGAGCAGCGCGCATGACCGAGCCGCACACCGTGCCGCCGGAGGGCACCCCGCCGACCGTGCCGCAGCTCGACGTCCGGGCGGCCGAGCCACCGACCGCCGCCGCCCCACCGACCACCGGCGGCTTCGCCGACCGGCCACCCGGCTATCCGAGTGCGCTGGTCTGGCTGCGCGCCGGGATCCTGCGGGACTGGCGGGGCGTGCTCGGCGCGTTCGTCGCCACCTGGTTCTACCTGCCGCTCGCGCTGCTCCTGGCGTTCTGGAGCGGTCTCACCTTTGCCGTCACCGGGCTCTTCGCCGGCGCGTTCGGCGCCGACGACCAGGTGCCCCAGGTGCTGCGCGACGCCCCGGTGATCGGCTCCCTGCTGGAGGCATTCCTGACCCGCTCCGGCGGGGTGCTCGGCGGCGTGACCGGCTTCGTCGCCGGGTTCCTGATCGGCTTCCTCTCCGTGCTGGTGGTGCCCTGGCTGGGCGCCACCGACGGCCCCATCGCGCTGGCCACCGGCCTGGTCGGCACGGTGGCCGCGGCGGCGCTGATCGGGGTGCTCTACACCCTCTACCGGGTGCTGCTGGAACCGCGCCTGCTCGTGGTCTCCGGCGCCCGCCAGCCCAGCCGCCGGGAGTACGCAAAGCTGCGCCCCGTGCTGGACGAGTGCGCCCGGCGGCTCGGCCTGACCAGCGTGCCCCGGCTGCTGATGGAGGACGACCCGGTCCTGAGCAACGCCCGCACGTACGCGCGGCACGTGGTGGTCACGACCGCCGTGCTGACCGAGCCGGACGACGAGGTCGCCGCGCTGCTCAGCCACGAGCTGGTGCACTGGCGCACCGGCGACGAGATCACCAGCGCCTTCGTCCGTGGTGTCGGCCTGCCACTGACCCTCGCGCACGCCCTGCCGACCTGGCTGATGCGGACGTTCCCGCACCCGGGCACCAACTTCGTGGTCTTCCTGTTCTTCTGGCCGGTGCTGCTCACCATGCGCTACGTGGTGCTGCCACTGCACGCCCGCGACGTGCGGGCGGCCGAGTACCGGGCCGACCTCGGCGCCGTGCTCACCGGGCACGTCGACGGGATGCGGCGCGTCCTGGAGCGGCGGCTGTCCTTCGAGACCGGCCGCAGCGGCTGGGACGAGGCGGTCTGCGCCACCCACCCGCCGCACGAGCTGCGGCTCGACGCGCTGGATCGGGCGTCGGTGGCGGGGGTGCCCGCCGGCGCGGACGAGCCCGTCACCGTCGAGCGGCTGTTCGGCCACTCCGGCCCGGTCGGCACCCGTCGCACCTGGCTGCTGGTCGGCGTCCTCGTGCTGGCGGCCTGCGTCGGCACCGGCGGGCTCGGCGTGGTGCAGTGGGCGTTCTTCCGACCGCAGGCGGCCGTCGACGGATACTTCTCCGCGCTCGCCGACCGGGACAGCGACGCCGCGCTCGACTTCCTGAGCGGGCAGGGCGGTGTCACCGACCGCAAGCTGCTCGCCCAACTGCTGCGCGCCAAGGGCTACCGACCGCCGACCGACGTCAAGATCACCAAACTGGACCGGGACGGCGACAGCGCCACCGCCACCGTGGCGTACCGGTTGGCCGGTGAGCGGCGCACCACGGAAGTCGCCCTTCGCCGCGACGACGAGACCACCCTCGGGCTCTTCCACGGCTGGCAGGTGAGCGGCGGGCTGACCCCGCTCGACACCCCGATCGCCGGCCCCGGGGCGCAACTCAACGGGCTGGCGCTGCCGGGCGCCGCCGAGGGCCCCGCGCTGGTGCTGCTGCCCGGCGAGTACACCGCGACCGGCCCGGCCAGCGCGCTCAGCGAGACGCCGAGCGAGACCGTGGCGGTCGGCCCGGGGCAGAGCGCGGCGACCCTCCAACTGGCCCCGGTGCTCAAGCCGACGGCCGGCGAGGCCGTCGAGGCCCAGGTACGCGCCTGGCTGGACGAGTGCGCCAAGCAGACGATCGCCGCGCCGCCGGGCTGCCCGTTCCGCTACTACGGCGGCGCCGCGCAGAAGGTCACCTGGAAGATCCTGGAATACCCGAAGATCGCCGTCGAACTGACCGGACCGGCCAGCGCGCAGGTCACCACCCCGAGCGAGACCCGGGGCAGGGTGCAGGTCAGCGGCACCACCACGTACTTCGGCACCAACACACCGTTCGCCGACGAGGACACGGTGACCGTCGGGGGCGTCGCCACCGCCGACGGGGACACCATCGCCTTCCGCCCCGCCACCGACTGACCGGGAGCAACAGTGACCGACAGTGACACCGCCGCGCGGCAGCCGGTCCGGCTGACCATCAGTCCGCGGCACCGGCAGGCGCCGCCTGTCGCCCTGCTCGACTGGATCCAGCGCAACCCGCAGTACCGGCCTGTCGTCCGGCAGGCCGGCGGCGGCGGTGGACGGCCGGGCTTCACCGACGCGGTGATCATCGCGGTGCTGGCGCAGGGGCTGCTCCCGGGCCTGTTCAACCTGCTGCAGTCCTGGGTCGACCAGCAGCGCACCGAGGCCAGCGTGCGGATCCAGGCCGGGGACACCGAGGTGGAACTACAGGTGAGTGGACGCACCGACTCGGCTCGCCTGCTGGCCCAGGCGACCGAGGCGCTGCGGGCCGCCCGGGAGCCCGGCACGGACGCCGCCGACTGACACCGGCGCCGTCCGCGCCGCAGATCCTTAGCTCGCCTTGGCCAACGACTCGAACTCGTCGTCGGTGAGCCGTACGTCGGCCGCGCTCACGTTCTCCTCCAGGTGCGCCACCGAGGACGTGCCGGGGATCGGCAGCATCACCGGCGACCGGCGCAGCAGCCAGGCCAACGCGAGCTGTGCCGGCGACGCGCCGTGCGCGGTGGAGATGGCGTCCAGCGGGCCGCCGGGGCGGGCCAGCTCGCCGGTGGCGATCGGGAACCACGGGATGAACGCCAGGTCGTTGCGCTCGCAGTACTCCAGCACGTCCTCCGCGCTGCGGTTGGCGAGGTTGTACAGGTTCTGCACCGACGCGATCGTGGTGATCCCGCGTGACTCCTCGATCTGCGCCACGCTCACCTCGGACAGCCCGATGTGTCGGATCTTGCCCTCCTGCCGCAACAGCGCCAGCTCGCCCAACTGGTCGGCGAGCGGCACCTTCGCGTCGATCCGGTGCAGCTGGTAGAGCGGGATCGTGTCCAGGCCGAGGTGGCGCAGGCTCAGCTCACACTGCTGGCGCAGATACTCCGGGCGGCCCACCGGACGCCAGTCGCCCGGGCCGGAACGGGTCAGCCCGGCCTTGGTCGCGATGACCAGGTCGTCGGCGTACGGGTGCAGGGCCTCGCGGATCAGCAACTCCGAGACGAACGGCCCGTACGAGTCGGCGGTGTCGATGAACGTCACGCCCAGCTCGACGGCCCGGCGCAGCACCCGGACCGCCTCCGCCGGGTCCTTCGGGTCACCCCAGACACCGGGGCCGGTGATCTGCATTGCCCCGTAACCGAGCCGGTTGACGGTGACGTCCCCGCCGATCCGGTACGTGCCGGACGCCTTCGCGGGCTGCTCACTGATGTTTGTCGCCATCGGTAGATGATCCCCCGGAATTCGACCGGTATGCCGGGCGTGACCCGACTGTGTGCGCGGACACGTCACCCGGCCACCGGGGCCAGATGACGGCAAGCGCCCGGTACGACAGGGACGTCCGTGCGACGCTGGCGGGGCCGGTGCCGTTCGGCGCGACGGCGGAGGGAGCACCCATGGCGGGAGTGCCGCAGGTCAACTTCGCGCTCGACACGTACGAGTGCATCGTGATCTATCCCGGCGCGGCCGGACGGGCCCTGCCCGCCGAGACCGTGCAGCGGTTGCAGGCCGAGCACGCCGAGCACATGCAGGCGCTCCAGCGAAGCGGCATCATCCTGGTCGCCGGTTCGGTGGACGGGCCGGCCCGCGAGCCGGAGCCACCGATCGGCTTCGGGCTGGCCCGCACCGGCAGCGTCGACGACGTCCGCAGCGTGTTGGAGGCAAACCCGGCGGTGCAGGCCGGGCTCTACCGGGTGGACGTGCTGACCTTCCTCTGCCCGGCCGGGTCGCTGGAGTTCCCCCTGGTCAAGACCGAGAGCTGAGCTGTCGGTCAATCGGCGGCTGTCGTGATGACGACGGCGCTCGGCGGTGTGACGGTGTTACGGTCGCGCCCTGCGAGGGCCGCCACCGGGGCGTACCCGGAAGCGTGGGGGCGGCCCCGGTCGAGGAGTCGCCATGATCTCCGCCGCCACCCCCGATGTCGCGAGGGCCACCGCCCGGCTGCGTGCCCTGCTCGGCGACCGGCTGTACGAGCCGGGTGATCCCGCGTACGCCACCACCACCCGGCTCTGGAACGGCGCGGTGCACCGCACGCCCGCCCTGGTGGCCCACTGTCGGGACGCCGACGAGGTGGCCCACGCGGTCCGCATCGCCGCCCGCTGTCACCTGCCCCTGTCGGTCCGCTCCGGCGGGCACGACTGGGCCGGTCGGGCGCTGCGCGACGGCGGCCTGGTGCTCGACCTGACCGGGCTGAACGCCGTCCGGGTCGACCCGGACGCGGCCACGGTGACCGTCGGCGGTGGCGCCACGACGGCCGAGCTGCTCGCCGCCGCCCGCCCGTACGACCTGGTGGTGCCCACCGGCGTGGTCCGCGACGTGGGCGTGGCCGGGCTCGCCCTCGCCGGCGGGTACGGCCCGCTCTGCGGCCGGTTCGGTCTGACGCTCGACAATCTGCTCGGCGCGGAGGTGGTCCTCGCCGACGGAAGCCGGGTCACCGCCGATCCCCGGCACGACGCCGAGTTGTACTGGGCGCTGCGCGGCGGCGGCGGGAACGTCGGCGTGGTCACCGAGCTGCGCTTCCGCGCGCATCGCCTGCCCGGCGTGCTGGCCGGCATGATCATGTTCGCGCTGGCCGAGGCGCCGGCCGTGCTGCGCGGCTACGGGGCGATCATCGCGGAGGCCCCGGACGAGCTGACCGTCATGACCGGCTTCCTGCCCGGCCCCGCCGGCGAGCCGATGATCTTCGTCTGCCCGTTCTACAGCGGGCCGGACCTGGACGCCGGGTTGCCGTGGATGGACCGGCTGCGCGACCTGGGCACCCCGCTCGTCGACCAGATCGCCCCGATGCCGTACGCGGACGCGCTGCGGATGTTCGACGGCGGCATGGTCGACGGCAACCACTACCTGTTGCGGACGCGCTGGCTGCCCGCTCGCACCGACGGTGTGGCCGACGTGCTCGTCGACGCGGCCCACCAGGTCAGCTCGCCGTTCTCGGCGCTGGCCGTGCACCACTTCCACGGCGCGGCCACCCGGGTTCGACTCGCCGACACGGCGTTCGGTCTGCGCGGCGAGCACCTGCTCACCGAGATCATCGCGGTCTGGGCGCCGGGCGAGCAGTCCGGGCCGCACCGCGAGTGGGCCGAGCGCACCTCGACGGCGCTCGCCCCGCACGCCCTGCCCGGTGGCTACCCCAACCTGCTCGCCCCGGAGGAGACCGACCGCGTCCGGCTCGCCTACGGCGCGAACTGGGCGCGGCTACGCCGGGCAAAGCGCCGCTACGACCCCCGTGACCTGCTGACCGCGGTGCCCACCCTGCCGCCGTCGGTGCACCCGCGGTGAGCCTTCCTCGGGAGCACCCCGACAGCGCACCCCGGCGGAGGCGTACGATTCCCGGCGCGCGGTCGCCGTTGCCCGTCGCCACAACGTTCCCGGTGCGGTTCCGCCCGCCGGCCCGACGCGCACCGCGCGTCGTTGGACACATGTTCCGCTGCCTGCAATGGGTCGGCCCCGAGTCCGACCTGAAGGAGAGACTAGCCTGATGGGCGTGACACGCCGCGTGAAGATCGTCTGCACCCTTGGTCCCGCCACCTCGTCCCCGGAGCGCATCCGGGGTCTCGTCGAGGCCGGCATGAACGTGGCGAGGCTCAACTTCAGCCACGGCAGCCACGCCGACCACGAGGCGGTCTATCGACTTGTCCGGGAGGCGTCCGAGGCGGCAGGTCAGCCGGTGGCGGTCCTCGCCGACCTGCAGGGCCCCAAGATCCGGCTCGGCCGGTTCGCCGACGGCCCGCACGAGTGGCGCACCGGCGACTCGGTCGTGATCACCGGTGACGACATCCTCGGCACCAAGGAGCGGGTCTCCTGCACCTACACGAAGCTGCCGCACGAGGTGAAGCCCGGTGACCGCCTGCTGATCGACGACGGCCGCGTCGCCGTCGAGGTCACCGACGTCACCGGCAACGACATCCGCTGCCTGGTCACCGAGGGTGGCCCGGTCTCCAACAACAAGGGCGTCTCGCTGCCCAACGTGGCGGTCAGCGTGCCCGCCATGTCGGAGAAGGACGCCGAGGACCTGCGCTTCTCCCTCGGCCTGGGCGTCGACCTGGTCGCGCTGTCCTTCGTCCGCTCGGCCGAGGACATCAAGCTCGTCCACAACATCATGGCCGAGGAGGGCGTCTACCGCCCGGTGCTGGCCAAGGTCGAGAAGCCGGAGGCGGTGGAGCACCTCGAGGCCATCGTGTCGGCCTTCGACGGCGTGATGGTCGCCCGCGGTGACCTCGGTGTCGAGATGCCGCTGGACCAGGTGCCCCTGGTGCAGAAGCGGGCCGTGCAACTGTGCCGGGAGAACGCCAAGCCGGTCATCGTGGCCACCCAGATGCTCGACTCCATGATCGAGAATTCCCGCCCCACCCGGGCGGAGGCCTCCGACGTCGCCAACGCGGTGCTCGACGGCGCGGACGCGGTCATGCTCTCCGGCGAGACAAGCGTCGGCAAGTACCCGGTGCTGACCGTCAGCACCATGGCCAAGATCGTGACGACCACCGAGTCCGGCTCGATCGGGGTGCCCCGGCTGCAGCACGACCCGCGTACCCACGGTGGCGCCCTCACCGTCGCCGCCTCGTCGATCGCGCGCGCCATCAACGCCAAGGCCCTGGTCGCCTTCTCGCAGACCGGTGACACCGTCCGACGGCTGTCCCGCCTGCACTGCGACCTGCCGCTGCTGGCGTTCACGCCGGTCCCCGAGGTGCGCGACCAGCTCGCCCTCACCTGGGGCGTGGAGACCTTCCTGATGCCGTTCGTGCAGCACACCGACGACATGTTCCGCCAGGTCGACCAGGCGCTGCTCGGTCTCGACCGGGCCAACCCCGGTGACTACGTGGTGATCGTGGCGGGCAGCCCGCCCGGCACCCCCGGCTCGACGAACACGCTGCGCGTACACCAGCTCGGCTCGCTCGTCGACGCCGCGTCGGCGCGGGCGCTGCAGTGAGCGACGGTCGGGTCGCGGTCGGCCAGGCGGCTGTCGACCAGCTGCTGGAAGTGCTGGACCTCGACCCGACCGGGGACATGGCCTTCCGGGGGATGAGCCCCCCGGTCGGCCCACAACGGGTGTACGGCGGCCAGGTCGCCGGTCAGGCCTTGGTCGCCGCCGGCCGCACCGTCGACCCGGAGCGGTTCGTGCACTCGCTGCACGGCTACTTCGTCCGCCCCGGCGACCCGGCCGAGCCGATCGCGTTCCAGGTGGAGAACATCCGCGACGGCAGGTCCTTCTCGGTCCGCCGCGCGGTCGCCCTCCAGCACGACAAGCCGATCTTCTTCATGTCGGCGTCGTTCCAGCGGGCCGAGGAGGGCCTGGACCACCAGGTCACGGCTCCCCTGGACGTGCCGCCGCCGCAGGACGTCCCGACGATGTCCGACCGGCTCTCCCGTTACCCGGAGCGGCTGGGCATGTGGGGTCAGATCCCGCGGCCGATGGACGTGCGGTACGTGGGCGAGCCCGGTTGGGTCCGTCCCGGCGACCGGCCGGCCGACCCGCACCAGCGTGTCTGGATGCGCATCGACGGCAAACTGCCCGACGATCCGCTGCTGCACGCCTGCGCGCTCACCTACGCCTCGGACCTCACCCTGCTGGACTCGGTGCTCTCCGCGCACGGCGAGGTGTGGGGGCCGGGCGGGTTGGTCGGCGCGAGCCTGGACCACGCGCTCTGGTTCCACCGGCCGTTCCGCGCCGACGAGTGGTTCCTCTACGACTGCCTGAGCCCGTCGGCGTCCGGCGCTCGTGGGCTGGCCACCGGCCGGATGTTCACCACGGACGGCCAGCAGATCGCCAGCGCCGTCCAGGAGGGCCTGCTGCGCCGCGTGGGCGCCTGACGCCTGCGCCGCGCCGCGTGGGCGCCTGACGCCTGCCTGCCTCCCCACCAGACCCCGGACGGTGCTCACACCGCTCAGGCCTGGTGGATGGCCTCGCCGGCGATCTCGATCTGCACCGTCTTGCCGACCAGGACCCCGCCGCTCTCCAACAGGACATTCCAGAGCAGGCCATAGTCCTCGCGGTCGATCTCGGCCGTCGCGCTGAACCCGAAGATGTTCTGCCCGTACGGATCACGACGAGCGCCGCCGAAATTCACCTCCAGGTCGACAGCCCTGGTGATTCCCTTCACGGTCAACTCACCGGTCAGCACGAATCGCCCGGGTACGCCCTCGGACTGCGGCGGAACAATCGGACTCCGGCCGCGCCCACCGAGCCGGTGGCTACGCAGGCGGGCCCATTGGAAGATGGGATCCTCCTGGCCCTGCCATTTGATGCCGGTGCTTCGATATTCGAGGGTGGGATAGCGCTCCACGTCGAGGAAGTCGGCACTCTTCAGATGCGTGTCCCGGTCGATGCTGCCGGTGGTGATACTCGGCGTGGAGATGGTCGCCGTCACCGAGGAGAGCAGCGGGTCCTCCGCCACGAAGATCTGTGCGGTGGCCTCGGCGAACTCGCCACGCACCGGGCTCACCATCATGTGCCGGGACAGGAAACCGATCCGCTTGTGCGCCTGATCGAGAAGATAGGTGCCAGCCACCGGGATGGTCATGCCATCCCAGGTGCGTGTGGCGATATCGGTCATCGTGTTGCCTTCCCCCCGATGTGTATCAATGTGCTGCCCGGCACCGCCGCAACGGACTGCCGGTCACGCCCCCGCCCAGCATAGGGACGTCCCATACCGCCATTCCGGCCCCCACCTTACGGTGGATCATGACGCACATTTACTGGTCCTCGACGACGGCCGCAACCGGCACGAATTGCGCGGATCCCATCGATGCCTAATCCGATCGGCCGAGGGTGGCCCGCCCGGCCGGTTGACCGGGGGCTAACCTTGCCGACATGCGCCTCTCCGCCCGGGTCGACTATGCCCTCCGCGCGGCCGCCGAGCTTGCCGCGACGGCCAGTGGTCCTGGGCGCGGCCGGCCCGTCACGGCCGACCAGATCGCCCGTGCCCAGGAGATCCCGCCGAAGTTCCTGGAGAGCATCCTGTTGCAACTGCGTCGGGGCGGCATCGTGCACGCCCAGCGCGGCCCGGAGGGTGGCTACTGGTTGGCCCGCCCGGCCGAGGAGATCTCGCTCGCCGAGGTGATCCGGGTGATCGACGGGCCGCTCGCCCACGTCCGCGGGCAGCGCCCTGAGCAGCTCGGCTACCACGGCCCCGCCCGCGCGCTCCAGGAGGTCTGGATCGCCCTGCGGGCCAGCGAACGGGAGATCCTGGAACTGGTCAGCGTCGCCGACGTGGCCGCGGGCACCCTGCCCGCGCGGATCACCGAGCTGGTCGCCGACCCCCGCGCCTGGATCTGAGCGCCGACCCGATCCCCAGCCCGGCGCTGTCCGCGTCATGCCGGCCGCGTCCGTCGCACGGCTCGCGCCCCGCACGTAGGCCGCGCGCTGTGCGTGCGGGCCGCGCCCGTGGCCGTGGGTCCTGAATGGAGACCGCGCGTCCCCGTCGCGTCGCCCGGTGGCGTCCCACCCACCGATCTGAGGCTTGACCCCGGCCGTCCCGTGCCGCATTGTCGACCAAGTCGATAGGAGATGCCGAAAAGTCAGGGGGCGCTCGTGCGCAAGCTACTGGTCCTCGCTCTGGTCGGGCTCGTCGCGCAGCTGATCGACGGCTCGCTCGGCATGGCGTACGGGCTGACCTCGTCCACTCTGCTGCTGGTCGCCGGGGTCGCCCCGGCTGCCGCCTCGGCCTCGGTGCACCTGGCCGAGATCGGCACCACGCTGGCCGCCGGGGTGGCGCACTGGCGCTTCGGCAACGTCGACTGGCGGGTGGTCACCCGCATCGCCCTGCCCGGCGCCATCGGTGCCTTCGCCGGTGCCACCCTGCTCAGCTCGATCTCGACCGAGGCAGCCGCCCCGTGGATGGCCGGCATCCTCTTCACGCTCGGCGCGTACCTGCTGGTCCGCTTCGCCCGACCGCTGCGTACCGACCGGGTCGGCAGTCGGCTACGCGGACGTTTCCTCGGACCCCTGGGCCTGGTTGCCGGCTTCGTCGACGCGACCGGCGGCGGCGGGTGGGGCCCGGTGGCCACCCCGGCGCTGCTGGTCTCCGGCCGCCTGGAGCCCCGCAAGGTGATCGGCTCGGTGGACACCGCCGAGTTCGTCGTGGCCGGTGCGGCCAGTGTCGGCTTCCTGATCGGGTTGGGCTCCGAAGGATTCCTGCTCCCGACCGTCGCCGCGCTGCTGATCGGCGGGCTCATCGCCGCCCCGCTGGCCGCCTGGTTGGTGCGCATCGTGCCCGCCCAACTGCTCGGCGCGGCGGTCGGCGGCGTGATCGTGCTGACCAACGCCCGCACGCTGATCCGCTCCACCGGACTCGACGGCCCGGTCCGCCCCGTCACGTACGCCCTGTTGGCCGCCGGCTGGTTGGCCGCCCTGGTGCTGGCCGTGCGCGCCCTTCGCCGCACCCGCCGGGTCCGCGCCGAGGCTGCCGTAGCCGCCGCGACCGCTTCCCCCGCCGCGACCGCGCCCGCCGAGTCGCCCGCCGAGTCGCCCGCCGAGTCGCCCGTCGTTGCTTCCGCCGGCGCGGTCGAGGCCGATCTCGCCGCCACGGGTACGCCCACCCCACGCTGAACCCCGTCCCGCCCCGCCCCCGCCGACGCTGAACCCGCCCCGCCCCGCCCCGCCCCGGCTCGGTCACATGTCGCTGTTGCCAGGGTCGAGGCACCAAGATCGTGCTCGATCGTGGATGTAGTGGTCTCCCGGAGCTTCGTGGCCACTACATCCACGATCGAGCGTGACCTTGACGGCCGCAGGCGATTCGACACCCGCTCCCGGTCCTCCGGACGGGTGCTCGTCATCAGGATCCGCGAGAGGGGGTGCGCCGCCGCCAGTTCGAACCCGTCGTCGGCGCGGACCCGCTGGGTGAACCGGTCGGCCAGCGCCACCCCAGAGCGGACGCGCGCCCGCAGCAACAAAGGCGGGGCAGGCCAAGGCGGGGCAAGCCAAGCCAAGCCAAGCCAAGCCAAGGCAAGGCAAGGCGGGGCAAGCCAGGGCGGGGCAAGCCAGGGCGGGGCAAGCCAGGGCGGGGCAAGCCAGGGCGGGGCAAGCCAGGGCGGGTGAGCCAGGGCCGGTACGGCATCCAGCAACGGTCATCGATGTTGCGCGGCGGAAAGCGCTTGCCCTACGATGCGCGGTGAGTCGGATCCGCGAGTTCCAGGGCGTTCACCCCCGATCAGATCGCCGTCCGCCGCCGTAGCGGCGGGACGGGTCCACCGCGCGTCCCGGGCAGGGCCGGTGGGCCGCCGCGATCATCCGCGGATCCTCGGAGGCAGTCCATGCACCCGTCCAGACATCGGCTGATCCTGCTCGCTGGCACGACGGCGGCCGCCGTCGTGGCTGGCACCCTCGGCACGGTGGTCGCCTCGGCCGCCGCCGTCGGCTGCCGGGTCGACTATCAAGTAACCAACCAGTGGCAGGGCGGCTTCGGCGCCAACGTCACCGTCACCAACCTCGGCGACCCGGTCGACGGGTGGGCCCTCACCTGGTCGTACGCGGCCGGGCAACAGGTCACCCAGGCGTGGAACGCCGTCGTCACCCAGTCCGGTGCCCAGGTCACCGCCCGCAACGTCGACCACAACGCCGGCATCGCCACCAACGGCACCGCCGCGTTCGGCTTCAACGGTTCGTGGACCGGCAGCAATCCGGTGCCGACCAGCTTCGCGCTCAACGGCACCGCCTGCACCGGCACCCCGGCCACCGACGGGCCGACCACCCCGCCGCCGACCACGCCACCCCCGACCACCCCGCCGCCGACCACCCCACCACCCACGACACCGCCTCCGACGACCCCGCCACCCACCACCCCGCCGGCCGGAGCGAAGCAGATGGAGAACCTGGACCGGGGGTTGATCAGCGTCCGTTCCGGCAGCGGCAACCTGGTGTCCTGGCGGCTGCTCGGCACCGAGACCTCCGGGGTGGCGTTCCACCTCTACCGGGGCTCGACCCGGGTCAACGCCAGCCCGATCACGGGCGCCACCAGCTACCTCGACAGCGGCGCGGCGGCCGGCTCGGCGTACGCCGTGCGGGCCGTGGTCGGCGGCGTCGAGCAGGCGGCGTCGGCGCCGGCCCTGCAGTTCGGCGCGGGCTACCTGGACGTGCCGTTGCAGGTCCCGGCCGGCGGCACCACGCCCAGCGGGGAGGCCTACACCTACAGCGCCAACGACGCCTCCGTCGGTGACCTCAACGGTGACGGCACCTACGAGATCGTGCTCAAGTGGGACCCGTCGAACGCCAAGGACAACTCCCAGTCCGGCTACACCGGAAACGTCTACGTCGACGCGTACACACTGACCGGCACCCGGTTGTGGCGGATCGACCTGGGTCGCAACATCCGCGCCGGCGCCCACTACACCCAGTTCCAGGTGTACGACTACGACGGCGACGGCCGCGCCGAGGTGGCCATGAAGACCGCCGACGGCACCCGCTCCGGCACCGGCCAGCTCATCGGCTCGTCGTCGGCGGACTACCGCAACTCCAGCGGCTACGTGTTGTCCGGCCCGGAGTACCTGACCATGTTCAACGGGCAGACCGGCGCGATCGCCTCCACCGTCTCGTACGACCCGCCGCGCGGCACGGTGTCGTCCTGGGGCGACTCGTACGGCAACCGGGTGGACAGGTTCCTCGCCGGCACCGCGTACCTGGACGGGCAGCGCCCCTCGCTGATCATGGCCCGGGGTTACTACACCCGCGCGGTCATCGCCGCGTGGGACTTCCGCAACGGCACGCTGACCAAGCGCTGGACGTTCGACTCGAACGCCTCCGGCAACGGCGCCGCCGCCGGCCAGGGCAACCACCAGCTCTCCGTCGCCGACGTCGACGCCGACGGCCGCCAGGAGATCGTCTACGGCGCGGCCACCATCGACGACAACGGTCGGCTGCTCTACTCGACCGGAAACGGGCACGGCGACGCGATGCACGTCGGTGACCTCGACCCGGGTCGCGCCGGCCTGGAGGTGTTCAAGGTCGACGAGGACGCCAGCAAGCCCAGCTCCTGGTTCGCCGACGCGCGTACCGGTCAGATCCTCTGGTCCACACCGGCCTCCGGTGACAACGGCCGGGGGGTCTCCGCGGACATCTGGGCCGGCAGCCCCGGTGCGGAGTCGTGGTCGTCAGCGGTCGCCGGCCTGGCCAACACCAGAGGTCAGAACATCGGCCGCAAGCCGTCGTCGGCGAACTTCCTCGCCTGGTGGGACGGTGACCCGGTGCGGGAGCTGCTCGACGGCACGAAGATCGACAAGTACGGCACCGGTGGCGAGACCCGGCTGCTCACCGGCAGCTCGGTGGCGTCCAACAACGGCACCAAGTCGACCCCGGCGCTCTCCGGCGACATCCTGGGCGACTGGCGGGAGGAGGTGATCTGGCGAACCACCGACAGCCGGGCCCTGCGCATCTACAGCACGCCCACGCCGACAAGCACCCGGATCCACACCCTGATGCACGACCCGCAGTATCGGGTGGCGATCGCGTGGCAGAACACCGCCTACAACCAGCCGCCACATCCGGGGTTCTTCATCGGCGACCAGATGGCCAGCCCACCCACCCCGAACATCTACCTACGTTGATCTGGCCCCTGGCGGTCCCGAGCGGGGTCGCCTAGGGTGGCAGGCACCGGGCCGCAGCCGCGGAATCCGCTCAGCTCCGGCCCGGTGCGCCACACCGCGGCATTCCCGACCCGTCCCGACCGGGAATGCCGTACCACCACCGGAACCAACATTAGGCAGCGTCGGGGTCGCCAGGGTGACGCTGACGTGAAGATCGTGTTTCATGCGTCCCGGTGCAGACCGCCCGCCACCTGCTCGGCGATCAACTCGTACGACCGCACCCGGTCGGCGACGTCGTACACGAGCGTGGTCAGCATCAGCTCGTCCGCGCCGGTGCGTTCCACCAGTTCGGTGAGCTGCCGGCGCACCGTCTCCGGCGAGCCCATCGCCTGACCGTCGCGGCGCTGGAGGACGAACTCCCGCTCGATCTCGGAGTATGGGTACGCCGCCGCCTCGTCGGGCGTCGACAGCGGCTCCGGCCGGCCGGAGCGCAGCTTCAGAAACGACAGCGCGCTCGGCCCCGCCAGCCACTCGGCCCGCTCGTCGGTCTCCGCGCACACCGCGTTGACCGCCACCATCGCGTACGGCTTGTCCAACCACTGCGACGGCCGGAAGTTCTGCCGGTACAGGGCCAGCGCCGGCAGGGTGTTGGCCGAACTGAAGTGGTGCGCGAACGAGAACGGCAGACCCAGCAGGCCGGCGAGTTGGGCGCTGAAACCGCTGGAGCCCAGCAGCCACACGGCCGGCTGCTCACCGCGACCCGGCGTGGCGATGATCTGCCCCGGCTTCGCCCCGCTGAAGTAGTTCATCAGGTCGGCCAGCTCGCGCGGGAAACCCTCCGCGGACAGGCCCTCCATGGTGCGCCGCAGCGCCAGCGCGGTCACCTGGTCGGTGCCCGGGGCCCGCCCGATGCCCAGGTCGATCCGACCGGGGTGCAGGGCCTCCAGGGTGCCGAACTGCTCGGCCACCACGAGCGGCGCGTGGTTGGGCAGCATCACCCCACCCGACCCGAGGCGGATCGTCGACGTGTTCGCCGCCAGGTGCGCCAGCAGCACCGCGGGGGCGGAGCTGGCGATCGCCGGCATGTTGTGGTGCTCGGCCACCCAGAACCGGTGGTAGCCCAACTCCTCGGTGCGGCGGGCCAACTCGGTGGTGGCCTCCAGGGCCGCGCCAGCGGTGGTGCCCTTGGCGACCGGGGCAAGATCAAGAACAGACAACGGTACGGTGATCACACGGTCAGCCAACCCGTCACCGACCGGATTTGTTCCAGCATGCGGGTTTTCGTCGGCCACCTCACCCGCCGCTCAGCCCATCCCGCGCGCCTGTTCGAAGATCAGGCTGGTCTGCGTGTGCTGCACCACCGGATCCACCGCCAGGTGGTCCAGCACGAAGTCCCGCAACGCATCGCCGGACGCCGCCCGCACGTGCAGCACGTAGTCCTCCGCGCCGGCCACGTGGAACACCGACACCACCCCCGGCAGCCGCACCGACCGGGCCCGGAAGGCATCCACCGCCGCCCGCTCGTGCGCGGTCAGCCGCACCGACACCAGTGCCTGCAACGGCAGGCCGAGCGCGGCCGGGTCCACCTCGGCGTGGAAACCACGGATCGCGCCCCGCTCCCGCAGCGCCCGGGTACGCGTCAGACACGTCGACGGCGCCACCCCCACCCGCTCGGCGAGGGCGTTGTTCGGCAGGCGGCCGTCGGCGGCCAACTCGCTCAGGATGGCGCGGTCCACCTCGTCGAGGGCCGGATACGGCCGCACATCGTTCGGCTCAGGAGACATCCGACCATCCTTGCCCGAATCCTTCGCTGAAACCACTGCCCCCGACAGAATCATCTGCCGACCCATTGCTTCCCAGGCGGAAGATGTTCGACGCTACCCGGCATGACAACGATGGACACCCGGGCCGTACACGCCGGTCGCGACGACCTCCGCACCCTCGGCGTGCACGTACCGCCCATCGACCTGTCCACCACCAACCCCCTGCCCTCGGTCGACGACGGCGGCGCCGCGTACGAACAACTCGCCACCGGCGGCACCCTCCCCAGCGAGGGCGGCGCCGTCTACCAACGGCTCTGGAACCCCACCGTCGCCCGCTTCGAAAGCGCCCTCGCCGAGCTGGAAGGCACCGCACAGGCCGTCGCCTTCGCCAGCGGCATGGCCGCCCTCACCGCCACCCTGCTCGCCGCCGCCCGCGACGACCGCCGGCACGTCGTCGCCGTCCGACCCCTCTACGGCGGCACGGACCACGTCCTCGCCACCGGCCTGCTCGGCACCACCGTCACCTGGGCCCGCCCCGACGAGGTCGCCGCCGCCATCCGCACCGACACCGCGCTCGTCATCGCCGAGACGCCCGCCAACCCCACCCTCGACCTGGTCGACATCGCCGCCCTCGCCGCCGCGGCCGGCGACGTCCCGCTGCTCGTCGACAACACCGTCGCCACCCCCGTCCTGCAACAACCCGCCCGCCACGGCGCCACCCTCGTCCTGCACAGCGCCACCAAGAGCATCGGTGGGCACGGCGACGTCCTCGCCGGCGTCGTCGCCTGCGACGACACCTGGGCCACCCGACTACGCCAGGTCCGCGCGGTCACCGGCGCGATCCTGCACCCACTCGGCGGCTACCTGCTGCACCGCGGCCTACAGACCCTGCCGCTGCGCGTGCGCGCCCAGCAGGCCACCGCCGAGAAGCTCGCCGGCTGGCTCGCCGGCCACCCCGCCGTACACCGGGTGCACCACCCCTCGACGCACGACCCGGCGGCGCTGGTCGGGCGTCAGATGTCCGGACCCGGCAGCCTGCTCGCCTTCGAGGTACGCGGCGGCGCACCCGCAGCGGCCACCGTCGCCGGCGCCTGCCACCTCATCACGCACGCGGTGTCCCTCGGCGGCGTGGACACCCTCATCCAGCACCCCGCCTCGCTCACCCACCGCCCCGTCGACGGCGACGCCAAACCCGCCGCCGGTCTCCTGCGCCTCTCGGTCGGCCTGGAAGACCCCGAGGACCTGCGCGCCGACCTCGCCCAGGCCCTCGCCACGATCGCCTGACCGGCGGCCGGTCACCGCAGCTCGCGGTTGCCCAACACCCGCGTCGGCGAGCCCTGCCGGGCCACCCGCAGCATCGCCCGACCGATCCCGTCGGTGGTGGTGACCTGGTTCGGCAACAACCGCCGCAGCACCGGGACGAGCGGTCGCGTCACCGCGTACGCCAACCGGTACCACCGGGTCTTCGACACCGCCCCGTACGTCGGCTGGATGAAACCCGGTCGCGCCGCGTAGCCGTTGGACAGCAGCTCGATGATCGCGTTCTCGGCGCGACCCTTGACCCGCGCCCACATCACCCGGCCCCGACCCGACGAATCGGTCCCCTGACCCGAGACGTAGACGAACGTGACCTGCGGGCTCACCTCGGCCAACAGCCGCGCCGCCGCGAGCGGGTAGTCGTAGCTGACCCGCGTGTACGCCGCCTCGTCGAGGCCCAGCGAGGAGACCCCCAGGCAGTAGAAGCAGGCGTCCACGCCGGTCAACTCGGCGCGCACCGGGTCCAACTCGCCCACGTCCGCGACCGTCAGCTCCCGCAGCTTCGGATCCTGCCGGCCGGTCGGCCGCCGGCCGACGGTCACCACCTCCCGCACGTCGTCGGCGAGCAGACACTCGCGCAACACGCCCTGGCCGACCATGCCGGTCGCACCGAAGATGACCACCCGCATCAGTTCCCACCCCTGTCGTCGACCCGGTAACCGGCCATCCGCCCGCGCGTCGATCAGGCTCCCACGATCGGCACGACCCACGCGAGGCGGCGGTCAGGACTTCGGGCCGACGTGCCGGTCCAGCGTGGCGACCGCAGCCCGCCGCGCCACCGAGAGCGAGTTGCGCCGGTTCATCCGCCAGGCGATGCCCAGCAGGTCGAGCGCCCACTGGCACAGCGCCATGATCTCGGCCGACTCGTTGACGAACATGTAGCGCGGATAGACGTAATGCCGCCCTCGGGTGGTGACTCGGTTGGCAGTGCGGCAGCCGTCGGAGTGGAACAGCCCGCGCAGGAAATCGCCGGGGTAACTCTCCACAATCGATCGCTGCCAGTCGGCCAGGACGATCGGACGCTCGTGCTTCTTGCCGGGGCCGTGCTGCGGGAGCAGGCACGGCCAGTGCACACCGTAACTCTGCACTCCCACGCAACCCTGTTTCTGGACACGCTGCACCTTTGCCGCGAGCACGGCCCGCATGGCGACGTCGCACGCCTCGATCAGCCCTGGCCATGCGTCGGAGCAGTAGATGCGCAACACCGGCACGCGCGCGGTCGTCACCAGGTGGCCGTCGCCGAGGTAGAGGCCGAGCAGATAGGCATAGGCGGCGGGCTCCGTCGGATTCTCGACATCCGGCCGGCATCGGAAGCACCGTAGCTCCGTGCCGCGCTTCACCGGTTCGGGCCGATCGACGCACCAGTGCCAGACCGTGGCGTACGGCAGGGAGAGGGTGCGGGCTACTGCGTGGATGGTGTCTCCGCGAGCGCGGAGAGCGCGGGCCTGCGCCCGCATCTGCGGTGGATGCACACCCGCATCATCGAACAGGTGTATGACAGAGTGCCGGGAGCGGGATTCGAACCCGCAAGCCCTTTCGGGCAGAAGTGTTTGAGACTTCCGTGTATGCCGTTCCACCATCCCGGCGGGTGGCGCTTACTGTACCCGACTACTCTCATGCGGGAGCATGGGTGGTAGCCGTGCAGTGATCGATGGTGGGAGTGGCTGGTGGCTGAGATGCCGACGGATGCCGAGCGCAGGCGCGTGTTGATCGCCGAGGATGAGGCGCTGATCCGGCTGGACCTCGCCGAGATGCTTGTCGAAGAGGGTTACGAGGTGGTGGGGGAGGCCGGTGACGGCGAGACAGCCGTCCGCCTCGCCGAGGAGCTGAAGCCCGATCTGGTCATCCTCGACATCAAGATGCCGATCATGGACGGGCTGGCCGCCGCCGAGCGGATCGCCGGCGCCCGGATCGCTCCGGTGATCATCCTGACCGCGTTCAGCCAGCGTGACCTGGTGGAGCGGGCGCGGGCGGCGGGCGCGATGGCGTACCTCGTGAAGCCCTTCCAGAAGAGCGACCTGGTCCCGGCGGTGGAGATCGCACTGTCGCGCTACTCCGAGGTCGCGGCCCTGGAGGCGGAGGTCGCGAGCCTGACCGACCGCCTGGAGATCCGCAAGGCGGTGGAGCGCGCCAAGGGCGCGTTGATGACCACGTACGGGATGACCGAGCCGCAGGCGTTCAAGTGGATCCAGCGCACGGCGATGGACCACCGGATGACCATGAAAGAGGTCGCCGAGCGGATCCTCGCGGAGACCGCCGGCGGCGAGGTGTCGCAGCAGCCGACTGTCTGAGTCCCCGACCCGCGCGAACCGGCCGCGCCGGGCCACCGCGCGCGGTCCCCGGTGGTTAGCATCGGCCGATGTCCGTCCGACGGGTGATCGCGGTGTCCGGCCTCTTCGCGCTGCTGCTCGCCGGGTGCGACGGGCCGAGGGTGCCGAGCGACGCCGAGTCGACGCCGGCCGCCGCGCCGGCGCTGCGTCCGGATTGGCAACCCCTGGCGCTGCCGGCGCCGCCCGGTGGCGCGGGCCGTCTTCTCCTCCGCGACGCGACGGCGTGCGCGGGTCGCTGGTTCGTGGTCGGTGGCGTGCTCGACGCCCAGGGTGGCACCCGACCGGCGGCGTGGACCAGTGTGGACGGTGCGACCTGGACGGTGCAGCCGGTGCGGCCGGATTCCTTCTACGGTCGGCAGAACGTGTTCCTGTCGGTGGCCTGCCGGGACGGGGAGGCGGCGCTGATCGGGGCCAAGGTCGGCGGCGCGCACGGCTATCCGCGGGTGAGCACGTGGCGGCAGGTGGCCGATGGCGCGCTCGTCGAGGTGCAGGCGTCGTTCGAGACGTACGGCGGGCCGAAGGCGGTGAACGTCTCCCGACTGACGGCCGGTGCGGCGGGTTGGTTGATCGTCGGTAACCGTTCGGCGGGTGCGGCCTCCTGGGTGTCGTCGGCGGACGCGGCGGAGTTCGCGTTGGTCGAGGGCGCGCCGGAGCTGGCCAGTGACGCGGTGGGGGTGACCTGGGCGTTCGACGCGGTGGCGACGTCTGCGGGTTGGCTGGCGGTGGGGGGAATGCTGCCGGCCGGTCGGATCGACCGTGACCCGGCGGTGTGGTCGTCGCCGGACGGGCGCTCGTGGCGGCGCACGGTGTTGCCGGGCGGGTCGGAGTACGAGGAGTTGCAGCGGGTGACGCTCGTCGGCGGGGTGCCGGTGGCGGTCGGGCTGCGTGGGGGGACGTTCGGCGCGTGGCGGCAGGAGGCCGGTGGCTGGGTGGCCGGTGGGACGTTCGGGCGGTGGGCCGGGGCCGGCGTGCAGGCGGTGGCGTCGCTGGTGTCGTCGGGGGATCGGCTGTTCGCCGCGGTGACCGACGGGGCGCGGCACTCGGTGTGGGTGTCGACGGATCGGGGTGGGTCGTGGCGGGAGGTCACGATGCCGCTCGACGTGCCGGCGGGCGTCGATCGGGACGTGACGCTGGTGGCGGTGGGTGACCGGTGGTGGTTGGCGGCGGATGACGGCACGCGAGCCGGGTTGTGGTGGGCCGCCGGCCCGGGAGTCTGAAAGCCGACGGTGCCCCGAGGCGCCACCCCCGGCTGCCGGAGATGGCGCTGCTTTCGCTGTTCACCGGGGGTTTTTTCGGCGGGTAGGGGTCCCCGTGAGCGCGGGCGGACTGCGCCCGGGCGCGGGCTTAAGGACCGATTGACGGATTCACCTGTTACGGGCATCGACATGATTGCCCACGTCTTCGTAACGGTTTCGCAGACCCAGCCTTCAGGCCTTCCGGGACGGTATGTCGTGTCGGTACGCTCCGCCATCACGAGCCGTAACGCAGGGGGAGTCCCTGCGGGGTGGGTGGAATTGCGGTCTGCTGCTGTCGCCGTCGCAACGGGTCAGTCGCGTCCGCATCTGGAGGAGGTCAGGAAGCCGTGAGGCGAAGCTATGTACGGGCGCTGGGCGCGGTTGCGCTCGCCGCGACCCTGGTGGTCTCGGCTGGTTGCCAGGATTCTGGTGGCGGCGACGATAAGGCCGCGTCCGGTGACTGCGGTGGCAAGATCGCGATCTTCGGCGCGTTCACCGGTGACAACGCGGGTCTGGTGATCCCGTCGCTCAACGGTGCGAATCTCGCCCTGGAGCAGTTCAACGCGGCGAACCCGAACTGCAAGGTCACCATGCAGCAGTTCGACACCCAGGGTGACCCTGCGGTGGCGACCCCGTTCGCGAACCAGATCGCGGGGGACAACTCGTTCCTCGGTGTCATCGGTGGTCACTTCTCCGGTGAGTCGGACGCGACGATGCCGATCTACCAGGCCGCTGGCCTGGCGATGGTCAGCCCGTCGGCGACCCGCACGGACCTGACCCAGAAGGGCAACACGTCCTTCTACCGGGTGGTCGGCAACGACGGCACGCAGGCCGGCGCGGTGGCGAGCTACCTGAAGACGCAGAACGCGCAGAAGGTCTTCCTGGTCGATGACGCCAGCGCGTACGGCGCGGGCATCACCGAGGAGCTGGGCAAGCAGCTCGGCCCGCTGATCGTCAACAAGGACAAGATCCAGGAGCGGCAGGCGCAGTTCGACGCCACCATCTCCAAGATCAAGTCGGCGCAGGCGGACTTCGTCTTCTACGGCGGTTACACCCGTGAGGCCGCTCCGCTGGTGAAGCAGATGCGTGCCGCAGGTGTCCAGGCCAAGTTCGTCGGCCCGGACGGTCTCTACGACCCGGCGTTCCCGGCGGGTGCCTCCGGCGGTGCCGAGGGCGCGATCATCACCTGCCCGTGCCTCCCGGCTGACAAGGCCGGCGGCACCTTCTCGGCGGACTACCAGAAGAAGTTCGGCATTCCGCCGGGCTCCTACGGTGCCGAGGGCTTCGACGGCGCGACGATCTTCCTGGACGCCTTCAAGGCCGGCAAGAAGACCCGCGCCGAGATCCTGGCGTTCGTCAAGGCGTACGACAAGCAGGGTGTGTCGAAGTACATCAAGTTCGACTCCAAGGGCGACGTCGACCCCTCGAAGGTCGTCATCTGGGCCTACCAGATCAAGGGCACGGCTATCGAGGCGCTGCAGGAGCTCAAGCTCAGCTGACGCCCACGAAATGGAGTGCGGCCGGGGTGTCTCACCCCGGCCGCACTCGATTCAAGGAGACCCCCGGTGCATTTCGATGAACTGATCGGCCATCTCGGCCAGCACACGGTCGATGGCCTGTCCAAGGGCGCCATCTACGCCCTGATCGCCCTTGGTTACACCCTCGTCTATGGCGTCCTTCGTCTGATCAACTTTGCGCACTCCGAGGTCTTCATGGTCGGCACCTTCTCGGTGCTGATCCTGTGGACCCAGCTCGGGGTGCAAAATAACCCGCCCATCGGCCAGGCGATCCTGTTCCTGGTGCTCGGCCTGGTCGTCGCGGCAGTCGCCTCGGGCGGCACCGCTCTGGCGCTGGAGCGGATCGCGTACCGGCCGCTGCGGCGTAAGAACGCGCCGCCGCTGATCTTCCTGATCACGGCGATCGGTCTGTCGCTGGTCTTCGTGGAGCTCTTCGGGCAGGTGCTGCCGAAGTTGCTCGGTGGCGTGCTGCCGGAGGCGTTCGGCCGGCCCCGGCAGATCGTCGGTATGCCGACGATCATCCAGCAGGAAACCCTGTTCACCATCGGCAACACGGCGATCACGAACATCCAGTTGATCGTCTTCGTCGCGGCGGTGGCGATGATGGCGGTGCTGGACTGGTTCATCAACCGCACCCGGTACGGCCGGGGTGTGCGGGCGGTGGCCCAGAACCCGGAGACCGCCGCGTTGATGGGCGTCAACCAGGAACGCGTGATCATGCTGATCTTCGTGCTGGGTGGCATCATGGCCGGCGCCGCCGCGCTGTTGTGGAGCATGCGGTTCGGCTTCACCCAGAACAGCATCGGCTTCGTGCTGGGCCTGAAGGCGTTCACCGCCGCGGTCCTGGGTGGCATCGGCAACCTGCGCGGCGCGCTGCTGGGTGGCCTCTTCCTCGGCATCGTCGAGGTGTACGGCGCCACGCTCTTCGCGTCCAACTGGGAGGACGTCATCGCCTTCGTGGTGCTGATCGTGGTGCTGATGTTCCGGCCCACCGGCCTGTTGGGTGAGTCGCTCGGGAGGGCCCGCGCATGATCGACAAGATTCGCTCCGCAGACCGCCGCCGCGTCGGCATGCTGACCTCCATCGGCGACCGCTGGCGGGCGCTCACGAAGTGGCAGCAGGCCCTCGGGCTCGCCGCCTTCGTGGCGATCCTCTACTACCTGCCACTGCTCGGCATCCCGGGCCTGACCTGGTTGCGTACCGACTCGATCGAGGGCGGTAACAACTGGGCCGGTGTGCTCTTCATCTGCGCCATCTACGTGCTGGTCGCGATCGGCCTGAACGTGGTGGTCGGCCTCGCCGGCCTGCTCGACCTCGGCTACATCGGCTTCTTCGCCATCGGGGCGTACAGCGTTGCGCTGTTCGGTTCGGTGAACTCGCCCGTGGTCAAGTGGATCCAGCAGGAGTTCAACCTGCCGCCGACCTGGGCGGTGACCTGGGCGATCTGCCTGTTCATCGCGATCGTGCTGACGATGATCTCCGGGGTGCTGCTGGGCTGGCCGACGCTGCGCCTGCGCGGCGACTACCTGGCCATCGTGACCCTCGGCTTCGGCGAGATCATCCGGATCGTGGCCCGCAACGCCACCGGCCTGACCAACGGCCCGGTCGGCATCTCGGCCATCCCCGGCCCGGAGGGCGCGCCGTCGCCGGACAACAAGGTCTTCGGTCTGATCGACGCGAAGCCCTGGTACTGGTTGGCGATCACCTTCGTGCTGGTCATGGTGTTCCTGGTCCGTCGGCTGGAGCACAGCCGGGTCGGTCGGGCCTGGTTGGCCGTCCGGGAGGACGAGGACGCCGCCGCGGTGATGGGCGTGTACCCGTTCAAGTTCAAGCTCTGGGCGTTCGCCATCGGCGCGGCGCTCGGCGGCCTGTCCGGCTTCCTGTTCGGCAGCCGGAACGCCTTCATCGACCCGACCCAGTTCAACGCGAACCTCTCGATCCTGTTCGTCGCCATGGTCGTGGTCGGTGGATCCGGCAACATGATCGGCGTCTCGCTCGGCGCGGTGCTGCTGGCGTACCTGCCGGAGCGGTTCCGCGACTTCGCCGACTACCGGTGGCTGGTCTTCGGTCTGGCCATGGTCCTGGTGATGATCCTGCGTCCGCAGGGCCTGGTCCCGAGTCGGCGGCGTGCCCGCGAGTTGAAGGACCGCGCGGCAGATGCAGAGGAGGTGCCCGCTCATGTCTGACCAGCCCACCAGCACCGCGACGCCGAAGATCCCCACCCAACCGGGGCCTCGGTCGGTGCTGCTCGAAGTCGACGACGTCACGCTCCGCTTCGGCGGTGTGGTCGCCCTCGACAAGATTAATTTCCAGATCTACGAGGGCGAGATCCTCGGCCTCATCGGGCCCAACGGCGCCGGCAAGACCACCAGTTTCAACGTCATGACGGGGGTCTACAAGCCGACCTCGGGGGCCGTCCGGTTCCGCGGCCAGCGGGTGACCGGCCGCAAGCCGCACCAGATCAGCCAGTTGGGCATCTCCCGGACGTTCCAGAACATCCGTCTCTTCCCGGAGATGACGGCACTGGAGAACGTGATGGTCGGCACCGACTCGCGGCACAAGACGAGCGTGCCCGGGGCGCTGTTCCGGCTCTACCGGGTGCGACCGAAGCCGGAGGAGCTGCCGCAGGTCACCGCCGCGTCCGGGATCGTCCGGACCTGGCAGCAGGTGCGCCTGTCGGCGGCGAAGATCTTCGGTCTGTCCCGGCACATCCTGGAGGAGCGGGCGGCCGAGCGTAAGGCGCTCGAGCTGCTGCGCTTCGTCGGGATCGCCGACCGGGCCAACGACGAGGCCCGCAACCTGCCGTACGGCTACCAGCGCCGACTGGAGATCGCCCGAGCGCTGGCCACCGAGCCGAAGCTGATCTGCCTGGACGAGCCGGCCGCCGGCTTCAACCCGGCGGAGAAGGAGGAGCTCCTCGCCCTGATCCGGCAGATTCGTGACATGGGCCTGACCGTCCTGCTCATCGAGCACGACATGCGCCTGGTCATGGGTGTCACCGACCGGATCGTGGTGCTGGAGTTCGGCCGCAAGATCGCCGAGGGTGCGCCCGCGGAGGTCAGCCGCGATCCGAAGGTGATCGCCGCGTACCTGGGGGAGCCCGCCGATGACGCTGCTTGAGCTGGAGAACGTCGCCGTCGCGTACGGCCGGATCGAGGCGTTGCACGGCATCAACCTGACCGTCAACGAGGGTGAGGTGGTGGCCCTGATCGGCGCGAACGGCGCCGGTAAGACCACCACCATGCGGGCCATCTCCGGGACCCGGTCACTCGCCGGCGGGAAGATCACGTTCAACGGCGAGGACATCACCAGGCTCCGCGCCGACCTGCGGGTGGTCCGGGGGCTGTGCCAGTCGCCGGAGGGCCGGCAGATCTTCCCCGGCATGACGGTGCTGGAGAACCTGGACATGGGGGCGTACACCCGGCGGGACTCCGCCGGCGTCGCCGCCGACCTGGACCGGGTGCTGACCCTCTTCCCGCGGCTGGCCGAGCGGCGCAAGCAGGCCGGTGGCACGCTCTCCGGCGGCGAGCAGCAGATGCTCGCGGTCGGGCGGGCGCTGATGAGCCGGCCGAAGTTGCTGCTGCTCGACGAGCCGTCGATGGGTCTGGCCCCGTTGGTGATCCGGCAGATCTTCGACATCATCACGGAGATCAACCAGCAGGGCATGACCATCCTGCTGGTGGAGCAGAACGCCCAGCAGGCGTTGTCGCGGGCTCACCGCGGCTACGTGCTGGAGACCGGTCAGATCGTGAAGGAGGGGTCCGGTCAGGACCTGCTGCACGATCCGTCGGTCAAGGAGGCGTACCTCGGCGTGGCCTGAGGTCGCGTGACGACGGGGCCGGCCGGCGAGGATCACCTCGCCGGCCGGTCTCGTTTCGCGTGGGCGGGCCGGGCGGCGGTGTCCAGCGCGACGCCGAGGGCGCGCTGTGCCCCGCGCGAGGCGGCGAGCGGTTCTGTCGGGCGTACGGACTAGAGTCGCTGCCGTGACAGCTACGACACCGCGCCTGCTTCTCGTCGACGGACATTCCATGGCATACCGGGCATTCTTCGCCCTGCCCGTGGAAAACTTCTCCACCACGACGGGTCAGCCGACAAATGCGGTGTACGGCTTCACCTCGATGCTGATCAACGTGCTGCGCGACGAGCAGCCCAGCCACATCGTGGTGGCCTTCGACGTCTCCCGCCACTCCTTCCGCACCGACAGGTACGCGGAGTACAAGGCCGGCCGCAGCGAGACCCCGACCGACTTCAAGGGCCAGGTCAGCCTGGTCAAGGAGGTCCTGGCCGCACTCCAGATCCCGGTGGTGGAGAAGGAGGGCTTCGAGGCCGACGACGTCATCGCCACGCTCGCCTGCCAGGCCCGTGACCAGGGCATGACGGTGCTGATCAGCAGCGGTGACCGCGACGCGTTCCAGTTGGTCGACGACCAGATCACCGTCCTCTACCCGCGCAAGGGCGTCTCCGACCTGGCCCGGATGGACCCGGCGGCGATCGAGGCGAAGTACGGCGTTCCGCCACAGCAGTACCGGGACCTGGCCGCGCTCGTCGGCGAGACCAGCGACAACCTGCCCGGCATCCCCGGCGTCGGCCCGAAGACCGCCGCCAAGTGGATCACCACGTACGGCGGTGTGGAGGGCGTCATCGCCCGCGCCGACGAGATCAAGGGCAAGGCCGGCGACAGCCTGCGGGAGCGGCTCGCCGACGTGATCCGCAACTACGAGATCAACTGCCTGGTGTCCGACCTGGAGCTGCCGCTGCGCCCGGAGGACGCCCGGTGGACCGGATGGGACCGGGAGGCGGTGCACCAGGTCTTCGACACGCTGGAGTTCCGCATCCTGCGCGACCGCCTCTACCAGTACCTGGAGGCGGTCGAGCCGGAGGCCGAGTCGGGCTTCGACCTCACCGGCGAGGTGCTCACCGAGCCCGGCGCGTTGGCCGGCTGGCTGAGCACGCACGCGCCGACCGGCACCCCGGTCGGGCTGGCGGTCAAGCTCGACACCGGCCCCAACCGCCGGCACACCGCCTCGATCACCGGTCTGGCGCTGGCCACCGCCGGCGGTGCGGCGGCCTGGGTCGACCCCACCGGCCTCGACGCCACCGACGAGGGCGCCCTGGCCGGCTGGTTGGCCGACGCGCAACGGCCCAAGGTGCTGCACGACAGCAAGCCGGCGGTGCTGGCCTGCGCCGCGCACGGCTGGCAGCTCGCCGGCATCGTCCGCGACACCCAGATCGCCGCGTACCTGGCCCGCCCCGACCAGCGGTCCTACGACCTGACCGACCTGGCGCTGCGCTACCTGCACCGCGAGCTGCGGGTCGACGTCCCGGAGACCGGTCAGCTCACCCTCGACGGGCTCGGCGACGAGAGCGTGGCCGAGCAGAACCTGATGCTCCAGGCCCGGGCCACCCTCGACCTGGCCGACGCGATCGACGCCGAGTTGTCCCGCGACGGCGAGCAGTCCGCCCGGCTGATGGCCGGTGTGGAGCTGCCGCTGATGCGGGTCCTCGCCACCATGGAGAGCACCGGCATCGCGGCCGACAACGACTATCTCCACGAGTTGGAGGCGCACTTCGCCGGTGAGGTCAAGACCGCAGCGCAGGGCGCGTACGAGGCGGTGGGTCGGGAGTTCAACCTCGGCTCGCCCAAGCAGTTGCAGGAGATCCTCTTCACCGAGCTGGGCCTGCCGAAGACCAAGAAGATCAAGACCGGTTACACCACCGACGCCGACGCCCTGCAGTGGCTCTACGCGCAGCAGCCGCACCCGGTGTTGGCCCACCTGCTGCGCCACCGGGACGTGGCCAAGCTCAAGTCGACGGTCGACGGGCTGCTCAAGTCGGTCTCCGACGACGGCCGGATCCACACCACCTTCAACCAGACGGTGGCGGCCACCGGGCGGCTCTCCTCCACCGAGCCCAACCTGCAGAACATCCCGATCCGCACCGAGGAGGGCCGGCGGATCCGTCGGGCCTTCGTGGTGGGAGAGGGCTACGAGTGCCTGCTCACCGCCGACTACAGCCAGATCGAGATGCGCATCATGGCGCACCTGTCGTCGGACGACGCGCTGATCGACGCGTTCAACTCCGGCGCCGACTTCCACGCCGCGACCGCCTCGTCGGTCTTCGAGGTGCCGCTCGACGAGGTCACCCCCGACCAGCGTCGCAAGATCAAGGCGATGAACTACGGCCTGGCGTACGGGTTGAGCGCCTTCGGTCTGTCCCAGCAGCTCGGAATCAACACCGAGGAAGCCCGTGCGCTGATGGAAAACTACTTCGCCGGTTTCGGCGGAGTGCGCGACTACCTGCACCAGGTTGTCGCCCGGGCCCGCCAGGACGGCTACACCTCCACCATCCTGGGTCGCCGCCGCTACCTGCCCGACCTGGTCAGCGACAACCGGCAGCGCCGCGACATCGCCGAGCGGATGGCCCTCAACGCCCCGATCCAGGGCTCCGCGGCCGACATCATCAAGGTGGCGATGCTGCACGTCGACACTGCGCTCAGCGAGGCCGGGCTGCGGTCACGGATGCTGTTGCAGGTGCACGACGAGCTGGTCTTCGAGGTCGCCCCCGGTGAGCGGGAGGCGCTGGAGGCGCTGGTCCGGCGGGAGATGGGTGGGGCGTACCCGCTGTCGGTGCCGTTGTCGGTGTCGGTCGGCGACGGGCGCGACTGGAACAGCGCTGATCACTGATCTGTGGTTTCGGTGAGGGGTCTGGGGCGGCCCGACCTTCTCCCGGCGGCTCGATCCCTGCTTTGTGGTTGCGGTGGGGGTTCCGGGGCAGCCCGACCCACTCCGGGCGGTCAGGCTTGATCCCTGCGTGGGTCGGGCTGCCCCGGAACCCCTGACCAGGTCGCCGTGGTCGCGGCGGTTGGCGCGGTGGGTCAGGTGGTCGGGCTGCGCCGGAGCCTCACCGGGTTGTCCTGATCGCGGCCGTTGGCGTGGTGGCCGGGCACCGGGCCCGGCGGGCGCCGTTCCAAGATCTGCGCAACTTCGGGGAAAGTGCTGTGTCGCGGCGTTGTGAGGCATCAAGTTCACCGAAGTTGCACGGATCTTGCGGCGGTTGACCGGCTACTTCGTGGGGTCGTGGCCCCAGTTCATCAGGGACCAGCGCCACTTGGTGTCGCGGACGTTGCCGGAGGGGCGCTGCGCCATGTGTCGGCGTACGTAGCCGACCACCTTGCGCATGTGCTTGTAGTCGCCCTCGGACAGGTCGCCGCGTTTGCGCCGGAGCAGGTTGATGATCTTCCGGCCGGATTCGTGTCCGACGGACTCGCCGCCACCGGAGCGGCCGCCCTTGTGCCAGCCGACCTGCTTGGACTCGTCGGTCTCCAGCCACGTGGACAGCTCAGCGGGCTTCATGTTCACCGCCTCGGTGAACTCCCGATAGGTGTCCCGGCCCTCGTTACTTCTGCTCATGACGCAGCGCCTCGGGTCGGTGGGCCACGTCGCGGCCCGTACCGTCACTGCGGACCAGGTACTGCGGGTCGTCGGGAGCCGCGTTCACGGCCCGCCCACTGATCCGCGTCCGCTCGGTGATCGTCTCCTGCACCACGCCGTACGCGCGGCTGCCGTGGGCCGACCAGGAGACCTGGTCGCCCTTGCGGAATCGCTGCTCGGCCATGCTCCTCGGCTACCCGACACCGGCGCGGCGAAACGGCCGTGCCGGGGAGGCGCTACGGGGTGATCTCGGCGATCGGCAGCTTGATGTCGAACGGCTCGGCCAGCTCGATCACGTCGGCGCCGTCGGCGACCAACTCGTACTGCCGCTCACCACCGGGTCCCACCCGGTCGCCGATCCGGTACGCGTAGACGTGCACCGGGTCCTGCTCGATGCGCCAGTAGAACGGGATGCCGGCGGCGGCGTACTCGCCGGGCTTCGCGAACCTGTCGATCCGTCGCGTCCCGGGCGAGACGATCTCCACGGCGAGGACCACGTCCACCGGACGCAGCAACGACCGGCCGGATGGCACCTCGGCCTGGCACAGCAGGACATCCGGTTGTCGGCTGGTATTGAAACTGAGCCCGACTCCGAGGGCCTGGGCGACCCGAAGGTTGCCCGGGGCGTGCCGTAGCAGCCAGCCGGCGAGTAGGAGGGAGATGGTTTGATGGCCCAGGGTGGGGGAGGGTGTCACCTGGATTACTCCGTCGACGAGTTCGACGCGGGGGGCGTCGTCCGGCAGGGTGAGCAGGTCCTCCAGCGAGTAGTCGGCACGCTGCTGCCGCATCGGGTCCGGACACCAGGGGCCAGGTGATGTCGGGATGGGCTCGGCGCTCATGGGACGAGCCTACCGGCGGTCGATGCGACGCAGGGCGGACTGCGGGTGCGACGCGCTCACTCCGCGGGCTTCTCGGTGACGAAGATGGCGGTGCCGGGGAAGAGCCGACCGCGTAACGGGCTCCACTGCCCCCAGAGGCCCTCGTGCCCCTCGGGCCATTCCGGCTCCACCAGGTCCAGCAGCCGGAACCCCGCGCCGACCAACTCCCGGATCCGGTCGCCGAGGGTGCGGTGCTGCTCCACGTAGGTCGCGACGCCGGACTCGTCCTGCTCCACGTAGGGGGAGCGGTCGAAGTACGAGTGCACGGCCGTCAGCCCGCCCTCGCCGGGGTCGTCCAGGAAGATCCAGCGCATCGGGTGCGTCACCGAGAACACCCACCGCCCGCCGGGGCGCAGCACCCGGTGCACCTCGGCGTGCAGGGCCGCCGAGTCGTCCACGAACGGAATGGCGCCGAAGGCGGTGCAGGCGAGGTCGAACGCCTGGTCGGCGAACGGCAGGGCGAGCGCGTCGGCCTGCACCAGCGGTACGCGTACCCCGGTGCGGCCGGCGGCCTCGGCGGCGTGCCGCAACATGCCGGCGGACAGGTCGAAGGCGACCGGCCGGGCTCCCTGGGTGGCCAGCCAGCGGGCGGCGGCGGCCGCACCGCAGCCCACCTCCAGCACTCGTCGGCCGGGCAGGTCACCGAGCAGTCGGGCGTCGGCCTCGCGCAGGCCCTCCGGGCACCAGACGAAGTCCACGTCGCCGAGGAACGCGCCGTGCTCAGCCTGGTAGTCGTCGGCGTCGGTGTCCCACCAGCCACGGTTGGCCCGCCGGGCCTCGGCGTCACCCACCCGGCGCCGGGTGACCCGGCTGTCGTCATCCACGCGCTCACGCTAGGCCCCACCCACCCGTTGGGTGCGGCGGCGCGTCCAAGATCTGCGCGACTCCTCGCGCGGCACCGTGTGATCGACTCGGTTTCCGTGCGTCCGGGCTGTCCGGGCCGTGGGGACACGCCGGTTTCCAGGAGATCGAGGCAACGACTGGGGCTGCTGTGACGCACGAGACAGCAGGGGTGTTTTCCGGGCGATTGTTCGTCTTTCGCAGGTCACCGCACACAGAGAAGCCGGGAGGGCTTGCACGCTGTGGTAATGCGCACGGTAGGCTAGACGATGCGCTCGCGGATCGCGTTGCCTCGGCAGGGAGCAGGCACGCGGTCGACGGAGCCACATCATGATCTCACTAGGCGATCGTTCGGTGTGCCCGGCGACGGATCCGTTGGCGCGAACAGGTCACTGCGACACCAGCCTGCTGTGACAACCCACCGACCGGAGCAACCGCCCACATGACGAGCAGCATCGAGGCCCCCTCGAGCGCCACCCGGGTCACCCACGACGATCTCGGTTCCGAGGAGGCATTCCTCGCCGCGATCGACGAGACCATCAAGTACTTCAACGACGGCGACATTGTCGAAGGCACCGTCGTCAAGGTCGATCGGGACGAGGTCCTGCTCGACATCGGCTACAAGACCGAGGGTGTCATCCCCTCTCGGGAGTTGTCGATCAAGCACGACGTGGACCCCGCCGAGGTTGTGACGGTTGGCGACCACATCGAGGCCCTGGTCCTCCAGAAGGAGGACAAGGAGGGTCGTCTGATCCTCTCCAAGAAGCGGGCACAGTACGAGCGGGCCTGGGGCACGATCGAGAAGATCAAGGACGAGGACGGCGTCGTCCGCGGTTCGGTCATCGAGGTGGTCAAGGGCGGCCTCATCCTCGACATCGGGCTGCGCGGCTTCCTGCCCGCGTCCCTGGTCGAGATGCGTCGTGTGCGCGACCTGCAGCCGTACGTCGGGCGGGAGCTCGAGGCCAAGATCATCGAGCTGGACAAGAACCGCAACAACGTGGTCCTGTCCCGCCGGGCCTGGCTGGAGCAGACGCAGTCCGAGGTGCGCACCGAGTTCCTCAACAAGCTGCAGAAGGGCCAGGTCCGCAAGGGCGTCGTGTCCTCGATCGTCAACTTCGGCGCCTTCGTCGACCTTGGCGGCGTCGACGGTCTGGTGCACGTCTCCGAGCTGTCCTGGAAGCACATCGACCACCCGTCCGAGGTTGTCGAGGTGGGCCAGGAGGTCGAGGTCGAGGTCCTGGACGTCGACCTGGACCGCGAGCGCGTCTCGCTGTCGCTGAAGGCGACCCAGGAGGACCCGTGGCGGCAGTTCGCCCGCACCCACGCGATCCAGCAGATCGTGCCGGGTAAGGTCACCAAGCTGGTGCCGTTCGGTGCGTTCGTCCGGGTGGACGACGGCATCGAGGGCCTGGTCCACATCTCCGAGCTGGCCGAGCGCCACGTGGAGATCCCGGAGCAGGTCGTCCAGGTCGGCTCCGAGGTCATGGTCAAGGTCATCGACATCGACCTGGAGCGTCGCCGGATCTCGCTGTCGCTCAAGCAGGCCAACGAGGGCTTCGTCGAGGGCGAGGAGCACTTCGACCCCACCCTCTACGGCATGGCCGCGACGTACGACACCGAGGGCAACTACATCTACCCGGAGGGCTTCGACCCCGAGACGGGCGAGTGGCTCGAGGGGTACGACAAGCAGCGCGAGACCTGGGAGAACCAGTACGCCGAGGCTCGTCAGCGCTGGGAGGCCCACACCAAGCAGGTGCAGACCTCTCGGGCCGCCGACGCCGAGGCTGCCGCCAACCCGACCCCGGTCGTTCCGGCCGCGGGCGGCACCGGTGGCGGTGGCACCACCTCCTCGTCCAGCCCGGCCCCGAGCCGGCAGGCCGAGGAGCCGGCCGGCACCCTGGCCACCGACGAGGCGCTCGCCGCACTGCGGGAGAAGCTCGCCGGCGGTAAGTGACCCGCTGAACGACTGAACGACGACGGGCCCCGCCCCCACGATCTCCGGATCGTCGGGGGCGGGGCCTTCGCCGTACCCGCCGTACGCCCCCGGGGCGCGAGCCGAGGGCGGGGCATCCCGGGCGGGTCGCGCGGGCGGGGTATCCCGGTCGAGTCGCGGGCGGGGCATGGTCCGGAACCGAGCCCATGAAGCCCCAAACCCGGCACCAGGACCAGGTGATTGCCAGCCCCGGACTGCCCCCGCTTCGCGATCTTGCACTTTCTGTCCCGACACAGGGGGCATATCACCTATA
The DNA here is from genome assembly GCF_043197345.1 of Micromonospora sp. NPDC049175. NCBI lineage: Bacteria > Bacillati > Actinomycetota > Actinomycetes > Micromonosporales > Micromonosporaceae > Micromonospora > Micromonospora sp. NPDC049175. Next base: position 1,014,148 of record NZ_JBICSY010000001.1, on the reverse strand, counting down.
TGGACAACCGAAACTGCAAGATCCGCGCGAACTTCTCGCGAGACACGCCCTGACCTAGCTGCACTCCCAGGAGTCCCTTATCCAGCACGTGCTGACCTGCCGGCCACAGCCCTGACGCAACGGTGTTGGCATCCTGGTTCGAGCACGATCTTGGCGCGGGGGCGCGGGGGCGCGGGGGCGCGGGGGCGCGGGGGCGCGGGGGCGCGGTCGAAGCCGGGCGCGGTCGAAGCCGGGCGCGGTCGGGGCCCGAGATGGGCTCGGAGGTCACCGGGCTGTGGGTGGGTTTGGCGGCGGGCTTGTGGATCCGGTTGACTGGTCGGGTGCTGAGGGTGGGATTGACCGGCGGGATCGGGTCGGGCAAGAGCGCGGTGGCGGCGCGGCTCGTCGAACGGGGAGCGGTGCTCATCGACGCCGACCGGGTGGCCCGGGAGGTCGTCGCGCCGGGCAGCGACGGGCTGGCCGAGATCGTCGCCGCCTTCTCCGACGCGGTGCTGGACGCCGACGGCGCGCTGGACCGTGCCGCACTGGGCGCGGTGGTGTTCGCCGACGAGGCCGCCCGCCGACGGTTGGAGTCGATCACGCATCCTCGGGTGCGGGCCCGCACCGCGGAGTTGGCCGCCGCGGCACCTCCCGACGCGATCGTCGTCAACGACGTGCCGCTGCTGGTCGAGGTGGGTCTCGCGCCGACGTACCACCTGGTGATCGTGGTGCAGACGGCCGTGTCGACCCGACTGGAACGGCTGGTGCGCGACCGGGGGATGGGTCGCGTGGAGGCCGAGCGGCGGATCGCCGCCCAGACCGACGACGCCCGTCGCCGGGCGGCTGCCGACGTGCTGCTCGGCAACGACGGGAGCCTGGCGGCGTTGCACGACGCCGTCGACGCGCTCTGGCGGCAACGGCTGCGGCCCTACGAGGACAACCTGCGTCAGCGGCGGGTGGCGCAACCGGACGGGGACGACCCGACGGGGACCGACGCGGGCTGGCCCGAGCAGTACGCGCGGCTGGCGGCCCGGATTCGGCACACCCTGGGCCCGGACGCCCTGCGGATCGACCACATCGGCTCGACCGCGGTGCCCGGCCTGGCCGCCCAGGACGTCATCGACGTACAGGTGGCCGTGTCCAGCCTGACGGACGCCGACGGGGCGTTGACCGACCGGCTGGCGAACGCCGGGTTCCCGCGGGTGCCGGGGCAGTGGTGGGACGATCCGCGCCCGGCCGGCAGCGGTCGGTGGGAGAAGCGGCTGCACGGCAGCGCGGATCCGGCCCGTCCGGTTCGCCTGCACGTGCGGCTGGAGGGGTCGCCCGGCTGGCGGTACGCGTTGCTGATGCGCGACCACCTGCGTGCCGACCCGGATCAGCGGGCCGCGTACCTGCAGCTCAAGCGGGACCTGGTCGACGCGGCGCCGGCCGCCGGCGGCTCCGGCACGGCCCGGGACCCGTGGTTCGACGAGGAGTACCTGCGGGCCGAGCAGTGGGCCACGCAGACCGGCTGGCGGCCCTGAGCGCACCGCTCAACGGGCACCGGGCCGAACGGGGGAGGGCCGAGGTTTGGCAGCCGGTCGGGGCACCGGGGCCAGTCGGGGCACCGCGGCCGGGTGGAGATCCAGCTGGGCCCACGCGTTGCCGCTGGTGCGCAGCTCCAGCCGCCGCAGCGACCCGTCACGGTCGATCCAGTAGCGCAGCCGCGCGGCTGCCGCACCCACCTCGACGACGTCCACGGTCCGTCCGGCGGTGACGTCCTCGCGTACCCGCACGGCCGTGCCGCGTGGCCCGACCGACCCGGCGGCCAGCGCGGCGTCGACGAGCAGGCCCACGTCGTCGCCGGCGGATCGGGACACCCGCCACGCCCCGGCCGGGGGCGGCAGCGGTGGCCGCCCCGGCGCCTCCGCCGTGCCGCCACCGGCGACCGCCGCCGGCAGGTCCGCTCGGGCCAGACCTGCGGCGTCGCGCCGCAGCAGGCTCCGGCGATCCGGTACGCCCAGGTCGGCAACCGCGAGGTACGCGGTACGCGTGGTCCAGCTCATCCAGCCGGTGCCCCGCAGGTTCGTGTCCGTGCCCGTCGGCGCGGTGAGCGTGACCCCCACACCGCCCTGGGCGCGTAGCCGGACCGGCAGCCGGTCCAGTCGACGCTGTTCGGCGTCGCTCAGCGCGCGGGGGAGGCCCGGCCGGCCGCCGAGGGCGTCCACCGGCCGCAGGGTCGGCCGGTCCGCCCGGTGCAGGGTCACCGTGACCGGGCCGACGCCGGGCAACCGGGTGACGAGCTTGTGCAGCCGAGCGTCCTGGTCGAGCCAGTACCGGGTCTGCCCGTCCGGCTCGGTGCCCGCCGACGAGGAACCCGGCACCCGCGCCGGGCTGCTGCCCGCCGGGGTGCTGCTCGCCGTGGTGCTTCCGGCCGGGCTGCTGCTGGCCGTGGTGCTGCCGGCCGGGGTGCTGCTCGCGGCCGGTGCCCCGGCGGGTAGCGGTGCCTGGAGAACGTCCACCGGGCCGCCCGCCACGGTGTCCCGGGCGATCCAGCGCGCGGTGCCGCCCGACACGGCCGGGGCCGCGTCCGGGCGGTCGGCCGCGAGGCCGAGGAGCAGGTCGAGCACCGGCGCCAGGCTCGCCTCGGGCGGCAGGCGGTGCAGCCGCCACCGATCGGTCGGAGGCACCAGCGGAGGCGCGGCGGGGGTGGGCACCGCCGCCGGGTCGGGCCGGATCACCAGCACCGACCCGGCCCTCTGCACCAGCCCGCGTTCGGCACCCGCGCCGGGCCCGCCCACGTCCAGGTAGAGCAGGGACCGCGACCAGTCCACCCAGCCCACCAGCTCGATCCGGGCCGCGTCGACGCCGGCCGTGACGCGGACCCCGGCGCGTAGATCCCGCAGGTTGGTGACCCGCAGGGCGGCCAGTCGCTCCCCCTCGGCGGCGGTCAGCGGCCGGGCGGGCTCGGGTGGGTCGGGCGCCCAGCTCAACAGCCCGAACACCAACGCCGTCGCGGACGTCACAGCGGTCAGACCGAGCACCATCAGCACGGTACGTCGCCGGCGGCGGCCGGCCGGGCCGGGACCTGCGGTGTCGGTGGTGTCGGCGGTCGAGTCGGTGGTGTCGTCGGGCCGGGTGGTCCTCGGGGTCCTGCCGGAGCGCCGGGCGGTGGCGCCGCGGCGACCGGCGCCGAGCGGTCCGGCGGCCGGGTTGCCGTGCTTGCCTGCCGCGGAGGTGCTGCGCCTGTCGGTGCCGCCCGGTCGGGGCGTGGCCGTGGGGGTGGTGGTGTCGGGCGGCGGGGTCGCAGAGGTGTCCACGGATGTGAAACGGGCGGGGAGGCGCCGGGGTGACGAGCATGGGGCGCTCGCGGCGGCCGGTCTGCGCCTCGAGCGCGACCACACGGGTGCGCACGCCGGACGAGCCGGGTGCTGCGACCGCAGTGCCGGGGGCAGCCGGCCGTGATGACGGCCTGGCCACCGGCCCGGTCGGCCGCCGCGAGCGGCCTACATGGAGAGGGTAGTCCCGGTGACATGGGCCACACAATGGGAATATTGAAGCTGATCACGTACCTGGCGTGACGGCCAAACCTGTCGGACCTCCGGCGTACCGTTGACGGCATGGCGCTCGACATTCCCCGGCTCGACAGCCGCTTCCAGGTCGTCAGTGAGTTCCAGCCGGCCGGCGACCAGCCGGCAGCCATCGACGACCTTGAGCGTCGGGTTCGGCGCGGCGACCGCAACACAGTGCTGCTCGGCGCGACCGGCACCGGCAAGAGCGCCACCACGGCGTGGTTGATCGAGCGGTTGCAGCGCCCGACCCTGGTGCTCGCCCCGAACAAGACGCTCTGCGCGCAGCTCGCCAAGGAGTTCAGCGAGCTGCTGCCGCACAACGCGGTCGAATACTTCGTCTCGTACTACGACTACTACCAGCCCGAGGCCTACATCCCGCAGACCGACACCTACATCGAGAAGGACTCCTCGATCAACGAGGAGGTGGAGCGGCTGCGGCACTCGGCGACGATGTCGCTGCTCACCCGCCGCGACGTGATCGTGGTGGCGACCGTCTCGGCGATCTACGGCCTGGGCACCCCGGAGGAATACCTCAATCGTGCGGTGAAGGTGCAGGTCGGGCATGAGCTCGACCGCGACCAGTTGCTGCGCCGGCTCGTCGACATCCAATACACCCGCAATGACATGGCCTTCCAGCGCGGCACGTTCCGGGTCCGCGGCGACACGCTGGAGATCATCCCGGCGTACGAGGAGCTGGCGATCCGCATCGAGCTGTTCGGTGACGAGGTGGAGAAGCTCTACTACCTCAATCCGTTGACAGGTGACGTGGTCCGCGAGGTCGACCAGTTGGTGATCTTCCCCGCCACGCACTACGCGGCCGGCCCGGAGCGGATGGAGCGGGCGATCCGTGACATCGAGGTGGAGCTGGCCGAGCGCCTCGCCGAGCTGGAACGGCAGGGCAAGCTGCTGGAGGCGCAGCGGCTGCGCATGCGCACCACCTACGACATCGAGATGATGCGGCAGGTGGGCTTCTGCTCCGGCATCGAGAACTACTCGATGCACATGGACGGGCGGCTGCCCGGCAGTCCGCCGCACGCCCTGCTCGACTACTTCCCCGACGACTTCCTCACGGTGGTCGACGAGTCGCACGTCACCATCCCGCAGATCGGCGGCATGTACGAGGGCGACGCGTCCCGCAAGCGGATGCTCATCGACCACGGGTTCCGGCTGCCCAGCGCGGCCGACAACCGACCGCTGCGCTTCGACGAGTTCCTGGAGCGGGTCGGCCAGATGGTCTACCTGTCCGCGACTCCGGGCACGTGGGAGATGGAGCAGGCGCAGGGCGAGTTCGTCGAGCAGGTCATCCGGCCCACCGGTCTGGTCGACCCGGAGGTCGTGATCAAGCCGACCAAGGGTCAGATCGACGACCTGATGCACGAGATCAAACTGCGTACCGACCGCGACGAGCGGGTCCTGGTCACCACCCTGACCAAGAAGATGGCCGAGGACCTGTCCGACTACCTGCTGGAAAACGGCATCCGGGTGCGCTACCTGCACTCGGAGGTCGACACCCTGCGCCGGGTGGAGCTGCTGCGCGAGCTGCGCAAGGGCGACTACGACGTGCTGGTCGGCATCAACCTGCTCCGCGAAGGCCTGGACCTGCCCGAGGTGTCGTTGGTGGCGATCCTCGACGCCGACAAGGAGGGCTTCCTGCGCAGCGGCCGGTCGCTGATCCAGACCATCGGGCGAGCCGCCCGTAACGTCTCCGGTCAGGTGCACATGTACGCCGACAAGATCACACCGTCGATGGCGGCGGCGATCGACGAGACCGATCGGCGTCGGGCCAAGCAGATCGCGCACAACGAGGCGCACGGGATCAGCCCGGAGCCGTTGCGTAAGAAGATCCACGACATCCTGGACGACATCTACCGCGAGGCGGAGGACACCGAAAACTCCCGGGTCGGTGGCGCGGTGCGTCAGCTTTCCCGGGGCAAGGCGCCGGTCAAGGAGACCCGGAGCCGGAGTCGGGGCGCCGCCACGACCACCTCGCGGGAGGGGATGGCCCGCGCCGACCTCGCCCAGCTCATCCAGGAGCTCAGCGACCAGATGCTGGCCGCCGCCCGCGAGCTGCAGTTCGAGCTGGCGGCCCGGATCCGTGACGAGGTCTCCGACCTGAAGAAGGAGCTGCGCGGCATGGACGCCGCCGGCGTGAAGTGACGACAATCGGCGGGGCGTGACCGGCGCCCCGCCGAGGGGGCGGCCGACCCGGGCGGGCGAAGGGTGGGGCGAGGATGACCGCTGTGGCACCGGTCGGGGAGATGATCCTCGGGCTGCCCGAGATCAGCCTGCGCCCGTTCGTCGACAGGTACGTCGGCTATCGGGAACGGGCGGACCTCCCACTGGTCCGCCGGGAGCCGGCGGGCGTCTTCGTGGTGCTGATCCTGGGCTGGGGCGCCCCGCTGGAGGTGACCGACCCGCGCAGCGCGGAGCGCGGCGCCAGCGGGGTCGACTCGTTCGTGGCCGGCACCTTCGACGGCTGGTGCACCACGCGCACGATGGGTGTGGGGGAGGGCGTCGAGCTGCTGCTCGCTCCACTGACCGCCCGCAGGCTCCTCGGTCTGCCGCTGAGCGAGCTGACAAATCGTGCCGTGGGTGTCGGGCAGCTCCCGGGCCGTTGGCTGGATCGGCTGCGGGGCCAACTCGCCGACGCGGCAACCTGGCCGGAGCGCTTCGCCCTGCTCGACCGGGTGCTCACCGGCCGCCTGGCGGCGTCGCCGCCGGTGGACGCCCAGCTCGACTGGGCGTGGCGGTGGCTGGTGGCCAGCGGTGGCCAGGAGGGTGTCGGTGTACTCGCCGACGAGCTGGGCTGGAGCCGGCGGCACCTCGCATCCCGGTTCCGGCAGGAGATCGGGCTGCCACCCAAGATGGTCGCGCGGTTGCTGCGCTTCCAGCACGCGTGCACGACGCTGAGCGACGTGGGGTCGCACGCCGTGCTCGCCCCGGGCGCCAGACCGCCGAGCGACGCCGGCCCGTCCGCGGCCGACGCGGACCCGTCCGGCCCGGGACCGTCCGCGACCTCATCCGGCAGGGCGCACGCCGTGGACTGGGCCGCGGTGGCGGCGCGCTGCGGCTACTACGACCAGTCGCACCTGATCCGGGACTTTCACCAGTTCGCGGGGGCGACCCCGACCGCGCTGCTCGCCGCCCGGTCGACCCTGGCCGGCTGACGCACCGCCCGGTCGACCCTGGCCGGCTGACGCACCGCCCGGTTCCCGAACGACCCGCCGAGGTCACATTCGTCCAATCCGGTTTCGGGCTGGCGGCCGCACACTGTGGTCATGCGAACCGTCTATCCCGTCTTCCGTTACCCCGATCCCCGCGCCGCGATCGACTGGCTCTGCTCCGCCTTCGGTTTCCAGGTGCACGCCGTGCACGACGCACCGGACGGCAGTGTCGCGCACGCCGAACTCGTCCTCGACGGCGGCATGATCATGTTGGGCGCTCGGGCCGACGCGACGCCCAGTCCGGCTCACGACCACTGGTCGGTGTACGTGGCCGTGCCGGACGTCGACGCCCACTGTGCCCAGGCCCGTGCGGCCGGGGCCGAGATCACCCAGGAGCCGTTCGACACCGACTACGGCTCCCGTGACTACGCGGCCCGCGACCTGGCCGGCAACGTCTGGGCCTTCGGCACCTACCGGCCCTGAGCCCCGGGCCGGCCGTGAGCCGGGTCGGTCCTGCGGTCGTGGGCCTCGTGGAGCGGCCCGCCGGGCAGGCCGCCCACACCGGAACGGTCGGTCCAGACCGCCGGCCGCGCCGAATGACCTGATTGCGGTGAGCGAGCGAGCTATTGCACTGGGTGATCGTCCTGCGTACGCTCCCTCGTTGGGGAGGCCGGGATGCCGCTGCCAACAAGTCCTGTCATTCGACGTGCACGTCTCGGCGCTGAGTTGCGCCAACTGCGTCGGCGCGAGGCGCTGACCCTCGAGCAGGTCTGCGACCGGCTGGGCTGGGCCTCGACGTCGAAGCTGTCCCGCATCGAGCTGGGCCAGAGCCGTCCCGATCTCGCGGACGTGCTCGATCTGCTGGACGTCTACAAGGTGCCCTCGCCCGTCCGGGACGCGCTGATCGTGATCGCCCGGGACGCGGCGACCAGCCGCGGCTGGTGGAAGACGCTCGGCGAGATGAGCGAACGCCAGCGCACGTACGCCGAGTTGGAGGCGGGCGCCGCCGACATCGTCGAGTACCAGCCGGCGGTCGTGCCGGGGCTGCTCCAGACGCCCGCGTACACCCGGGTGTTCGTGGAGGCCGGCGCGCGGTTCACGCCGGAGCTCGATGTGGAGTCCGAGGTGCGTGCCCGTGCGCTGCGGCAGGAGGTATTGCGGCGGGCCTATCCGCCGCGCTACACGGCGGTGCTCGCCGAGGCCGCCTGCGACCCGGGCGACCTGCCGGACGAGGTCTGGCGCGCACAGGTACGGCATCTGGTCGCCGTGACCGGGCTGTCCCATGTCACGGTGCGGCTGCTGCCCCGCGGGGTGGCCGGTGGCGGGCTGCACCCGCTCACCCCGTACTCCTGCTATGCCTTTCCCGACCCGGCGGACCCGCGGACGGTGATGCTGGAGACGTTGACCACCGACGTGCGGTTGGCCACCGTGCTCGACGTCGACCGCTACCAGCGGATGACCGAGGCGTTGCTGGCCGCCGCGCTGTCACCGGAGGAGACGGTCACCCTGCTGGCGCGCCGCGTCGGCGAGTAGGAACCACGCCGCGCGGCCACCGGGCCCGGCGCCCCCGAGCCCGTCGGGACCGGTGGTCGGCGCGTGCGCAGGGCACGATAACCGCGGGGTACGACAGCAGACTCAGGCCGGCACGTCGAGGAAGTGCTCGACCAGGGGCGGCCCGGCGAAGTGTGGCCCGATCAACGCCCGCCACTGCGCGAACCGCTCGGTGGCCCGGAAGTTGTTCTCGTGCGCCTCGACCGAGTCCCATTCGACGAGCAGCACGAAGCGCGTCGGCGACTCGATTCCCCGGGTCATCCGGACGGACCGGCAGCCGGTCGCCCCGGCGAGAACCGGGTGACCCTCGGCGTACGCGGCGGCGAACGCGTCCTCGTGTCCGGGCAGTACGTCGATCAGCGCGACCTCAAGCACCATGTCGGAAAGCCTCTCACGGTGGGCCGGTCGGGCGGTGTCGCGGGGTCCGTTCCGGTGTCGGCGACGCCCCTCGGGGGCCCCTAGGGTGGGGTCGTGATCATCGACTGGCTCACCGGTACCGCATTCGAGGTGGCCGGCACGGCCACCACCTGGGCGGAGCTGCTGGGGTTCGCGACAGGTGTGCTCAACGTGTGGCTGGTGGCCCGACAGAGGATCGCCAACTGGCCGGTCGGCATCGCCAACGTGGTGCTGCTCATGCTGTTGTTCTGGACCGCGGGGCTGTACGCCGACGCGGGGCTCCAGGTGGTCTACGTCGCGCTCGGCTGCTATGGCTGGTGGCACTGGTTGTTCGGTGGCGAACGGCGGAGCCGGCTCACGGTGAGCCGGACCGGGCGCCGAGAGTGGCTGCTGTTGGCGATCGTCGGGGTGCTGCTCACCGGCGGGCTGTGGGCTCTGCTGGACCGGGCCACCGACTCGACCGTGCCGCTGCCGGACGCGGTGACCACGGCGCTGTCCCTGCTGGCCACCTACGGACAGACCCGCAAGCGGGTGGAGAGCTGGTGGCTCTGGATCGCCGCCGACCTGATCTACATCCCGTTGTACGCGTACAAGGGACTGCACCTGACCGCCGTGCTCTACCTGGTCTTCCTTGGGCTGTGCGTGCTCGGGTTGCGGGCCTGGCGGGCGGACCTGCGTCGGGTCGACAGGCCGACCCCGGTTCCGCCCGGCCCGGCGCCGGTGAGCGCGTGAACGCCGACGCAGAGTTCGGGCACGGGTTGGTGGTGGGCAAGTTCTACCCGCCGCACGCCGGGCACCACGCGCTGATCGCGGCCGCCGCGGCCCGCTGCGCCGAGGTCACCGTCGTCGTCGCGCCCTCGCGCCGGGAGTCCATCCCGCTCGCGCTGCGGCTCGACTGGTTGCGTGAGGTGCACGGGGACACCCCGTGGGTGCGCTTCGTCGGCAGGTACGACGATCACCCGGTCGACTACGACGACCCGGCCGTCTGGGACGCGCACTGTGCGGTGTTCCGCGACGCGGTCGGTCCCCGGAAGGTGGACGTGGTCGTCTCGTCCGAGGCGTACGGGGCGGAGTTGGCTCGCCGCTTCGACGCCGTAGGAGTGTCGGTGGATCCGGATCGGCGAACCGTGCCGGTCTCCGGCACCGCCGTCCGCGCGGATCCGGCGGGTCACTGGCGGTTCTTGAGCCCGCCGGTGCGCGCCTGGTTCGCTCGGCGGGTGGTGGTGGTCGGCGCGGAGTCGACAGGCACCACCACGATGGCCGCGGCGCTGGCGGCGCACTACGGCACGCGTTGGGTGCCGGAGTACGGCCGGGAGTTGACCGCTGACAAGCTGGCCCGGTTGCGGGAGCGCGTTCCGGGGGCGACCGTCTTCGACGTCACCTGGGACACCGACGACTTTCGCGCGGTGGTCCGCGAGCAGCAGGCGGCCGAGGACGCGGCGGCCCGGGTCGGCGGTCCGCTGCTCATCTGCGACACCGATGCGCGGGCCACGGCGGTGTGGGAGGAGCGTTACCTGGGCAGCACGTCGCCGGAGGTGCGGGCGGCGGCCCGGAGGCCTGCGCTGTACCTGCTGACGGATCACCGGGACGTGCCCTTCACCGACGACGGGCTGCGCGACGGCGAGCACCTGCGGGCCTGGATGACCGAGCGGTTCCGGAGCGAGTTGGCCGGGTGCGGGGTGCCGGTGGTGGAGTTGGTCGGTACGCACGCCGAGCGACTGGCCCGGGCGGTGCGCGCGTGCGACGACCTGCTGGCCGCCGGCTGGTCGCTCAGCGATCCGATACTAGCCTCCTAGGACACCTGGCGGGTGTGCGGCGGGATTCCCGGGACCAGTGGTGTTCAGCGACACCGGGTGCCCGGGGTGTGATCACGGGGCGTGGTGGGCAACAATGGTCACCGAGGAGGGGAGTATTCCTTCGCGACGGAGTCGTCAGCACGGTCGATCGTCGGAACCACGGCGACCCGACCCGGCTCCGTAGGTCGCCGTTTCCGTTCGCGGGCGGCGGCGGAAGAGACCTCCGACAGTCACCAGAGTGAGCGACAGCGGCACACCGGCCCGAGCGGGGGCGTACGGTGTGCCCGACGCCGCGTGTCTGCCGGAGGAAAGAACGTTGGACGTGTCCGGATTAGTGTGGGCGGGGACGCTTGTCGTACTGACCGCGGTCCTGCTCGTTGACCTGTTGATCATTGGCCGGCGCCCGCACGAGCCGAGTGTGCGGGAGTCGAGCCTCTGGGTCGCCTTCTACGTCGGGCTCGCCCTGCTGTTCGGGGCGGGTGTCTGGCTGACCGCTGGTGCCAGCCCGGCCGGGCAGTTCTACACCGGCTGGCTCACCGAGTACAGCCTCTCGGTGGACAACCTCTTCGTCTTCGTGATCATCATGGCCCGCTTCGGGGTGCCCCGGCAGTACCAGCAGAAGGTGCTGCTCGTCGGCATAGTGCTGGCCCTGGTGATGCGCGGTGGGTTCATCGCCGCCGGTGCGGCGCTGATCTCGCAGTTCTCCTGGGTCTTCTACATCTTCGGCGCGTTCCTGATCTACACCGCTGTCAACCTGGCCCGGCAGGGCGAGCCGGACGAGGACGAGTTCTCCGAGAACGTGCTGATCAGGTGGAGCCGCAAGGCGTTGCCGATCTCCAAGGAGTACGACGGCGCGAAGCTCACCACCCACTCGACCGGCAAGCGGCTGTTCACCCCGATGCTGATCGTGATGATCGCGATCGGCACCACCGACCTGATCTTCGCACTGGACTCGATCCCGGCGATCTTCGGCATCACCCAGGAGCCGTACCTGGTCTTCACCGCGAACGTCTTCGCGCTGATGGGCCTTCGTCAGCTCTACTTCCTGCTCGGTGGCCTGCTCGACCGCCTGATCTACCTGAGCTACGGCCTGGCCGTCGTGCTCGGCTTCATCGGCGTCAAGCTGGTGCTGGAGGCGTTGGCCGACAACCAACTGCCGTTCATCAACGGTGGCGAGCACGTCGGCTGGGCACCGCACATCCCGATCTGGCTGTCGCTGCTTGTCATCCTCGGCACCCTGGGCATCGCCACCGCCGCCAGCCTGATCAAGTCCTCCCGGGACCGGCGCCGCGAGCTGGCCGACGCCCGTCGCTGACCGGAGACCGGCCGGGCGCCCCGATGCGCCCGGCCGGTCCCCACCCGGTGCGCGCGCCGACTAGCGGCGGATGTCCTGGCGGTCCGACCCCGGTGCGCGTTGACCAGCGGCGGATGCCCTGGCGGTCCGACCCCGGTGCGCGCCGATCAGCCGAGGATGACCCCCGCCGTCAGACCCGGTGTGCGCCGACGAGCGTGGCGGTCCGATCGGCCGGTAGTGGCTCTTCGATGACCCGCCGCCGCCGGTAGCAGGCGTGCAGCATCCGCCGCTCGCCGCCGGCCCCGGGTGGGGCGGTGACGATGCCGATGTGGTGGATCTTGCGGCCGGGTCGGGCGAAGAAGTAGAGGTCACCGGGGCGCTCCGCCCCCAACGCCAGCGGGGTGGTGGCGACGGCCTGGTCGTCGGCGTCGCGGGGGAGCAGCACCCCGAACCGCCGCCAGGCCAGGTGCACCAGCCCCGAGCAGTCGATGCCGTGCGCGGAGAGACCGCCCCAGATGTAGGCCACGTGCAGCAGCCGCTGCGCCACCGCGAGCGCCTGCTCGGCGGTCGGCGCGGCGGCCGAGGCCGGGACCAGGTGGCTGTCGGGCAGCCAGAGCGGCGCGGCCTGCCCCGGGGCGTGCACCGGCCGCCAGTCGTCGCGGGCGGGGCCGGTCGGCACCAGGCGGGTGCCGACGACGACGCCGGGCAACACCACAGGCCCGCCCGGGGCGGCGTGCAGCGCGGTGACCGTGGCGTCCACCACCACCTGGGCGTCGGTGCGGGTGACCGGGTCGACCGCGGCCAGTTGGTCGGCGGGGAGCCAGCCCGGGTAGCCGCGCGGGTCCAGCTTGGCGGCCGGCTGCTCGACGGCGACGACGCGGGCCCAGCCGTCCGGTCGTAGCTCGCTGACGAGGACCCGCTCGCCGAGCAGGAGTTGGCTCAGCACACAGTCGCCGACCTGCTGCTCGGTGCTGAGACCGGAGACCCAGGCCAGGATGTCGGCGCCGGCGGTCAGCGCCGGGCGATCGACCGGACGGACCGCCTCGGGCGAGGTCCACAGTGTTGCCACCGCGACGCGAACGACGGCCTCGCGGCCCGGTTGCAGCTCCACGTCAACCCCCAGATCGAGTCGGTTGTCCAGGGAACCCTATGAAAGAAAACAACACTCATCAAGCGCGAGCCTGCACCTTAGCTTCAGCCAGCCCGGAGATGCCCAGGCCGGGGGCGTTCGGCAGCACCACGGTAGCCCCGTCGTACCGTATCCCGCCCTGCACCGGCGACCAGGCCAGCCACCAGGCGGCGTCCAGGTCGCTGACCGCTGTGGTGCCGTACGCGGCGACCAGGCTCGCCGCCGCCCCGATGCCGACCTGACTCTCCATCATCGAACCGACAACCGTGCCGAGCCCGTGGGCGGAGGCCAGGTCGAGGAGGGTACGCGCCGGGTGCAGCCCGCCACACTTGGCCAGCTTGACGTTGACCAGGTCGGCGGCCCGACGGCGGATCACCTCCACCAGGTCGCGGACCCCGAAGACCGCCTCGTCGGCCAGGATCGGCACGGACACCCGGTCGCTGACCCAAGCCAGCCCGTCCAGGTCCCAGCGGGGCACCGGCTGCTCGACCAACTCCACGTCGAGCCCGGCGTCCTCGATGCCACGAATCACCCGGACCGCCTCCCGGGGCGACCAGCCCTGGTTGGCGTCCAGCCGGATCCGAACCCCGGGGCCGACGGCCGCGCGGACGGCGCGTACCCGGTCCAGGTCGGTGCTCGCGTCGGTGCCGACCTTCACCTTGAGCACGCCGAACCCGTCGGCCTGCCGCTGCCGCGCCGCCGCCGCCAGGTCCACCGCGTCGCCCGCCGCCAGGGTGACGTCCGTCGGGACCCGCAGCGAGGTGCCCCCGAGCAACCGCACCAGGGGTACGCCCAGCCGTCGGGCGGCGAGGTCGTGCAGGGCGACGTCCACCGCCGCCTTCGCCGCCTCGTTGCCCGCCACCGCGCGCTGCACGTCGGCGCACCGGGTCACCAGGTCGTCCGGGTCACGACCGATCAACCGCGGACCGAGCAGTTCGCCTACGCACGCCCGCGCGCCGGCGACCGACGCACCGGTGACCTGCCAGACCTGGGGCGCCTCGCCGAAGCCGGACCGACCGTCGGTGTCGACGAGTTCGACGACGAGCGTGTCCACTGTGGTGGTACGGCGCAGCGCGGTGACGAACGGGGTGTGTAAGGGGGCAGAAACCCGGTGGGTGCGTACCTCCGAGATCGTCATGTGAGGCACCCTATACGCAGGCACGCGGCAGGATGGGGGACCGGATGACCGGGCAGAGTTGGGAGCTGGTGGGCGCACCGAACGCGCGTGAGTTGGGTGGGCTGGTCGGCGCCGGCGGCCGGCGGGTCCGGGTGGGACAGCTGATCCGGACTCCGGCGCTGGGTCGGCTGACCGACGAGGACCTGCCGGTGCTGGCGAAGCTGGGGCCGGCGTGCGTGCTGGATCTGCGCGCCCCCGCGGAGATCGCGGTCGCCCCGGCGGATCGGCTGGCCGGCGAGCCGCGGCTGGTGTGCCTTCCGGTGCACGACCCGGAGCACCCGGTCTTCACGTACGTCTCGGCGGTGCTGCTGGGCCACGACCTGGACGCGTACGCGGAGTTGGCCCGACAGGGCACGGCGGGGGCGATGGCGGCCATCTACCGGTGGTTCGTCACCGGGGAGTCGGCTCGGGTCGGCTTCGCCGAGGCGGTACGGCTGGCCACGCGGCCGGAGAACCTGCCGATGGTCTACCACTGCTCCGCCGGCAAGGACCGCACCGGGTGGCTGACCGTCATCCTGTTGACGGCGCTCGGGGTGGACGAGGCGGCGGTCCGCGCCGACTACCTGCGCAACAACGAGCTCACCGAGAGCCTGCGGGCGGTGATCGTCGAGGCGATGCGTCGGCGGAATCCCGAGCTGGACGTCGACGCGGTGCTGCCGGTGTTGGAGGTCCGCGCCGAGTACCTCGACGCCGGCTACGACGAGGTGCGCCGGGTGCACGGCTCGTTCGACGCGTACCTGCGCGACGGGTTGGGGTTGACCGACGAAACCCTCAGCGCGTTGCGGGCGCACCTGTTGGAGTGACCGGCGCGCCGGTGGGTGTGCCGGTGCGGGCGGCGCGGCCGGTGACGATCAGCGCCTGGCCGGCGGCGTAGGTCGCCATGACCAGCACCGGCGCGCCGGGTGGCTGGGCCACCCCGGCCACCCCGGCGGCGATCAACAGGTCGGAGCCGAGGAAGAGCGCGGCGCCGAGGCCGACCCGCCAGCCCTGGGTGGCGGCGGTGCTCGCCATGGCGGCCAGCGCTACCGCGTAGGCGGCCACCGGTACGGCCAGCCCGACGTCGATCAGCCCCGTCCACATCCAGGTGAGGGCGACGACGGTCAGCGTCGCGTACCCCAGGGGAACCGCGACCAGCGGCGTGCGGCGCAGCGCGGTCGCGGCACCGTGCCGAGTGAAGGCCGCCAGTTGACGTCCTCTCCGTCCTGAAGGGCGGAGATTCCGGTCTGTTACACCCCCGGAGGGGCAAGCTCCCGGTGGGTAACCGCTTCTCTGCGCGGTGCCGGCACGGGTGCCGGTCTTATCTGCGCTCGACGGTCGTTGAGGTCCGCCCGTCCGGCGGCCCTGATGTTCTTGGCGGCGTTCACGTCTCGGTCGTGCAGGCTGCCGCATGGGCAGCCCCACGTCCGGACATTGAGCGCCATCTTGTCGTTGATCCGGCCGCAGTCCGAGCACATGCGCGTCGACGGGAAGAACCGATCTACCCGGACGAAGGTGCGCCCGCGCCGGGCGGCCTTGTACTCCAGCATGGCCGCGAACTGCGACCACCCAGCGTCGTGCACCGACTTCGCCAACCGTGTCCGGGCCAGACCGGTCACGCACAGGTCCTCGACGAACACCGCTTGGTTGTCGCGGATGATCTGCGTCGAAAGCTTGTGCTGCCAGTCCCGCCGGGTGTCGGCCACCTTCGCGTGCGCGCGGGCGACCTTCCGGACGGCCTTCTTGCGGTTCTTGCTGCCCCGCTGCTTGCGGGACAAGCCCTGCTGCAATCGGCGCAGCTTGCGGGCTGCCCGGCGCAGGAACTTTGGCGCGGTCACCTTCGTCCCGTCGGACATCACTGCGAAGTGCGTCAACCCCAGGTCGATGCCGACCTCCGAGTTCAGCTCGGGCAACGGCTGGTCGACGGTCTGCACCACGAACGAGGCGAAGTACCGACCGACGGCGTCTCGGACCACCGTCACCGACGTCGGGGCAGCCGGCAACTCCCGCGACCAACGGACTTCCAGGTCGCCGATCTTCGGCAACCGCAGTCGACCGTTGTCGAGGACCCTGAACCGGGCGTTGGCGGTGAACCGGACCGCCTGCCGGCTGTCCTTACGGGACCGGAACCGGGGAGGAGCGACCTTACGACCCTTGCGCTTGCCCGAGAGCGAGGCGAAGAAGGTGCGGTAGGCCTTGTTCAGGTCAGCGAGGGCCTGCTGCAACACCACCGACGACACCTCACCCAGCCACGCCCGCTGTGGGGTCAACTTGGCCGCGGTAACCCGCTTGGACAGCTCGGCGTCCGTCGGGTACGGCAGGCCAGCCTCGTGTGCTTCCTGTCGCACGCGCAGCCCGTCGTTGAACACCACCCGCGCGCACCCGAACGCCTTCGCCAGCGCCTCGCGCTGGACGGCATCCGGGTAGAGCCGGTAGTTGTACCGAAGCTGCACGGATCGAGCCTACCTAGGACATCATGCGGACGGTGTGCGCCCACTTCTAGACCGAGTTGGTCGAGTTCAACGGCGAGGAGAACCACGTCCATCTGCTGGTGAAATTCCGACCCAAGCTCGCCCTGGCGAAGCTGGTCAACTCTCTCAAGGGTGTGTCCAGCCGGCGGCCGCGCCAAGAGTTCCCTGACCTCGCCCGCCACTACTACCGCGCCAACCACCTGTGGTCGGCGTCGTACTTCGCCGGCTCCCTCGGCGGGGCATCCCTGAGCGTCCTGCGGCAGTACATCGAGCAACAGAACCGTCCGGCCCAGGGCACGCTCGGGCCTTGACGGCCTCCCGCGCGGGCTCTCACCACCGCCCTGAAGGGCGGTGCACCAGCCCGCATTTCGGTAGCCGCAGTCGGTGGCGCTGTCCTCGCCGCCGAGACTGTCGGGTCAGAGCTGGTGGCGGGCGGCCCAGACCTGCGCCGAGATGTCCGCGAGCAGCAGGCAGGCGTCGTCCTCGACCTGGTCGTCGCCCCCGGCCGGGTCGGTGGTGGTGCAGACGGCGATCAGGTACGGCGGGGCGTCGGCGGGCAGCACCACGCCGACCCCGTGGCGCACACCGCGTACCCAACCGCTCTTGTGCGCGATGCGGGTGCCCTCGGGCAGGCCGGCGGCCAGGTCCTCCCGGTGTTCCTGCGCGAGCAGGACGTCCAGCATGGCCGAGCAGGCCGCCGGCGAGGCGAGCCGGCCCGGGGCGCCGGCCCCGGTGGCCAGCGCGCCGAGCAGGGCGGCCAGGTCGGCGGCGGTGACCGTGTTGGTGATGCCAGCCGCGCGGGCGGCGAAGTCCTCGATGCCCCGGCCCGTGCCGCTGCCGCGGGCACCGGCCAGCGCCCACACCTCGGCGACGGCGGGCAACCCGACGTGTCCGATGACCAGGTTGGTGGCCAGGTTGCTGGACCGCACGATCATCCGCTCGGCCAGCCAGCGCAGCGACGCCGTGCCACCCAGCCGGTCCCAGACGGCGTCGTCGTTGTCGTAGGGCTGCGCGCAGGAGAAGCGGGGCGCGCCGGACTGCGCGGAGTCGAACTCGTTGACCACGGGGACCGGGGCGTCCAGGTCCAGCGTGCCCGCCTCGGCGGCCCGGTGCAGGGCGGCGAGCACCGCCACCTTCATGGTGCTCGCGGCGTAGTGGCCGGCGTCCGGGTGGCGGGTCCAGGTCGGCGGCGCGTCGAGCCGCCCCACGTACGCGGAGACGGTGCCGGGCACCTGGTCCAGGTGGGCGTCGAGATCATCCCAGGTCATGCCGGTGACCGTAGCGGATCAAGCGAGGGTGGGCTCGCGTACCCGTCGGGGGAAAGACGACGGGCGCGTCGGCCGCAAGCGGCCGACGCGCCCGGTGTCGGGTGCTGGTGGGTCAGCCGGCGTGCTTGCGGCGGGCGGTGGCCCGGCCCCGCAGCTGCTGGTCGAGCACCACCTTGCGGATGCGCACCGTGGCAGGGGTGACCTCGACGCACTCGTCCTCGCGGCAGAACTCCAGGGCCTGCTCGAGGGTGAGCTTGCGCGGCGGGACCAGCTTCTCGGTCTCGTCGGAGGTCGACTGCCGCATGTTGGTGAGCTTCTTCTCCTTGGTGATGTTGACGTCCATGTCGTCGGAGCGGGAGTTCTCCCCGACGATCATGCCCTCGTACACCTCGGTGGTGGGCTCGACGAAGAGCTGACCGCGCTCCTGCAGGTTGGTCATCGCGAAGGCGGTGACCGCGCCGGCCCGGTCGGCGACGAGCGAACCGTTGTTGCGGGTACGCAGCTCGCCGAACCACGGCTCGTACGACTCGAAGACGTGGTGCAGGATGCCGGTGCCCCGGGTGTCGGTGAGGAACTCGGTGCGGAAGCCGATCAGGCCGCGCGCCGGGACCAGCCACTCCATCCGGATCCAGCCGGTGCCGTGGTTGACCAGCTGCTCCATCCGACCCTTACGGGTCGCGAGGAGCTGGGTGATGGCGCCCAGGTATTCCTCCGGGGCGTCGATGGTCAGCCGCTCGACCGGCTCACAGGTCTTGCCGTCGATTACCCGGGTGACCACCTGCGGCTTGCCGACGGTCAGCTCGTAGCTCTCCCGGCGCATCTGCTCGACCAGGATGGCCAACGCCAGCTCGCCGCGGCCCTGCACCTCCCAGGCGTCCGGCCGCTCGGTGGGCAGGACCCGCAGGGACACGTTGCCGATCAGCTCCTTGTCGAGCCGGTCCTTGACCATCCGCGCGGTGACCTTGGAGCCCTTGAGCCGGCCGACGAGCGGCGAGGTGTTGGTGCCGATGGTCATCGAGATCGCCGGCTCGTCGACGGTGATCAGCGGCAACGCGACCGGGTTCTCGACGTCGGCGAGCGTCTCACCGATCATGATCTCGGGGATGCCGGCGACGGCGATGATGTCGCCCGGTCCGGCCGTGTCGGCCGGCTTGCGCTCCAGGCCCTCGGTCATCAGCATCTCGGAGATGCGGACCCGCTGGGTGCTGCCGTCGGTGCGGCACCAGGCCACCGTCTGACCCTTGTTGATCGTGCCCTGTCGGACCCGGCACAGCGCCAGCCGGCCGAGGAACGGCGAGGCGTCGAGGTTCGTCACGTGCGCCTGCAGCGGCGCGCCGTCCTCGTACGCGGGGGCGGGGATGGTGTCCAGCAGGGTGCGGAACAGCGGCTCCAGGGAGGTGCTGTCGTCCGGCACCGAACCGTCGGCGGGCTGGGTCAGCGAGGCGATGCCGTCGCGGGCGCAGGCGTAGACGATCGGGAAGTCGATCTGCTCCTCGTCGGCGTCCAGGTCGAGGAAGAGCTCGTAGGTGTCGTCCACGACCTCCTTGATCCGGGCGTCGGGGCGGTCCACCTTGTTGATCACCAGGATGATCGGCATCCGGGCCCGCAGCGCCTTGCGCAGCACGAAGCGGGTCTGCGGCAGCGGGCCCTCGCTGGCGTCGACGAGCAGCACCACGCCGTCGACCATGGTCAGGCCGCGCTCCACCTCACCACCGAAGTCGGCGTGGCCGGGGGTGTCGATGATGTTGATGGTGACCGGGTCGGAGCCGTCCGCCGGCAGGTACCGCACGCCGGTGTTCTTGGCCAGGATCGTGATGCCCTTTTCCCGCTCCAGGTCACCGGAGTCCATCACCCGCTCGGTGTTCTCGCCCCGGGCGCCGTACGCCCCGGCCTGCCGCAACATGGCGTCGACAAGCGTGGTCTTGCCGTGGTCGACGTGAGCGATGATGGCGACGTTGCGGAGGTCGGTGCGAAGCTGCATACCCTCTATCCTTCCGCCTGCGCTCGCGCAGGCCGCGTCGGGGTCACCCCCAGGTGCCCCTGATCTATGGTGAAACTGCTGTCCGGCTGGTTACCCCGGCTGGCATGCTGACTCCCGTGTTCCGGGGGCCTGAGTGCACGACCTGCTGACCTGGGTGCAGAGTCTGCCCGCCCTCTGGATCTACCTGGTCGCCGCGCTGATCGTGGCGGGCGAGACCGCGGTGATCTTCGGCCTGCTCGTGCCGGGTGAGGCTACCCTGCTGCTCGTTGGCTTCCTCACCTACAACGGTACCTTGCGGCTCGGACCGGCGTTGCTCGCGATGATCGTCGCGGCGGTTCTCGGTGACGGGCTGGCCTTCCGCGCCGGCCGGCGCTACGGGCCCCGGCTGCGCGCCGGGCTGGGTCACCGGGTCGGTCCCCGGCGGTGGGCCAGGGCCGATGCCATGCTCGCCCGGCTCGGTGGGCGGGGTGTGTTCGCGGCCCGTTGGGTGGCTTTCGCCCGCACCCTGGTGCCCCGGTTGGCCGGTGCGGCCGGCATGCCGTACCGGCGGTTCGCACCGTGGAACCTGGCCGGGGTGGCGACCTGGGTGGGCGGCTCGGTCCTGCTCGGTCACCTCGCCGGTGAGTCGTACGACACGGTCTCCCGGCTGCTCGGCCGGGCCACCGGCGTGGCGGGGCTGCTGCTGGCCGGCCTGCTGGGCGTCGTGCTCGTCGGCCGGTGGCTGGGTCGCAATCCCGACCCGGTCCGCGCGCTGCTGTCCCGGGCCGGCGCGCTGCCCCCGGTGCGGTGGCTCACCGCCCGCTACGGGGTGCTGTTCTTCCTGGTGGCCATGCGGATCGGACCGGCCTGGACGCTGCTGCTCAATCTGGCCGCCGGGCTCCTGCTGCTCTTCGCCGCCGGGCTCGCCATCGCCGGGCTGCTCGCCCTGGTGATCCGCAACAGTGGGCTGGCCGCGCTCGACGACGCCATCGCGGGGTGGTTCGCCGCCCGGCGTACCCCGGACGCCGCCGAAGCCACGATGGTCGTGGTGTCGGTGGTACGAGGGTCGGTGTTGATCGCCCTGGTGGGGTTGGTGGCGGCGGTGCTGGCGTGGCGCAACCGACCCTGGCGGGCGGACCTGCTCAGCGTGGTCGGCACGGTGGGCGCGTTCGTGCCGCTCGTGGTGTTGGCGGTGGCCGCCGAGGTGACAGGCGCGCACAGCACCGCGCCGGGCGGCGGCGAGGTGGCCGCGCTCTCGACCCAGAACGCCGTGGTCGCGGCGAGTTTCTGCACCCTGGCCTGGCTGGTGTCGCGCAGCGCCCGCTGGCCGGTGGCGGTGGCCGCGTGGACGACCGCCGCCGCGGGGATGCTCGGGATCGGCGGCGCACGGCTCTACCTCGGCCTGGACTCGGCGAGCGGGGCCGCCGCGGCGGTGCTGCTCGGGGTGCTCTGGACCGTGGTGTTCATGGTCGCCTGGGCCACCCGGGACCGGGCCGTGGGTGATCTCGAGCAGCCGGACGACCAGGCGGTGACGCCGCCGCAGGGGCACCGGCGGCCGGTGGAACCTTGTTAGGGTGCGACGACTGTCACACGGGGAGGCACCACGATGGTTCGACTGACCAATCGGCTGAGCGCTGCGGTGCTCGTCGGGCTGCTGGTGTCGGGTGTGCTGGCCGGGTGCGCAGGCGAGGGGAAGAGCCCGCCGGACCAGAACGCCCCGGTCGCGTTCTCGGACATGCCGGCGAATCCCTCCTCCGAGGAGGTCACCGAGGCGCCGAGCCCGTCGGTGAGCGCCGTGGAGTCGATGGGTGCGGCGCCGAGCCGTCGCGCCTCCCCGTCCCCGACCGTGAAGCCGAAGAAGAAGCCGACCCGTACGGCCCCGAAGCCGCTCGCGGTGGCGAAACCGCCCACCGAGACCCTGGTCCCGCCGGCCCCGCCGAAGCCGGTGCCGAGCTCCTGCAAGCCGACCTACCGGGGCACTCAAGCAGCCCAGGCCGAGGCGAAGGCGGCGTTGACGGACGCGGCTGCCCGTTCCTACTGGCCGGTCTCCGCGCCGGACATCAAGATCCCACTCGGCCTGCTCAAGGCCACCGCGTGGCAGGAGAGCGGCTGGCAGTCCAACATCTACGCCTGCGACGGCGGCGTGGGGTTGCTGCAGGTGATGCCGAACACCGCGACCTGGATGAACCAGCGCTTCGAGCAGAGCTACCAGATCGACGACTACCGGGACAACGCCTTCCTCGGGGCCACCTACCTGGCCTGGGCCACGAAGTACATCGGTGACATGTACTTCGGGTCGGACTTCCGCCTCGACCCGGCGCTGTGTGGGGCCGAGCTGAATTCCTGCCTGCTCAACGCGGTCATCGCCGCGTACAACGCCGGACACGGCGCGGTGGCGCAGGAGGGCCAGCCCCTGGCCATCCCCAACCCGTCGTACGTGCGCAACGTGCGGGCGCTGATGACCGAGTGCGTCTGCCTGGGTTACTGATCGCGGGCGGGGCCGTGCCGGTGTCGCCATGGCCCCGGGCGCGTGCCGGTCAGTCGCGGGCGGCGACCGGCTCCGGCGACGCCGGGCTGTCGGCCGGCTGGTCCGGGGTGATCCGGCCGGGCCACCAGAAGCGGTCTCCGAGCAGGAACGCCAGCGCCGGCACGAGGACGGTGCGCACCAGCAGGGTGTCCAGCAGCACGCCGATGCAGACGATGATGCCGATCTGGGTCAGCGTGATCAGCGGCAGCACGCCGAGGACGGCGAAGACCGCGGCGAGCAGCACTCCGGCGCTGGTGATCACCCCGCCGGTGACCCGCAGGGCGGAGAGCATCCCGTCGCGGGTGCCCGCGCCGCGCGCGTCCTCCCGGGCCCGGGTGACCAGGAAGATGTTGTAGTCCACCCCGAGCGCCACCAGGAACACGAACGCGAGCAGCAGCACACCGCTGTCCAGCGCGGGAAAGCCCAGCACGTGGTCGAAGAGCAGCCACGCCGCGCCGAGGCTGGCGAAGAACGACGCGATCACGGTGAGCACCAGCAGCAGCGGAGCGAGCAGGCCGCGCAGCAGCAGCACGAGCACGGCGCCGACGAGCAACAGGATGATCGGCAGGATCAGTCGCAGGTCGCGGTCGTTGGCCTCGTCGGAGTCGTAGGTGGCGGCCACGGAGCCACCGACGATCGCCCCGGATGGCGTGTCGGCGCCGGCCGCGGCGGGCGGAGCGGAATCGGGGACGGCGGCGACCGCCTCGCGCAGGGCCTCGATGGCGCGGTCCGAGGCGGTGGTCCCGGGTTCGGCGTCCAGGACGACGTCGACCTGGGCGACGGCGTCACCGGCGTCGCCGGGGCGTGCCGAGGCGACCCCGGGCACGGCGGTGGCGGCCTCGGTGACGGCCCGCGCCGCCGCCGGGTTGGTGAGCACCGCCACCGGCTGGGTGCTGCCGGCGGGGAACGCGCGGGCCAGGGTCTGCGCCCCGGTCACCGCCTCGGGCTCGGCCCGGAACTGTTCGGTCTCGGACAGGCCGGTGCGGATCCCGAGCCCACCCAGCGCCAGACCGCCGAGCAGCAGGGTGGCCAGCACCGCGACCACCACCGGGCGGCGTTGCACGGCGGTGCCGAGCCGGCCCCAGAGCCGTCCCTCCCGGGCCGGGCCACCGACGCGGGGCACGAACGGCCAGAACAGGCCGCGGCCGAGGAGCACCAGCACGGCGGGGAGCACGAACAGCGCCGAGAGCATGGCGAAGACCACACCCGTGGCGCAGGCCACGGCGAGGGCCCGGTTCGTCTCCTGCTCGCTGAGCAGCAGGGTGAGGACACCGAGCACCACGGTGCCGCCGCTGGCGAGGATGGGCTCGGCGGTACGGCGCAACGCGGCGCGCATCGCCGCGTACCGGTCCTGCTCGCGCCGCAGTTCCTCGCGGTAGCGGGCGATGAGCAGCAGCGCGTAGTCGGTGGCGGCGCCGAAGACGAGCACGCTGGCGATGCCGGTGACCTGGCCCTGCTGGAGGTTGATGCCGACGGCCGGCACGATGGCGTCGACCGCGCGCAGGGTGAGCTGTTCGGTGGCGGCGACCACGACGAGTGGCACGATCCACAGGAACGGGCTGCGGTAGGTGATCAGCAACAGCAGCGCCACCACGGCGGCGGTCACCGCGAGCAGGGTGACGTCGGCCCCGTCGAACACCGAGGACAGGTCGGCGGTGAAGGCCGGTGCGCCGGTCACCTCGGCGTTCAGCTCGCCGGGCAGGTCGCCCAGCGCGGCGCGTAGCTCGTCGACAGTGCCGGTGACCTCGTCCTGACCACCGCTGGTGTCCACTGGCACGGCGACGAGCGCGACCGCCCCGTCCGGGGAGAGCTGCGGGGGACTGACCCGTCCACCCACCGCGAAGCGGCCCAGGTCGCCGGCGCGGGCGGTGACGGCGGCCCGGTCGGCCTCGCTCAGCGCCCCGCCGTCGCCTCGACTCACCACCACGATGGCCGGCTGGACCTCGCTGGACGGCAACTGCTCCTGGAGGCGTTCCACCTGTGTCGACTGCCACCGCACCGACAGGCCGGTGGCGGAGACCGGGGCCGGGTTGTCCGGTTGGGGCGTTCCGAAGACGACCGCGCCGACGACGATCGCCGCGGCCACGGTGAGCCAGGCGGCCAGCCGGCCGCGCGCGACCCCGGTGAACACAGACATCAGATGACCCCAAAGTCCTTCGGCAGCCGAGTATCTTGATAGCCGAGATTATCGAGGGCTGTTCTATGCTGCAACCCGGGAGACCGACGACGGGAAGAGCGGCGCGAGGTGGCGACTCACGGCATGTACCGGCGGCGCGACACGCGCCGCGAGCAGCTGGTCGCGGAGATCACCAACAACCTCCGGCGGTACGCGGTGGACGCCCAGCAGGTCGGCCACGCCTTCGCCAACCTGCACGGCCTCAACCCGACCGACCTCCAGGCCCTGATCGCGGTGATGGACGCCGAACTGCTCGGTGACCCGATCACCCCCGGCCGCCTCGGTGAGCAGCTCAATCTCTCCTCCGGCTCGGTCACCGCCCTGATCGACAGGCTGGAGCGGGCCGGTCACATCCGCCGGGACCGGGACACCGTCGACCGGCGCAAGGTGCTGCTGCACTTCGCCGACCAGGGAGCGGCCCTGGCCATGCAGTTCTTCCAGCCGCTGGGCGCGCGTACCGACACGGTGATGGCCCGCTTCGACGACGGCGAGCTGGAGGTGGTGCACCGGTTCATGGCGC
This sequence comes from Micromonospora sp. NPDC049175, assembly GCF_043197345.1. NCBI lineage: Bacteria > Bacillati > Actinomycetota > Actinomycetes > Micromonosporales > Micromonosporaceae > Micromonospora > Micromonospora sp. NPDC049175. The sequence continues at coordinate 989,213 of NZ_JBICSY010000001.1, read as the reverse complement.
AGATGAGCGAGTCGCTGCGGGGGCACCGGGACGCGGTGCGCGCCGCCCGGCCCGGGTCGCCCCGCCCGCCGACGGGCTGAGCCGTGCCGGCCCGGCTGGTCACCCGCCTCGCGGCCGTCGCGCTGCGGTTGTCGCCGACCCGTCCCGGCCCGGTACGGGTCACCCGCGACATCCCGGTCCGCACCCGCGACGGTGTGGTGCTGCGTACCGACCACTACGCCGCGGCGGTGCGCGGCGCGCCGACCGTGCTGATCCGCACCCCGTACGGGCGGGGCGGACCACTGCGGCTGCTCGGCCGGCTGCTCGCCGCGCGGGGTCGGCACGCGGTGATCCAGGACTGCCGGGGCACCGGAGGGTCCGGTGGCACCTTCGCACCGCTCGTGCACGAGCGCGACGACGGAGTGGACACCCTGGACTGGCTGCGTCGCCAGCCCTGGTGGTCCGGCCAGCTCGGCATGTTCGGGGTCAGCTACCAGGGCTTCGCGCAGTGGGCGCTGGCCGCCGACGCCGGTGCCGAGCTGCGCGCGATGGTCGCGGTGGTGACCGCCTCGGCCACCCGGGACTCGACGTACGCGGGGGAGTCCTTCGCCCTGGACACCGTGCTGACCTGGGCGGAGCTGCTGCACGCGCAGAACGTCGGATGGCTGGCCCGCCAGTGGGAACTCAAGCGGGGCCAGCCCCGGCTGGCCGCCGCGCTGGCGCACCTGCCGCTCGCGGACGCCGACCGGGTGGCCACCGGCGTGACCATCCCGTTCTTCCAGGAGTGGCTGCGCCACCACACCCCGGAGGCGGCGTACTGGCGCGAGCGCGTCTTCGCCGACCGGGTGGCCCGGGTGCGGGCGCCGGTGGTCCTGGTCAGCGGTTGGCACGACATCTTCCTGCCCGCCCAACTCGACGACTACGCCACGCTGCGCGCCGCCGGCACGCGGCCACGCCTCGTCGTCGGCCCCTGGACACACGGCAGCCCGGGGCTGTTCGTAGCCGCCCTGCGGGAGGGGTTGGCCTGGCTGGACGAGCACCTGACGGCGGCGCCACCGGCCGGCCGGCGGGCGCGCCGGGTCGGGGCCGCCCCGGTCCGGTTGCACGTGGGTGGGCCCGGCGGCGGCTGGCGGGACCTGCCGGACTGGCCACCTTCGACTGTCGAGACGGCCTGGCACCTGCATCCGGGAGGTGAGCTGGCGGTCCGCCCGCCGCTCGCGTCGACGCCGGACGAGTTCCGGTACGACCCGGCCGACCCCACCCCGTCGGTGGGTGGGCCGCTGCTGGTCGCCAAGCAAGCCGGCCCGGTGGACAATCGGCAGGTCGAAGCCCGCCCCGACGTGCTGACCTACACCAGCGCCCCGCTGGCCGGCCCGATCGAGGTGATCGGTCCGGTACGCGCCGAGATCCACGTCCGTGGTGAGCTGCCGTACCTGGACGTCTTCGTGCGGCTGTGCGACGTGGACCGCCGCGGTCGCTCGTGGAACGTGTGCGACGGTCTGGTGCGGGTGACCCCCGAACGCTTCCCCGCCGACCCGTCCGGGGTGCGGCGGGTCCCGGTGGCGCTCTGGCCGACCGCGTACCGGTTCGCCACCGGGCACCGGCTGCGGGTGCAGATCGCCGGTGGCGCCCATCCCCGGTGGGCGCGCAACCCCGGCACCGGGGAACCGCTCGGTACGGCGGTGACGCTGCGTGCCGGTTGGCGGCAGGTGCTCCACGACCCCGCTCACCCGTCGGCGCTGCTGTTGCCGATCGTCCACTCAGCCCCGACGGCACCCTCAATCTAAAAAGAACCCTCCTGAGCTGGGCATTCATCGATAATGCGGGCTATGGTTGGTGTACCGCCCGGTGCCGTGCAGCAAGCCGACCGGGATCGCCCGAAGCCCAACACCGCGTACGCGGTGTGACGTCGTACCCGGTCCCCGCCCTATCCGAGAGGGGGACCCCATGACACGGGCCCCGGCAAACCTATTGGCCGTCCGAAGCCTTCTCCTCACCCACCTGAACGTCGACCCGAAGACTGTCCGCGCCGCCGACCTGGAGCCGGACGAGGTTGGCATCGTCGGCGACCCGGACCACCGCGGCGGCTATCACTGCGGCTCGGACCGGGTGGTCACGAACGACTATTCGGTCGTCGAGTCACCCCGGGACCGAGCCGGACTGACCCTGGACGCGGCGGCGCTGGACGTCGGCCAGTTCGAGGTCCGCTCCGCTGGCCGTACGCACACCATGAGGAGTTTCTCGCTCTGGTGCGTGGCCCAGTGCGTCGCGAACGCCGCCGACACCCGGGACCTCCGCGAGATCATCTACAGCCCCGACGGTTCGACCGTGAAGCGGTGGGACCGCCTCGGCAAGCGCAGCACCGGCGACAGCTCGCACCGCTGGCACACCCACTTCAGCTTCTTCCGTGACGCCATCAAGGCGGGTCGCGACCAACGGCCGTTGTTCCGCCGCTACCTCAGTTCCATCGGACTCCTGGAGGACGACGACATGACCCCCGAAGAGCACAACTGGCTGGCCACGGTCCACACGAACCTCACCGTGCTGGACGGCCGAAACCCGATCGGCCAGATCTACACCCGGATGGCGGAGGGTCGGGACGACACCGGCGCCCCGGTGGCCGGCAACTGGAACCTGCAGGCGATGACGAAACAGCTCACCGCCCTGCAGAGCACGCTGAACGCACTGGCCGCGAAGGACTTCACCGATGAGACGGCGATCATCGAGGGCGCCCTGGCCGGGCTGACGCCGGAGAAGATCGCCGCGGCCATTCCGCCCACCGTCGCCAAACAGGTCGCCGACGAGCTGTCCCGCCGGATGGTCGCCTGAGCGGAGGGGCGGTCCGTAGCCGCCGGGTCGCCCCTCTCCGCACCCCCATCCGCAACATCTGTTGAGCAATAACCGTTGCGCAACGGCTGTTGCGGATGCCATGGTGGCGGTATGGAGACCCCCGACGTACGCCACGTCACCGACTCGCGGGTGCTGGCCGCCCTGGCCCACCCGCTGCGTCGCCGGCTGATGGACGTGCTCAAGGTGCACGGGCCCTCGACCGTCGGCCTGCTCGCCGAGCGCACCGACCAGGCGCCGGCGAACGTCAGCCACCACCTCAAGGTCCTCGCCGCCGCGAACCTGGTCACCGAGGCTCCCGAGCTGGCCCGCGACCGGCGGGAGCGGTGGTGGCGGCTCGTCACCCGAGGAGTGCGCTGGTCCAACACCGACTTCGACGCCGACCCGGCCGCCCGAGCGGTCGCCGACGCCGCCACCTCGCTCAACCTCGACCGGCACGTCGCCCTGGCCCGAGCCTGGCACGCCGCCGACGAGGCTGAGCAGGCATCCTGGCACGACGCCGCGTTCTCCACGGACCACTGGCTGCGCCTCACGCCCGAGGAACTGGCCGAGCTGAGCCGCGAGATGATCGGCATCCTCTCCCGCTGGGCCAACCGGGACCTGCCCGACGACCACGCCGAGCGCCGACCGGTCTTCGTGTTCGTCCACGGCGTGCCGGCGCGACCGTGACCGCCACCACCCGCAGCCACCCGACCCCCGTCCGCCAGGCCGGTGGCCTGCTGCGGCACCGGGACTTCCGGCTGCTCTGGACCGGCCAGACGGTCAGCAGCATCGGCAGCAACGTCACCACAGTCGCGTTGCCCCTGGTCGCGGTCGCCGTCCTGGACGCCGGCACCTTCCAGGTGGCGGTGCTCACCGCCGCGGCCTGGCTGCCCTGGCTGCTGATCGGCCTGCCCGCCGGCGCCTGGGTGGACCGGCTGCCCCGCCGACCCGTGATGGTGGCCTGCGATCTGTTCCGCGCGCTGCTGTTCCTCACCGTGCCGCTCGCCGCCGCACTCGACCGGCTCACCGTGACGCACCTGCTGGTGGTGGCGCTCAGCGCCGGCGTCGCCCGGGTCTTCTTCGAAACCGCCGACCAGGTGTACCTCCCGGTGCTGCTGCGACCCGAGCAACTGCCGGAGGGCAACGCGAAGCTGCACGCCACCCAGACCGCGAGCTATGTCGTCGGACCCGGCGTCGCAGGTCTGATCGCCCAGCTCATCGGTGCGGTCACCGCGCTGCTGCTGGACGCGATCAGCTTCCTGGTCTCCGCGGTGTGCCTCCTGCGGATCCGCACCGTCGAACCACGCGCACGCCGGGAGGACCGGTCCCGCTCACTGCGCCGCGACATCGCCGAAGGGCTGCGTTTCGTCGCCCGGGACCCGTACCTGCGGGTGCTGACGGTCTTCGGCGCGGCCAGCAACATCGGGCTGACCGGCTACCAGGCCGTCCTCGTGGTCTTCCTGGTCCGTGAGTTGCGTCTCGAACCGGGTCTGGTGGGCGTCCTGATCGCCGTGATGAGCGCCGGAGGGATCATCGGGGCGTTGCTCGCCACCACGCTGGGCCGGCGCTGTGGCACCGCGCGGGCACTGCTGATCGCCGGGGTGTTCACCGGCCCGCCAGCCCTGCTCATCCCGCTCGGCACACCCGGCATCGGCTTGGCCTGGCCAGCCCTCGGCGGCCTGTTGATCGGCCTGGGGGTGGCCATCGGCAACGTCGTCAAGGGCGCCTTCCGGCAGACCTACACGCCGCACCACCTGCTCGGCCGGGTGACGGTGAGCATGCACCTGCTCAACTACGGCACGATCCCGCTCGCGGCAGTGCTCGCCGGAGCCCTCGGCGCGCGCTACGGCGTCGCGACGGCAATTGTCGTGATGACCGCCTGGTTGGCGGTCACCCCGTTGATTCTGTTGATCGGACCGATCCGGAGGCGGCGGGACCTGCCCGCCGCCCCGGCGGCGTCTTGAGTGCGCTGCGACGGCGGCCGGAGACCGGCCGCCGTCACCGGCACGGAGCTACATCGGGCGGACGTTGTCCGCCTGCGGACCCTTCTGCCCCTGGGTCACCTCGAACTCGACCTTCTGGCCCTCGTTGAGCTCCCGGTAGCCGCTCGAGGCGATGGCGGAGTAGTGGACGAACACGTCCGGCCCTCCACCGTCCTGCTCGATGAAACCGAAGCCCTTTTCCGAGTTGAACCACTTAACCGTGCCGGTTGCCATGCATCTCTCCCTGTTCAAAGCGGCTGACCCTCGGCCTCTGGCCGATGATCGCCCGTACCTGTCCGACAGTAACGGGCGAAACCCCAATCCGCTGGCCGAAGTGCCGTAGGTCTTCGTGTGAACTCGGGTGAACTCTGCGCGCCGGCACGTGAAACCTGCCCCGACCACCCGCCGCTGGGGCATGCTTGCGCCGATGAGGGGTGCCGCAGCCGACGTGCTGACCGAGCTGGAGCGCGAGATCGACGCGCCCGGCGCCGGCCTGGACCGGCTCCGGTTGGTGCCCACCCCGTTCGTCCCCGAGGTGCGGCTGTACCTGGCCGAGGACGCGATCGTCTTCTGGGCTCGGATGGAGGCAGCCGCCGGGCACGCCCTGCCGGCGCCGTACTGGGCGTCCGCCTGGGCCGGCGGCCAGGCCCTGGCCCGGCACCTCCTGGACCACCCCGAGCTGGCCGCCGGACGTCGGGTCCTCGACCTCGCCGCCGGCTCGGGACTGGTGGCCATCGCCGCCGCGCTCGCCGGCGCCGCGGAGGTGGTCGCCAACGACATCGACCCGTACGCCGTCGCCGCCGTCACCCTCAACGCGCGGGCCAACCGGGTCGACGTCGACGTCACCGGGGACGACCTGCTCGACGGCACCGACGCGGAGGCCGACCTGGTGGTCGCCGGAGACGTCTTCTACGACCGCGCGATGGCCGAGAAGATGCTGCCCTTCCTGCAGAGGGCCGCCGCCCGGGGCGCCGACGTGCTGGTCGGTGACCCCGGCCGAGGGCACCTACCGGCGGACCGCCTGACGGTCCTCGCCGACTATCCGGTACCCACCACCGAACCCTCGGTCGACTCGTCGTTGCGCCGGGTGCAGGTGCTGCGACCCGTCTGAGCGCGGACACCGCCTCAGGGACGACCCCGAGACCGATACCAGGGGGGCCTGGGGGCTGGAACCGGATGTCCGAAGTGGTCCGGCGGCCATAGCGTACGAGGCATGACGCAATGGCTGGCACAAATCGGCGAACTACCCGTTCTGCTGCTGATGGGTGCGCTCGGCCTCGTCATGCTCTTCGACGCCGTACCCCTGCTGGGTGTCCTGATCCCCGGCGACGTGGCGATCCTGGCCGCCGTCGGGGTGGGCCGCCCGACCACCGGGCTGGCGACCTTCACCGCGGTACTGGTCGGCTGCCTGGCCGGCTGGTCGCTGAGCTTCCTGATCGGCCGCCGCTACGCCGAGCGGCTGCGACACAGCCGGATCGGCGGCTGGATCGGTGAGCCGCGCTGGTCGGCCGCGGAGGGGATCCTGCGTCGCGGTGGCGGCCGGATGATGATCGTCGCGCCGTTCCTGCCCGTGTTCAACGCGCTGCTTCCGCTGGCCGCCGGCGGGCTGCGGATGTCGTACCGGCGATTCCTCGGCTGCGCGACGCTCGGCGCCGCCGCCTGGGCCGGTCTCTACCTCGCGCTGGGCACGGCATCCCGATCGCTGGCCGGGCTGCTGCCGGGGCAGCCCAGCCCGCTGCTGGTGACCATGGGGGTCGGGATGGTGCTGGCTTCCGTCGTGCTGTTGGGGGCGCGGCGGCGGTTGTTCGTTGTTGCTGGTTGAGGGTTCTTCTGGGTCGGTGGTTGCGGTGTGGGGGCGGGGCCTGCCGTGCCCGGCTCCGGGCGGTCAGGCTTGATCCCTGCGCCGGGCACGGCAGGCCCCGCCCCCGTCGGGGTTCCGTTCCGTCCGGTCGTGCCGCGTCCGCCGAGGGTTGAGAGATCTTCAGGGTGAACGGTCAGCGTTTGGTTCCCTGTGTGGTTGGTTACCAGCCTCTTGCTTTCCATTGGGGGAGGGCTGGGCGTTCCGCTCCCAGGGTGCTGTCCCTGCCGTGGCCGGGGTAGAACCAGGTGTCGTCCGGGAGCTTGTCGAACAGCTTGTGCTCGACGTCGCCGATCAGAGCGGCGAAGCGCTCCGGGTCCTGCTCCGTGTTTCCCACACCACCTGGGAAAAGACTGTCACCGGTCCAAAGGTGCGGGGTGCCCGCCGGGTCGCGGTAGAGCAGGGCGATCGACCCCGGGGTGTGCCCCTTGATGTGGATGACCTCCAGCGCGCAGTCGCCGACCGGCACGGTGTCGCCGTCGGCGAGACGTTCCGCCTCGATCGGCAGCCCGTCCGCGTCGTCGGCGTGCACCAGGGCCCGCGCGCCGGTCTTGGCGACGACCTCCTCCAGGGCCACCCAGTGGTCCATGTGCTGGTGGGTCGTCACCACGGCGGTGAGCCCACCGTCGCCGATCAGCTCCAGGAGCCGGGGCGCCTCGTTGGCGGCGTCGATCAGCACCTGGTCACCGGTGCCCGTGCAGCGCAGCAGGTACGCGTTGTTGTCCATCGGACCCACCGACAGCTTGCTGATGGTCAGCCCGTCCAGCTCGCGTACGGCCGGCGGGCCGCCGTGGGTGACGTCTCCGCTATAAGTCATGACTTTTCTAGATCCATTCCGGTGGAGTAGGCAGGGGGCCGTCGGGAGTGACGGAGAGCGAGCCGCCGTCGGCACGGCCGATCAGCCAGGCGGCGAGGTCGGGCACGGGGCCGGCGACGACCGGGGCGTCGACGCGGTCCCCGATCACCACCTCGTGCCCGCTGCCGTCCGGGCGTAGCACCAACGACGGCGGTGTCGGACCCGTGGAGTGATGGCTGGCCGCCTCGCGCAGCAGCCGGTGGGCGAACGTCTCCGACCAGTGCGCGGGTCGGTAGTCGGCGGCCAGGTCGAGGTGGTGCACCTCGATCTCGCGCAGCCGACCCCACACGAGCAGCGCGGCCGGCCACGGGCCCCTGCGGGCCTGCACCGTCGCCGCCCAGGCCTGCGCGGGCATCGCCGCGACCGCCTCGGCGAACAGGTCGGCGGTGCGCCGTAGATCGTCCAGGTGCTCGGCGGGCGGGCGGTCCGCGCCGGTCTCGATGTCGGTGGTGCGGGCCGCGAGCGAGGCGTACATCGGCAGTGCCTCGCCGGTGCGGGCCGCCGTGAGCAGGTTGACGAAGCCGTCGGCGTTGCGGGCCAGATGCGCCAGCACGTGGCCGCGCGTCCAGCCCGGCAGCAGCGAGGCGGCGGCCAGGTCCGCGACGTCGAAGGACGCTGCGGTACGCAGGAGTCGGCTGGTGGCCGCGTCCACCTCGCCCATCAACAGGAGCGGATCCGTGGTCACCCGTCGACCCTAGCGGTCCGCCGCCGCGCCGTCGCCGGGGAAATCGCTTTCGGCGCGTCGGCGCGCGACCTACCGTCAGCGGCAGACGCGGCACCGGGACATCGGACGGAGGTGGTGATCATGCCGGACGTGGCACGCGTGTTCCGCCATCACCTGCTCCGACACCGATGAGGATGCCATGACGATCGATCTGACCGCGCTCGGCTGGGATGCCGATCGGGAAACGTACGCCGCACGACGCGGCGAGCACCACCCGGGCCGGGTGGCCCGGGTCGACCGGGGGGTCTGCACGGTGCTCACGGCTGCCGGCCCGGTCCGCGCCAGCCTGGGCGGCGCGGTCCTGGCCACCGCCGTCCGGGACCCGTCGGCGCTGCCCTGCGCCGGAGACTGGGTGCTGCTCACCACCTGGCCGGACCGCCGCGTCACCGTGGAGGCGGTACTACCGCGGCGGGGCGCGCTGATCCGCCGTACCGCCGGCAAGGACGCCAGCGGCCAGGTGCTGGCCGCCAACCTGGACACGGCCGCCGTGGTGGAGCCGGTGCACCCCGAGCCGGACGTGGGCCGCATCGAGCGACTGCTGGCCCTGGCCCACGAGTCCGGCGCCCGGCCACTCGTCGTGCTGACGAAGGCCGACCTCGCGGCCGACCCGGCCGCGCTGGCCCGCCAGCTGGCCGCGGTCGCCCCCGGGGTGCCGGTGCTGCCGGTCAGCGCCGAACGCGGGGTCGGACTGGACCCGCTGCGCGCCGAAGTGACGCCCGGCCGCACGCTCGGCCTGCTCGGGCCCTCCGGGGCTGGCAAGTCGAGCCTGGTCAACGCGCTGGTCGGGGCGGTGATGATGCCCACACAGACGATCCGACGCGTGGACGGCAAGGGTCGGCACACCACCACCTGGCGGGCGCTCGTGCCGATCCCCGGCGGCGGCGCCGTGATCGACACGCCCGGGGTGCGCGCGGTGGGCCTGCTGGACGGCGCGGTCGGGCTCGACCGGGCGTTCGCGGATATCGCCGGGCTGGCCGAGGGCTGCCGGTACGCCGACTGCGGCCACGACGGCGAGCCCGCCTGCGCGGTCCGCGAGGCGCTGCAGACCGGCGAGCTGCCCACCCGCCGGTGGGAGAGTTGGCGGCGGCTGCAGGGCGAGGTGGCCCAGGAGAGCCGACGGCGGGAGGCGCGGGTGGCGGCGGAACGGCGCGGTGGGTGGCGCTCGGCCCGGCGACGGGCCGCCCGGCCTCCGACGCCGGGCGGGTTCTGACCGGCGGCCGACCGGGCTGAGCTGGGGGAATGTGCGGGCGGGGGAAACTGTCATACCTCGGGGCTAGAGTTGCCGAGGCGTGATTTCCGCGCCCGCACGACCGCTCAGATCATCCCAGAGCGGGACAGATCCTTCGCTTCGTCTTCTCCCGGGAGTACACGCACCGTGGCCGACCGACTGATCATCCGTGGCGCGCGCGAGCACAACCTGCGTGACGTCAGTCTCGACCTGCCCCGGGACGCACTCATCGTGTTCACCGGGCTGTCCGGGTCGGGCAAGTCGAGCCTGGCCTTCGACACGATCTTCGCCGAGGGGCAGCGCCGCTACGTCGAGTCGCTCTCGTCGTACGCCAGGCAGTTCCTCGGCCAGATGGACAAGCCAGACGTCGACTTCATCGAGGGCCTGAGCCCCGCCGTCTCCATCGACCAGAAGTCCACCTCGCGCAACCCGCGATCGACCGTCGGCACCATCACCGAGGTCTACGACTACCTGCGCCTGCTCTACGCCCGCATCGGCGAGCCGCACTGCCCGGTCTGTGGCGAGCGCATCTCCCGGCAGAGCCCTCAGCAGATCGTCGACCGGGTCCTCGCGATGGCCGAGGGCACCAAGTTCATGGTGCTCGCGCCCGTCATCCGTGGTCGCAAGGGCGAGTACGTCGACCTCTTCGCCGAGTTGCAGGCCAAGGGCTACGCCCGGGCCCGCGTCGACGGCGTGGTGCACCCGCTGACCGAGCCGCCGAAGCTCAAGAAGCAGGAGAAGCACACGATCGAGGTGGTGATCGACCGCCTCACCGTCAAGGCGAGCGCCAAGCAGCGGCTGACCGACTCGGTCGAGGCGGCCCTGGGCCTGTCCAGCGGCCTGGTGCTGCTCGACTTCGTCGACCTGCCGGAGAACGACCCGGACCGGGAGCGCCGCTACTCCGAGCACCTGGCCTGCCCCAACGACCACCCGCTGGCCATCGAGGATCTCGAGCCCCGGGTCTTCTCCTTCAACGCGCCCTACGGCGCCTGCCCGGAGTGCACCGGCCTGGGCACCAAGAAGGAGGTCGACCCGGAGCTGCTGGTCCCCGACCCGGAGCGCAGCCTGCGCGAGGGCGCCATCCAGCCCTGGTCCACCGGGCACAACCTGGAATACTTCCTGCGCCTGCTGGAGGCGCTCGGCGAGGCCCAGCACTTCGACGTCGACACCCCGTGGCGGGCGCTGCCGGCGCGGGCGCAGAAGACGATCCTGCACGGCTCCGACGACCAGGTGCACGTGCGCTACCGCAACAAGTATGGCCGTGAGCGCTCCTACTACACCGGCTTCGAGGGCGTGGTGCAGTGGATCGAGCGCCGGCACTCCGACACCGAGTCCGAGTGGTCCCGCGACAAGTACGAGGGCTACATGCGCGACGTGCCGTGCGCGGCCTGCGGCGGCGCTCGACTCAAGCCCGAGGTGCTCGCGGTCACCCTGGCCGGCAGGAGCATCGCCGAGGTCTGCAACCTGTCCGTGGGGGAGTGCGCCGACCTGCTCGCCGGCATCGAGCTGACCGACCGGCAGAAGCTGATCGCCGAGCGGGTCCTCAAGGAGATCAACGCCCGGCTGCGGTTCCTGCTCGACGTCGGCCTGGACTACCTCTCCCTGGACCGGCCGGCCGGCACGCTGTCCGGCGGCGAGGCGCAGCGCATCCGGCTGGCCACCCAGATCGGCTCCGGCCTGGTCGGCGTGCTCTACGTGCTCGACGAGCCGTCGATCGGGCTGCACCAGCGCGACAACCACCGGTTGATCGAGACCCTGATCCGACTGCGCGGCCTGGGCAACACGCTGATCGTGGTGGAGCACGACGAGGACACCATCCGCGTCGCGGACTGGATCGTCGACATCGGGCCCGGCGCGGGCGAGCACGGCGGCAAGATCGTGCACAGCGGCTCGGTCCCCGCGCTGCTGAAGAACAAGGAGTCGATCACCGGGGCGTACCTGTCCGGGCGTCGGTCGATCCCGACGCCGTCGACACGCCGCCCGCAGGATCCCGGTCGGGAGCTTGTGGTGCACGGCGCGCGGGAGCACAACCTGCGCAACCTGACCGTCCCGTTCCCGCTGGGCCAGCTGATCGCGGTCACCGGGGTGAGTGGTTCGGGCAAGTCGACGCTTGTCAACGACATCCTGTACGCGGTGCTGGCCAACCAGATCAACGGCGCCCGGCTGGTGCCCGGCCGGCACACCCGGGTCTCCGGGCTGGAGCACGTGGACAAGGTCGTCGGCGTGGACCAGTCGCCGATCGGCCGGACGCCGCGCTCCAACCCGGCCACCTACACCGGGGTCTGGGACCACGTCCGCAAGCTCTTCGCCGAGACCACCGAGGCGAAGGTACGCGGGTACGGCCCGGGTCGGTTCTCCTTCAACGTCAAGGGCGGGCGCTGCGAGGCCTGCTCCGGCGACGGCACCATCAAGATCGAGATGAACTTCCTGCCCGACGTGTACGTCCCCTGCGAGGTCTGCAAGGGCGCCCGGTACAACCGGGAGACCCTGGAGGTGCACTACAAGGGCAAGACCGTCTCGGACGTGCTGGAGATGCCGATCGAGGAAGCCGCCGAGTTCTTCTCCGCCATCCCGGCCATCCACCGGCACCTCAAGACCCTTGTCGACGTCGGCCTGGGCTACGTACGCCTCGGCCAGCCCGCGCCCACCCTCTCCGGCGGCGAGGCGCAGCGGGTCAAGCTCGCGTCCGAGCTGCAGAAGCGCTCCACCGGACGGACGGTCTACGTGCTCGACGAGCCGACCACCGGTCTGCACTTCGAAGACATCCGCAAGCTGCTGATGGTGCTGGAAGGGCTTGTCGACAAGGGCAACACGGTGATCACCATCGAGCACAACCTCGACGTGATCAAGACGGCCGACTGGTTGATCGACATGGGTCCGGAGGGGGGCCACCGGGGCGGCACCGTTCTCGCCACGGGCACCCCCGAGGAGGTCGCCGAGGTCGCCGAGAGCCACACCGGCGAGTTCCTGCGCCAGGTGCTCAAGCTCGACGGCAAGGCCAAGGGTGCGGCCGCCGCCACCACCCGCGCGGCCAAGGCCAACGGTGTCACCAAGGCGAGGGCGAGCCGCAAGGTGCCCGCCGCCGCACGCTGACAGTTACCTCCTGACAGCGCCTGATCGGCTTCGTGCGAACCGGCCGGCCCGGTCCGGCCGGTTCGTGCGGCCCGGCCGGGCCCGGTCCGGCCGGTCGTTCGCGGCTCGCTGCGACCCGCTGGGTTCGTGCGGTCTGGGTCCGGTCGGGACCGGCCGGACTCCGGTGCGGGGCGTCCGGTCGGGTCGGCGGCGATTCCCCGACTGGTGTCGCGGCGTTCGTGACGGCGTGGCCTGGTCGGTCGAGGCGCGCCCCGTCTCATTTCCCGGTTCGGACGGATGCCGTGGTGAACCATCCGGCACAGTTGCTCGTGTGGACAAGGTGTGGCCGGCTCTTGACCGGCGCGGCGGGTTAGAGAGAGGCGAGGCATGAGTGACGATCAGGCGCTGACCGGTCCGGGTACGCAGACACGTCGTACCCTGCTCACCGGCGTCGGGGCGGTCGGCGCGGCCGTCGTCTTGGCGGCCTGCGGCAGTGACGACGGCGACAGTGGCAGTGGTGCTCCCACCAGTGGGGGCCCGGCGGTGCCCAGCACCGGTGACGCGGGTGGCGGCGACCGGCAGGGCGCGCAGTCGCTTGCCACCACCGCCGACATCCCGGTCGGCGGCGGCAAGGTCCTCGCCGCCCAGGGTGTGGTCATCACCCAGCCCGTGGCTGGCCAGTTCAAGGGCTTCAGCCCGATCTGCACCCACCAGAACTGCCCGGTGACGAACGTCGACGGCGGCACGATCAACTGCACCTGCCACAACAGCAAGTTCTCGATCGAGGACGGCTCGGTGAAGGCCGGCCCCGCCACCAAGCCGCTGCCCCCCAGGGACATCAAGGTCACCGGAGACCAGATCTCGCTGGCCTGACCGGCTCGGGGGAGCGGCAAGCGCTCCCGCCAGATGATCGACTCGCGTTTCAGGAAGTCGGGGTGTCTGCGGCCAGCCGACACCCCGACTTCCCGGAAACCGAGTGGATCTAGCGCCTGCAACGGGCTGTCGGTGGTGCGGACTAGGCTTGGTGGCGTGGCTGACCCCTCGACCTACCGTCCCGCGCCCGGCACCATCCCGGAGTTACCAGGGGTCTACCGCTTCCGAGACGGCACCGGCCGGGTGATCTACGTCGGCAAGGCGAGAAACCTGCGCAGCCGGCTCAACTCCTACTTCGGCGACGTCTGGAATCTGCACGAGCGCACCCGGCAGATGGTCACCACCGCCGAGTCGGTGGACTGGATCACCGTCGGCACCGAGGTCGAGGCGCTCCAGCAGGAGTTCACCTGGATCAAGCAGTACGACCCCCGATTCAACGTCCGCTACCGCGACGACAAGTCGTACCCCTATCTGGCCGTCACCCTCAACGAGGAATACCCCCGGTTGCAGGTGATGCGCGGTGCCAAGCGCAAGGGGGTGCGCTACTTCGGTCCGTATTCGCACGCCTGGGCCATCCGGGAGACCCTCGACCTGCTGCTACGGGTGTTTCCCGCCCGGACGTGCTCGGCCGGCGTGTTCAAGCGCGCCGGCCAGGTCGGCCGTCCCTGCCTCCTCGGCTACATCGGAAAGTGCTCGGCGCCGTGCGTCGGCACCGTCTCCGCCGACGAGCACCGCGCGATCGTCGACGGGTTCTGCGACTTCATGGCCGGACGCACCGACACCATGGTCCGCAAGATCGAGCGCGAGATGACCGAGGCGAGCGAGCAACTGGAGTTCGAGCGTGCCGCCAAACTGCGCGACGACGTGGCCGCGCTGCGCCGGGCCATGGAGAAGCAGACAGTGGTGCTGGGCGACGGCACCGACGCCGACGTGGTCGCGTTCGCCGACGACCCGCTTGAGGCGGCCGTGCAGGTCTTCCACGTTCGCGACGGCCGGGTCCGCGGCCAGCGAGGGTGGGTGGTGGAGAAGACCGAGGACCTGACCACCGGAGACCTGGTACACCACTTCTGCACCCAGGTGTACGGGGGTGAGCAGGGTGAGGCCGACGTCCCCCGGGAGTTGCTGGTGCCCGAGCTGCCCGCCGACGCCGACGCGCTGGCGGAGTGGCTCTCCGACCACCGGGGCAGCCGGGTGTCGCTGCGGGTGCCGCAGCGCGGCGACAAACGCTCACTCATGGAGACCGTGGAGCGCAACGCGAAGGACGCGCTGGCCCGGCACAAGCTGAAACGTTCCGGTGACCTGACCACCCGGGGCAAGGCGTTGGACGAGATCAGCGAGGCGCTGGACATGCGCACCTCGCCGCTGCGCATCGAGTGTTTCGACATCTCCCAGATCCAGGGCACCGACGTGGTCGCCAGCATGGTGGTCTTCGAGGACGGGCTGCCCCGCAAGAGCGAGTACCGGCGGTTCATCGTCCGGGGTGCCACCGACGACCTGTCCGCCATGTCCGAGGTGCTCCGCCGCCGATTCGCCCGATACCTGGACGCGCGGGCCGAGACGGGCGAGGTGGGGGTGGAGTCGGCCGACGACCAGGCCGCCCCGGAAGACGCGGTGGAGCCTCAGGTCGGTGTCCTGATCGACCCGACCACCGGCCGGCCGCGGAAATTCGCGTACCCACCGCAGTTGGTGGTCGTCGACGGCGGCGCCCCACAGGTCGCGGCCGCCGCGCAGGCCCTCGCCGACCTGGGGATCGACGACGTGGCGCTGTGTGGGTTGGCCAAGCGTTTGGAGGAGGTCTGGCTCCCGAACGACAACCTGCCGGTCATCCTGCCGCGCACCTCGGAGGGGCTCTATCTGCTGCAACGGGTCCGTGACGAGGCCCACCGGTTCGCCATCACCTTCCATCGGCAGCGCCGATCCAAGCGGATGACCGAGTCGGCGCTGGACCACGTGCCCGGTCTCGGGGAGGTACGGCGCAAGGCGCTGCTGCGCCATTTCGGATCCCTCAAGCGGCTCTCCGCCGCAACAGTCGAGGAGATCATCGAGGTGCCCGGGGTGGGTCGGCGTACCGCCGAGGCGATCCTGGCCGCCCTCGACAAGGACGCGACGACCGACAAGGACGCGACGACCGACAAGGACACGACGACCGACGAGAGCGCGGCAGCGACACCGGGCACCTGAGGCCGCCCGCGCCGTTCGGCGCGATCAGTCCCTCCCAGCAGGCCAGCACGATCTGAACCTGGGCCGGGCCGTCGACGTGCGCGACCCACAACCCGCCCCCCGTGCAGATCTACCTGATCCGGGCACCCGCGCCTGTGGTCGTGTGCGGTGTGCGTCTGTGGTCGTGTGCGGTGCGCGTCTGTGGTCGTGTGCGGTGTGCGTCTGTGGTCGTGCGCGGTGCGCGCCTGTGGTCGTGCGGTGCGCGTCTGTGGTCGTGCGCGGTCCGCGCCTGTGGTCGTGTGCGCTGCGCGTCTGTGGTCGTGCGTGGTCGTGCGTGGTCCACGCCCATGATCGTGCTCGATCCTGGTTGTAGTGGCCTCGTCGGCGCACGGAGGGGCCTATTTCCTGGATCGAGCACGATCATGGAAGGGGGTGCCTGTCCACGTGGCGTTTCGGCCCCCGGCACCCGGGTCGGGCCGGCGCGGGTGCCGAAACGGTGCACGCTGGCATGATCTACTCGGGTTCCATGATGTCGGGGTATCCCTGGCCCCCGGACAGCGCGTCTTCACGGAACCCGAGTGGATCACGCCCCCGCGGCCGCCGTGTCCGGTCGGCGGGGCTGGGTCGATTGTCGGGTTTGGGCCGGATTGTCGGGTGATCGGGGCCACCCCGGTGGCGGAATCGGCGGCCGGCCCGGGTCGTTATACCTGGCAGAGCACCGCAACAGTCCGGGTCATGGTGTGCCGGCCCCGGCGGGAACCACCGCCAGGTCCGCCCGCCAGAGTCAGCCGCCGGGAACACCCGGCCGGCCGCCCCGGTTACATCCCCCGCACGGCCGAGCACCACAACGGCCGAGCACCACAACGGGCCGGCACGGCAGCCGCCCGGTCCTCCCACCGGAGCCGGCCGCCGGGAACTCGCCGCCGGAGACAGCCGCCGGGAACACCCGCCGGCCCGCCCCGGTTACACCCCCCGCACGGCCGAGCACCACCACCGGCCGGCCCCTCGGGCAGGCGGAATGCGCCGACCCCGGGCAGGCGGAATGACCCGCCACCACGAACCGTTGCACCCTGTCCCGACGCCGACCCCCTCCCGGGTCACCGGGCAGAACCCCCTCGAACTACCCCCGCGCCACCACCCACCCCCCGGAGGCGGCGCGGGCACCCCCGATGCAGAGGAGCACGCCATCATGCGTACCGATCTGATCCGTAAGACCGCTCTGACCGCCGCCGGCCTCGCGTTCACCGGTGGTGCCATCGCCGGACCCGTCACCGCTGCCTACGCCGCGTCGGAGGCCACGCCGGCCACGCAGACCCAGACCGACCGCAAGACCCACGGTGAGCGGGAACTGGGTGTGCGCTACGAGGCGCAGCCGAACTTCTACTACTGCGGGCCCGCCGCGACCCGTAACGCCCTGAGCGTGCAGGGCAAGAACATCAACGTCGACGACATGGCCAAGGAAATGGGCACCACCGAGGCCGGCACCAACTCCATCAACGACATCACCCCGGTGCTGAACAAGGAGACCGGTAAGAACGACGCCTACCGGTCCGTGGAGATCAGCAGCCCCGACGCCGACGCTGGGCAGACCGACACCCTGCGCGCCGATGTCGTCAAGACCGTCGACGACGGCCGGGCCGTGGTCGCCAACATCGCCGGCACCAGCACCGACACCGACGGCGCCGTCCACTCCTACGAGGGCGGGCACTACATCAGCGTCGTCGGCTACCGCGACAACGGCAACACCGTCACCATCGCCGACTCCGCCGACCCCAACCAGGCCGCGTACCAGATCAGCGTCGAGCACCTCGCCGACTGGATCGCCACCCGCGGCTACGCCACCAGCTGACCCACACCACGGCAAGGACGCACCACGGCAAGGCCGCACCACGGCAAGGCCGCACCACCACCGCGGCACCGGACCACGGCAAGCCGCACCGCCGTAGGACCGCACCGCACCACCGCAAGGCCGCACCGCACCACCGCAAGGCCGCACCACCGGTAAGGCCGCGCCGCTGCAAGGGTCGGACCCCACACGGGGTCCGGCCCTTCGGCATTGGTCGACGTCAGTCGGCGGCGAGGACGCCGAGGAGTTGCTCGCCGTACTTGGCGAGTTTGTTCTCGCCGACGCCGCTGATCCGGGACAGGTCGGCCAGCGTGCCCGGCGCGTCGCTCGCGATCTGTCGCAGCGTCGCGTCGTGGAAGATCACGTACGCCGGGACGCCCTGCTCCTTGGCGGTGGCCGCCCGCCAGCTCCGCAGCCGCTCGAAGAGCGACGCGGCGGCGGGTGTCAACTCGGCCACCACGGTGGCCGCGCCGCGCGGTTTCGACGAGCGGCTGGAGGCTGGCTTCTCCGGCTCGCGGCGCATCGTGACAGTGCGACGGCGACCCAGGACGTCGGCGCTCGCCTCGGTCAGGGCCAGCGTGCCGTAGTCGCCCTCCACGGCGAGCAGCCCTTCGGCGAGCAGTTGTCGGACGACGCCCCGCCACTCCGCCTCGCTCAGTTCGGCGCCGATGCCGAAGACGGTGAGCGAGTCGTGACCGTACTGGCTGATCTTGTCGGTCTGTTTGCCGAGCAGGATGTCGATGCAGTGCCCGGCGCCGAACCGTTGGTTGCGTTCGCGGTCGAGACGGTAGACGGCGGAGAGCAACTTCTGGGCGGCGACGGTGCCGTCCCAGGTCTCTGGCGGGTTGAGGCAGGTGTCGCAGTTGCCGCAGGCGGACGGCGTCCGCTCGCCGAAGTATTCGAGCAGTTGGACCCGTCGGCAGCGCACCGTCTCGCAGAGGGCGAGCATCGCGTCCAGGTGCGCGGCGAGGTTGCGGCGGTGGGCGAGGTCGCCGTCGGAGGTCTCGATCATCTTGCGTTGCTGGACCACGTCCTGCAGCCCGTACGCCAGCCAGGCCGTGGAGGGCAGGCCGTCACGCCCGGCGCGGCCGGTCTCCTGGTAGTAGCCCTCGACGGACTTGGGCAGGTCGAGGTGGGCGACGAACCGGACGTCGGGCTTGTCGATGCCCATGCCGAAGGCGATGGTGGCCACCATGACGAGGCCGTCCTCGCGCAGGAAGCGCTGTTGGTTGCGAGCGCGGGTGCCCGCGTCCAGGCCGGCGTGGTACGGCAGGGCGGCGATGCCGTTGGCGACGAGGAACTCGGCGGTCTTGTCGACCGAGGCGCGGGACAGGCAGTAGACGATCCCGGCGTCGCCGGGGTGCTCGTCGCGCAGCAGGGCGAGCAGTTGCTTGCGCGGCTCCCGCTTGGGCACGATCCGGTATTGGATGTTGGGCCGGTCGAAGCTGGCCACGAAGTGCCGCGCGTCGTCGAGCTTGAGCCGGCTGGCGATCTCGGTGCGGGTGGCGCTCGTCGCGGTGGCGGTCAGCGCGATCCGGGGGACCTGGGGCCAGCGTTCGTGCAGCATCGACAGCGCGAGGTAGTCAGGGCGGAAGTCGTGCCCCCACTGGGACACGCAGTGCGCCTCGTCGATCGCGAACAGGGAGATGCGACCTCGGTCCAGCAGGGCGAGGGTGGACCGGACGCCGAGGGCCTCCGGGGCGAGGTAGAGCAGGTCCAGCTCGCCGGCCACGAAGGCGGCCTCGACCCGGCGTCGGGCGTCCAGGGTCTGGGTGGAGTTGAGGAAGCCGGCGCGGACGCCGACCGCGGTGAGGGCGTCCACCTGGTCCTGCATGAGCGCGATGAGCGGCGACACGACGACCGCGACGCCGTCGCGGACCAGGGCCGGGATCTGGTAGCACAGCGACTTGCCGCCACCCGTGGGCATCAACACCAGGGCGTCGCCACCGCCGACCACGTGGTCGATCACCTGCTGCTGGAAACCGCGGAAGGCGTCGTAGCCGAACACCCGGCGCAGCACCGGCAGAGCGTCCTCGGTGCGCAGGTCGGTGGGAGAAGCCATTCGCGGAGTCTACGAGCCAACCCCGACAGCGCCCGCCCGGCGCACCCGAGTCCGCCCGGCGCACCCGAGTGGCGGGCGCGCCGGGGGGACGGGGTCAGTCGGGCTGCTTGGAGCGGTTCGCCAGACCGCGCGGCGGGGCCTTCATCCCGACCACGATGTCCACGATCTCGATGTAGCGGGCCTTGCCACCCATCCGGAAGGCGGTGGCCGCCGCGTTGATCTCCTCGAGGGTGTCCCCCTCGACGATCGTGACCTGGTCGTACTTGCCGTTCACGCCGGTCGTCACGACGTGGGTGAGCTGCTTGGCGAAGCGGCCCAGGTCCCGCGCGTGTTCGGCGGAGACCTCGTGGATGCCCTCCCGGCCGAGCGCGAAGTACTCCGGGCTGATCCGCATGAACAGGAAGCCGATGTATTTGTTCTTGTCCGCAAGGTCGTGCATCGCACCCTCCCAGATGTCGGTCTGACCTGCGACGATCACGAAGAGTCTATTTATGATTACTGATCGTCATCAAGGGTGGAGTCTGTCGGGAGCGCGACCCGCGGCCGTCGTCCGCCGGGCGACCCGCGACGGGCGTCGGCCCTCCGGGGAGATGGCGGGATAGAGTCGCTGATTGACCAATCGCGGCCGAGGGGGCCGCGGCGCCACAGCTTGGGGGTACGGGTGAGCGAGGCGCGCGCAGCCGGTGACCGGATCGACGATCCGGTCGCCGTGGACGGGCAGCAGGCGGCCGAGTCGGAGACCACACTCGTGGTGGTGACCGGCGTCTCCGGGGGTGGCCGCAGCACCGTCGCCCGGGCGTTGGAGAACGTCGGCTACTACGTGGTCGACAACCTGCCGCAGGCACTGATGCTGGACATGGCCGAGTTGGCGTTCAAGGCCGGCGGCGCGGCCCGGCGTACCGCGATGGTGTTGGACGTGCGGTCGCGGGCCTTCTCCACCGACCTGGCCGGGGCGATCCGGGAGCTGAAGGAGCGCGGCTTCTCGCCCCGGGTGGTCTTCGTCGACGCCGACGACGAGGTGTTGATCCGGCGCTTCGAGAGCGTTCGCCGCTCGCACCCGTTGCAGGGCGACGGGCGGCTGGCCGACGGCATCGCCGTGGAGCGTGGCCTGCTGGAGGAGGCGCGCGACCAGGCCGACGTGATCATCGACACCAGCCACCTCAACGTCAACCAGCTCCGTCGGCGCATCGAGGAGCTGTTCGGCGGCGAGGACGCCCGCCGGCTGCGGGTCACCGTGCTGTCGTTCGGCTTCAAGTACGGCCTGCCGCCGGACGCCGATTTCGTGCTCGACGCCCGCTTTCTGCCGAACCCGTACTGGGTGCCGGAGCTGCGCGAGCACACCGGTCGGGAGGAGGCGGTCAGCGCGTACGTGCTGGGCCAGGAGGGCGCGGACGCCTTCGTCGCCTCGTACGCCGACCTGGTCAACGCCACCACCGCCGGCTTCGAGCGGGAGGGCAAGCGGTACCTGACGGTCGCCGTGGGCTGCACCGGCGGCAAGCACCGCAGCGTGGCCATCGCCGAGGAGTTGTCCAGCCGCCTGCGCCACTCCGGGCTGGCGGCGAACGCCCAGCACCGCGATCTGGGGCGCGAGTGACGGCCCGCCGGGTGGTGGCGTTCGGCGGTGGACACGGGCTCTCCGCCTCGCTGCGGGCACTGCGCCACTGCGCGCCCGAACTCGACCTCGACATCACCGCCGTGGTCACCGTCGGAGACGACGGTGGCTCCAGTGGCCGTCTGCGCGCCGAGCGGGGTGGTCTGCCTCCTGGCGATCTGCGGCAGGCGCTCGTGGCGCTTGCCGGCGACCACCCGGCCACCCGACGCAGCGCCGGGCTGTTCCAGCACCGCTTCGCCGCCGTACCGGTGGGCGTACCCCGATCGGGGGCGACCGACCCGGGTCCGGCGGCGGGCGACGACCCGGACCGGGTCGGTGCGGCCCCGAGCGGCACCGACGGGGCGTCGGCCGGCGCCGACGGGCTGGCCGGGCACGCGGTGGGCAACCTGGTGCTCTGCGGTCTCATGGAGTTGCTCGGTGACCCGGTGGCCGCGTTGGAGCACGCCGGCGCGATGCTCGGGACCGTCGGCCGGGTGTTGCCGATGTCCCGGCAGCCGGTCGGTATCGAGGCGCAGGTACGCGGTGTCGACCCGGCCGCCCCCGACGAGCTGCGGACCGTGCGTGGCCAGCACCAGGTGGCGGTCACCACCGGGCGGGTCGAGTCGCTGCGTCTCACGCCCGCCGCGCCGGCGGCCTGCGCCGAGGCCATCGAGGCGATCATGGCGGCGGACTGGTTGATCTTCGGGCCGGGCAGTTGGTACACGAGCGTGCTCCCGCACCTGCTGGTGCCGCAGTTGGCCGACGCGATCGTGTCCACCTCGGCCCGGCGGCTGGTCACGCTCAACCTCGCCGCGGAGAAGGAAACCCTCGGGCTCTCGGCCGCCGACCACCTCGCGGCCCTGCACTGGTACCTGGCCGAACTCAAGGTGGATCTCGTGCTCGCCGATGCCTTGGCGGTGGGTGACCCCGAACCGGTCGAACGTGCGGCAGAATCGCTTGGTGCCCGCCTGGTCCTCGCCCCCGTCGCCGTCACCGACGGCACTCCCCGCCATGATCCGGCTGCCCTGGGCGCCGCGCTGGTGCCTGTCCTGGGTGCCGATCGTTAGACACGTACGTAATCTCCGGCGACACGCCGGAACCGGTCCGTGAGGGGACGCACAATGGCGATGACGGCCGCGGTCAAGGACGAGCTGAGTCGGGTCGACGTGCCCAAGCCCTGCTGTCGGCGGGCGGAGATGGCCGCACTGCTGCGTTTCGCCGGCGGGCTGCACATCGTCTCCGGCCGCGTGGTGGTGGAGGCGGAACTGGACACGGGGGCGGTCGCCCGGCGGTTACGCCGGGAGATCGCCGAGGTCTACGGATATCCGAGCGAGATCCACGTGCTGGCCTCCGGTGGCCTGCGCAAGGGCAGCCACTTCATCGTGCGGGTGGTCAAGGACGGCGAGGCCCTCGCCCGGCAGACCGGCCTGCTCGACGTGCGGGGTCGCCCGGTGCGTGGGCTGCCCCCACACGTGGTGGCGGCGAACGTCTGCTGCGCGGTCTCCGCGTGGCGGGGCGCGTTCATGGCCCACGGCTCGCTCACCGAGCCCGGCCGCTCCAGCGCTCTGGAGATCACCTGCCCGGGCCCGGAGTCGGCGTTGGCGCTCGTCGGCGCGGCGCGGCGCATCGGCATCACCGCCAAGAACCGCGAGGTGCGCGGGGTGGACCGGGTGGTGGTCAAGGACGGCGACGCGATCGCCGCGCTGCTCACCCGCATCGGCGCGCACTCGAGCGTGCTGGCCTGGGAGGAACGCCGGGTACGCCGGGAGGTGCGGGCCACCGCCAACCGGCTGGCCAACTTCGACGACGCCAACCTGCGCCGCTCGGCGCGTGCCGCGGTCGCCGCCGCCGCCCGGGTCACCCGGGCGCTGGAGATCCTCGCCGAGGAGGCGCCCAACCACCTGACCGACGCCGGGCGGCTGCGCCTGGAGCACCGGCAGGCGTCGCTGGAGGAGTTGGGCGCGCTCGCGGACCCGCCGCTGACCAAGGACGCGATCGCCGGGCGGATCCGCCGGCTGCTCGCGCTTGCCGACAAGCGGGCCCGGGACCTCGGCATCCCGGATACGGAAGCGGCAGTCACGCCCGACATGCTCGTGGTCTGATAGGACGGTGGGGCCGCACGGTGTGCCCGGGAGCACGACCCGGCGCAGCGTGGTCTCGCACGCTCGGATAGGGTCGCTGCGTACGGCAAGGGGGCCGACACCGGCACTCCTCGCCGTGCCCACCGCCTCGGGCGGTCAGGTCCGCAGACCGCGCGGCGGGGTGGCCGAGATGAACCGTCACCGGCCGGCTCCAACGGTCGGCGCACACCATTCCCGCCGGCCCGTTGTCTGAAGCCGGCGGACCAGAACGCGAGGAGATGGGACCTGTGACCATCCGGGTTGGCATCAACGGCTTTGGCCGAATCGGCCGTAACTTCTTCCGGGCAGTGTTGGCGTCCGACGCCGACATCGAGGTCGTGGCGGTGAACGACCTGACCGACAACGGCACCCTCGCCCACCTGCTCAAGTACGACAGCATCCTGGGCCGCCTGCCGTACGAGGTCAAGGCCACCGCCGACGAGATCACCGTCGGTGGCAAGACCATCAAGGCGTACGCCGAGAAGGACCCGTCGAAGCTGCCGTGGAGTGAGGTGGGCGCCGACGTCGTCATCGAGTCGACCGGCTTCTTCACCGACGCCACCAAGGCGAAGGCGCACGTCGACGGCGGGGCCAAGAAGGTCATCATCTCCGCCCCGGCGAAGAACGAGGACGTCACCGTCGTCATGGGTGTCAATCACGACACCTACGACCCGGCGAAGCACACGATCATCTCCAACGCCTCGTGCACCACCAACTGCCTCGCCCCGATGGCGAAGGTTCTGCACGACACGTTCGGCATCCAGCACGGTCTGATGACGACGATCCACGCGTACACCCAGGACCAGAACCTCCAGGACGCGCCGCACTCGGATCTGCGTCGGGCCCGGGCCGCCGCGCTGAACATCGTCCCGACCTCGACCGGCGCCGCCAAGGCCATCGGTCTGGTCCTGCCGGACCTCAAGGGCAAGCTCGACGGTTACGCGCTGCGGGTGCCGATCCCGACCGGCTCGGTCACCGACCTCACCGTCAACGTGGGTCGGGAGACCACCGTGGACGAGGTCAACGCCGCGCTGAAGGCCGCCGCGGACGGCCCGCTCAAGGGCATCCTCGTCTACAACGAGGACCCGATCGTCTCCAGCGACATCGTGACCGACCCGGCGTCGTGCATCTTCGACGCGCCGCTGACCAAGGTCGTCGGCAACCAGGTCAAGGTCGTCGGCTGGTACGACAACGAGTGGGGCTACTCCAACCGCCTGGTCGACCTGGTCAAGCTGGTCGGTTCGTCGCTGTGAGCATCCGGACCCTCGACGACCTGCTCGCCGAGGGGGTGTCGGGTCGGCGCGTGCTGGTGCGCGCCGACCTGAACGTCCCGCTCGACAAGCAGTCCGGAGCCATCAGCGATGACGGCCGCATCCGCGCGGTGCTGCCGACCCTCGGCGCGCTGGTCGAAGCCGGCGCGAAGGTTGTCGTCTGCTCGCACCTGGGCCGCCCGAAGGGCGCACCGGACCCGCAGTTCAGCCTCCGCCCGGTCGCCGGGCGGCTCGGTGAGCTGCTCGGCGCGCCCGTGCACTTCGCCACCGACACCGTCGGCGAGTCCGCCCGCTCCACGGTCGCGGACCTGGCCGACGGCCAGGTCGCCCTCCTGGAGAACCTGCGGTTCAACGCGGGCGAGACCAGCAAGGACGAGGCCGAGCGGGGCGCTTTCGCCGACCAGCTCGCCGCGTTCGGCGACGCGTACGTGGACGACGCCTTCGGTGCCGTGCACCGCAAGCACGCGAGCGTCTTCGACGTGCCGGCCCGGTTGCCGCACGTCGCGGGCCGACTGGTGCTGCGGGAGGTCGAGGTGCTCTCCACGCTCACCGCCGACCCGGAGCGTCCGTACGTGGTGGTGCTCGGTGGGTCGAAGGTGTCCGACAAGCTCGCCGTGATCGAGGCACTGCTGCCCACTGTCGACCGGCTGCTCATCGGTGGCGGGATGTGCTTCACCTTCCTCAAGGCCCAGGGCCTGGAGGTGGGCACGTCGCTGCTGGAGAAGGACATGGTCGAGACCTGCCGCAACCTGCTGGAGCGGTCCAACGGCAAGATCATGCTCCCGGTCGACGTGGTGGTGGCGGACGCGTTCGCCCCGGATGCCGCGCACGACACGGTCCGGGTCGACGGCATCCCGAGCCACCGGCTCGGTCTGGACGTCGGTCCGGAGACGGTCGCCGGCTTCAGCGCCGCGCTGTCCTCGGCGAAGACGATCTTCTGGAACGGCCCGATGGGCGTGTTCGAGATGCCGGCCTTCGCGGCGGGCACCCGGGGCATCGCCGAGGCGATCACCAAGGCCGACGCGTTCAGCGTCGTCGGTGGCGGTGACTCGGCGGCGGCGGTCCGTGCCCTGGGGCTGGACGAGTCGTCCTTCGGGCACATCTCCACGGGCGGCGGCGCCTCCCTGGAATACCTCGAGGGCAAGACCCTCCCCGGCATCGCGGCCCTGGAGAACTGAATGTCGAGCACGACCCGTCGGCCGTTGATGGCCGGCAACTGGAAGATGAACCTCAACCACCTCGAGGCCAACCTGCTGGTGCAGAAGCTGGCGGCGAGCCTCACCGAGAAGCAGCTCACCGACGTCGAGACGGTCGTCCTGCCGCCCTTCACCGACCTGCGGACCGTGCAGACCGCTGTCGACGGCGACAAACTGCTCATCGGCTACGGCGGGCAGGACCTCTCCGCGCACACGTCCGGCGCGTACACCGGGGAGATCTCCGGTGCGATGCTGGCCAAGCTCGGCTGCACCTACGTGGTGGTCGGGCACTCGGAGCGGCGGGCCTACCACAACGAGGACGACGCGCTCGTCAACGCCAAGGTCAAGGCGGCGCTGACGCAAGGCCTCACGCCGATCCTCTGCGTCGGTGAGGGGCTGGACGTCCGCGAGCAGGGCACCCACGTGGCGCACTGCGCCGACCAGCTCGACGGGGGCCTGGCCGGGCTCACCGCCGAGCAGGTGCGGCAGGTCGTGATCGCGTACGAGCCGGTCTGGGCGATCGGCACGGGCAAGACCGCGACGCCGGAGGACGCCCAGGAGGTCTGCGGGGCGGTCCGTCAGCGACTCGCGGAACGCTTCGACCAGGAGACCGCCGACCAGGTGCGGGTCCTCTACGGCGGCTCGGTCAAGGCGTCGAACGCCGCCTCGATCATGGCCCAGCCGGACGTGGACGGGGGCCTGGTGGGGGGCGCCAGCCTGGACGCGGAGGAATTCGCGCAGATCTGCCGGTTCCCGGAGCACATCGCCCGCTGATCGCTCGGTATCCTTGACACCGCCCGTCCGCCGGTCGGTGCCACCGTGCCCGATCTGACCGGGCGAGGATCGCTACGAGAGGACTGACCCCTGCCATGCTGCCGATCTGGTTCGCATACACGTTGATCGTGTTGCTGATCGTCACGAGCATTCTGCTCACCATGCTCATCCTGCTGCATCGCGGCAAGGGCGGTGGCCTGTCGAGCATGTTCGGCGGTGGCGTCAGCTCCAGCCTCGCCGGCTCGTCCGTGGCGGAGAAGAACCTGGACCGCTACACCGTGCTGGTGAGCATCGTCTGGTTCGCCGCCATCGTCGGGCTCGGGCTCTGGCTGCGCCTCCAGATGAACAGCGGCACCTGAGCACGCTCATCAAGTCGTACAATCTGCGCGCGGTCCGTCACTCGACGGGCCGCGCGCAGGCTTTTCTCCGCTGCACCGCGTCGCCCGCCGTCCACCCCTGAAAGACGGCGGGTCCCCTCCGACGACAGGAGCGAGCAGCCGTGCCCAGTGGCAACGTCATCCGCGGCGCCCGAGTCGGTTCCGCGCCCATGCGCCCCGACGAGCGACACCAACCCGCCCCCCGACAGGACGTCACCTACTGGTGCCGCAACGACCACCGGACCAACATCCGGATCGCTGCGGACGCCGAGGCGCCGGCCCGGTGGGACTGCCCCCGCTGCGGCCTGCCCGCCGGCCGGGACGCCCAGAACCCGCCCGGCCGGACCCGCGCCGAACCGTACAAGAGCCACCTGGCGTACGTGAAGGAGCGGCGCACCGC
Source organism: Micromonospora sp. NPDC049175 (assembly GCF_043197345.1). NCBI lineage: Bacteria > Bacillati > Actinomycetota > Actinomycetes > Micromonosporales > Micromonosporaceae > Micromonospora > Micromonospora sp. NPDC049175. The sequence goes on along the minus strand of NZ_JBICSY010000001.1, from coordinate 962,015 downwards.
CGAGGAGGGGGAGGCCCTGCTGAACGAGGCGCTGGCGGCGCTGCGCCGTCGCCGGGGCGAGTAAAGCGGTCCGCCTAGCGCAGGCTGCGCAGTCGTGCCGGCACGTCGGCTGCCGCCGCCCGGTCCAGCAGCCAGCGGGTGCGGCCCACCCCGTGCACCCCGGCGGCCGGCAACTGCACCGGCCCGGCGCCGGCCAACGCCATACCCACCGCGCGGGCCTTGTCGGCGCCGCCGGCCACGAGCCAGACCTCCTCGGCGGTGTTGATCGTCGGCAGGGTGAGGGTGGTCCGCATCGGCGGCGGCTTGGGGCTGCCCCGCACCGCGCTGACCGGCCGGGTCTCGTAGTGCACCGGGTGCTCGGGGAAGACCGAGGCGACGTGCCCGTCCTCGCCGACGCCCAGCATCAGCACGTCGAAGTGCGGCAGCGTGGCGTGCCCGGGCCGGGCCGCACGCGCCAACTCCTCCGCGTACGCGGCAGCCGCCGCCTCGGGGTCGTTGCCGGCCGGGCCGTCCGAGGCCGGCATCGGGTGCACCCGGGCCGGGTCCAGCGGCACCGCGTCCAGCAGAGCGGCTCGGGCCTGGGTCTCGTTGCGGTCCGGATCACCGGAGGGCAGGAACCGCTCGTCGCCCCACCACACGTCGACCCGGGACCAGTCCACCGCGTCGCGGGCGGGCAGCGTCGCCACCGCCCGGTACACGGCCGCGGCGATCCGGCCACCGGTGAGCACCACCGAGGCCTCACCCCGGTCGGCCTGGGCGTCGAGCAGCTTCACCAACAACCGGACCGCCACGGCCTGCGCCAGCAGGTCGGCGTCGGCGTGGACGGCGACACTCGCCTCACTCATGGGATGCGCCTTCGTTTCCCGACCGCCCGGCGGTCGCTGTCGCGTCGTGCCCGGACCGGTGTGCCCGAGATGGTGTGTCCCGGGGCAGGGGCCGGTCCACACCGGCCCCTGCCCCGGCAGGCCTTCAGCTCTCGCCGCTGGTGCCGGTGTGCGCCGTGACCCCGGCCTCGGCGCGCCGCGCGGTGGCCGGATCCTTCCACACGTGCACCCGCTGCGGGGGACGCTGCTCCAGCCCTCGCAGCCCGACCGTCGCGCCCAGCGCCTCCGCGTACACCTGGTCGGCGTCCAGACGCCGCAGCTCCTCCGCCAACTCGTCACCGAGCGGGCGGCGGACCAGTGGCAGGGCCCGGTCGTCCTGGCCGGTACGCCGGAACACCGCCATGCTGTCCTCGCGGGTCAACACCAACTGATCGCCGTTGGCGCAGCTCAACCGCACCTCCCGCATTCGGGGAAACTCGTCGGAGTCCACCCGGTGCGGGGTGATGCCGAGGCGGCTGGCCAGCCAACCGACCATCAGCGCCGCCGTCGGGTCGGTGGGCGGCGCGACCACTGTCGCCTCGACGACCCGCTCGCTGGCGGTGTCGAACGCCCCGGCGACAAGGGTCCGCCACGGGGTGATCCGGGTCCACGCCAGGTCCGTGTCGCCCGGGGCGTAGTCCCGGGCCCGCTGCCGCAGTGCCTCCACCGGATCGGCGGCCTGCGCCGAGTCGGTGATCCTGCGGTCGGCGACCACCCCGAGGAAGTCGGTGGCGATCTCCGCCGGCGGCTCGCCGTGCCACCAGGTGACCACCGGCACGTCCGGAACCAGCAGCGGCATGACCACCGACTCGGCGTGCAGGGCCAGCCGGCCGTACATCCGGGTGACCACCGCCTCGCACGGGCCGAGCCGGCCACCGACCACGATCTCCGCGTCCAACCGGTTGCGGTCCCGCTCGATCTCGGAGCGGACCACCACCACCAGCCGGCACGGGTGGGCGGCGGCGGCGATCGTCGCCGCCGCCTCCGCCTCGCGGACCCGCTTCTCGTCCACCACCACGATGAGCGTGAGCGCCATGCCACTGGCCACGCCGCCGGCGCTGCGTCGCTCGGCGGCGAGTGCCTTGACCACCTCGTTGCCGGTGGTGTCCCACAGCCCGATCATGCTCTTCTCCAAGCGCGGCCCTCGCGGGCCAGCATCTCGTCGGAGGCGCGCGGCCCCCACTCGCCGGCCCGGTACGGCTCCGGCTTGGTGCCCGCCCAGGCGTGCTCCAGGGGGTCGATCACCTGCCAGCTCTGCTCGACCTCGGCCGCGTCCGGGAACAGGGTGCGGTCGCCGATCAGCACGTCCAGCACCAGCCGCTCGTACGCCTCGGGGCTGGACTCGGTGAACGCCTCGCCGTACTGGAAGTCCATCGCGATGTCGCGGACCTCCATCGTGGTGCCCGGCACCTTCGAGCCGAACTTGAGCACCACACCCTCGTCCGGCTGCACCCGGATGACCAACTGGTTGTTGCCGAGCGACTCCATGTCGGCGTCGTTGAACGGCAGGTGCGGCGCCTTCTTGAACATGATGGCGACCTCGGTGACCCGCCGGGGCAGCCGCTTGCCGGCCCGGATGTAGAACGGCACCTCCGCCCACCGGCGGTTCTGGATGCCCAGCCGCACCGCCACGTACGTCTCCGTGGTGGAGTCGGTCGGAACGTCCCGCTCCTCCAGGTAGCCGACCGCGCGCTCGCCGCCCACCCAACCGGGCAGGTACTGCCCGCGCACCGTGTCCCGGGCCACGTCCTTGGGCAGGGTGATCGCCTTGAGCACCTTCAGCTTCTCGGCCCGGATCTCGTCGGCGTCGAAGCTGGTCGGCTCCTCCATCGCCACCAGGGCGAGGAGTTGCAGGAGGTGGTTCTGGAGCACGTCGCGGGCGGTGCCGACGGTGTCGTAGAAGCCGGCGCGGGTGCCGATGCCGACGTCCTCGGCCATGGTGATCTGCACCGAGTCGACGTACTTGGAGTTCCACAGCGGCTCGAACAGGTTGTTGGCGAACCGCAGGGCGAGGATGTTCTGAACTGTCTCCTTGCCCAGGTAGTGGTCGATCCGGAAGACGTCCTCCCGGGTGAACACGTCGTCGACGAGGTCGTTGAGCGACTTCGCCGAGGGCAGGTCGTTGCCGAACGGCTTCTCCACCACGACCCGACGCCAACCGCCGGACTTCTCGTTGTCGGCCATCCCGGTGCGGGCCAGTTGCTTCAGCACGACCGGGAACGCGGCCGGGGGGATGGAGAAGTAGAACGCCGCGTTGCCGGTGATGCCGTGGGTCTGACGCAGGTCGTCGAGCGTCGAGGCAAGCTGGTCGAAGGCGGCGTCGTCGTCGAACGACCCACCGACGAACTTGATGTTGCCGGCCAGCCGTGCCCACACCTCGTCCCGCCAGGGGGTACGAGCGTGCTTGCGGGCCGCCTCGCAGGCGAGCGTCTCGAAGTCGCCGTCACCCCAGTCGCGGCGCGCGAAGCCGAGCACCACGAAACCCGGTGGCAGCAGCCCCCGGTTGGCCAGGTCGTAGACGGCGGGGAGCAGCTTCTTGCGGGCCAGGTCGCCGGTCACCCCGAAGATCACCAGAGCGCACGGCTCCGGGATCCGGGGCAACCGGCGGTCCTGCGGGTCGCGCAGCGGGTTCGTCGAGCCACCTTCGGTTCGCGCTTGCGGGGCTTGCGACCCCGGCTCACTCCTCGCGCTCACGGTGCCCCCTCGCTTCCGCTTCAGTCACGTCGTCCATCCTCACGCCGGCAGGTCACCGGCGGCGTCGAGCAGTTGGGCGACACCGGCGGCACGGTCGGTCAGATGCAGCCGCAGCACCGGGCGGTCCCGTCCGGCGAGCGCCTGCCGGTCCCCGGCGGCCTGCGCCGCCTGCAACTCACCGAACGTGTACGGCTTGCCCGGCACCGCCAGGTCCTCGGCGACCGCGCCGGTCACCTGGAGGTAGCTGCCCACCTGTGGGCCGCCCTTGTGGTACTGGCCGGTGGAGTGCAGGAACCGCGGCCCCCAACCGAACGTGACCGGCCGCCCGCCCGCCCGCGCCAGCAGCGGCCGCAGCCGGGCCGCGTCGGCGTCGGCGAACCGGTCGAGGTACGCCATCACCGCGAGGTAGCCGTCGTCGCCCAGCCCGTCGAGCAGCCAGCGCAGCACGCCGGCCAGGTCCCCGGGAGCGCCCTGCGGGGCGTACACCTCGATCGCGCCCTCGGTGAACGACGGCGACTCCGCCGGCGGACCCGAGGCCAGGATCTTGTTGGTGTTCTCCTTGGACTCGGTGACGTTCGGCTGGTTGAACGGGTCGATGCCGAGCACCACGCCGGCCACCGCCGTCGCGTACTCCCAGGCCAGGAACTGCGCGCCCAGCGGGCCGTTGACGGCCACGTCCGGGGTGGCGCCGCCACCTGGCACGTCACCGGGGGCGAGCGAGCCGCCGTAGCTGACCGTCAGCACGTCCGCGCCGGTGGCGCCGGGGCTCTGCGGGGACTCCACGACCACCGGGAGGATGCCCACCCCGGCCTTGCCCGTCGACTCGGCGATCAACTGCTCGGCCCAGTCGCCGAGGCCGTCGATGCCGGTGCCGTCGGAGACCAGGGCGACCTTGTCCCGGGCCAACGTGGCCGCGGCGCCCAGGGCGGCGCCCAGCGCCAGCGCCGGATTGTCCCGGTCGGCGCCGAGCGACGCGGCAAGCGCGTCGGCCTGGTCGAGCAGTTCCGCGACCTCGACCCCGGCCAGCGCCGAGGGCACCAGGCCGAACGCGGTGAGCGCCGAGTATCGGCCGCCGACGTTCGGGTCGGCGAGCACGGTGAACGCGCCCATCTCGGCCGCGGTGGCCTCCAGCGGCGAACCCGGGTCGGTGACGACGACGAAGTGCCGGCCGGCCTCCGCCTCGGTCATCCCGGCGTCCAGGAACGCCTGCCAGTAGACGCGCCGGTGGCTGTCCGTCTCCACCGTCGACCCGGACTTGCTGGCCACCACCACCACCGTGCGTTCCAGCCGGTCACCGAGCGCCGCCCGGACCTGGCCCGGGTCGGTGGTGTCCAGCACGGTCAGCGGGCGACCCAGGGTGCGGGTGATCACCTCGGGGGCCAGCGACGAACCACCCATCCCGGCGAGCACCACGTGGTCCAGGTCGGCCAGTTCGGCTTTCAGCTCGGCGAGCTGCACCAGCAACTCCCGGCTGCGCCGGTGGGTGTCGACCCAGCCGAGCCGGACCTTCGCCTCGGCTTCGGCGTCCGGACCCCACAGGCTCGCGTCCTTGCCGGCCAGCTTGCCCGGGACGCCGGCCTTGACCAGCGCGTCCCGGGTCGAGGCCGGCGCGGACTTGTCGACGGCGTCCGCGCCGTACACGGCGAGCCCGGCAGCGGCCTCCACCGGCCCTGCGAGAAGGTCGCTCATGCCGTCACTCCGCTTCGCTGCGTGCCGTCATGAGGCATCTCCGCGCTGAGCTTGCTGATTCGCTCGCTGCGCTCGCTCATGCCGTCACTCCGCTTCGCCGCGTGCTGAGCTTGCTGATTCGCTCGCTCATGCGCCACCGGCCTTCTCGGCGCCCTTGGCGTTGCCCTTGGCGGCCTTGTTCGGCGCGCCGGTGCCCTGGGCCGCGGCCTGCAGCGACTTGCGGACGCCGTCGAGCAGCTCCTGCCAGCTGGCCTCGAACTTCTCCACGCCCTCGCGCTCCAGGGTGGCGATCACGTCGTCCATGTCCACCCCGACCGACTCCAGGTCCGCGAAGACCTTCCGGGCCGCGTCGTACGCGCCGGTGATGGTGTCGCCGCGGGTCTCGCCATGGTCGGCGTACGCGTGGATGACCGATTCCGGCATGGTGTTGACCGTACCGGGGGCGATCAGCTCCTCGACGTAGATGACGTCGCGGTAGTCCGGGTTCTTCGTCGAGGTGGACGCCCACAGCGGCCGCTGCGGGTGCGCGCCGGCACCGGCGAGCGCCTTCCACCGGTCGGAGGAGAACACCTCGGTGTAGCGCTCGTACGCCAGCTGCGCGTTGGCGACCGCGGCCTTGCCCTTCAGGGCCTTCGCCTGGTCGGAGCCGACCTTCTCCAGCCTCTTGTCGACCTCGGAGTCGACGCGGGAGACGAAGAACGACGCGACCGAACCGATCTTCGACAGGTCGTGGCCGTTGGCCTTGGCCTGCTCCAGACCGGCGAGGAACGCCTCCATGACCGCCGAGTAGCGGTCCAGGCCGAAGATCAGCGTCACGTTGACGCTGATGCCCTCGGCGAGGGTGTCGGTGATCGCCGACAGGCCCTCCTCGGTGGCCGGGATCTTGATGTAGAGGTTGGGGCGGTCGACCAACCACCACAGGGCCTTGGCCTCGGCGACCGTCTTGTCCGCGTCGTGCGCGCTGCGCGGGTCCACCTCGATCGAGACCCGGCCGTCGACGCCCTCGCTGCCGTCGTACGACGGGCGCATCACGTCGCAGGCCCACCGCACGTCGTACGTGGTGAGCATGCGTACGGCCTCTTCCACGTCCACGTCACGGGTGGCGAGGTCGCGCAGCTGCCAGTTGTACTCGTCGGCGTCGCTCAACGCCTTCGCGAAGATCGTCGGGTTGGTGGTGACACCGGCCACGTGCTTCTCGCGGCGGAGCTTGTCCAGCCCGCCGGAACTCAAACGCACCCGGGAAAGATCGTCGAGCCAGACCGCCACACCCGCGGCGGTGAGCTCATTCAGCTTGTCGGCCATGCTGTTCACGCTCCCTCAGTTTCCGGTCGTGAAACCGGTGATGTCGCCCACCCGGGCCAGCGAGGCGTGTGCCGCCGCCACGATCCGGTCGCCGGTGAACCCGAACTGCTCGAAGAGCACGGTGTGCGGGGCGCTCGCTCCGTAGTGCTCCAGGCTCACGCTCTCGCCCAGGTCACCGACGATTCCGCGCCAGGACATCGCGATGCCCGCCTCCACGCTCACCCGTGCCTTTACCCCGCGCGGGAGCACCGACTCCCGGTACGCCTCATCCTGCTCGTAGAACCATTCCTGGCAGGGCATCGAGACGACCCGGGTCGGGGTGCCGTCGGCCTCCAGCCGCTCCCGGGCGGTCAGGCAGAGCTGCACCTCGGAACCGGTGCCGACGATGATCACCTGCGGCTTGCCGTTGGACGCCTCGGCCAGCACGTAACCGCCCTTGGCCACGCCCTCCGCGCTGCCCAGGACGTCGCGGTCCAAGGTCGGCAGCGGCTGCCGGCTCAGCGCCAACGCGGTGGGCCGGTCGGTGTGCTCCAGCGCCTGCCGCCAGGCCCACGCCGTCTCGTTGGCGTCCGCCGGACGGACCACGTCCAGGCCCGGGATGGCGCGCAGCGCGGTCAGGTGCTCCACCGGCTGGTGGGTCGGGCCGTCCTCGCCGAGGCCGATCGAGTCGTGCGTCCACACGTAGGTGACCGGCAGCCCCATCAACGCGGCCAGCCGCACCGACGGGCGCATGTAGTCGCTGAACACCAGGAACGTGCCGCCGTACGGGCGGGTGCCGCCGTGCAGGGCGATGCCGTTGAGGATCGCGCCCATGGCGTGCTCACGGATGCCGAAGTGCAGCGTGCGGCCGTACTCGTGACCGGGGAAGTCCTTGGTGGCGTGCGCGGCCGGGATGAACGACGGCTCGCCCTTCATCGTGGTGTTGTTGCTCTCGGCCAGGTCGGCCGAACCGCCCCACAGCTCCGGCAGCACCGGCGCGAGCGCCTCCAGCACCTTGCCGGACGCGGCACGGGTGGCCACGCCCTTGGCGTCGGCGGGGAAGACCGGCAGCGCGTCGGTCCAGCCGTCCGGCAGTACGCGACCAGCCAGCCGCTCGTAGAGCGCGGTGCGCTCCGGGTTGGCCTTCTTCCAGGCGTCGAACGAGGTGGTCCACTCCTGCTGGGCGTCGGAGCCGCGGCCCATCACCGAGCGGGCGTGGGCGAGCACGTCCTCGTCGACCTGGAAGGTCTGCTCCGGGTCGAAGCCGAGGATCTGCTTGGTGGCCTTCACCTCGTCGGCGCCGAGAGCCGAGCCGTGGATCTTGCCGGTGTTCTGCTTGTTGGGGGCGGGCCAGCCGATGATGGTGCGCAGCGCGATGAAGGAGGGCCGGGCGGTCTCCGCCCTGGCGGCCACCAGCGCGGCGTACAGCGCCTCGGCGTCCTCGTGGTAGTCGCCCTGGTCGGCGTCACCACTGCGCCAGTCGACGGTCTGCACGTGCCAGCCGTACGCCTCGTAGCGGGCGGCGACGTCCTCGCTCTTGGCGATCCGGGTGTCGTCCTCGATGGAGATCTCGTTGTCGTCGTAGATCACCGTGAGGTTGCCCAGCTGCTGGTGCCCGGCGAGGGCGCTGGCCTCGTGGCTGATGCCCTCCTCGATGTCGCCGTCGGAGACGATGCACCAGATGTCGTGGTCGAAGACCGACGCGCCCGGCTCCGTCTCGGGGTCGAACAGGCCGCGCTCGCGGCGGGCCGCCATGGCCATGCCGACCGCGTTGCCCAGGCCCTGCCCCAGCGGGCCGGTGGTGGTCTCCACGCCCGGGGTGTGCCCGTGCTCGGGGTGACCCGGCGTCTGCGAGCCCCACTGCCGCAGCGACTTGAGGTCGTCCAGGCTCAACGGGTAACCGGACAGGAAGAGCTGGATGTAGAGCGTCAGGCTGGAGTGCCCGGCGGAGAGGACGAACCGGTCCCGGCCGGGCCAGTTCGGGTCGGCGGGGTTGTGTCGCATGACGCGGTTGAAGAGGAGGTACGCCGCGGGCGCGAGGCTCATCGCGGTGCCCGGGTGACCATTGCCGGATTTCTCAACGGCGTCCATGGCCAGCACGCGGACGGTATCGACGGCCCGGCGATCGAGGTCGGACCAGTTCAGTGCGGAGTGCTCGGGTCGTTTGGCAGCCACGATGGTTGTGCTCCTCGGCAGATGGGCGGAACCCTCACCGATGACCTTATCGAGCGTCCCTAAACGCGCGCCCGGGGATCTCCGCATGGTGTGCGCGAGGTGACGTTCCGGATGCTTGGTTCAACCCGGTGGTGTGACGGCAGGCACCGTTGTCGGGTCGGCCGGGCAGCCAAAACGACAACGCGTAGTGTGTGGGTCGGTGTGCGGGCCCGAGCGGTCCCGACCGATCCGATCTCCCCGTGCCCGATGCCGGAAGGTGGCAATCCGTGAGCATGATCACCGAGCGCCCCGCGAGCAACCCGGCCGGGCAGCACCCGGCGCGGGCGGCCGAGGGCCCGGTGGCCCGGCGGGACGTACGCGCGGTCCTGTCGGCGTACGTGGCGCTCACCAAGCCGCGCATCGTCGAACTTCTGCTGGTCACCACCGTCCCGGCGATGATGCTCGCCGACGGCGGGCTCCCGTCGCTGTGGCTGATGGCCGTCGTGCTGATCGGTGGCTCGCTCGCCGCGGGCGCGGCAAGCGTGCTCAACTGCTACATCGACCGGGACATCGACCAGTTGATGCGGCGTACCAAGCGCCGGCCGCTGCCGGCGCACACCGTGTCACCCCGTAACGCGCTGGTCTTCGGTCTGGTGCTGGCGGCGGTGTCGATCGCCCTGATGGCGGCGTTCACCAATCTGCTCGCCGCCGGCCTGACGCTTGCGGCGATCGTCTACTACGACGTCATCTACACGCTGTGGCTCAAGCGCTCCACTCCGACGAACACCTTCTGGGGTGGCGCCTGCGGTGCGGCTCCGGTGCTGATCGGGTGGGCGGCGGTGACCGGCTCGCTGGCGCCGGCCGCCTGGGGGCTCTTCGCGGTGGTCTTCTTCTGGCAGATGCCGCACTTCTACCCGCTCGCCATGAAATACAAGGACGACTACGCCCGCGCCGGGATCCCGATGCTGCCGGTGGTGGCCTCGGTCCGCCGGGTGAACGCCGAGATCCTGATCTTCGCGTGGCTCACCGTGCTCACCTCCCTGGCCGTCTGGCCGTTGGGGCTCAGCGCGATCTACGGGGTGCCGACCCTGGTGGTGGGCGCCATCTTCGTGGTCGAGGCGCACCGACTCTGCCGGCGCGCGACGCGTGGCGAGGCGGTCAAGCCGATGCGACTGTTCCACTGGTCCACGACGTACCTGACGATCGTGTTCGTCGCTGTCGCGCTCGACGCGTTGATCTGAGCCGTCCCGCCTCGCGGCGGCGAGCACGTGTCGCCGACTTCCCGACTAATCATGGACATCGATGAATTGTCCGCTTTTACGTCACATCGGGGTAACTTTCGGCATGAGTCGGATCGGCTCAACTGCGCGGCCTGCGGGTCGATTTGCTCGCTCGCTTTGCGGGTAAAAGTCCGGATATAACCGGACAGGCTCGCTGCGGTCCTGGTTAAACCCGTAGGTAATTGGCATCACAAAAGGTTCATGGTTCTCGCCCGGGCGGGTGCAAGTCTGCTTAGGCTTCGCGTCATGGCAGATGGTTCCGATACGACGCTGACGGCCGAGCAGACCGCCGACGAGCAGGCCCCCCGCGGCCTGGTCGCGGGCCTTCAGGCGTTCGCCGCCGGCCACGGCGGCGCGAAGGCGGTCATCGAGTACGTCGGCAAGCGTGGCGCGCGAATCGTCCTGGTGGGTTCCGACGGCGAGTGGGGCGACCAGTTCGCCGACGACACCGTCACCGCCCGGGAGGCGTGCGCCAAGGCGGGAGTCACCGTCGAGAACGCCTGGGAGCGTGAACTGATGGACCAGATGCGCCCGAGCAACGACCTCTGGCGGTCGATGGCCCGCCGCACCATGGCCCGCTGAACAGCCAGCTCAATTGACCACCCACCACCAGTCGACCCGGGGGAAACCCCGGGTCGCTCTCGTCACCTGTGCCGACCTCGTCGATCTCGACCCGGACGACCGGCTGGTCCTCGCCCCGCTCCAGGCCCGTGGCATCTCCGTCGCGACAGCGGTCTGGGACGACCCCGACGTCGACTGGTCCTCCTTCGACCTGGTCGTCCTCCGCTCACCCTGGGACTACGCGCTGCGCCGCGACGAGTTCGTGGCCTGGACGGCAACCGTCCCGACGCTTGTCAACCCCGCCGACGTGGTGCGCTGGAACACCGACAAGCGCTACCTCGCCGAGCTGAGCGCCGCCGGGGTGCCGACCGTGCCGACGTCGTGGGTCGAGCCGGGGGAGAGCTGGCAACCACCCGCCGAGACCGGCGAGTACGTGCTCAAGCCCGCGGTCAGCGCCGGCAGTCAGGACACCGGCCGGTACGACCTGGCCGACCCGGAACACCGGGACCTCGCCGCCGCCCACGTCCGCCGGCTCGCCGACGCCGGTCGGGTGACAATGGTCCAGCCGTACCTGCGTGCGGTCGACACCGAGGGTGAGACGGCGCTGCTCTTCCTGGCCGGCCCGGACGGGCTCGCCTTCAGTCACGCCATCCGCAAGGGGCCGATGCTGACCGGTCCCGACCTCGGCCCGGACGGGCTCTACAAGGCCGAGGAGATCACCGCCCGTACCGCCCGACCCGCGCAGCTGGCGGTGGCCGAGCGGACCCTCGCCGTGGTGCCCGGCGGCACGCGGCAACTGCTCTACGCCCGGGTCGACCTGATCCCCGGCCCGGACGGCGAGCCGGTCCTGGTCGAGTTGGAGCTGACCGAGCCGTCGCTGTTCATCGGGTACGCCGACGGGGCCCCCGACCGCCTCGCCACCGCGATAGCCACCCACCTGGCCCGCCGCGCCTGACCGGCGCGGCCGGGCGGCGATCGCACGCGCGCCGGGCGCCGTGGTCGACTCGGCCTTGCTGTGATCGACTCGGCTTTCTGAAAGTCGGCCCGTCAGATCGACCCGGACACCGCGACTTCCTGAAAACCGAGTCGATCACGCGACGCAGGGCGCGCGGGGGTCAGGCGGTGACCGGGACGGGGTCGGCGGCGTCGGTCGCCGCGACCTCGGCGGCCGGGGTGGCCGGGCGGCGCTCGCGGGTGGACCACTGGACCGACAGGGCGGCCAGCAGCACCAGGCAGGAGCCGAGCATGTGCGCGCCGACCAGGATCGCCGGCACGTGGGTGAAGTACTGCACGAAGCCGATCAGGCCCTGCCCCAACTCCACGGCGACCAGGACGATCGCGGCACGGGTGGCCCGCCGCGCGCCGACGGCGCGGAACGCGAAGATCAGCGCCACCGACAGCCCGATCAGCAGGAAGACGCCGTCCGCGTGCACCTGCGAGATCGTCTCCGGGTCGAGCCCGTTGCGGGCGGCGCCGTGGTCGCCGGCGTGCGGGCCGCTGCCGGTGACCCAGGTGCCGATGACAAGCACCGCGACCGCTACGCCGGTGGTGATCCGGGCCAGCGCGCGCAGCGGCGTGGGCACCACGGCCACGGTCGGGCCGTCCGGGTCGCCGATGCGCCGCCAGAGGGCGTACGCGGCGGCGATCACCGCCATCGAGGCGAGGAAGTGCAGGCCGACCACCCACGGGTTGAGGTTGGTGAGCACGGTGATGCCACCGACCACCGCCTGGGCGGGGATGCCCAGGAACACGGCGACCGCGAGGGCCAGGAGCCCGGGTCGCCGTCCCTTGAGCGTCAGGACGGCCAGCAGGGTGGCCAGCGCGATCAGGCCCACCGCGAAGGTCAGCATCCGGTTGCTGAACTCGATCACCCCGTACACACCCATCTCGGGGGTGGTGACGTACGAATCGTCGGTGCACCGGGGCCAGGTGGGGCAGCCGAGGCCCGAGGCGGTCAACCGGACGGCCCCGCCGGTCAGGACGATGCCCACGTTCGCGATGATCGAGGCGAGCGCGAGGCGGCGCAGCAGGATGCCGGGGACCGGACGGGCGATTCGGTTCACGGCGCAAATCCTACGCACCGTAGTGATCGCGGTTCGGCCGACTCCGTCGGCGCGGTGGTTCGGATCACCGGGGCCCGGGTTTGCGACCCTCCGGGTAATTACGTAACGTTGGCGTTGTGAAAAACGCGGCGGCGCTTCCTGAGCACCAGCCGACGGCTGTCCCGGCCGTCGGCGCGTCCGCGTCCGCGTCGGTCGCGACCACGTCGGCGACGCCAGGTGGCGTCGCGGCGACGGAGACCTCCACCCGCGACCGGGTCACCCAACTGCTGCTGGAGCAGGGTGCCACCACCGCCGCGCAGCTCGGTGTCGCCCTCGGGCTCAGCCCGGCGGCGATCCGCCGGCACCTCGACGCGATGCTCGCCGACGGTGATGTGTACTCCCGCGAGCAGGTCGTGCGGGGCAGCCGTGGTCGGGGACGTCCGGCCAAGGTGTTCATGCTGACCGAGGTCGGTCGGGTCCGCTGTGGCACCCATCACTACGACAACATGGCCACCGCCGCGCTGCGGTGGATCGCCCGCAGCGGCGGGTCGGACGCGGTCGAGGCGTTCGCCGCCGAGCAGGTGTCCGCCCTCGAGTCGCGCTGCCGGACGGCCATGGAGGACGCCGGCGACGACCCTCTCGCGCGAGCCGAGGCACTCGCCGCGGCGCTCACCGCCGAGGGTTACGCTGCAAACGCGACCACGATCGCCTCCGGCGGTCAGCTCTGCCAGCACCATTGCCCGGTGGCGCACGTGGCCGCCGAATTCCCTCAGCTGTGCGAGGCCGAGACCGCGGTGATCTCCCGTCTGGTCGGCAGCCACGTGCAGCGCCTTGCCACCATCGCGCACGGCGACGGGGTGTGCACCACGCACATTCCGACCCAGCCGGGGCGTGCTCAATCCGGTAATCCCGTCACCACTGTGAGGACAGCTAGATGACCGAGCAGATTGTCCAGCCCCTGACCCAGGAAGAGCAGCTCGCCGCACTGGGTCGGTACGAGTACGGCTGGTCCGACCCGGACGCCGCCGGGGCGGTCGCCCAGCGCGGCATCAACGAGGCGGTGGTGCGGGACATCTCGGCCAAGAAGAACGAGCCGGCGTGGATGCTCGACCTGCGGCTGAAGGGTCTGCGGCTGTTCGGCCGCAAGCCGATGCCGGCCTGGGGCGCGGACCTCACCGGCATCGACTTCGACAACATCAAGTACTTCGTGCGGTCCACCGAGAAGCAGGCCACCAGCTGGGAGGACCTGCCCGAGGACATCAAGAACACCTACGACCGGCTGGGCATCCCGGAGGCGGAGAAGCAGCGGCTGGTCGCCGGTGTCGCGGCGCAGTACGAGTCCGAGGTCGTCTACCACAAGATCCGTGAGGACCTTGAGGAGCAGGGCGTCCTCTTCCTGGACACCGACACCGCGCTGCGCGAGCACGAGGACGTCTTCAAGGAGTACTTCGGCACGGTGATCCCGGTCGGCGACAACAAGTTCGCCGCGCTGAACACCTCCGTGTGGTCCGGCGGCTCGTTCATCTACGTGCCGAAGGGCGTGCAGGTGGAGATCCCGCTGCAGGCCTACTTCCGGATCAACACCGAGAACATGGGCCAGTTCGAGCGGACGCTGATCATCGTCGACGAGGGTGCGTACGTGCACTACGTCGAGGGTTGCACCGCGCCGCTCTACTCCTCCGACTCGCTGCACAGCGCGGTCGTGGAGATCATCGTGAAGAAGAACGCGCGCTGCCGCTACACGACCATCCAGAACTGGTCGAACAACGTCTACAACCTGGTCACCAAGCGCGCCGTCTGCCACGAGGGCGCGACCATGGAGTGGGTCGACGGCAACATCGGCTCCAAGGTGACAATGAAGTACCCGGCGGTCTACATGACCGGCGAGCACGCCAAGGGCGAGGTGCTCTCGGTGGCGATGGCCGGCGAGGGTCAGCACCAGGACGCCGGCGCCAAGATGGTGCACGCCGCCCCGCACACCTCCTCGACCATCATCTCCAAGTCGATCGCCCGTGGCGGCGGCCGCACCTCGTACCGGGGTCTGGTGCAGGTCCTGGAGGGTTCGCACCACAGCCGGAGCACGGTCAAGTGCGACGCCCTGCTCGTCGACACCATCTCCCGGTCGGACACCTACCCGTACGTCGACATCCGTGAGGACGACGTGTCGATGGGGCACGAGGCGACCGTCTCCAAGATCAGCGACGACCAGCTCTTCTACCTGATGAGCCGGGGCCTGAGCGAGGACGAGGCGATGGCCATGATCGTGCGTGGCTTCATCGAGCCGATCGCCAAGGAGCTTCCGATGGAGTACGCCCTGGAGCTCAACCGCCTGATCGAGCTTCAGATGGAGGGCGCGGTCGGCTGACGCCGCCGCTCCCGAGTGGCGGGCCGGGCACCGGCCCGCCACACCTGGACCCAACCTCGTCGTCCCGGCACAGACAGACCAAGGAAGAAATGACTACCCAGGCTTCCGCGCCACCCAGCACCAAGTCGCAGGCGCTGCGCTCGTACGACGTCGCTGACTTCCCGGCCCTCACCGGCCTGGAGGAGGAGTGGCGTTTCACCCCGCTCAAGCGCCTGCGCGGTCTGGCCACGGCCGACACCTCGGCCGCCACCGGCCGTGGCGTCACGGTCGAGCACTCGGACCTGCCGGCCGGCGTGTCGGTGCGGCTCGTCGAGCCGACCGACGCCAGCGTCGCGCCCGCCTCGGTGCCGACCGACCGGGTCAGCGCGCTTGCCCACGGCGGTGCGGCCCGCGTGGCGCTGGTCGAGGTGGCCGCCGAGGCAGTGGTGTCCGACGCGGTGATCGTCCGGCTGCTGGGCGCGTACCCGGAGGAGTTGGCCTTCGCCCGGACCCAGGTCCAGGTGGGTCGGTTCGCGGAGGCCACCGTCGTCTTCTCCCAGGAGGGCTCGGCGACGCTCGCCGACAACGTCGAGGTGTTCGTCGCCGACGGCGCGAAGCTGACCCTGGTCACGGTCGCCGACTGGGCCGAGGACGCGGTGCAGGCGCAGCACGTCACCATCAAGCTGGGTCGGGATGCCCGGGTGGTGCACGTCCAGGTCACCCTCGGTGGCGACCTGGTCCGGCAGTTCACGAGCGTGGACTACACCGGCCGGGGTGGCGAGGCCGAGCTGTACGGCGTCTACTTCGCCGACTCCGGCCAGCACCTGGAGCACCGGCAGCTTGTCGACCACACCGTGCCGGACTGCCGCAGCTACGTCGGCTACCGGGGCGCTCTGCAGGGCGAGGACGCGCACACCGTCTGGGTCGGCGACGTGCTGATCCGGGCCGAGGCGACCGGCACCGACACGTACGAGATCAACCGGAACCTGCTGCTCACCGACGGCGCGCGGGCGGACTCCGTACCCAATCTGGAGATCGAGACCGGCGAGATCGCCGGCGCCGGCCACGCCAGCGCGACCGGCCGCTTCGACGACGAGCAGCTCTTCTACCTGATGGCCCGGGGTATCCCGGAGAGCGAGGCCCGCCGCCTGGTGGTCCGCGGCTTCTTCGCCGAGCTGATCAACAAGATCCCGGTGGAGTCGCTGCGCGAGCGCCTCGGCGACGCGATCGAGGCCCGGCTCACCAAGGCGGGCGCCTGATGATCCGCATCTGCTCCACCGAGGACGTGCCGAAGGGCACCGCGATCAGCGCGGACGTCGACGGCACCCCGATCGCGCTTGTGCACGGCGAGGACGGCGAGTTCTACGCCGCCTACGACGAGTGCTCGCACGCCTCGGTCGCCCTCTCCGAGGGCGAGGTCGACGGCTGCACCCTCGAGTGCTGGCTGCACGGCTCGCGCTTCGACCTGCGCACCGGCCAGCCCTCGGGTCTGCCGGCCACCGAACCCGTCCCCGTCTACCCCGTCGAAGTCCGCGACGGCGACATCTACCTCAGCCTGACGCCGAGTAATGGAGTGACCCGATAATGAGCACCCTGGAGATCCGCGACCTGAAGGTGTCGGTCAAGCTGCCCGAGGGTGAGCTCAAGCCGATCCTGGCCGGCGTCGACCTGACCGTGAAGTCCGGGGAGACCCACGCGATCATGGGTCCGAACGGTTCCGGCAAGTCCACCCTGGCGTACTCGATCGCCGGTCACCCCAAGTACGAGATCACCGGCGGCACGGTGACGCTCGACGGCGAGGACGTGCTCGCCATGACCGTCGACGAGCGGGCCCGCGCCGGCCTGTTCCTGGCCATGCAGTACCCGGTCGAGGTGCCCGGCGTCTCGGTGGCCAACTTCCTGCGCACCGCGAAGACCGCCATCGACGGTGAGGCGCCGAAGCTGCGCACCTGGGGTGGCGAGCTGCGCGGCGCGATGGAGCGCCTGCAGATGGACCCGGCGTTCGCCCAGCGCAACGTCAACGAGGGCTTCTCCGGCGGTGAGAAGAAGCGGCACGAGATCGTCCAGCTGGAGCTGCTCAAGCCGAAGATCGCCATCCTCGACGAGACCGACTCGGGCCTCGACGTGGACGCGCTGCGCGTGGTCAGCGAGGGCGTCAACCGGGTCCGCGACACCGGCGACACCGGCGTGCTGCTGATCACCCACTACACGCGGATCCTGCGCTACATCAAGCCGGACTTCGTGCACGTCTTCGTGGCCGGCCGGATCGTCGAGCAGGGCGGCCCGGAGCTGGCCGACAAGCTCGAGGCCGAGGGCTACGAGCGGTACGCCGCCGGGGCCGGCACGGCCAAGGCCTGAGCGGGAGAGGCGCTGCCGAGATGACCAGCATCGCGATCCCCGCGGGGATGCCGCAGTACGACGACGTGCCACGTTTCGACGTGGCCCAGGTGCGCGCCGACTTCCCGATCCTGGGTCGGGAGATCAACGGGCACCCGCTGGTCTACCTCGACAGCGCCAACACCTCGCACAAGCCCCGCCAGGTGCTCGACGTGCTCGACGAGCACTACGCGCGGCACAACGCCAACGTGTCGCGCTCGGTGCACACGTTGGGCACCGAGGCCACCGAGGCGTACGAGGGGGCGCGGGCCAAGATCGCCGCGTTCATCTCGGCGCCGAGCGTCGACGAGGTGGTGTTCACCAAGAACTCCACCGAGGCGATCAACATCGTGGCGTACGCCTTCTCGAACGCCTCGCTGCGCGCGGACGGCGACCCGCGCTTCCGCCTGGGCCCCGGCGACGAGGTGGTGATCTCCGAGATGGAGCACCACTCGAACATCGTCCCGTGGCAGCTGCTCTGCGAGCGCACCGGCGCGACCCTGCGCTGGTTCCCCGTCACCGAGCAGGGCCGACTGGACGAGTCGGGCCTGGACGACCTGGTCACCGAACGGACGAAGATCGTCTCGCTGGTGCACATGTCCAACATCCTCGGCACTGTCAACGCCACCTCGCGCATCACCGCGCGGGTGCGTGAGGTGGGTGCGCTGCTGCTGCTGGACTGCTCGCAGTCGGTGCCGCACCTGCCCATCGACGTGGTCGACCTGGACGCCGACTACATCGTCTTCACCGGCCACAAGATGCTCGGCCCGACAGGTATCGGCGTGCTCTGGGGCCGGGCCGAGCTGCTGGCGGCCATGCCGCCGGTGTTCGGCGGTGGTTCGATGATCGAGACGGTCACCATGGCCCGTTCGACGTTCGCCGCGCCGCCGGCCCGGTTCGAGGCGGGCACCCCGCCGATCGCCGAGGCCGTGGCGCTCGGCGCGGCGGTGGACTACCTCACCGGCATCGGCATGCCGGCCATCCAGTGGCACGAGAAGGAGCTGACGGCGTACGCGCTGGACGCCCTCGGCGCGGTGCCCGACCTGCGGATCTTCGGCCCGACCGTGCCGGTCGGCCGGGGCGGCACCATCTCGTTCGCCCTGGGTGACGTGCACCCGCACGACGTGGGTCAGGTGCTCGACTCGCTCGGCGTGCAGGTGCGGGTGGGCCACCACTGCGCCAAGCCGGTGTGCAGTCGGTTCGGTGTCCCGGCGATGACCCGGGCCTCGTTCTACCTCTACACCACCACCGAGGAGATCGACGCTCTGGTGGCCGGTCTGGAGCAGGTGCGGAAGGTGTTCGACTGATGCAGCTCGACCAGCTCTACCAGGAGATCATCCTGGACCATTACAAGCGCCCGCACGGGCGTGGTCTACGCGACGCCGACGACCCGGCCGACCAGGTCGCGGAGGCGCACCACGTCAACCCGACCTGCGGCGACGAGGTCACCGTCCGGGTGGCCACCGACGGCAACGTGCTGCACGACATCTCGTACGACGGGATGGGCTGCTCGATCAGCCAGGCGTCGGCGAGCGTGCTGCACGAGTTGCTGCGCGGCCGCGGCGCCGGGGAAGCTTTCGAGGTGCACGAGGCGTTCGTGGAGTTGATGTCCGGACGTGGCCAGGTCACGCCGGACGAGGACGTGCTCGGTGACGGGGTTGCTTTCGCGGGTGTGGCCCGCTATCCCGCCCGGGTCAAGTGCGCGCTGCTGCCGTGGATGGCGTTCAAGGACGCGGCGGCACGCGCCGGTGTGGGCGTGAGCCCGGAGGTGAAGGCATGAGCGAGCGTCAGCGAGCGAATCATTTGTGCAGCGCAGTGGTGCCTCGCGGCGTCACGGAGCGAAGCGGAGGGACGGCATGAGCAGCGAGAACACCGCTACCGCGGCGACGCCGGAGGCCGGTGACGCCGTCGCGGCGCCGCAGACCGACGCCGTGACGACCGATGGTGCCGTGCCGGCGTCCGCCAACGACGCTGTCGCTCCGGTGGAAGCGGTCACCCCGGTGGACGGCGACGCGGTCGCCTCGGCGGGCGGCGACGCGGTCGCGGGCGGCGTCAGCAAGGCCATGATCGCCGACATCGAGGAGGCGATGAAGGACGTCGTCGACCCGGAGTTGGGCATCAACGTGGTCGACCTGGGCCTCGTGTACGGCGTACACGTCGACGACGAGAACGTCGCCACCCTGGACATGACGCTCACCTCGGCGGCCTGCCCGCTCACCGACGTGATCGAGGACCAGACCCGGCAGGCGCTGACCACCGGCCCCGGCGGCGGCCTGGTCAACGACATCCGGATCAACTGGGTGTGGCTCCCGCCGTGGGGCCCGGACAAGATCACCGATGAGGGCCGGGACCAACTCCGGTCCCTCGGCTTCAACGTCTGAGCTGACCCCGGTCGGCTCTACCCGTCGAGCGCGACGCCCCGCCCGGGGCGTCGCGCTCGCTGCGTGTGACCCCCAGCGAGCCCTGCGCCCCGTGCCGCGCGAGTGCGACCCGCCCCACGCTGTGTCGCCCCGCAACTGCTCCATGCGTGCCGTACCGCCCGCAAGATCGCGCAGTGTCCTGGTTGTCAACGCCCTTGTGTTAGGGCGAGGGGTTGTTCGTCAATGGGCAGTGTCTCGCCTTTCATGCTGTTGTGCCGGGGTGGTCTTGTGCGTCGACCCAGGTTGATCGGCCAGGGGTGCGCGGGGTGCCGGTCGACGGGGCGGGCTCTGCGTGTCCGGGGGGTGGTCGGGGGTCCTTTGCTCTGCACCCGCGGGTGCGACGGCTACGGTCTGTGACCGGTGCTTATTGGGGTGCAGAGCAAAGGGGGGCGGCTCTCGCACCGTGCCTGACGGGGCGGTTGGTGATCGAGGTCGTGCCTGGCCGGCGCAGCGCCACCGTAACCACGTTGAGATCCAGGACAACACCGTTGCTGTTGGCGGAACCGCTGCTCGTCGAGCGCGCTGCCTCGCCGATCACGAAGTTGTGGCCTGCAACAGAGCGCCTATAAGCCCCCAAGCCCGGCACCAGGATGAGGTGATTGCCGGGTCCGGACTGCCTCCGCTCCGCGATCTTGCACTTTCTGTCCCGACACAGGGGGCATATCACCTATATGGACAACCGAAATTGCAAGATCGGCGCGAACTTCTCGCGAGACACACCCTGACCGCGTGGAAATGCGGTGGCGGGGACGCCGCCTCGGCGCGGAGGATGCGCGTGTGATTGAGGCGTACCCGATGCAGGTCCTTGTCCGTGCGGCGACTGCCGTGCGTCGACAGCGGCCGGTCCACGGGCGGGCCTCGATCCGGCACCGACGATCGTGAGCGGGGCGTTCCTGGCCGGTCTGGTGGCCGGCTACGGCGTCGCGATCCCCGTCGGTGCGATCGCGATCCTGATCCTGGGCCTGAGTGCGCGTACCTCGTTTCGGGTCGGTGCGGCCGCGGCGCTCGCGGTGGCGACGGCCGACGGGCTCTACGCGGCGGTCGCCGCGCTCGGCGGCGCGGGCCTGGCCGGGATCATCGGGCCGGTCGCCGGGCCGCTGCGGGTGGTCGCCGCCGTCGTCCTGCTGGGGCTTGCCGGGCACGGCCTGTGGCGGACCTGGTCCGCCCACCGCTCGCGGCAGACGCCGACGGCGGCCGTCGGGCGGGGGTTGAGCACTCCCGCGCGGGCCTACGCGGCGCTGCTCGGGTTGACCCTGCTGAACCCGGCGACGGTGCTGTACTTCACCGCGCTGGTGCTCGGCCGTCGGGACACCGCCGACGCGGACCCGGGCACCGCGGCGCTCTTCGTGGCGGGGGTGTTCCTGGCGTCGGCGAGTTGGCAACTGCTCATCGCCGGCGGTGGCACGGTGGTCGGTCGGGCGCTGAGCAGCCCGCGCGGGCGGCTGGCCACCGGCCTGGTTTCCAGCGCGCTGATCGCCGCGCTGGCGGTGGTCGCGCTGCTGCCGCGCTGAGCGGGTCCGCGGCCCGCCCCGATGTGTCGTGCGGCACCGCCCGGCGGCCCGAGCGGGCTCATCGTGCCGTACGGTCGGGCGGTGACCAGTCGACCAGCAGCCGGGGGCGGGCGGTGGGTCGAGGTCGACCCGGCCCGCGTCGGTCGCTGGGTCGAGGGCTTCGCCAACCGGCACGGCCCGCCCACCACCACCGCGCGGGAGTACGGTCTGCTGCTCGCCGCCCCGGACGGGTCCACCGCCGAGTTGTACGCCCCACCGGGGTCGCCGGCCAGCGTCGACGTCCCCGGGTTCGTGGCCCACGCCGTCGCGCCCCGGCGGATCGGTCTGCTGCTGGCCCGCAAGGGCGCGGTGGCCGTCGGCGTGGCCGAGGGCGCCGCTCTCGTCGTCTCCAAGGTGGACACCCGGTACGTGCAGGGGCGTACCGCGGCGGGGGGATGGTCACAGCACCGGTTCGCCCGGCGGCGCGACAACCAGGCCAAGGCGGCGCTCGGCGACGCGGCGGACCTGGCGGTACGGCTGCTGTTGCCGGAGGTGGCGGCGCTGGACGCGCTGGTCTGCGGCGGTGACCGGAAGGCTGTGGACACGGTGCTGGCCGACCGGCGGTTGGCCCCGCTCATGCCGGTGCGGGCCGAGCGGTTGCTCGACGTGCCGGAGCCGCGCCACGCCGTGCTGGTGGCGGCGGTGGGTGCGGCCCGGGCGGTGTGGATCCGGCTCCGCGACCCGGCTCCCGAGTGAGCCGGGTGACCTCGGGCGCTGCCAGCGCCGGCGCGCGATAGCGGATTCCCGCGCCACGCCCGCGCTGGCGACCGGAGGATGAGCAGGTGGCTCGCCCACCCGCGACAGCAGGGAGATCATCATGCCCGAGGCCCAGATCCTGCGTACCGTCCTCGACCGGTGGCGCGCCGCGGTCGACGCCCACGAGCCGGATCGCGTCGCATCCTGCTTCACCGATGACGCGATCTTCCAAGGGTTGCGTCCGTACACGGTCGGCCGCGACGGTGTTGCCGCGTACTACGCCGCACAGCCGCTCGGCCTGACCGCCAGCTACGACATCCGGGAGACCCGCCGACTGGCCGACGACGTGGTCCTCGGCTACCTGGAGGTCGAGTTCGGCTTCACCGACCGGCCACCCCTGCCGGTCCACCTCGGCGTGGTCCTGCGCCGCACCGACAAAGACTGGCAGATAAGCCACTACCAGGTCTCCCAGCTCCCCTAACCAGCGCGCGCCAGCCCGCGCGCGCCGACCCAGCTCGCGTCGATCATGGAGTTGTGGTGGTGGACGAAGGCCGCGTAGCCCCGTACACCGGGCACCACAACCCCATGATCGACGCGGATGGACGGGGCGGGTCAGAGCTGGTCGGTGCCGAAGGTGTCGCAGGTTTTCGGGTCGCCCCGGTCGAAGCCCTGGGTGAACCACCGCTTGCGCTGCTCGGCCGTGCCGTGGGTGAACTGGTCCGGGTTGACCCGTCCGCCGGAGCGTTCCTGGATGCTGTCGTCGCCGATCGCCTCGGCCGTGTTGACGGCCTCGCTGATGTCGGTCTCGGTAATGGACGTGAACAGCGGCTCCTGGCCGGTCCGGTCCTTGCTCTCCGTCGCGTGCTTGGCCCAGGCGCCGGCGTAGCAGTCGGCCTGCAGCTCCAGCCGTACGGAGGCGGAACGGGGGCCGCTCTGGTCGCCCTGGCCGGCCTTCGCGTTGGTGCCGAGCAGGTTCTGGATGTGGTGGCCGTACTCGTGGGCGAGCACGTACGGCTGGGCGAACTCACCCTTGGCGCCGAACCGCGACGCCAGCTCGTCGTAGAAGCTCAGGTCGATGTACACCTTGCGGTCGGCCGGACAGTAGAACGGGCCGACGCCCGAGTCGGCCTGACCGCAGCCGGTGTTCACGGCGGCCTGGAAGAAGTTCGTGATTGTCGGCTCGTACTTCCCGTTGCCCAGCTCCGGGTACGCCGTCTGCCAGTAGCCCTGGATGCTGTTGACGTAGAGCGCGTTGCGGCAGCGCAGGTCCTTGAGGTGCTCAGGGTTGCTGGTGGCGCACACCTCCTTGAGGTCGGTGCCGCCGGCCTGGCCCGTGTCGTCGCCGTTGGTCATGGCGTTGAGGCCGAAGCCACCGCCGAGCAGCGCGACGAGCACGGCCACCACGATGCCGATGATGCCGCCGCGGCCGCCACCTCCGGGGATCGGGATGCCGAAGCCGCCGCCGGATCCGCCACCGCGGCCCACGTCGTTGACCTGCGAGGTGTCGATTTCGGCCCGCTCGTTGAGTTCCATGCTGACCCCGATCGCCGTATACCGGTGAATGTCGTCTGTGTGTCGGTTCGTCCCTTGAAGTGCCGGACGGGGTCCGGACAGGCGTTCGGTACCCGATGATCTTGATCGGTAATCCGGGCGGGGCGCGGGGAAGCGCCCGGTACACTTGTCCCCGTGCTGCGCTGCGAAGGCTGAACCGCCCCGCGCCGTCGGGCCCCTTGAGCCCGCCGGCCGTTTCGCGTGCCCCGAGTCAGCCTTCCAGACCCCGAGAGCGAGCCCGAAAACATGATCACAGCCACCGGCCTGGAACTGCGTGCCGGTTCCCGGATCCTGCTGTCCGACACCACCCTGCGCGTGCAGCCGGGTGACCGGATCGGCCTGGTCGGCCGCAACGGCGCCGGCAAGACCACCACGCTGAAGGTGCTCGCCGGCGAGGGGCAGCCGTACGCCGGCCAGATCGACACGCGCAGCGCCATCGGCTACCTCCCGCAGGACCCGCGTACCGGCGACCTGGAGGTGACCGGCCGTGACCGGGTGCTCTCCGCGCGCGGCCTGGACGTGCTGATGTCCCAGATGCAGGAGATCGAGGCCCAGCTCGCCGAGGACGCCAGCGACAAGCTGGTCCGCCGCTACGGCGCGCTGGAGGACCAGTTCGCCGCGCTCGGCGGGTACGCCGCCGAGGCCGAGGCCGCCCGGATCTGCGCCAACCTCGGCCTGCCCGACCGGGCGCTCGCGCAGACCATCGGCACCCTCTCCGGCGGTCAGCGCCGGCGCATCGAGCTGGCCCGGATCCTGTTCCGCGACGCGGGCGAGAACGGCGGCGGCATCCTGCTGCTCGACGAGCCGACGAACCACCTCGACGCCGACTCGATCACCTGGTTGCGGGGCTTCCTCGCCAACCACAAGGGCGGCCTGATCGTGATCTCCCACGACGGGGCGCTGCTGGAGTCGGTGGTCAACAAGGTCTGGTTCCTCGACGCCACCCGCTCCGTGGTCGACGTCTACAACCTGGGCTGGAAGGCGTACCTGGAGGCACGCGAGACCGACGAGCGTCGTCGCCGTCGGGAGCGGGCCAACGCGGAGAAGAAGGCCGGCGCGTTGATGGCGCAGGCCGACAAGATGCGGGCCAAGGCCACCAAGACCGTGGCGGCGCAGAACATGGCCCGCCGCGCCGAGAAGCTGATCTCCGGCCTGGAGGACGTGCGGGTCGCCGACCGGGTGGCGAAGGTGCGTTTCCCCAACCCCGCGCCGTGCGGCAAGACCCCGCTCACGGCGACCGGCCTGTCCAAGTCGTACGGCTCGCTGGAGATCTTCACCGACGTGAACGTCGCGGTGGACCGGGGCTCCCGGGTGGCCATCCTCGGGCTCAACGGCGCCGGCAAGACCACCCTGCTGCGGATGCTCGGCGGGCTGCTCGGCCCGGACACCGGCGAGGTGCACGCGGGTCACGGCCTGCGGCTGGGCTACTACGCCCAGGAGCACGAGACGCTGGACGTGGAGCGGACCGTGTTGGAGAACATGCGCGCCGCCGCCGTCGAGCAGTCCGACACCGATCTGCGCAAGATCCTCGGCGCGTTCCTCTTCTCCGGTGACGACGTGAACAAGCCGGCCGGGGTGCTCTCCGGTGGTGAGAAGACCCGGCTGGCCCTGTCCACCCTGGTCTGTTCCGGTGCCAACGTGCTGCTGCTCGACGAGCCGACGAACAACCTCGACCCGGTCAGCCGGGAGCAGGTGCTCGACGCCATCGCCAACTATCCGGGCGCGATCGTCCTGGTCACCCACGACCCGGGCGCGGTGCTCGCGCTCAAGCCGGACCGCGCGATCCTGCTGCCCGACGGCGACGAGGACGCCTGGAGCGACGACCTGCTCGAACTGGTCGAGCTGGCCTGACCGGCGTCGTCAGCCGGCCGGCCCGCGGCCGAGCGGGGCGCGGCGCTCACCAGGCCGCGGTCCGCGGCCGAGTGGGGTGCGGCCGATCGGGGCCGGTGCTCAGCCGAGCAGGTCGACGAGCCGACCCAGCACACCGGAGCTGACCAGGATCACCACCCCGACGCCGACGAAGATCGCCGGCACCAGCCAGTGGCCCGCGCGCTCGACCAGCCGGACCACGCGGGGGTGCCCGCCCAGCCAGGCGGCGGCGGCGCACCACAGGGCGATCAGCAGCACGAACACCAGCAGGTAGATCGCGCTGCCGGCCACGCCGAGGGCCCGGAAGACGGGCACGTAGACGGCCACGTTGTCGGCGCCGTTGGCGATCGTCACCCCGGCCACCCCGAGCAGGCCGGTGACGACCGTGGGGGTCTCGTCGTCGTCGGAACCCCGTAGCGCGCGTACGCCGAGCGCGATCGGCAGCAACCCGAGCAGCCCCGTCCACGGGTCCGGCACCACCAGCAGGCCGGCCGCGACCACCGCGCTGGCCAGCGCGAGCGCGCCGATGCCGAGGTATTGGCCGGCGACGATCTGCCAGGGTCGGGGCCGGCCGGTGGTGCGGGCCGCGACGAAGAACAGCGTCAGGATGACGATGTCGTCGATGTCGGTGGCGGCGAAGACCGCTGCCGCCGCGGCCCCGGTGCCCAGGAGGTCGATCACGACCGAAGGCTACGGGTCGCCGCCGGCGACAACCACGCGACCGGTGTACGCCTGGAGAGCACGGTGGGTCGATTGTCAGGATCACTCTATCGGGAAGCTGACATTGCATAGCGTGTCGGTTGGCGAAGAGTTGATATCTGGCGCATGATCGTTCGAGGCGGTCTAATAGGTGGGACCGTATCCGAACCGCACAGTCTGGGACGTGAGGACACAGCATGGCAGCCACTGGCACAGCCACCAGCACTGAGAAGGGTCGCCGGATCGTCGGAGCCGAGCGTCAGACGCTCGCCAAGGACCTGGTAAAGCGGTACACGTCGGGGGAGAGCATCCGCGCGTTGGCGGCCTCGACCGGCCGTTCCTACGGGTTCATCCACCGAGTGCTCACCGAGTCAGGGGTGCAGCTGCGTCAGCGCGGCGGTGCCCGGCGCCGCAAGAAGGCGTGACCCGCCTCCTCGCGTCGTCGACAAGCGCCACGCCCCGGGCCGCCAGGTGACCACCGAAGCGACCGGGGTTCGGTTGACCTGCGACGGGCCGGTCGCCACGGTGACGTTGTGCCGGCCCGACGTGCTCAATGCCCAGACGCCTGCGATGTGGCGGGCGCTGAGCGACTTCTCCCGCGAGCTGCCCGGCGACGTGCGGGTGGTGGTGGTCCGGGGCGAGGGGCGTGCGTTCTCCGCCGGCCTCGACCTCGCGGTGGCTGGCGCTTCCGGCCCCGGCTCCTTCGCGGAGCTGGCCACGCTGCCCGAGCAGCAGTGCGCCGAGCGCATCGCGGAATTCCAGGCGGGCTTCACCTGGCTGCACCGGCCGGACATCATCTCCGTCGCGGCCGTGCAGGGCCACGCGATAGGTGCCGGCTTTCAGCTCGCGCTGGCCTGTGACCTGCGGGTGCTGGCCGCGGATGCGAAGCTGTCGATGGCTGAGGTGACCCTCGGCCTGGTGCCCGACCTGGCCGGCACGAAGCGTCTCGTGGAGCTGGTCGGCTACGCGCGGGCACTGGAGATCTGCGTGACCGGCCGTCGGCTGGACGCCGCCGAGGCGGACCGGATCGGGCTGGCGACCCTTGTGGTGCCACCGGCTGAGCTGGACGGCGCGGTCCAGGACCTGACCGCCGGGCTGCTCGCCGGGGCCCGCGACGCGGTGGTGGAGATCAAGGCGCTGCTGGCGGGCGCGGCCGGGCGCTCGCACGCCGACCAGCAGCGCGCCGAGCGGGAGGCGCAGACCCGCCGACTGCGCGATCTGGCTGGCCAGGGAGAATAGGTAAGGACCGGACGGGAAGATCCGGGTTACGACCGAGGTTGTCACACTCGTCGGGAGAATTGGCCTGACGGTGCAGTCCGCCCGACGACCCGGAGGTGAGCGATGTCCAACCCGATGTCCGGCGGTGGCATGGCCGGGTGGAGCATGCTCCGGTCGATGCGCAACAGCGACGAGGTCTCCACCCACCGGCTCAAGCGCGGGGTCGCCCGACGCATCGTGGCCTTCGCCCAGCCCTACCGGCGCGACATCATCGTCTTCCTGGTCACCGTGGTCCTGGCCGCCGTCATCGGCGTGGCCACACCGGTGCTCGCCGGCGACGTCATCAACGCCATCAACCGGGGCGGCACCGAGGCCGGCCGACTCGTGGTGAAGCTGGCCCTGTTCATCGCCGGGCTGGCCGTCGCCGACGCTCTGCTCTCGCTGGCCCAACGGTGGTACTCGGCCCGGATCGGCGAGGGCATCATCTTCAACCTGCGCACCCGGGTCTACGACCACGTGCAGCGGATGCCGTTGCAGTTCTTCACGCGTACCCAGACCGGCGCCCTGGTCAGCAGGCTCAACAACGACGTGCTGGGCGCCCAGCGGGCGTTCACCTCGACGTTGTCCGGGGTGGTCAGCAACGTCATCCAACTCGTGCTCACCGCCGCGGTGATGTTCACCCTCTCCTGGCAGATCACCGCGCTCTCGCTGGTGCTGTTGCCGATCTTCATCATCCCGGCCCGCCGGGTCGGTCGGCGGCTGGCCGACATCACGCGCGAGTCGTACAACCTCGACGCCAAGATGAACGCCACCATGACCGAGCGGTTCGGGGTGGCCGGCGCGCTGCTGGTGAAGCTCTTCGGTCAACCGGAGATCGAGGCCCGCCGGTTCGCCGACCGGGCCGAGCGGGTCCGCGACATCGGCATCCAGTCGGCGATGTACTCCCGCACCTTCTTCGTGGCGATGCTGCTCGTCGCGTCGCTGGCGCAGGCGCTCACCTACGGCCTCGGCGGGTGGCTCGCCGTCACCGGCGGCGTCAGCGCGGGCACCGTGGTGACCCTCGCGCTGCTGCTCACGCGGCTGTACGGGCCGCTCACCGCGCTCTCCAACGTCCGGGTGGACGTGATGAGCGCGCTTGTCTCGTTCGACCGGGTCTTCGAGGTGCTCGACCTCCAGCCGGGCATCGTGGAGAAGCCGGACGCGGTGGCGGTGCCCCGGGGCGCCGGCCGGGTCGACTTCCGGGATGTGCGGTTCCGCTACCCGAGCGCCGCCGAGATCTCCCTCGCCTCGCTGGAGGAGGTCGCCACCCTGGACCGGACCGTCAACGAGCCGGTGCTCAAGGGTGTCTCGTTCAGCGTCGAGCCGGGGCAGATGGTCGCGCTCGTCGGCCCGTCCGGCGCCGGCAAGTCGACGCTGTCCATGCTCATCTCCCGGATCTACGACGTCACCGACGGGCAGGTGCTTGTCGGTGGGGTGGACGTGCGGGACGCGACGCTCACCTCCCTGCGCGACGAGATCGGTGTGGTCACCCAGGATTCGCACCTGTTCCACGAGACGATCGCCGAGAACCTTCGGTACGCCAAGCCGGACGCCACCGACGACGAGATCTGGGCCGCCCTGGCCGGTGCGCAGGTGGCCGACCTGGTCCGAGCGCTGCCCGCCGGGCTGGACACCACGGTGGGGGAGCGGGGCTACCGGTTCTCCGGCGGCGAGAAGCAGCGCATCGCGATCGCGCGGCTGCTGCTCAAGGCCCCGTCGATCGTGATCCTCGACGAGGCGACCGCACACCTGGATTCGGAGAGCGAGGCGGCGGTGCAGCGGGCGCTGTCGGTGGCGCTGGCCGGGCGGACCGCGCTTGTCATCGCGCACCGGCTCTCCACCGTGCGCGACGCCGACCAGATCCTGGTCCTCGACGGTGGGCGGATCGTCGAGCGAGGGCGCCACGACGAGTTGGTCGCGGTCGGCGGGCTCTACGCCGAGCTGTACCGGACCCAGTTCGCGGTCGCCGACTCGCCCCGCCCGTTCGTCGACGCGACCGGCCCCGAGCCGGTGGTCATGCCACTGGGCACGTACCGCGCCGACGAGGTGCTGCCACCCGCCGCCGCCAACTGATCTCACACGCCCTGGCCGTCGACACCTGGTGTGCTCGGCTCAGTCCGCCACGAAGGCAGCGATGGTGCTGGCCAACGGCGTGCAGGCGAACAGGCCGTACGCGGCGACGAGAGCGGTGGAGACGACGCACCACCGGTACCGGGTCGCCGGGCAGCGGCGGCGCGTCGCCACCAGCGCACCGACCCCGACCACCGCGAGCAGGATGCCGGGCACCGGCCCGAGCAGGGTGAGGTCGAAGCCCGGCACGCCGAGCAGCCAGCCCGGCACGATGAAGGTCCAGGTCGGCGGGTACGGCCGGGGGGCCCACAGATAGGGCACGACGGCCGCGGCGAGGTAGGCGGCCACGGCGTACAACTGGATGCCGACTAGCGTGCGGATCGGCCCGGTGGACACCTCGGTGGGGGTCGCGACTGTCGAACCCGGGGCCGTGCCGGCGGACACATCCGTCATTGTCACTCCACTGTGGCGCGGTCGCGGTCTGCGCTGAGGGTAGGTGTGCCGGTGCCGCGCGACAAGCCCGTCGCTGACCGCTCGTCAGAACGCCGTCCTGCGCAGCTCGGCGAAGGCCAGAGGTTCGGGTTGATGCCGAGCCGACGAGGTGCCGCCACCCGCCGCCAACGACATCCGCTCAGCCCGATCCATGGCGATGTCTGGACGTAGGCTCACCGGGCATGACCCGGAGAGCATTGATCCTTACCCTCGCTGTCGTCGCAACCTGCCTGGTCGTCGGTCTGGTTGTCGGTGTCCGGTCCAGGGGTCCGGACGGCGCCGCCTCGCCCGAGGCGGTGGTCGCCGACTACGTGACGGCCCTTCGCGACAAGGACCGCGGCAGGCTGGCTGATATCGCGGATCCGGAGAACGATTCGGCGGTGGAGATCAACCGGCGGATCAGCGCACTTGGCGGCGATCGCCTTGTCCTGTCGGATTGGCGGTTCGACAGGACGGCGTCCGCCGCCGAGGTGCGGGTGACCCTGTCCGGGCAGTTGGACGCGTCACCGTACTCCGATGTCATCTGGCTTCGTCGCGTCGATGGCGCGTGGTTCGTCGCACTGGGAGCACCTCAGAACTCGAACCCGAAAGGCACGTCCTGAGACAGGCCTTTGCTCAGTGCGAACACCAACGCTGGCGAGGAGGAGCGAGGTACCCGTCGCCGGCGGTCCTCGCACCCGTCCGCCGGCACCCGGCCGGCTCCTACGGGGGCTGACGCAGCGCGGCCAGGTCCCGTTCGATCACCGAGGCGAGCAGGTCCGGGCGGGTGACGTTGAGGTGGTGGCCGCCGTGCTCGACGAGGACCAGGCGCCGCTGGGGCAGGAAGAGGTCCCAGTTGCCGACCGCCGCCGGTGATCGTCGCGGCGCGCCCGGCGTCGTGCAACAGCCGGCCGCTGTCGGCCGCCTCCTGCTTGCTGAGCAGTCGCATCCGCTGGTATTCCAGCAGCCGCGCCTCCTCCACGGCGATGTGCCACGGCAGCAGGTGCTGGCCGGCGAGGCGGGCCGCCGGTCGGTGGCCGAGCGGTGTCGTCGGGGTCATCGGCCCCTCCTCCCGTGTGTCAGCGGCCCGGATGACAGCGACCGGGCATCCGGTGGTTCATGCGAAGATTTCCGGCATGGCAGACACCGCGCCGGCACTGGCCGGCATCCGTACCGCGATCGACGACCTGGACGCCGAGATCGTCGGCCTTCTCGCCCGGCGCGCGGACCTGGTCCGGCAGGCCGCCCCGCTCAAGACCGACCGGCAGGCGGTGCGGGCGCCGGAGCGGGTGGCGCAGGTGGTGGCCCGGGTCCGGGCCCTGGCCGGCGCGGCCGGTGCGGACCCGGACCTGATCGAGCGGATCTACCGCGGCATGATCCAGGCGTTCATCGACATGGAGACCGTCGAGCATCATCGCGTCTCCGGCGACTGATCGCCGCGGCACGGCATCATGCCCGCATCGGTGCGGCCCGAACCGCGACGCGGCGGCTCGTCACCGTCTGCGGCGCGGCCACGCCGAGGGCGGCCACCGGCTGCGGCTGGGCGACGCCTACGCCGAGCTGGGCGACCCGGTGGCCGCCCGCGAACACCGGGAGCGGGCCGTGCACGAGTTCCGTGCCCTGAACCTGCCGGAGGCGGACCTGGTCCAGGGCGCCGTCGACCGGGCCGCGATCGGCGACGCCTCACCGGGGCGCGCCCGCCCGCGGCCGCTGACGGCAGTCGCCCACCCACGGAGGGACCTCCGTCACTGATCAGCCCGTGGGACGCCCGGACGCCGGGGAGGCACCGGACGCCGCCACGCGCAGCTCGGCGAAAGCCAGGCCCAGGGTGACCGGGGTGAAGTGTGCGTTCAGGCCGCTCGGGTTGGGCAGCACCCACAGTCGGGCGCCGGCCAGCGGCTCCGGTTGCGGCCCGAAGGTGGCCTTCGGTCGTCGGAAACCGATCCGGTACGCGGTCACCCCGACCACCGCCACCCAGCGCGGTCGGTACCGGGCGACCTTGTCGGTCAGGATCGCCGCGCCGTCGAGGAGTTCCTCGGTGCTCAGCTCGTCCGCGCGGGCGCTGGCCCGGGCGGCCATGTTGGTGATGCCGAGCCCGAGCGCGGGCAGCTCGTCCTGTTGGCTCGGATGCAGCAGGCGGGGGGTGAACCCGCCTCGGTACAGGGCGGGCCAGAACCGGTTGCCGGGTCGGGCGAAGTGCCAGCCCGTGGCGGCCGACCAGAGGCCCGGGTTGATGCCGACGAAGAGCACCGTCAGTCCCGGTGCGAGGACGTCGGGAATGGTCCGGTCGGCGGCCGCCGCCAGGTCCGCGCGACTCGGCCGGACCGAACCGGGCGTCACCGGCCGGGCAACTCGGGCCCGCTCGGCTGTCACAGCCCGCGCAGCGCGCCGCCGTCGACCGGCAGGGTGATCCCGGTGAGGTAGCTCGCGGCGGGGGAGAGCACGAATGCGGCCACCCGGCCGAACTCGGCGGGGTCGCCGAGGCGGCGCAGCGGGATGCTGGCCTCCGCGGTCGCCTGGGCCTGCTCCGGGTCGCCGGTCGCGGCGAAGAGTTCCCGGTTGCGGTCGGTCAGGATCCGGCCGGGCAACAGCCCGACCACCCGGACCCCGCGCGGGCCGTAGTCGTCGGAGATGTCCTTGGCCGCGCCGACCAGGCCGGGCCGTAGACCGTTGGAGATGCCCAGGCCGGGCACCGGCCCGCGCGCCGAGGTGGAGAGCACCAGCCCGATCGCGCCGCCCTCGGGCAGCGCGGCGGCGATGGTGCGGACCGCGCGGATGGTGCCCAGGAAGACCGTTTCGAAGGAGAGCCGCCACTGCTCGTCGGTGATCGCCGCGGCGTTGCCCGCCGGTGGGCCGCCGACCGAGATCAGCGCGCCGTCGAGCCGGCCGAAGTGCTCCTGGGCGGTGGCGACGAGCTGCCCCGGGGTCTCCGGGTCGGTCAGGTCCGCGGTCACCCCGACGGCGTGCTCCGGGCCACCCAACCGCTGCGCGGCGGCGGCCACCGCCTCCGGATCCCGGGCCGAGAGCACCACCCGCGCACCGTCGGCGACCAGGCTCTGCGCGGTCGCGTAACCCAGACCGCGGGAGGCGCCGGTGAGCACGTACACGCGGTCGGTCAGTCCGAGGTCCATGACTCCGATCTTGCCGCATCCGCTACGGCGTCGCCAGCGAGGTCGGATACCCGTGGGGCGGGGCGCAGCAGGCGTACCCGGCCGGCGATCTGCACCGCGACGGCGCCGCCGGCGCGGCCCACCGCCGGAGCCCGGCGCGGGCGCGGCGCCCGGAGCCCGTCGTAGCGCAGGCGCGCCTCCCGGACGGCCAACTCGTCGGCGGCCACCGGGGGGAGCGCCTGCTTGTCGTGCAGCTCGCGGGCCAAATCCCAACCGTCGCGCAGTGATCCGGCGGTGGGTCGCCGGGCGGCCCAGTCGGCGAATGTGGTCGACCATCCGGCGCCGAGGCCGGCGGCGAGCAGTGGCCAGTGCCGGGCCACCTCGCCGGCCCGCTTGCGCAGCAGGGCCGCGCGGGTGGCGGCCAGCGGGCCCGGCGCGAACCCCGCCGGTGGCTTACCCCCGGCGACAAGCGCCGCGACCAGTTCGGCCTGCCGCTCGGCGAGCCCCGCGCGGGGCGTGGGCGCGGCGTCGCCGTCGGGTGGGCCCGTCATGTCACGGCCGGGAAGCCCGCCGCGGCGGCCAGGGCGTCCAGTTCGGCGCGCAGCTCGGTGGCGGGCGGGTAGTGCCCGTCGCGCTCCAGCAGCAGCGCCGGCGGTCGCCGTCGGGCGCAGAGCGCCTCGACCAGCTCCAGCACCACCGCCGGCACCGCGTCGGTGTGGGTGTCGTGGTAGAACCCGCCGTGCTCCGCGCCGCCGGCCACGTGGGCGTACGCGACCCGCTCCAGCGGCAGCCGGTCCAGCAACGCCAGCGGGTCGGTGCCCCGGTTGCGGGCGTTGGCGTGCACGTTCGCCACGTCCAGCAGCAACAGCGCCCCGGTGCGGTCGAGGATCTCGGTGAGGAAGTCCGCCTCGTCCAACTCGTCGTCGGGCCAGTCGACAAGCGCGGCGATCGGTTCCAGCGCGATCGGCACCGGCAGCTCGGCCTGTGCCCGTGCCACGTTGGCGCAGACCGCGGCGACCGCCTCCCGGCTACGCGGCAGCGGCAGTAGGTGCCCGGCCTCCAGACCGCCCGCCCGGACGAACGCGATGTGCTCGCTGACCAGCGGCGCGTCCAGCCGGTGCGCCACCGCGGCCAGGTGCGCGACCCGGGCCGGGTCGACCGGCTCCGCGCCGCCGAGGGAGAGCCGCACCCCGTGCGGTACGACTGTCACCGCGCGTTCCCGCAGCTGCGTCAGGCCGGGCGGGAGCGGCCCGGTGGCGGACACCGCCTCGGCCACCACCTCGACGAAGCGCAGCCCCGGCAGCTCGGCCACGAAGCCGGCGATCTCCGGCCGCCAGCCGATGCCCACCCCGGACGGCCCGGTCATCCGCCGCACCCGCCGCCACCGCCGCAGCCGCCACCTCCACCACCGCAGGAGCTGCCGCCATCGGAGCCACCGCCGGAGCTGTCGCCTCCGCCGCCCCAGCCGTCGGAGCCGCCCGTCGAACCGCCGCTGCTGGAGATGGCCTGGCGCTGGATCTCGGCCTGCTCGGCGAAGCCGGGGTCGAGCGCCCAGAGCGAGGCGGTGCCGTAGAGGGCCACGCCCATCGCCGCGCCGGCCGCTCCGTAGGTGGCGTAGGCAGGCGCGGAGGCGGGTTCGAGGTGGGTGTGCTGGCGGCGGACGTCGCGCAGCGCGGCGCGTCCGGCCCTTGTCTGCAGGGGTGCCCGGCGCAGCACCAGCACGATGGCGAGGAGCGGGACCAGGGTCAGCAGCAGGTAACCGACCGGGTGACCGTTGACCAGTCCAGCGATCAACCGGAACACACCGAGGACCAGCAGGATGGCCAGGAACGCGATCCAGAAGCCGTAACCTTCCCGCTGCCTGTGGCTCGTCAGCAACCCGCGCTGCTCCAGGTCTTTGCGGATCTGGTCCAGCGCGGAGCGTACGTGGCGGTGCTGCCGCAGGTCCCGGACCCGCGAGTGGTGGTGGGCGGCCCAGTGGATGCCTTGCTCCAGCGGCGTCAGCCCGGTCGGCGTGGCGCCGACGGTGGTCAGCCGGCGGTCCGGTCGCACGGCGATCGCACCGCCGCCGCGCAGCCCGCCCAGCGCGGCGTTCATGGCGAGTTGGGGGCCGCCGTTGAGGTACGCGACCTGCTGCGGCCCGAGCGGATCGTGGGCGGTCCGCCCCGGGGCGGTCAGCGGGCGGATCCGGTAGTAGGCCACGACCGCCACCGCCACGGCGGCCGCCAGGAGGTAGTACCGGAGGAAGGTCGGGCCGGGGATGCCCCAGGTGTCGCTCGACGCGGCGTTGACGATCACTGACTGCTCCTGTCGCCGGAGGGATCGGCGGCCCCATTGTGGAGCAGCGTCGCCACGGTCGGCGGACCGGTGCCCACCCGGTCAGGGACGGCGAACGGCCTCCTCGACGAGATCGAGGACCGGCCCCAGGTCACCGGCCGGTCGGCCCATCGCCAGGTGCAGCACCAGGCCGTCGTAGGCCAGCTCCAGGAACTGGGCCAGCACGTCGATCGGGACGTCCTCGCGCAGCACCCCGGCGTCGCGCTGGCGCGCCAACCGGTCCCGGGTCGCCTCGGCGATCGCGGCGGACCGCTCGGCCCAGCGCTTGGCGAACGCCGGGTCGGTGCGCAGCCGGCGGGAGACCTCCAGTTGGCTGCCCAGCCAGCCGGTGGTGTCCGGCGACATGGCGCGGGCGAGCAGGTCGCGCATCACCTGCACCAGACCGTTGCGGGCCACCGTCTCGACCATGGCGGCGGCATCGTCCTCGGCGACGGCCAGGAAGAGCGAGTCCTTGTCGCGGAAGTGGTGGAAGATGGCGCCGCGGGACAGGCCGGTGGCCTCCTCGAGGCGGCGTACTGTCGCTCCCTCGTAGCCGAGCCGGGCGAAACACGCCCGCGCGGCGGTGAGGATCTCCTGCCGGCGCGCGTCGAGCTGGTCCTGGCTTACTCTGGGCACGCGTCGATCGTCGCAGGTCACCCCGGGGCATGCAAACCGTACGTACGGCTTGGAGCGTCGCCGTCTACCATCGCCCGGTGACCCCGCCCCGCACCGTGCCCACCGCCCCGCTGACCGTGGCCGCCATCCAGGCCACGCCCACGCCGGGAGACGTCGCCGGAAACGCGGTCGCCGCCGCCGACCTGGTGCGCCGAGCCGCCGACCGGGGTGCCAGGGTGGCCGTCCTGCCGGAGCTGTTCCTCTGCGCGTACCACCCGCCGACCCTCGCCGCCGACCCGGCCGGCACGGACGTCGCGGCCGATCCGGCCGGCGGCGTCGCGGATCCCCGGCTCGACCCGCTGCGCGTCGCGGCGCGCGAGGCCGGCGTCAGCGTGCTCGTCGGCGCCGCCGCCCGGCACCCGGACCGACGGCGGACCATCGCCGCGCTCGTGGTCGACCGGGCCGGCACGGTCCGGGTCGGGTACGACAAGCAGCACCTGTGGGGCGACGAGCGCGAATTGTTCAGCGCCGGCGATCGGGGCGCCACGCTGCTCGTCGACGACTGGCGGCTCGGCCTCGGCATCTGCTACGACGGCTGTTTCCCGGAGCACGGCCGGGCCGCCGCCCTCGACGGCGCGCACGCCTACCTGTGCCCCAGCGGATACCTGGCCGGCTCCGAGCACCGCCGGGACCTCTACTACGCCGCGCGAGCCCTGGACAACACGATGTTCGTGGTCTTCGCCAACGCGGTCGGCGGCGTCGACCCGTGGCGGTTCAACGGCGGCGCGGCGATCTACGACCCGCAGGGACGGGTGCTCGACCGGGGCGCCGACGACGGCACGGCGGTGCTGGTGGCGACGCTGGACCCGACCGTGCTCGCGGCCACCCGGTCGGCCCATTC
Organism: Micromonospora sp. NPDC049175; assembly: GCF_043197345.1. Lineage (NCBI taxonomy): Bacteria > Bacillati > Actinomycetota > Actinomycetes > Micromonosporales > Micromonosporaceae > Micromonospora > Micromonospora sp. NPDC049175. The sequence continues at coordinate 925,206 of NZ_JBICSY010000001.1, read as the reverse complement.
GATGCTCGCCGATCGGCTCGCGGACCAGGGCGGCCCTCGGTCGTCGATGTCCGGCTGAGCACATCGTCAGGTCGGTACCCGCAGGATCTGTTGGCGGACACGTCGGTCCCGTAGGGTGCCCGAGTGCCACTGCTCCTGCTGGACCTGGACAACACCCTGCTGGACCGGGCCGGGCCGTTCCGCCGCTGGGGTGAGCGCTTCCTGGACGGCATCGGAGCGCCCCCCGCCGACATCGACTGGCTGATCTCGATCGACGCCGACGGGTTGACCGACCGCTGGGATCTCGCCGACGCCATCCGGGACCGCTACGAGCTGCGCATCCCCTCGATCGACCTGGTGGAGGACCTGCACGACGGGGTGGTGGCGCAGACCCGGCTCGACCCGCTGACCGCCTGTGCGCTGCGGATCGCCGACGACGCCGGCTGGGTGCCGGTGGTGGTCTGCAACGGCACGGTACGCGTCGACGACGCCAAGATTCGCCAGACCGGCCTGGACCGCTACGTCGCCGACTGGGTGATCTCCGAGGAGTGCGGGGTCAGCAAGCCCAACCCGCGGATCTTCGCGCTCGCCGCCCAGCGGGTCCGGATGCCGCTGCGCGGCGCCTGGGTGGTCGGCGACAGCCCGGAGGCCGACATCGGTGGCGCCGCCGCGGTCGGGCTGCCCAGCGTCTGGCTGCACCGGGGGCGCAGTTGGTCGGACGTCCGGTTCGCGCCCAGCCGCACCGCGGACGGGCTGATCGCCGCGGTCGCCACGATCCTGGCCCGCTGACGCCGCGCGGGCGCGGCCGGTATTGCTGATGCCGCGCGGACGCGGCCGGGTAATGCTGACGCCGCGCGGACGCGGCCGGTAATTCGGTTGACCGGCCGACGCGCCGCGGTGAGCATTGTCGGCGCATGGTGCATCCCGGGCAGGTGTCCGGTCGAGAGAAGAGGAGGTCGGCCATGGCCGTCTTCGCAGGTCACCTCCAGCTGCCTTTCTCAGCCTCGACCAAGGGAACCTCACCACAGTGCGCGATCACGACCTTCCGGCGCTGGAGCGCCGGAGCCGCGGCAAGAGCCGCTTCGACGACGACGAACCACAGTTTCTGAAACGCGGGCGGCACGCCGAGCCGCCCGCGGACCCGGACAGCGACCCTGACCCGGACACCGGCGAACGCTGGTCGTCCTGGGACGACGCCGTCCACGGGCCCCAGCCGCACCCGGGCTGGCTGGTCACCGAGTTGGCCGCCAAGGACACCGAGTTGGGTGTGCTGAAGACCGGCAAGGAGGCGGACGTCCACCTGGTCCGCCGGGCCGTGCCCGACACCGACAGGTCCTGTCTGCTGGCGGTCAAGCGCTACCGCGACCCCGAGCACCGCCTGTTCCACCGCGATGCCGGCTATCTGGAGGGCCGCCGGGTGCGCCGCTCCCGGGAGAACCGGGCCATGGCCAGCCGGACGGCGTTCGGCCGGCAGATGATCGCCGGGCAGTGGGCCGCCGCCGAGTTCGCCGCCCTGGCCCGGCTCTGGGAGATCAGCGCCGGGCACGACCGGATCGCCGTGCCGTACCCGGTGCAACTGCGGGGCACCGAGCTGATGCTGGAGTTCGTCGGTGACGCCGAGTCGGGGGAGGCGGCACCCCGTCTGGCCCAGCTGCGACCCGGTCCGGCCGAGCTGCGCGACCTGTGGGCGCAGTTGGTGGAGGCGCTGCGGGTGCTGGCCCGGGCCGGCTACGCGCACGGCGACCTGTCGCCGTACAACCTGCTCGTGCACCAGGGGCGCCTGGTGGTGATCGACCTGCCGCAGGTGGTCGACGTGGTGGCGAACCCGCAGGGGCCCGAGTTCCTGGCCCGTGACGTGCGGGTGGTCGGCGCCTGGTTCGCGGCCCGCGGTCTGCCCGCCGAGCAGGTCGACCCCGGCACGTTGACAGGTGAGCTGCTGGGCGAGGCGGGCCTGCGCTGATCGGAGCGGGTCGGGCGGCCCGGCCGCCCGACCCGCCGGGGGTTACTGGAGGTAGCGCTCCACCTCGGGCTTGGGTCGCTCGCCCTGCGCGTCCGGGTCGCCGTGGGTGTCTCGGGCAGCCCGCCTGCGGCGCAGGAGGTCCCAACACTGGTCGAGGGACTCCTCCAGGGCGCGCAGCCGCTCGCTGGTCTCGCCCTCGGTGCCCGACTCGTGGGCCTGGGCGTCCGCCCGCAGCTTGTGTTCCTCGTCGACCAGCTCGGTGATCCGGTTCAGGATGGTCTTGTCGTCCATGCTCCTGAGCCTGGCACAGCCCCTCCCGACGCGCCTGGATTCGTACCCCTGCGGGGTGCCGCGCCACGATCGGTGATCCCCACCACACCAAGAGCTACACGTCAATGTGGCAATTTTCACGCTCAGTTCTGGCGAGTTCACACATTGGTCGTGTGGGAGGTGCTACCTGCGGGATCGGCCGAGGCGGCCCCGGTCGGGGGCGGGCAACCACCCGACCGGGGCGAGAACCTCCCCGGTCAGCGTGCTGGTGAAGCCGTTTCGTGAATGCGATGCTCTCTCGCATGGTCACGCGCCTTTGCCGAGGCAGCACTCAGCGCAACCCGCAGTGCCACCGACAGGACGGATCCGCGCAGGTGAAAGATGACTGACCCGACCATCCCGGCACGCCGCGCTCCCCACGTCGCCACCCTGCGACGCACGCTGCCCGGGTTGCTCCGTGACCCCCTGGGCACGCTGGTCGGGCTCGCCGACGCGTCACCCGGGCAGATCGTCCAGCTCAACCTGGGCACCATCCGCCCGTACCTGGTCGCCGAGCCCGCACACGTCCAGCATGTGCTGCGCGACAACGCCGCCAACTACACCCGGGCCGGCGACAGCATGATGTGGAAGTCGGTCAAGAAGCTCGCCGGTGACGGGATCCTCTCCGAGGGCCCGCACTGGGAGGCGAGTCGCCGCCGTCTCCAGCCACACTTCACCGCCAAGCGGATCGACGCGGCGGTCGACGACCTGAGCCGGGCGATCAGCGACGCGGTCGACGAGCTGGCCGTCCCGGCGCGCGACGGCGTACCTGTCGACGCGGCCAGCGAGATCTCCAGGATCATCTGCAAGGCGGTCATCCGGGTCTTCTTCGGCGACAAGATTCCCGTCGCCGACGGTGTGCGGGTCGTCGCCGAACAGGACACCGTGGCGACCGCGCTGCGCTTCCGGCTGCTCACCCCGTTCATGCCGGACGCCGTGCCGATGCCCGGTGACCGCGCCTTCCGGCGGGCCGTGCAGAACATCGACGACATCCTGCTGCCCCTGGTCCGCGCCGAGCGGGCCCACGACGACGGGGGCGACGACATCGTCGCCTCGCTCGCCCGGGCCCGGGACGCCCAGGGCGACAAGCTCGACGAGCAGCGGGTGCGCGACGATCTGGTGTCGATGTTCGCCACCACCACCGAGACCACCTACGTCGTGCTCACCTGGCTCTTCCCGCTGCTGGAGCAACTGCCGGACGTCGCCGCGCGCCTCTACGAGGAGATCGATCGGGTGGTCGGCCCCGGCGAGGTGATCAGTCGCGAGCAGCTCGGCGAGCTGCGCTACACGCGGATGGTGCTCGACGAACTGGTGCGCGCCTACCCGTCCGGCTGGCTGGTGCCCCGGACCGCGATCGCCGACGACGTCATCGGCGGCACCCAGATCAAGGCCGGCGGCACCATCGTCCTGAGCCCGTACGTGACCCAACGGTTGGCCCGGTTCTGGGACCGGCCGGCGGTCTTCGACCCGGAACGCTTCGCCCCCGGTGCCCCCAAGCGCGCGCACCGGTACGCGTACTACCCGTTCGGCGGCGGCGCCCACCAGTGCATCGGCCAGTACCTCTTCCAACTCGAGGCGCCGCTGATCGTGGCGACCCTGCTCAGCCGATTCCGGTACCGGCTCTGCACGCCCGGGATGCCGACGCCCCAGCTCGCCGCGTCGCTGCGACCCAAGGAGCGGGTGCCGCTGCTGCTCACCCCACACCGGCAACCGGCCCTGGCGTAGCGGGGTGGCACAACTCGTAACGGTCGCCGACGAACTGCGGCAGGCCGCCGACCACGGGCGCGTCTGCGCCCTCGCCGCGCAGGGTCACCGTGACCTGCAGCGCGGCCTGGCGGCCCACCCTGCCCTCTTCGCCGAGGGGCCCTTCGACGCCACCCTGACCAGCAGCATCGCGCTGGCCATCGCGTTCAGCGCACCCTGGTGTGACGCCGCCGAGCTGCGACTGACCAACCGGGCGGTGCTCTGGGGTTTCGCACTGGACTGGCAGGTGGACCGGCTGGCCACCTCCGCCGCCGAACTCGACCGGCTGGTCCAGGGGCAGCTCCTCGTCGCCGACGGCGCGCCCGCGGCGACGACCGACCCGCTGGGCCAGTTCCTCGCCGGTCTCCGCGCCGACCTGGCCGCCGTGCCGGCGTTCGCCACGCTGGGCGGGGCCTGGCTGGCGGCGGTCGAGCGGACCCTGGCGGCGATGCGGCGGGAGTGGCACTGGAAAGCGGGGATACGCGACCATCTCCGGCCGTCGCCCACCCTCGCCGAATACCTGGGCAACGCCGACAACCTGGCCTGCACCGTCGTCAACGTCGCGCACTGGATTCGGACCGGTGGGGCGGACACGCCCGCACGGCTGGACCGGCTGGTGGTCGCCAGTGACGCGGTGCAACGCGCCCTTCGGCTGGTCAACGACCTGAGCACGTACGAGCGGGACCTCCGCTGGGGCGATCTGAACGCGATAATGCTCGTGGACGACCGGTCCATGGTGGAGCAGGACCTGACGCGCCTGGTCGGGCAGGCGACCGACCTGATCGACGAGTTGCGTGCCGACTGCCCACGGGAGGCCGCGTACCTGGCCCGACAGCTCGGCTACACCACCGGCTTCTATCGGAGCACCGACTTCTGGGGCGTCTCGTGAGCGCTGAGGCGCTGGCCCGGGACGCCGGTGTGGCGCCCGCCCCCGGGTCGACGTCCGTCGTCGACGAGCTGGTCGCGGAGTTGTGGCGGCACCCGTCCGGCCGCACCTCCGCTTCGCCGTACGAGACCGCCCGGCTGGTCTCCCTGGCCCCGTGGCTGCCGAGACACGCCGACCGGATCCGGTACCTGCTGGCCGCACAGAACCCGGACGGCGGCTGGGGCGGGCCGGACGGCTACGCCCTGGTGCCCACCCTGAGCGCGGTGGAGGGACTGCTCGCCGTGTCGCCGCGCGACGAGCCGGCGGGTTGGTCCCCGGATGCCGTGGACGACGCCGTCGACCGTGCGTTACGGCTGTTGTTCGATCCGGTGGCCGGTCCGGCCACCTGTCCCGTGCCGGACCTGCCGGCCGTGGACCTGATCGTGCCGGCACTCGTCGAGCGGATCGCCGACCACCTCGTCGACCCGCCCCCGCGGTTGGCCGGATGGCGCGGCGTCGGCCCGCCGCCGATGCCCGTCGGCATGGATCGGCGACGGCTCGACCGGATACGCGCGCTCGCCGCGTCGGGTCGGCCGATGCCGCCCAAGCTTCTGCACGCGTTGGAGGTCCTCGGCCCGGCGGCGCGGCGTCTGACAGGTGTCACCGCCACCACCGCGGGAGCGGTCGGCGCGTCCCCGGCCGCCACCGCCGCGTGGCTCGGCGGCCCGGACGAGACGCAACCCGCCGCGCTGGGTTACCTGACCCGGGCGCTCACCGAGTACGGCGGCGCGGTGCCCTGTGCCACCCCGATCACCGTGTTCGAACGCGCGTGGGTGCTGAGCACGCTGGCGCGCGCTGGCGTGCTCCCGGTGGTGCCCCCCGAACTGGCCGACGGGCTGCACGACGCGCTCGGGCCGGAGGGCGCGGCCACGGGGCCGGGTCTGCCCAAGGACGCCGACACGACCGCGGTGACCCTGTACGCGTTGGCCCTGCTGGGCCGCCCGACCGACCCGGCCTGCCTGAGCCGGTACGACACGGGGGAGCACTTCTGCACCTGGCAGGGTGAGGACGGCTCGTCGGTGACCACGAACGCCCACGTGCTGGAGGCCATCGGCCGGTGCCTCGGCGACGACGACCCCTGGGCGGCGGCGGTGTCGCGGCGGCTCACCGGCTGGCTGATCGACAGGCAACAGGCCGACGGTCACTGGTGGGACCGGTGGCACGCCTCGCCGTACTACGCCACCTACTGCGTGGTGCTCGCGCTGCGGGAGCACGGCGGTCCGGCGGCCCGTCCGGCCGTCCAGCGCGCCGTCGCCTGGGTGCTCGACAGCCAACGGGCGGATGGTGCCTGGGGGCGATGGCGAGGCACTGCGGAGGAGACGGCCTACGCCCTGCTCGTGGTGCTGGCGGGGTCACCGTCGCCCCGGGTCGACGCCGCGGTGGCGGTCGCGGCCCGTCAACTGTCCACAATGCAGGATGCAGGCGGGGTCCCTCCACTGTGGCATGACAAGGATCTATACCATCCGACACTGATCGTACGAGCGGCAGTGGCTGCCGCCCAGGCGTCGGCCACAGCACGGCTGAACGGCTCCGCCCAGACGGCGGCGAGCCGCTGGTCTGCGGCGCTTGAGTCAAATTCCGGACACTGCTAGCGTGCGCCGGGCCGGGGGCTGGGCTCATTCAGCCAAACGAAACGGGCGAGGGACGGGTGGGATGGCTTCCCGCAGTGCAAGTTTGCGCACCAAGGTTGTGGCCCTGCTGCTCTCGCTCGCCGCGCTATGGGCGTTCGCGGCCTGGGTGACCCTGCGCGACGGTCTCAACGTGCTCGGTGTGCAGACGCTCGACGCGCAGGTCGCCGAGCCCAGTGAGGCGCTGCGCAGCGAGCTCCAGCAGGAGCGTCGGATGTCGGTGGCCTATCTCGGGCGGCCCAACCCGGAGCTGGCGCAGCAGTTGAAGGGTCAGCAGCAGCGCACCGACGAGGAGGCCGCCGCCTTCACCAAGGCGGCCCGCAACTGGCGCGCGGAACTCGCCTCGAGCGACGAACTGGTCTCGCGGATCGACCAGGTGGCCACCCGGTTGGACGCGCTCGGCCCGATGCGTGCGGCAGTCGCGGCCGGATCGGTGGACCGCGCCGGCGCGGCGGCCGCGTACACCGGGGTTCTCGACTCGCTCTTCCGGGTGTACGCGGCCCTGGGTCAGCTCGACGACCCGGAGATCGCCAAGGACACCCTCACCCTCACCCAGTTGGTGCGGGTGCGGGAGTTGATGTCGCAGGAGGACGCCCTCTTCGCCGGCATGGCGGCCGCCGGTCGGATCAATGCGCAGGAGTACGCCCAGTTCGCGCACCTGGTTGGCGCGCAACGGTTCCTCGTCGCCGAGGCCGTGGCCGAGTTGCCCGACGCCGACCGGCAACGGTACGTCACGATGACCGAGGGCCAGGCCTTCACCCAGCTGCGCGCCATCGAGGACAGGATGGTCGTCAGCGGGCGCCCGAACGCGCCGCTGCCGGTCGAGGCCGAAGCCTGGCAGGCCGCGATGGCCCCCGCCCTGGAGGAGCAGGAGTCCGCAGTTCTCGCCAGTGGTGACGCGCTGGTGAAGCGGGCCACCCCGGTGGCGATCTGGGTCGTCGTCCGGCTGGTGCTCGCCGCCGGTCTGGGTCTGCTCGCCGTCATCGCCTCCATCGTCGTCTCGATCACCACGGCACGGACCCTGCTGCGCCAGTTGGGCCGACTGCGCGACGCCGCCTGGCAGCTCGCCGACGAGCGGCTGCCGCGCGTCGTGGAGCGGCTCGGGCGTGGCGAGGAGGTCGACGTGGCCACCGAGGCACCTCCGCTGGAGTTCGGCACCGACGAGATCGGCCAGGTCGGCAAGGCGTTCAACGCCGTCCAGGAGACCGCCCTGCGCACCGCGGTCCAGCAGGCCGACCTGCGTCGCAACGTCCGCGAGGTCTTCCTCAGCCTGGCCCGCCGCACCCAGGCACTCGTACACCGCCAGCTCACCCTGCTGGACGCGATGGAGCGCCGCGAACACGACGCGGACGAGTTGGAGGACCTCTTCCGGGTCGACCACCTCGCCACCCGGATGCGCCGCAACGCGGAGAACCTGATCGTGCTCTCCGGCTCCACCCCCGGTCGGGCCTGGCGGCGCAACGTCCCGATGGTCGACGTGGTGCGCGGCGCCGTGGCCGAGGTCGAGGACTACACCCGCGTCAACGTGCTGCCGCTCGGCCGGGTCTCGCTCGCGGGCCGCGCCGTCGGCGACATGATCCACCTGCTCGCCGAGCTGATCGAGAACGGCCTCTCGTTCTCCCCACCGCACACCACTGTCGAGCTTCGCGGCCAGGTGGTGTCCAACGGGTTCGCCATCGAGATCGAGGACCGGGGCCTCGGCATGAGCGAGGAGGATCTGGCCGCCGCGAACCACCGCATCGTCGACCAGTCCGAGTTGAACCTCGCCAACGCCACCCGCCTCGGGCTCTACGTGGTGAGCCGGCTGACCGAGCGGCACGGCGTACGGGTGCGGCTCAAGGAGTCCGCGTACGGCGGCACGACGGCCGTCGTGCTGATCCCCCTGGAACTGGTCACCGAGGACGCTGCCGACCCGGAGGACTCGGGCGAGATCCGCTCCGGCTCGGCCATCCCGCTGCCGTCGGGGCCGTCCGGCACCAGCGGCCGCCCCGCCCTCCTCGCGCCGGTCGGGGCGACCGCGTCGACGACCAGCACCCGCGAGACCCCCGACGTGGTGACCCCGCCGGCACCCGTGTCGGACGACTCCGCCACCCCGGAGGTCGTGGCCGACGAGGGCGGCGGCCTGCCCACCCGGCAGCGGACAGCCCCGACCACCGGCGGCTCCGAGCTTCCCGTCCGAGCCCGGCGTGTCCCGGGCCTGCCAGCCCTGGAGGCCCCCACGGTGCCCACCGGCCTGCCCGCGGTCGACGGCAAACGATCGACCGAGAGCCGCGACGCGCCGGACGCGGCCAGCGACGGTGGTCCCGAGGCCGAGGCCGAGGCGGCCCGGACCGACTCGGGCCTGCCGGTCCGCGTCCGACAGGCGAACATCGTCCCCGAGTTGCGCGACGACCCGGCGGCCAGCGAGACCGACGACGACGAGGACGTGGTACGCCCGCCGGAGCAGGTGCGCCGCATGATGAGCTCGTACCAGACCGGCACCCGGCGTGGTCGGACCGACGCGGCACGACTGCTCGGCGGCGCCCCCGGCACCCCGGCGGAGTCAACCCCCGAGCTGACCGACGACGACCCGAAAGCGACCTGACCGAGCGCTGGTTTTCCGCGCGGTGTGACGGTCAGCCCGATACGAGAACGGCGCACAGCCGGGCGAGAAGAGGACGACGAAGTGGCGCAGAAGACGGCTTCGAGTGCCGACCTGACGTGGTTACTTGATGACCTGGTGGGCCGGGTGAAGCAGGCCGAGCACGCGGTCGCGCTCTCCACCGACGGTCTGCTGATGGCTTCCTCCCAGGGGTTGAGCCGGGACGACGGCGAGCACCTCGCCGCGATGGCGGCCGGCATCCAGAGCCTGGCCCGGGGCGCCGGTAAGCGCTTCGGCGGCGGGCAGGTGCAGCAGACCATCATCGAGATGCAGTCGTCGTTCCTGTTCGTCACCGCGGCCGGCCGCAACGCCTGCCTGGCGGTGCTGGCCAGCGAGGACGCCGACGTCGGTCTGATCGCCTACGAGATGGCGATGCTCGTCACCCGCGTCGGCAAGTACGTCGCGTCGCCGTCCCGCACAGAGCAGCCGGCCGGCGAGAGGTAGCGGTGATGACGGTCCAGGGGGAGTCCGCAGACCATCAGTGGGTGGATGACCATGCGGGTCCGGTGGTGCGCCCGTACGCGGTGACGCGCGGGCGGGCCCGACCGGTCACCGGCACATTCGATCTGATCTCCCTGGTCACCGCGACCCGAGCCGAGGTGACGCCGGAGGTTGGTCTCGGCCCGGAGCACCTGGCGATCGTCGGACTGTGCCAACGCATACAGTCCGTCGCCGAGATCGCCGCTCATCTCGACCTGCCGGTGGGCACCATCCGGGTGCTCCTCGGTGACCTGGCGGCTCGCAGCCTCGTGCAGGTCCGCGAGCCGCACACCACTGCCGGCCTTCCCGACAACAGCATCTTCGAGGCGGTAATCAATGGACTACGGGCACTCTGACCGGCCGGCGGGAGCGACCCCACTGCCCACCGCGATCAAGATCCTGGTCGCTGGCGGCTTCGGCGTGGGCAAGACGACCATGGTCGGTGCGGTCAGCGAGACCCGGCCGTTGCGCACCGAGGAGGTGCTGACGGAGTCGGGGGTCGGCATCGACGACCTGTCCGGGGTGGAGGGTAAGACCACCACCACCGTGGCCATGGACTTCGGCCGGATCACCATCAGCGACGACCTGGTGCTGTACCTGTTCGGCACGCCCGGCCAGGACCGGTTCTGGTTCGTCTGGGACGAGTTGGCGTTGGGCGCCATCGGCGCGGTGGTGCTGGCCGACACCCGCCGCCTCGCCGACTGCTTCCCGTCGATCGACTACTTCGAGGGCCGGGGCACGCCCTTCGTGGTGGCGGTGAACTGCTTCGCGGGTTCCCGGCAGTACCGGCTCGACGAGGTGCAGGCCGCGCTGAACCTGGACCCGGGAGTGCCGGTGCTGCTGTGCGACGCCCGGCAGCGCGAGTCCAGCAAGGAGGTGCTCGTCACGCTGATGGAGCACGCCATGAAGACCCGTGAGGCCCGCCGCCGCGCCAACGGAAACTGACAGAGATTTTTCGGGGGAGGGTGTCCGGAACGCTGTCCGCCGATCGTCATGCTGGCGAAACCCCGAGAAACCAGGGAGCGACCAGATGAAGTACCTGATGTTCGTGTGCAGCGACACCGAGCCGGACACCGACCCCACCGAGCTACCCGACATCCACAAGTGGGTGGCGGAGAACGACGCTCGTGGCCGCCGCCTGACCGGCAACGTACTGGCGGCGACGACAGCGGCCACCACCGTCCGTGTCCGCGACGGTGAGCTGCTCGTCTCCGAGGGCCCGTTCGCGGAGACCACGGAAGTGATCGTGGGCTTCGACCTGCTCGACTGCGCCGACCTGGACGAGGCGATCGAGGTGGCCCGCACCCACCCGATGGCCCGCCAGGGGCGACTGGAGTTGCGCCCGTTCGCGGCCCTGACCGACTGACGCGGTTGTCCACCCCGCAGCGCCGGCCGGCGCGTACCCGGGAACCGGCCGGCGCGGCGGCGGAGGCGGTCGCCGCCGCCGGCGTCGAGGCGTACCCCCGGATCGTGGCGACCCTGATCCGGGTGACCGGGGACTGGGCGTTGGCCGAGGACTGCGCCCAGGAGGCGCTGGCCGTCGCCCTGGAGCGCTGGCCCGGTGACGGTGTGCCGACCAACCCGGGTGGCTGGCTCATGACCGTGGCCCGCAACCGCGCGCTCGACGTGCTGCGCCGGGCCACGGTGGAGCGCCGCAAGCTGCACGACCTGGCCCTCCTCACGCCCGTCGACGCGCAGCCCGAGGTGCGGGAGGACGTGGTGGACGACCGACTACGCCTGATCTTCACCTGCTGCCACCCGGCGCTGGCCCTGGACGCCCGGGTGGCGTTGACGCTGCGAACCGTCTGCGGCGTGCCGACCGCGGACATCGCCCGACTGCTGCTGGTCAGCGAGTCGACGATGACCCGACGCCTGACCCGGGCGCGGACCCGCATCGCGCAGGCCGGCATCCCATACCGGGTGCCGACCGGCCCGGCGCTCACCGAGCGGCTGCCCGGCGTCCTCGCCGTGCTGTACCTGCTGTTCACCCGGGGTTACGTCGCCGACGGCGAGCCGGCGTTCGCCGAGGAGGCGGTCCGGCTGGCCCGGCTGCTCGACCGGCTGATGCCGGAGCAGTCCGAGGTGACCGCGCTGCTGGCGCTGGTCCTGTTGCAGCACTCCCGTCGGGACGCCCGCCGCGACGCCGCCGGCAACCTGCTCACCCTGCAACGGCAGGACCGCGACAGGTGGGACCGCGCCGGCATCGCCGAGGGCCTGGCCGCGCTCGATCGGGTACGCCAGGACGGGCCGTACGCGTGGCAGGCGCGGATCGCCGCCTGCCACGCCACCGCGACGTCCGCCGACGCCACCGACTGGCCGACCATCGCGCGGGCCTACGACGCGCTGGTCGGCGGCCGACCCGCACCGGTGATCGCGCTCAACCGCGCTGTCGCGCACGGTTACGCGTACGGCCCGGCCGCCGGGTTGGACCTGCTCGACGCGGCACACGCCGGGGGAGGGCTGGACGGCAACCCGCTGGCCGTGGCCGTGCGGGCCGATCTGGTGGCCCGCCAGGGCGACCGGCTGCGCGCGGCCACCCTGTTCCGCGAGGCCGCGGCGGCGGTCGGCTCGGCCGCCGAACGCCGCGCGCTGCTCGACCGGGCCGCCGAACTCGCCAGGTAGGACTGGGGGTCAGCCGCTGGGGCCACCTCGCGGCCGGTGCCGAACGCATCGTCGCCCGAAAGGCATTCGGACCTATCGACGTCCTGGTCAACAACATCGGCCCGTGGTGACCTTCCTGGCCTCGGACGCTGCCCGCTGGATCACTGGGGAAGTGTTGTTCGCCAGCGGTGACCAGCGATGACTGGCACCCACCTGTCGTGCGCGCCTGCCGCGTCGTGGCCTCTCAGCCCCGCGGTGCGACCCGGATACGGTTCCCGTCAGGATCGGCTGCGAGGAAGGTCAGCCCAAACCCCGCATCATGAGGCTCCTGCAGGATCGTGACCCCCTTGGACTGCCACTGCTTGAAGATCGCGTTGACCTCGTCGGGTCCACCGCCGCCGATGGCCAGGCAAACCTCACTGGTACGCGGGACGTCCGGCGACAGATCCTCGAACTGGCCAGACCACACTGCGAGGTCAGCGCCCGGCCCGAGGTCGAAGGTGATGTATCCCGGAGTCTCGAACGAGGGGCTCATGTCAAGGAGGTCGCCGTAGAAACGAGCTGCCGCGGGAGCGTCGTTCACATAGACGATGGACACGACGGATCTGGTCATGGTTGTTCCTTCTCACTGCTCGTAGGTCTGCATCCACCAGCCTGGCCGGAATATGCGCCGTATCGTGTCGCAATTTCCTGGAAAACTTCGCGTGTGAAACCGGACCGCTTCTTCGCACTGATGCTGCTGCTCGAATCGAGGGATGGCGCGACCACCCAGGGACTTGCCTCGGCGCTCGGGGTTTCCCTCCGAACCATCACCCGGGACCTGAACTGGCTCCGCGACGCCGGTCTGCCGGTGACCGCACACCGGGGCCGCCTCGGCGGCGTGACCATGCTGCCCGGGTCCGGGCTCGATCTCACGCGACTCACGCCCGTCGAGCATGATCATCTTTCGCTCATTGGGCTGGATGAGAAGCAACGCGCGGAGCTCAACACCTCGGTCGAGAGCCGACGCGCGCTCGCCAAGCTCGCCGCGACACAGTCACGTCGAGTTCATGAACTCCTGCCGCTCACCGACGTCGTGCACGTGGACAGCCGTCCCTGGCACCAGACACGAGCTTCCGGCACGACTCCGGCTTCACTGATCGGCGCAGTGCGGCGAGGTCGCCAGCTACGGATTGCTTACGACAGCCCACGCGAGCCATGCCCCCGTGACCTGGTCGTGGATTCCTACGGGCTGCTCGCCAAGGCCGGCATCTGGTACCTCGTCGCCGACTGTGCCCGAGTGCCACGGATGTACCGACTCGAACGGATCACCACGTGGAAAGAAGTCGACCAGCCACGACGGCTCCGCGACAACCAGACCCTGGCCACCGTCGCTGCGGCGCTCATTGATCAGTGGGAACACAGCCACGCGATAGAGGTCAGCGCCACCATCGACCAGAACCAGATCGAGAGAGCGCAACGGATCTTTGGCCTACGACTCGTCCGGGACGACGATGAAGAATCCGCCACCGGCCACAGGGTGACAATCCGCTTCCTGAATCTGGAGGACGTGCGAGCACTACTGCCGTTCGGGAACGCCGTCACTGTGCATGGCCCCACCGAAGCCAGGGCTCACCTCCGGGACCTCGCCACCAACCTCGCCCACCACTACGCGCCGTCACCAACGTCCTGAACAGCGCCACCTAGTTGTCCTCCTCGCGCTGTCGGCCGAGCAGGAGGGCAAGGGTGCCCCCTGGCCGCTCGTCGTCGACGGCGCTGCAGCAGTAGCGGGCACCAGAACCCGTCGGCAAGCTCGGTCGGCCCGATCGCCGCCGCAACACGCTGGGACTTGACAGGGAATCTTTGCGTCCTTTGCTCTGCACCCGCCCATGCGCCAGTTACGGACCGTTCGTGGTGCACGGGCGGGTGCAGAGCAAAGGACGCAACCTGAACCGGGCGGCGGGTCTGGCTGCCCACTGAGGGCGGCGACAACCCATCGGCCCGCCGCCACGACCGGGCCGATGGAGGCCGCTGCCGAGTCGAGAGCGCGGAGAAGCGAAAGGGCCGCTCCCCGCAAGCGCGGAGAGCGGCCCTTTCGCCGCCGTCGGTACGTCAGTTGGCGATCATGCGGCGCATCCCCGTTGGACACTGGCCGGCGACCGATAAGGTGGCCGCATGGAACTGCCGTTCGAAACTGCTCTGCGCGGTTACGACATGCGTGCGGTCGAGAGTCTCTTCGCCGAGGTCGACAGGGCTCTGGCCATCGACAGCGCGGTGTCCCGGGCTGCCGCGCGCGACGCGCTGCGGGGGGCCAGCCTGCGACGGCGCCTACGTGGCTACGAGATGGGGCAGGTGGATGCGGCGATAGACCAACGGCTGGCTTCGCTCGCGCTCCCGGACACCCCGAGCGGGCCGGCGTGACCGACCGGCATGACGCGGTAGCCGTTCGACTCCGGGCGCTCTGACCGCGAGCCCTTTCTCGGCGTGGACGGCGAAGGCCGCCCCCGCCGGAGCGGGAGCGGCCTTCGACCAGCCGTACGCGATCAGTTGGCGATCATGCGGCGCAGCACGTACTGCAGGATGCCGCCGTGCCGGTAGTAGTCCGCCTCACCGGGGGTGTCGATCCGCACCACGGCGTCGAACTCTACGCCGGTGTCGGTGTTGACCCGCACGGTGCGCGGGGTGTCCCCGTCGTTGATGGCGGTCACCCCGGTGATGCTGAACGTCTCCGTGCCGGTGAGACCGAGCGACTCGGCGGTGACATCCACCGGGAACTGCAACGGCAGCACGCCCATGCCGATCAGGTTGGAGCGGTGGATCCGCTCGTACGACTCGGCGATGACCGCCCGGACACCCAGCAACATGGTGCCCTTGGCCGCCCAGTCCCGCGACGAACCCGAGCCGTACTCCTTGCCGGCCAGCACGACGAGCGGGATGCCCGCCTCCTGGTAGGCCACCGAGGCGTCGTAGATCGAGGACTGCTCACCGGTGAGGTGGTTGACGGTGAAGCCACCCTCCACCCCGGGGACCAGCTGGTTGCGCAGCCGGATGTTGGCGAACGTGCCCCGGATCATCACCTCGTGGTTGCCCCGCCGGGAGCCGTACGAGTTGAACTCGTGGCGCGGCACACCGTGCTCGGCCAGGTACGTCCCGGCCGGGGAGTCGACCTTGATCGCGCCGGCCGGCGAGATGTGGTCGGTGGTCACCGAGTCACCCAGCTTGGCCAGCACCCGGGCGCCGGAGATGTCCACGACCGGGCTCGGCTCCTGCTGCATGCCCTCGAAGTACGGGGGCTTACGCACGTAGGTGGAGTCGCTCTCCCAGGCGAAGGTGTCGCCGGTCGGGGTGGGCAGCGACTGCCACCGCTCGTCGCCGGCGAAGACATCGGCGTACGCGGCACTGAACCCGGTCGCGCCGATCGCCTGGGCGATGACGTCCTGGATCTCGGTGCTGTTCGGCCAGATCTCCCGCAGGTAGACCGGGTTGCCCTCGGTGTCCTCACCGATCGGCTCGTTGGCCAGGTCGATGTCCATCGTGCCGGCGAGGGCGTACGCGACCACGAGCGGCGGGGACGCCAGGTAGTTCATCTTGACGTCCGGGTTGATCCGGCCCTCGAAGTTGCGGTTGCCCGACAGCACCGAGACGACCGACAGGTCGTGCTCGTTGACCGCGGCGGACACCTCCTCGGGCAGCGGGCCCGAGTTGCCGATGCAGGTGGTGCAGCCGTAGCCGACCAGGTTGAAGCCGAGCTTGTCCAGGTACGGCGTGAGGCCGGCCCGCTCGTAGTAGTCCATGACGACCTTCGAGCCCGGCGCCAGGGTGGTCTTCACCCACGGCTTGCGGGTCAGGCCCTTGTCGACGGCGTTGCGCGCCAGCAGCGCGGCGCCGATCATCACCTGCGGGTTGGACGTGTTGGTGCAGGAGGTGATCGCGGCGATCACCACTGCACCGTGGTCCAGCTCGTACTCGACGCCGTCGGCGCCGGTGACCCGTACCGGCTTGCTGGCCCGGCCTCCCGCGCCGACCGCCGCGGTCTCCAGGTCGCGCGGCTCGTCGGCCGGGTCGCTGAAGTCGTTTGCCGGCGGGTCGCTGGCCGGGAAGGACTCGGCGCTGGCCTCGTCGGCCGGCCCGTTGGCGCCGCGCGGCAGCTCCTCGCGGGGAACGCCCGGCTTGAAGTCGCGCTCACCGGCGGAGTCGTCGCCCACGTAGTCGGTAAGCGCCGAGCGGAACAGCGTCTTGGCGCTGCCCAGCGGCACCCGGTCCTGCGGGCGCTTCGGGCCGGCGAGCGACGGCTCGATGGTGCCGAGATCCAGCTCCAGGCGCTCCGAGTAGTCCGGCTCGTGGTCCGGGTCGTGCCAGAGGCCCTGCTCCTTGGCGTACGCCTCGACGAGGGCGACCTGCGCGGCGTCGCGGCCGGTCAGCTCCAGGTAGCGGATCGTCTCCGCGTCGATCGGGAAGATCGCCACGGTGGAGCCGTACTCCGGGGACATGTTGCCGATGGTGGCCCGGTTGGCAAGCGGCACGGCGCTCACGCCGGGGCCGTAGAACTCGACGAACTTGCCGACCACGCCGTGCTTACGCAGCATCTCGGTGATGGTCAGCACCAGGTCGGTGGCGGTGGTGCCGGCCGGCATCTCGCCGGAGAGCTTGAAGCCCACCACCCGGGGGATCAGCATGCTGACCGGCTGGCCGAGCATCGCGGCCTCGGCCTCGATGCCGCCGACGCCCCAGCCCAGCACGCCCAGGCCGTTGACCATTGTGGTGTGCGAGTCGGTGCCGACAACGGTGTCCGGGTACGCCTGGCCGCCGCGCTCCATGATGGTGCGGGCCAGGTACTCGATGTTCACCTGGTGCACGATGCCGGTGCCCGGCGGGACGACCTTGAACTCGTTGAACGCGGTCTGGCCCCAGCGCAGGAACTGGTAGCGCTCCTTGTTGCGCTCGTACTCCAGCTCGACGTTGCGGGCGAACGCGTCCTCGCGGCCGAACAGGTCGGCGATCACCGAGTGGTCGATGACCAGCTCGGCCGGGGCGAGGGGGTTGACCTTGCTGGCGTCGCCGCCCAGGTCACGCACTGCCTCGCGCATGGTGGCCAGGTCGACCACGCAGGGCACGCCGGTGAAGTCCTGCATGAGCACCCGCGCCGGGGTGAACTGGATCTCGACGCTCGGGGCGGCGGTGGAGTCCCACGCGCCGAGCTGCTCGATGTGGTCGGCGGTGATGTTCGCGCCGTCCTCGGTCCGCAGCAGGTTCTCCAGCAGGATCTTCAAGCTGTACGGCAGCCGCGCGTGGCCGTCCACCTTGTCGATCTTGAAAATCTCGTAGCTCGCGTCTCCGACGCGTAGCTGGGTCTTCGCACCGAAGGTGTCGAGGCTCGCCACGTCGTACTCCTTCACACCAGCGACCGTGAGTAGTCCTGAGCAGTCTGTCGCACCGGTCGGGGTACCGCCGAGGTTAGGTGACACTTACCGCCGATTACGCTCTCAACAAAACCGTACGTCCGTCTTGCTATTTGCGCAACCCGAGCGCCGACCCTGGGTCCACTCCCATCCCTAGCCTCCTAGGACGGTCTGCGGGGTGTGAGGGACCTGCCGGGCCAGCCGGCCACGGGTAGGGTTCGAGGCCCGGTCGGAGAAGGGGTCAACCGTGTTCGACGTCCAGCACTGGCTCGAGTCGCTGCCACCGATCGCGGTCTACCTGCTGGTCGGCGGCATCATCGGCGTGGAGAGCATGGGCATCCCCCTGCCCGGTGAGATCGTCCTGGTCAGCTCCGCACTGCTCGCCGCCACAGGCGTGGTCGAACCGGAGTGGGTCGCCACCGCCGCGGCCACCGGAGCGATCGTCGGCGACTCCATCGGGTACGCGGTCGGCCGTCGCGGTGGTCGCCCACTGCTGGCTCGACTGGGCCGGCGCTTCCCCCGTCATCTCGGTCCCGCCCAACTCGTCCGGGCCGAACAGAGCTTCGCCCGCTACGGCGTCTGGGCGGTGTTCTTCGGCCGCTTCGTGGCGCTGCTGCGGATCCTGGCCGGCCCGCTCGCCGGGGCACTGCACGTGCCGTACCGGCGGTTCCTGGTGGCCAACGCCGCTGGCGGGCTGGTCTGGGCGTTCGGCACCACCTACCTGTTGTTCAGCGTGGGCCGGGCGGCCGAGCACTGGCTCAAGGACATCTCCTGGGCCGGGCTGGTCCTCGCGGTGCTCGCCGGGCTCGGCAGCACCTGGTGGCTGCGCCGACGGGCCCACCGCATCGAGGCAGCCACCCCAGCGGCGGCCGGCGAGCCAGCGGCGGACGCTGGGCCGGTGGCGGACACCAAGCCGGCGGGCGTGGGTCGGGAACCCTGATTCGAGTACGCCGAAGGGCCGGCCCCTGGTTGGGGTCCGGCCCTTCGGTGTGTGTGGGTGGTGTGGGTCAGCTGGTGGCGTAGCCGCGGGTGGCGATCCAGTCCGCGAGGTGCTCGACGCTGATCTGGTACGCGGCCTGGTTGGGGTCGGCGGAGTCGGCGATGGTGACGGTGTTGCCGTTGTCGCGGTAGCCGACGACGCTGATGTAGTGCCCGCCCTCGTAGGAGTGGGCGACCCCGTCGGTGTCGGTGCTGGTGCCGGCGATGTTGGCGACCACGGCCCGGCCGTCATCGACGGTCTTGACGACATCGGCGCGCAGGGTGTCGGTCTGCTTGGCGTCGGCGTCGGGGCTGCTGATCTCCACGGACCGGTAGGCGTCGTTCTTACCGGTCTCCTTGTTCAGCACCGGGGTGATGTCGTTGATGGAGTTGGTGCCGGCCTCGGTGGTGCCCATTTCCTTGGCCATGTCGTCGACGTTGATGTTCTTGCCCTGCACGCTCAGGGCGTTACGGGTCGCGGCGGGCCCGCAGTAGTAGAAGTTCGGCTGCGCCTCGTAGCGCACACCCAGTTCCCGCTCACCGTGGGTCTTGCGGTCGGTCTGGGTCTGTGTGGCCGGCTTGGCCTCCGACGCGGCGTAGGCGGCGGTGACGGGTCCGGCGATGGCTCCGCCGGTGAACGCGAGGCCGGCGGCGGTCAGAGCGGTCTTACGGATCAGATCGGTACGCATGATGGCGTGCTCCTCTGCATCGGGGGAACCCACACAGCACTCAACGGGGGAGGTGCGGCCGTGCGGGGAAGTTCGTGCCCGGCAGCCCTGGAGGGGCCGGCGTCGGGCGGGGGTGTAACGGTGCGGGCTGGCGGGTCATGCCGCCTAGCCGGGGGCTCGGCTGTCAGGGGCCCTCGGCCGTCAGGGGTGCTCGGCTGTCAGGGGCCCTCGGCCGTCAGGGGTGCTCGGCCGTGTGGTGGTGTAACCGTCCGGACCGGCTGCGCATTCCGCCTTACCGGGGCCCGGCCGTTGTGGCACTTGGCGGTGCGGGGGATGTAACCGGGGCGGCCTGCCGGGTGTTCCCGGCCGGGGTCGCGCACTCGGGACTCGTCAGCGGCGGAGGCCGGGCACCAGGACTTGATGGTCGCGGTGGCGTGCCAGGTATAACGACCCCGCCCGGCCGACGATTCCGCCTCGGAGATGGCCCGACCGCCCGATACCCGCCGGTAAACCAGACAAACCAGACAGGGCACCACTTCGCCCGCGGAGGACCCTCCGATTCGGCAGCCTCTCCAGCTTGATCGACTCGGGTTTGGTGAAAGCGCGGTGTCCCGGCGCCGGAGACACCCCGACATCATGAAACGCGAGTGGATCATGCCTGAATGCGTGGTTTGCGCCGGGGATCCGCCGCCGGGCGGCGCCACGAGGCCACGAGGCCACGAGGCCACGAGGCCAAGCGGCCAAGCGGCCAAGCGGCCAAGCGGCCAAGCGGCCAAGCGGCCAAGCGGCCAAGCGGCCAAGCGGCCACGAGGCCAAGCGGCCACGAGGCCAAGCGGCCACGAGGCCAAGCGGCCACGAGGCCAAGCGGCCACGAGGCCAAGCGGCCACGAGGCCAAGAGGCGGAGGACGTGCACCAAACCCGCCCATGATCGTGCTTGATCCAGGAAGTAGTGCCCTGCGCGCGCCGACGAGGCCACTACATCAAGGATCGAGCACGATCATGCGGGGCAGGTGGACCGTCCAGAGAGGGCGGAGGTGGTCAGGCGGGGTCGCGGGGCTCTGCCGCGTCGCCGGCCTGGGCGTGCCGTTCCCGCAGGCGCTGCCGGATCTCCTCCGGGGTGTACGCGCGCCGACGTCGTTCGGCCCGCGCGATGACCACGCCGGAGGCCGCCACGCCAGCGAGGCCGGCCAGCCCGAGGACCTTCCACCACCGCAATCCTTGCCGCATCGGCCTAGGCTAGTCCCTCATGAGCATCAGCCTGGATGAGGCCGTCGAGTTGACCCGTACCGGAGACGTGTGGGTGTTCCGGGGTCGCAGCGTGCCGGACCGGGCCATCCAGTCCCTTACCAACAGCCCGGTCAACCACGTCGGGATGGCGGTCGTGCTGGACGACATGCCCCCGTTGATGTGGCACGCGGAGCTGGGCAGGTCGTTGCCGGACCTGTGGTCGGGCACCCATCAGCGCGGCGTCCAACTGCACGACCTGCGGGACGCGGTCTGCGTGTGGGCGAACAGGTACGGCCAACGGGCCTGGCTGCGGCAGCTCGACCCGCCGGCCGACGCTGAGATGGAGCGGGCGGTGCTGCGGACGATCGCGCGGTTGGACGGCACGCCGTTCCCGTCGACGGCGCAGTTGGCGTGGCGCTGGGTACGTGGTCGGGTGCCGACGCTGCCGCTTCCCGGCCGCCTGTCCGCGCTGCCGCTCGCCGGTCGCCTGTCCGCGCTGGCGCGCCCCGCTCGGCCAACACCTGCGCCAACCCCGGGACCAGCCCCGGCCACCCCCGGCAGCCCGGCCGCCTCCGGTAGCCCGGCCGCCTCCGGTAGCCCGGCCGCCCCCGGTAGCCCGGCCGCCCCCGGCAGCCCGGCCGCCCCCGGGAGCACGGCCACCTCGGCGGGGGAGCGGGACCGGGCGTTGGAGACGGCGTACTGCGCCGAGGTGGTGGCGGTGACCTATGAGGCCATGGGGTTGCTGCCGGCGGGCCGGCGTCCGAACTGGTATGACCCGGGGCGGTTCTGGAGTGGGGACGACCTTGGCCTTGCCGCCGACGCCCGGTTGGGTTCGGAGATCGAGGTACGGGTGCCGCCGCGCTGAGGTTTGACCTGGGCGATGACTGGCAACTGCTGTGACCGTGAACGCCTCCACGGATCTTGACACGTTGGCCGACTTCTTCGACAGGTACGGCGTGGCGTTGACCTCCGGCGACCTGCCGGCCATCGCTGGCTGTTACGCCCTGCCGGGGTTGGTGGTGGCCGACACCTACAGCTTCTCGTTCACGTCCGCGGCGGCGGTGGCGCTGTCCTTCGTGGGTGCCGCGCCCGACTACCAGGACCGGGAGTTGGTCGCGGCCCACGCCCGGATCGAGGACGTGCAGCCGCTGTCCGCGTTGTTGACGATGGTGGCGGTGGAGTGGGAGTTCTTGGACAGTCGGGGGCAGGCGGTGCCGGGGGAGCGGTACCGGTACCTGCTGCGGCTCGCGGATGGTGGACCACTGATCTGCACGGTTGTCCGGACGGGCTGACCGACCCGGGCCGGTTGGCCCGATCCGTACCCGCCGGGTTTCCGCTGGGTACGGTGCTGGCTACGCTGTCGCCTCGGTGGGACGAGGGGAGACCTGATGGCGGTGCGGCCGGACGGTGCGGCAGGGTCACGAGCTGCGCGATTGTTGGCGTCGATGCCGTGGGTCGTGGTGTTGCTCGGTGTGTGTGCGCTCGTGGTGCTCCTGGTGATCGCGCTGCTGTCGTTCCGGACCAGGGAGCGGGACGCCGCGCCGCGGGCCGCGCCTTCGGTGTTCCTGCCGACCGTGCCGGCCGCCGCGTCGGCCACCGGTGGGCCGACTCCGGCCGCCGTGGAGCGGCGCTCGGTGTCGCCGCGGCCGTCGCGGAGTAGTCGGGCGCCGTCGCCGCGGGCCACCGTGACCGGCGCACCGACTCCGGGACGGACGAGCGCGTCGGCGGTGCCGGTCGTGCCGACGGCGTCGGTCGTGCCGGCGGACGGCGCGGTGGGTGCCCGTTACCAGGTCGGTACGAACGGCTGGGACGGTGACGCCGCGGTGCTGTCGATCGTGAACGAGTCGAGTCGGTCGGTGGACTGGCTCGTGGAGTTGGCGTTCGACGACGACCTGTGGGCTCTGCGGGTCACCGACGACTCGGGCATCTCGGTGCGGGGTCGGGGGGACGGCAGGTTCGTGGTGCGTGGCACGCGTTCGTTGGAGGCGGGTGACTCCCGGACGCTGCGGCTGCGGGTCGGCTGGGGTGAGTCGGCGCAACGGCCGCTCCGGTGCACGATCAACGGGGTCGACTGTCGACTCGGCTGAGCCGGGTCGGATCGGTGGCGTGGCGGGGCGTGTCGTCGGCGCTTCCGGCTCCGGCCGCCGATCGCTAGGCTGCCCGGACGGTGCGCTGAGGGAGGTACATGTCCGGCATGCGTCGTGCCCCGCGACTGTCGCACGGTCCGGCTGCGATCGTGTCGTCGCCCTGGATCGTGGTGGGCGCTGGTGTCCTCGTGATGGTGGTCCTGCTCTTCATGGCTCTGGGCGCGTACCGGGGGCGTAGTCCCGCGCCGGACGGCGCGCCGGTGCCGCCGGTGGTGCCGCTGCCCACGGGCGTGGGCGGGTCGAGCGCTCCCGGCCCGGCATCGTCGTCGCCCCCGCCGGTGCGGCCGGGTTTGTCCGGGCGGGCGAGTGGGTTGCCGCCGAGCACCCCGCCCGGGTCGCGGTCACCGTCGGTCGGCGCGTCTGCCGGCGCGACGGGGGGTACGCCGATGGTGCCGCGGTCACCGAGTGGGGCGCCGCAGGGGCAGCCGGCGATGAGTGGGCGGTACCGGGTGGTGCAGAGCTTCGACGGCGGTTTCATCGGCGAGGTGGCGATGGTCAACAGGTCCGCCGTGAGTCGTGGTTGGACGGTTCGGTTGGAGTTCTCCGGTGGGCGGTTGGTGACCACCTGGGTGGAGGGTGTGCCGCAGGGGACGCTTCGTCAGTCCGGCGACGGTTTCACCTACGTCAGTGGGGTGGACGTGCGGCCCGGTGGTGCGGTGTCGTTGCGGTTCCACCTGGAGCGGACGTCCAGCACCCCGCGGGTCTGCACAGTCGACGGCGTGCGCTGCAGCGGATTCTGAGCGCGACGGCGTGCGCTGCAGCGGATTCTGAGCGGCGCTTCCGCAAGGATGCTGCTGTGTTGCGACCGTGTTTGCAAGTGATTGCAGAATGTTTCGGCAAGGGTTAGCGTGCGGCGCATCAGCGACCAGAGGAAGGCGTCGATGAAACCCTCGCCGATACCGCGCTCCGCCCTGCTGGCTCTCGTCCCCCTGCTCACCCTCACGCTCGTCGGCACTCCGGTCGCCGCGCACCGGCCCGGCGCCGCCACGGACCCCCGGCCGTCCGGCACCGACACGTTGGCCGGCACCGACACGTTGGCCGGCACCGGCACCGGCGCGGTGCAGTGGCGTACCGAACCCTCCGCCGAGGCGCTGCTGAAGGCGGGCGGGAACTCGGCGCGGGCCGAGCAGTTCTACTTCGTGCTGCCGGACCGGTTCGCCAACGGCGACCCCCGCAACGACCGGGGCGGCCTGACCGGCGACCGGTTGCGGACCGGGCTCGACCCGACCGACAAGGGCTTCTACCACGGCGGTGACCTCAAGGGCGTCATCGACAAGCTGGACTACATCCAGGGGATGGGCACCACTGCCATCTGGCTCGCCCCGGTCTTCAAGAACCGGCCGGTGCAGGGCGCCGGCAACGACATCTCGGCCGGCTACCACGGCTACTGGATCACCGACTTCACCCAGGTGGACCCGCACTTCGGCACCAACGAGGAGATGAAGCGGCTGGTCACACTCGCCCACCGGCGCGGCATCAAGATCTACCTCGATGTGATCGTCAACCACACCGCCGACGTGATCAAGTACGCCGAGAACTCCTACGCGTACGTGGACAAGGCGACCTCGCCGTACACCGACGCGCGGGGGCGGGCGTTCGAGGACCGCAACTACGCCGACGGCAGCCGCGCGTTCCCGCCGGTCGACAAGGAGTCCTTCCCGTACACCCCGGTTCTTCCCGAGCCGGGTGACGCGAGCGTCAAGGTACCGGCGTGGCTGAACGACGCGACCATGTACCACAACCGGGGGGACTCGACCTTCGCGGGCGAGAACAGCGAGTACGGCGACTTCTTCGGCCTCGACGACCTGTGGACCGAGCGCCCCGAGGTGGTGCGGGGGCTGACTAAGGCGTACGGGGACTGGATCGGCGCGATCGGCGTCGACGGGTTCCGGCTGGACACCGTGAAGCACGTCAACATGGAGTTCTGGCCGCAGTTCAGCCAGGGCATCCAGCGGGCCGCCGAGAAGGCCGGCAAGAAGGACTTCTTCATGTTCGGTGAGGTGTACAGCGCCGACCCGGAGATCAGTTCCCGCTACGTCCGTCAGGGTGGGTTGCCGGCCACCCTCGACTTCGCCTTCCAGGAGGCCGCGCGCGGTTACACCACAGGCGCCGGCTCGGCGCGGGCGCTCGCCGACGTGTACGCCCGCGACGACCTCTACGCCGCCCGGGACACCGACGCCGGCCGGCTGACCACCTTCCTCGGCAACCACGACATGGGCCGGATCGGCTCGTTCGTCGCCGGCGGTGGCACCGACCCGGCCAGTCACCTGCGCCGCGACCAGCTCGCGCACCAACTGATGTTCCTGACCCGCGGCCAACCGGTGATCTACTCCGGCGACGAGCAGGGCTTCACCGGGCCCGGCGGGGACAAGGACGCCCGGCAGGACATGTTCGCCTCGAAGGTGCCCGACTACCTCGACGACGACCTGCTCGGCACCGACCGCACCCACGGCAGCGACCAGTTCGAGACCGACCACCCGCTGTACCGGACCATCGCCGAGCTGGGCCGGCTGCGCCAGGAGCACCCCGCCCTGCGCGACGGCGTGCAGGTCACCCGGTACGCCGCCGACGGCCCGGGGGTGTTCGCCGCCTCCCGGATCGCCCCCGCCGACCGCACCGAGTACGTGGTGGCGGTCAACAACGCCGACACCGCGCAGACTGTCACCGTGGACACCTGGTCGGCCGGCGCCACCTTCACCGGCATCTACGGCAGCGCGAGCGGCGAACAGGCCGGCGCCGACGGCAGGCTGACCCTTACCGTGCCGCCGCTGTCGGCGGTGGTCTACCGGGCTGGCACCCCCGTCGCGCAGGCGGCCGGCAAGCCGACCGTCACCATCACCTCCCCCGCCCCGGACGCGCCGGTCGCCACCCGGGCGGCGGTCACCGCCCAGGTGACCGGTGACCCCCTCGCCACCGTCACCGTCGCCGCCCGGGTCGCGGGTGGGCGGTGGACGGTGCTGGGCAGCGCCGACCACGCGCCGTACACCGTGCAGCACGACCTGACCGGCCTGGCCGGCGGCACCCGGGTCGAGTACAAGGCGGTGGTCCGTGACGGCCGGGGTCGTACCGCGACCGCCCGGTCCACCGCCACCGTGGGTACGCCTCCGCAGGGCGGTTCCCGGGAGTGGGCGGTGGTGCACTACCAGCGCCCCGCGGGTGGGTACGACGACTGGGGGCTGTACGCCTGGGGGGACATCGACCCGGCGTACGTCACCGAGTGGCCGAAGGGCCAGCCGTTCGCCGGGGAGGACTCCTATGGTCGCTTCGCCTGGGTGAAACTGAAGCCGGGCGCGACGTCGGTGAACTTCCTGGTCGTCGACAAGGCCGGCACCAAGGACGTCGCCCAGGACCGCGGCGTCGACGTCACCCGGACCGGCGAGGTCTGGCTGAAACAGGGCGACCCGGCCGTCTACCCGAGCCGGCAGGCGGCCACCGGTGAGCCGGACCCCCCGGTCGAGGAGGGCACCGCGGTCGTCCACTACCGGCGGGCCGACAACACCTACGACGGTTGGGGTCTGCACGTGTGGGACGGCGCGGCCAACCCGACCGAGTGGTCGACGCCGCTGAAGCCCACCGGGACCGACGCGTTCGGGGCGGTGTTCCGGGTGCCGCTGGCGGCCGGCGCGACCGGGCTGAACTACATCATCCACAACGGCGACACCAAGGACCTGCCCGACGACCAGCGACTCGACCTGGCCGGCGCGGGCCGGGAGGTGTGGCTGCTCGCCGCCACGCCGGGGCGGTTGCTGCCGACCACGGCGACCACCGCGGGCGGGGACACCGACATCGGCAAGCAGAAGGCGCACTGGATCGACAGGTCCACGGTGGCGTGGCAGACACCCCCGACCGACGGCAGGACGTACGCGCTCGTCGCCGCGCCCACCGGCGGGGTGAGTGTGGTCGACGGGGAGTTGACCGGGGCGTACACCACGTTGCCGTTGCGGGCGCAGCGCAACGGGCTCACCGAGGCGCAACGCGACAGGTTCCCGCACCTGTGGTCGTACCGTAGCTTCGCCCTTGACCGACGCGACCTGGCAAAGGTCCCGGCGGCGCTGCGGGGGCAGGTGCTCGTCACCGAGCGCGACGCGAAGGGTGCCCTGCTCGCGGCGACGGGTGTGCAGATCCCCGGGGTGCTCGACGACGTGTACTCCCGGGCCACCGACGCCACCCTCGGCCCGACGTTCGACGGCCGGACGCCGAGCCTGGCGCTGTGGGCGCCGACCGCGCGGACCGTGCGGCTGCACCTGTTCGACTCGCCGAGCGCGTCGCCCAGGATCGTGCCGATGCGCCGCGACGACCGCACCGGTGTCTGGTCGGCGCGCGGCACCGCCGCCTGGGTGGGCAGGTACTACAGGTACGAGGTGCAGGCGTGGCAGCCCGCCGCGCAGAAGATGGTCACCGCCGTGGTGACCGACCCGTACTCGGTGGCCCTGGCGGCGGACTCCACCCACAGCCAGCTCGTCGACCTGAACGACCCGGCCCTGGCCCCGGCGGGCTGGGGGACGCTGCGCAAACCGGCCCCGGTGCCGGCGGCGAAGGCGCAGATCACCGAGCTGTCGGTGCGGGACTTCTCCATCGCCGACGAGACCGTGCCGGCCGAGCGGCGGGGCACGTTCCTCGCCTTCACCGACCCGAAGACCGCCGGCATGACCCACCTGAGGGCCCTCGGCGACGCCGGTGTCACCCACCTGCACCTGCTGCCGGCGTTCGACTTCGCGACGATCCCGGAGCGGCGGGCCGACCAGCGTCAGCCGGCCTGCGACCTGGCCGCGCTCCCGCCGGACTCCGCCGAACAGCAGAAGTGCGTGGCGGCGGTCGCCGACACCGACGGCTACAACTGGGGGTACGACCCGCTGCACTACACCGTGCCGGAGGGCGGCTACGCCGTCGACCCGGCCGGCGCGGCGCGGACCGTCGAGTTCCGGCGGATGGTCGCGGGGGCGAACGACGCCGGGCTGCGGGTGGTGATGGACGTGGTCTACAACCACACGGCCGCGGCCGGCACCGACCCGAAGTCGGTGCTCGACCAGGTGGTGCCCGGCTACTACCACCGGTTGTTGGAGGACGGCGCGGTCGCCAACTCCACCTGCTGTGCCAACACCGCCCCCGAGCACGCCATGATGGGCAAGCTGGTCGTCGACTCGCTCGTCACCTGGGCGCGGCAGTACAGGGTGGACGGGTTCCGGTTCGACCTGATGGGTCACCACCCGAAGGCGAACATCCTGGCCGTACGCCGGGCGTTGGACCGGTTGACAGTCGCCCGCGACGGCGTGGACGGCCGGTCGATCCTGCTCTACGGCGAGGGCTGGAACTTCGGCGAGGTAGCCAACGACGCCCGGTTCGTGCAGGCCACCCAGGCCAACATGGCCGGCACCGGCATCGGCACCTTCAACGACCGGCTGCGGGACGCCGTGCGCGGCGGTGGGCCGTTCGACGCCAACCCGCGGGCGCAGGGCTTCGCGTCGGGGCTCTACACCGACCCGAACGGCGACGACGTCAACGGGTCACCGGCCGAGCAGAAGGCCCGCCTGCTGCACGCCCACGACCTGATCAAGGTGGGTCTGACCGGCAACCTGCGCGGCTACCGGTTCACCGACACCGCCGGGCGGCAGGTCACCGGGGCGCAGGTGGACTACAACGGCTCCCCGGCCGGCTACACCGCCGCGCCGGGGGAGGCCGTCACCTACGTCGACGCGCACGACAACGAGATCCTGTACGACGCGCTGGCGTACAAGCTGCCGCAGGCCACCTCGGCGGCCGACCGCTCCCGGATGCAGGTGCTGGCACTGGGCACGGTGGTGCTGGGACAGGGCACCGGGTTCGTCACCGCCGGCACCGAACGGCTGCGGTCGAAGTCGCTGGACCGCAACTCGTACAACTCCGGCGACTGGTTCAACCAGATCCGCTGGGGGTGCGAGCGGGGCAACGGGTTCGGCGCCGGCCTGCCGCCCGCGCCCGACAACGAGGACAAGTGGCCGTACGCGGTGCCCCTGCTGGCGGACCCGGCGCTGGTGCCGGACTGCGCGGCGATCGACACCACGAACGCCCGGTACGCCGAGCTGCTGCGCATTCGGGCGTCGTCGCCGGTGTTCGGGTTGGCCACCGCCGAGCAGGTGCAGCGGCGGGTGGCGTTCCCGCTGTCCGGTGAGCAGGAGACGCCGGGCGTGCTGACCATGACGCTTGACGCGCGCGGGCTGGGCGGGGCGTGGACGTCGGTGACTGTCGTCTTCAACGGCACCCCGTCGGCGGCCACCCAGACCGTCACCGGACTTCGCGGTGCGGACGTGGCACTGCACCCGGTGCTGGTCGAGTCGGCCGACGAGGTGCTGCGTACCGCCTCGTTCGACCGGGCGGCCGGCACGTTCACCGTACCGGCGCGCAGCGTGGCGGTGTTCGTGCAGAGGTAACGACGTGAACCGGCCCCCTTCCGCGTGGTGCGGAAGGGGGCCGGTCCGTTGTGCTTGTCACCCTCGGTGCTGTGCCGGTTGATCAGGCGAAGCAGTTCTCGATGGTGCCGCCCGGAATGGCCAGGCAGTTGGTCGGACGGTTCGCGGTGATGGCGGACTTGTCGTCCACGTTCACCTCTCCGAAGAAGCTGAAGACACCGCCCGGCTCGAAGGTGGAGAAGTTGTGGGCGACCTTCGTCTTCGACAGGTTGACCTCGCCGAAGATGTTGAAGATGCCGCCGCCGACCCCGATCGGGCCCACGGCCCGGTTGCCGACAACCTCGCTGTCGCGCAGCGTGGTGACGCTGTCGGCGTTGAAGAGCCCGCCGCCGAAGAAGCCGGCGGTGTTGTCCTTGATGTTGCTCTTCTCGAACGTGACCACGCTGTCGAAGGCGATGGCCACACCGCCACCGACGCCGGCGGTGCTGTTCTTCTCCACAGTGACGTTGTGCAGGTTCAGCTGGCTGTCCGCCGCGGCGATACCGCCACCAGCGAGCACCGCGGTGTTCGAGGCGAACTTGGTCTCGTACGCCGTGGTGTTGCCCTCGATGTCGAGGTAGCCACCACCGAAGCCGAGCGTCTCGTTGTCGGTGATCTCGGCCTTCTTGAGCTCGACCGTTCCGCCGTCCACGTCGTCGGTGAAGATCTCCGCGGCGCCGTTGGAGATACCGCCACCACCGATGACTGCGGTGTTGTCGGTGATCTTCGACTCCTCGACCTTGAGCAGGCCGGCGTTGAAGACGCCGCCACCGAAGAAGAAGGCGGTGTTACGGGTGACGGTGCTGTGCCAGATCTTCGTGGTGCCGAAGTTGGCCACACCACCGCCGTTGCCGCCCGACTGGTTCAGGACGACCTCGGACTCCAGGATCTCGGCGGTGCCGCCCGGCTGGACCAGGATTCCGGCTCCGTCGTTCTCCTCGGGCTCCTCGACGAGCGGCGTGACGACGCCCGGCGTGACCTTCTTGGTGACCTTCGGCGCGGCCTTCAGGCCCGCCTTCGGGTTGGCCTGCCGAACGGTGAGCGCCTGGGTCAACGGGGTGCCCGCCTTCACCTGCGCGGCGAGCGCCTCGGAGTCCGAGTAGGCGGCCCAGACGGCGTTCGGCTCGACACCGTTGAACAGTTCGAGGGTCTGGCCGCCCTTGATGGTCAGGCCCTTGATGGTGAGGTGACCACCGGCGCCGACGTTGAGGATGCGGAAGTAGTCGGCCGTTGCTTCCCGGGAGATCGTGGTGTGCTCACCCTTGAGGGTGATGTTCTCCGTGATCACCGGGAGGCCGTTGCCCTCGTAGTCGTTGCGGGTCAGGTTGTAGGTGCAGCCCTTGGCCAGCTCCAGCACACCGCCGTGCTTGTTGTTGGCGAACACGATGGCCTGAATCAGCTTGTCGGTGTCGCAGGGCACCTCCTTCCCACGCTCGTGGTCCTTGTCCCGGTCCTTGTCCTTGTCCCGGTCCTTGTCCCGGTCCTTGTCCCGGTCCTTGTCCTTGTCCTTGTCCCAGTCGCGCCCCTCGTCACCCCGCTGGTCGCCGTCCTTGCTGACCTGCGCGGTGTTCCAGTTCAGGCCGACCGCTCCGGCGCTGCCCGCGACGCCCACCGCCGCGAGACTGATCACGCCCGTCAAACCGGCCACGCCACTGGCGAGCCAGAGCTTGCGACGGCGTTTGGCCGTCGCCCGCCCGGAGGCTTCGTTGTTCGTTAGGTAGTTGGACATCGGAGCTCTCTGCCCTCTCCTCGTACCAGACAGGGTCGCCGCCGTCAGACGGGTGTCCCCTGCTACAAATCGGTTGTAGCTCCCAAAACCACCGTATGAGAAGGTTCCTCGCCTCGCGGGCTTATCCGAGAGAACCCCACATTCGGTTCATGTTGCGTGCGAAGGGGCCGGGACACCCCGCCGGGCCCCGTGCCGCCCAGGGCGGCCGTAGACCCCCGTTGACCTGCCAAAACGGGTACGCCCCTCCGGGCCGGCGACGGCGCGGAGGGGCGTACCTCTCTATGTGGTTCAGCCCCACCGGGTCAGGCGAAGCAGTCCGAAACGTTGAAACAGTTGGTCGGGCGGTTGGCAGTGACCGCGGACTCGTCGTCAAGCGTCACAGTGCCGCCGACGCTGTTGAAGATGCCCCCCGGCTCAAGGGTGGAGAAGTTGTACGCCACCGTGGTCCGCTGGAGTCTGACCTCGCTCCCGTCGGCGTTGACGATGCCGCCGCCGCGGGAGGACGGACCGACGGCCCGGTTGCCCACTACTTCGCTGTCGCGCAGCGTGGTGACGCCGTCGTCGTTGTAGAGGCCGGCGCCCCACAGGACCGAGGTGTTGTCCTTGATCTTGCTGCTCTCGATCGTCGCGACGCTGTCGGAGCTCACGAACAGGCCGCCACCGTCGCTGGCGGTGCTGTTCCTGACCACCGTGGCGTCCTTGAGGGTGAGCTGGCTGTCCGCAACCGCGACGCCACCACCCTCGAGCACCGCGGTGTTGTCACCGACCGTCGTCTGGTGCAGCGTCGTGGTGCCCTCGACATCCAGCACGCCGCCGCCGAAGCCGAGCGTCTCGTTGTCGGTGACCTCGCTCTTGTAGACCCAGACCGAACCGCCCACAACGCCCTCGCCGCGAATCGCCGGCGCGCCGTTGGAGATGCCACCGCCACCGATGATTGCGGTGTTGTCCTCGATCTTCGACTCGTCGACCTGGAGTACGCCGGCGTTGAAGATGCCGCCGCCGACGAAGAAGGCGGTGTTGTGCGCGACCGTCGTCTTGCTGAGCCTGGTGCTGCCGAAGTTGGCCAGCCCACCGCCGTCGCGGCCGGACTGGTTGTAGAGCAACTCGCTGTCCAGGATCTCCGCCCGTCCACCGGGCTGCACCAGCACCCCGGCCCCGTCGTTGAACCCCGGCTCCTCCACCAGCGGCACCACCGCGGACCCGGCCGGCGCCGGCGTCGCCACCGCGGCTACCGGCTTGGCGGCCGTTACCGCGGCCTTGGCCTTGGCTGCTGCGGCCTCGGCTCCAGCGGCCTTGACCGCTGTGGCCTCGACCGCTGCGGCTTTGGCTTCTGTGGCCTTGGCTCCAGCTTCAGCGGCCTTGACCGCTGTGGCCTCGGCTTCAGTGGCCCTGACCGCTGCGGCTTCAGCTTCAGCGGCCTTGACCGCTGCCGTCGAAGCCTTGGCACCCGTCGTGGGTGTGGCCGCGGTGGGCTTGGCGGCCGTTGTCCCCGCGGCCATCGTCCCCGCGGGCTTTGCTGCGGTGGGCTTCGCGGCCGTGGGCTTCGCGGCCGTTGTTGTCGCGCTGGGCTTCTCGGCCGTAGCCGCCGCGGGCTTGGCTGCCGCCGCCTTTGCGGTGGACGCCGAGGTCGGCGTGCCGGCGGGCGCGGTGGTGACCGCGGGCTTGGGTGCCGTGCCGGCCACGGCGGACCGGGCCCGGGACGAGTAGGGCGCCCAGACCGTGGCCGGGTCGGCGGTCACCGATTCCTGAAGGGTCTGGCCGCCCCTGATGCTCAGGCCCTTGAGGGTGAGGTGCCCGCCGGGGCCGACGTTGAGGATGCGGAAGTAGTCGGCGGTGGCCTCACGGCCGAGGGTGGTGTGCTCGCCCTTGAGGGTGATGTTCTCGGTGATCACCGGGAGGCCGTTGCCGTCCTGGTTGCGGGTCAGCGTGTAGGTGCAGCCCTTGGCCAGTTCCAGCACCCCGCCGTCCTCGTTGTTGGCGAAGGTGATCGCCTGGATCAGTCTGTCGCTGTCGCACGGGACCTGCCTGCCGCGGTCCTTCTCCTCGTGCGTGGCGTCCCGGCCCGACCGGTCGCCGTCGCCGCTCCAATCGTCGCCGCTCCAGTCGTCGTCCCGACCGCCGTCCTCGTGGGCGCCGTCTTTCTTGGCACCGTCGTCCTTCGTGCCAGCGGAGTCGCTGACGGTCTGCCGATTCGTCGACGGCTGCGTGTCGGACGCCCGGTTGGAGGCGGGCTTGTCGTCCCGAGCGGCCACGCCGCCGAGAGCCGCCAGGCCCACCACGCCGGTCAGCCCAGCCACGCCGGCGACCCAGAGCGCCCGCCGTCGTCGTGTCGGCGGAGCCGCCGAGGCCCCGCCGTCGGTACTCGTTACGTCGTTGGACATCAGAGCCTTCCGCCCTTTCCTGCTACCAGACGGGATCGCACCGCCCGAGGCGCCACGACCAGCTACAAATGGGTTGCAGCCTCTGATCCCCACCGTATGAGAACCATCTTCGCGATGCGGACTTATCCGAGATAACCCCGCATTCGGCGCAGGTTGGATGAGGTCGGGCAGGCAGCAGGGTTGATCCACTCGGGTTCAGGGATGACGCGGTGTCCGCGTGGTCGGGACAGCGCGACGTCCGTGAAGCCGAGTGGATCTTGCCGAGAACGGCACCGGCGTCGCCGTCGGCCGTTGGTCGGCCGGCGGCGACGCCGGTGCGGTGCGGGTTGGAGCCGGGTCAGGGCTCGTGCGGGGTCAGCCGGGCAGGCGGGGGCCTGCCTCGCGCTGCTCGGCCAGCCAGGTCTCCACCTCGTCGGAGGTGCGCGGCAGCGCGGCCGACATGTTCACCGCGCCGGTCGAGGTGACAAGTACGTCGTCCTCGATCCGGATGCCGACGCCGCGCAGCTCGGCGGGGACCAGCTCGTCCTCCGGCTGGAAGTACAGACCGGGCTCGACGGTGAGCACGTAGCCCTCGCCCAGCGCGCCGTCGCGGTAGGTCTCCTTGCGTGCGTTGGAGCAGTCGTGCACGTCGAGGCCGAGCATGTGGCCGAAGCCGTGCAGCGTCCACCGCCGGTAGACGGTCGACTTCTCGTCCATCGCCTCGTTCACGCTCACCGGCAGCAGGCCCAGCTCGGACAGGCCCTCGGCGAGCACCCGCATGCAGGTCAGGTGGACGTCCTTGAACGCCACCCCGGGGCGGATGGCGTCGATGCCGGCCTGCTGCGAGGCGTACACGATGTCGTAGACCTGGCGTTGCAGGGCGGTGAACCGCCCGTTGACCGGCAGCACCCGGGTCACGTCGGCGGTGTAGAGGTTGCGGCCCTCGACGCCCATGTCCATCAGCAGCAGGTCACCCGGCCGGGTGGCGCCGTGGTTGTGTACCCAGTGCAGGATCGTGGCGTGCTCGCCGGCGCCGACGATCGAGCTGTATCCGACGTCGTTGCCGTCGTGGCGGGCCCGCAGCGCGAAGACGCCCTCCAGCAGCCGCTCGGAGACGGCGCGGTCGGCCGGCAGGATCCGGGCCACGTCCTCGAAGCCGCGTACGGTGGCGTCGATCGCGTCCTGGAGTTGGCCGATCTCCCACTCGTCCTTGACCAGCTTCATCTCCGACAGGGCGATGGCCAGCTCCCGGTCGCGGGGCGGTTGGCCCTCGGCGCGCGGTCCGTCGTAGGCGCGGACGGCCGCGTCCACCTGGGCGTCGAACCCGCGCAACACCCGGGTACGCCCCGGCGCCAGGTCGGCGAGCGTCGCCTCCAGCCCGGTCAGGTCGGCGGTGGGCAGGCCCAGCTCGGTCGACTTCTCGCTGAGCGTGTGTCGCCGGCCCACCCACAGCTCGCCGTTGCGGCTGCGGAAGAACTCGTCGGTCTCCCGGGACGAGCGGGGCCGCATGTACAGCGTCGCGTCGTGCCCCGAGCCGTTGGGGCGCAGCACCAGCACGCTGTCGGCGTCGTGGTCGCCGGTCAGGTAGGCGAAGTCACTGCCCGGCCGGAACGGGTAGTCGGTGTCGTTGGCCCGGACCTTCTCGGTGCCGGTGGGGATGACGAGCGTCTCGCCCGGGAAGGCCGCGGAGAGCGCGGCACGCCGCTTGGCGTAGTTCGGCGTCTCCGGGCGGGGCGTCACGGGGAGCGCGGTGTCGCGCCAGCCCTGCCGCATGAAGGACAGGAACGCCTCCGGGAAGTCCGGATCGTGCGATTCCGTGCCGTCCGTCGGCGTACCGTCGGTTTGTCCCTCGGTCATTGCGCCGCTCCCTCCGCCTCGTTGCTGATCTCGACGGTACCGCGCGCCCGGTTCCCGGTGGCGACCCCGGGAGTCGGATCGACGGACGGCTGCGACGGGCCGACAGCGCGCGTGGAAAGATGACCACCATGTGCGGACTTCTGGCCTTCTTCAGCGCGAACGGTAACGCCGCCGCGCACCGCGACCACATCGCCGGAGCGTTGGAATGCCTGCACCACCGCGGCCCCGACGAGACCGGGGTCGAGGTGGTCGGCGACGCTTCCGGCCGGTACGCGGACGGCGTGTTCGCCCACAAGCGGCTGGCCATCATCGACGTCGCGTCGAGTCACGAGCCGCTGCCCTACGCGAACGGCCGTTACCTGCTCACCTTCAACGGTGAGATCTACAACTACATCGAGCTGCGCGAGGAGTTGATCAGGAACTTCGGCGCGCAGTTCGCCACGGCCGGTGACGGCGAGGTGATCGTGGCGGGCTACCACTTCTGGGGCGAGCAGGTGCTCACCCGGCTGCGGGGCATGTTCGCCTTCGTCATCTGGGACCGGCAGGAGCGGCGCGCGTTCGGCGCCCGCGACTACTTCGGCATCAAGCCGATGCACTACCTGGAGACCGCCGACGGGCTCTACCTGGCGTCGGAGAAGAAGGCGCTGTTGCCGTTCGCGCACAGCAGCTACCAGGGTGACGCGGGCGTCGACGGCGCCAGCCTCAGCCACTACCTGACCCTGCAGTACGTCCCGGAGCCGGGCACCCTGCACAAGGGCATCAGCCGGATCGGTTCGGGGGAGTACCTGAACTGGACCCCGGGTGGGCGCATCGACGTACGCCGGTGGTACCGGCCGGTGTTCCGGCCGGCGCCTGTCGACGACGAGCAGAAGCTCTACCACGAGATCCGGGAGACGCTGCGGGAGAGCGTGCGCATGCACATGCGCTCCGACGTGCCGGTCGGCTCGTTCCTGTCCAGCGGCATCGACTCGACGGCCGTGGTCGCGCTGGCCCGGGAGTTCAACCCGAACATCCTGACCTTCACCGTCGGCTACGACGTCCCGGGATATTCGGAGATCGACGTCGCCCAGGAGTCGGCGCGGCACCTGGACGTCACCACCATCCCCACCAAGATCGGTCCGCAGGACATGATCGACGCGCTGCCGAAGATCGTCTGGCACCTGGACGACCCGGTGGCCGACCCGGCGCTGGTGCCGCTCTACTTCGTGGCCAAGAAGGCCGCCGAGCACGTCACGGTGGTGCTCTCCGGTGAGGGCGCGGACGAGTTCTTCGGCGGCTACACGATCTACCGGGAGCCGTTGTCGCTGGGCACCGTCAACGGTCTGCCCGGCGGGGTGCAGAAGGGCCTGCGCGCGGTCTCCAAGGCGATCCCGCAGGGGGTCAAGGGCAAGAGCTTCCTGGAGCGGGGCACCACCCCGATCGAGGAGCGCTACTACGGCAACGCGCGGATGTTCACCGAGGAGGAGAAGCAGCACCTGATGCGCCGCTACGACCCCTCGGTGCGCTACACCGACGTCACCGCCCCGATCTACGCCGAGTGCACCGAGCTGGACGACGTCACCAAGATGCAGTACGTCGACCTGTACACCTGGCTGCGCGGCGACATCCTGGTCAAGGCCGACCGGATCTCGATGTCGCACTCGCTGGAGGTGCGGGTGCCGTTCCTCGACCGCGAGGTGTTCGACGTCGCGGCGAAGATCCCGGTGGACCTGAAGCTGCCGCCGCGCTCCGACGCCACCAAGTACGCGATGCGTCAGGCGTTGCAGGGTGTCGTGCCGCCGGCCATCGTCAACCGCAAGAAGTTGGGCTTCCCGACCCCCACCCGGGTCTGGCTGCGCGGCGAGATGTACGAGTGGGCCCGGCACGTGCTGAGCACCTCGGGCGCGGGCGACCTGCTCGACCTGTCGTACGCGCTGCGGCTGCTCGACGAGCACAAGCGGGAGGAGGCCGACCACTCCCGCAAGGTGTGGACGGTGTTGATCTTCTGCATCTGGCACGCCATCTTCGTGGCCAAGACCCTCGACCCGGGCATCCAGCGCAACCAGTCCGCCCTGCTCACGAAGCCGGTGGTCGGCTCGATGGTCCGCTGACACCCTGTCGACCAAGAGGTTTGCGTCACCGGAGCAGTTCCGGTGACGCAAACCTCTTGGTCATTTCAGGCGGTGGTGGCGGCTACTTGCGGGCGCAGGTGACCGTCGGGAGTCCGTTCGTTCCTGTGCTGCTGG
The DNA here is from genome assembly GCF_043197345.1 of Micromonospora sp. NPDC049175. Classification (NCBI taxonomy): domain Bacteria; kingdom Bacillati; phylum Actinomycetota; class Actinomycetes; order Micromonosporales; family Micromonosporaceae; genus Micromonospora; species Micromonospora sp. NPDC049175. The sequence goes on along the minus strand of NZ_JBICSY010000001.1, from coordinate 887,945 downwards.
CCAGGAAGCCGAACGTGGTGGTGCCCTCCGGTGCGACGGTGCCGTTGTAGTTGACGTTCGTCGCCGTCACCGTCGAGCCGGACGTCGTCTGGGTGGCGCTCCAGATCTGACTTATCGACTGCCCGTTGGGCCAGGTCCAGCTCGCGGTCCAGCCGTTGAACGGCGTACTGCCGTGGTTCATGATCGTGACCTCGCCCTGGAAGCCACCCTGCCAGGTGCTGCTCACCTTGTAGACCGCCATGCAGTCACCGCCGCTCGGCGGCGGGGTGGTGGTCGGCGGCGGGGTGGTCGGGTCCGGCGGCGGGGTCGTCGGGTCCGGCGGCGGAGTGGTCGGGTCCGGCGGCGGGGTCGTCGGGTCGGGCGTCGGCGAACCGGTACCCGGGCCCACCCCGGTCACCTGACCGTTGCCGCCGTCGAAGGTCACGTCGGAGCAGCCGAAGAAGTTCTCCTGCGAGTCCGAGCGGACCCAGCGGGAGTAGATGATGTGCCGGCCGCTCTTACCCGACGGCAGGTTGCCGCTGAAGTAGTAGTGCCCGTCGTTGGTGCCGACCGCGCCGCGCTGCGGCGGGTTGGTCACCGTGAGGAACGGCTGCTCCAGGTCGCTCCAGGCCAGGGCCCGGGTCGGGCTCCAGCTGTCCTTGGTCACGTAGAAGTAGAACGTGCCCGGGTGGTGCGCCCAGTTGCTGTACTTGAAGTCCAGCCGGGACCCGGAGGTCAGGTGGGTCAGCGGCCAGTCGGTGCGGGGCAGGTCGTAGCCGCGGAAACCGGTGGCGCCGCCGCTGCACAGCTGCCCGTCCGGGATGAAGCCGGTGGTGCGGCCGCCAGCGTCGGAGCGCAGCACACTGAACCAGTTGTAGAGCGAGTTCGCCCCGCTCTGCGCCACCGCTGCGGAGCACGCGGGGTTGTTCGGCCGGATCTCACCGGTCTGGCTGCGGCCGTCCTGCCAGCACAGGTAGGTGCGGCTGCCCGGCGTCATCGCCGCGCCGTGCGCGGCGGCCGGCTGGGGACTGGACGCCAGGGCGACAGCGCCCAGCGCGAGGGTCATGGCCGCGGTGAGCAACGCGGCCGTACGGGAACGGTTCACGGGTTCTCCTGACTCGCGAGGCGTGCCGCCCGAGCCGTCCGCCCGCTTGTGGGTGGGACGTGGCCTGCTCGCCCCGCTGAAGTGAACGGTGCGACGATCACGGCGACGTGCCCCGGCGGAAGACCGGCCGGTGGACGCGCGCCATCAACGGTCCTGTCAGGGACCGGCGCCCTCGCGTGTGTCGAACCCGGCAACCGGTGGCGCGGCAGCCCTCGCACCGCCCGGTACCCGTCATCCCACCACGCCCCGCCGCGCCGCGCAATAGCTGTTCCTCGATGGATGGGTTGACCCACCGGCCGCCGTCGAACGCCATATCCTGCGGACGGGGACGACGGAGGCGGAGAGGCGGCGGCCGGTGCCGGACGTGTTCGACGAGGTGCACCGCAGGTGCCGCGCCGGTGAGTCGGTCGGCCTGGCCACCGTCGTGGCCACCTGGCGCTCCGCGCCGCAGCCGCCCGGCGCGACGATGGCGGTCGCGATCGACGGCACGGTCACCGGCAGCGTCTCCGGCGGCTGCGTCGAGGCGGACCTCTACGAACGGTCCCGCCGGGTGCTGGACACCGGCGCGGCCGAGCTGATCCGCTACGGCATCAGCGACGACGACGCGTACGCCGTGGGTCTGACCTGCGGTGGCATCCTCGACGTGTTCGTGGAGCGCGTCGACCCCGCTGCCCTGCCGGAGTTGGCGGCGGTCGCCGCCGCCCGCCGGGGAGGCCAACCGGCGGCGGTGGTCACCTGCGTGGCCGCCGACGCCGGTGATCCACCGGGCGCGGTGCCGACCGATCCGGCTCGACGGTTGGGGCGGCGGCTGGTGCTGACCGGCCAGCGGTCGATCGGCTCGCTGGGTGACGACCGGCTCGACGACGCCGCGGCCGTCGACGCCGCCGGGCTGCTCGCCACCGGGCACAGCGGGGTGCTCCGCTACGGCTACCACGGGCAGCGGCGCGGCAGCGGCGTCAGCCTCTTCGTGACCGCGTACGCCACCCCGCCTCGGATGATCGTCTTCGGGGCCATCGACTTCGCCGCCGCGGTCGCCCGGATCGGCGCGTTCCTCGGCTACCGGGTCACCGTCTGCGACGCCCGAGGAGTCTTCACCACCGCCCGGCGCTTCCCCGAGGCCGACGAGGTGGTGGTGCAGTGGCCGCACCGCTACCTGCGGACGGAGTTGGACGCGGGCCGGGCCGACGGGCGGACCGTGGTGTGCGTCCTCACCCACGATCCGAAGTTCGACGTGCCGGTGCTGGAACTGGCGTTGCGCCACCGGTTGGCGTACGTCGGCGCGATGGGTTCGCGGCGTACCCACGACGAGCGGCACAAGCTGCTACGCGAGGCGGGGCTCGACGCGGAGCAACTCGCCCGGCTCGCCTCCCCGATCGGGCTGGACCTCGGTGGTCGTACCCCGGAGGAGACCGCGGTGAGCGTGGCCGCGCAGATCGTCGCGGCCCGCTGGGGTGGCAGCGGTCGTCCCCTCGCGGCGCTCGACGGGCCGGTCCACCGGCCGGGGTAGCCCGTGCGCCGCTTCGGCGCCCGCCGAGCGGCCCGCTGTGCCAGCCTGGTGGCACGGCGACCGGCTCGGCGGGCGACGGCCGGCGGTGGGCTGGCCACGACGGGAGGATCGGCATGGGGTACGCGGTGGTGCTCGGCGAGGCGCTCGTCGACCTGCTCGACAGCGAGCGCGACGGGGAACGGGTCTACCGGCAGGCGATCGGCGGCGGGCCGCTCAACGTCGCCGTCGGGGTGGCCCGCCTCGGTGGTGCGGCACAGTTCGTCGGCTCCCTCGGCGACGACGTGCTGGGCGGCCGGATCCGCGCCTTCCTGACCGCCGCCGACGTCGGGGTGGCCGGTGCGGTGACGGTGCCGGCGCCGACCACGCTCGCGGTGGTCACGTACGCCGGGCCCGAACCCGACTTCCGCTTCTACGGCGAACCGGCGTCCTACGGACTGCTCGGCCCCGACGACCTGGACCTGGCGCTGCTGGAGGGCGCCGACGTGCTCTACTGCGGCTCGATCGTGCTGCTTCAACCCGACACGCTGGCCGCCGCCCGCCGTGCCTGGTCGCTCGCCGCCGGCCTGCGGGTCTTCGACCCGAACGTGCGCCCCCGGCTGCTGCACGGGCCGGAGGCCCTGGGCGGGCTCCGCCAGGTGGTGGCCGAGTTCGCCGCCGGCGCGCACCTGGTCAAGCTGAGCGCCGCCGACGCCGCGCTGCTCTACCCGGGTGAACCGGTCGAGGGGGTGGCCGCGTACCTGCGCGAGTTGGGGGCGGCCACCGTCGTGGTGACGCTCGGCGCGGCCGGCGCGGTGCTGGCCGCCGCCGACGCCGACCCGGTCCGGGTGCCGGCCCCCAAGGTCGACGCGATCGACGCCACCGGCGCCGGCGACTCGGTAATGGCCGCGCTGATCGCCGACCTGCTCCTCGACGGCGAGCCGGACTCCCCGGCGGGCTGGGTCGAGCGGGTCGCGTTCGCGGTGCGGGTGGCGGGCCTGGTCTGCGAAAAACCCGGTGGTGCCACCGCCATGCCCACCCGCGCCGACGTCGACCGTCGCTTTCCGGCCTAGACCTCGCCGTCCAGCTCCCGGTAGCCGCGGCGGGCGGCGACCAGGGCCGCGCGGGCGCCGAAGGGAGCCTCGGCGGCCACCCGCTCCGGCGGCGCGCTGCCGGTGTGCGCGGCCCGGATCAACCAGGCCAGCCGCACCAGGTCGGCGTGCTGGGCGCGGACGAAGTCGACGTCCACCGGGTCGCCGTGACCCGGCACCACCACCGTGCGCGCGGTGGTCAGCCGCAGCAGGTCCGCGACCGCGTCCGGCCACCGCAGGGGGTACGCGTCCTCGAAGGCGGGCGGGCCGCTCTGCTCCACCAGGTCACCGGCGACGAGTACGTCGGCGTCCGGCACGTGCACCACCAGGTCCGCGTCGGTGTGCCCACGTCCCGGGTGGCGCAGCAGCACCCGCCGGCCACCCAGGTCGAGCGACGTCTCCGTGTGCACGGTGTGCGTCGGGGCGAGCAGTGGGGTGTCGGCAAGCTCGGCGGCGAGCGCCGGATGCTCCTCGCGCAACTCCTCGTACGCCTCCCGGCGCAGCCGCTCCGGGTCCTGGCGCAGGGCCGCGGCGGCCATCTCGTGCGCGTACACCGGGCGGGGTGGGTTGCCGGCCAGGACTGCGTTGCCGAAGCAGTGGTCGTAGTGGTGGTGGGTGTTGACAAGCGTCAGCGGGCGGTCGGTGACCGCCCGGACGGCGGCGGCCAGCTCGGCGGCCTGCGCGGCCGAGGAGAGCGTGTCCACCAGGAGCGCCTCGTCGTCGCCGACGACAAGTGTGACGTTGACCCGCAGCAGTGGTTCGCGAAGGACGTGCACCCGGTCGGCGACCTCGACGAACCCGGCGGTCACGACGATCGTCCGGCGCGCTCGACGAAGCGTTGCCGGTCCACCAGGATCCGATCCACCCGGCCCCGGGCCACCGTCTGGTCCCCGTCGCTGACCGTGACCTCGAACGACAGTCGACGGCCGTCGACCGTCGCCAGCAGGGCCTGCGCCCGGACCGTGCGGCCGACAACCGTCGGCGCCAGGTGCTCCAGCTCGACGCGCGTCCCCACGGTCGTCGACCCCGCCGGCATCCCGGTCGCCGTCGCCGCGACGGTGGCGGCCTCGGCGAGGGCGAGCACCCGGGGAGTGCCCAGCACCGGTACGTCCCCGGAACCGACAGCCTGGGCGGTGTCCGCGTCGGTGACCGTCAACTCGACCTGGGCGGTCAGACCCGGCGCGAAGGCCGGCTCGGGCTGCTCCTGCATGGTCGTCAGCCTAGGTGCTCGGTGCAGGCGTCGGGCACGCGCCCGGCGATCCGCTCGCACCCCACCCAAGACGACCGACGGGTGGTCCCCGTCTGTCGATGCCGTACCCGTCGTTAACCTTGACGACGATGGCCGTCGTGACTGACCCCCAGCCCCCCGCCCGGACCGACCCGCCCGCGTCCGGCGACGGGGGTCGTCGACGTGTCGTCGCCATGAGCGTGTGGGCCGTCGCCTTCGTCGCCGCGTGGCTGGCGATCGGACTGCCGACCGACCCCACGTACGCCTTCGTCTGGATCTGGGCGGCGACGATCGCCTGGAACAGCGACCGGCCGTGGCGTAGTCACCTGCGCTTCGCCCGGGACTGGGTGCCGGTGGTGCTGCTGTTCGTCGTCTACAACCTCTCGCGGGGGTTCGCCGACAACGGGTCCACCCCGCACGCGATGGAGCTGGTCGTCGCCGACCGGTTCATGTTCGGCTGGGCCACCGGCGGTGAGGTGCCCACCGTCTGGTTGCAGCAGCACCTCTACCGTCCGCAGGTGCACTGGTGGGACATCGCCGCGAGCTGGGTGTACTTCTCCCACTTCGTGGTCGCGTTGACCGCCGCCGCGGTGCTCTGGCTGCGCGACCGGCACCGCTGGGCGGCGTACATGCGGCGCTGGGGTTTCCTCTGCGCCGCCGGCCTGGTCACCTACTTCATCTACCCGGCCGCCCCGCCCTGGTGGGCGGCGCAGAACGGCCTGCTCACCGAGGTCGCCCGGATCTCCACCCGGGGTTGGAAGGCGTTCGGCATGCACGGTGCCGGCAACGTGCTCAACGCCGGTCAGATCGCGTCCAACCCGGTCGCCGCGATGCCGTCGCTGCACACCGCGTGGGCGCTGTTCGTGGTGCTGTTCTTCCTGACCACCACCCGCCGCCGCTGGTGGCCGCTGCTGCTCGCGTACCCGCTGGCGATGACCTTCACCCTGGTCTACTCGGGTGAGCACTACGTGATCGACGTGCTGGTCGGCTGGGCGTACGTGGGGCTGACCTTCCTGGCGGTCGGTCTGGCGGAGCGCGGTTGGGCGGCCTGGCGGGCCCGCCACCCGAGCGCCAAGGCGCCACGGCCCACCGACCCCACCAACCCCCCGCCCGACCAACCCGAGCCCCCACCCACACGCGGCCCAGACACCCCCAGAACCCACCCCCCAGTCCCGGCCGACCACTAACCCCACCCCACCCCCGGGCCTCCGGCGCTTCCCCGGCGCTTCCCCCGTTGATCATGAGGTTATTGCCCTCCCAGACGGCGTGTCAGGGCAATAACTCCATGATCAACGCGGGGGCGACGGGGGCGACGGGGGCGGGGGAGGGTGCGGGGCCGGGTGGGGTGGGGGGTTAGGTCTGGGTTTGGGCTTGGTGGGACCTTGTGGTCAGTTCGGCTGCTATCGCCCACGCTTCGGCCAGGTCGCGGTCCTGGGCGGTGGCACCGGAACCGCCAGCGGTGTCCGCGTGCACGGTGGCCAGCCCCAGGCGGCGCTGCACCGGCCCCTGCACCACGCGCACGCTCTGGATGCGGGCGTACGGCAGGATCACCAACTGCCGGGTGAGCCGCCCGGACCGGGTGGCGAACACCTCGTCGAACAGACCCGCGCCGAACGCGCGACGGCCCAGTGGGTGCAGCCAGCGGGTGCGGGTCGGTGGAGGGGTCAGCGGCAGGGTGTCGAGGCGTACCCCGGGCAGCACCTCGGCGACGATCATCGTCGCCGTCGGGAGGTCACCGACCGGCAGGAGCCGGTCGGGCCGGTTGCGGTCGTCTGCGTCGGCGAGGGAATACCCGGCCACCTCCAGGCGCAGCCGCAGCCAGCCCTTCATCCGCCAGAGCAGCGGCCAGGTGGCCCGTACGGTCTGTACCCGCGCCAGCGGCACGGCCTGCGCCCGCGTCTCCAGCAGGCCGTTGTGCACCCGCAGCGTGCCACCGTCGCGGGCCAGTCGGAAGTTCCAGTCGTCGAGGACCCGGCGGACCGGTTGCAGCAGCACGCCCGCCATCGCGGTCAGCGTGCTCGCCACCGCGACGAACGACCACGACCCCGCGGTGACGAACTGCACCACGACGAAGGCCACCCCGAACGGGAGCAGGAACGCCTGCGGGGTGAGCAGTTGGCTGACCAGCAGGTCCTGGTTGCGTACCGCGTGCAGTTTCCGGCCCGGCGCGGCCAGCACCGGCGGCGCCGCCGACCCCGGGACCACCGCGGGCGTCGCGTCGCCCCGCCCGCTCGGTTGCGTCACCCGCCCGGCCAGCGCCAGCAGCCGCTCGCGCAGCCGGGCCGCGTCGGCCACCCCGAGGTACGCCAGTGGCGCCTCGGTCTTGCCGCCGCCGACGACCTCCAGACGCAGCTCGGCCAGACCGCTGAGCTGGGCCAGCAGTGGCCGGACCACCTCGACGGCCTGTAGTCGCTCCAACGGGATGGCCCGGGTACGCCGCCAGAGCAGCCCCTCGTACACCCGCAGTTCGCGGCCCACCACGTGGTAGCCGGTGTTGTACCAGCTGATCACCGACAGCACCGTCGCGCCGAGCGCCAGCACCGCCACCATGGCGGCGAACCAGCCGAAACCCACCCGGGACAGCGTCGACCACGACAACCCGGCGATGACCACGGCCAGGGACTTGGCGCCGTGCAGGAGTGGGCTGAGCGGATGCAGTCGCTGCCGGGGCTCGCCCTCGCCATCAACCGCCGGTGCCGGCCACGCGACGGACTCCGCCGACGGCACCGGCCCGTGCGGTGCCGCGTCCGCCGACGAAGTCGGCCCGGGTGGGGCCGCGTCCGCCGACGGCACCGGCCCGTACGGTGCCGCGTCGACAGATGGCACCGGGGCCGTGTCGGCGGGTGGCGTCGGCCCGTGCGGTGCCGTGTCGGCGGGTGGCGCGGTGCTCGGCTCGGCGGGACGGTCGCTCATCGGGCCGGCCCCCGGCCCGGTCGGTGCTCCCCGCCGGACGTGCCGGGTCGGTCGCGGTACGGCCCGCGACGCCACCCCGTCGCAGCGCTCACAACCCCTCCGCCCGGTCCTCGCCGAGCGCGGTGAGCCGGTCGCGGAGCCGGGACGCCTCCGCCGGGCGCAGCCCGGGAACCCGGGCGTCGCTGGCCGCCGCGGCCGTGTGCAACTGCACGGTGGCAAGGTCGAAGGCGCGCTCCAGCGGCCCGGCGCTGACGTCGACGAACTGCATCCGCGAATAGGGGACGATGGAGAGCCGGCGGACCAGCAGCCCGTGGCGGACCAGCAGGTCGGTGTCCCTTTCGGCGTACCCCCAGGCCCGGACCGCGCGGACGATCGCCACCGCCCGCCACGCGCCGAGCAGCACCACGACGGCGACGGCGAGCCCGAGCGACCAGTGCCCGCTCAACGCCCAGCCGACCCCGGTCGCGGCCAGCCCGATGGCGACCACGATCGCCAACCGGATCAGCTCCACCCAGATCAGGTCGGTGGAGATCGGCTGCCAGTGGACCGTGTCGGGCCAGGGCTCCAGCGGCCCTGGGCCCGCCGGTGCGGCCGTCGGGGCGTCGGATCCGGGGGGCGGTGGGGCGCCGGGGGTGCTCACGTGTCGAGCGTAGGCGATCCGGGCACCGCGGTGACGGCACGCAGGAAGCCGCGAGCGTCCAGGAAGTCACCGAGGCTGGTCCGGTGGTCGGCGCAGGCCAGCCAGGTCTTGCGCCGATCGGCGTCGTGCAGCCGGGGATTGTTCCACTCCAGGGCCCAGACAGCGGCAGCCCGACAGCCGCGGGCCGAGCAGACGAGGGCGTCGTCGGCGGTGGAGGGGATGCTCATCCGGGCCAGTCTAGGGTGGCCGGACGGAAAGTTTGATCGCCGGGCGACCACGGGGGGAGCCGCCCGGCGACGGGGTGAATCGTACACGCGGCAGGCCGGTCCTTGTACACCCTCGTCGGGCGATTCTGCTGCTGGGGACGGCGCGGCGAAAATCGGCTTCTCCCCACCTCGACACTCAGCAAGGCATGCGAGTCTTGATACCGCACGAGCCGCGACGACCGACAAACGCTGTGGAGGACCGGTGGCCCAGCCGACCATGCCCGACGCCCCGACGCCGAACGGGGCGGCACCGCAGACACCCGCGGCGGTGACCACACCCGCGCAGGACGCCACCCTGTTGGAGCGGGCGATGTTCGAGATCAAACGTGTGATCGTCGGGCAGGACCGGATGGTGGAGCGGATGTTCGTCGCGCTGCTCGCTCGCGGCCACTGCCTGCTCGAAGGGGTGCCCGGGGTCGCCAAGACCCTGGCGGTGGAGACCCTCGCGAAGGTCGTCGGCGGGTCCTTCGCCCGGGTGCAGTTCACCCCGGACCTGGTGCCCGCCGACATCATGGGCACCCGCATCTACCGGCAGTCCAGCGAGAAGTTCGACGTGGAGCTGGGCCCGGTCTTCGTCAACTTCCTGCTCGCCGACGAGATCAACCGGGCGCCGGCGAAGGTGCAGTCCGCGCTGCTGGAGGTGATGAGCGAGCGGCAGGTGTCCATCGGCGGCGAGAGCCACCGGGTGCCCGACCCGTTCCTCGTGATGGCCACCCAGAACCCGATCGAGCAGGAGGGCGTCTACCCGCTGCCGGAGGCGCAGCGGGACCGATTCCTCATGAAGATCGTAGTGGGCTACCCGACCGACGCGGAGGAACGCGAGATCGTCTACCGGATGGGCGTGTCCGCGCCCGAGCCGACCGCGGTCTTCGACACACCCGAGTTGATCGCCCTGCAACGCAAGGCCGACCAGGTCTTCGTGCACAACGCCCTGGTCGACTACGCGGTCCGGTTGGTGCTTGCCACCCGCGCCCCCGCCGAGCACGGCATGCCCGACGTCGCCCAACTGATCCAGTACGGGGCCAGCCCCCGCGCCTCGCTGGGCCTGGTCCGGGCGACGCGTGCGCTGGCGCTGCTGCGCGGACGCGACTACGCCCTGCCGCAGGACGTGCAGGACATCGCGCCGGACATCCTGCGGCACCGGTTGGTGCTCAGCTACGACGCGCTCGCCGACGACGTGCCCGCCGACCACATCGTGCACCGGGTGATGTCGACGATCCCCCTGCCGGCGGTCGCGCCCCGGCAGCAGGCCACTCCGTCGACGATCGCGCCGCCGCCGGGCGCTGGCTGGCCCGGGCAGCGGCCGTGACCTCACCCACCCCTCGTCCCGTCCCCGATCGCAGCGAGGCCGTGCTGTCCCGGCTGCAACTGCTCGTCACCCGCAAACTCGACGGTCTGCTGCAGGGCGACTACGCCGGTCTGCTGCCCGGGCCGGGCAGCGAGGCGGGCGAATCCCGGGAGTACCGCCCGGGCGACGACGTGCGCCGGATGGACTGGCCGGTCACCGCACGGACCACCACACCCCACGTGCGGCGTACGGTCGCCGACCGGGAGCTGGAGACCTGGCTGGCGGTGGATCTGTCCGCCAGTCTGGACTTCGGCACCGGGCAGTGGCTCAAACGCGAGGTGGTGGTGGCCGCCGCGGCAGCCATCACCCACCTGACCGTGCGCGGCGGCAACCGGATCGGCGCGGTGGTCGGCACCGGCGGCGGCGTGTCCGCACCGGCCCGCCGCTGGCGTGGCAGACCACCACCGCCGGCCGGACCGGGGGTGTTCACCCGGTTGCCGGCCCGCTCCGGCCGCAAGGAGGCGCAGGGCCTGCTGCGTACCCTCGCCGGCACCGCCATCCAGCCGGGGCGTGGTGACCTGGGCGCCCTGATCGAGATGCTCAACCGTCCGCCCCGCCGGCGCGGGGTGGTCGTGGTGATCTCGGACTTCCTCGCGCCGGTCGAGCAGTGGGCCCGGCCGATGCGCAAGCTGCGGATCCGCCACGACGTGCTCGCCATCGAGGTGATCGACCCGCGCGAGCTGGAGTTGCCCGACGTGGGTGTGTTACCGGTGGTCGACCCGGAGAGCGGCGAGTTGCACGAGGTGCAGACTGCCGATCCACGGCTGCGGCAGCGCTACGCCGAGGCCGCGACCGCCCAACGGGCCACGATCGCCGCCGCCCTGCGCGGCGCCGGCGCGGCCCACCTGCGTCTGCGTACGGACCGAGACTGGCTGCTGGACATGGTGCGATTCGTGGCCGCGCAGCGGCACGCGCGTACCCGGGGGACGACACGATGATCCGTTTCATGCAACCGTGGTGGTTGTTGGCCGTGCTGCCGGTGCTCGCCCTCGCGGCGTTCTACGTCTGGCGGCAGCTGCACCGTCGGGCGTTCGCGATGCGGTTCACGAACGTGGACCTGCTGCGTACGGTGGCGCCGAAGGGGCTCGGTTGGCGTCGGCACGTCCCGGCGACGGCGTTCCTGCTCTGCCTGCTGGTGCTGGCCACCGCGCTGGCCCGGCCGGCGGTGGACACCCGGGAGCCCCTGGAACGGGCCACGGTGATGCTCGCCATCGACGTGTCGCTGTCGATGCAGGCCGACGACGTGGCGCCGAACCGGCTGGAGGCGGCCCAGGAGGCGGCCAAGCAGTTCGTCGGTGAGCTGCCGGAGAGCTACAACCTGGGTCTCGTGTCGTTCGCCAAGGCGGCGAACGTGCTGGTGCCGCCGGGCAAGGACCGGGACGCGGTGACAGGTGCCATCGACGGTCTGGTGCTGGCCGAGGCGACCGCGACCGGCGAGGCGGTGTTCACCTGTCTGGAGGCGATCCGGTCGGTGCCGGCCGACGGCGCGGCGGGCATCCCGCCGGCACGGATCGTGCTGCTGTCCGACGGCTTCCGCACCTCCGGGCGGGCGGTGGAGGAGGCGGCGGCGGCCGCGCAGGCGGCGAACGTCCCGGTCTCCACGATCGCGTTCGGCACCGACACCGGCCAGGTCGACATCGGCGGGCAGTTGCAGCGGGTGCCGGTGGACCGGTTGGCCCTGGCCGAGCTTGCCGAGACCACCGAGGGCTACTTCTACGAGGCGGCCTCGGTGAGCGAGCTGAAGCAGGTCTACCAGGACATGGGCAGCTCGATCGGCTTCCGGACCGAGCCGCGGGAGGTGACCCAGTGGTACGCCGGGTTGGCGCTGCTGCTGGCGCTGTGCGCCGGGGCGCTCAGCCTGCTGTGGTCGTCGCGGATGATCTGAAGCGATGGACCGGCGGCGGTCACCGACCGCCGCCGGTCAGCGCCACCTCGGTGGCCGCCGCCGACCATCAGCACCTCAGTGGCCGCCGCCGGCCAGCACGAAGACGATTGCCACCCAGACGGCGGCGAGGGTGAAGCCCAGCGGGGCGACGTAGCGGCTCATGGACGGCTCCGGGTGGCGGCTGGACGGTCCGCGTGCGGGGGCGGACCGCAGGGGGTGGGGACGCGCACACGAAGTCGTGACCGGGCGGCTCCCGGCGACCGTCGGCGAACCGGACGGCGCGACACACCTCGGCGTGTGCCGAGGGGTGGGGGAGCGGAGCGGGGTCAGCTCACCAGACTGAGTCGTGGCTCAGCGGGGCTGACCATCGGCCCGGCCACGACTGGGAGGATCGCTATCTCGCACAGCGATCACCTCCTGCAAGTCGGGCGGGCCGGAACGTCGATGATCGTACACCTGCGACGCCGCCGAGACGCACTCGGCCGACCGGTCGGCGACCCCTGGGCCGGCCGGTCGGCGTCGCGGCTGCGGCCGGCCGGTTCGTACCACCGTGACCAGCAGCGCGGCCAGCACCGGCAGCCAGCAGAAGCGCGCGAGCACCCAGCCCGCGTCGTCCGGCACGGTGTGCAACCCGGGCAGCGCCAGCCCGCCGCGGGCGGTGAGCGCGGTCACCCCCACGAGTATCGGCTGGTGGCACAGATAGATCCGGAACGCGCACCTGTTCACCTCGGTCACCGCCCGGCCCGGCAACGGCCGGGCCAGCAGCCGTTCCAGCGCCGGCCGGGCGAGCAGCCCCAGCCCGACCTGGGTCACCGCCAGCGCCACGGCCAGCAGCGACGGCGGGTTCAGGTTGGACACCCCGGCCCCGGGCACGCCGACAGCGCTCACCGGGTAACCCAGGGCCAGCAACGCGGCAAGCGCGGCCACCCCGCCGGCCGCGAGCGTGCCCGCCGCCCGGGGGCCGGCCAACCGCCCGTCGGCGTGCGCCACGCCCAGCAGGTACGGCACCGACCAGGCCGCCACCACACTCACCGGTGGCAGGTGCCCGCCGGCCGGCAGCAGCCGCACCGCCAGGTCCGCCGCGGCGACCACGACCACCGCCGGTACGACGCAACGACCCCACCCCCACCGGCGTACGGCGGTGCGCAGCGGCCCGGTCATCGCGATCAGGAACACCAGCGGCGCCAGGAACCACAACGGACTGATCGCCAGCCGCAGCGCGACGGTGAGCGTGTCGTCCGGGGTGCCGGCGACGGTGGCGGCGAGCAGCACGGCGGCACCCACCCCCAGCAGCGCCACCATCGGCAGCAGCAACCGGCGCAGCCGACCGGCCACCCAGCCACCCGGACCGCCCCGGTGGCCGGCCAGCGACCGGGCCGACCCGAAGCCGGCGGTGAAGAAGAACAGCCCGAGCGTCTGCAACACCCAGGTCACCGGGGCCAGCCCGGGCAACGCGGTGAGCGGGCTGGCCTGGCGCAGTCCGCCGTCGCCGGTCAGTACCAGCCCGGTGACCAGCCAGTGCCCCAGCACCACCCCGCCGATGGCGTACGCCCGCAGCGCGTCGACGGTGCGGTCCCGGCTCATCGCGCGTCCCCGATCCGGTCGGCGTCGACACCGTCCAGCACGACCGCCGCCACCGCGACAAGCGTGGCGCTGCCGGGGGCGAGGTAACCGTCGTGCCCGCTCACCCCGCCCACCGGCAGGCTGCGGGCGCCGAACGACGGGTCGCCGGGGCGGCGGCCGAAACCGAGACCGGGCAGTCGTACCGACGGAACCCGCCGGATCCAGTCGGTGGCGGCCTCGGCCGCCCAGAACCGCCGCCCGCCGGGCAACTCGTCGGCGCGCTGCACCCCCGCGCCGACGCCGCCGAGGCTCACCACATCGGTGACCTGGGCCGGGGCGTCCGCCGCCGCCAGGGCCACCACGAGCGCCCCATAGCTGTGCCCGACCAGCGTGATCGTCGCCGCCGGACGGCGCGCGGCCAGTTCCCGCAGCAGCCCGGCCAGCCCGGCAGCGCCGCGTCGGGCGCTGAGGCCACCGGCGGCCGTCCACACCCCGTCGGGCGGGTCGTAGCCGAGCCAGGCCAGCACCGCGACCCGCGCCGACGGCTCGCTCGCCCGCACCTGCCGGTAGAGCTGCCCGGCCTGCACCGCCGGCGCCCGGTGGGCCACCCCGCCCAACCCCCTGTCGAAGTCGGCCAGGGTGCTGCCCACCCCCGGCACCAGCACCGCGATTCGGTCCGCGCCGGCCAGGTCGCCGAGCACCTCGACCGCGCGGCCGTCGCCACGCGAGTCGAACGACAGAAACCGACGCCCGCCGGCCGCCCAGTCCGCGTACGGCGGGCCGGCCGCGCGCATCGCCGCAGCCGTGACCGGGTACGCCTCCACGAACCCCGTCGCCGCGACCGGCTCGGGTCGGGTCGGCAGGACCAGGTTCACGCCGAGCAGCGTGGCCAGCACCACCCGGCCGGCACCTCGTCGTCGCATCTCGTTCTCCCTCCGGAATGTCGTCCGGAGGCACAGTGCGCGGGTGGGCGGTGCGGGGTCATCGTCCCGGGGAGCCGTCCCCGGGGTGGCTCTCCGGGACTACTCGCCGGCGGCCACCAGACCCGTCTCGTACGCCAGCACCACGGCCTGGGCCCGGTCGCGCAGCCCCAGCTTCGCCAGGATCCGCCCGACGTGCGTCTTCACGGTCTGCTCGGCGACCACCAGGTCACCGGCGATCTCCGCGTTGTTGCGACCCCGGGCGATCAACCGCAGCACCTCGGTCTCCCGGGGGGTCAGCCCGGCCAGGTCGGTGGGGCGGGGCCGGCGGCGGTCCGGGCGGGCCGCGAACTCGGCGATCAACCGGCGGGTGACCGCCGGGGCGAGCAGCGCGTCCCCGGCCGCCACCACCCGCACCGCCTGCACCAGATCGGCCGCCGGGGCGTCCTTGAGCAGGAAACCGCTGGCCCCGGCGCGCAGCGCCTCGTACACGTAGTCGTCGAGGTCGAAGGTCGTGAGGATGAGCACCCGGGGGCGCTGCGCCGACCGGTCGCCGAGCAGCTTGCGGGTGGCCTCCAGCCCGTCCATGACCGGCATCCGCACGTCCATCAGCACCACGTCCGGGTCGAGCCGGCGGGTGGCGGCGACGGCCTGCGCGCCGTCGGCGGCGTCACCCACCACCAGCAGGTCCGGTTGGGCGGCGAGCAGCGCGCCGAAGCCCTGCCGGACCATCGCCTGGTCGTCGGCGATCAAAACCTTGATCACGCGTCCCCGCCCTCCGCGTCGTACGGCAACTCGGCCGCCACCGCGTAACCCCCGTCGGGCAGCGGCCCGGCGCTGAACGTACCGCCGAGCGAGGTGGCCCGCTCCCGCATGCCGGTCAGGCCGTGCCCGGAGCCGCCGTCGGCGGTCGGTCGGACGTCGGCCGGGGAGTTTTCGACGCGTACCCCCAGCCCGGACGGACCGGTGCGGACGGTGACGCGCACCGCGGCCCCGACCGCGTGCCGGGCCGCGTTGGCCAGGCCCTCCTGCACGATGCGGTACGCGGCAAGCCCGACCGGCGCGGGCACCCGGTCGTCGTCGATCGGCTCGGCGTCCAGGGAGACGGGCAGCCCGGCCCGGCGCGCCGCGTCCACCATCGCGCCCAGGTCGGTCAGGTCCGGCTGCGGTGCGGTCTGCGGACCGGTCGCCTCGCTGCGCAGCACCCCCAACAGTCGCCGCATGTCGGTGAGCGCGTCGCGAGCCGAGGCGGCGATCGCCACGAACTCGGCGGCTGCCGGCGCCGGCACGTCGGTCAGCCGGTACGGGGCGGTCTCCGCCTGCACCGCGATCAGCGACATGTGGTGCGCCACCACGTCGTGCA
Source organism: Micromonospora sp. NPDC049175 (assembly GCF_043197345.1). NCBI lineage: Bacteria > Bacillati > Actinomycetota > Actinomycetes > Micromonosporales > Micromonosporaceae > Micromonospora > Micromonospora sp. NPDC049175. The sequence goes on along the minus strand of NZ_JBICSY010000001.1, from coordinate 872,161 downwards.
TCTCGCGCGCGATCCGGGTGCGTTCCTCCAACACCGCGCGGCGCTCCTGCTCCCGTTCGCTCAGCTCGGTCTGCGCGGCCAGCGCCCGCCGGGACAGCCGGTTGCGCCGGATCAGGTCGCCGACGATGGCCAACGCGCCGAGCAGCGCCAGCACGGCGGCCCGATTCTCCGGGTGCACCAGGGTGAGCACAGGCACCGCGGTAATCGCCACCACCCAGGCCAGCACCGGCCGGTCGACCCGTGCGAGGACCACCGCGACCACCGCTACCGACCCGAGCGCCAGCGGCGGCGTCCACGGTCCGGGCAGCCCGGCCGGGGCGTTGAACGTGCAGATCAGCAGGGCCAGCACCGTCAGCCGCCAGGCCAGCAGCGGACGCCGGGGCAGCGCCAGCAGCGGCGCCACGGTCATCGCCGCGAACAGCACCGCGATCGGAGGCGGCAGACCCCAGTCGCTCTCCACGACAAACGTGATCCAGAAGAGGCCGAGCACGGCGAGCAGCCCGACCGGGGCGGCGGGTCGGGCCAGCCGGGGCCAGCGGGCCAGCAGCGGTCGACCGGGCGGGGCGTCCGGGCCCCACAGGGTCTGTCGCAGCGCCCGCAGGGCCGTGGCGATCGGATGCCGGTTCACCATCCGGAGGCTACGGGCCGACCCCGTCACGAGGCGTGCCACCAGGGGTTGATCCCAGTGTCGTACCACGGTGTGACGCGACTCCCGTTAGCGCTTACCTACCGGTAACCCCTAGGCTCCGACGCGTCCGTGCTGACCATTCGCAAGGGGGAACAGTGGCCCGTACCGTGCTGGTGACCGGGGGTAACCGGGGGATCGGCCTGGCCATCGCGCAGGCCTTCGCCAAGCAGGGCGACCGGGTGGCGGTCACCCACCGCAGCGGCGACGCGCCCGAGGGGCTGTTCGGCGTACGCGCCGACGTCACCGACGCGGCCTCGATCGACGCCGCGTTCACCGCCGTCGAGGCCGAGCTGGGTCCGGTCGAGGTGCTCGTGGCGAACGCCGGCATGACCGCCGACACGCTGCTGCTGCGCATGACCGAGGAACAGTTCACAGGTGTGGTGGACACCAACCTCACGGGTGCGTTCCGGGTCGCCAAGCGGGCCTCCGGAAAGATGCTCCGCGCCAAGTGGGGTCGCATGATCTTCATCTCCTCGGTGGTCGGCCTCGCCGGCGGCGCCGGGCAGGTCAACTACGCCGCCAGCAAGGCCGGTCTGGTCGGCGTTGCCCGCTCGATCACCCGGGAGCTGGGCAGCCGCAACATCACGGCCAACGTGGTGGCGCCCGGCTTCATCGACACCGACATGACGGCCGGCCTGCCCGAGGACCGCAAGGCGGAGATCCGCAAGTCGATCCCGGCCGGCCGGATGGCCAGCCCGGACGAGGTCGCCGGGGTGGTCACCTGGCTGGCCTCCGACAGCGCCGGGTACGTCTCCGGCGCCGTGATCCCGGTCGACGGCGGCCTCGGCATGGGCCACTAACCCTTTTTGAGTACGGAGGAAATCAGCGATGTCCGGACTGCTCGCCGGTAAGCGGCTGCTCGTCACCGGTGTCATCACCGACGCCTCGATCGCCTTCTCGGTGGCGAAGCTCGCCCAGGAGAACGGCGCGCAGGTCGTGCTCACCGGCTACGGCCGGCTCTCCCTGGTCGAGCGGATCGCCAAGCGGCTGCCCGAGCCCGCCCCGGTCATCGAGGTGGACGTCACCAACACCGAGCACCTGGCCGGCCTCGCCGACCGCGTACGCGAGCACGTCGACGGCCTCGACGGTGTCGTGCACTCGATCGGCTTCGCCCCGCAGAGCTGCCTCGGCGGCGGCTTCCTCGACGCCCCCTGGGAGGACGTGGCCACCGCCCTGCACGTCTCCACCTTCTCGTACAAGTCGCTGGCCATGGCGGCGCTGCCGCTGATGTCGCCCGGCGGCGCGGTGGTCGGCCTGACCTTCGACGCGACGAAGGCGTGGCCGGTCTACGACTGGATGGGCGTGGCCAAGGCCGGCCTGGAGTCCGCGTCCCGCTACCTCGCCATGCACCTGGGCAAGCAGGGCATCCGTAGCAACCTGGTGGCCGCCGGGCCGCTGCGCACCATCGCCGCGAAGTCGATCCCCGGCTTCGACCAGTTCGAGGAGGTCTGGGCCGAGCGGGCCCCGCTGGGCTGGAACCTCACCGACCAGGAGCCCGCCGCGCGGGCCTGCCTGGCGCTGCTCTCCGACTGGTTCCCGGCCACCACCGGCGAGATCGTCCACGTCGACGGCGGCTACCACGCCATCGGCTCCTGACGCTCCCCCGACGACGCCCCCGGCCGCCGCCGACGTGACCCACGCGGCCGGAGCAGGGGGCGTCGCCGGGTGCTCCCGGCCGACCGGCAAGAATGTCCCCATGTCGTACGACGCGGTGGTGCTGGTGTCCTTCGGCGGGCCCGAGCGGCCCGAGGACGTGATGCCCTTCCTGCAGAACGTCACCCGGGGTCGAGGCGTGCCGCCCGAGCGGCTGGCCGAGGTCGCCGAGCACTACCAGCACTTCGGCGGGGTCTCCCCGATCAACCAGCAGAACCGCGAGTTGTTGGCCGCGATCCGCGCCGACCTCGCCGCGCACGGCGTCGACCTGCCCGTCTACTGGGGCAACCGCAACTGGGACCCGATGCTCGCCGACACCGTGACCCAGATGCGCGACGACGGCGTCACCCGGGCCCTGGCCTTCGTCACCAGCGCGTACGGCGGCTACTCGTCCTGCCGGCAGTACCAGGAGGACATCGCCGCCGCGCGGGCCGCGGTCGGCCCGGACGCCCCGGTGATCGAGAAGCTGCGCCAGTTCTGGGACCACCCCGGCTTCGTCGACCCACACGCCGACGCGGTCCGGGCGGCGCTGAGCCAACTCGACCCGGCGCGGCGGGACACCACCCGGCTGGTCTTCACCGCCCACTCCATCCCCACCTCGATGGCGGCGAACGCCGGCCCGCACGGCGGCCGGTACGAGGCGCAACTGCACGAGACCGCCCGGCTCGTGGCCGCGGCCGCCGCCCCCGACCTCGCGTACGACCTGGTCTGGCAGAGCCGCTCCGGCCCACCACAGATGCCGTGGCTGGAGCCGGACATCAACGACCACCTGACCGCCCTCGCGCAGGGCGGCACCACAGCGGTCGTGGTCAGCCCGATCGGGTTCGTCTCCGATCACCTCGAGGTCGTCTGGGACCTGGACACCGAGGCGCTGGAGACGGCCAAGCAGCTCGGGCTGGACTTCGTCCGGGCCGCCACCCCCGGCACCGACCCGCGCTTCGTCACCATGGTGCGGGAGCTGATCACCGAGCGGACCGACCCGGACGGCGCGCAGCTCCGCCGTCGCCTGGGCGAGCTGCCGATGTGGGACAGCTGCCCGACCGTCTGCTGCGTACCGACCCGCCGTCCGACACCTGCTGGGGGCACCGATGCATGACCGCAAGCCCGTGCAGAGTTGGCTGACCGACATGGACGGCGTGCTGGTGCACGAGGGCCAGCCGGTGCCCGGGGCACCGGAGTTCATCAACCGGATGCGCTCCTCCGGCAAGCCGTTCCTGGTGTTGACCAACAACTCGATCTACACCCCGCGCGACCTGACGGCCCGCCTGAGCCGGATGGGGCTGGACGTGCCGGAGGAGTCGATCTGGTCGTCCGCGCTGGCCACCGGCCAGTTCCTCGCCGACCAGCGGCCGGGCGGCACCGCGTACGTCATCGGTGAGGCCGGGCTGACCACCGCGCTGCACGCGGTCGGCTACGTGCTCACCGACTTCGCCCCGGACTACGTGGTGCTCGGTGAGACCCGCACCTACAGCTTCGAGGCGATCACCAAGGCGGTCCGCCTGATCAACGACGGGGCCCGATTCATCTGCACCAACCCCGACGTGACCGGCCCGTCCGTGGAGGGCGCGCTGCCGGCCGCCGGCTCCGTCGCCGCGATGATCTCCAAGGCGACCGGTGTGGAGCCCTACTTCGTCGGCAAGCCCAACCCGATGATGATGCGCTCGGCGCTCAACACGATAAACGCGCACTCGGAGAGCACCGCGATGATCGGCGACCGGATGGACACCGACATCCTCTGCGGCCTGGAGGCCGGGTTGGAGACCATCCTGGTGCTCACCGGAATCAGCAGCCGCACCGAGGCGGAGCGCTACCCGTACCGCCCGTCCCGGATCATCAACTCGGTCGCGGACCTGCTCGACGAGATCTGACCGCCGAGTCCAGCGGCGCGTCCCAGGGCTCGCTTCGTCGTGACGTCGCGTGGCGTGGCGTGGCGTGGCGTCGCGTGGCGTGGCGTGGGCGGTGCTGGCGGTCGTCGCGCGATCTTGCAGTTTCGGTTGTCCATATAGGTGATATGCACCTTGTGTCGGGACAGAAAGTGCAAGATCGCGGAGCGGAGGCAGTCCGGACCCGGCAATCACCTCATCCTGGTGCCGGGCTTGGGGGCTTTATGGGCGCCCTGCCGCATGCCACAACGTCGTGACCGGCGACGCGGCGCGGTTGACGAGCAGCGGTTCCGCCAACAGCAACGGTGTTGTCCTGGATCTCAACGTGGTTACGGTGGCGCTGCGCCGGCCAGGCACGACCTCGATCACCAACCGCCCCTCGGGCAAGGTGCACGAGTCGCCCGTCCTTTGCTCTGCACCCCAATAGGCGCCGGTCACAGACCGTAGCCGTCGCACCCGCGGGTGCAGAGCAAAGGACCCCCGACCACCCCCCGGACACGCAGAGCCTGCCCCGTCGACCGGCACCCCGCGCACCCCTGGCCGATCAACCTGGGTCGAAGAACAAGACCACCCCGGCACAACAGCATGAAAGGCGAGACAGTGCCCATTGACGAACAACCCCTCGCCCTAACGCGACGGCGCTGACCAGGATGTAGTGGTCCTCCGCCCACGGGAGGCCACTACATCCTGGTTCGAGCACGATCATGGCCGGCGTGGCGTGGCGTGGCGTGGCGTGGCGTGGCGTGGCGTGGCGTGGGGCCGTGCCCGGCCTGGTGTGGCGTGCCCGGCGGGTGTGGCGTGCCTGGCGTGGGGCCGTGCCCGGCCTGGTGTGGCGTGCCCGGCGGGTGTGGCGTGCCCGGCGTGGCGTGAGCGGGGCGGGGCTCCGTCAGGGGCGCAGGGGGGCGTTGCAGGCGGCCACGAGTGCCTGGCGGCAGGCCGTGGTGAGGGGGCGCAGAGCAGCGTCGCGCTGCTGGGCCTCGTAGTTGTTGATCGCGCCGCCGGGCGCGGCGTGCCCGGCCAGCGCGAGCACCCGGTCGAGCACCGCGGCACGGGCGAAGAGTCGGCGGGCTCGGGGGTCGAAGCCGGGCGGCAGGTCGGTGGTGCCGTCCGGGCGGCGCAGGGCGGCCAGCGCACCGGCCAACTCGGGTCGCCACTGGGCCACGTCGAGTCGGGTCAGCGCGGCGGTCGTCTCGGCCAGCGCGGCGGCCAACTCGGCCTCCGCCTCGGCGGCGCCGGGCAGCGAGAGTGAGGCGGCGGGCGCGTTTGCCGGCAACGGGTAGACCCGCCAGAGCACCGTCTCGAAACAGTCCCCAGAACCAGAGGTGTGCGTGCGCACCTGGGGGATCAGACCGAGCCCTCCGGCGACCACCGCCTCGCCCGTGACCAACGCCGCGCCGGCGAAGTCGCCCGGACCGGGCAGCCCCCGCGGGTCGCCCGGAGCGGGCAGCACCAGACGGATGTCGTCCGGGGAGAGTTTGGCCAGGGTGGGCAGCGCGGCGCCCAGCGGGACGTCGGTCCAGGTGCCGGGGGCGTCCGCGACGAGATGTTCCTCGTCGCCGGCGATGGCGTCAGCGACCTCGTCGTACGGCACCAACCCGGCGCGCCACGCGCGCACCCAGGCAACGAACCGGCTCGACCGGCGCGGCGTGAGTGTGGCCGCGCCCGTTGCGGGGGTGGACATGCCGAAAGGGTACGTGGTCCTGACCGGCCCTGTCTCGACTGCCGCTCCGACCGCCCGGCCTGCCCCGAACTGCCCCGTTAGCCCGAATCCCCGCCCACCCCACCCGCCCTCCTGTCCGCCTCCCGCCACCCCACTCGCGCTCCCGCCACCCCACTCGCGCTCCCGCCACCCCCGCACCCCCGCACTCCTGCGGCCCCTGGCACCCCCAACCCAGACGATCATGGAGTTGTGGTGGGCGGTAGGTGCCTTTTCGGCTGTTTCATGGGGCACCACGACTGCTTGATCGACACAGGCGGTCGATGCCAGCGGGACGCACGCGGTCGACGGGGGCGGTCGACGCGGGCGGGCGCAGGCTCGACGTAGGCGGGACGCGGGCGGTCGATGCCAGCGGGACGCAGGCGGCGATGCCGGCGCGGCGCGGGCGGGCTTGCGGGCCGGCGAGTTCGCGGGTTGGGCGGGCGGGTGTGGGGCGAGGTGGGGTGTGTCGGGGGGTCGGGCGGAGGTCGGGGGGTTAACGTGATCCACCATGGCGGGGCGATACGGCGAGGACGTGTTGGCGGGGGACTGGCGGCGGCGGAAGGTCACCCCCGAGGTGGACGCCGAACCGGATCTCGTGGTCGAGGACGCCGACTCCGGGTTCTGCGGGGCGGTGGTGGGCTTCGAGGCCGGCGCGGTCGTGCTGGAGGACCGGCATGGCCGACGGCGCAACTTTCCGTTGCTGCCGGCGGCGTTCCTGCTCGACGGCAGCCCGGTGACATTGCGCCGTCCCGCCCGCGCGCCGGTACCGGCGGCCCGTCGACGGACCGCGTCCGGTTCGGTGGCGGTCGACAACGTCCGCGCCCAGGTCGCCAAGGCGAGCCGGATCTGGGTGGAGGGCATCCACGACGCGGCGCTGGTCGAGCGGATCTGGGGCGACGACCTGCGGATCGAGGGCGTCGTCGTGGAGCCGCTGGACGGCATCGACGCCCTCGACGCCGAGGTACGCGACTTCGGCCCCGGCCCGACCCGACGGCTCGGGGTCCTCGTAGACCACCTCGTGCCGGGCAGCAAGGAAAGCCGGATCGTGGCCCGGGTCAACTCGCCGTACGTGCTGGTGACCGGCCATCCGTACGTGGACGTGTGGCAGGCGGTCAAACCGGCGGCGCTGGGTATCGCCGCGTGGCCGGTCGTGCCGCCGGGGCGACCGTGGAAGGAGGGCGTCTGCGCGGCTCTCGGGGTCGCCGAGCCGGCCGACATGTGGCGGCACATCCTGTCCCGGGTCAACAGCTTCGCCGACGTCGAGACGCCCCTGATCAACGCCATGGAACGCCTCATCGACTTCGTCACCGAAGCCCCCTGAGCGCCGGATCCGAAGCCGCCTGACCGCCGGATCCGTGGCTCCCTGAGCGCCGGATCCTTCCGGTGGTGGGTCAGGGGACCTCGTCGGGGCTGCGCGTGAAGACGAACGTGGCGATGTCGACCGCGACCGCCCGTCCGCTCTCGTCGCGCAGCACCGACAGGATCTCGCCGTTCTCCGGGCCGGATCGTCCCCGCCAGCGGTCCGTCCCCTCGGCGCCGAACCGGCTCACCCGCTCACCGCGTACGTGGGCCACCAGGTCACCGGCGTCCCAGCTCAGGTCCAGCGAGGTGCCCATCCACCACCAGCGGCCGGTCAGCTCGGCCAGTTCGGGGGCGGGCGCGGCGGTGGCCGGCAGCCACGGCTGCGGGAGCGCCGGCTCGGCGTCCAGCACTGTGGTCAGCAGCCGACGGCCGAGCCCGGTGATGGGGAAGCCGTAGGAGTTGGCGAAGCCGACCACGGCGGTACGGGTGGGGCGGTGCACCATCAGGGTCGCCACGTACCCGGGCATCGAGCCGCCGTGCCCGACGTACACGCGCTCGCCGTCCCGGTAGAGCTCCAGCCCCAGGCCGTGCCCGCCGGTCCAGGAGTCGGGGTCGGTGATCGCCACGGGCGCGCACATCTCGGTGATCGTCCCGGCGGCCAGCACCGACGGGTCGGGGTCGGCCAGGAACGCTGCCCACCGGCCCAACTCTTCGACCGTCGACCAGAGCTGCCCGGCGGGGGCCATCGCGCCGGTGTCGGTACGCGGCTCCTCGCGCAGGGTGCCGTGCCAGGGGTGGACGACGTAGCCCCGGGCGAACGGCTCGGTGGCCGCGTAGGTGGTGCGGCGCAGGCCCAGCGGGCCAAGGATCCGCTCGTGGAGCAGGTCGACCCAGGGCTTCCCGGTGAGTCGTTCGAGCACCCCGCCGAGCAGCCCGTACGCCAGGTTGGAGTAGTGGTACGTCGTGTGTGGGGGGTAGGCGATCTTGCCAGCGCTCACGCCGGCGAGCAGCGTGGTCAGGTCGGTGCCCGCGGCCCGTTCCCACCAGTCGCCCTCGGGTTCGCGCTGCATGCCGCTGGCGTGCCCGAGCATCTGGCGCAGGGTGAGCTGACCGACGCCGGTGCCCGGCAGGTGTTCTTCCAGCTCGTCGTCGACGGCGAGGCGGCCGGCGTCGCGCAGTTGCATGATCAGGGTCGCGGTCATCGTCTTGCTGATCGAGCCCAACCGGTACTGGAGGTCGGCGTCCGGGCGGGGGTGTTCGCCGGCGCTGGCCAGGTGCACCAGCGCGCCGTCGCAGACCACGCCCAGCACCAGTGCCGGGGTACGACAGTCGAGCTGCGCCTGGGCGACCTGGGCGTCGATCCGGCGGGTGGTCTCGGGCAGCAGGGTCAACGGGACCTCCTCGGTCGGGCCCGGATCTTTGTCGAAAACGGGCCGCGTCGAGCCTACTGATCTTCCTGGGGAGGCCGCGCGTGCATATACGTGTCACGATCGTGGTGTGGACGCGGTGGTGTGGATCGTATTGGGTGTGCTGCTGGCCGTCGCCGAGATCTTCACGACGACTCTATTTCTGATCATGTTCGCGGCTGGCGCGTTCGCCGCTGGCGGCGCCGCCGCCCTGGGCGCGCCGGTAGCGGTGCAGGCGCTTGTCTTCGCGGTGGTGTCGGCGCTGAGTCTGTTGGTTGCCCGGCCGGCCCTCCGACGGCACCAGCGGTCGTCGCTGGAGAGCGGCGAGCAGCCGTTCGGCCTGGAGGCGATCGAGGGTTCCACGGCGCTGGTGCTGGAGCGGGTGGACGCGGACCAGGGCCTCGTCAAGATCGACGGTGAGCTGTGGAGTGCCCGCTCGTACGACACGACGCAGACGTTCGACCCCGGTCAACGGGTGCGGGTGATCAAAGTCCGGGGCGCGACAGCCCTGGTGTGGCAGGACGATATTTCTTCCGCCGGCGAGCTGCCGGAAGCGAGAGGGTGAACGGGATGACCTTAATCGGGGTGCTGGTGATCGCGGTGGCGTTGATCGCCGTGATAACGCTGGCGAAGGCGGTGCGGATCGTGCCGCAGCAGCGCCAGGACGTGGTGGAACGGCTCGGCAAGTACAAGCGCACCCTCAGCCCCGGCCTCAACCTGCTGGTGCCGTTCATCGACGCGGTGCGTACGAAGGTCGACATGCGGGAGCAGGTGGTCAGCTTCCCGCCGCAGCCGGTGATCACCTCGGACAACCTGGTGGTCTCGATCGACACGGTCCTCTACTTCAAGGTGGTCGACTCGGTCCGGGCGACCTACGAGATCTCCAGCTTCCTCCAGGCCATCGAGCAGCTGACCGTCACCACGCTGCGTAACGTGATCGGCTCGTTGGACCTGGAGCGCGCGTTGACCAGCCGGGACGAGATCAACCGGCACCTCTCCGGGGTGCTGGACGAGACCACCGGCCGGTGGGGCATCAAGGTGACCCGGGTGGAGATCAAGGCGATCGAGCCGCCGGCGAGCATCCGTGACTCGATGGAGAAGCAGATGCGCGCCGAGCGGGACCGTCGCGCGGCGATCCTCACCGCCGAGGGCCACAAGCAGTCGGTGATCCTCACCGCCGAGGGTGACAAGCAGTCGGCGGTGCTGCGGGCCGACGGTGACCGGCAGGCGCGGATCCTGCAGGCCGAGGGTCAGGCGAAGGCGATCCGGACGGTCTTTGACGCGATCCACCAGGCGAACCCGAGCCAGAAGGTGCTCGCCTACCAATACCTGCAGGCCCTGCCGCAGATCGCCCAGGGCAGCGCCAACAAGGTCTGGATCGTCCCGGCCGAGCTGACCAAGGCGCTCGAGGGGATGGGTGGCGCGCTCGGCGGGTTGAGCCAGATGGTGGGGGATCTTCCCGCGCCGGAGGCGGCCGAACACGCGAGCCGGGTCGAGCAGGAGGCCGCGGAGGCGGCGCAGGCCGCGGCGGACGCCGCCCAGCAGATCCACGACGAGGTACGCGTCGCCGAGGCCCAGGCCACCGGCGGCAACAAGCCGCAGGGGCTGCCCGCGCCGGAGCCGGTGTCTCCGGCCAGCCTGACCGAGGACCCGGCCGACCAGCGCGAGCGCGGCTGACCGGTACGCCGGCACGACAGGGTGTGTCGACGCCTCGACCGAGGCGTCGACTCCCGGCCTTAATGCGAGAAAGACTCATGGGGCGCTCCGAGGCCTGCCACGATCGGTCCTAGGACGGGTGGTGACCAGGCAATCGGGGCGCCCCGGCGCGTTCCGCACCACTCGCGGACGAGCGAGGTGACGCATGAAGGATCCGGCGAATCGGATGTGGTCCTCGGCCCCGGTGCCCGGCGCGCACGACCCGGTCGCCCCGCTGGGCTCCCGCAGCACCGGTGGCGGGTTCGGCGTACTGCCGTTCGTCGACGAGCCAACCCCGGGCGGCCCGGCCACGAACGCCAGTTGGGCCTGGTCGGTACGCCGGTTCGCGCGGGCGGCCGTGTGGCTGCTGCCCGCGTACGCCATCCTCTACGGCGCGGTGGCGATGGCCAGTGACGGTGGGGTGGGCAACGACCCCTATCCGGCCGACGGCCGGGCGGTGTACCTGATCGGTTGGGTGGCCGCGGTCTGGCTGGGCCTGCTCGCGCTGCTGGCCCTCACCGGGCTGCTGGCGGCGACCCGCAGCCGCCGGGTGGCCGCCGCCGGGCTGCTGGTCAGCATCGCCGGCACCGTGCTGATGCTGCCCTTCGCCGGGCTCGCCGAGCAGACGCCGGTCTTCGGGACCACCGCGCGGGCGCTCGTGCTGCTCGGCGCGACGTTCTACAGCGTGGGATGGTTCCTCACCGGGTGGGCGGTGGCCCGTTCGGGCACCTTCAGCCTCGGCGACGGCGTCATGCTGATCATCGCCGCGCCCCTTCTCGGCCTGGGCGGCGCGCTCATCGGTTCGCTCCAGACGTTCGGGGCGATCTTCGTGCTGATCGCCGGCATCGGTATCGGCTATCGCTCCGGCCGCCTGATGCCCCGGGAAACCGCCCGCGACGCGGCCAGCGCCAGCCTCTCCACCCCGGCCCCGCCGCCCGCCGCCCCGGGCGGGCCTATTTCCGCCGCCTGATTGGCGCCGCGAAACTCCGCCACGACGGCTGGCGCATAAGCCGGAACTACTTTGTTCGCAGCCCGATAGCGGAGAATGGCGTTCTTCGAACTGTCGGATCCTTGACGCCTGGCTGTTGCCGGCGCCGGCCATGTCAGCCATTGTCGACGCCGCTGTCGTCAATCCTCGACAGCGGCGAGGTGGCTGGCGCGTTCGCCGCGGACGACAATTCAGTCGACGTGCGGTGGGCGTCGTCGCTGGTGGGGGCAGGGCTGGGCGGACCGGATCGCGCCGTGGCGGCGGCCGAGCGCCGGTCCGTTCGTCGTGACGCCGACTCCGCCGGGCGGGGATCCACCCAGGGCCCGGGCGTGTGGCTCCGGAAAGCACACAGCCCATGCCGCCCCGTCCCAACGGCGTGGTACGGGTCCGTTTGGTCATTGTCGAAGGACGCAACGTGGAGGTGACCCAGTCGATGAGCCGTGCCACCATTGGTGCTCAATTCACGGCGATGTCGACATTCCTGGAGCAATATCGTGGCTGCGTTTCCCCGATTGACCGTGCTGCTCTGCGATAGTGACGACGCCGCCGCGGGGCGGCTCTACCAGGAACTGACCTCCAGCACTCTGGTGGAGCGGGTGGTGGCGGTCGGAAGTCTGGCCGACGCCGTTCGTGAGGCGGGCACGGGCACATTCGACGTGATCGTCGTCGATCCACTCAGCACCGATCTGGTGCAGGCCGGCAGGTTCGCGCTGTCCCGGTCGGGCGAGGGGGCGGCCGTGGTGCTCTACGTCGACCTGGCGCGCGTGGAGGAGCAGGCGGCGGCGTTCTACCACGGCGACCGGAGCCGCCTCCGGGATGCCTTCACGCTCGACAAGCGAACTCCACCCGACATGCTGGCGGACGAGGCCGACGCCGTCCTGACCAACTGCCAGGCGTTCCGGCTGCTCGCCACCAGCAAATCCAACGCGGACCGGCTCATCGGCGAGGTGCGCGACCGGGCGACCAGCAGCGGCGACGACGAATTGGGTCGGCTTGTCGACGACGTGGATCAGGCCCGGATCCTGGAACACGTCCGACCCGACCCGGGCCTGGTACGGCCGAAGGTCGCCAGCAACAGCGTTTTCCTGTCGTACCGGTTCAAGGAGGAGGACGGGTACGTCCGCGGCCTCAGCGGATTGTTGGAGGACAACGGTTTTACCGTGATCACCGGTCGGGCCGCGGACGGGTACGTGGGAATGGCGGTGCTCAACCGGATTCGGGAGTGCGAGTTCTTCGTCTCGTTGATGACCCGGTCCCGGCAATTCGCCGAGCCCGGAGAGAAGTTCGCGACCAGCGCCTGGTTGATCGAGGAGAAAGGCGCCGCCCTCGCCTTCAGCAAGTACATGGTGCTGCTGGTGGAGGAGGGGGTGGACGACATCGGTGGGCTGCACGGCGACTGGCAACGGCACCAGTTCACCGCGCCGACGTTCACCACGGCGGCCCGCGCCGCCGTCCAGCAGTTGCGCAACCGCAGCGGTCGGTCGGACTGAGCCGGCCCGCGACGATTTCACACGCCGGTGACCGAGGTGGCCGTTCGGTCGGATAATGCAGTCTGATGGCCAGTGTTAGTGGGTCTTTATGTCTGCTAGTTCTGCCGGAAGAGGTGCTGTGCTTACAGATCGCGAAAGTACTCGACGGTAATAAAGCCATTGTTCTACGTCATTGCCCTACCATCAGGTCGACGGTAGCTCTGACTTCGTCGGAGGACGTTGTGACAGAGACGATCGGCGAGGCGGGCACGGGTGCCAACCTACGAGCGCAATCAGGTCCGACGGGTGACGCGACTCGCTGCCGGTCACCACACTTCGAGTGTGAGCGGCACCGCCGCGCCGCGCTGGCGGCCATCCACGCCGGCCGGCTGCCCCTCAAGTTCGCGTACGCCGGGAGCGCCGCACACACCCACGACGCCTACGCCCGCACCGACGACTACCTGAGCATGCTCGCCTCCGCCCGCCACGAAGCCGAAGCGCTGCTGGCCGCGCAGACGCTGACGGCCGGCGCGCTGGCCGTCGCCGAGATCGGCCCGGGCAACGGCAAGCGCAGCAGCGCCTTCCTCAACCGGCTGACAAGTCTCGGCCACCCCTGCCGGCGCTACCTCGCGTTGGACTTCAGCGCCACCCTGCTCGCCATCGCCTGTCACCGGTTGGCCCACTTCGCGGGTGGCCAGATGAGCGTTGACTCCCACGTGTGGGACATCGAGTCCGGCGCCTCCCAGGGTGTCGAGCGGTGGCGGCCGGGGCCTGAGCCGGTGGTCGCCTGCCTGCTCGGGCACACCCTCGGCAACCTGGAATGCCCCACCACGGCCCTGGCCAACATCCGTGCCTCCCTGCGCCCCCGCGACGTGCTGGTGCTGAGCGTGGTGGTGGGCCGGCCGGACGAGCCGGCGGAGACGGTGCTGGCGCCGTACCGCTGCCCGGAGTTCCGCAGCGCGGCCCTGGAGCCGCTGCTCGCCGCCGGCCTGCCCGAGGTCGACCTGGATTTCGTGCTGCGCTGGCGGGACGGGGCGGTGACCGGCGAGGCGGTGCTGCGACGGCCGGGTGTCCTGGACGGCACACGGCTGCCGGCGGGTCACCGCATCCGCTGCTTCCAGTCCCGCAGGTTCAGCTATCCCGACGTCATTGCCGCCGTTCGGGACGCAGGTTGGCGCATCCGGCACGCCGCGTTGGCGTCGGGGAGCCACCATTTGGTGATCACGGCGTCGCGAGGGTGAGGGAGTGGCGGACATGACCGAGCGAAAGGGGGCGCCTGACCGGGTTTCGCCCGTCGACCTGATCGACCGGGCGCGTCGGGCCAGCCTCTTCTATCGGGCCTCCTACGAGGGGACCGACCCGAACTGTGTCCGGCTGCCCGACGCGGCGATGGACGAGTTGGTGCAGGGGCTGGTCGCCGGGGTGCACGACGAGCTGTGTCAGATCGTCCCGTACACCACTGCTGGTCGTCCCGCCGATCCGTTCTCCCGGGCGCTGTTCCGTCAGTTGGCGCGGCGCGTGACGGTGCGCCGCATGTACCTCGTGCCGGGGGAGGACGTGGGCACGGGGGAGATCGACGAACAGTTGGCCGAGGACCGTGAGCACGATCTGGACGCGGTGATGGTGCCCATCTTCATCGCCGGCGACCTCCCGTTGGTGCCGATGACCGACATGTGGCTGATCGATGGCCAGGTGGTGGTCCGGCAGGAGGTGGGCGGGGACGGTCTGGCGTCCTGGGTGGTCAGTGGCCACTCCGAGGAGGTGACCCGGGCCCGCCTGCTCTGGGATCGTCTGATGAGCCGGTCCTGCCTCCCCGACCGGGGCCGGCCGCGCGAGCCCGGCCCCGAGCTCACCCGCTGGCTGCTCCAGTCGGCGAACATGGTGTACGCGATGGCGCCGATGTCCTGCGGGCCGTCCCACCTGGACAAGAGCAACTGCTCCTGGTACCACCAGTCGTGGCAGTACCTGCGCCTGTTCGACATGGTCAGCAGCCCGCAGTGGCACGCGGAGTTCTACGCCCGTCAACTGGCCGAGGCGGTCCGCCGGGGCGCGCGCCGGGTGCTGATCAGCGGCACCGCCGACTACACGATCCTCGCCTTCCTCCTGGAGGCGGTGCGGTCGGCGATCGGGGGCATTCCCCCCGACCTGGACGTGCACGTGCTCGACATGTGTCAGACACCGCTACTGGCCTGCGGCTGGTACGCCAAGCAGATCGGCGCCCGGGTCGAGGTGCACCAGGCCGACGTGACCTGCCCCGACGCGGTAGCCCGGATCGTCGAGGGCGGCCGGTTCGACCTGGTGTTGGCCGACGCGTTCCTGACCCGGTTCAACCGCGCCTCCGCGGACGCGGTGATCGGCAGTTGGTCCGCGTTGCTGAATCCGGGCGGCTCGGTGATCACCACCGTCCGGCTGCACCCGGGCAACGAGTGGCCGAAGGATGACGAGGAGCAGGACGGTCGCCACCGGGTGTCGGATCTCGTCGACGACTTCGAGCTGCGGTTCCGCGAGCGGGCCGCCGGTTGGCGTGGGCTGCTCTCCGTGGAGCTCGACGAGCTCGCCGGCGCCGCCCGCCGGTACGCGACGCGGATGGCCAGCCACGACCTCGGTGACGCCGACGAGGTGCGGGCCGCGTTCGACCGCGGCGGTTTCCGAGTGTCCGCTTCGGACGTAAAATCCGTCAACGGGGAGTTGGTCCGGACCCAGTACCTCCAACTGCGCGTGGACCTGCCCTGCGACAGCGGGAGGACTGGCGGTTAGCATCAACATGTCGTGGTGTCCTGGTTGACCCACGGTGATCGCCGAAGGGGGGGTCGGTGCCCGACTATTCGCCCTGGTTGGCCGTCAACGCTCTCGGTTCCGACCCGGGCGCGTACGAGTTGCTCACCGCGGCCCACAAGGACCTCACCACCCAGACGGCCCTGCTCGACGAGCGGCCCGCCGCGTTGCGGGTGCTCAGCGCGACGACGGAGTTCCGTGACGGCGTGGGGCACGAGCTTGTCGTGCGGGTGGAGGCGATGGGCCAACCCACCGAGGTGCGGATCGCCGAGAAGATCGTCCGGGCCACGACCACCGGCGACGGCGCGCACGGTGTCACGCCGTTGGTGCTTGTGGCGTACGCCCTGCAGAAGGATCCGTTCGGCTCCGGCTGGCGGCCCCGGCGGGTCGGGCACGCCGAGCCGCCCTCGGTCGAGGCGATGGAATACTACGCCCGACTGGACCGGCTGACCGACAGCTCCACACAGGTGGAACGGCAGCTCGAGGCCGGTCGGGACGTGGTGGTAATCGGCGAGCACGGCTGCGGCAAGTCCGCATTGGTGGCCAACATCGCCGACAAGCGGCGCGCCGACGACGGCGTCGTGTGGCTCAACCTCGCCGACCCGGCGGACGGTCCGGAGTCGATCGTGCTGGCCCTGCTGGAGCAGGAGCGTAGTCGTACCGGCCGTTACCTTGTCGTCCTGGAAAACCTGCACGCGAACCCGCTGGTGCTCAACGAGCTGTTCGACTGTGTGACCCGGCTGCGCTCGGACTTCGGGCTCGAGGTGCAGGTGCTCGCGACGAGCTACAAGGTGGCGGGCCCCAACCTCGCCGGTGGCGAACCCACCCGCGAGCTGCGTCAGGTCCTCGCCGAGGGCCGGCCGTTGGTCGGCCAACTGCTCGTCGACAGTGGCATCGACGAGGCGCACTGGCCGACGATCCGGCGCCTGGCGCAGGACGACGTGCACCTCGCGTTGACAGCCATCGACCTCTACGGACAGCGCGGCGCGGTGCCCACCGAGGCGGACCTGGAGGCGTACTACACCCGGCAGGTGACAAGCGACGACCAGCGCGAGGTGCTCTACCGCGTGGCCTGCCTGGGCGTGCTGGAGTTGCAGATGGCCGCCCGGGAGGCGGGCCCGTTGCGGCAGGCGCTCGAGCGGTTGCGCGACGACGGTCTCATCTACCAGGTCGACGGCGCCTACCTGATCGGCTCCCGCCGCCGGGCGCAACTGGTGATGAACCATGCCCGCCGGCACTGGAACGCCGACAGCCGGTGGAAGAGCCCCCAGCACAACGTGTGGCTGCACCTGCAGCGCGGCGGGGAGCGCCTGATGAAGGCGACGCTGAGCCGGCTCGACCAGTTGGTCTCACCGGACGCGGCGCGGACCGACACGCTGCACCTGCTGAGCACCTGGGAAACGCTGATCCGGCTCGGCCGTACGATGCGCAAACGCAGCACCGTGGACCCGTCCTGGGGCGACAACTCCGGCGCCGCCGTCTTCGCGGCGAGCGCGCTCAACCAGCTCAACCACGTCGACTCCTGGTGGACGATCGCCGGTGTGGTGCGGGCCCGCTGGAGCTACGACGCGCCTGACCACGGGTTGCCCGAGCCCACAGGCGACGTCACCGCCGACTACCAGGACTTCGTGAAGATCCAGCAGTCGATGGCGAAGGAGGACGCGATCCTCGGCGCGGCGCCGCACCTGGCCGGCATGCGCGCCGACGACCTGGACACCGGGCTGATGTACCGCAACTGGGTGCTCGGTCTCCTGCTGGGTTTCGAGGGCTCCGCTCCGGCCGTCCACCAGGATCAGGAACGCATCGACCGCCTGATCGAGGTGGCCCGCGAGGCCCAGGACGAGGACGGCTACTTCTACCCGGCACGGGTGCCGTGGGTGACCGCGCGGGTGATCCTCGGTCTGTGTCAGGCGAACCTGCGCATGGACCACCCGGTGGTCCGGGATGCCTGTAACTGGCTCCTGCGGCAGGTGTCCGAGGGCGGGTCGTTCGACAACTGGTGGCGCAGCGGCACCGGCACGTGGAACCGCGACGAGGCCACCACCGCCATGTGCCTCAGCGCCCTGCTGCGCGCCGGGGTGCCGATGCGACCGGAGATGGAGACCGCGCACGCCTGGCTGATGGGGCGGGAGGGGGAGTGGACCACCCGGGGGCGGGAGATCGACATGGCGCAGGCGTTGGAGTCGACACTGCTCTGCACCGGAGCCGCCAACGGCACCCGGGAACACCTCAAGACGCTCTTCCAGCGGATCGTCACCGAGCAGCGGAGCCCGACGCTGCTGTCCACCGCGCCCGAGGAGCGGTTGCGCATCCCGTTCGTGGCAGCCCAACTCGCCGACATCGTGTGGCGGATCGTGCAGTTGGAGAGCCTGAAACTGTTCGGCGACGTCATCAACCAGGGTCGGCTGGAGCCGTCCGAGCCAACGGAGGTTCCCGTGGTGCCGCACACTGTCGCGTCGTCCTCCGCCGGGGCGACGCTGTCCGGGCCTCAACTGCGTGCGTGGCAGCGCGGGTGCGAGCAGATCGAGGGGACCATCCGCGAACGGCTCGCCAAGCGCGACGGGCCGATGCGGACGCCGGCGGTGGAGAAGGTGCTCACGGAGCAGCGGGCCTACCGGGCTCAGGTCAATGAGCTGACCAGCCGGCTCGACGAGCACGCCGACCGAGAGCTGTTGGAGCAGATCGACGCGCTCGGTCGCCTGGTCTGCGGCGTCGCCTGGCCGGACCTGCCGTGGCCGGACGCGGGATCGGACCCGACCTCGTGAGCATCGCGGTGCCCGCGCCGTCCACGCTGAACTTCCTGGCCGGGCTCTTCGCCGGAGCCGGGATCAACATGCTCACGTCCGTCTCCACCGGCCCCGCGGGCACGGACGTCTCCACCGGCAAGATCGCGCTGGATTCGGCGCTCTGGGTGGTCGCCGCCGGCTTCCTGACCTGGGCGGCGCACCTGTTCCAGGCGGCCGAACGCGACGCCGACCTCTACATCGACCGTGACTTCAGCGAGCCCGAGAAGCAGGAGATCCGGCAGGAGTACCTGCGGCGGGCGTTGCGGCGGGCACGGCTGCCGTTGGCGATGACGGTTCTGGCGCTTGTGTGCGCCGTGCTCCTGTTGCCCGGTTTCATCCGCTGGAGCGGCGTACTGGGTGGTTGACGGTCGGGTCGCCGCCGCAGTTGTCGGTGAATTGCCTGACAATTGCCGCCCAGGCTGGCCGATTTCCGAATGTCGTGGCAATCCTGGGGAGCATGGCCGCCTCCCGCTCGCCGCTGTCGCGGCTGTTCACCGTGCTGCTCGCCGGCGTGTTGGCAGGGCTTGCCCTGGCCGTCGCCGCGCTCCCGGGCAACCTGCTGCTCGGGCTCGGCGCCCGCTCCGCGCTCGGCTCGTACGCCGCGTTGCCGGCCTCGCTGAAGACCCCGGCCACCCCGCAGCGCTCGTACCTGTACGCCAACGACGGTAAGACGCTGATCACCACGTTCTACGACGTGAACCGCACCGACGTCCCGTTGTCGGAGATCGCCCCGGTGATGCGGCAGGCGATCGTGGCGGCCGAGGACCGGCGTTTCTACGACCACGGTGGGGCGGACCTGCGTGGCCTCGCCCGCGCGCTCGTCGCGAACGTCAAGGGCGGCGGCACCGAGCAGGGCGGCTCGACGCTGACCATGCAGTACGTCCGCAACGTCCTGAAGACCGACCCCACCCGCACCGCCGAGGAGCGGGCCGCCGCCACCGACCCGACCGTCGGGCGCAAGATCCAGGAGATCCGGTACGCGAGCGCGCTGGACAAGAGCCTCGGCAAGGACGAGATCCTCGACCGGTACCTGAACATCGCCTACTTCGGCTCCGGCGCGTACGGAGTCGCGGCGGCCAGCCAGCGGTACTTCGGCAAGCCACCGGCGCAGCTGACCCTCGCCGAGTCGGCCCTGCTCGCCGGCCTGGTGCAGTCCCCGGACGCGTACAGCCCGATCAGCGGAGACAAGGACGAGGCGCTGACCCGCCGGTCGTACGTGCTGGACTCGATGGTCGCCACCAACGCGATCACCGCCGCGCAGGCCGCCCAGGCCAAGGCCGAGCCGCTGGCCCTGCACGCCACCGCCCAGCCCAACGGCTGCACCGCCGTGTCCCAGGGGCACGACGACTGGGGCTTCTTCTGCGACTACCTGCGCCAGTGGTGGCTGACCCAGCCGGCGTTCGGGGCAGGAGTCGCGGAGCGCGAGCAGGCCCTGCGCTCCGGGGGCTACACCGTGGTCACCTCGCTGGACCCGAAGATCCAGGCCACCGCGCAGAAGCAGGCCACAAAGGTCTACTCGTACGACAACAAGCGCGCACTGCCGATCGCGGCGGTCCAGCCGGGCACCGGGCAGGTGTTGGCGATGGCGGTCAACAGGCACTACAGCCTGGCCGACAACCCGGCCGGTCGGGCGAACTACCCGAACACCGTCAACCCGCTGATCTCCGGCGGGGCCAGCGTCGACGGGTACCAGGCGGGTTCGACGTTCAAGCTCTTCACCATGCTCGCTGCGCTGGAGTCGGGCCGTACCCTCTCCACCGGCTTCGACGCGCCCGCCAAGCTACCCACCCGGTACGCCGCCGAGGGGCCGGGTAGCTGCGACGGCCACTGGTGCCCGGCGAACGCCAACCCGGACTGGATGGACGGGTACCGGATGATGTGGGACGGCTTCGGCCGCTCGGTGAACACCTACTTCGTCTGGTTGGCCGAGCAGGTCGGCCAGGCCAAGGTGGTCGAGATGGCGCAGCGGCTCGGCATCACGTTCCGCGCCGACTCGGACGCCGCCTTCGCGAAGAGCAACGCCGCGAACTGGGGTTCGTTCACCCTCGGCGTGGCCGCCACCACCCCGCTTGACCTGGCCAACGCGTACGCCACGGTGGCCGCCGAGGGCACCTACTGCACGCCGGTGCCGGTGGTCTCGGTGACCGCGGCGAACGGCGAGAAGGTGCCGGTCGGGCAGCCGTCCTGCAAGCGCGTCCTCGACCCCGACGTCGCCCGTGCCGCGACCGACGCGGCTCGCTGTCCGGTGGGCCAGCAGTCGGCGTTCGGGCAGTGCAACGGCGGCACCGCCACCGGGGTGAACGACATCCTCGACGGCCGGCCGGTGGCCGGTAAGACGGGCAGCTCGGAGGAGAACTCCACGGAGACGTTCGTCGGTTTCACCCCGCAGGTCGCGGTGGCCGGCATCGCCGCCAACCCGGACGACCCGGCCGACTCGGTGGGCTCGGCCGTGCAGGGCAAGGTGATCGACGCGGTGGCCCGGGTCATCGCCACGGCCGTGCAGGGACAGCCGGAGAAGGCGTTCGTGGCGCCCAGCCACGAGCTGGCCGGTGACGCGCACCGCCCGGTGCAGCGCCCCGCGGTCCCGGACCGTCCACAGCCGCCCGCCACCGAGGAGCCCCGCTCGCCCCTGCAACGCTGGCTCGACCGCCGGGGCTGACCCCGCCCGCCCCCGCGATCTTGCACTTTCGGTTGCCGAATAGCGCACTAGTGCGGCATTTGTCGCAGCAGAAAGTGCAAGATCGCGGGAGGGGGCGCGGGCGCGGGGGCGGGGCGCGGGAGGGGGCGGGGGGCGGTTAGTGGTCTCGGCGGCGGGGGCGGTAGCTCGCGAGCGTCGACGGGATGCCGCGGCGAATGATGCCGGCCCAGTCGGTGTCGCCGCGCAGCACCGCCGCCGCGGTCTTGCGGGCCTGCTCGACGGTGAAGTGCGGCGGCAGCATCAGCTCGGCCGGGTCGACCAGGGCGTTGATGACCACCGGCCGGTCGGCGGCGAGTGCCCGCTCCCAGACCGCGGGCACCTGCTCCGGTGAGTCGACAAGCTCACCGTGCAGCCCGAGCACCTCTGCCCACTTGTGGTAGGCGATGTCCGGCAACTGCTGGCTGTCCGGGAACATCGGTGTCCCCTCCGTGGAACGCTGCTCCCAGCTCACGAACGCGAGGTCCCGGTTGTTGAGCACCAGCACCACGAATCGTGGGTCGGCCCAACCGCGCCAGTACTTCGCCACGGTGATCAGCTCGTTGACGCCGTTCATCTGCATGGCGCCGTCACCGATGAGCGCGACGAGCGGCCG
This sequence comes from Micromonospora sp. NPDC049175, assembly GCF_043197345.1. Taxonomy (NCBI): domain Bacteria; kingdom Bacillati; phylum Actinomycetota; class Actinomycetes; order Micromonosporales; family Micromonosporaceae; genus Micromonospora; species Micromonospora sp. NPDC049175. The sequence continues at coordinate 850,527 of NZ_JBICSY010000001.1, read as the reverse complement.
GTCCGGGTGGGCGAACTTGGCGCTCAGCGCGTACGGCATGGCGCCGCCCATGGACAGCAGGGTGCCGGACAGGCTGGCCAGCATCCCGGGGCGGACCTGGAGGTGGCGGGCGTACCAGGCGGTGGTGGTGCCGCAGTCGACGGCGAGCAGCACGTCGTCGGGCAGCCGCTCGTTGAGGGTGTGGAAGAGCAGTTGCGGGTTGACCGGGTCGGCGCTCTGCTCGGCCAGGTCGCTCTGCACGCGACGCCACGCCGAGGTGGCCTCGGCGATCTCCGCCCGCCAGGCGGTCGGCCCGGGTCCGGGGCCCAGCTCGTCGAGCAGCGCCCGCAACGTGGGGCGGGCGTCACCGGTCAGGTTCACCTCGGTCGGGTACCGCAGCCCGAGTTGGGTGCCGTCCAGGTCGATCTGCACCGCGCGGGCCTGTCCGGGTGGCGGGTAGAACTCCGAGTACGGCATGTTGCTGCCCACGATCAGCAGCCGGTCGCAGCCGGTCATCAACTGCCAGCTCGGTCGGGTGCCGAGCAACCCGATCGCCCCGGTGACCCACGGCTCGCGGTGGTCGACGACTGTGAAACCGAGCAGGGCGGTGGCCACCCCGGCGCCGAGTCGATGGGCGATCTCGCGGACCTCCTCCTGCGCGCCCAGGGCGCCCTGCCCGACCAGCATGGCCACCCGCTGCCCGCCGGCGAGCACCTCGGCGGCCCGGCGCAGGTCGGCCTTCGGTGGCACGGTGGGAGTGCTGCTCGGCACGTTGCTGGTCTGGTAGTAGCCGTGCGCGTGGGGTGGGTCCGGGATGGCCGGCTCGTCCTGGATGTCCAGGGGGAGGATCAGGGCGGTGACGGTACGCCTGGCCAACGCGGTGCGGCACGCCCGGTCGACCAGGTGGCGTACCTGCGCCGGGTGGTCGAGTTGGGCGAGGAACGCCGCCGCCACGTCCTTGTAGAGGGCGAGCAGGTCGACCTCCTGGTAGTAGCCGCCGCCCTCGGCGGTGGTCGCGGTGTGCCCGACCAGGGCCACCACCGGTTGGTGGTCGAGCTTGGCGTCGTACAGGCCGTTGAGCAGGTGGATGGCACCCGGCCCGCTCGTCACCAGGGCGCAGCCCAGCGGCCCGCCGCCGTACTTGACGTGTGCCGACGCGGCGAAGCCCGCGGTCTCCTCGTGGCGGACCTGGATGAACTGGGTGCGACCCTGGGTGCGTTGCAGCGCGGACGTGAGGCCGTTGATGCCGTCGCCGGGGTAGCCGAAATAGCGGTGTACGCCCCAGCTCAACAGTCGCGACACGATGTGGTCCGCGACGGTGGGGTGCCGGGGCAGAGCGCCGGCTTCGCCCGGTCCGGTGTGCTCTGTGCTCACCTGGCTGGTCCTTCCCGTCGGGTCCGCTACTTCCCCGGTCGTTCCCCTTCTCCACCGGACAAAACACCCCACGGGTGGGCATCGGTGGGGGAGGTGTGCCGTCCGGCAGAATCGTCGGGTGCCCGTCCACCAGATCACCGACCCTGACGACGACCGCATCGCCGACTACCGTGCGCTCACCGACGTCGAACTGCGCACCCGCTGGGAGCCGCCGCACGGCCTGTTCATCGCCGAGGGGGAGCTGGTGCTGCGGCGGGCGTTGCGGGCCGGCTACCCGGCCCGGTCGTACCTGGTCGACGCCAAGCGCATCGACCAGCTCGCCGACCTGGACACCGGCGACGCGCCGGTCTACGCCGCGACGCCTGACGTGCTGGAACGGGCCACCGGTTTCCACGTACACCGGGGGGTGCTGGCGTCGTTCCACCGCCGGCCGCTGCCGACGGCGGCCGAGGTGCTCGCCACCGCACGCCGGGTGGTCATCCTGGAGGACATCAACAACCACACGAACCTGGGAGCGATCTTCCGGGGCGCCGCCGCGCTCGGCATCGACGGGGTGCTGTTGTCGCCGACCTGCGCCGATCCGCTCTACCGGCGCAGCGTCCGGGTCAGCATGGGCGAGGTCTTCGCGGTGCCGTACGCGAAGATCGAGCGCTGGCCCGACGGCCTGGACCAGGTGCGGGAGGCGGGCTTCTCGGTTCTCGCCATGACGTTGGCCCCGGACGCCGTACCCATCCAGCTGTTGGCGCAGGCGCAGCGCGAGCGGCCGGCGCTGCTGCTCGGCGCCGAGGGGCCCGGCCTCACCGCGGCGGCCCAGGCCGCCAGCGACGTCCGGGTGGTCGTTCCGATGCGCCGGGGCGTCGATTCGCTGAATGTCGCCGCGGCGGCGGCTGTCGCCTTCTGGGAGTTGAGCCGAGAGGACCCTGTCTGACGGCCCCTTCAACTTGCATGGCCATGCGTTCTATTGCATAATTTTCCCCGTGTCCAAGGTTCTCACCTCCCTGCCCTCCGGCGAACGTGTCGGCATCGCCTTCTCCGGCGGCCTCGACACCTCTGTCGCGGTCGCGTGGATGCGCGACAAGGGCGCCGTCCCCTGCGCCTACACCGCCGACATCGGCCAGTACGACGAGCCCGACATCGACTCGGTGCCCGGCCGCGCCCTCAGCTACGGCGCCGAGGTCGCCCGGCTCGTCGACTGCCGCGCAGCCCTCGTCGAGGAGGGCCTGGCGGCGTTGACCTGCGGGGCCTTCCACATCCGCTCGGGCGGACGGGCGTACTTCAACACCACCCCGCTCGGCCGGGCCGTGACCGGGACCCTGCTGGTGCGGGCGATGATCTCCGACGACGTCCAGATCTGGGGCGACGGCTCGACGTTCAAGGGCAACGACATCGAGCGCTTCTACAGGTACGGCCTGCTGGCCAACCCGATGCTGCGCATCTACAAGCCGTGGCTCGACACCGCCTTCGTCACCGAGCTGGGTGGGCGTAAGGAGATGTCCGAGTGGCTGCTCGAACGCGGCCTGCCCTACCGGGACAGCACCGAGAAGGCGTACTCGACCGACGCCAACATCTGGGGCGCCACGCACGAGGCGAAGACCCTGGAGCACCTCGACACCGGCATCGAGACGGTCAACCCGATCATGGGCGTCCGGTTCTGGGACCCGTCGGTGGAGATCCCGACCGAGGACGTCACCATCGGCTTCGACCAGGGCCGCCCGGTGACGATCAACGGCAAGGAGTTCGGCAACGCCGTCGACCTGGTGCTGGAGGCCAACGCCATCGGCGGCCGGCACGGCCTCGGCATGTCCGACCAGATCGAGAACCGGATCATCGAGGCCAAGAGCCGGGGCATCTACGAGGCGCCCGGCATGGCGCTGCTGCACGCCGCGTACGAGCGGCTGGTCAACGCCATCCACAACGAGGACACCCTGGCGAACTACCACAGCGAGGGTCGCCGCCTGGGCCGGCTGATGTACGAGGGCCGCTGGCTGGACCCGCAGGCGCTGATGCTGCGCGAGTCGCTGCAGCGTTGGGTGGGCACGGCCGTCACCGGCGAGGTGACGCTGCGGCTGCGCCGGGGCGAGGACTACTCGATCCTCGACACGACCGGCCCGGCCTTCAGTTACCACCCGGACAAGCTGTCGATGGAGCGTACCGAGGACTCGGCGTTCGGCCCGTCGGACCGGATCGGCCAGCTCACCATGCGCAACCTGGACATCGCCGACTCGCGGGCGAAGCTGGAGCAGTACGCGAACCTCGGCATGGTCGGCGGGGGGACCCCGCAGCGGATGGTCGGCGCCGCCCAGGCGGCCTCGACCGGGCTGATCGGCGCGATGCCGGAGGGCGGCGCGGAAGCCATCGCCTCCCGGGGTGTCGCCTCCGCCGCCGACGAGGCACTCGACCGGGCCGCCATGGAGTTCGGCGTCGACTGACCGAACCCGCGCCGCCCCTCCGTGACGCCGCCCGGCGAATGTCGAGATCCGGCGTCACGGAGGGTAGCGTGTCGGCCGTGTTCCCTACCGTGCGTGAGGTCCTCGCCCTGGACCCGGTCCGCCACGGCGCGCCGCGCATGGTCGCCGGGGACGTCGGGCTGGACCGGCCGGTCCGCTGGGTGCACGTCGCCGAGGTGCCCGACATCGCCACCCTGCTCGGCGGCGGCGAGTTGGTGCTCACCACCGGCATCGGCCTGCCCGGGGACGACGCCGGGCTCCGCGCGTTCATCGGGGACCTGGCCGACGTCGGCGTCTCCGGCCTTGTCGTCGAGTTGGGGCGCCGCTACGTCAGCGGGGTGCCCCGGGTGATGGTCGCCGCCGCCGAACGGCGCGGGCTGCCCCTGGTGGAGCTGCGCCGGGCCACCCCGTTCGTGCGGATCACCGAGGCCGTGCACGCGCTGATCGTCGACGCGCAGCTCACCGAGCTGCGCGCCACCGAGGAGATCCACCAGCGCTTCAACGACCTGTCCGTCGAGGGCGCCGACACCGCCGAGGTGATCCGGCAGGCCGCCGAGCTGTCCGGTTGCCCCGTGGTGTTGGAGAACCTGTCCCGTCAGGTGCTCGGGTACGACCCGGCCGGGGAGAGCGCCGAGCTGCTGCTGGACGGCTGGGAGCAGCACTCCCGGCGGATCCGACCGGCCGGCCGGACCGCGTACGACCCGGACAGCGGCTGGTTGGTGACAGTCGTCGGCGCCCGCGGGCAGGACTGGGGACGGCTGTTGCTGCGCTGGCCGGCCAGCGGTGACGTGCCCAGCGCCCAGTCCAGCGAGCCGACCGCCGGCCCGCCCACCCGGTTGACAATCCTGATCGAGCGGGCCGCGTCCACCCTCGCGCTGGGCCGGTTGATCCGCCGCGACGCCGAAGGGCTGGAACGGCAGATCCACCGCACCCTGCTCACCGCGCTCCTCGACCACTCCCGACCGGTGGACGAGGTCGCGCTGCGGGCCAAGGCGCTCGGCGTGGCGCTCGACCGCCGGCACCTGGTGGGCGTGATGGTCCGACACCGGGCCGAGGACCCGGCCGGGGAGAGCGGACCCGAGGCCGCCCAGGCCCGGCTGCGGGACCTGTCCGAGGCGGTCGGCCAGGCACTGCGCGAGGCGAAAATGACCGCGCTCACCAGCGCGGTCGACGACAATTCGGTGGGCGTGCTGGTGGCCCTGACCGACCCGGCCGCCGAGGACCGCGCGCTGTCCGCGTTCGCCGGCGCACTGCGTCGAGTACGCCACGACGCCGGCGCCGGTCGCGCATCCTCCGGCGGCGAAGCCCCCCGATCAACGGCCGGCATCGACACGTCCCCGGTGCCGTCAGGTGTCGATGGAGCCCGAGGCGCTGGTCCGGGTGCCGTCATCGTGGCCGCCGGATCGGGGGTGAGCACCCTGCGGGAGGCCCGCCGGTCGCTCGTCGAGGCGCGGCAGATCGCCGAGGCGGCCACCCGGGACCGGCGTGACCTGGCGGTCTTCCGACTGCCGCACGTCGGCCTCGCGGGGCTGCTGCACCTGCTGCGCGACGAGCCACGGTTGCAGACCTTCGTGGAGCGCGAACTCGGCGCGCTGCTCGAGTACGACGCCCGCCACCCCCGGGAACGGCTGCTCGACACCCTTCGCACGTATCTGGAACAGGGCCGCAACAAGTCCGCCGCCGCCGCCGCCGCCCACCTGTCCCGACCGGCCTTCTACGAACGCCTGGCCCGCATCGCCCGCATCCTCGACGTGGACCTCGACTCGGTAGAGGCCAGCCTCTCCCTACACGTAGCCCTACTAGCCCTACAAGCAGTCCGAACCCCCTAACCCCCAGCCCGACCTCCGCCCGGCGCTGCGCCCCCGCCCCCACCGCGGGGGTGTGCGGGGGGCGGGGGGTGGGAGGGTGGGGTGGGTGGGGGTTAGGTGAGGGCGTTGAGGGCTTTGGCGTAGGTGGGGGGGATGTGGTTGGGGCCGCCCGGGGTGAAGACGTCCGAGTGGGCCACCGCGGACCAGGCTGTTGCCGGGACGGCGTCGACCAGGGCTCGGATCACCGGGGCGTCGCGCCACTGGTCCTGTTCGGCGAGCAGGCCGAGGGCCACCACCGACTCCTCGACCTCGCCCACGCACTCGAACGGCTTGTGCCCGTCCACGCCCAGCAGCTCGCGGTAGCCGGGGATCTGCGACTCGTCGGCGAGCAGGTCCCCGCCGAAGATGTGGGTGATCCGCTCACGCGGCATGAAGGGCGCCATGGCCAGGAAGACGAACCGGCACTTGGGGCAGTCGCGACACCAGCGCTCACTCGCGTCGCGCAGTTTGAACGCGGCGTTGCAACTGGTCACCACGTCGTCGTAGCGGGTGAACTCGGCGAACAGTCGCGCGATGTGCAGCTCGGACAGCGAGCGCAGCAGCGAGAAGTACGGTTCGGTCAGGCCGGCGTGCTCGGCCAGCGACGCCCGCAGCAGCCCCTCCGCCTCGACACCCTTGGACCACTGGTGGTTGATCTCGTGACCGTCCCAGACCAGGTTCGGGTCGGACGCCGAGCGCTCGTTGGACATCACCACCGGGCCCAGCCCGTGCAGCACCGCGGTCGCCACCGCGATCAGCGAGTTGATCGCGGTCACCGGGATGTGCCCGTTCAGCGCGCCGGCCGCGTTCAGGTCGAACAGCACCGGGTCGATCCGCCGACGGGCGGCAAGCGGGACCAGCCCGGACGCCTCGTTCACCGAGACGATCACGTGGTTCGGGTTGACCGAGAAGGGCACCGGGTCCAACTCGGCCCGGCGCAGCGCCTCCAGGCTGACGATCGAGTCCTTGCCGCCACCGACCGCCGAGAGCGGACGACGATCGGAGTCGTCGTAGACGCGCGGCGCGTCCGGCGAGCCGGCCGGCACCTCCGGGCGCAGGTGGAGCACGTGCGGCAGTTGGTTGCGGTACGCGTACTCGGCGAGGCCCTTGGTGTAGACGGCCGTGACGTAGTCGACGGTGGCCGCGCCCAGCGGCGTCGGCAGCACCAGCCGGGGCGGCGCGGCGGTCTTGTAGTAGCTGACCCCGGCGACCAGGTGCAGCACCTCCAGCACCCGGCCGAGGGTCGCCACCGTCTCGTCCGACGGCGGCTCCGCCGGCAGCGGAAGGGTGATCACCTCGGTGAACCGCTGCTCACCTGTCGGACCGGTGAGGGCGTAGTCGAACAACACCTCGCCGGTGGCGAAGTCGATCGAGTAGGACGGAAAGGTGAAGGCGTCCATCCGCCGGAGCTGCTCGTTGGGCACACGCCATACTAGGCCCTGGTTCGTCCGGCCGTGTCCGGACCGGGCCCGCCCCGCTGCCGCCGCGACCCCCGAGGAGAGCCCAGTGCGCCTGTCTGACCTGCGCGGACGTACCGTCGCCGTCTGGGGCACCGGCCGGGAGGGGCGGGCCGCTGTGACCGCCATCGCCGCGCACGGCCCGGCCGGGCTGGTCGCCGTCGACGACAGCGCCAACTTCCTGTCGCTGCCCTGGGACGGCCCGCTGGCCGAGGCGGCGCCGCTTGTCACAGGTGAGGCGGGCTTCGAGCGGCTGGCCGCCGCCGACGTGGTGGTCCGGTCCCCGGGCGTGCCGCAGACCCACCCGTGGCTCGTCGAGCTGCGCCGACGGGGGGTCCCGGTCACCCAGGGCACCGCGCTGTGGATGGCCGACCACGCCGCGCGCACCGTCGGGGTCACCGGCAGCAAGGGCAAGAGCACCACCTCCAGCCTGATCAGCCACCTGCTCACCGCGACGGGCCGGCCGAACGTCTTCGGCGGCAACATCGGAGTGCCGACCCTGGACCTGCCCGAGGCGGAGCTGTACGTGCTGGAGCTGTCCAGCTACCAGTGCAGCGACCTCACCGACTCGCCCCGGGTGGCGGTCGTCACCGCGCTCTTCCCCGAGCACCTGGACGCGCACGGCGGGGAGCGGGAGTACTACCGGGACAAGCTCAACCTGCTCGCCCACGACCCGCAGACGATCGTGGTCAACGGCGGCGACCCCCGGCTCGCCGCCGAGCTGGGGGAGCTGCCGGCGGTCCGGGCGGGTCGCCCCGACACCACCCACGTGGCACCCGGCATCGACGGTACGCCGTGGTTCCACCTCGGTGACCAGCCGCTCTTCCCGCGCGCCGTACTGCCGCTCGTCGGCCGGCACAACGAGGGCAACCTGTGCGTCGCGCTCGCCGTGCTCGACGCGCTCGGCATCGACGTGGTGGCCGGCAAGGACCACCTCGCCGTCGCGGTCGCCGAGTTCCAGGGGCTGGCCCACCGGCTCACCGAGATCACCGACCCGTCCGGGTTGACCTTCGTCGACGACACCCTGGCCACCAGCCCGTACGCGGCCATGCACGCCATCGACGCGTACGACGGGAGGCCGTTGACGGTGATCGTCGGGGGCAACGACCGGGGTCTGGACTACACCCCGTTGGCCGAGCACCTGGCCGAGCGGGAGTTGACGGTCATCGGGATCCCGGACAGCGGGCCCCGCATCGTCGAGGTGCTCGCCGGCCTGCCGAAGGTGCGTACCGAACTTGTCGACGACCTGGTGGACGCGGTGCGACTGTCCCGGGAGGTGACCCCGGCCGGCGGGGTGGTGCTCCTGTCGCCGGCCGCGCCCAGCTACGGCCGGTTCCGCAACTTCGAGCACCGCTCCGAGGTCTTCGCCCAGGCCGTCGCCGACACCGTCGGCTGAGTCCGGCTCAGGGGACGCCGGCTGGCTGAGCCTGTCCCAGCGGACGCCGCTGGCTGTCAGGGTGCGGGCAGGCGGGCGTGCAGGGCGCGCATCGAGCGGATCGCCGAGCGGATCTCCTGGAGGTAGCGCCCCGGCGTGAGGGTCTGCTCGGGGAGGACCGCCAGGTCGCCCAGCGCCGGGTCCACGCCGACGGTGTCGATGCCGCACCCGTACGGCAGGGCCAGGGTGCGCAGCGCGTCGCAGTGCTGGAACGGCACGTAGATCGGCGCGGTGACCATCAGTATCTGGTCGCCCGGGGCGACCCGCGCGTGCCCGGCCCAGAAGCGCTGCGTGTCGGCGGTGTGAGCGCGCCGCCGCTGCGGTTCGCTGGACGGCGCGGCCAGCACCCGTACCGGTGGCAGGCCCGCCGGCCGGTAGGTCCGCGACGACCAGGAGTGGTGCGGGTGGCCCGCGTCGACGCCGGCCCGCTCGCTGGGGGCAGCCACCCCGAACAGCCGCCGGACCGCCGTGTCCAGCACGTCCACCTCGGTGTCGTCGGCGGGCAGGCCGGCATCGGCGAGCGTGCGCCGTTCCCAGTCCGACAGCGGCCGGAAACTACCCAGTACGGCGACCTCGCCGGTCACCCGCAGGCCGGCACGCAGCAGGTGCGCGGCGTAGGCGACCCGGCGCACACACGCGTGCGCCAGACCGCCGAGGACAACCAGGTGGGCGTACGTCTCTCGGGTGGGCGGCACCGGCCGGACCAGGCCGAGCCCCGCCGCCGCGGCGAGCACCAGCTCGGCGGTCTCGGGGTCGAGGTCCGGCTCCCGGGCCTCGGGCCGTTCCCGGCCACCCCGGAAGTCCCAGTGCGTCGCCGAGAACTCGTCGAGAAACCGCAGCACCTCGGCCAGGTCACCGTCGGGCCAGGTGCCGCCGAAACGGGCGACCAGGGCCCGGACCGGGTCCGCGCCCACCCAGCGGGCGACGCCGGCGGCCGGGTCGCCCGGCGCACCGACAGGCAGCGGTACGGGCAGCTCGGGCACCGCAGGATCGTACCGGGGCGGCGTTGTCGTCCCGTCGTACGCTGACCTCAGTCGGCGCCCGGGAGGTACCTCGATGTCCGATCTGCTGCGCCGCCCCCGTGCCGGCCGGATCGCCTCGGCGGGTGGATTCGTTCGACTGCTGGCACACACCGATCCGGTCGCGTTGGTCGGCATCCTGCTGTCCCTCTCGCTCTCCGTGACGCTGGACCTGACCAACGCGGCAACCGGGGTGGAGTCGCTGCTGGCGGGACTGATGGGCACCACCATCTCGCTGCTCGTCGACTCGCTGGCCCGCGCCGAACGCCGGTTCCACCTGCGGACCCTCCTGGAAGGGCCGCACTGGCTGGTCCACGCGGTGCCGGAGGTGGTCACCGGCAGCCGGGAGACCGTCGAGCGGTACCCGGGCACCCGGGTGGCCGACGAGGCCCGACGTCGCTTCGAGCGGTTGCGGGCCGAGACCGAACAGCTACGCGTCGGCCGGATCATCCGGCCCGGCGGCGACTGCCAGGACCTGCTCGGCGGCACCCGCGAGTGCGTACGGCGGTTGGACGCGGTGACGAACGTGATGCCGAGAGCCAGCGGCGAACTGAGCTGGTGGCGCGGCGAGATCGGTCGGCACTACTGGGCGGCGAACACCGAGGCGCTGGCCCGGGGCGTACGGATCACGCGCGTGTTCCTGCACGCCGGCCTCAGCGACGAGCTGACCGAGCTGGTGCGGGCCCAACGCCGGGCCGGGGTGCGGGTGGGTCTGTTGCCGTGGGGCGTGGTCGACGCCTCCCGGCACGTCAACCTGACCCTGTGGGACGGCACCGCGTGCTGGGAGGGGCGGATGAGCGCGCACGGCGAGATCACCGAGAACCAGTTCTCCCTGAACGCCGGGGACCTGGCCCGGCTGACCGACGTCTTCGAGGCCTGCGTCGAGGCGGCGACCTTCCTCGACTGATCGCGACGTCGGTTGACTGCTGATCGCGGCGCCGGCTGACCGCTGATCGCTGATTGCGACGTTGGCTGACGACGACGTTGGCTGACCGCGACGTCGCCTGTGACGACGACCGGAGGGTGGGCCGCCGATGACCGTCCAAGCCGTACTGCTGGTGACCGCGGTCGTCTGGGCGGTCAGTCTGATCCGGTCGGTGCGGATGCGCGCGCTGGTCTACAGTCTCCCGCTGCCGATGACGCTGGCCCTGGTCAGCACCGGGCACCAGGTGCAGGGCGCGCAACTGCTCGGGGTGCTCGGCCTCAACCTGTTCTTCGTCGTCGTGGCGGTCACGCACCACCGGCTGCGCTGGCCGATTCTGATCGCTGACGCGGCCGGGATCATCGGGTACGTGGCGCTCAGCGCGGGCCTGCTCGCCGTACCGGTGCCGTTCTGGCCAGCGCTGGCCGGCACGGTGGCGCTCTGGGTGGTGACGATGCTGTTGCTGCGCCGACAACACCCTGCGACGACAACGCCGCAGACGATCGTGCCGCCGCCGCCGCCGATCGTGCCGCCGCCGACCGTGCCGCCGCCGACCGTGCAGCCGCCGACCGTGCCGCCGCCGATCGTGCCGCCGCCGACCGTCCCCCAAGCGGGGGCTGTCGCATCGTCGGCCGTGCCGTGGATGGGGGCCGTGCCGCAGGTGGGGGCTGTGCCGCCGGTGGGGGCTGTGCTGCCGGCGGGGGCTGTGCCGTCGGCGGGGGCTGTGCTGCCGGCGAGGGCTGTGCCGTCGATGGGAGCTGGGGCCACGGTGGTGGCAGGCACGCGAACCCGGCTGCCGGCGGCGGTCAAGCTGCTGGTGATCCTGGTGGGTGCGACGCTCACCGGGCTGCTCGGCGAGCTGCTGCGCGCGATGGTGGTGACCTTTCCGTACTCCGGGGTGCTGGTGGCCATCGAAGGCCGCCGCGACCTGGTGGCGTTCACCCGGCACTTCGCCCGCAACAGCCTGGCGCTCGTCGGCTTCCTGGCGGCGTACCACGTCTGGCAGGACACCTCGACGGCCGCCGCGCTGGCGGCCGGCTGGGTGGCGTTCGCGGCGCTGGCGGTGGCGCTGCACGCTGTCGGTCGTGGGAGACGTTGGGGTTGAACCGGGGTGCCGAGGGCGGGCAGAACCTACTCGTCGTGCGGGAGGACGCCCGATGGAGGTGGTCGACGCCGGCACCCACTTCCAGCTCTTCCTCCGGGTAGCGCGTCCGAATTCGATCAGTGCCGCGATCGTGCTGCCGCGATTGCGGCGACTCCCGACGACTCCCGCCCACCCCGCCCGTGCGTCGCACGCACCCGCGAGCGTCCAAGATCCGCGCAACTACGGTGAAACTGCTGCCTCGCGCGGTGCTGAGGCAGCAGTTTCACCGAAAGTGCGCGGATCTTGCGCCTCGGTCGAGGGGTGGCCGAGGGGCGTGGAGCGGCGGGTGTGGGGCTTTGGGTGGGCGCGGGGCGACCGCAGGGGCCTTGATCGTGCTCGATCCAGGATGTTGTGGCCTCCTGGCGCGAGGTGGGGACTGTAACCATGATCGAGCGTGATCATGGGCGTGCGTCGCGGAGCGTGGCGCGGCGCGCGGTCGGGGCTTCAGGTGGTGGGGAACAGGCGGGCGTGCAGGGCTGCCGGGTCGGTGACCTCGGGCAGGTCGCGGGCGGCGAGCCAGGCCGCGGCGGCGGCACCGTCGCCGGCGGTACGCAGTGGCGCGTTCGGCCAGTGCCGGGCGACCTCGGTTCGGACGGCGGCGGCCAACGGGGTGTCCGCGGTGAGTAGTCCGCCGCCGAGCACGACGGGTGTCGTCGCGTCGGCGGGGCGGATTCGGCTCACGCTTTCGGCCAGGTGGGCTGCGGCCTCGGCGATCAGTGCGACGGCTACGGGTTCGCCGTGGCCGGCGGCGGTGACGACAAGTGGGGCGAGTTGGGCCAGTTCGATGGGGGCTCGGCGGGTGACGGTCTGGATGACGGCGTCCACGGTGGCCCGGGGGCGGGCGGCGATCTCGGCGCTGCCCAGCAGTTCGGTGAGCACCGCCGTGGCGAGCGGCCCGGGTGTGCGGCCGACGTCGAGGTCGGCGAGCAGCCGGCGTACCGACTCGCGGCCGAGCCAGTAGCCCGAGCCGGTGTCGCCGAGGAGCCAGCCGTGACCGTCGGCGATGCGGTCGAGCCGCAGGTCGTGGACCTGTGCGGTGATCGCGCCGGTGCCGGCGATGAGCACGGTTCCGTCGGGTGCGGCGCTGCCGGAGGCGTAGGCGACAAGTGCGTCGCTGTGCACCGCGTACGGGCAGCGTAGGCCGGCGTCGTGCCAGGCCTGGTCGAAGGCCGCCCGGCCGGCGGGGTCGGCGAGCAGCCGGCCCGCCCCGGCCAGCCCGATGGTGCCGGCGACCACACGTGTCGGATCGAGGTCGGCGAGCGCCCCGCGGAGCGCGGTCAACAGCTCGGCGGCGGCCCGTTCGGCGCCGTGACTTGTGGGGTTGCCACCGCCGGCGCGACCGGTGCCGACACGGTCCCCGGTGAGGGTCAGGGCGGTCGCCCGGGTGGACGTGCCGCCGACATCGAGACCGATCACGAGGGTGTCGGGCATCGGCACGGAGCCTCCTTGGTTGGTACGGCGACTGGGCCTGTTCATGCTGGTCGGCGACGTGTTGCGGGGCAAGTTTCGACGGGCGCAGCGGGCTGTGCGCCAGGTAACAGTTTGAAAACTTCGCCCACAGTCTTGACACGGAGGGGCGTTCAGTAAGAACTTTTACCACTAACAGTTAACAGTCTTTTCGGAAAGCTGAGGCGACTCATGGTTGATCACGAGGTGGACACCGCCGCGGGGACCGCGGTGGTCGACGCCGACGCGATCGATCGTAGGAACTCGCCCTCCGACGGAGTGTTGGCGCGGGTTCGCAACGGGCTCGCCGAGTTGACCGGCGCGCTGCGGCGCGTCGCCGAGCATGTGCTGAGCGACCCGGAGGCCGCCGCCCGATCCACTATCGTCGAGTTGGCCGAGCGCAGCGGCACCTCACCGGCCACCATCACCCGCTTCTGCCGGGCGATGGGCTTCGAGGGGTACGCCGACCTGCGGCTGGGCATCGCCTCCGAGACTGGTCGGGCCCGCTCCGCCGGCTGGACCGTCGACATCGGACGGGAGATCCAGCCGAGCGACCCGCTCGCCCGGGTGCTCGACCAGATCATGGCCGCCGACACCCGGGCCATGCACGACACCGCCACCCTGCTCGACCTGAGCGAGGTGGAACGGGCCGCCGTGGCGATCGCCGGGGCCAGCAGGGTGAACATCTTCGGCGCGAGCGGCAGCGCGCTCGTCGGCGAGGAGATGCAGTTCAGCCTGCACCGCATCGGCGTGGCCGCGTGGGCATGGAACGACATACACGAGGGGCTGGCCAGCGCCGCGTTGCTGCGCAGCGGGGACGTGGCGCTGGGCATCTCGCACACCGGGCAGACCCGGGAGACGATCGAGATGCTCGCCGAGGCGGGCAGCCGGGGCGCCACCACGCTCGCGCTCACCGGCTTTCCGCGCTCACCGTTGGCCGAACTGGCCGACATCGTGCTGCTCACGGCCAGCCAGGCCACCACCTTCCGGCCGGACGCCCTCTCCGCCCGGCACCCCCAACTGGTGGTGCTGGACCTGCTCTACATCGCCGTCGCCCAACGTACGCACGACCGCGCCCACGCGGCCTTCCGGCGGACCGCGCAGGCCGTCGACGGCCACAAGGCAGCGAAGGGAACCCTGTCATGATCAGCGCCCAGGGGTACGCGGACGCCGTCCGCCCGGTGCTCGACCGCCTGCTCGACTCGGAGGCGGACGGGATCAGCAGAGCAGCCGACCTCATCGCCGACAGCCTGCGCGACGGCGGGGTGCTCCAGGCGTTCGGCGCCGGGCACTCCGAGGCGTTCGCCGCCGAGCTGGTGGCCCGGGCCGGAGGGCTGGTCCCCACCAACCGGCTCTCGCTGCGGGACCTGGTGCTGCACGGTGACGCCCCGCGTGACGTGCTCGCCGACCCGAAGCTGGAACGCGACCCCTCGATCGCCCACCAGATCTACGCGCTCGCGGCGCCGCAGCCGCGTGACGTGTTCGTGGTGGCGTCCCAATCCGGCATCAACGGCTCGGTGGTAGAGCTGGCGGCGCTGGTCACCGAGCGCGGTCATCCGTTGATCGCGGTCACCTCGGTCGAGCACACGGCACGGGTCGCTCCACGGCATCCGTCCGGTCAGCGGCTCGCCGACCTCGCCGACGTCGTGCTGGACAACGGCGCGCCGTACGGCGATGCACTGCTGCCGCTCGAGGGCGGCGGCGCGGTCTGTGCGGTCTCCTCGGTCACCACGGCGCTGCTGGCGCAGCTGCTGACCGCGGAGGTCGTACGACGGTTCCACCAGGCCGGAGAGGTGCCCCCTATCTACCTCTCCGCCAACGTCCCCGGAGGGGACGAGCACAACATCGCCCTCGAGTCGCGGTACGCCGGGCGACTCCGGCGTACCGCCTGACCCGAATTCCACAAGGAGAGACGACGATGTCGATTACCCCCGAACACCCGGCCGCGCTCGACCGTCGCACGGTGCTGCGTCGCGCCGCCGCCGTGGGCATGCTCGCCACTCCGGCCATCGGCCTGCTCAGCGCCTGCGCGACGAGCAGCGGCGACAAGGAGACCGAGCAGGTCGGCGGTGGCACCAAGAGCGAGAAGAACCCGCTCGGCGTCAAGGAGGACGCCGCGATCGAGGTGATCATCTTCAACGGCGGTTACGGCGAGAAGTACGCCACCGACGTGCACGAGCCGCTCTACAAGACGGCGTTCCCCAAGGCGGAGGTGAAGCACCAGGCCACCCAGGCGGTGTCCACGGTGCTCCAGCCGCGGTTCGCGTCCGGCAACCCGCCGGAGTTCGTGAACAACTCGGGCGAGAAGCTGATGGACTTCGGCGCGCTGGTCAACGACGGCCAGCTCCAGGACCTCACCGAGCTGTGGGACGCCCCGTCGGTGGACGACCCGAGCAAGAAGGTCCGCGACACAGTGGTGCCGGGCACCGTCGAGGCGGGTTCGTTCAACGGCAAGCCGTTCGTCCTGTACTACGTCTCCACCGTCTTCGGCATCTGGTACTCGGGCAAGCTGTTCAAGGACAACGGCTGGGCGCCCGCGAAGACCTGGGACGACTTCATCGCCCTGCTCACCAAGATCAAGGCCAAGGGCATCACCCCGTACGGCTACGCCGGGTCGAACGCGGCCTACTACCAGTGGAACGTCATCCTCACCCAGGCTGCCAAGATCGGCGGCACCGATGTGCTGAAGAACATCGACAACCTGGAGGACGGCGCCTGGAAGCAGGACGCGATCAAGCAGGCCGCCACGGCGTGGGCCGAGGTCGGGGCGAAGTTCAGCGACAAGAGCTTCGAGGGTCTCAAGCACACCGACGTGCAGCTGCGGCAGAACCAGTACAAGGTCGCCCTGTACCCCAGCGGTGACTGGCTGGAGGGTGAGCAGAAGCAGGACACCCCGGCCGGCTTCGACTACCAGCTCATGCCGGTGCCGAGCCTGACCGCGTCGGACAAGCTGCCGGCCACGGCACTGCGGGCCACCGCGGGTGAGGGCTACTTCGTCTCGGCGAAGAGCAAGAACCCCAAGGGCGGCCTGGAGTACATGCGTCAGATGCTGTCCAAGGCGGGCGCGAAGGGCTTCACCGAGGTGGTCAAGGCCCCTACCGTGGTCACCGCCGGCTCGGACGGCTTCGCCTTCCCGCCCGGTGTGGCCAGCTCGCAGGCCGCGCTCAAGGCGGCCGGCCAGGACGTGTTCAACCTGTACTTCGACGGCTGGTACAAGGAGCTCGACACGGAGGCGCGGACCGCCACCAACGAGCTGATGTTCGGCCGGATCAACGCGGACGCCTTCGTGGAGCGGATCCAGAAGCGCGCCGACGCGATCAAGAAGGACACCTCGGTCGCCAAGTTCAAGCGCTGATCGATCGGAGCTAGGGTCATGCGGCACGGCAAATACCCATTCGTGATCGGGTTCCTGTTCGCCCCGGTCGCGCTGTACGTGACCTTCGTGATCTGGCCGTACGCGCAGGCGTTCCAGATCTCGATGACCAACTGGCGGGGGCTGTCGGCCCCGCGGTACGTGGGCTTCGACAACT
Organism: Micromonospora sp. NPDC049175; assembly: GCF_043197345.1. Classification (NCBI taxonomy): domain Bacteria; kingdom Bacillati; phylum Actinomycetota; class Actinomycetes; order Micromonosporales; family Micromonosporaceae; genus Micromonospora; species Micromonospora sp. NPDC049175. The sequence continues at coordinate 833,927 of NZ_JBICSY010000001.1, read as the reverse complement.
TCCGGAGGTTGTTCGACGACGGCGCCTTCTGGAAGGCGGTCCAGCACCACGGCGTACTGCTCCTTGCCCTGCCGCTGATCACCATCGCCATCGCGTTGTTCTTCGCCTTCCTGCTCAACGTGGGCGGCAAGAGCAGCGGCGGTCAACGCCAGGGGGTCTGGGGGTCGAAGTTCTACCGGGTGGTGTTCTTCTTCCCCCAGGTCCTGGCGGTGGCCATCATCGCGGTGCTGTTCCAGACCGTGTACCGACCCAACGAGTCCGGCCTGATCAACGGCGTACTGATGAAGCTCGGGCTGGATCCGGTCCTGTTCCTCATCAAGCCGAACCTGGCGCTCTGGTCGATCATCGCGGTGCTGGTCTGGCAGGCCGTCGGCTTCTACGTGGTGCTCTTCTCGGCCGGAATGGCCTCCATCCCGGGTGAGATCTACGAGGCCGCGGAGATGGACGGGGCGAGCAAGGTGACCCTGTTCTTCCGGGTCACCCTGCCGCTGCTCTGGGACACCCTCCAGGTGGCCTGGGTCTACCTCGGCATCGCGGCGTTCGACTGCTTCGCCATCGTCTCGGTGCTCTCGATCGATGCCGGTGGACCGGACGGCGCGACGACCGTGCTGGCCGTGGAGATCTACCGCAACGCCTTCACGTACCAGAAGTACGGCTACGCCTCGGCCATGGGTGTGGCGCTGTTCTTCCTCACCATCACGTTCGCGGCGTTGACGCTGCGGCTCACCAAGCGGGAAAGCGTGGAGTACTGATGAACCCGCAGTCGACGCTGCCGCCGACACCGGCGGCGCTACCGCCGAAGACCGGCGACCCGAAGGCCTCCGGCGGACGGGGAGGCCGGAGCCCCCGCTCCGAGGTACGGCTCTTCGCCGGCCTGGGGCACATCGCGCTCGCCGTGTGGGCGGTGATCGTGATCGTGCCGATCCTCTGGACCTTCCTCGCCGCGTTCAAGAACACCAGCGAGATCTTCAGCAGCCCGTGGACGCTTCCGGCGGAGCTGCGCTGGGAGAACTTCGGACGGGCCTGGACCAAGGCGAGGGTCGGCCGGTACTTCCTGAACAGCGTGATCGTGGTCGGGGGCAGCACGGTCCTCACCATGCTGCTCGGCTCGATGGCGGCGTACGTGCTGGCCCGCTACCGGTTCTGGGGCAACCGGGCGATCTACTACCTGTTCGTCTCCGGCTTGGCGTTCCCGGTCTTCCTGGCGCTGGTGCCGCTCTTCTTCGTGGTGAAGCAGCTCCACCTGTTGGACACCCACCTCGGCGTGGTGCTTGTCTACTCCGCGTACTCGTTGCCGTTCACGGTGTTCTTCCTGGCCGCGTTCTTCAAGACGCTGCCGTCGTCGGTGGCCGAGGCGGGGTTGATCGACGGCTGCGGGCACACCCGGCTGTTCTTCCAGGTGATGATGCCGATGGCGAAGCCGGGCCTGATCAGCGTGGCGATCTTCAACATCATCGGTCAGTGGGCGCAGTACCAGCTCCCGCTGGTGCTGCTCTCCAGCGAGGACAAGTGGGTGCTCACCCAGGGCATCGCACAGATCTCGGTGAACGCCGGCTACGAGGCGGACTGGTCCGGGTTGTTCGCCGCGCTGACCCTCGCCATCCTCCCCATGATCGTCGTGTACGCGGTCTTCCAACGCCAAATCCAGGCCGGCCTCACCGCGGGCGCCGTCAAGTAGCAGGTCACCTCGGGCGCTCGTCGGCCCGACTGTGCCAGGAGCGCCAGAGTGCCGAGTACGCCCCACCGGCAGCCACGAGGTCGTCGTGGCTGCCGATCTCGGTGATCCGACCGTCGGCCAGTACGGCGACCCGGTCGGCGTCGTGCGCGGTGTTGAGCCGGTGCGCGATCGCGATGACGGTCCGCCCGACCAGCACGGCGGCCAGCGCCCGTTCGGTACGGCGGGCGGTGCTCGGGTCGAGCGCGGCGGTCGCCTCGTCGAGGATCAGCGTGTGCGGGTCGGCGAGCACCAACCGGGCCAGCGCGAGCTGCTGCGCCTCGGCGGCGCCGAGCTGCCGGGCTCCGTCGCCGAGCTGGGTGTCCAGGCCGTCGGGCAGCGCGGCACACCAGTCGGCGCCCACCGTGCCGAGCGCGGCGCGCATCTGCTCGTCCGACGCGTCCGGCGCGGCGAAGGCGAGGTTGTCGCGTACCGAGCCGATGAACACGTGGTGCTCCTGCGTGACCAGGGCGATTCGCCGTCGACGCTCGGCGGGGTCGAGGTCGGTGACCGGGCAACCGCCGATGCTGACCACGCCGTGGCGGGGCGCGTCGATCCCGGCCAGCAGCCGGGCCAGGGTGGACTTGCCGGCGCCCGACGGACCGACGACGGCCAGCCGCTCACCCGGCTGCACCTCCAGGTCGATGCCGTGCAGCACGTCCGGCCCACCGGAGTAGGAGAACCGCGCCCCCTGGACGACGACCCGTTCGCCACGTGACGTCGCCGCCCGACCGGGTGGCTCCGGCGGGACCATGCCGACGCCGAGCACCCGGGCGTACGACGCGAAACCCCGCTGCGCCTGCTCGGTCCACTGCAACATCCGGTCCATCGGGTCGATCGCCTGTTGCAGGTAGAGCGCGGCGGCGACCACCGCGCCGAGGGTGACCTGGCCCCGGGAGAGCAGGTAGCCGCCGACGAGCAGGACCAGGGCGATCGGCAGCGGGTAGCTGGCCTCGACGACGGAGAAGAACACCGTACGCAGCCGCAGGGTCGCCCGTCGGGCCTGCCACAACCGGGTGATCCGGTCGGTGCCGTGCCGGATCCGGTCGTCGGTCAGCCGCAGCGCCTCCACGGTGCGCGCGCCCGCGGCGGTGGTGGTCAGCGTCTCGGTCAACTCGGCCGCCGCCGCGCCCTCGGTGAGGTAGGCGGGACTGGCGCGGTGCAGGTACCAGCGGAGGGCCGCCACGATCGACGGGAGCCCGGCCAGCGCCGCCAGGCCGAGCAGCGGGTGCAGCAGGAAGATCGCCCCGAACAGCAAGGTCAACTGCACCGAGGAGATGACGATCGTGGGCACCACGTCCCGCACCGTGGTGCCGATCGTCGACACGTCCACCGAACTGCGGGTGGCCAGGTCGCCGGAGCCGGCGCGCTCGACGACCGAGACGGGCAGGCCGAGAGTCCGGGAGACGAACTCCTCCCGCAGCTCGGCGATGGCCCGTTCACCGAAGCGGTGGCCGGCGTACTGGGCGTAGCGGGAGAGCAACGCGCTGACCAGGACGCAGCCGGCGATGGCCAGCGCCAGCCGGTCCACTGTGGCCACTCCGGCGCCCGCGGTGACCCGGTCGACGATGGTGCCCAGCAGCCACGGCGGGGCGAGCCCGGCGACCGCGGCAGCGGCGTGCAGCGCCAGCACGACACCTACCGCGCGGCGATGCCGGCTGATCATCTCGCGCAGGGCACGACGGACGGTGCTCCGGTCGGCCACCGGCAGCCGGCTCACCGGTAGACCTCCTCGGTGTCGGTGGGCTGGTCGAGATCCGCGCTGCCCCGGGACACCAGGCGCCGGTAGTCGGCGTCGGAGTCGAGCAGGTCGGCGTGGCTGCCGGTGGCGGCGATCCGGCCGGCGCTCAGGTACGCGACCAGGTCGGCCCGGCCGAGCAGCAGCGGCGAGGTGGCGATCACCACAGTCGTCCGCCCGGCCCGCGCGGCACGCAGCCGTTCGGCGATCCGCGCCTCGGTGTGCGCGTCCACCGCCGAGGTCGGGTCGACGAGGATCAGCACCTCCGGCTCGGCGAGGAGCGCCCGGGCCAGGCGGACCCGTTGGCGCTGACCGCCGGAGAGGGTCCGGGCCCGGGCGTCCAGCGGGGTGTCCAGCCCGGCGGGCAGGGCGTCGACGATGTCGTCCGCCGAGGCGGTCCGCAGGGCCACCGGGATCCGTGTGTCGTCGGCCCCGGGGCGCAGCACGTCCCGCAGTGCACCGGCGAAGAGGTACGAGTCGTGGTCGGCGACCAGGATCCGGGAGCGGACCTCGTCCAGGGCGACGGCTGTCAACGGCACGCCACCCCAGGTGGCGTCGCTGACGGCGTACCTGCCGAGCCGGTCGGCCAGCGCCACGGCCGCCGCCGGGTCGTCGGCGGCCACCCCGGTCAGCCGGCCGGCGGGCACGGTCAGACCGGTCTCCGGGTCGTGCAGGTCGGCGGGGTCGGCCGGCGCGGGCCGGGCACCCGGCCGGCGTGCGTCGGGCACCGAGCCCGACCACCGGCGACCCGGGCCGCCGACCTCGTCCGGGAGCACGGTGAGCAGGTCGACGATCCGTCGGGCGGCGACCCGCCCTCGGATCAGCTGGTGGCTGCCCTCCAGCAGGAACCAGACCGGCACGATCAGGGTCGCCACGTAGCCGTAGACGGCGACCAGCTCGCCGATCGTGACGGCGCCGGTCACCGCCATCCGAGCCGTCAGCCACACCACCGCGGCCAGGAACAACCCGGGGATGGCGACGGTCGCCGCGTCGATCCAGCTGTTCACCGCGCCGACCCGGTAACCCTCGGCGCGCAGGTCCTGGGATCTGTCCACGTACCGCCGGGCGAACAGGTCCCGCCCACCCACCCCGGCGAGCACCCGCAGCCCCGCCACGATGTCCCCGGAGCGGGCGGTGAGCGCGCCCTGCTGCCGGCGGTAGACCGATTCGGCCCGCTCCAGGCGGCGCAGCAGGGGGCCGACGACCAGGCCGACCGCCGGCACTCCGAGCAGCACGCAGAGCGCCAGCAGCGGGGAGATCGACCAGAGCACCACGGCGATGATCCCGTAGGCGACGACCGCGCCGAAGCCCGGACCGGTAATCGTCAGCACCTGCGCGGACCAGTCGATGTCGGAGCCGCCGATGGTGGACACCTCGCCCGCGCCGATCCGGCGCGGCAGCACCGCGCCGATCCGGGACAGGTGGCGCAGCAGCACCTCCGCCGAGCGCGCCTTGGCGTCCTCCCGGATGAAGGTCATCGTGCGGTGCCGCATGATGCCGAGGTAGGACAGGGCCACCCCGGCGACGACGATCGACGCGACCCAGAACGCCAGGGCCCGCGTGTCACCCGTGCGCAGCCCGTCGTCGACGGCCCGGTAGATCAGATAGGGCCGGGCGGAGAGCCCGATCATCCAGGCCGTGCCGATCAGGCTGCCGCGCAGCACCCGCCAGGGTTGGCAGCGGACCAGCCACCACAGGTATCGCATCGGACCCCGGGTGTCGGGGGTGCCAGGGTCGGAGTGCGGGATCTGCGAGGGCACCTGACCACGCTACCGAGCGTCTCCGACACCCGGCCGACCCGACGCCGGTGAGGTGCGCCTCCGTTTCTGTCGCAAGGGGGAGGCAGAATCACGTTCGTGCTGGTGGCGGTGGTGTCCGACGAGCGAGGTGGGGGAGTGCTGTGCTCCCTGGGTGTCGACGGTCGTCCGGCGGGCCCGGCCGAGGCCGTCGTCGACCTGGCCGCCGCGGTCGCCGCCCGCGAGGCCGCCGAGCATCCGCGGTGGGTCTGGTCCACCGCCACCTCCGTCTACCCGCCGCTGCTGCGAGCCGGGGTCCGGGTCGACAGGTGTCACGACGTGGAGTTGACCGAGGCGTTGCTGCTCGGGCAGGCCGGCCGCTGGGGTGAGCCGCGCTCACTTGCCGCGGCCTGGGCCCGGCTGACCGGCGCGTCGGTGCCACCCGACCCACCACCGCGCGCCGCCGCGCCCCCCGGGCACGGCCAGGGCGCGCTCTTCGACACACTGCCCGGCCCGTCGGGGCCGGGCATCGACGCACTGATCCGGGTGTACGCCGATCAGCTCGCCCGCATCGCCGCGACCGAGCACCCGGGCCGGTTCCGGTTGCTGGTGGCCGCCGAGTCGGCTGGCGCGCTGATCGCGGTGGAGATGGGTGCCGCCGGGCTGCCGTGGCGTGCCGACGTGCACGACCAGATCCTGCACGAACTGCTCGGTGACGCGTCCCCGGTCGGTGGCCCGCCACGCCGGCTCGCCGAGCTGGCCGCCCGGATCGCCGACGCGTTCGGCGTACGCCGCCTGCACGCCGACTCCCCGGCGGAGCTGTTGAAGGCGTTCGCCCGGGCCGGGGTGGAGCTGCCCAACACCCGGGCCTGGGTGCTGCGCGGGGTCGACCATCCGGCGGTGCCGTTGCTGCTGGAATACAAGGAGCTCTACCGGATCTGGACGGCGCACGGCTGGTCCTGGCTCGAGCAGTGGGTGCGCGACGGGCGGTTCCAGCCGGAGTACGTGCCGAGCGGGGTCGTCTCCGGCCGCTGGGCGACCCGGGGCGGTGGCGCGTTGCAGATCCCGAAGGTGATCCGCCAGGCGGTGGTGGCCGATCCGGGCTGGCGGCTGGTGGTCGCCGACGCCGGCCAGTTGGAGCCGCGGGTGCTGGCGGCGGTGTCCGGCGACGCCCGGCTGGCGGCGGCGGGCGGGGCCGGCGACCTCTATGCCGCGCTGGCGCGTGACTCGTTCGGCGGTGACCGGGCCAAGGCCAAGGTGGCGCTGCTCGGCGCGATGTACGGGCAGACCGGTGGCGCGGCGGTGCCCGCGTTGGCGGTGCTCAAGCGCAGCTACCCGACGGCGTTCGGTCACGTCGAGGCGGCGGCGCGCACAGGTGAGGCGGGTGGGTTGGTGCGGTCGTGGCTGGGACGGACGTGTCCGCCCGGCTCGGTGGGGTTCGGCGATCCCGACGACGCGCCTTCCGATCCGGACGGTGCGGCCGACCCCCACGGTCCCCGGGCTCGTGCCGCGCGATCCCGGGGCCGCTTCACGCGCAACTTCGTCATCCAGGCGACCGCTGCCGAGTGGGCCTCCACCTTGCTGGCCACGCTGCGCACGGAGTTGGCCGGCACCGACGCGGAGTTGGTCTTCTTCCAGCACGACGAGGTGGTCGTGCACGCGCCCGCCGCGCAGGCGGAGGCGGTCGCCGAGGCCGTGACCCGGTGCGGCGAGCAGGCCTCCGCGTTGCTCTTCGGTGCGACGCCGGTCCGGTTCCCGCTTGATCTGTCCATCGTGGACTGCTACGCCGACGCGGCCTGACCCGCGCCTGTCGTCGGGTGGCCGCGCCACCGCCCTCGGACGATCGGTGTCACCGGCGGTGGGGGCCGCGCCGCGACACCGGCCCGGTTAGCCTCACCGCTAGCGTCGCGTTGCCGTCGGAACGAGGGAGGTGTGCCATGGTCGCCGGAATCGCCCGTCACCTGGCCGGGATGGTCGTCGCCTGGTTGGTGTTCGTCGCCGAGGCGATCGTGGGTTACCTCGGTCTGCTGGCGTACGCGGTGGCCACCGGGTCCGACCTGGGCGGCCCCCTGGCCGGGCTGTTGCTCGTGCTGATCGCCGCGGTGCTCGGCGTGGCGCTGGTTCCGCTGCTCTTCCTACCGGCGGTGGCGGTCGCGGAGGCTGCCGGCCGGCGACCGGGGACCGGCCGGGTGGTGGCGGTGGCCGCGCCCGTCGCGGTCGTGCTGGCCGCCGCGTACGCCGTGGTCGGGGCGATCGTCACGCGGGTGCCTGCCGAGTACGTGCCCCTGGTCGCGGTGATCGCCGCGCTGATCGTCCTCGCGCCGGTCGTGCTGTACGCGCTCACCGCGCGCGGCGTCGGTTGGGTGGCCCGGCGGGTGCCCCGGCAGTGGGGCGGCTCGGCGGTCGCGCTGTCTCCGGAGGCGGGCTGACCGCCGCTCGACGGCGAGTGGACTCCCGCTGGCCGACGACACGACGTCGGCCGGCGCTCGGCATCCTCCGGCTACGGCGGGAGATGCCGAGCGTGTAACGGTTGTGCTATTTCTCCTTTTCGCCCCGCTACTCTCGGCCGGCCGTCCTCGTTGCAGTGTCCGTAGGAGGGGGCGGATCGGTCGCGGTCGCTCCCACGCTTGAGGGGGCACAGCTGAACGGGATCGCAGGAATGATCATCGCCGCGGGCGGGGGCCGACGGATCGGTGGTCCCGAGGCGCTGCTGCACCAGGGCGAGAAGCCACTGGTCAACCAGATGATCGACACGATGACCGAGGCGGGCTGCGAGCAGATCGTGGTCGTGCTGGGCGCCGCCGCTGAGCAGGTCCGGGAGACCGCCGACCTGGGCGGGGTCACCGTCGTCATCAACAAGGCGTGGGGCACCGGGGTCGGCTCGTCCATCCGGGCCGGCCTGGCCGCCATGGACGACAAGGGGATCGAGGCGGTGGTGGTGGTTCCGGTGGACATGCCCGGACTGACCGCCGTCGCCGTCCGGCGGGTGGCCGCGCTGCCGTACCCCGATGTGTTGGTCTGCGCCACCTACGAGGGGCTGCGCGGCTATCCGATGCTCTTCGGCCGCCGGCACTGGTCCGGCATCGCCACGCTGGCCAGCGCCGACGTGGGCGCCCGACCGTACCTGCTGGCGCACAAGGACCAGATCGTCGACATCGCGTGCGACTCGGTGGCCGACGGCAGTCGGGTCGACACCCCGGCGTTGATGGAGTTCTACGGGCTCACCGTCCCGCCGCAGCGCGTCGAGGTGTAGACCGCCGACCGGCGGTGTCAGCGCGGCGGGCGCGTGGTGGCCCGTGCCACGACGTGCCACCGGTGCCGCGTCGAGTCGGCGGTGGGGAGCCCGAGCGCCACGCGTGCGCAGTGGGTGCCCTGGTCGCGCAGGGACTGGGCCAGGGTGGTCAGCCCGGCGTCCGCCGCCGCGTCCGCGTCGTCCCAGCCGGTCAGGGTCAGGTCGTCGGGTACGCGCAGGCCAGCTCGTACGGCGGCGCGCAGGGCGCCGAGGGCGAGTTCGTCACTCATCGCGGCGATGGCGTCCGGTGGCTCGGCGCCCCGGAGCAGCTCCAGAGCGAAGGTCTCCCCTTCGCCGCCGCGGTTGACCGGGCAGATGGCCAGTCGCAGGTGGCCGGCCGGATGACCCGCGTGCGTCCAGGCGTCGCGGAAACCCTCCCACCGGTGGCGGGTGACCGGGAACCGCACGTCGACCACGTCGTCGCCGGTGAGCAGTTGGCGGGTGCGGTCGCGGTCGAGCGGAAAGCCGAGCACGACTGGACGTAGGGCGTCGGCGAACGCGATCTGCCCGATCGCGGTGGCCGCCGCTCGGTCGTCGATGCCGATCACCGGCATGCCCCGCCCGTGCGGGCCGGCGTGGACCACTGCGGGCAGGCCGGTGTCGGCGACGGCGTCCAGGACGGGATCGTCGTCGCTCGTGGTCCAGACGACGAACCCGTCCACGGCTGCCTGCGCGACGCGCTGGGCGTCGGTGGGCGCTCCCGTGATCGGGACCAGGGTGAGTCCGACGCCCTCCGCGGCACACACGTCGGAGACCCCCGCGAGGAAGCGCGCCGCCTGCGGATCGTCGAAGGCGTAGCTCAACCGCTCGCCGAGCACGACACCGAGGGTGCCGACCCGCCCCCGACGCAGCCCACGGGCGGCCGGGTGCGGCCCGGGATAGCCCAGCTCCCGCGCCGCCGCGCGCACCTTCGCCGCGGCCTCGGCGGAAACCCTCCCGGGCTGGGAGTACGCGTAGGAAACCGTCATCGGCGAGACGCCGGCGGCGCTCGCCACCTGGCGCAGCGTCGGCCGTTTGGGGTTGTCCGCGGGGCGGTTCATGGCACAGACTCTATCTGTGTATCGATACACAACACGGCAGCGGCCGACCACGTCACGGCGGCCGACCGAGACGTTCGTCCGGGACGCGCCGACCAGACTCGCGTACGCCGCCCTGGCCTGCTGGACGTTCTGGCTCTACGCCTTCGGGCCGGCGCTGACCCTCCTGCGTGCCGAGCTGGGCTTCTCCTACACGCTGCTCGGCGTCTACGAACTGTTGTTGGCCGCGGGCGCGGCGCTGTCCGCGGTCGGGTTCGTGTGGGCGGCCCACCGCCTGGCCCGGGGTGCGCTGCTGTGGTGCTCGGCCCTCGCCACGGTGCTCGGCGCCGGTCTGTTCACCCTGGGCCGAAGCACGGTGGTCACCCTGCTCGGAGCCGTCGTGTTCGGCCTGGCCGGCACCACGATGCTCACCGTGGTCCAGGCGGTGCTGTCCGACCGACACGGCGACCGGCGGGACCGGGCGTTGACCGAGGCCAACGTGGGCGCTGGCGCGTCCGCCGTGTTCGCCCCGCTGCTCCTCGGCGCGCTGGCCGCCAGCGCGGTGGGCTGGCGCGCCACGTTCGTGTTGCCGGCCGCCGTCCTCGTGGTGCTGTACCTGCGCTACCGCCGCCAACCGCTCCCGGCGGCGCCGCGCCCCGCCACCGCGACCGGAGACCGGGGCTTGCCGCTGGCCTGCTGGCTGTTCGCCGTGCTGACCGCGGTCAGTTCGGCGATCGAGTTCTGTCTGGTGTACTTCGGCCCTCAGTTGCTCATCCACGCCGGCATGTCCGTCGCCGCCGCCAGCACCGCGCTGAGCAGCAACTACCTCGGCATCCTGGTCGGACGCCTGCTCGGGGCGCGGCTCACCCGCCGCCCCGGCCGCGCGGTCGCGCTGCTGTACGCCTCACTGGCGGTCACCGGTCCCAGCTTCGTGCTGTTCTGGCTGACCGACCAGCCGGCCCTCGCCGTCCTCGGGCTGTTCCTGTGCGGGGTGGGCATCGCCAACCTCTATCCGCTCGCGCTCGCGCTCACCCTCGGCGCGGCCCGCGGACAGGAGGACCGGGCCAATGCCCGCTCGCAACTGAGCCTCGGCGTGGTCGCCGGTGTGTCGCCCTTCCTGCTCGGCAGTCTGGCGGACCGGTACGGGCTGGTCTCCGCCTTCGCCCTCGAACCGGTGCTGATCGGGGGCTGCCTGGTGCTGCTGTGGGGCGGGCTCCGCGCTCGGCGCGGTGGCGATTTCGGCACTAAATAACCTTTTAGGGTGATTCTGCGCCTCGTGCAGCCCCCTGCTGCGAAGCGGCTCGTTACCGGTTCGTGATACTTGGTGAGACAGTGAAAATGAGAGCGCGCACCAGCGTGGGCGTTCGACGCCTCCTTCTGCCCCTGGTGGGAGGGTCGACCGCCGTCGTGCTGGCGCTGCTGGCGACCACCTCCGAGGCCCAGCCCCGGCTAGCCGTCGATCCGGTGGCCGGCACGCAGGGCTTCCTGGTCATGACCGCCGGAGACGCGCGGCTGATCGGTGCCGAGAACGAGGGGACCATCGCGGTCGGGGGCAACCTCAGCTTCGGCAACTATCAGGTCGCCGGGAGCAGCGCCGGCTCGTTTGTGGTGCCGCCGGACAGTAACCCGACGGCCCTGCTGGTGGGCGGCCAGGTCGACTTCGCCGCCAGCGTCCCCGGGTCGCGACTGCAGGTGTTGCAGAACGGCTACGTGAAGATCGGCGACCTGACCGGCACGTTCGTCCGCGACACCGACAACAACAGCGCCGCGGTCAACACCCGGGTCCTGCCGGCGAACGACTACGAGGCATCACCCCGGGTCGAGCTGGTGACCAGGCAACCGGTGGCGAGTGTCGGGCCCTCCTCGCCGCTGGATTTCGGCGGCGCGTTCGAGGGTTTCCGCGCGACCGCCACCAGCCTGGCCACCTGTCAGCAGAACGTCGTGCTGACCACCCCGGAGGGTGCGCCGTTGCCCCGGCCCGTTCCCCCGGGCAGCAACGCCGTGGTCACCCTCGCCCCGGGTGTCACGAACGTGCTCAATCTGTCGGCCAGCGATCTTGCCAACATTTCGGTGCTCACCTTTGCCGACCAGCCCACCCCCGACACGCCACTGCTTGTCAACGTGGACACCAGCGGCGTCGGTGACGCGTTCGTCTGGCGGGTGCCGAACTTCGCCGGGATCGGCGGAGACCAGGCCAGATACATCCTGTTCAACCTCCCGACCGCCACCTCGATCACGCTCACCGAGGACAGCGCGTCCCTGGAGGGCACGATCTACGCGCCCAACGCCGCCCTGAATGCCGCGACGAACGGCAACATCGAGGGCAGCGTCATCAGCCGGACTCTGACGCACGACGGCGGGGAGATCCACGACTTTCCGTTCTCCACGCTGCTGAACTGCTCCCAACCGACGCCGACGCCGACAGCGTCGACGCCGACACCGACACCGTCGACGCCGACACCCACACCGACGACGCCGACACCCACACCGACGACGCCGACGCCGACGCCCACACCGACGACGCCGACGCCCACACCTACCGGGCCGACGCCGACACCGACGGGGCCGACGCCCACACCTACCGGGCCGACCTCCGTACCGACGACCCAGCCGCCGGTGAGCCCGACGGGCTACCCGACCAAGCACCCGTTGCCGGTCACCGGCACCTCGTCCGGGCCGATGCTCGGGATAGGGACCGCCGGAGTCGGCCTCGGCGTGGCCCTGCTACTGCTGGCCCGACTGAGACTGCGACGTAACGAGAACTGACACTGGCGACGGTGGGCCCAGGACAACGGTCCTGGGCCCACCAACGCCGTGGGGCCGAGTCAGTCCTGTCCCTGGTCCAGCTCGCCGGTGGTGGCGAGCCGCTGGTACCAGTGGGCGCTGTCCTTCCAGGTGCGGAGCTGGGTGTCGTAGTCGACCCGGATGATCCCGAACCGACGGTCGTAGCCGTAGCCCCACTCGAAGTTGTCAAGCAGCGACCAGACGAAGTAACCGCGCACGTCCGCGCCCTGCGCGCGGGCGTCGGCCATCGCGCCGATGTGCCGACGCAGGTAGTCGATCCGCCGGTCGTCGTGGATCCGCCCGTCGGCCGACACCACGTCGTCGAACGCCGCACCGTTCTCGGTGATCATCATCGGCTGACTGGGGTATTCGCGGTGCAGGCGCAGCAGCAGCTCGGTCAGGGCCGGCGGGTCGATGTTCCACCCCATCGCCGTGTACGGGCCGGGCTGCGGCAGGAAGTCGACGGTGTCGGCGGCGACCCACGGCGTCGAGGTCGAGGCGCCGTGCCCGTCGGCGTCGGAGCGGGCCGACACCCCGTCCCACGCCCGGACCAGGGTGCTGGAGTAGTAGTTGACCCCGAGCACGTCCAGCGGCACCGCGATCAGCTTCTCGTCACCCGCGCGGACGAACGACCAGTCGGTGACGGACGCGGTGTCGGTCAGCAGGTCGGCCGGGTATTCCCCGTCCAGCATCGGGCCGAGGAACGCGCGGTTGGCCAACGCGTCGATCCGCCGCGCCGCGTCGCGGTCCGCCTCCGAGTCCGATGCCGCCCGGATGACGTGCAGGTTCAACGTCACCGACAGCTCGGCGGCCGGCACCAGCTCCCGGACCACCCGACCGGCCAGCCCGTGCGCGAGGTTGAGGTGGTGCACCGCGGCCAGCGCCGCCGCCGGCTCGGTGCGACCCGGAGCGTGCACACCGGAGGCGTAGCCCAGGTACGCCGAGCACCACGGCTCGTTGAGCGTCGTCCAGGTGTGCACCCGGTCGCCCAGCGCACCGACGATGCCCGCCGCGTACTCCTGGAAGCGCAGCGCGGTCTCCCGTGCCGCCCAGCCACCGGCGTCCTCCAACTCCTGCGGCAGGTCCCAGTGGTACATCGTCGCCACCGGACGGATGCCGCGCTCCAGCAGACCGTCCACCAGCCGGGCGTAGAAGTCGATGCCGGCCTGGTTGAAGCCGCCCGAGCCGCCCGGCTGCACCCGCGGCCAGGAGACCGAGAAACGGTACGCGCTGAGCCCCAGGTCGGCGATGTGCCCGAGGTCGTCGGCCCACCTGTGGTAGTGGTCGGCGGCCACGTCGCCGGTGTCGCCGTTGAGCGTCCGACCGGGCGTGTGGCTGTAGGTGTCCCAGATGGACGGTCCGCGCCCGTCCGCCGTGGCGGCGCCCTCGATCTGGTACGCCGCAGTCGCCGACCCCCAGACGAAGCTCTCCGGGAAGTGGTGTCGCGTCATCGTTCCGTCCCCTGGATCTCGCAGCTGTAGCCCGTCGAGGTGCCGGCGACCAGTTCGACACTGGCCGTTGCCGCCTCGTAGCGCACGTCGAACTCGGCGCCCGGCCCGTCCCCGGGTGACGGTACCCGTACCCGGGTCCGCTGCCCCTCGGCCGGTGCGTACAGCCGTAGCCGCACATCGTCGGCCCACTCGTAGTCCGGTCGGTCGGTGCGGGAGCCGAACGGAATCACCGCGCCGGGCCGGGCCAACACCGGCAGGCTGTCGATCGCGTGCTTCTCGGTGACCCACGCCGGGCCGGTGACCTGAGCGCCGCTGACCAGGTGCGTCCAGGTGCCGGCGGGCACGTAGTAGGTGACGGTGCCGTCGGCGCTGAACACCGGCGCGACGAGCACGTCCGGGCCGAGCATGTACTGCCGGTCCAGGTGCGCCGTGGCCGGATCGTCCGGGAACTCCAGGAACATCGGGCGCATCACCGGCGTACCGTCGCGGTGCGCCTCCTGCGCGGCGGCCGCCAGGTACGGCATCAGGCCGAGCTTGAGCCGGGTGAAGTGCCGCAGCACGTCGACGGCCTCGTCGTCGAACGCCCACGGCACCCGGTAGGACCCCGAGCCGTGCAGCCGGGAGTGCGAGGAGAGCAACCCGAAGGCGACCCAGCGCTTGAACACCGCCGGATCGGGGGTGCCCTCGAAGCCGCCGATGTCGTGGCTCCAGTAGCCGAAGCCGGACGCGGCCAGGGACAGCCCGCCGCGCAGCGACTCGGCCATCGCGACGAACGTCGACTCGCAGTCGCCGCCCCAGTGCACCGGGAACTGCTGCCCGCCGGTGGTGGCCGAGCGGGCGAACAACACCGCCTCGCCCTCGCCGCGCTCGGTCTCCAACAGCTCGAAGACCGCCTTGTTGTAGAGGTAGGAGTAGTAGTTGTGCATCCGCTGCGGGTCCGACCCGTCGTGCCACACCACGTCGGTCGGGATGCGCTCACCGAAGTCGGTCTTGAAGCAGTCGACGCCCATGTCGAGCAGCGCCTTGAGCTTGCCGGTGAACCAGCGCACCGCGTCCGGGTTGGTGAAGTCGACAAGCGCCATGCCGGCCTGCCACTTGTCCCACTGCCAGACCGAACCGTCCGGGTTGCGGACCAGGTAGCCGGCCTCGCGGCCCTCCTCGAAGAGGTACGACCGCTGCGCGATGTACGGGTTGATCCAGACGCACACCTTCAGGTCACGCTCGTGCAGCCGGCGCAGCATCCCCTCGGGGTCTCCGAAGGTCGCCGGGTCCCAGACGAAGTCGACCCAGTGGAACTGGCGCATCCAGAAGCAGTCGAAGTGGAACACCGACAGCGGCAGCCCGCGCTCGGCCATCCCGTCGACGAACTCGGTCACCGTCTTCTCGTCGTACGAGGTGGTGAACGAGGTGGACAGCCACAGCCCGTACGACCAGGCGGGGATCCGGGCCGGGCGGCCGGTGAGCGCGGTGTAGCGGCGCAGCACGTCCTTCGGGGTGGGCCCGTCGACGACGTAGTAGGTGAGCGACTGCCCCTCGACGCTGAACTGGGTCTGCGCGACCACCTCGGAGCCGACCTCGAACGACACGTGCTCCGGGTGGTCCACGAACACCCCGTAGCCGGCGCTGCTGAGATAGAACGGCACGTTCTTGTACGCCTGCTCGCTGGCGGTGCCCCCGTCGGCGTTCCAGATGTCGACGGTCTGCCCGTTCTTCACGAACGGGCCGAAGCGCTCACCCAACCCGTACACCGTCTCGCCGACGCCGAGGGCGAGCCGCTCGTGCACGTGCCGGCGGCCCTCGGCGTCGGTGACGACGCCGATGCTGCGCCCGGTGGACGCGGTGACCAGCCGGTCGCCGTGCAGGAACTCGACCCGCCACCCGTCGACGAGCGCGACCCGCGCGGTCAGCTCACCCGTGGTCAGCGTCGCGCTGATCCCGGTGACGTCGACGGTGACCGGGTGCGTCTCGTCGGTGCTCAGCCCGAAGTGCGGCTCGCGGGGCAGCCCACCGGTGTGGTGGGCGATGGTCACCCCGACGACGCCGGGGGCGGGGGAGAAGAACCGGACGGTGACCAGGGGCCGGTTCAGGGTGTCGCCGCGACCGGTGACCTGGCCGGCCGGCGCGAAGACGGTGAAGCCGCGCTCGTCCGGCTCGACCGACTCCACGACGCCGGGGCGGAGGACGCTGACACCGGGGCGCAGTTGCCAGTACCCGTCGGTGAACTTCACTTCTCGGCTCCTGCCGTGATGCCGCGCGCCAGGGTGCGCTGGAAGATGAGGAAGAAGAGGATGGCCGGCACCAGGCTGATCAGGGCGCCGGCGTTCGTGGTCGGAGCGTCCATCAGCCGGTCGCCCTGCAACGACGCGAGCGCCACCGGGATGGTCTGCGTCTGGTTGTCGATGAGCATGACAAGCGGGATGAGGAACTCGTTCCACGTCCAGATGAAGAAGAAGATGAGCAGCACCGAGAGGGTGGGGCGCAGGTTGGGGAAGACCACCCGCCACAGCACCGTCCACTTGCCGGCGCCGTCCAGCGCCGCCGCCTCCAGCAGCGAGCGGGGGAACGTGCCCAGCACCGAGGCGAGCAGGTACGTGCCGAACGCGCTCTGGATCACCGTGAAGATGATGATCACCACGAGTCGGGTGTTGTAGAGCCCGACCTCCTTGGCCGCGTAGTACAGCGGGTAGATCAACGCCTCCTGCGGCAGCATGTTGGCCAGCAGGAAGAGACCGACGATCCAGAGCCGGCCGCGGACCCGGCCGATGCCCAGGGCGTACGCGTTGAGCAGCGAAACGGTGACGCCGAGCACGGCCACGGAACCGGCGATGAGCGCCGAGTTCCAGAGCTTGAGCGGGAAGTCCACCTCGGTCCAGTAGGTGCGCAGACCCTTCGTGTAGAACTCCGTCGGCCAGCTCAACGGGCCACCCGACGAGTAGTCGCCCGGCGACTTGAACGCGTTGAGCAGCATGAACGCGAACGGCACGAGCATGACCAGCGCGCCGAGGACGACCAGGGCGAGCACCACCCACCGGCTGACGCCGCGGTGGTGTCGATCGGGTACGGGCCGGGTGTGCTTCACCGGCGTGGGGATTGGTGTGAGCGTGACGGCCATGTCAGATCCCCCGGTCCCGGCGCTCGCTGCGCGCCTGCATCCAGATGAAGACCACTGCCACCAGAACGATGATCAGCGTCAGCACCGTGGAGATCGCGGAGCCGTAGCCCACCTGCAACTTCTTGAAGAACGTGTAGTAAGCGAAGTACGACGGCACGTTCGTGGCGTTGTCCGGGCCGCCCCGGGTCAGGGCGAAGATCGGCCCGAACACCTTCAACGCGGCGATGGTGCAGGTCAGCGCCACCACGAATGTCTCCGGCCGGATCTGGGGGAGGGTGATCGCCCGGAACCGGTGCAGCCAGTTCGCGCCGTCGACCTCGGCCGCCTCGTACAGTTCGGGGTCGACCCGCTGGAGCGCCGCCATGAAGACGACCACCGGGTAGCCGATCTGCACCCAGATCATCACCGCCATCACGGCCGGCAGGGCGGTGCCCGGGTCGCCGAGCCAGTCGTGGCGCAGCGCGCCGAGACCGACCGCGTCGAGCAGGCTGTTGAACGCCCCGTCGGGGCGCAGGATCCAGCCCCAGACGATGCCGGCCACCACGACGGGCAGCACCTGCGGAAGATAGAACGCGGCCCGCAGCGCGGCGGCGGTGCGGGGCTTGAACCGTCGACCGATGACGTCGAAGAGCACCGCGGCGAGCAGCAGCCCGAGCAGTGTGGGCACCACCACCATCGCCACGATCATCCAGACGGTGTTGCGGAACGACGCCCAGAACACGTCGTCCTGCAGCAACTGCTGGTAGTTGTCCAGGCCGACCCACCGGGGGTCGCCGATGCCCGACCACTTGGTCAGCGACAGGTAGAGGGTGCCGATCAGCGGCGCACCGATGACCAGGAGGAAGAGCACCGCTCCGGGGAGCAGGTAGAGCCAGTACGCCGCGTTGCGGCCGCGGCGTCTGCGGCGGGGCGCGGGCGGGGTGGGCGTCGCGGCCGGCGGTGTGGCGGCGACGGTCTCGGAGACTGCCATGGAAGATCCTTCCCGGCGGGGCGGGCGGACGCGCCGGTCGTGCCGGTCGCGCCCGCCGCTCGCCGTGTCACTTGCCGGTGATCTCCTTGACGCCATCGGCGTACGGCTTGGCGATCGTGTCGAGGACCTGGTCGGGAGACTTGGACCCGTTGATCAGGCCCTGGAAGCCGGAGACCAGCACGTCGTAGTAGCCGGGGACCGGCCAGTCCGGGTAGAAGGCGAGCCCGTCGGACTTGCTGACCGTGTTGAAGTCCTCGATCAGCTTGCGGTCCTTCGGGTCGCTGATCTTCGACGCGTCGGCGGCGATCGGGACACCACCGTTGTTGCCGATCAGGTCCTGGATCTCCGGACGCAGGGTGATGTCGATGAAGTCGTACGCCAGGCTCTTGGCCTTGCTGTTCTCCGGGACCACCCACAGGTTGCCGGAGGAGCCGGCCTGCAGGGTGTTGCCGGGGAAGAGGAAGGTGTCCCAGTTGGCCTTCATCTCGGTCTTGAACCGGCCGTACCACCAGCTACCCGAGACGATCATCGGGACCTTGCCGCCGATGAAGGCGGTGCCCATGTCCTCGGCCTTGAGGCTTGCCGAGTTCTTCGCGACGTAGCCCTTCTGCACCCACTGGGCGAAGGTGTCCGCGCCGTACTTGAGCGGGTCGGCCTTGAAGTCGACAGGGTTCTTGTAGAGCTGGTAGTTGTCGACGAACTGCCGGTCGCCCTTGGACAGGGCGAGCTGGTAGAAGAGCTGCCCGGCCGGGTACTCGGCGCCGGCCATGC
Organism: Micromonospora sp. NPDC049175; assembly: GCF_043197345.1. Taxonomy (NCBI): domain Bacteria; kingdom Bacillati; phylum Actinomycetota; class Actinomycetes; order Micromonosporales; family Micromonosporaceae; genus Micromonospora; species Micromonospora sp. NPDC049175. The sequence goes on along the minus strand of NZ_JBICSY010000001.1, from coordinate 815,343 downwards.
CCAGCGGGGTGATGCCCTTGCCGACGAAGGTGTCCATCGCGGCGGTCATCTCGGCCATGCTCGTCGGCACCTTGACGCCGTTGCGCTGGAACAGGTCCTTGTTGTAGTAGACCGTGACGTACTCGCCGTAGTTCGGCACGCCGAACCACTTGCCCGAGCCCATCACGCCCTTGTCGCTGTAGCGGGCGGTGGTCTGCAGGCTGGGGCTGAGCTTGCCGGCCCAGCCGCGCTTGTCGGCCTCGGCGCTGAGGTCGGAGAGCAGGCCCTGGCTGGAAAGCAGACCGGCGGTCGCGTTGCCCTTGTTGTACTCCATGATGTCCGGGCCTTCGGACGAGTTGATGATCATGCCGGCGTTCTGCTGGATCTGCTCGAACGCCTTACGCTCGAAGCGCACCTCGACGCCCGGGTGCTCGTTCTTGAAGATCTCGATGGCCCGGTTCCAGCCGACCCCCATGGCGCTGTTCTCGCTCTCGTAGTGCCAGAGCTTGAGAACCTTGGCGTCGCTGTCGTCCCCGTTGTCACCACCGCCGCAGGCGGCCACGGTTGTCGTCGCGGTCGCCGCCAGGGCGAGCGCGGCGACGATCCGGCGGAATCGCTGCATTACTATCCTCCTCGTTGAGTATCTAGCGGTACTGCATCGGGGCCCGTCGTCGCGTTGCCGCGCGGCGGCGGGCCGTTTCTACTGATCAGCCCCCATGAGGTGGCGGCTTCGTGGTGCGGCTGTCGAGCCCCGGATCTCCAGCGCGCACGGCAGCAGTTGTTGGTGGAGCCGACTGCCGGCGCCGTCCAGGTGGCGCACCAGCGCCTCGATCGCGATCCGACCCAGCGCCGAACCGGGCGACGTCATCGCGGTCAGCGCCGGGGTCGCCAGTTCGGCCACCTGCGGCGAGGTGACCATCGAGACGACGGAGACGTCGTCGGGCACCGACAACCCGCGGCCGGTCAGCTCGCCGAGAATCCCGAAGATCGCGGTCTCGTTCATGGCCAGCACGGCGGTCAGCTCCGGGGCCTGCGCGAACGCGTCGGCCAGGGCGGCACGACCGCCGGCGGCGCTGTCCTCGGCCGTGATCATCAGCGGGTCGAGGCCGTGTGCGGTCATCGCCGCGACGAAGGCGTCCCGGGTACGCAGCGCGGGCCCGTAACCGCTGGCGACCGTCGCGGCCGAGTGGTTGACGTAGACGATCCGCCGGTGCCCCAGGCCGACCAGGTGCGCGACTGCCTCCCGGACGGTCTGGTCGAAGTCGATGTCGACGTAGGAGAGCGCGCTGGTGTCGCCGGTCCGACCGATCAACACAAGCGGCACGCCGGCCTCCTGGACCACTGTGACCCGTTCGTCGGCGAGCTGGACCTCCATCAACACGACGCCGTCGAGCATCCGCTGGGTGGCCAGCCGCCGCAGGTCGTCGAGGTCGCCGCCGCCGACCGGCGAGAGCACCAGGTGGTAGCCGGCCGCGCTGGCCGCCGAGGCGGCGCCGGTGACGAAGGCGGTCTCGGTGGCGCCGAGGCCGCGCTCGTCCATTGGCATGAGCAGGCCGAGGATGCGGCTACGCCGGCTGGCCAGGCCACGGGCCATCGCGTTGGGCTGGTAGTCGAGCTCCGCCATCGCGGCGAGCACCTTGGCCCGGGTGGCCTGGGAGATCGGCCGAGCGCCGGTGAGCACGTACGAGACGGTGCTGACCGAGACCTGCGCGAGGCGGGCGACGTCGTGCATGGTGGCCACGCGTGCCTCCTTCGGCCGGGTCGGGACCGCCCCCGTCTGTGCGTCGAAACGTTTCGACGAAGCGGTTCGACAGGACGCTAGGCCACCTGTTACGGCGACGTCAATAGCCGATGTCGAAAACAATTCAGCGGTCCCGCGACACCCCGCGCCCGCCCCTCCACGGCGCCTCGCGCCCCACTGGTGCGTCCCCCGCTGCGTCCCGGAGGGGGCACCCATCAAGATCGTGCTCGATCCTGGTTGTAGTCCCCTCGGCTGGCAACGGAGGCCACTACAACAAGGATCGAGCACGATCTTGGGGGCGAGGGCGAGGGCGAGGGCGAGGGCGAGGGCGAGGGCGAGGGCGAGGGCGAGGGCGCGGGCGCGGGCGCGGGCGAGGGCGCGGGCAAGGGCGCGGGCAAGGGCAGGGGCGCGGGCGAGGGCGCGGGCAAGGGCGAGGGCGAGGGCGCGGGCAAGGGTGCGGCGGCATCGCCCTCAGGCACCCCGCACCCCACCGCACACCCCGCACCGCGGACCGCACACCCCGCGCCGCGCCGCGCGCCTTCCAAGATCCGCGCAACTTCACCGATGTTGCTGCCTCCGGCGCGCGGGAGGCAGCAACATCCCTGATCTTGAGCGGATCTTGCTCGCCGGGCTCGCCGGGCTCGCCGGGCTCGCCGGGCTCGCCGGGCTCGCCGCGCGGTGCGCGAGGGCGGTGCGGGGAGTGGTGCGGGGGCGGGTTGGTCAGAGGTCGATGTCGAACCGGCTCAGCACCGAGGGCGCGATCAGGCCGACGGTGGCGAGCGCCGAGACGACTGTCAGTGCGATGCGCATCCCGACCACCTCGGCCTTGCTACCGACCCGCAGGGCGATGCTGTTCGGTAGGCCGATCATCGTCCACATCCGCCGCTTGATCGGGATTGGCCAGAGGATCGGCACGCCCGCTCTGGTGATCATGTCGCCGAGGATGTGCACGAAGCAGCCCACGCCCAGGGCCGTGCCGATCAGCGGATAGCCGCGACCTCCCGGCAGGTTGGCGAAGGTGAACCAGGCGGCCCCGGCCGAGGCGAGCGTGATGATCACCCATCCGGCGCGTTCGGCCCACTCGTCGAACAGCCCCCGCATCGCCAGGCCGAACATGAAGAACAGGATGGTGATGACGGCCCACTTGCCGTACGCGGCGCAGAGCGCGGTGGTGCCCCAGCCAACCAGCAGGGTGAACGGCAGCGTGTGGGTGAGCGTCCGGTGCCCGTTGTTGCGGCGGGGGTCCCTGCTGAGCTTCGTGGCGTAGTAGACCCCGAGCGAGATCTTCTCCATCACCTCGGCGGCGAAGAGCGAGAAGACGCCGAAGGTACGAGCCACCGTGGCCCCACCCTGGTTCTTGGTCACCTTGCCCGACATGTCGAGGTCGGGAAAGAGCGCGCCACCGGCACACACCGCGGTGCCCACCGCCAACGCGAGCGGCGACTGGTGATAGTCGGCGAACTGGTCCAGTGCCCAGGACCCGGCCAACCACGCCGCCGCGCCGGACAGCGCGTGTTGCGGTCCCATCATCTCGGCTCACCCTCCCCAGGGATCTTGAGCGCCAAAACTACGCCACTGTAGTCAGCGTCGGCGCCGCAGGGGCATCACCCGGAAGGTCCACATCGGACACGGTCACATCGCGGGGGTGAAGCTCTGCCGGATCATCGGCAAGTATGCCGCGTTGACCTGCCAGTCGAACTCTTTTGTCAACCACGAGACGGTGTAGGAGCGTTCGGCCGAGGTGTTGGCCAGCAACCGGAAACTGTGCAGTTGTTCGCCGGCGGCGTTCTCCCAGCCGCACTCCCAGACCGCGCCGCCCTCGAAGATGTCCATCGCGGAGATGTCCACCCGGAGGTAGCCGTTCAGCAGCGCCTCGCCGGTGGTGAGCCGGGCCTCCTCGGCCTCCCAGTACGCCACCGGGTCGGCCCGCGCCGGCCCCGCCTCGACACTGAGCACCCGGGCGCCGTCGTGTTCCCGGAAGCAGGTCACGGCCCCCTCGGTCCAGCGTGTCCAGCCCACCGGCACGGCGATCCGAAACCCGGTCGGATCGTCGTGCCAGGTCCAGCCCTGGCGCAGTTGGTACGGCGCGTTCGCGGGGCGCGACACCGAAGCCACCGGAGTGGCAGTCGATGGCGGTGGCGCCGCGCAGGCGAACGCGGCCGGCCGGGGCGTCGGCGCGCCGCCTCCCGACCCCGACGGTGGTGTCCGCGCGCTGTCGTGGTCGACAAGTGCCAGCGTCACACCCGCGGCGACGAGCACGGCGGTGGCCGCTGCGACCAGGACGAGCAGACGCCGCCTGCCGGGCCGTTTCTCCGTCGGGCGAGCGGGTGTCGGCGAATCGCCGGGTGGGGTGTCCGGCTCGGCCCGGTCGGGCAGGACGGACCGGCTCGCGTCGCGCACCGCGGCCACCGCCGAGGACCGCGCCGGCCCGACCGGCTGGTCGTGGCTCGCCGCGGCACTGCGCAGCAGCGGCTCCACCTCGGTGGCGGTCAACCGCCGCCAGGGGTCGCGTTGCAGCAGGCCGTTGAGCGCGGGGCGCAACGGACCGGCGCGGCGCATCGGGTCCGGTGGGTCGGTGGCCAGCGCGCTGAGGGTCGCCATCGCGCTGGACCGGGCGTACGGTGACTGGCCCTCGACCGTCGCGTAGAGCGTCGCTCCCAACGACCACATGTCGGTACGCGGATCCGACACCCCCTCGCGGGCCCGCTCCGGCGCGACGAACTGCGGTGAGCCGAGCACCGTGCCCGGCCCGGTCATCGCACCCTCACCACCGTCGAAGGTGGCCAGCCCGAAGTCGGTGAGCACCACCCGCCCGTCGTCGGCGACGAGCACGTTGTGCGGCTTCACGTCGCGGTGCAGCACCCCGGCGGCGTGCGCGGCCCGCAGTGCGGCGAGCACCGCCAATCCGATCTGGGCGGTGCGCTGCGGGCTCAGGGGGCCCTCGGCGCCGATGATCTGCTGGACCGACCGGGACGGCACGTACTCCATCACGATCCACGGGCTCTCCCGGTCGTGCACCACGTCGTAGATCTGGACGACGTTCGGGTGGTTGAGCCGGGCCGCCGTGCGTGCCTCGCGCAACGTCCGCAGCCGCGACTCCTCGCGCTCGGCCTCGGCCAGCCAGGACGGCGGCACGACCTCCTTCACGGCGACGTCGCGGTGCAGCATCTCGTCACGAGCAAGCCACACCCGACCCATCCCGCCGGTGCCGACCAGGTCGAGCAGCCGGTACCGACCCGCGATCAGCAACTGATGCACGGTCGCTCCCCCTTGGTCACCCCGGGTTACACGATAGCCACAGGTGCCGGCATTCTCATCCGCTGAGCGGCCTCGATCCACGCCGGACGGTGGCCCGGATCATGGCCGTACGGTGCAGGTCAGCGGGGTGGTCGGAAACTCTTTCGCACCACCGCCCAGTCGGCGTCGGCCGCCGCCCAGTCCTCGTCGGCGGTGATCCAACCCAACGTCCAGGGGTCGGTGCCGACGACGAGTTGTCGGGCGTGCAGCAGTGGCCCGTTCGGCGCCCTCCAGCGGCACTCCCACTCCGCGCCCCCGTCGCTCGGGGCGAGCCGGATCTCGCCGTACTCCGGTAGCGCCCCGGCCCCGGCCGCCGCGTCGCGGACCGCCCGCAAGCCGGCCAGCGGATCGGCGGCGCCACCCGCGGCGACGCTGAACGCCCGCCCGGTCGCCGGGTCCTGGAAACAGGCCACCACGCCGTCCCGGGAGTAGTGCCAGGTCGCCGGCACGGAGACCCGGAAGCCGGCGGCGTCGGCGTGCCAGACCCAGCCGGACGGCGGCCGGAACCGTTCGCCGGAAGCCGGCGCGCGGGCCGGCACCGGCGCGCCGGCGATGTCCGGGCGGACGCAGGCGAACGGTGGTGGAGGCACGCCGGGCCCGCCGGGCGGTGGTCGGCGACGGTCCGGGCCGGGACCGTACGGGCCGTCCGGGCCCCCGCCGCCCGGCGGGGCGTACGGCGGTGGGTCGGAGGGCCGGGCGGCGGTGTCGGTGGGCTGGTCGGCGGTGACGGTCAGCGCGGTGCCGACACCGGCGGCCACGGCCACCAGGAGGGACACGGCGACCAGCGCGGCCCGCCGCGTCGTGCGCCGCCTCTTCGATCCGTCGAGCACCGCAACCGGGGTGCCCGGTCCGGCGGCCGGACCGGGCTGGGGCAGCGGAATCGTCAGCTCCTGATCGGCCAGCTCGACGGCCCCGGCGGGCGCTTCCTCCGTCGTCAGGTCGAGCCGGCCCGCCGACCCCGACCCCGACGAGGGCGTGGACCCCGACGTGGACCCCGATCCCGACCCCGTCCCCGACCTCGACCGTGGCCCCGACCCCGACGTGGGCGCCGACCCCGACGCCGAGGTGGACTCCGACGCTGACGTCGGGGTTGGGTCGGTGTGGCCGGTCGCGGCGTGGACCAGCAACCGGCGGGCCGCGTCGTGGTCGAGGCGGTCGCGCGGGTCGCGGCGCAGCAACCCCGCGAGTACCGGCGCGAGCGCCCCGGCGTGCGGTGCCGGGTCCGGCGGTCCGGCGGCCAGTGCGCTCAGGGTGGCCATCGCGGTGCTGCGGGCGTACGGGGAGCGGCCCTCCACGGCGGCGTGCAGGGTCGCCCCGAGCGACCACAGGTCGGCGGCGACAGTGGACGCACCCTCGGCGGCGCGCTCCGGGGCCACGTACTGCGGGGAGCCGAGGACCATGCCGGGGCGGGTCGTCACGCCGTCGCCGCCGTCGAAGGTGGCCAGCCCGAAGTCGGTGAGCATCACCCGCCCGTCGTGCGCCACCAGCACGTTCTGGGGCTTGACGTCGCGGTGCAGCACCCCGGCGGTGTGCGCGGCGTGCAGCGCGTCGAGGACGGCGAGGCCGATCCGGGCGGCGTGCGACGGCTCCAGTGGCCCCTCGGCGTCCACCAGGTCCTGAAGTGTGCGGGAGGGGACGTACTCCATCACGATCCACGGGCTGCCGTCGACCGGGATGACGTCGTAGAGCCGGACCACGGCGGGATGGTTGAGCCGGGCCGCGGCGCGCGCCTCCCGCAGGGTGCGCGAGCGCACCTCGGCCCGCTCGTGGTCGGTCAACCACGTCGGCGGCACGATCTCCTTGACCGCGACCTCGCGGTGCAGCATCTCGTCGCGGGCCAGCCACACCCGACCCATGCCCCCGCGCCCCACCAGGTCGAGCAGCCGGTACCGACCGGCGATCAGCACCTGCGCACGCTCCTCCTCAACCGCTGTCCGGGCTACACCCTAACCAGCGGATCGGAAGTCACCTATCGGTAGTCCGACCCGGCTCAGCAGGCGGCGTGGTCGACGCGCGCCAGCAGGTTGCCCTCCGGGATGGCGATCCGGGCATGTGCGCCGGCCAGTCGGGCGGAGGCACGCCGGGCCTGGAGGGGGCCGTGCTCCCGGCGGGCCGCGGCGTAGCTGGCGGCGGTGCGGGCGGCGATGGTGGCCCACCCGTACTGTTCGCCGACCATGGTGCGGGCTCGGCGGGCCACCCGGCGGGCGAAGATCTCGTCGTCGAGCAGTTGACCGACCGCGCCGGCGAGCGCGTCCGGGTCGCTGTGCGGGAACGTCACCCCGGTCACGCCGGACTCCACGATCTCGGCGAGGCCACCGGTGCGGGCCACCGCCAGTGGCGCCCCGGCGGCTGCCGCCTCCAGCGCCACCATGCCGAACGGCTCGTAGAGGCTGGGCACCACCGTCGCGTCGGTGGCACCGAGCATCGCCGGCAGTTGGGTGGAGTCGAGGAAACCGGTGAACCGGACGGTCGAGCCGAGCGCCAGCCGTCGGGCCTGGGCCTCCAACTCGGGCCGGTAGGGGCCGTCGCCGGCGATCACCACGCGCAGACCCGGGTGCCGCTCGCGCAGCCGGGGGACCGCGTGCACGAGATGCTGGACGCCCTTCTCGTAGACCAGCCGGCCGGCGTACCCGATCAACGGGCCGTCCCCGGCGAACCGTGCCCGGGCCGACGCGACCGCGCGCGGACGGGCCCGCCAGGCCCGGCCGTCGACTCCGTTGGGCACCACGTCGACCTGGGTGGCCGGGGTGTCGAACAGGGCCTTCACCTGCTCACGCATGTAACCGGAGCAGACGATCACCCGGCCGGACTCGCTGCTGAGCCACTGCTCGACGCCGTGGATGGTGCGGTTCATCTCCTCGGGCAGCCAGCCCTGGTGCCGCCCCGCCTCGGTGGCGTGCATGGTGGTGACCAGGGGCAGGTCCAGGTGCTCGGCCAGGGAGATGGCGGTGTGGGCGACGAGCCAGTCGTGGGCGTGGATGACGTCGTAGGCGCCGGCCTGGGTGGCGCGCAGTGCGGTGCGGGTGAGGGTGTGGTTGAAGGCCATGGTCCAGGCCAGCAGGGAGCTGGTGGCGAGGGGGAAGGCGACCGGGTCTTCGGGGGCGCGCAGGATGCGGACGCCGTCGGCGTACTCCTCCATGGGTGCGCCGTCGGTGTGGCGGGTGACGACGGTGACCTCGTGGCCGGCGGCGGCGAGGGCGACGGAGAGCGCGTGCACGTGGCGCCCGAGGCCGCCGACGAGCACCGGCGGGTATTCCCAGGACAGCATCAGCACCCGCAGTTGCCGGGCGGCGTGAATGTCGATCACGTGGGCGTCGGGTGACATGCGGCCCCCTTTGAGTTGTCCCCGGGCGCGCGCCGACCGACACCGGAAGTGATGTCGCCGTCGCGTCTGGATCGGGGCCAATCCTGCCGGGATCGAGATAACCGGCGGCGACACCACCGTTGCGGTCGTGTAAAGCGCTACTGGCCCTTTCGGCGCACCCGCAGCAGCTCGGCCACCGACCACGCCTGGAATGGGCAGCCGGTCGCGGCGTGCGGCGCGAGGCCGTCGGCCGTCTCGCTTACCGAGCCTAATCCATATTCGGTCAGATGAGACTCAATCCCAACGAACGTGTCATCGACCGACATCTTGCCCCGGCGGGCGGCGTCCACGTACGGGCCGAGCAGCCACGGCCACACCGTGCCCTGGTGATAGCCCCCGTCGCGCTCGGCGGGGCCACCCCGGTGCCGGCCCACGAACTCCGGCGAATCCGGGGCAAGGCTGCGCGGCCCGAGCGGGGTGAGCAGCCCGTCCGCCACCCGGCGCAACGTCGCCTCGTCCGGCTCCAGCGGCGCGAACGGCAGAGACCAGGCCAGCAACTGGTTGGGACGCAACGCGTCGTCGTCGTGCAGGGCCGCGCCACCCAGGGGGTACGCCGGCGCGGGCGCGTCCAGCACGTCGTGCAGCCAGCCGGTCGGCGCCGGGAAACGCTCCCGGAACGAGGCGGTCGCCTGCCCGTGCCGTCGCCACAGCTCGTCGGCGTCCTGCCCGGCCAACTCGGTCAGCTCGGCGAGCCCGGCCAGCCCATTGATCCACAACGCGTTGACCTCGACCGGCTTGCCGGTACGCGGGGTGACCGGCACCCCGTACACCCGGGCATCCATCCAGGTCAGCGCGGTGCCGGGGGCGCCCTGGCCGAGCAACCCGTCGGCCGGGTCGACGGCGATCCCGTACCGGGTGCCCGCCACGTGGGCGTCGATCACCGCACGCAGTGCGGGCAGCAACTCGTCGCCGAGATCGGTGTCACCGGTGACCGTCACGTGCCGGCTCACCGCGTGCAGGAACCACAACGTGCCGTCGACGGTGTTGTACTCCACCCGCCCGGTGTCGGCCGTGTTGGCCAGCATCCCCTCGGACAGCGTCGCCGCGTACGACCGCAGCAGCTCGCGCCCCTCGGCGGCCCGATTGGTGCAGAGGAACAACCCCTCGTACGAGATCATCGTGTCCCGGGACCAGGCCCCGAACCACGGGTAGCCGGCGACCACGTCCGCCGCCGCATCGTTCGTGCGCACCACGAACGCGTCGGCGGCCAGCACCAGGGTGGCCTCCACGTCGTCGACCGGCTTCGCCGTCGCCACCACCTGCCGGTTGCGCCGCCGGGCCGTCGCCACGATCTCCTCCGCCGACGGTGGCTCAGGGTCGAGGGCGAGTTGGCCGGCCCAGGCCCGCACCGACACCGTGTCGCCGGGGCGCGTCAGCTCGCCGACGAAACGTCCCGCGTACCAGAGGTCCTCGTCCGCGTTCAGGCCCCGGTTGGCCTCCTCGCGGTGGTGCACGCCCAGCCACCACTGCCCCTCGGGCGTCCAGCCCGGCCCGGCCAGCCGGTACGCGCCCTCGACGACCGCACCGTCGGCCACCGCCTCGACCTGCGGGATCGGGCCGTCGGCCCGCCGCTCGCCGTGCGCGTCGCGCCAGGTGCAGGCGGCGGACAGCTCCAGCCGGACGGGACCGCCGGCGATCAGCCGGTGCACCACCGCCACGCAGGAGCGGCCGGGCAACATGGCCAGCTCCCGCTCGATCACCACCGAGCCGATCCGCCACCGCCACCGGGGTAGCCCGTCGACCAGGTCGAAGCGTTCCAACAGCTCGAAGCCGCGCGGGTCCACGTCGCCGGAGGACCACTCGTGCGCGCCGAGCCGCACCCGCGCCCCGGACGGCAGGGTGACCGCCGGGTCCAGACTGACCAGTCCCACTTGACGGGACGCCGGGGTTTCGCCGGGGACCACGAGCAGACCGTGGTAGCGGCGGGTCCGCAGCCCGGCGACGGTGCCCATCGCGTAGCCGCCGAGACCGTCGGGAACCAGCCACTCCCGGCTGGCCGCGCTGGTCAGATCGCCGCAGAGCTGCGGGCCGAAGTGAATGTCAATCAACTTTCCTCCACCGGCGGCGGGGTGTAACACGCCACGACGAGAATGGCCGCTGTGGTCAAGTACCGCGGCGACGTCAAAGATGTGCACGTGATCACTGACCGATCGTCCTCCGACGCCTCGCCACCCGACGCCGAGCGGCTCCGGCTCGCCCAGGCTGACTCGGGGGAGCAGGACTGGCGCGCATGGGGTCCCTATCTGTCCGAACGGGCGTGGGGGACGGTACGGGAGGACTACAGCGAGCACGGTACGGCCTGGGACTACTTCCCGCATGACCACGCGCGGTCCAGAGCCTACCGTTGGAACGAAGACGGGATGGCCGGCGTCTGCGACGAACGACAGACGTTCGCCTTCGCCCTCGCGCTGTGGAACGGTAAGGACCCGATCCTCAAGGAGCGGATGTTCGGCCTCGGCGGCGACAGCGGCAACCACGGCGAGGACGTCAAGGAATACTGGTGGTACGAGGACTCCACGCCCACCCACTCCTGGATGCGCTGGCGCTACCACTACCCGCAGGCCGCCTTCCCGTACGACGAACTCGTCGCGGTGAACGCGTTACGCGGCCGCGACGACACCGAGTACGAGCTTGTCGACACCGGGATCTTCGACGACGACAGGTACTGGGCGGTGACCGTCGACTACGCCAAGGCGTCCCCGACCGACCTGTGCATGGTGATCACCGTGGCCAACCGGGGCGACCGGGCGGCGACCCTGCACGTGCTGCCCACCCTGTGGTTCCGCAACACGTGGGCCTGGGGCCTGCCCGGTGGTGACCGCATCCCGACGCTGACCGGCCAGGGCACCCGGCTCGTCGGCGAGCACCGCGTGCTCGGTCAACTGCTGCTGGAGGGTGACGGCGGCCCGGTGCCGCTGCTCTGCGACAACGACACGAACGCCGAGCGGCTCTGGGGCCTGCCCGGCCGCTCGCCGTACCCGAAGGACGGCATCAACGACCACGTCGTCAACGGCGCGGCCACCGTCAACCCCGCGCGGGAGGGCACCAAGGGCGCGCTGCACTACGTGCTCGACGTGCCGGCCGGCGGGCAGCGCCAGATCCGGTTGCGGCTGACCCGCACCGCGTCGCCGCCGGCCGCCGCGCCGCCTCCGCCGGCCGACCTCAGCGAGGGCTTCGAGGCCGTCGTGTGGGCGCGGCGGGCCGAGGCGAACCGGTTCTTCGCCGGGGTGATCCCGCCGGCCGCCACCGCCGACGAGGCGCTGGTGGCCCGGCAGGCCATCGCCGGGCTGATGTGGGGCAAGCAGTTCTACCACTTCGACGTCAAACGCTGGCTCGAAGGCGACCCGGGCTCCACGCCGCCGGCCGGGCGCCGACACGGGCGCAACAGCGCCTGGTGGCACATGACCAGCTTCGACGTCATCTCCATGCCTGACCCGTGGGAATATCCCTGGTACGCGGCCTGGGACCTGGCCTTCCACTGCGTGAGCATCGCCCGGGTCGACCCGGGCTTCGCCAAGGAGCAGATCCTGCTCCTGCTGCGCGAGTGGTACCTGCACCCCAACGGGCAGATCCCGGCGTACGAGTGGGCGTTCGGTGACGTGAACCCGCCCGTGCACGCGTGGGCGGCGCTGAAGGTGTTCGAGATCGACGGAGGGCAGGACTACGAGTTCCTGGCCCGGGTGATGCACAAACTGCTGCTCAACTTCACCTGGTGGGTCAACCGCAAGGACACCGGCGGCAACAACGTCTTCGAGGGCGGGTTCCTCGGGCTGGACAACGTCGGGCCGTTCGACAGGTCGGCGGCGCTGCCGGTGGCCGGCGTGCTGGAGCAGTCCGACGGCACCGGCTGGATGGCCATGTACGCCCTCAACCTGCTGGACATGGCGATCGTCCTCGCCGAGCACGACCGGACCTGGGTGGACACCGCCACCAAGTTCTTCGAACACTTCCTCTACATCGCCGCCGCCGCGTACGAGCAGGGGTTGTGGGACGACGAGGACGCCTTCTTCTACGACGTGTTGCGCCTCGCCGACGGCACGAAGGTGCCGCTGAAGGTCCGCTCGGTGGTCGGCCTGCTGCCGTTGGCCGCGACCACCCGGCTCACCGCGAAGACCCTGCACCGCCTACCGGAGCTGGGCGCGCGGTTGCGCTGGTTCCTCACCAACCGCCCGGAGTACGCGGAGGTGATCGGCACCCGCCGGCTGGGCCCCGACGGCCGGCAGCAGCGGCTGCTGTCCATGGTGGGCCAGGAGCAGGTGGTCCGGCTGCTCGCCCGGATGCTCGACCCCGACGAGTTCCTCTCCGACTTCGGTCTGCGGACGCTGTCCCGCGCGCACCTGGACAAGCCGTTCTCCGTCACCCTCGGTGGGCAGGAGTTCTCCGTCGGCTACGAGCCGGCCGAGTCGACGAGCGGGCTGTTCGGCGGCAACTCGAACTGGCGTGGACCGATCTGGATGCCGACGAACTTCCTGCTGATCAGCGCGCTGCGCGACTACGCGGCGTTCTTCGGCGACGACCTCCAGGTGGAATATCCGACCCGCTCCGGGGTGAAACGCTCGCTCGACGAGATCGCCGACGATCTCTCGGCCCGGCTGATCTCGCTGTTCACCCAGGACGACTGGGGTCGACGGCCGATCTACGGCGCCGCTCAGATGTTCCAGACCCACCCGGACTGGCGGGACCTGATCGCGTTCCCCGAGTACTTCCACGGTGACAACGGTGCGGGCCTGGGCGCCTGGCACCAGACCGGCTGGACGGCCCTGGTGGCCGACCTGATCCTCACCCTGCGTCGCTGACCGCAGGATCAGCAATCTGGCGGACGCCGGGCCCATTGGCGTACGGCTATGTTCGTGATCGAAAGATCCTTGCCGCCACACGGGGATGAGGTGAGGGTGTCGCTTCCTGGCCACCGATCGACGCGAAAGCCGCTCCGAGGACGAAGGCGATGACGAGCGCCGTCGCCCAGATGCCGCCGTCGAGGTCACCGTCGCGCAGGACGGCCAACAGGATCGGCAGGGTCAGGGCGAAGACCGCCAGAAACCGTAGGCCACGTCGACGCTTGATCATGGTGTCGACTCCGTTCTCGTGGGCAGACTTCTCGACAGGAGGAATCATGCAGAAGTTTCGTACCGGCGTCGTGGCGACAATCGCCACGCTCTCCCTGATCGGCGTCGCCGCCCCAGCCGCGGGGGCTCCGGCCCAGGCCGTCGCGGCGCCGACCGTGGTGCCGTGGTCGGCATCGCACGGTGCGGCCACCGCGAGCGGTGGACGCTGGTTGGAGACCCGGCCTGGTCAGGTCATTCCCGACGTGGTGGTCGAGGGGCAACTGGCGACGACAGGTGCCGGCTGCCATGCGGTCTGGGTGCAGTGGCGGCGCGACTTCTTCCCGTTGCCCTGGACCCAGGTCGCGAGTCGGTGCGGTGCCGGGACCACGCCGGTGGCCACCCGCTTCTACGGCTACCTCCCGACGGTGACCGGTCAGCTCAAGGTCTGTCGGGGTCAGGCCGATCAGCAGGACTGCGGACCGTCGACGTCGCTGACCAGCTGGCCGGTGGCGCAGCAATAGGGCCATCGTCCTCGGTTGCTGTCCCCCGCCGCCCGCCGCCCGTCGCCCGTCGCCCGCCGCCCGCCGCCCGTCGCCCGTCCCCCGTCGCCCGCCGCATGATCGCGCTCGATCCAGGATCGAGTGGCCTCCGGGCGCCAGCGACACCACTACAACGTGGATCGAGCGCGATCATGCCCGGGGGGCGGCGGCGGGCGGGGGGCGGTAGCGACGAGTCGTCGCCACACCCAGGTTGAAATGTACCTAATGCCATAACTTGTCCTGTTTGTTTTCGTTCAGTCGTTGACGGGTGTCGACCGCCGAGCACGCCCGTCAGTCGAACTGAACGGGGGAAATTGGTGAGCTCTGTCCTGCGAAGAATCACGACCGCATCCACGGCGATGCTTGTCGTCGGCCTGGCAACCCTGGGATTGGGGACGCCGGCCTGGGCGGCGCCTGGTGACGCGAGTGCGCGAGGTGTGGTCGTCGACCTGTCCGCGGTGGTGCTCGGCACGCCCGTGATCAGCGCCGACGCGACAATCGGCACGGCCACCGCCCCGCCCGGAGGCGGCACCGACACCGACAACAGGGCCGTCTCGCTGCCCGGGGCGATCGGTATGACCGCCAGCGGCACCGTGGAGGTGTCCGCCACCCGTGCGGCGGCCTCCTCGTCGGCGTCCGCCCGCGTCACCGACTTCAACCTGGCCGTGCTCAGCGTCGACGTGGTGGGCCTGACCGAGGCCACCGCCACCGCGACCTGTCCGCAGGCCGGCGCGACAAGCGCCGGCACCACGCTTGTCGGGCTGGAACTCTTCGGCTCGGCGGCGACGCCGGAGCCGAACGGCCCTCCCGTCGTGGCGAGTGTGCCCGTGGTGGTGCCGGGGTTGGTAGGCGCGAGCCTGAACGCCTCGTTGACCCGGACCGAGACGACGACAGCCGACGGTGCCGCCGCGGTCGCCCTTCGGGCCGCCCTCACCCTGACGGGCCTCCTCCTCGGCGAACAGACGACCATCCCGATCGGGACCGTGATCGCGGCCGAGGCGACCTGCGCGCGTCCGCCCGCGGCACCCACCGCCGCGACGATCACGCCGGACGAGGGCCCGCAGGCGGGCGGCCAGACCGTCACGATCGCCGGTACGGGGTTCATCCAGGGCGGCACCACCGTCACCGTCGACGGAGTGCCGGCGACAGGTGTCACGGTGGCGCCGAACGGCACGTCCCTCACGGCGGTCACCCCGGCCGGCGCGGTCGGCCCCGCATCGGTGGTGATCAGCACGGTGAACGGCACGGCGCCCCCGCTGGGCTACACGTACCTGGCCGGTGGCGGTGTGGTCACCGGACTCTCGCCGACCTCCGGACCGACCTCGGGGGGCACGACGGTGACGATCACCGGGACCGGCCTCACCGGCGCGACAGGCGTGACCTTCGGTGGCACACCGGGCACCAACCTCGTCGTCGCCCCGGGCGGCACGTCGCTGACCGTGGTCACACCGCCGGGGCCGGCTGGCACGGCGGACGTCACCGTGCTCCTCCCGGGTGGGAACGCGGACGCGCCGGACGGCTTCACCTACGTGGCGGCCGCACCGACCGCCGGGACGATCGCGCCGAACCAGGGGCCGCAGGCGGGCGGCCAGACCGTGACCATCACCGGTACGGGCTTCGTGCCCGGGAGCACGACTGTCACGTTCGACGGTGCCCCGGCCACCAACGTCACGGTCAACGCGCAGGGCACGTCGTTGACGGCGGTCACGCCCCCCGGCGCCGTCGGTCCGGCGGTCGTGGTGGTGAGCACCGGCGGTGGCGCGTCCGCGCCGCTGGACTACGCGTACCTGGCCGGCGGCGGCAACGCCACCGTGACGGGGCTGACCCCGACCACCGGGCCGACCTCGGGTGGCACCACTGTGACGATCACCGGGACCGGCCTCACCGGCGCGACCGGCGTGACCTTCGACGGGGTGCCCGGCACCGGGTTCACCGTGAACCCGGCCGGCACCACGATCACCGTGGTCACCCCACCCGGCCTGCCCGGCCCGGTGGACGTGATCGTGCAGGTGCCCGGCGACGACGTCGTCAGGGCGGACGGCTTCACGTACCGGATCGCCCCACCCGTCGTCGACGCGCTGACCCCGGCCGAGGGGCCGGCCGCCGGCGGTAGCACGGTGACGGTCCGTGGCTCCGGCTTCCTGCCAGGTCGGACCGTGGTCACCATCTGCGGTCAGACCATCCCGGCGAGCGGGGTCACCGTGGCGTCGGGCGGACGTTCGTTGACCTTCCGTACGCCGGCCTGCGCGGCCGGGAACACCACTGTCGCCGTACGTACCGACGGCGGGGTCTCCAGTGGCCTGGCCTTCCGCTACCTACCGCGGAGCCTGCCGGTGACCGGTGACGCCCTCACGGCGCCGTTGGCCGTCGGCGCGCTGCTGGCTCTCCTCGGCATGGTCCTCGTGCTGGTGACCCGGCGCAGGCGACCCGCCGACCGGATCGGCTGACCGACGGTCCCGGTCAGGACCCGGTCCGGGTCCTGACCGGGACGCACGGCACGAAAGGCCGACCAGCGGGTGTACCGGTGTCGCGGCGCGCATCGGACCGGCGCTCGGAGCTAACCGCTCGCGGCGTTGTGTTTCGCGACCAGGCTCGGCAGTTCGTCCAGCGAGTCGATGCGGAACAGGCAGTGCGCGGCCACGTCGGGGAGGTCGAGGATGTGACCCCACGGGCCGCGCCGGATCAGGCACGTCGGCATCCCGACCTCCTGGGCCGGGCGTACGTCGTTGTCGGGCCGATCACCGACGTACAGGATCGACGCCGCGTCGCCGCCGCCGGCGCGGACGACCCGCTCGAAGAAGGCAGGTGACGGCTTCGCCACCCCCCATCCGTGCGACGTGCCGATCACGTCCACGGGGAGGCCGAGTGCGCGGAGGGTCGCCTCGGCGTGCGCGGGTTGGTTGCCGGCCAGGCCCAGGAGCAGGCCCTGGTCCTTCAGGGAGGTCAGGCACCGCCGCGCGTCAGGGTAGAGATCCTCTTCGCCGAACGACTCCTCCCGGCCCGCGGCGGCCCGGCGCTCAAGCTCGGTGTCGAGGTCGAAGTCGGGCCGGAAGGCCCGGAACGTCTCCTGGTAGTCCAGACCTCTGGCGATCACCGAACCGAGGACGGCCGAGAGCGTGTGCCGTGGCACGCCGAACCAGTCGGCCCAGGCCTCGAACTCACGGGACTCGTCGAGAATCGTCCCACCAACATCGAAGAAAACCGCGTTGATCACTGCGCCCCCGGTCACGGTCGTGGTGTCGGTGCAGCATAGACAACTCGGTCGCATGTGGACGCCCGACGAGGGCGTACGGTGTTCCGGTGCACGTGCTCGACGATCCGACGGTGTCCGCCAGGGTGGCCCGTTTCCTCGGCACACACGGGGAGCGGTGGCCGAGCACCCCGGCCGAGCGGATCCGGCGGTCGGCGAGTGCGGACGGACCCGACGGGCCGCTGGCCGTGGTGCCCGACGAGCTGGTCGCGGTCGCCGTCGCGTTCGAGGAACGCTACGGCGGGCTCGCCTACCGGCTCAAGACAGACGGCAACCACATGGAGTACGGCCTGGAGGGCCCGGCGTACTTCCGCTGGACCTCCGACCTCGGGTGGATGTTCCCGGCAGCCCTCGACGGAGCCTGGACGTGGGGCGTCGATGTCCTGCTCGACGGGCGCACCGCCATGGCCCCGGGCAACTGGCCGTACCGGCTGATCGACCGCACCATCGAGCAGCGGCTCGAGAAACACGCGCTCCTGGCGGAGGTGCGGCGTTGGCCGCACGTCACGCTCACCTACGAGACCGCGACCCTGGTGTCGCCGACGGTCACCCTGAGCGGTGTCCCGGAGGTGCGCGAGGCCACCGGCCCAGCCGATCGTCTGTGGTACGACGGTGCGGTGGCGGCGTGCCTCTCCCTTCGTGGCTGGCCCGCCGGGAGGGACCGCTGGGTGTTGCGGTGCTTCTCCCGGACGAGATCCGGGTTGTCCGGCGTGCTCGACCAGCTCAGTGAGATCGGCGAGCTGGACGACTGGTGCTCGATCTGTGGCCGCGCCCTGCGGCCGTCGATGCCTTCCTACGTCCCGCAGGGCGGCGAACCGGGCCTCTGTCTACCCTCGGTCCATGGGGGAGTCAGCGGAGCCGGTGGGTGAGGTGCTCGTGCTCGGGCGGTCGCGGGTCTGGCCCGCCGTCGCGGTGCCGTCCGCGATGGTGGTCGGCCTGGTCGTCGTCGCGGTGCTGCTCGACTGGGTCAGCTGGGGCGGGTTGGTGCTCGGCGCCGTGTCGATGGTCCTCGCGTTCGTCCGCTGGCGAAACGCGGTGTTGGCCGACGACACCGGGCTGCTGGTACGCGACCGTGGCGGCTTGCGGCGCTCGTACGCGTGGTCGGAGATCGAGCGAATGGGCTGGCAGGGGAATTCCCTTGTGGTCTATCCCCGCGGCGGCCCCTACGACGTCCCGGGACCCAATGCGTCAGTCACCGTGGCACGCATCGCGCAACCGAGACGTGCGCACCTCGCCGACCCGATGCCGGGGCTGCTCCAGACACATGGCATCAAGGCGCTAAGCGAGCCCTGATTCGCTCAACGTCGTCGACCACGGTCAGCCGCAGCGTCCGAGCGGTGGTGGGTGCGAAGCCCAGGGCCCGGTAGATGGACTCCCCGTCCTCGCTGGCCTTCAACTCGATCACCGTGACCCCACGGTGGTGATACCAGTCCAGCAGCGCTTCGAGGCAGGCTCGGGCGTAGCCGCGCCGGCGATGGCCGGGGTCGGTGGCGACGTTGAAGACGTACCCGGTCGCTCCGCTGGGGTTGATCGGGCCGCCGAGCCGGTGCTCGATGACGCCGACCACGCACGCGGCCAGCTCGTCGGGTGCGTCCGGCTTGTCGACGACGTACGCCGCCAGCGTCCCCTCCGGATCCGCCAGTCGCCGGCGCAGCGTCCCCAGCGCTTCGTCCTGCCACGGGCCGGGCTCCGGCGGGCGACCGTCTAGTGTGGTCAGCAGCACCCCGCGCAGCCGTACCAGTTCCTGGGCATCGTCGATGCTCGCGCGGCGTACCGTGATCACACGCCAGACCCTAACGCCCGTCGCGGAGGTGTGGGTCGGGCTAGTAGGGCGGGGTGGGCATCTCCGGTGCGTGCCGGCGTGACCGTCGGGAGTCCGCGCCCGCCACCGCGAGCAGCACCACCCCGGCGGTGGCACCGGCGGTGAGCGGATTGAGGCGCATCGTCGCCGGCACCAGCAGGCCGAGGGCCAGGAGGCCGGCCAGCCGGGAGCGGGAGACCCGGGCGAACACCTGGTATTCGAGGGCTGATCGTCCGGCGAGGAAGACGACGGGGCCGCCGAGGATGGCGATGAGCCATGCCGCTGGCAGGTGCCCGAGCGGCTCGGTGATGAGCAGTTCGAAGCCAACGCCGGTGAGCACGATCCCGGCGATCATGACCAGGTGGGCGAACGCCATCTCGGTCGCGAGCCGATCGGCGTGGCCCGAGCGGCTGACGGCGGTGTCCATCACCTTCCCCGCCAGGTGGAAGTAGATCCGCCAGAGCAGCACTGTGGTCGCCAGGGCCAGGACGAAGCCGGCCGTCTGGTCGGCGTGGAAATCGCTGCCGCTGAACGCCAGACCGATGACGAAGATCGCCTCACCGATCGCGATGAGGAGGAACTGTTGGTAGCGCTCGGCCAGGTGCCCGGCCGCGATCGCCCGGCCGCCGATCCGTTGCGCGCCGATGCGGGGGGTCGGCCACCCGAGGTAGAGCCCGGTGTAGTCGATCAGCACGGCGATGATCCAGAGTGGCCCACGGATCGTGCCCTCGTCGGCCAGACCACCGATGATCCAGAGCGGTGCGCTCAGAGCGAACCAGACCAGGACCCGGGTGGTCTGCCGGGGATCGGGCCGGCCGTGCCCGGCGATGTGGAAATAGACCACGCGGCCGATCTGGAGGCTCACGTAGGTGATGGCGAAGAGGGCGGCGCGCGCGCCGAAGCCGTCGGGCACCGCGACCGCCATCGTCATGGCGCCGACCGCCGTCATCACGATGACGACCTGGACGATCGGCGCCTCCGGGTCCAGCCAACTTGTCGACCAGACGGTCAACGACCAGACCGCCCACAGCGCCAGGAACAGCAGGAGTGCCTGACCGAGGCCCGCGACCACGCCGCGCCCACCGTCGGTGAAGTCGCTGATCACGCGTGCCGAGATCCGGGTGAGGGCGAAGACGAAGACGAGGTCGAGAAAGAGTTCCAGGAACGTGGCTCGTTGCCGGCTGGCGGCGTCGCGCACCAGCCCTTCGTCGCGCTGCTCGCTCATCCGTCCGCCACGGCCCGGTGCCGTCGAACGACCACGTGGCCTCCCGTCGTGATGATCCCCTCACCTAACGAGCGACGGTCGGCGGTGGCACGTGGGGCCGGAGGAACGGCTTCGTTCGCCTTACGGCTGTAAGGTCATACGGTGACCACACCGAGAACGCGCGCTCGCAACAAGCGTGGCGAAGGCAGCCAGTTGCGCGAGGAGATCGTCCGCGCCGCCGGCACGCTGCTGGACGGTGGCGACCCGCAGAGCGTGACGCTGCGGGCGGTGGCCCGGGAGGCCGGCATCTCGGCGCCGTCGATCTACGCGCACTTCCCGGACCTGGACTCGATTCTGCTGGTGGTCGCCCAGCGCGCGTTCGCCGCCCTGGAGCAGGAGTTGGCCGGGCCGGACGACAGGGACCCGGCCGAGCGGCTGCGGGCGATAAGCGCTGCCTACCTGACCTTCGCCGAGCGCCAGCCGCACCGGTACCGGCTGATGTTCGGGGCGGTCTGGGATGCCGGCGAGGCCCGCGATCGGACGCCGGCGTTGGCGGACGACCTCGCCGTGCTCGGCATGGGCGCCTTCGAGGTCATCCACCGCACCGTCGCCGAGTGTGCCGCGAAGGGACTCTCGACGAGCGCGGATCCCTTCGCCGACGCGACGGCGCTCTGGGTGGGGCTGCACGGGCTCGCCCAACTCCAGGTGGCGACTCCCCTGTTTCCCTGGCCACCCCACCTGCGGGAGGCCCTCATCGGACGGCTGGCACTGCTGGTCTGACCAGCCCCGACAGTCGCCAATCCGTCACCAGGCGACTGCTGTCGGTGTCCGCCCTTACGCTCAACTGCGTGCCCGGACCTGCCGAGAAGGCCACCGAACAGGACCGGCGTGACCTCATCGTCACGGTCGCGCGCGAGCTGGCCGAGGCGGAGGGCTGGGCGGGGGTGAGCACCCGACGCCTCGCCGAGCGGACCGACATCGACGTCGGCGACCTCTACCGGCACTTCGCGGATCTCGACGCTCTCCTCGCCGCCGTGGCCGTCTGCGCCTTCGCCGACCTGGCCGCCGATCTGGCGGAGGCGCACGCGGAGGGCGCCGGCAGCCCCGAGGGGGCCTGGCCGGCTGTCGCTTCCGCGTACCTCGACTTCGCGTACACGAATCCCGAGGTCTATGACGCGATGCTCGCGCTGACCCCCGACCTGGCCCTCGGCGTCGGTGGGGTCCCGGCCGCGCCGCGGGCGGTCTTCGCCGAACTGCGCGCGGCCCTGACCCCGCTGGCCGAGGGGCGCGACCCGGACACCCTCGCCGAGGTGGGTTGGAGCCTGCTGCACGGCGTGGTGATGCTCACCCGGGGCGGACGACTCCGACCCGAGGGGCAGGAGGAACGCGAGGTGTTGATCGCCAAGCGGTTGCTGCGGTGGCCGTGACGGGCGCCCTGGTCAGTTGAGGGGCTGGCGGTCGGACGGCCCCTTGTCGACGAACCGGAACGTGCTGTCCAGCGGCGCGGTGCTCAACTCCTTGAGGATCAGACCGTTGCCGGCGGCGTACAGAAGGAACCGGGTCTCACTGCCGATCGCGTACGTGCCGGCGTCCATGGGAGTGATGCTGAACCGCTGGATCGGATTGTCCGGATCGCAGACGGCGGCCTCGACGGTCAGCTCGGGCTCGATGTCCAGAGCGTTCACCTGCCAGCAGGACGGATCGTCGTTGGCGGGGTGATCGTCCTTCGTGCCGAAAGCCTTGATCACGTACTGGTCGTTGCCGATCGGCGTCGGAACGAACAGGACGCGTCCGCCGGTGTCGCCGCCCTCCTCAAGGCGGCCGCTGAGTTCCAGCGCGTTCCCTGGTCCCTGCACCCGCGCCATGGTGACCTCGTGCTTGCCGGACAGCAGGGGGTCGGTCGCGAGTGCCGCCGGTGACGGCGTTCCCCCCGGTGGCGTCGACGGGGACGCCACGGCACCCGACGGCGTCGGCGTGGCCTTCGGCGCCTTGTCGGCGTCGCTCCCGCACGCCACAAGCGCGCCGGTGCACGCCAGCAGCGCCGCGCCGGCACCCCAGTTCATCGTGATCACGTCGTACTCCTCATGAGCTGTCCCGACCTCTCGGCCGCGAGGAATTCTCCCACCCACCAGACGAAAGTCAGGCCGGGACGGTTCACGGAAAAATCCGAAATTCACAGCGGATCTCCCGCCTATCCTGTCCCTTCGACGGGGCGGCGAAGGCATGGGGAGGGGACGGGATGACGGACGGCGCGGCGGCGCGGCGGCAGGCGCAGGTGCTGATCTTCGATGCGGACGACACGTTGTGGGAGAACAACGTGGTCTTCGAGCAGGTGATCGACGACTTTCTTGGGTGGCTCGACCACCCCACGTTGGATCGCACCGAGATCCGATTGATCCTCGACGACATCGAGCGGGCCAACACGGTGGCGCACGGGTACGGCAGCAAGGTCTTCCTGCGCAGTCTGGCGGAGTGCCTGGAGCGGCTGCGTGAACGGCCGGCCACCGACTCCGAGCGCCAGGAGATCGAGCGCCTGGCGGTCGCCCTCGTCGAGCACAAGGTGGAGCTGATGCCGGGGGTGGCCGACGCGCTCGACGAGCTGGCCGGCCGGCACGAGCTGCTGCTGCTCACCAAGGGCGACCAGGCGGATCAGCAGCGCAAGCTGGACGCCTGCGGGCTGCTGCACCACTTCCGGGCCGCGCACATCGTCGCCGAGAAGGACGTCGAGACGTACCGGTGGCTGGTCCGGGAACACCGGCTTGATCCGACCCGGGCCTGGATGATCGGCAACTCCCCGAAGTCGGACATCCTGCCGGCACGTGCGGCCGGGTTGAACGCGGTCTTCATTCCCAACGTGAACACGTGGGTGTTGGAGAACGACGAACTGGACCCCACCGACGGCGGGGTGTTGCGGCTCGCCGCGTTCCGCGACCTGTTGCACCACTTCTAAGGCCGGTGCCGAAAGCGAACAGCGTCGACGATCATGGTCGCGTTACGCCGGCTTGTCTGATTTTCACCCTGGGATCAGTCCCGCCGTCGGTCGCCCGGCGCGGCTTGTCCGGCCGGTCCGGGTCGGCCTAACCTGGCCCGGCGCTCACGGCCTTCGGGGTGTCTGCCGGGAGCGCGCCGGCGTTCGGCGGCTGGCACCGTGGAGCTGAGTGCCGGAGCTGTCCGCTCCCATCCGGACGGCCGAGGGTCAGGGTCGGGTAGTTGCGGACCCGATCCTGGCCCGGCCACCGATCGACCGCGCCCGGCCGAGCGGCGCAGACCAAGCGCCGCAGGCCGGGCGGTCGTGCGGCGCAGGCCGGGCGGTCGTGCGGCGCAGGCCGGGCGGTCGTGCGGCGCAGGCCGGGCGGCGTGCGCCGCAGGCCGGGCGGTCGTGCGGCGCAGGCCGGGCGGTCGTGCGGCGCAGGCCGGGCGGCGTGGTGGGTCGCGACCTCAGGAGGCCCCGCCCCGGACGATCGACACCGCCACCCGGCAGAACTCGTCCATGTCCGGGTTGAACCCGGCCGCGATGTCGGGATGCAACCCGGAGCGGGTCTCCTCCAACAGTCGCTGGCAGACCTGCTCGACCGGCTCGCCGCCGTAGCCGGCGCGAACCCGGTCGGTGGCCGCCTGAAGCGCCGAGGTCAACTGCTCTTCCAGCGGGCCCCGCAGCTTCTGCTGCACAGGGTCGAGCCCGCGTGGGTCGAGCGTGACATGTGGCTCCGACATCGGTGCTCCCTTCGTCGGCGTCCGCGATACCCCACCGCGGTCGTCGGTCAAACCCCGTCCGGTACGGCAGCGACCCGCACCCGGTACGAGAAGTCCTCGGCCGGCTCCTCCTGGTACGACAATCGGCGGATCTGCCGGTCGTCCTGGTAGAGCGCGACGTCCACAAGCACACCGAGGTGGGTGAGGCCGATGGACGTCACCCGCTTCTTGTCCTGCAGCACTGCGCAGACGCCGCCGAGCAGGGTGCTGGCGTCGCCCGTGCGGTGCCCGGGCGGACACCGCAGGACCATCTCCACCGCGATCGGCCCGCCCAACGGCGTCCAGCCGGTGCGCTGAGCCGCGATGAGGGCGGCCTGGAGCAGGGTGCGGACCCTCGTCGCCTGCCGATGCCCGGCCGCGAAGATGGACAACGCTTCGGTCTTGACCGGTGGCAGGCCGCTCACCTCGAATGTCAGGGCGAGAGCGCGGGTGTCCTGCACGACGGCACCTCCTCGTTGGGACGATCCTGCCGAACCGGGGGAGCGGCGGTGGGACGTTCCCGCGATTACCAACCGATCGGGCAGGACGGGGGTCGGCCGGAGGCGTGTCGACGGCGGCGGCGAGCGCCCTGGCTGCGGCGTGAGGAAAACGCTAGCCGACGCCGGCCGCCCCCGGTAGTCGGCCAGTCACCCGATGGGGCGCGGCGGAAAGGCGCAGAACTCGTTGCCCTCCGGGTCGGCCAGCACCCACCACCAGTGTGTCGCGTCGAGCGGCTCCCGCAGCAACGTCGCGCCCGCCGCGATCAGCGCCATCGGCTCCGGGTCGAGCAGGTCGACGTCCCAGTGCAGCCGGTTCTTGACCGTCTTGGGCTCGGGCACCCCGGCGAAAACCCAGTGGTCCCAGGGGAACCCGGCCGCGCCGGTGACCCCCGCGTGGGTCGACTCGTCCTCGACGGCGCCGCCGACCACACCGGCCCACCAGGTCGCCTGCGCGAGCGGGTCGGCCGAGTCGACGACCAGCTCGAACGGGCCCGGCCCGGTGCCCTCACGAGCCGGGAAGGCGCAGAACTCGTTGCCCTCCGGGTCGACGAGCACCCACCAGGTGGCCTCGCCGGCCGGCTCCCGGACCAGCCGTGCGCCGGCCGCGAGCAGCGCCGCCGGGTCCGCGCCGGCCAACCGCAGATCCAGGTGTACGCGGGTCTTGCCGACCCGGGGTTCGGGAACCTTGTTCACCCAGATCGACTCGGCGGTCGAACGCGCCGAGCGGGGATCGACCCGGGTGTCGTCGTCGCCGGCATCGGCCACGTCACCGTCGAGCATCCGGGCCCAGAAGGCGCCGAGTGCGAGCGCGTCGGTGGCGTCCAGGCAGAGGTCCTTGAAGCGCGCGATCATCTGTCGATGGGGCTCAGTGCTGCTTGGCGTACGCGATGAAGGCCTTCCAGGCCGTGGGGTCGACGCGCAGGGTGCCGCCGTCGCGGTCCTTGGTGTCGCGCACCAGCACCACGCTCGGCAGGTTGTCGGCGACCTCCACGCAGGCTCCGCCGTTGCCGCCGGACCTGGTCGACGTGCGCCACTGTGGGGTCAGCATGTCCATGACTTGGCCACTTCCTTGATCAGCTCGGTTGACTGCCGGCGGGGGAGCGCCTCGTTTCGCACGATCTCCCACGTCTTCGCCAGCTTAGCGACGTCGGAAGGCGCATCGACGATCTGCGCGGTGAGTTGGTTGTCCGCATAGGTCACCCGCTCCCCGTCGGGCATCTCGGCGATGATGAACTGACCGCCCATCCCCAGATACATTCCCGCATCCACCGGCACGATGTGCACCTGGATATGCTCCGCCGTCGCCAACTGCACCAGGTGCTCACACTGCTCGACCATGAGCCCCGGCTGGTCGAGCACCGGCCGACGCAGCACCGCCTCGTCCAGGACGGCGATGAGCTGCGGTGGGCGCGGGCGTTGCAGGATCGCCTGCCGCTCCAGCCGGGAGGCGACGATCCGATCCACGTCCTCGGCGTCGAACCGGCCACCGGCCAGCGTGGCCCGCGCGTACCGCTCGGTCTGGAGCAGACCCGGCACGTACGCCAACTCGAACCAGCGCAGCGTGGTCGCCTCCCGCTCGAACTCGATCCACTCGCGCAGCCAGGCCGGCTCGGCGTCGAGCCGGGCCAACTTCTCCAGCATCCGTTGGAAGCGTCCCGCGGTCGGGTGGTGCGTGTCGATGGCCCGCATGTACTCCTTGGTGGGCGCCCGGCCGCCGGTCTCCACCGAGCTGACGTGTGAGCCGGAATAGCCGATGCCCCGGCCGAAGTCGTCCTGACTGAACCCGAGCCCCGTGCGGAACAGGCGAAGCTCCTCCAACACGTAGTCGGTGACGTTGCCCATCGAATCCCCAATCCCTGCCCAACCTGAACCGGCGTGTCCGTCGTGGTTGCTCGACCGGGCCGCTGAGCTGCACGGATGCCGCGAGCACGTATCGACCGTAGTCGGGTCCTCGCAAACTGTCACCAGTGGCGGGCTCGCCGGTGGCCGAGAGGGCGGCGGCGGGCTCTGCTCCCGGGGTCGCTCCCGTCTCCCCCTTGCGGGAGCGGCCCCCTTCCCCGTCCCCGAGGAGGTCACTGTGCTGAGCCCGACCGGGCACCACGACGAAACGAGGTGGCGGTGATGGTGGTCCGGCCCCCCGTACCGCACGTCGCCATGCGTCCGCTGTGGCGGTGCCGCAACTGTGGCCGGGAATGGCCCTGCCAGCCGGCCAAACTCGCCCTGCTGTCGGAGTACCGGACCAGCAGGACCACGCTGCTCATCTACCTCGGCACCCTCATGAACGAGGCGACGGCCCAGCTCACCCAACTGCACCCGGACCACCCGCCGGCCCGGATGACCGAGCGCTTCCTCTCCTGGGCGAGAGCCCGGGGCTGACGTTGCCCGCCGTCGGTCATCCCGGGAAGTGGATCAGCGGCACCCCGTCGGAGTATTCGGGACCTTCACTTGTCAGCACCGCGGAGTCATGGGTCAGGCCCGCCACCGCTGCGGCGGCCAGGTCGAAGCGGCGGGTCCTGCGCTGCCAGAAGGTCAGCTCCGGCAGATCCTCCGACCGCTCCGGCAGCAGCGCGCAGGAGGGCAGGGCCAGCAGCTTGTGCAGCAGCGCCAGGTCCTTGCCGGTCGTGATGGTCAACGCTTCGGTCGCTGCCACCACCGGCACCCCGAAACGCACCCCGTCCTCAATCACCTCGTGGACGGGCTCGCCCACGTGCACCGTCCGGAGGACGGCGTAGCCCAGCAGAGCCGACCGGTCCAGGATCAGCCGGACCGGTGGCGTCGTCTCCGAGGTCATGCGGCGTCGGCGCGGGGAGCGTCGTCGTCGCCGTCCATCTCGGCCGCCATGGCGGCGCGGATCTTGGCGCGCTCCGCCTCGAACCGCTCCGGGGACCACTCGGCGTCCACGCCCAGGCGACGGGCCCGCGCCTCGGCCACACCCTGCTCGGTGACGTGGATGCCGGAGGCAAGCAACAACTCCCTGTGCTGCTCCACGCGTCGGCGGCGGCGCACCGCCTCGGTGACGTAGGCGCTGGCCATGCGGTTGCCCTGGCTCTCCAGGATCTGACTCACGTCCGGGGGAACGGAGATCGTGAAGCGGCGCTGAGGCTCTGTCATACGCGCAGCCTACACCTGTCATACTTCAGGGCGGGCGTTGCGCGTACGTCAGGCGGGTTTGACTCTGGTGGTTTCCGGGTGCGGGCTGGCGGCGGCGGTCCGGGCCTCACGGAGTGACAAGCGACGTGCCAGCGCCGTGGCGCCCGCGATCGCGCCCAGGACCATGGCGATCTCCGTGAGCACCACTGACGGGGCCAGGCTGTAGTCGGTGGCCCAGGCGAAGCCGACGGTGATCGGCGTGATGACGATGCCGGCCACCGGCACGAGGACGCTCATCAACCGGGCCGTCCGGCGGATCTCGGGCAGGGCGCGGAGCCGGGTCCGCACCGCGACGACGGCTCCCGCGGCGACCACGGCCCCCGGTGTGCCGTAGGCGACGGCGACGGCGAGCTGGATTGGTACGTCGATCGAGCGGGGGATGTCGATCAGGTGGACGAACACCGGGTAGGCCGCCTCCAGGAGGCCGTAGCCGAGCACGGCGCCGAGCACCGCGCCGATCAGTGCGGTGCCCACAACGCGGCCGTAGTCGCCGCGAACCCGTCGGACGCCAGCCTCGTCGGCGAGCCGGCGGGCGAAGCCGGCCACGTCACCACCGATCAACTGCGCGGGATCGCCCCCGTCGTTGGCTGCGGCCCGCAGGTCGAGGCGCAGGTCCGCGGCGAGTGTCGCCCGATCGGCGGAGCCCACCCCGTACCCGCGCCACGCCTGGTCGGCTTCGCCCAGCAGGCGGTCGATGGTGTCCATGGGTCAACTCCTCGTGGGTGTGTGGTCGAGCGGAGTGAGCACGGCGTCGACCGTCTCGGTAAAGCGGTCCCACTGTCTCTGCCAGGCGTCCAGATGGGTGCGACCGGACCCGGTCAGCGCGTAGACCTTTCGGGGTGGGCCGGTCGGACTGACCTGCTGCTCGTGAGCGACAAGGCCGAGTCGGCGCATCCGGGTCAGCAGCGGATAGATGGTGCCGTAGCTGATGGCGCCGAAACCGGCCGTCTCCATCCGCCGCACCAACTCGTAGCCGTGCGCGGGCTCGCGTGCCAGCAGCGCCAGCAGGCACATGTCGAGCGCGCCCCGCAGGAGTTGGGTCTGCCGGTCGTTGTCGTCGATGGACTGGCTATCCGCCGCTACCATGCGACACATACTACCCCGCTAATTGGTCTCGCGATATACCGGAACGAACTCCCGCTGTGACAGCCAGGTTTCGCGACTTCGCGGGTGGGGCAGAGTAGCCACACAGAGCATCCGGGCCGGGGCGTTGTCGCAGCTCATCGAACCTGGACATGGCTCGCCGTGCGCCGGGGCACGGACGCCCTCCCCGGCCTTTCGCCGAGGAGAGGGGGAGGGCGATGACGGACCCCGAAACGGCTCCACACCGACGTCGATCGATTGTTCGGCTGGGCGCGGCGGCCGCCGCGTTGGCGCTTGTCGCACCGCTGGCCGCGTGCGGCGCGGACGACGATGGCGGCCCGCCGACGATCAACCTGTACTACCCGCCCGAGCAGAACCTGCAAAAGGTCGTCGACGACTGCAACGCGCAGGCGCAGGGGCGGTACGAGATCTCCTACCAGGTGCTGCCCCGACAGGCCGACGACCAGCGGGTACAGATGGTGCGCCGGCTCGCCGCCCAGGACAGCGGAATGGACCTGCTCGGGCTGGACGTCACCTGGACCCAGGAGTTCGCCAGCGCCGACTGGATCCGCGAGTGGACCGGCCAGGACAAGGCCGAGGTCGAGCAGGGCACCCTCGCCGGGCCGCTGGCCACCGCCCGCTACGAGGACAAGCTGTACGCGGCGCCGAAGAACACGAACGTCCAGTTGCTCTGGTACCGCAAGGACCTGGTGCCGCAGCCGCCGACCACTTGGGACCAGATGATCAGCGCGGCACAGCAGCTCAAGGACCAGGGCAAGCCGTACCAGGTGCTCACCATGGGCGCCCAGTACGAGGGCCTGGTCGTCCTCTACAACACCCTGGCCGAGAGCGCCGGAGGAAAGATCCTCAACGACGACGGCACGAAGGCCGTGATGGACGACGGCACCGTCCGGGCGTTGGAGCAACTGAAGAAGTTCGCCACGTCGGGCGTGACCTCGCCGTCGTTCAGCAACGCCACCGAGGACCCCGTCCGGCTGGAGTTCCAGTCCGGCTCGGGCGCGTTCCAGGTCAACTGGCCGTTCGTCTACCCGGCCCTGCAGGAGGCCAACCCCGACCTGGCCAAGCAGGTCGGCTGGGCCCGGATCCCCGGCATCGACGAGGGCACCCCCAGCAAGGTCACCATCGGCGGGGTCAACCTGGCCGTCAGCTCCTACTCCAAGCACCCGGAGATGTCCTTCGAGGCGGCCCGGTGCATCCGCAGCGCCGAGCACCAGAAGTTCTCCGCCATCAAGGACGGCGTGCCACCCACGATCGAGGCGGTCTTCGACGACCCGGAGATGACCGAGGCGTACCCGATGAAGGACACCATCCTGGAAGAGCTGAAGGAACCGGCGACCCGCCCCCTGACCCCGGCCTACCAGAGCATCTCCACGGTGATGTCGGCGATCCTGTCGCCCCCCTCGGCGATCCGTCCCCAGCAGACCGCCGACGAGCTGCGCGACGCCATCGCCGATGCCCTCCAGTCGAAGGGGGTTCTGCCGTGAGCGCGAGGAGTGAGCCGGTCCTGCGAGCCCCGCAGTCGCGAAAGAAGGTGGCACCGTGAGCATCAACGCCACGCCGACCGGCGCGGACGTCGCCGCGGAGGAGACCCGAGCGCCCGCCGCCGTGCCCACCCAACGCGGTGGTCGCCGTAAGCCGCAACTGAGCGCGAACAAGAAATCCGAACGCCGGCTGGGCTGGTTGCTCTGCGCCCCCGCCGCGCTGGTCATGATCCTGGTGACCGCGTACCCGATCCTCTACTCGGTCTGGCTGTCGTTGCAGCGCTACGACCTGCGCTTCCCCGATCAGCGCGAGTTCATCGGTCTGGAAAACTACGTCACGGTGCTCACCAACGAGTTCTGGTGGACCGCGTTCGGGGTGACCGCGCTGATCACCGTGGTCACCGTGGCCGTCGAGCTGGTGCTCGGCATGGGTCTGGCGATCATCATGCACCGCACCCTGGTCGGGCGGGGCATCGTCCGCACCTCGGCGCTCATCCCGTACGGGATCGTCACGGTTGTCGCGGCGTTCTCCTGGCGGTACGCCTGGACGCCCGGCACCGGCTACCTGGCCGACGTGTTCAGCGACGGCGCGCCGCTCACCGAACGGGCCAGCTCTCTGGCGATCATCATGCTCGCGGAGATCTGGAAGACCACCCCGTTCATGGCGCTGCTGCTGATGGCCGGGCTGGCGCTGGTGCCGGAGGACCTGCTCAAGGCGGCGTCCACCGACGGCGCCACCGCCTGGCAGAAGTTCACGAAGGTGATGCTGCCGGTGATGAAGCCGGCGATCCTGGTCGCGCTGCTGTTCCGCACCCTGGACGCGTTCCGGGTCTTCGACAACATCTTCGTGCTGACCTCCGGGGCCAACGAGACCTCGTCGGTGTCGATGCTCGCCTACAACAACCTGATCCGAGGCCTCAACCTCGGGATCGGCTCGACGATGTCGGTGCTGATCTTCATCGCCGTGGCGATCATCGCGTTCGTCTTCGTGAAGCTGTTCGGCACCGCTGCCCCCGGCAGCGACGACGGGGAGAGGCGCTGACATGGCTGTCGAAACCACCACCCGGGCCAAACTGCGCTGGGGGCTGCTGGACGTCGTCGTGGTCGTCTTCGCGCTCGTCCCGGTGCTGTGGATCGCGTCGCTGTCGTTCAAGACACCGGCCACCCTCACCGACGGAAACTTCATTCCGCGGGAGTGGACACTGGACAACTACAAGACGATCTTCGACACCGACCAGTTCGTCCGGGCACTCGTCAACTCGATCGGCATCGCCCTGATCGCCACGCTGATCGCGGTGGTGCTCGGCGCGATGGCCGCGTACGCCATCAGTCGGCTGGACTTCCCCGGCAAGAAGGTGCTCGTCGGTGTGTCCCTGCTGATCGCGATGTTCCCGCAGGTGTCGCTGGTGTCACCGCTGTTCGAGATCGAGCGGACGATCGGCATCTTCGACACCTGGCTCGGGCTGATCACCCCGTACATCACCTTCGCGCTGCCGCTGGCGATCTACACGCTGTCGGCGTTCTTCAAGCAGATCCCCTGGGACCTGGAGAAGGCCGCCAAGATGGACGGCGCCACGCAGGCCCAGGCGTTCCGCCGGGTGATCGCCCCGCTGGCCGCCCCCGGGCTGTTCACCACGGCGATCCTGGTGTTCATCTTCTGCTGGAACGACTTCCTGTTCGCCATCTCGCTGACGTCCACCGAGCGGTCCCGCACGGTGCCGGCGGCACTGTCGTTCTTCACCGGCGCGTCGCAGTTCGAGGACCCCACCGGGGCGATCTGCGCCGCCGCCGTCGTGATCACCGTACCGATCATCCTGTTCGTCCTCTTCTTCCAGCGCCGCATCGTGTCCGGCCTGACCTCCGGCGCAGTCAAGGGATAGGTGAGTAGTCATGGCTGACATCGTGCTCGACAAGGTGAGCAAGAGTTTCCCGGACGGGACCGTCGCCGTGCAGGACGTCGACCTGGAGATCGCCGACGGCGAGTTCGTGATCCTGGTCGGCCCCTCGGGCTGCGGAAAGTCCACCACCCTCAACATGATCGCCGGCCTGGAGGACATCAGCTCCGGCGAGCTGCGCATCGGCGGCCAGCGGGTGAACGACAAGGCCCCCCGGGACCGGGACATCGCGATGGTCTTCCAGTCGTACGCCCTGTACCCGAACATGACCGTGCGGGAGAACATGGCGTTCCCGCTGCGGCTGGCGAAGCTGGACAAGGAGACCATCAACTCCAAGGTCGACGAGGCGGCCAAGGTGCTGGAGTTGACCACCCTGCTGGACCGCAAGCCCGCCAACCTCTCCGGAGGGCAGCGGCAGCGCGTCGCGATGGGTCGGGCGATCGTCCGCCAGCCCAAGGCGTTCCTGATGGACGAGCCGCTGTCCAACCTCGACGCCAAACTGCGCGTGCAGATGCGTACGGTGGTGTCCCGGTTGCAGAAGCAGCTCGGCACGACCACCGTCTACGTCACCCACGACCAGACCGAGGCGATGACCCTCGGCGACCGGGTGGTGATCATGCGCGGCGGCGCGGTGCAGCAGGTCGGCCCACCCCAGGAGCTCTATGACCACCCGCGCAACCTCTTCGTGGCCGGCTTCATCGGCTCACCGTCGATGAACTTCCTGCACGCCGCCGTACAGGACGGCAGCCTGCACACCGCGCTGGGTGACGTGCCGCTCGGCGACCGCGTCCGCCGTGAGCTGGAGGCGGCCGACGCACCCCGGGAGCTGATCCTCGGCATCCGCCCCGAGCACTTCGAGGACGCCGAACTTGTCGACGACGACACCCGCCGCCGGGGCATGGAGTTCGAGGCGCCCGTCGACATCGTCGAGTCGATGGGCTCCGACAAGTACGTCTACTTTACCGTGGAGGGCGAGAAGGCCAGCGCCGCCGAGCTGGAGGAGTTGGCCGCCGACGCCGGTGCCGCCGACTTCGCCGGCGCCGGCGGCAACCTGGTGACCCGGCTGTCCGCGGAGTCACCGGCGGCCGAGGGACAGTCACGCCGGGTCTGGTTCAACCTGGAGAAGATCCACCTGTTCGACCCGGCCACCGGCCGCAACCTGACCCTGCACGAGGGGCGGGCCTCCGGCGCGCTCGCCGACTGACAACGCCACATCCCGTCGATCTTGCACTTTCTGTCGCCGATATAGGGCGGATTACGCCCATCTGCCGGGACAGAGAGTGCAAGATCGACGGGCGCGGGGCGCGGGGCGCGGGGCGCGGGGCGCGGGGCGCGGGGCGCGGGGCGCGGGTCTGTTCTGCGGGTTGGGGTTGGTCGTGGCAAGGTGGTCGGAGGTCGCGTCGTGAGGCGGGGGGCGGGATGGACCGACAACTGGCCGCGCTGGCGAAGGCGCACGGGGTGTCCACCTGGTACGAGGACTGGCGGCACCGTCGCGTCGAGGTCGCACCGGAGACAGTGGTGGGCGTGCTCGGCCTGCTCGATGTGGACGCCACCAGCCCGGCGGCCATCGCCGACGGTCTCGCCGCCGCTCGCGCGGTCGACCGGAGTGCGTTGCCGGAGACGGTCGTGCTCACCCACGGCGCCACCCGGGCGCTGCCCGGCCCCGGGGTGGTGATCCTGGAGGACGGCGGCCGGCGCGCGGTCGACAGCGAGCTGCCCGGAGATCTGCCGCTGGGCTGGCACCGGCTGGCCTGCGCCGGCCGCGAGGTGACGCTTGTGGTGGTGCCCCGCCGGCTGCCCGCGCCGCCGCGCACCTGGGGTTGGCTGCTCCAGCTCTACGCGCTCACCTCGGACCGCTCGTGGGGCATGGGCGACCTCGGCGACCTCGCCGATTTCACCGGCTGGGCCGGTGCCACGGGTGCGGGTCTGGTGCTGCTCAACCCGCTGCACGCGGTCGGGCCCGCGCACCCGGTCGCCGCCTCGCCCTACTCGCCCGCCAGTCGACGCTTCGTCAACCCGCTCTACCTGCGAGTGAGCGACACCGCCGCGTTCCGGGCGGCGGACCCGGCGACCCGGGCCGTGGTCGACGCCCTGCGCCCCGACCGTGGTGACCTGATCGACTACGACGAGGTGTGGACGGCCAAGCGGCACGCCCTGGAGCTACTGCACCCGTACGCCCAGCCGGTCGACCTCGCCGCGGACCCGGCGCTGGCGAGCTTCGCCACCTGGTGCGCCCTGGCCGAGCGGCACGGCAACGACTGGCGGGCCTGGCCGGCGGAGCTGCACCACCCGGACGCCCCGGCGGTCGCCGAGCAGCGCCGCCAGCTCGCCGACCGGGTGGCCTTCCACGCATGGCTGCAACACCTCTGCGACGAGCAGCTCGACGCCGTCACAGCGGCGGCGCGCGCGGCCGGGATGCCGGTCGGCGTGGTGCACGACCTGGCCGTCGGCATCGACCCGGGCGGCGCCGACGGCTGGCAGCTCGCCGACGTGCTGGCCCAGGGCGTGCGGGTCGGGGCCCCGCCCGACGACTTCAACCAGCTCGGCCAGGACTGGGGGCTCGCCGCCTGGCGCCCGGACCGGCTGGCCGCGACCGGCTATGCGGCGTACCGGGACATGCTGCGCCGGACCCTGCGGCACGCGGGCGGCCTGCGGGTCGACCACGTCGCCGGCCTGTGGCGGCTGTGGTGGGTGCCGCCGGCTGGTGGGGCCGCCGAGGGCACCTACGTCCGGTACGACGCCGAGGCGATGCTCGGCATCCTCGCGCTGGAGGCGCAGCGGGCCGGCGCGGTCGTGGTCGGTGAGGATCTCGGCACCGTCCAACCCGCGGTGACCCGAGGGCTGCGCGGGCGCAACATGCTCGGCTCGACGGTGCTGTGGTTCGCGCGCGACGCCGAGGGTGACTTCATCCCACCGGCCCGGTGGCCGCGCAACGCTCTCGCCACGATCTCCACCCACGACCTGCCGACCGCGCCGGGCTTCCTGACCGGGGAGCACGTGCGGGTACGCGACGACCTGAAGCTGCTCGACACCGACGTGGCGGTGGAGCGGGCCCGCGCCGTCGCCGACCGGGAGCGCCTGCTCGCGATGCTGCGGGCCGAGAGCCTGCTGTCCGATGCGGCGCTGTCCGATAAGGCGCTGCCCGGTCCGGCGCTGTCCGATAAGGCGCTGCCCGGTCCGGCGCTGTCCGATACGGCGGTGCCCGGTCCGGCCGCGACACCCGATGCGGCGCTGCCCGACCCGGCGCTGCCCGACCCACCCGCGACACCCGACCCGGTATTGCCCGACCCGGCCGCGACACCCGATCCGGCGCTGGGCCGGCAGGCCGCGACATCACACGACGGCGAGGTGGTGGTGGCGATGCACGCCGCGCTCGCGGCGAGTCCGGCCCGGCTGCTCGGCGTCTCCCTCTACGACGTGCTGGGCGAGGTGCGCCAGCCAAACCTGCCGGGCACGGTCGACGAATATCCGAACTGGCGGTTGCCACTGCCGGCCACCGTGGCGCAGATCCGCGCCGACCCCCGCGTGGCCCGGGTCGTCCACCTGCTCAACACGGCGCGCCCACGATCGGGTGACGCGCGACCGGCACGCCCACGATCGGGTGACACCCGGCCGGCGCGCCCGACCGAGGACTGACGCTCAACCCGGCCGGACCGGGCCGGGCCGAACCCACCCGGCCGAGCCGAGCCGGAACCAACCGGCCGGACCAGGCCGGGCTAACCGGCCGGACTGGGTGGGCCGGCCCGCTGCCCGTCGCTCAGCCTGGCCAGTCGAAGCGGGGCGGCAGACCGAGGTAGTCGGCGTACCGCTGTAGTGCCTGCTCGACGCGGGTCCGCTCGTCGGCGGGCATCGCGGTGAGGGGCTGGATCGTGATGGTGACCGCGGCCCGACCCACCTTGCGCTTCCACACGCCCACGACCCGGCCGGCGCGGACCACGGTGGCCTGGAAGATGCCGTTGTTGCCCGGCACCACGGCGGCCTGGTGCGCCGGGTCGAGCATCAGTGTGCGGTCGCGGTAGCCGAGCAGGTACTCGTCGAAGCCGGGCAGCACCAGCACGTCGTCCAGTGCGCCGTGCGGTGCGTCGGCCAGCGCCGCGTCGACGTACATCGGCTCGCCGTCGACCTGGACCGGGCTCAGCAGGTCGCCGGCGGCGGCCAGCCCGCGCCGGGCGTCGGTCAAGGTGAGGCCGGTCCAGCCGGCGAACTCGCGGTCGGTGACCGGCCCGTGCCCCCGGACGTAGCGGTGGGCGAGCAGGGCCAGCGCCTCGTCCCGTTCCAGCCGACATTGCGCGGGGGCCCACTCGTCGAGCAGGGCGAAGGTCTGGTCGGTGCCGACGTTGGGTGCCACACAGGTCACCCCGCGCACGCTGGCGAACCAGAGCAGGTGGTAGCCGCGCTGACCGTCGGTGCCCAGCCCGGCGTCGCGCAGGGTGGCCAGGCACTCCGCGCGGGTGAGCCGGCCGCCGCCGGCCAACGCGGCGCCGAGGACGTCCACCGCCCGATCAGCGTCGGCCTCGGTCAGCCCGAGTTGTGCCCGGCGGGTCGCCGCGCCGGCAAGCGAGCGAACGCCGGTCAGCTCCAGCATCCAGCGGGCGTCGGCTGGCGGGACGAGGTGCACGGTGCCCCGCATCGGCCAGGTGCGGAGCGCCTCGCGCCGTTCCAGGGCCGCCTGCACGTCCAGGACGGTCCGGCCGGGCAGCCGCGCGCCCAGTGACCACAGCCCGCTGGCCAGGTCCTGTGCCTGCATCGCGCCGAACCACTCGACGACGTCGGCGACACCGGCGGGTCGGGTGCTCGGATGCGGGCGCAGCAGCAGGCTGGTCATCCGCAGCGCCAACGCGTCGGCCGCGCTGAGGTCGACAGGCATCGGGCGGTCCTCTCGTCGCTGGACGACCAGCCTAGAGCCGGCCACCGACACCGCCGCGGATCGGAGGCGTAACGGTGGTGGTAGGGGGAAAGCGGCTCGCCGGAAGTGCGCGCGCCGCGCGTACGGAAGGGACTCTCATGACTGCCGCAAGCGAGCCGGTACGGGGTGCCGGCGCACCGGCCGGATCCCGGAGCCATCGAGGGGACGCCCGCGCGAAGACGAGCGCCGCCGCGACCTTCGCCCTGGTGTTCGGGGTGGCCGGTTTCTTCAGCGTGTTGACGGCGATCCTCTTCTGGTTGGGGTTGGTGCTCGGCATCATCGGGATCATCCTCGGCATCATCGGTCTCCGGATGGCGCGCCGACCCGGGGTCACCGGCCGTGGCGTGTCGATCGGCGGCCTGGTGTTGAGCATCCTGGCCGTGCTGATCGGCCTCGGACTGGCCGCGGGTATCTCCACGTTCGTCAACAACGAGAACGCGGTGGACCGGCTCCAGACCCAGGTCGACAAGCTGCGCGACAAGCTCGACTGACACCTGCCACTCGGCGGACCCGAGCCGCGACGAGCAAACTCGTTCCTCGGGCGGTGGTACCACGCTCGGTAGCGTGCCGGGCGCGGTTCCACCGTGCGCCCAGAGCGAAGGGTGGCGGACACCGGCCGGGTCGGCGGCACACGTGCCGGTCGCGGCCGGGACCCCAGTAGGGTGGGCGGCGTGCTCCGCCAGGTCACCGCGATCCGCTACGTCACCCCGCTGCGCGAGGGTGGGTCGCTGCCGGGCGTGGTGGAGGCCGACGACCTGGGCACGTACGTGGCGAAGTTCCGCGGCGCCGGGCAGGGGCCCAAGGCGCTGATCGCCGAGGTGATCTGCGGTGAGCTGGCCCGCCGTCTGGAGCTGCGGGTGCCCCCGCTGGTCGTGCTCGACATCGACCCGGTGATCGGGCGGGCCGAGCCCGACCAGGAGGTGCAGGAGCTGCTGCGCAACAGCGGCGGGGCCAACCTGGGGATGGACTTCCTGCCCGGGGCGCTGGGCTTCGACCCGCTCGCGCACCCCGTCGACCCGGTGCTGGCCTCCCGGGTGCTCTGGTTCGACGCGTACGTGGAGAACGTCGACAGGAGTTGGCGCAACCCCAACCTGCTGGTCTGGCACCGGGAGTTGTGGCTGATCGACCACGGGGCCGCGCTGTACTTCCACCACAACTGGCCGCGAGCCGGGGCGGCCGTGCACCGTGCCTACCGAGCTGACGACCACGTGCTCGCCCCGTACGCCTCCCGGCTGGCCGACGCCGACGCCGAGCTGGCCCCCCGGATCACCCCGGAGCTGCTCGGTGAGGTGTTGGCGCTGGTGCCGGGGGAGTGGCTGACCGCCGCCGACTTCGAGACGGCCGAGGCCGCTCGTGCCGCGTACCTGGACCACCTGTCCCGCCGGGTCGCCCGCACCGCCGACTGGCTGCCGCAGGGGAGCGTCGCATGAGGCAGCCCTTCGAGTACGCGCTGATCCGGCTGGTGCCGCGCATCGAGCGCGGCGAGCAGATAAACGTCGGGGTGTTGCTCTACTGCCAACAGCGTGACTTCCTGGCGGCGCGTACGCACCTGGACGCCGACCGGGTCCGCGCGCTGGCGCCGGACGTCGATCTGCCGGCGGTGGCCGCGGTGCTCTCCTCCTGGGACCGGACCTGCTCCGGTGACGGGCCGGCGACCCGGATGCGACTCGGTGAGCGGTTCCACTGGCTGGCCGCTCCGCGGAGCACGATGATCCAGACCGGGCCCGTGCACACCGGGCTCACCGCCGATCCGGCGGCCGAGTTGGAACGGCTGATGGCGGCCCTGGTCCGCTGAGCGGCGGCACCCGCGACACCCCTGATCGCGCTGCGCCAGCTCCGTTGCTGGCGGAGCGCGATCCCCCGTTCAGGTGCTCGGTGCGGGGCGACGGTTGGTTCCCGCCGGCACCGGTGACATCAGGATCGCCGTCCGTAGGGGCCGTGGGGCCGAAACAGTCGGGAAGTTGCGGAAAATTTGAGCCGGCGGTCCGGAACAGGGTCCGTGGACCCTGCCGTTAGAGGTCGCGCCCACCGGGTAGTCGCGGGAGCTGACCCGAGACGAGAAGGGGACATCTGATGGCTGCCCAGACCAAGGTAGCGGTGATCTACTACAGCGCCACCAGCATCACGTACCAGATGGCGCAGGCCGTCTGCGAGGCCGCCGGAGACGCGGGCGCCGACGTGCGCCTGCGCAAGGTCCGCGAGCTGGCGCCGGACGAGGCGATCCGCTCCAACTCCGGCTGGCAGGCACACCATCTGGAGACCCAGGACGTGCCCGAGGCGATGGTCGACGACCTGGCCTGGGCCGACGTGGTGATCATGGGTGCTCCGACCCGGTACGGCATGATCGCGGCCCAGTTGAAGCAGTTCATCGACACCACGGGTCCGCTGTGGGCACAGGGTGCGCTGGCCAACAAGGTCTACGCCGCCTTCACCTCGACGGCGACCGCGCACGGCGGGCAGGAGACCACGCTGACCTCGCTGTTCAACGTCTTCTACCACTGGGGTGGCGTCGTGGTCGCCCCCGGTTACACCGACACCAGCCAGTTCATCGCCGGCAACCCGTACGGCGCCTCGCACACGAGCAACAACGGGGAGATCGCCCCGGACGCCGTGGCGCTCGGGGCCTGCGCGCTCACCGCCCGACGTGCGGTGCTGCTCGGGACCGCGCTGAAGGCGGGCATGGCCGGCTGACGACGGCGGACGACCGGTGGCGCGGGCGGGGGCTCTCGGCCCGTCCACGCCACCGGTCGGCTTCAGCCGTACCCGGCGACGGGACGGCTATGCGCGCCCGCCCGTGGCGGACAGCTCGTCGGCGCGCGGTGCCGGCAGCAGATCGGTCAGCAGCTCGGTCAGCACCGCGAGCCCGTCCGGGCTGAGCACCGACTCCGGGTGGAACTGCACCCCGGCGAAGCCGCGCCCCCGCAGGGCGTGCACCGCGCCGTCGCCCGCGTCGCGGGCCAGCTCCACCGGCCCGTACGCGCCGGTCACCCGGTCCGCGTCCGCGCGTGCCGTGAACGTCGAGTAGAACCCCACCCGGCGGGTCCGGCCGAACAGCGACACCTCCCGCTGCGTGCCCTGGTAGGGCGCCTCCCGGCGGTGCAGGGCCAGCCCCAGCAGCCCGGCCAGCACCTGAT
The DNA here is from genome assembly GCF_043197345.1 of Micromonospora sp. NPDC049175. Lineage (NCBI taxonomy): Bacteria > Bacillati > Actinomycetota > Actinomycetes > Micromonosporales > Micromonosporaceae > Micromonospora > Micromonospora sp. NPDC049175. Next base: position 775,221 of record NZ_JBICSY010000001.1, on the reverse strand, counting down.
GGCCGAGGCAGACCGCGAGGGTGGGCCGCCCGGTCGCCAGCAGCTCGGTCAGCAGCTCCCGCAGCGCCACCATCTTCGGCTCGTCCCGGCTGCCCGGGTCGCCCGGCCCGGGACCGACCACCACCAGGTCGTACCCGTCGACGGGGCCTCCCGCGTGCCACGGCCGCAGGCTCACCGCGAGGCCCAGCGCGCCCAGTTGGTGGGCCAGCATCGCGGTGAAGGTGTCCTCGGCGTCCACGATCAACACCTGGCGGCCGACCAGACCGGGCAACCCGGCCGCGTTCGGTGCACGCTGGTCCAGCCAGAACCGCGCCAGTGGCGCGTTGCGCGCGGCCAGCGCGTCGCGTACCTCCGGGTCGTCGGCCAGCCGCGCGACCGGGCCGGCGCCGCCGGACGCCGCCGGCCCGAGACCGAGCGCGGCCAGCACGCCGGCGGCCTTGGCGTGCGTCTCCGCGACCTCGCCGGCCGCCGTCGAGTGCCGGACCAGGGTGGCGCCCACCGGCACCCGCAGGTGCCCGGCGGGGGAGATCTCGGCGGTCCGGATCAGGATCGGCGCGTCGAGCGTCTGCCGACCGGCCTCGTCGTGGCCGAGCAGCGCCAGCACACCCGCGTAGTAGCTCCGGCCGCGGCCCTCGTGTCGGGCGATCACCCGGCAGGCGTTCTCCATCGGGCTGCCGGTCACCGTCGGGGCGAACATCGTCTCGCGCAACACCTCCCGGACGTCGCGGGTGCCCCGCCCGGCCAGCAGGTACTCGGTGTGCGCCAGGTGCGACATCTCCTTCAGGTACGGGCCGATCACCTGACCGCCGTCCTCGGCGACGGTGGCCATCATCTTCAGTTCCTCGTCGAGCACCATGTACAGCTCCTCGACCTCTTTCGGGTCGGCGAGGAAGCGCAGCAGCGCCGCCCGGTCCGGGATACCACCGCCGGACCGGAAGGTGCCGCTGATCGGGTTCATCATGACCAGCCCGTCGTCGACGCTCACGTGCCGTTCCGGGCTGGCCCCGACGAGCGTCCGGGTGCCGGTGTGCACGACGAACGTCCAGTACGCGCCGCGTTCGGCGACCAGCAACCGGCGTAGCGCGGCCAGCGCGGCCACCAGCGGTCGGCCCTGCACGGTGGCGTGCAGGGTGCGGTGGATGACGAAGTTCGCGCCCTCGCCGCGGCCGATCTCCTCGGTGAGCACCCGCTGCACCGTCTCGGCGTACTCCTCGTCGGTGACGTCGAAGGCGGCGTCGGTGGTGCGGACCGGTTCGTCGGGCAGCGTGGCCAGGGCGTCGGCCAGCGCGATCCGCCGATGCTCGCGGACCCGGAGGCACTCCAGCGGAGCGCCGTCGTCGACGCAGGCGAAGCCGCGTTCGGTGATCTGGCGGTACGGCACCAGGGCCAGCGTCCGCGCCCCGGGCGTGCCCGGCGGCAGCGGGATGTCGGCCAGACGCTCGACGGTGTCGACGGGGCCGGTGAACAACTCCAGCTCGTCCGCGCCGTCGCGGCGCAGCAGCGCGAAGGGGCCCGGGTCGACGCCGCTGGTCACGGCGGTGAGCAGGTCGGTCAGGTGGGTCATCGAGGTCTCCGTGGGGCCGGGCGCCGCCGGTCGCGGCGGCCATCCGGGCCGGGGAGAACCGGCGGCCGCCTCGATGGCGGCCGCGTGGATGAAGCTACGCGCGGAGGGTGGCCGCCGGGTCGGCGGGCCACCAGCAGGTCGGATGCGCGAGCATGTGATCCACCCTACGCGCCCGGCGCCCGCCTGGCACCGGGTAACTTGACCGGCGATGAACATTCTCGCGCTCGATCTGGGTACCTCCTCGGTACGCGGGCTCGTGCTGGACTCCGACAGCCGTCCATTGCCCGGTGCCCTGGCCCGGCGCAAGGTCGACCTCGCCATCGGCGACGACGGCACCGGCACGCTGTCCGGCCCCGGCTACCTCGCCTGTCTGATCGAGTGCCTCGACGAGTTGGCCGACGCGAGGCACCTGCACGAGGTGGACCTGGTGGCGATCTCCGCCCAGTGGCACTCGGTGCTGCCGCTCGACCGCGACGGCGCCCCGATCGGCCCGGTGGTCACCTGGCTGGACACCCGGCCCGCGCCGGTCGGCGGCACGGCCGGACCCGCCGACCCGGACGGCTTCCACCAGCGCACCGGCTGCTGGTGGCACCGCTCGTACTGGTCGATGCGGTTGCCCTGGCTGCGCGAGCAGTCCGGCAGCCCGATCGCCCGGTTCGTCGGCCTGCCCGAGTACGTGCTCGGCGAGTTGCTCGACGACGCGCCCATGTCGGTGTCCCAGGCCTCCGGGACCGGCCTGCTGGACCTGCGCACCCTGCGCTGGGACGAGGAGGCGCTGACCCTGGCCGGCGCACGGCCAGGGGACCTGCCGGCCCTCGGCGGGTTGGACTGGCACGGCCGGCTCCGGGCCGACCTGGCCCGCCGGTGGCCGCAGCTGGCGCAGGCCCGCTGGTCACCGCCGGTGGGCGACGGTGGGGCGTCGAACGTCGGCTCGGGCTGCGTCGATCCGAGCCGGGCCGCGGTCACCGTGGGCACCTCCGCGGCCGTACGGCTGATGCAGCGGATCCCGGCCGGCGAACCGATGCCCCGGCTCCCCGAGCGTCTGTGGCGCTACCGGGTCGACCACGACCACGTGGTCACCGGCGCGGCGTACGCCTGCGGCGGCAACCTGTTCGCCTGGGCGAACCGGGAGCTGCGGTTGCCGCAGGGCGCCGAGCTGGACGCGGCGCTGGCGCTGGTGCCGGTGGGCGGTGGCCGACCGGCCGACCCCCGCTTCGGTGGCGACCGGCCGCCCGGCCTGCTGCCGGCGGGCAGCGGACAGCTCCGCGACCTGAGCTTCAGCACCACCTCGGTGGACATCCTGGCCGGGCTGATGCAGGGGCTGTGTGAGCTGGTCGCCGAGGATCTCGCGGTGCTGGAGTCCACGATCGACAAACCGGTGGGTGTGGTGCTGGGCGGGGGCGCGGTGGCCGCCTCGGTGTGGTGGCGGCAGGCCTTCGCCGCCGCGCTGGCGCCGCGCCCGGTGTCGCACCAGCGCAACCCGGAGATCGGTGCCACCGGCGCGGCGCTCGTGGCGTTGGGTCGGTTCGGAGACGCGATCGGGCTCGCCGACATCGGCCGGACGGACGAGCTGGTCTTGCCGACCACGGCAGGACGTTCCCACCCGCAGTATCCTTCCTGAACCTCCGCGTCGCCCGGGCCGTTGACAGAGCTCCCGAGCCTGGTTGGATGGACTGCGCTCCCCGGACCGCGGTGGACGCGGTAGGACCGAGGAGGCAGGGTGGCGGTGGGTTCCGGCCCGGCGAACGGCACGGTGTCGAACCACCGCCGACGCCGCTTCGACGTCCGAGTCGTACCGCATCGACGGCGGTCGCCGTTCCGGCTGCGGGACTGGCGGATGAGCACGAAGCTCGCGACCGTGCTGATGGTGCCGTCGATGGCGTTCCTGGTGCTCGCCGGGGTGCAGACCAGCGCGCTTGTGGGGCGGACGACGGCGTTGAACGACTTCTCCCGCCAGGTCGGCATCGGCCGGCAGATCACCGCCGCGGTGCACCAGCTCCAGCAGGAGCGCGACCGCTCGGCGGGGGAGTTGGGTGACCGGCGCGGGGGCGGCGACCGGGACGACACGGTGACCAACCTGAAGCCGTTGCAGACGGCGACCGACCGGGCGATCGGGGACCTGCGTCGGGCCGCCGAGCCGCTCGCGGACGCCGACGCGTCCTGGCGGGTCGCCTTCTCCGAGGCGATGGAGGCGTACGACCAGGTTGTCGACATCCGGGCGGCGATCGCGCCGGCGGTGCTCAGCAGCGAGACGATCCTGAGCAACTACCACCGGGCGGTCGGCGCGATGCTCGACCTGCTGGCCGAGCCGAACCCCGGTCAGGACCAGCCCGCGTTGAACAACGCGGTCCTGCGCTACGTGCAGCTCGCCCGGGTCAAGGAGCTGTCCTCCCGGCTCCGCGCCCAGCTCTACGCCGCCTCCCGCGCGGGCGGGTACGGCACCGAGGACCGGGTGCTCCTCGCGGATCTGCGCGGCCAACAGTTGACCGCGCTCGGCGCGTTCCGGGTGGCCGCGACCGACGACCAGATCCGCCGCTACGACCAGACCACCGTGACTCCGGAGTTCGTGGTCGCCACGCGGCTGGAGGAACGCAGCCTGCCGGCCAGCGACGCGGCGCCGAAGGTGCTGCCGTCGGAGCAGTGGTGGGCGGCCAGCCAGCAGCGCCAGGACCTGTTGCGCCAGCTTGAGGCGGGGGTGCTTGACGACGCGGTCCGGCAGGCCGACGACGCCAGCAGCGGTCAGCTACGGGCCACCCTGCTCGTCGTCGGCGGAGTCGTGGTGGTCCTGCTGGTGGCCCTGCTGATCTCGTTGCTGATCGGGCGGTCGGTGGCCCGTTCGATGCGGTTGCTGCGGAGTCAGGCGTTGCGGATCGCGCAGGTCGAGCTGCCGGAGGCGCTGGACCGGCTGAAGACCGTCACCGGTGGGGTGCCCGGCATCGACGTCGCGCCGGCGGTGGTCCGTTCGCTCGACGAGATCGGCGAGCTGGCGGAGGCGTTCGTGGCGGTGCACCGCAGCGCCGTCACCGTCGCCGTCGAGCAGGCGCTCATGCGGCGCAACGTCAACGCGATGTTCGTCAACCTCGCCCGCCGCAGCCAGGTGCTCGTGGAACGGCAACTGGAGCTGCTGGACGACCTGGAGCGTGAGGAGAGCGACCCGGACCAGTTGGAGAACCTGTTCAAGCTCGACCACCTGGCCGCCCGCATGCGCCGCAACGACGAGAGTCTGCTGGTGCTCGCCGGCACCGATTCGACGCGGCGGTGGAACCGGCCGGTCGGCATCGGTTCGATGCTGCTGGCCGCCGCCGCGGAGATCGAGCAGTACCAGCGGGTCCGCATCGAGTCGGTGGCCGACGTGTATGTGGTCGGGCACGCCGTCGGCGAGCTGGTGCACCTGTTGGCCGAGTTGTTGGAGAACGCCACGGCCTTCTCCCGCCCGGACACCCTCGTGGTGGTGACCGCCAAGGTCGAGGCCACGACCACCCTGATCGAGATAGTCGACAGTGGTCTCGGCATGAGCACGACCGCCTTGGCCGAGGCGAACGCGGTGCTGGCCAGTCCGCCGGCCGCGGATGTGGCGGCGGTGGAGCGGATGGGTCTGTTCGTGGTCAGCCACCTGGCGGCCCGGCTGGGCGTCTCGGTGCGCCTGCACGGGGGCCAGGACGGCCTGGTGGCTCGGCTCGTGCTGCCCGCCACGCTGTTGGCGCCGGCGGGCGCGGTGGAGCTGGATTCGCCCGCGCCGGCCCGGATGCTGGCGACGAGCGCCGCGCGGGGAATGGCCGCGCCGTCCGGGGGTGCCCGGGAGGCAGATGCGTCGGGGCCGGGCTTCGACGCCAGGGAGCTGCCGGTGGCCGGCCGGCGGCCGGGAGTGGCCGTGCCGCGTCCGGCCCGTCCGGTGCGCTCCGCGGATGTGTTGGCCCCGGCCGCCGCACCCGGTGGCGGCGCGGGCTGGTGGTCGCGGCAGGGTCCGTCCGCGCCGGCGGTGCCCGTGGCGGCGATGCCGCCGGCCGTTCCGGTGACCGCCGGCACGAACGAGCGGGGGCTGCCGGTGCGGGTGCCGATGGCGCAGTTGAGCGCGGTCACCCGTACGGCGCAACCGACCTCGACGCCGAACCGCGTCGACCTGGACCCGGAAGCGGTCGGCGGCATGCTGTCCCGGCTCTACAGCGGGGTGCGGCGTGCCGAGGCCGAGGACACCACCGAGATACCCGTGCCACCGTCCGGGGGGCACGACGAAGGGGGACGACGACAGTGACGACGTTGAGCCAGGAGGCGCGTGACCTGAGCTGGCTGGTGAGCGCGTTCGCGGACCGGGTGCCGGGCGTGGCGCACGCGGTGGTGGTCTCCTCGGACGGGTTGTTGGTGGCGATCTCCGACCATCTGCCCCGTGACAACGCGGACAAGCTCGCGGCGGTGACCTCCGGCCTGATGAGTATCACGGCGGGCGCGGCCTCGATGTTCGACGGCGACATCGTCAAGCAGACCGTGGTCGAGATGGGCCGCGGCTACTTCCTGGTGATGCAGATCCGCGACGGTTCGATCCTGGCCACGCTGGCGGCCGGGGACGCGGACATCGGTGTCGTGGGTTACGAGATGGCCCGGCTGGCCAAGCAGGCGGGGGAGATGCTCACCCCGGCGCTGCGAGCGGAGTTGCAGCAGGCGCTGCCCCGCTGACCGGCCGGTCCGGAACCCGGACGGTCACCGGCTCACCCGAGCCGAGCCGTCCGGGCCCGGCATTCCGGGTGGCGGCCGGCTCAGAAGCCGCCGTCGGTGATGACGGAGCGGTACCAGGTGGCGCTGCTCTTGAGCACGCGCCGCTGGGTCGGGTAGTCCACGTAGACAAGGCCCCAGCGCTGGTCGTATCCCGCGTCCCACTCGAAGTTGTCAAGCAGCGACCAGACGTGGAAGCTCTCCAGCGGCACCCCGGCGGCGATGGCCCGGTGCACGGCGGTCAGGTGGTCGCGCAGGAAGCTGATCCGGCCCGCGTCGTGGACGGTGTCGTCCGCCGTCAGGGTGTCGGCTGTGGGCAGGCCGTTCTCGGTGATGGTGAGGGGGATCGGGCCGTAGTCGCGGGTGACCCGGGTCAGCAGGTCGTACATCCCCTCGGGGTAGATCTGCTGCCACTCGGCCTCGGTGGTCGCCCAGCGTCGCACCGTGCTGCCGTCGCCGGTGACGTAGATCGGTGTGTAGTACTGCACGGCGAGCAGGTCGATGGGCGCCGAGATGATCTTCAGGTCGCCGTCGCGGATGCCCCGGACCATCCGGCTCTGCGGGCCCAGGTCGGCCAGCAGGTCCTCCGGGTAGCTGCCCCGGAGCACGGAGTCGAGGTAGAGGCGGTTCTCGTAGCCGTCGTAGAGGTGGGCCGCGGCGGCCGCCTGGGCGGAGTCGTCGGCGGGGTAGCAGGGGTGCAGGTTGAGCGCGGGGCCGATCCGGCTGTCGCTGCCGCTGGCCCGCAGCGTGCCGACGGCCAGCCCGTGCGCGAGTTGCAGGTGGTGGGCGACCAGGTAGGCGGCGTCCGGGTCCTGTCGGCCGGGGGCGTGGTGGCCGGTGAGGTAGCCGTTCTGCACCACGGTCTTCGGTTCGTTGATGGTGAGCCACGCCGGCACCGAGTCGCCCAGGGCGCGGAAGACCACGTCGGCGTAGTCGGCGAAGCGGTGGGCGGTGTCGCGCGACTCCCAGCCGCCGGCGTCCTGCAGTGCCTGCGGGAGGTCCCAGTGGAACAGGGTGGCCATCGGGGCGATGCCGCGCTCGTGCAGGCCGTCGATGAGCCGGCGGTAGAAGTCGAGCCCGCGCTGGTTGGGCAGGCCGCTGCCGTCGGGCTGGATCCGTGGCCAGGAGATGGAGAAGCGGTAGCTGCGCAGCCCGAGGTCGCGCATGAGGTCGAGGTCCTCGGCGTACCGGTGGTAGTGGTCGGCGGCCACGTCGCCGGTGTCGCCGTTACGGGTGCTGCCCGGGACGCGGCTGAAGGTGTCCCAGACGGATTCGCCGCGCCCGTCCTCCTTGGCGGCGCCCTCGATCTGGTACGCCGAGGTGGCCGCACCCCAACCGAAGTTGTCGGGGAAGCGCAGTGGGCTGGCGGGCCCGGTAGGTATCGACATGGATTCTCCTCGTGGATACGGGGCCACCGCCGAGATTCGGGAGCGCTCCCAGAATAGGCCAGGGGCGGCCGGCCCGGTCAGCTGACCGTCATGGCGGCCGGCGATGGCGGGTCGAGGCGGTTGGGGGCCCCAGACAGCGAACAAGGCCGCCGGGCGGCGCGGCGCGCCTGTCCCGTCGGCCTCTTTTCCCATCGTGTACGGGGGTTTAGTGTGGGGACGGGGGAGGGCAACCCCCGTCCCCACCGTAACTGCACACACACGGGCGAGATTTGGGTCCTGCCGTGCGTGTCGCGCGGGAGCCGGGCCACGCGAGTGGCTCTGGTTCCACCTCCCTCCGTAAGGCGGGACGATGGCTGACGACGGCGTCCGGGCTGGCCCGTCGTCGGCCCTCGGGCTGGTTCGCCAGGCCCGTCAGAAACGACCCTAGCGATCTTCTTGTTGGAACCTTGTCGATGGAAGCGCTCCCATCGACCGATGTTGCGACTGTAACGCCCGTCACGGCTTTGTGAAAGACCCAAAACGAGATCGAAACAACGAGCTGAACGAGTGGCGTCTGCGCTTGTTGTGGGAGCGCTTCCATGGCAGACTGTCGATTCAACGCGACAGGAGCCACATCGCGTGAGCGCGGGTTCACCGAGGGCAGCCGGCAGCACGATCCCGGTCACGGTCACCCGATCGCAGCCGGCGGGACCCCCTCCCGTGCGGGCCGCACACCGCCCTACCCCGGCCGGGCCCGGGGGAAACCACCTTCCCGGCGCCTCGAATCTCCCGCGGACCACCACCCTCGCGGGCAGGCGCCTTCGCCGGGGACCGTCCCGGCCTGGTCCGAGGAGACACCGCGCACATGAGACAACTGGCAAGACGCCGTCGCGTGGCGATCATCGCTGCCGTCGCGCTCGCCGCCGGCGGGGTGACCCTGCCCGCCGGCGCCGCACAGGCCGCGCCCGCCTGCGACGTGGTCTACGCGACCAACGACTGGAACAACGGCTTCACCGCCAACGTGACGATCAAGAACCTGGGCGATCCGATCAGCAACTGGACGCTCAAGTGGACCTTCCCGAACAGCGGCCAGCGGGTCGTTCAGGGTTGGTCGGCCAAATACAGCCAGACCGGCAGCGACGTCACCGTGACCAACGAGTCGTACAACGGCAACCTCGCCGCCGGTGCCTCCACCACGATCGGCTTCAACGGCGCCCACTCGGGCAGCAACCCGAAGCCCACCTCGTTCACGCTCAACGGCACCCCGTGCAACGGCACCCCGGCGAACCGGCCGCCGACGGTCTCCCTCGGCGTGCCGAGCGGGCCGTTCACCGCGCCGGCCGACGTGCCGCTGACCGCCACCGCCAGTGACCCGGACGGGACGATCAGCAAGGTCGAGTTCTACCGCAACGGCCTGCTGATCAACACCGACACCTCCGCGCCGTACGCGTACACGCAGGAGGACCTGCCGGCCGGCAGCTACACCGTGCAGGCCAAGGCGTACGACAACGCCAACGGCATCGGGGTCGACGAGAAGGCGTTCACCGTCGGCGCCCCCAGCGGCCCGACGCTCGTCGCCACCCCGTCCGCGGTGAGCGTCAGTGAGGGTGGCACCTCCACCTTCAACCTGAAGCTCAGCGCCGCGCCGACGGCCAACGTGCCGGTCACCCTCACCCCCAGCGGCGACGCCGACGTCACGGTCTCGCCGACCACCGCCACGCTGACCCCGAGCAACTGGAACACCGGGGTCACCGTCACGGTCGCCGCGGCGGAGGACACCGACACCCTGGGCGGCGCCGCCACCATCACCGCCGCCGCCACCGGTCTCGCCTCGCTGGCGGTCACCGCCACCGAGATCGACAACGACACCCCCGGTGGCGACAACACCTACATCGCGAAGTTCCTCGAGCAGTACGGCAAGATCAAGAACTCGGGCTACTTCAGCCCCGAGGGCGTGCCGTACCACTCGGTGGAGACGCTCATCGTCGAGGCGCCCGACCACGGGCACGAGACGACCTCCGAGGCGTTCAGCTTCTGGCTCTGGCTGGAGGCGAACTACGGGCGCGTCACCCAGAACTGGGCGCCGTTCAACAACGCCTGGACGGTGATGGAGAAGTACATCATCCCGACGCACGCCGACCAGCCGACCGCCGGCTCCGCGGGCACCCCGCAGTACGCCGCGGAGTACAACCTGCCCAGCCAGTACCCCTCGGCGCTGAACCCGAACATCTCGGTCGGGCAGGACCCGCTCCGCTCGGAGCTGCAGTCGACCTACGGCACCGGTGACATCTACGGCATGCACTGGCTGATGGACGTCGACAACACCTACGGCTTCGGTCACTGCGGCGACGGCACCACCAAGCCGGCCTACATCAACACCTTCCAGCGGGGCACCCAGGAGTCGGTGTGGGAGACCGTCCCGCAGCCCTCCTGCGACACCTTCAAGCACGGCGGTCAGTACGGCTACCTCGACCTGTTCGTCAAGGACACCGGCGCCCCCGCCAAGCAGTGGAAGTACACGAACGCCCCGGACGCCGACGCCCGCGCCGTGCAGGCCGCGTACTGGGCGCTGACCTGGGCCAAGGCGCAGAACAAGCAGGCCGACGTCGCGGCCACCATCGCGAAGGCCGCCAAGATGGGCGACTACCTGCGGTACTCGATGTTCGACAAGTACTTCAAGAAGATCGGCAACTGCGTCGGGGCCAGCACCTGCCCCGCCGGCAGCGGCAAGGACTCTGCGCACTACCTGCTCTCCTGGTACTACGCCTGGGGCGGTGCGTACGACACCAGCCAGAACTGGTCCTGGCGGATCGGCTCCAGCCACAACCACTTCGGCTACCAGAACCCGTTCGCGGCCTGGGCGCTGACGAACACCCCGGAGCTCAAGCCGCAGTCGCCGACCGCGACCGCGGACTGGACCAAGAGCCTCGAACGGCAGCTGGAGTTCTACACCTGGCTCCAGTCCGCCGAGGGCGGCATCGCCGGTGGCGCCACCAACAGCTGGGACGGCAGCTACGCCCAGCCGCCGGCCGGCACCAGCACCTTCTACGGCATGTTCTACGACGTCGACCCGGTCTACAACGACCCGCCGTCGAACCAGTGGTTCGGTATGCAGGCCTGGTCGATGCAGCGCATCGCCGAGCTGTACCTGCAGACCGGTAACGCGAAGGCCAAGGCGCTGCTGGACAAGTGGGTGCCGTGGGCGATCGCCAACACCACCCTCGGCACCAACTGGTCGATCCCGTCGGACCTGGCGTGGACCGGCCAGCCGACCACCTGGAACCCGTCCAGCCCGCAGCCCAACACCGGCCTACACGTCGAGGTCACGGTGAAGGGCCAGGACGTCGGCGTCGCCGGCGCCTACGCCCGGACCCTGATCGCGTACGCGGCCAAGTCGGGCAACGTGGCGGCCAAGGACACGGCGAAGGGGCTGCTCGACGCGCTCTCCGCCGCGGCCGACGCCAAGGGTGTCTCCACCACCGAGAAGCGTGGCGACTACCGGCGCTTCGACGACACCTACAACGCGTCCACCGGGCAGGGCCTCTACGTCCCGCCGGGCTGGACCGGGAAGATGCCGAACGGCGACGCCATCGCCGCCGGCAAGAGCTTCCTCGACATCCGGTCCTTCTACAAGAACGACCCGGACTGGCCCAAGGTGCAGGCGTACCTGGACGGTGGCCCGGAGCCGAGCTTCAACTACCACCGGTTCTGGGCACAGGCTGACATCGCCATGGCGTACGCCGACTACGGCAGCCTGTTCCCGAACGGCTGACGACGACCCGGGGTGGGTGGCGTGGACCGCCCACCCCGGGATCCGGCCGGGGTCCGGGGAACGACGGACTCCGGCCGGCGGGACGGCCTGACACCCACGGTCAGGCCGGGGTGGGCCGGCCATCTGGCCGACGCAGCGGATCGGCTGGCCCACCCCACCGCCCGGACTGGAGCCAACCGCGAAAAAGCCCAGAAATTCGGGCCGTCACGGGATCACGCCGAGGTCCGGAACGGAGTAACGTACGTCACCGGAGAGGCCGCTCCCCCCGTGGCGGCCTCTCCACTTTTTTGCCCGTAGCGCCCCTGGTCGGCCCTGGTTCAGCCCGGCGGCGCCGGCGGCTCCGCACCGACCGGATGACGCAGACCGGGGTGCCCGGCCGGCAACGACCGCCGCAGCACCACCCAGCTCACTGCCAGCGCCGCGGCGACCAGCGGCCAGGTCAACGCCACCCGGGCCACCACCAGCGCGAGCACCTGCCCACCCAGGTACAGCGGCACGAACACCGCCAGCCGCACCAGGTAGGTCGCCGTCCACACCCAACTCGCCCGGCCGTACCCGCGCAGCAGCGCCCGGTCGCGCCGCCACCGGGTGCGCTGGCCCAGCACCCCACCGACCAACACACCGAGCAGCGGCCAGCGCACCACGATGCTGACCGCCCAGGCGAGAGCGCTGGCGGCGTTGGACAGCACCTGAATGAGGAAGAAGTCCTCGGCCCGGCCGGTGCGCACCGCGATCAGCGCCGCGACGCAGACGGCCAGCAGACCGACAAGCACCGACCGCGGCCGGTCACCCCGGCGCAGCCGTACGCCGGCCACCGTCGCGCCCACGGCCAGCGCCGCGCCGATCCCACCCCACAGCGACTCGCCGCCCAGCAGCCAGCCCGCCGCGAACGCGAGCGGCGGCAGGGTGGCGTCGACGGCCCCGCCCCGCCCGCCCAACAGGTCCGCGAGCGACTCGGCGCGCGCCCGCCCGTCGGGGCCCCGGTCGGGGCTCATCCGCTGGTCCGGACCGGGTGCGGCCTGGCCATCGCCGTGCTCGGGTGTTCCGCCCATCGCCGCCTCCTCGCTCTGGCACAACCTAACCGTCGGCGGGCGGCGGGCCACCGGTCGGCAGTCCGACACCTGCCGCTACGGTGTGCGGATGCGCGCGACGGCACGGGGTTGGACCGCGGTCTGGTTGGTCGTTCTGGCCCTTGTCCAGACGGCCGCCTTCCTCGCCGTGTGGCGGGTGGCCCTGCACACCGAGATCGGCCAGTGGGTGGACACCGTCGCCCTCACCGGCAACCGGATCGGGCAGGACACCATCGAGGGCCCCGTCGACCGGATCCTCAACGCGATGTCGGTGGTCTCCCTCCTCGCCGCCACCGCGATGATCGGGTTCATCGCGCTGATCCGCGGACGGATCGCCCTGGCGATCACCGCGACGCTCCTGATCGCCGGGGCGAACGTCTCGACCCAACTGCTGAAGTACGGGCTGAACCGGCCCGACTACGGCGTCGACCCCGAGCGCGCCGGGGTGGGCAACAGCCTGCCCAGCGGGCACACCACGGTGGCCGCGGCGGTGGCTGTCGCGCTGGTGCTCGTGTTGCCGGCCAAGGTGCGGGCGGTCGGTGCCGTCCTCGCCGCGGCCTATGCCGCCACCGCCGGCGTCGCCACCCTCTCCGCCGGCTGGCACCGACCCAGCGACGCGATCGCCGCGTACCTGGTGGTGGGTGTCTGGGCGGCGCTGGCCGGGCTGGTCCTGCTGATCACCCAGCGGGAGCAGGCCGAGGTCGCTCCCGGCGACGCGCACCGTACGGTCGCGCTGGTGCTCGGAGGGGCCGGGGTGCTCGCCCTGGTCGCCTGCGGGCTGTGCCTCACCTGGCTGGTCGGCCTGCGCGACACCGGCCCGGACGAGTTGAGCCGCCAACCCCTGTTCGTCGCGTACGCGGGCAGCGCCACCGGGATCGCCGGCACGATGGCGGTGGTGATGGCGTTGGTGCTCACCGTCGTGCACCGGCTGGTGCCCAGGGTCAAGGGCTGAGCGGGCCGATGGACCCGGTCGGCAGGGCGTTCGCCGCGGAGTGCGCGCGGCTCACCGAGATCCTCGCCGAGCTTGTCGACGCCGACCTGGACCGGCCCACCGACTGTCCACCGTGGACGGTCCGGGAGCTGGTCGCGCACGTGCGCACCGGAGTCGGCCGGCTGACCGACATGCTCGCCGCGCCGGCCCCGCCCCGCGCCGAGGTCGACGCCGCCGGTTATTTCGGCCTGGCGAAGTTCACCCCGACTGTCGACGCCGACCGGATCGCCGGAGCCCGCCGCGACGCGTCGCCGGCAGACCGGGCGGCGTTGGCGACCGAGTTCGAGCGCGCCTGGCGGGCCACCGACGCCGCGGTCGCCGCCGCGCCGCCCGATCGCGTCGTACGGACCCGGCACGGCGACGCGATGGGCGTCACCGAGTTCCTGCGTACCCGGGTCGTCGAGGTGGGCGTGCACGGTCTGGACCTGGCCGCCGCGCTGGGCCGTCCGCCCTGGCTCACCCCACCGGCGGCCGAGGTGATCGCCGACCTGCTCACCGGGGGCCGACCGGCGCCCGCCGGGTTGCGCTGGGACCGGCTGACCCTGATCCGCAAGACCACCGGACGGGCGGCGCTGACCGCCCCGGAGCGGTCCGCGATCGACGCCGCCGACTTCCGCTGGCTCACCTTCGGCCGCTGACCCGCCCACCGGGGGCATCGGTCACCGTTCGTGCGGTGACGGTCAGCTCGCGGCGCGGGGTGCGGGGACGTGCGGGGCGACGCCGCGCAGGTGGGTCAGCACCACCGGGTCGATCCGCCCCGGCACCAGCCGCTCCTCCAGGTTCTCCAGCCCCGCCCAGGAGACCAACGCCGCCTCCGTGCCGCCGTCGGCCACCGGATGGCCCAGCGCGGCGAGCAACGCCGCCACCTCGTCGGCGACCGCGCCGCTCAGGTCGAGCAGGGTGGCCGGGTCGGGCCGGCTGAACAGCATGGTGTGCACGGCGAGCAGCCGACCCAGCTCGGCGACCGGATCCGGGTGATCGTCCACCCGAAGGTCGACGAGCACGTCGCTGGTGCCGCCGTACCCGCCGCCGCGCTCGACCACCAGCAGCCCGGCGCTCTGCCGCCCCCGCCGGTCGCCGCCGGCCTCGTCGCCGGCCCGCAACGCGGCGACCAGCCGCTCGGCGAACGGCAGCGCCGACCCGGCCAGCCAGGCGGCGCCAAGCGCGTCGACGACCTCCGGGCCGGTGAGCACGTTGCCCTGCGCGGCCCAGCCGTCGCCGGTCCGCCCACCCGCCCACGGGTGGCAGGCCGGCCCGGTCCAGGTGGCGCCCGGACCCTCGACGCCCACCACGCCGAGCTGGCGGTGCTCCCGCTCAGGGTCGGCGGCGACCAGCCCGGCCACCACGTCGGCCGCAGCCACCCCGGTACGCAGCAGGGTGAGGCCCTGCGGACGGTACGCGAGGTTGACGTGCGCCTGGGTGGCAAGCGCGCCGACCTCGGCGGCGGCAGCCGGCACCAGCGCCCCGGCGGCGAGGAACTTGCTGGCGACGACGACGCCGTGCAGGCGGGCGTCGGTGGAGCGGGCGACGAGCGAGAAGGTCACCCGCCGAGCCTAGACGGGCGTCGCCTGGGCCCGTCGCAGGCCGGTCAGGGGTTTGACACAGCCCCCAGACGGGCGTCGTCGTGCCGTGCTGGCTCAGAAGGGTGGAGTGGCGGCCTCCGGTGGGGCGCCGTACGCCCGGCGGGCATCGACGACCACGACGACGGCCAACACCAGCACCCCGACCGCGCTCGCGAACACACCGGGCAGGGACAGCAGTGGCACCGCCGACGCCGCCAACACCAGCAGGGCGATCCACCGGGACGGGGACACCCGCGCGAACACCTCGTACTCCAGGCGGGCCCGCCCGGCCAGGAACAGGGCCGGGCCACCGAGCGCCATGGCCAGCCACGGTCCCGGGATCTGTTCCAGCGGATGCTGGATGATCAGCTCGTAGCCGATCGCGGTGGCCGCGAGACCGACCACCATCACCAGGTGGGTGTCGGCCGCCGACCGGCCGATGGTGGCGGGGTGTCGGGCCTTCACCACCGCCTCGCCCAGAATCCGCCCGGCCCGTTGCACGTAGATCCGCCACAGCAGGATCGAGGTGGCCAACGCGAGCGCGAACGCCCACGCGTGCCCCGACTCGTACGGTCCCTCGCTGTACGCGAAACCCGCCACCAGGATCGTCTCGCCGAGCGCGACGAGGAAGAACTGCTGGTACCGCTCCGCCAGGTGTTCCCCGGCGATCTCCCACTTGGAGACCGTCGAGCGACCCAGCCCCGGCACCGGCCAGCCACACCGGGCGGCCAGGTACTCGAGGACCAGCGCCGCCGTCCAGAGCGTGACCTGCGCGTTGGTGGGCAGCAGCGCCCCGGTGATCCAGAGGACCCCGCTGACGGAGAACACCACGGCCATGCGGACCTTCAGCCGGCGGTACGGGTGGGCGCCCAACGCGAGCGACAGGATCACCGGACGGGCCACCTGCGCGACCACGTACGCCACCGCGAACATCAGCGCGGTCTCGCTGAACGCCCGGGGGATCGCCACCCCGAGCAGCATGCTGCACACCAACGCGGTGATCACCACGGTCTGCAGCGGCACCCGGTACGGGTCGTAGCGGCTCGTCGTCCACGCGGTGCCCTGCCAGACCGACCAGAGTGCGAGCAGCAGCAGCAACGTCTTGCCGCTCCCGGTGAGCGCCGCCATGACGTGCTCCCGAGCCGGCCCGTCGGTCAGGTCCTCGAACGCGCGCGCCGAGATCCGGGTGAGCGCGAAGACGTACACCAGGTCGAAGAAAAGCTCGAGGAAGGTCGCCCGGCCCGGGTCGCGTTTGGCCGGCTCCAGGTGCCCCGCTGCCCCGGAACCCATGGTCAGCGGCCTGCGCCGTTGGTCCGGTCCACCTCGAAGTCGTAGCATCCGCGCCGGCACGGGCGACCGGAAACCGGCGATTCTGCCCAACCCGGGGATCTTGCCCGTACCCCCGTCAACGGGCACGATCGATCGGTGACGAATCGATGGGGCATGACGGTGCCGCTGGGCGGGCTCGCGCTGGCGCACCACGACGCGGCCTACGCGGCCCTCGACGAGGCCGGGTTCACCGACGTCTGGTCGTCCGAGGTCGCCGGGACCGACGCGTTCACCCCGCTGGCGCTCGCCGCGGCCTGGCAGCCGGGCCTGCGACTGGGCACCGCGATCGCGCCGGCCTTCACCCGCGGCCCCGGACTGCTGGCGATGAGCGCGGCGGCGCTGGCCGAGGCCGCGCCGGGCCGGTTCGCCCTCGGCATCGGCGCGTCCTCACCCGTGCTCGTGCGGGACTGGAACGCCGTGCCGTTCGACGAGCCGTTCCGCCGTACCCGCGACGTGCTGCGCTTCCTGCGCGCCGCGCTGCGCGGCGAGACCGTCGACGAGGCCTACGACACGTTCACCATCCGCCGGTTCACGCTCGAACAACCGCCGGCGGTGCCGCCACCGATCCTGCTGGCCGCGCTGCGCCCGGGGATGCTCCGGCTGGCCGGTGCGGAGGCCGACGGCGTCATCCTCAACTGGCTCAGCGCCGACGACGTGCCGCGGGCCCTCGCCGAGTTGGGCGAGCGGCGCGCCGGCTTCGAGGTCGCCGCCCGGATCTTCGTCTGCCCCACCGAGGACGCCGCGTACGCCCGAGCACTGGGCCGCCGGCTCATCACCAGCTACCTCACCGTCGGGGCGTACGCCGAGTTCCACCGCTGGCTCGGCCGGGACGAGGCGCTCGGGCCCATGTGGGCGGCCTGGGCCGCCGGTGACCGGCGCGGCGCCAACGCGGCGGTGCCCGACGACGTGGTCGACGCGTTGGTGCTGCACGGCGCACCGGAGCGGTGCCGCGCCGAGGTGCGCCGCTACGCCGACGCCGGTGTCGACGTGCCGATCATGGCGCTGCTGCCCACCCCGGAGGTCACCGCCGGCGGCGCGACCGCGCTGCTCAACCTCATCGCCCAGCTCGGGGCCGACACCGTGGGAGCGTCCGCGTGAACCTCACCGACCGGATCGTGGTGGTCACCGGCGGGGCCGGCGGCATCGGCGCGGCGCTGTCCCGCCGCTTCGCCGCGGAGGGGGCCGCCGCCGTGGTGGTCGCCGACCTGGACGCCGCCGCGGCGGACGCCGTGGCCGAGGGCATCGGCCCGGTCGCGCACGCCATCGCCCTCGACGTCACCGACGAGGAGCAGGTACGCGACCTGGTGGCCGACACCGAGGAGCGCTACGGCCGGATCGACCTGTTCTGCGCCAACGCGGGGGTGACCACCGGCGGGGGAGTGGAGGTCGACGACGCCGGCTGGGACCGGGCGTGGCGGGTGAACGTGCTCGCCCACGTCTACTCGGCCCGCGCGGTGTTGCCCGGGATGCTCGCCAGGGGTGGCGGTCACCTGCTGCACACCTGCTCGGCGGCGGGTGTGCTGACCGCGGTGGGCGATGCCCCGTACACCGCGACGAAGCACGCCTCGGTGGGGTTCGCCGAGTGGCTCGCCATCACCTACCGCGACCGGGGCATCCGGGTCAGCGCGCTCTGCCCGCAGGGGGTGGACACTCCGATGCTCACCGACGGGATCGTGAGCGGTCATCTCGGTGCCCGGGTGGTCGCCGCGTCCGGGGCGGTCCTCACGCCCGACCAGGTCGCCGAGGCGGCGGTCGCCGGGCTGGCCGAGGAACGTTTCCTGATCCTGCCGCACCCGGAGGTCGCCGACTACGCCCGCCGCCGCGCCGAAGACCCGGACGGCTGGCAGGCCGGCATGCGCAAACTCGTCCGCCGTCTGACCGGTTAGGGCAGCGGGACGCGTCCGGCGGCCAGGAGATGGGCACTCGAACTGATCAGCGCCGGCTCGCTGCTGTAGAGCCGGGCGAGGTCCAACGCCGCGGCGAAGACCGTGTCCGCCGCCGGTCCGTTCGCCGCCGCCTCCGCCGCGGTCCACGCCGGCCCCTCCACCCCGTGTACGACGACGTCGGTCAGCCCCGCTGCCGAGCACTCGTCGGTCAGTTCCTCGACCCGATGGAAATAGGCGTGGGTGAAACCGATCTGTGCGTCGTTGACGCCGTCGGTGAGCAGTGCCCTGGCCTCGTCGAGCAGCCTCCGGTCCAGTCGCCCGGTGGCCGCGAAGTCCAGCGGGCCGGCGAAGCGTGAGATGACAGCGGCCACGACGTGACCGCCGGGACGCGTGACCCGGACGGCCTCCCGTAGAGCCTGTAGTCGATCGACGCGGCGCACCAGGTGGTAGAGGGGACCCAGGAGCAGCGCGGCGTCGTACACCCCGTCGGCATCGGGCAACGCACGAGCGTCGCCGACCTCCGCCTCGACCGGAGGCTGCCCGGCGCGGGCCTGCGCCACGTGACTCGGCACCAGGTCGACGAGGCGGACCTTGTAGCCGGCGTCCACCAGAGCCCGCGCGTACTCGCCGGTGCCCCCACCGATGTCCAGCACCCGGGCACCCGGGCCGGGCAGGAGATCCAGCAGCAGCTCCATCGTGCGGGTCCACTCCAGTCGAGCCTGCGGCCGGGCGGACAGGCGCTGGTCCTCGCGGTAGCGCACCGTGTAGTAGTCGACGATGTCGCTCATGTGCTGATCCACCCCCTGATCCTCACGGTCGCGCGTACGCACCGCCAGCATGTTTCGCGCAGCGGGCGGGCCGATCGGCCGCTCTCCTGGTCGAGATCAACGAAGCACTCGGCCGAGCGAGCGTGCGATCAGCGGCGGGCGCGGCGCAGGGGAGTGGGGTGCACCGACCAGAGGAGGCGACGCCACCAGGGACGCGCGGAGCGCAGGGTGTTGACATAGGCCATCGCCACCTCGGCGGCGCGGGCGGCCTGGTCGGGCGTCGCGGCACCCGGGGCGAAGCTCACCTGGTTGAGCAGGGCCGCCAGATCGTCGACGGCCGGCCCGTCGGTCGTACCGTCGGCGGTCGTACTGTCGGCGGTCGTCCCCGCACGGGCGGCGGCGAGGGTCTGGCGGGCGTGCCCGGCGACCTCGGTGGCGGCCAGGTCGTCCCCGACCGGTCGGCCGGCCAGCCGGAGCGCGTCGGTGACCTCCCGCCAGGCGCCGGCGATGCGCTGGCCGGGATCGCCCCGACCGAGCCGGGCGCGGGTGAGCGAGCGGCGCATCGCCAGCAGGGTGAGCAGCAGCGCCCCCACCAGCAGCACCAGGCCACCACTGCCGCCGGCGACCAGCAGCGGCGTGGACACGCCAGCCCGGCCGGGTGGTCCGTCACCGGCGGCGACCGGCTCCGGTGACGCGCTCGGCTCCACGGTCGGCGCGGGCGCCTCCGACGGCGGCGGATCCTCGGGTGTCGGGCGGAAATCCTCCTCCACCGGCCTCGGCTCCTCGTTCGGGCGGGGCAGCGGGTCGAACGGCACCCAACCCAGCCCGTCGAAGAGCACCTCCGGCCAGGCGAACGCGTCACCGGCGAGCACCGGCCCCTGCTTGCCGGCCCGGAAACCCACCACCACCCGGGTCGGCAGCCCGGACAGGCGGCCGAGCACCGCGAACGCCGCCGCGAACTGCTCCGACGTGCCCTCCTGCCCGCCGCCGGCCCGGGGCCCGAAGAGGAAGAAACCCAGATTCGGGTACGCGTGCCCACTCGGCGCGTCCGCCACCACCCGGTAGTGCTCGGCCAGGAACTGCTCGATCGCCTGCGCCCGCGCGTACGGCGCGCCGTTCTCCTCGGCGAGCTGCGCGGCCAGCCGGCGCATCGGGTCGGGCACCCCGTCGGCCACCCGCAGCACCCGGGCCACCTCCGCACCGGCGGGCACGTTCGCACTGGCCAACAGGTTCGGGTCCGGCTGCTCCTCGGCGGAGGTCACCGCGTACCGCAGCCCCGGCGTCAACCCCTCCGGCCGGATCAACGTCCCGCTCGCTGGGTCGTACGCCACCCGCGCGCCGCTGACCTCCCGGGGCGTCGCCACCGCGGGCAGCAGCCGACCGCTCAGCTCCGCCACGGTGATCTGCTGGCGGACCGTCTCCACAGTGCTGTCCCGGGACGGGGCGGCGGCCGGCAGGATCCGCCCAGCGTTGCGGTACGTCGCGCCGACCCGCCAGGTCACCCCGTCGTAGTCGCTGAGCACGGCCAACCGGATCCGCGCACCGCCACCGGCACCGCCGGCCGGCTCGGCCCCCGGCGCGGCGCCCCCGGGCACCTGGGGTGAGACACCGGTGCGCTCCGTGCTCACGTCGAGGAGCTTCTGCTCCGGGCGCAGCGCCCAGCCGGAGATCCGGATCAACGGGTTCTCGTCGAGTGTCTGCACCTGCGGCGGCTCCACGTACCGGCGCGGGTCCACCGGCCGCCCGTCGACCTGGTCGGCGACCACCGGTCCGAGCAGCGCGACCAGCCCGACCACAAGCGCCACCCCGAGCGCCGCGCTGGTGGCCAGCCGCAGCCGCACCGCCGCGCGTACCCGAGGGGCCAGATCGGTGGGAGCCGACGCCGCGCCGGTGGGGGCCGCCAGACCGACAGCGGCGACCGCGACGAACGCCACCGTCACCCCGACCGCCGGGGCGGCATTCGGGCCCACCACGTAGAGGGCGGCGGCGTAGAGCCCCGCCGCCGGCAGGTAGCCCAGCAGCACCCGGCCGGTGCGCAGCGCGACCTCCGCACCGGCCAGCCCGGCCAGCCAGGCGGCGACCACGGGCACCAACACCGTGTCCGGGGTGGGCTCCACCGGGATCATCGCGGTCAACAAACGCGGAATACCGTTGCGCGCGGCGTCGCCGGTGATCTCCAGCAGACCGCCCGGAAGCGCGGCCCGGTCGGCGGCCAGCCGCAGCGACCACAGTGTCCAGCCGACCATCGCGGCCACCGACACCGGTGCCACCAGCCAGGACGGCAGCCGGCGGGCGGCCACGCTGACCAGCACCGAACCGGCCGCCGCGCCGACGACCAGCCCGGTCAGCAGACTCCCCGCGTACACCCGGCCCAGCACCACCCCGGCGAGCGCGGTCAACCCGATCAGCGCCAGCGGGACCACCGCCGCCCGCAGCACCCGCACGGCGCCCGTCACCACCGGCGTACCCCGTCCCACTCGGCGGCGAACTGCGCGCCGTCCGCCGCGTCGACCACCACCAGGCCGGCCGCGCCCGGCGGCGTCGGCTCGGCCGCGCCGAACACCCCGACCACCACCGACGGGTACGCCCCCCGCAGCGCCCCGACGTGCCCCAGGTCGTCCCGCCCACCCGGCCCGGTCAGGAAGATCAACGTGTCACCGAGCCGGTCCTGGCGCAGCCGGGAAGCTGCCCCGCGGACCGCCTCGTCCGCGTCGGACAGTTCGGCGGCGGCCAGCCGGTCCAGCGGCCCCAGCGCGCTGCCGACATCCGTCTGCTCGTCGTGCGTTCCCGGCGCAGCCGATCCGGTGGCCGCTCCCGGCGCGGTCGGCTCGGCAGCGGCGAACAGCAACACCACCGGCAGGTCCGCGCGGTGCGCGGCCGTGACGACCGACGCCGCCGCCTCACACGCCGACTCGAACGACTCCGCCACCCCGCCCACCCGCTGCGGGTGCGCCCGGTAGCGGTTGTCCAGCAGGACGACCAGGCGCGGCAGGCTCGTGTCCACGTTCTCCCGCACCATCAGCTCACCCACCCGGGCGCTGGTCCGCCAGTGCACCCGGCGCAGCTCGTCGCCGACCACGTACTCCCGCAGCGAGTCGAACGTGATCGAACCGTGGGGCACCCCGTCCACCCGGCCGTCGAGGCTGCGCCCGGCACCCCGCGGCACCGCCGTCAGCGGGTGCACCCGGGGGTAGACCCAGACCGGCACCGCCGCGCCGTACGCGCGGGCCAACGCCACCAACCCCAGCGGATCGCGCCGGGTCACCCGCAGCGGCCCCACCGGCACCACCCCACGCCTGTGGGTCGGCACGTCGTAGCGGACCTCGGTGTCCCGGCCGGGCCGCAGACGCAACACCGGCACCGGCACGCTGCGCTCCCCACACCGGTCCTCGGCCAACAGGTTCGCCGACCGCAGCCGGCCCGCGTTGCGCACGGTCAACGTCATGCTCGCCGGCTCGCCACGCGCCACCCGATCCGGATCGGCGTGCCGGGTCACCGTCAGCCGGGGCCGCCAGGCCGCGACCAGCGCCGCGTAGCCGACGGCCGCCCCGGCCGCCGCGCCCAGCAACGTCAACTCGGGGTACGCGAACCGGAAACCCGTCCCCAGCAGCACCACGGCGGCGACGAGCAGCCCGATCCCACGGGCGGTGATCCCCATCGCGCTGCTGCCGGTCAGCCCTGCACCGGAGCGGGCTGCCCCGACGGCAGGGGCACCGGCACCGAGGCGACGGCCTGACGCAGCACCTCGGCGGCGGTCATCCCGCGCACCTGGGCGTCCGGCGTCAACAGCAACCGATGCGCGAACACCGCCTCGACGAGCGCCTTCAGATCCTCCGGCATGATCCAACCCCGACCGTCGACGAGCGCGTACGCGCACGCCGCACGGGTCAACGCGATCACACCCCGGGGACTGACCCCGACCCGCACCTGCGGGTGGGTGCGGGTCGCGGCGGCCAACCGGACCGCGTACGCGTAGAGCGGCTCGGCGATGTGCACCCGGCGCGCCATCCGGACCATCTCCCCGACGGTGGCGGTGTCGGTGACCGGGGCGAGCGCCTCCGGGGACCGCACCGTCGCACCCCGCAGCACCTCCACCTCGACCGCCTCGTCCGGGTAGCCGACGGACAGCTTCACCAGGAAACGGTCCAACTGCGCCTCGGGCAACCGGTAGGTGCCGTCCATCTCCACCGGGTTCTGCGTGGCCACCACCAGGAACGGCGACGGCACCGGGTGCCGGACCCCGTCCACGGTGACCGTGCGTTCCTCCATCACCTCCAGCAGCGCCGACTGGGTCTTCGGCGACGCCCGGTTGATCTCGTCGGCGATGACGATGTTGGCGAAGACCGGGCCCGGATGAAACTCGAAGTCCCGGCTCGCCTGGTTGAAGATGGTCACCCCGGACACGTCCGACGGGAGCAGGTCGGGCGTGAACTGGATACGCCGCCACTCACCCTTCACCGTGGCGGCGATGGCCCGCGCCAGGGTCGTCTTACCGACCCCCGGCACGTCCTCCAGGAGCACGTGACCCTGCGCGAACAGCGCGGTCAGCGCCAGCCGCACCACCTGCGGTTTGCCGAGCACCACCGCGTTGACGTTCTCGGCCAGCCGGGCGGCCAGGGCGGCGAAGCCCTGCACCTCCGGCTGGGTGAGCGGCTCGTGGGTGTTCACGGTCGGCGGTGCTCCTTGGCTGGTGGTTCAGCAGGTGGGCAGGACGTTGATGTCGTCGCCGCCCTCCAGGTTGAGCCAGGCCCAGGGAATGTAGTTCTTCCCGCTGTACTCGACCTGCACCCACCATTTGCTGCGCTTCTGGTTGTTGTAGATCCACGAGTCGACGTCCTCGCCGGTCTTCTTGCAGTACGCCTTCAACCGGGTGCCGGGCTCCGCCCAGCCGGCCTGCTTGTCGTTGTCCTGCTCGGCGACCTTGAAGATCTCGTTGCCGTTGCGGCCGTCGACCTCCCTGTTGCAGTAGGTGCGCTGGGCGCCGTCAGGCCCGTTGTTGCAGGTCGCGATCCCGTACAGCGCGGGCGTGGCCTGGGCCCTCGTCGCCGTGCCCTTGCCGGCGGCGTTTGTCGCCGTCACCGTGAACGTGTACGCCGTGCCCGGCGTCAGGCCCGTCATCGTGATGCTGGAGCACGCCCCGGCCTTCGTCGGCTCACCAGGCGTGCTCACCGCGCAGGTGGCCTGCCCGCCGCCCGCGTCCACAGTGAACGTCACGGTCGCCCCGACGGCCGTCGCCGACGAGCCGGTCACCGTGACCCGTGGCTCGGCGACCGTGCGGGCGGTGGCGGTGGCCTCCGGACCCGGCCCCGCCTCGTTCACCGCCCTCACCTTCACGGTCACGTTCTGGCCGTTGCCCAACCCGGTGACCGTCGTGCGCGTGTCGGCCACCTCGCTGACCCGCCCACCGACGTCGACCAGGTATTTCGTCACCGGACGACCATTGGCCTCGGCCGGCGCCCACTGCACCGTGACCGCGCCCGGCTGGTTGGCGACAGTGCCGGCCCGCAGGTCGAGCGGCGCACCGGGCACCGCGAACGGCACCACCGTGTTGCTGACCGGCGACGCCGCCGAACCGGCGCCCTTGTCGTTGACCGCGACAACCGTGAACGCGTACTGGGTGCCGAACTCCAACTCACCGGCGGGCACCACCAGCTCCGTCTTCGTCGACTCACCGACCGGCGCGTTCGTCCCCGCCGAACTGGCCGTCACGGCGTACCGGGCGATGGTGTTGCCCTGGCCGTTCGCCGCCGGCCACTTCACCAGCACCGTGCCGTCCGGTCGCTCCTGGGCGGTCACGCTTGCCGGCGGATCGGGCACCGCGGCCGTCGGGATCACCGGGTTGCTGTTGCGCGGCGGACCGTCGCCCTTGGCGTTGACGGCGTGCACCGCGAACCGGTACGTCTCGCCGTTGGTCAGGCCCTTGACCTCCACCGCGCGTTGGTTGGCACCCACCTCCAGGCGCTGGCCGGCACCCTCCACCACGTACTTGATGATCTCGGCGCCGTTCGCGGCGGCCGGCCGCCAACTCACCCGCGCCTGGGCGTTGCCGGCGGCGGCGGTGACACTGCGCGGCGCGCTCGGCTTGCCCACCCGGGGCTTCTTCGGCGGGGGCGGCGGCGGGGCAACAGGTGGCGGATCGCCGCCGAGCACGTCGTTGGCGTACTTGTCGACCTCGCGCACCTGGTGCTTGTCGTCCACCACCCGGGCGGTCGACGCGTCGGGAGAGTTGATGAACAGGTGATTCTCCCGGACCTCCAGCTCCAGCGGCCCGTTCGCCCGCCCGCTGATCGTCTCGACCAGCTGACCACCCGTGTCGAAGGCATAGATCTTGCCGGTGGCCTCGTCGGCGCAGTAGAACCGGTCCGCCCACGCCACCGCCGCACTGAGCCGGTCGCCCTCGCCCGGCACCGTGAAGGCCCGCTCCTCCCCACCGTCACCCACCACCAGCACCCGCCGCTCGCCGGGCACGGTCACCGGAACCCGCTGCCCGCTGGTGCGGGTGGGCATCGCCACCGCACCGGACAACGCCAACGGCGTCGGGTGGACCTTGCCCTGCTGCACCCGCACCAGCTTCCCGGCCGTGCGGTCGAGCACCGCCACCCCCTCGTCCAGGGTGGACACCGCAAGCTCGTGGCTGGCCTCGGCGACGTCGTACGACTCGACCTGCTTCGGGCTGAGCCCGGCACCGGCGGGCGCGGCCGAGGCCGGCGCGGACGGCAACGTGGCGGCGGTGATCGCCGAGACGGTGCCCTGGCTCGGCACCGCGACCCAGAGCCGGCCCTCACCGTCGAACGTCCCGCCGGTGATGCCCGGGGGATAGTGCACCGGCTCGCCGACCGGGGTCAGCGACCGCGGGTCGAGCTGCCGCACGATGCCCTGCACGGCGTCGACGACGAACGCCGAATCTTCGTGCAGAGCGACACTCACACCCAGGCCGGGGGTGGTCCGGGTGGTCGCCGTGAGCTGGAGCGTGGCCAGGTCCAGTGAGCTGACCTGCCCCGTGTGCAGGTCACGCAGGACCAGCAACCGGTCGGTCTGGGTGATCTGCATCGGGTGCCGGACCGCGCCGGGGATCTCGGTGCGGGTGTCCACCCGGGCGGTGACCCCGTTGACCCGGGCCAGCTCGCTGCGCGCCGCGCTCCACAACCACGAACTCGCGTCGTAGTTGGCCACCGCGTTGTCGGCCGCGCCGAGCCCGAGGACGGTCAGCCCCATGGCCGCCAGCAGTGCGGCCACCGTGCCAACGGTCACCAGCCCGCCGCGCAGCCGGGACCGGGAGCGGGGGGCGTCGGTCGGTACGGCGTCTTCGATGCTGGCCACAGCCGGCTGCCTCCCGTGAGTCGTGGCAGGTGGCGTGCCTCGCGGCCGCCCCTCCCCTGAGCCGGGTGCCATCATATGGCCCTGCTGGTGGCGGGGGAACCCGCACCGTCACCCCTGTGGATACCGAGCGTGTGCGCAGTGGACGCCCAGCTCAGCTCGGTGCGGCCCGGCACGCCTCAGCTCGGCGACGGTCGGGCCGAGGGCCCGCCGCTCGGTGGGGTGGCGCGCTCCCGCGTCGTACAGACCTGTCCGGAGGTCGCGAAGCTGTCGGTGGAGTAGACCGCCAACACGGTGAAGCAGTGATCCACCCGCGAGTTCAGCCCGTTGACCGTGTAGCTCGTCCGACCCGGGTCCACGGTGGCCATCACCCCCAGGGGCTGCCCGGCCCGACCGGCGGCGACCATGAACGGCACCGCCCCGCCGGACGGGTCCGTCCACGTCAGCGTGATCGTGGTCGCGTCGTCGCGGAGCTGCAGATCGCCGGGAGGCGGCCCGACCGTCGCCTGTGCCGTGGCAGTCGGCGTGCTCCCCGCGGGCGGCGGGTCGTCGCGGGTCAGCACCACCACACCCAGGCCGGCCACCGCCACGACGGCCACCCCGGCCGCCACCGCCGCGCCGATCAGCGTCGCCCGGTTGCGCCCCGACCCGCCCTCATCGGTGTACGACGGCCGGTAGTCGGGCAGCGGATGGTACTGCTGACCCGGGTACGGCACCTGCGTCTGCTGGTGCTCCCGAATTGGGTACTGATCCTGGCCCGGGTACTGATCGTGGGTCGGGTACTGGTCCTGGGTCGGGTACTGAGGGTGGGTCGGATATTGGTCCTGGGCCGGGTACTGGTCCTGGCCCGGGTACTGGGTGTGGGTCGGGTACTGGCCCTGGCCGGGATACTGGGTGTGGGTCGGGTGCTGGTCAGGGTGCTGCGGTACCGATCGCGGTGCGGTCGGCACCGGCCCCGCCGCCCCGGCGCCTGCGTCAGTCGACCCTGCCGCCCCGGCGCCTACGTGCGTCGACCCTGCCGCCCCGGCGCCTACGTGCGTCGACCCTGCCGCCCCGGCGCCTACGTCCGTCGACCACGCTGCCGGAGTCGGTTCGGCCGACGGCACGACCACACTCGACTGCGCGGCGGCGGCCAGGGGCGGCCTGGCGTCGCCCCTGGTCGGGTCGCTGTTCGGCTGGACGGACGGGATCACCTCGGTCTGGTCGAAGATCGCGGGCGGGGTGCGCTGTGCCGGCACCACCGCGGCGTCGCCGCCACCCAACCCGAACCCATCGTCCACGCCACCGTCGTCCACGTCGGTCGGGGACCCCTCGGCGGAGCCGGCACCGGGAGTCGGCAGGGGTTGCGGTGGGGCGGTGCGGCTCCACGGCGGCGCGGTCATCCCCCACGGCGGTACGGGCGGCGCACTCACCGGAGGCGCGGAGACAGGGTGCCCGAAGCCGGGTGGTGCGGAGACGGGGTAGGTGTGCCCGGGTGGTGCGGAGGAGGGTTGTCCGTAACCGGGTGGTGCGGAGACGGGGTAGGTGTGCCCGGGTGGTGCGGAGGAGGGCTGTCCGTAACCGGGTGGTGCGGAGACGGGGTAGGCGTGCCCGGGTGGTGCGGAGACGGGTTGTCCGTGGCTGGGTGGGGCGGAGACCGGGTGGGGGTGCGCCGGTGGTGCGGACGTCGGAGAGAGGTGCGCCGGTGGCCCGGAGACCGGGTACCGGTGGACGGGCGGCGTCCCGACCGGTGGCCCACTGACCGGGTGGGCTGGTGGTCCGCTCACCGGGTGGGCTGGTGGTCCGCTCACCGGGTGGGCTGGTGGTCCGCTCACCGGGTGGGCTGGTGGTCCGCTCACCGGCTGCGCCGGGCCTGGCTGCCCAACGGCTGGGGACGGTCGGCCCGACGACGTCGCGTCGATGGCGGACGCGTCGGCCGGTCCGGTCGCTCCGGCTTGTCCGGCAGCGGCTCGTTCAGCCTCCTCGGCGAGGAGCGGCTCGATCTGTCGTACCTGGATCGTGGGGTTGTCCCACGGAGGTGCCGGCGTCCCCGGCGCTGGCGTGGTGACGGCCGGCGCCGGGGCGGGTGGGGTCGACGGCCGGTGCGGCACGTCGGCCGCCGGGTGGGTCGCCTGGTCGCCTACCCGCTGTCGGGGCGCCGCGGTTGGCCCGGCCGTCGGTCGCGGTGGCGGCCGGTCGCCAGACGGCGGTGGCTGGCTTTCAGCCCATGGCCGGGGTGGTTGGCCCTGGGCGCTCGACTGGGTTGGCGGGCCCTCCGCTGCCCATCGGAGCGGCTGGCTCTCCGGGACGGGCCGGGAGGATTGGCTGACCGCTGGCCGGGCGGACCCGGGCGGTTGCTCGTCGACGCGTTGGCGGGGCGCCACCGCGGGTGCGCCGGGCCCCCGGCTGGGCTGCGTCGGCGTGTTCGGGGAAGGGCCCGGCGTACGCGGAGAAGAAGCCGGCGCTGCGGCGGTGTGGCCGGGGGGGTGGGGTGCGGCGGTGTCGCGTACCCCGGGAGGGGTTGCTCGGGGTGTGACCGGCGGTGGCGGAGCCCACGGGGAGTTGGTGGGCGTCGGGCCATCGGCGGAGGGACGCATCGCGGCCAGCGTCGCCATCGACAGGGTCGGGCCGGACAGCGCCGACCGGATGCCCGACTCCGCCGACGCGGCGACCGGGTCCGACCCGTGCTGCTCGGTGGGCGTCGACGCGGACGGGCCGAGGTAGGCGCGGGCTGCGCGTACCGCCGGGTGGTGCTCCCCGAGGGTGGCCGGCCCGGCGGCGGCGACGCGGGTGTAGTTGCGTCGGGCCTCGTGCCGGTTGCCCAGTTCCTCGGCGACCTCGGCGAGTTCGAAGGCGAGCGCGAGCATCACCGGGTCGGAGTGCTCCCAACGTCGCTCGCCCGCCGCGAACGCCTCCTCCAGCACCCGGCGGGCGCCGAGCGGATCGTCCGCCTCGCGGTGCAGCCGCGCCAGCAGGTGCGCGGTGTGCAGCATCTCAGGATGATCGTCGCCGTACGGCGGGGGAGCGGATGCGACGGCCTCCGCGAGTAGCTGCCGGGCGGCCCTGAGGTCGCCCGTGGCGCGCAGGGCGAGGGCCCGGTGCTGGGCGGCTGCCAGGGGAGAGGGATGGGACACGTGGCAATGCTGCCGTCAGAGGGCCGCCGGACGCTACCCGGACACGCCCCGGGCGGCGAGTTGACGGGGTGTACGCGGCCCGTGAGCGGGCCTTTGAGCAGCCCGTGAGCAGGCCTTTGAGCAGCGGCGGAAGTGCCGGGAGAGGAGCGCCGGAAGGCGATGTGCATGATCCACGGACGGCGTGTACAGTAACTCCCCGTGCGGCCCGCCGTACCGACATCGGGTGGAAAGATCATCTGGTCGGCAGGGTAGGCTTAACGTGTAGGTCCGGGTGGCGGAATGGCAGACGCGCTAGCTTGAGGTGCTAGTGCCCGTATAGGGCGTGGGGGTTCAAGTCCCCCCTCGGACACGAACCATTACTCCACGGTGCGCGCTGAGATCGATTGCAGCGCGCACCGTTTGCGTTTCAGGCTGGTAGTTCAGTCGGAGACCGAGTTGCCGGTAGACCTCGGCCTTTTCGGCGGGATCGGCGTCGCAGAGCACGGCGGTGATGTCGCCGAGCGCGTTCACCAGGGTCGTGATTTCTGCTCGGCTCATCCTGCGCGGGGCGGTGCCCGTGTTCGCGCGGAGGCCTGCCTCCGCACGGGCGCGTTCGGCCTGGGTCTGCGCGATCCAGCCAGTGACCACCGCCGGGTCGGCTCCAGCGTCGAGGGCGGCGCGGAAGCGCTCCAACTTGGCGTCGCACTCGGTGATGATCGTCTGAGCTGCTGTGCCCGCTGCGGGCGAATGATCCATGGGCTGGGCTTCGGTCATCGCGGTCATCGCGGTGATCGTTGATTCGACGTGGTGGGGTGCGAAGGCGGCGGCCAGCCAGGTGTCGATTGGGTCGGTGAGGGCATCCTCGCGCAGGTACACGTTTGCTGGGATGATCAACTTGGTTGGCGAGGGCGTACTCCTGCGGGAAGCGGCAGCGGTAGTAGGCGTCGCCGTGGTTGTACTGGCCCTGCATGCGTCGGTCGCAGGCGGCGCAGTAGATCATGCCCCGGAAGACGTACGGGTTGCGGGTGCGCTGCCGGACGTGTTGTCCGCCGGTTCCCCGACTCGAGGCCGGACCCGCATCCCATCCCGGTTACTTTCCGTGACGTTGGCAGGGTCTTTGTCGTCCCGGTAGGGGCCGTCACGGGGCCGTGTATGCCAGTGCGTGGTGCGGAGGCCGGCGGGCGGGACTGAGGGGGCGTGACCCGCTGGGCCGAGGTCTCCCATGATCGTGTCCAGGAATGCCGTGCCGGCTACGACAGCTGAGCCTGATACTGCAGACAACCCCATAGATTGACGTCTGGTTGGCCGGCGACAGGGAACGCAAGCTCGGCGGGACGAATCGTTCATCCCCCTGGAGCTCTCGTGCCGCACTTCCCTGGTCCTGTCGCGTTGCTGTCCGCCACCATTCTGACCCTGGTAACGGCCTGCTCGGGTGCCGTGCGGCAGCCGACCGGTCAGGCCGGCGGCCGGGTGGTCTTCGCGACCGATAAGGAGCCGGAGTGCTTCGACACGCAGGTGTCGCAGTCGGATATCTCCGGGGTGCTGATGCGCAACGTCTTCGACTCCTTGGTCAGCCGTGGGCAGGACGGGGAGTTCAAGCCCTGGCTAGCCAGCAAGTGGTCATTGTCGGCGGACGAGCTGACCTACACCTTCACGCTGCGCGAGGGTGTGAAGTTTTCCGACGGTACGCCGTTCGACGCCGCTGCCGTGAAGGCCAACTACGACCGGATCGTTGCCCCTGCTACCAAATCGAAGTACGCCGCGGGATTGCTCGGGCCGTACGCGGGGACGACCGTGATCGACCCGCTGACCGTAGCCGTCCGGTTCACCCGCCCCTTCGCATCGTTCCTGACCGCCGCCAGTACGTCGTACCTCGGGATCCGCTCGCCCAAGGCGATCGCGGCCGACCTCTGCGCGGGCAGCCCGGCCCAGCAGGTGGGGACCGGACCGTTCCTCTTCGCCTCCTACACCCGCGGCCAGCAGGTCGTGCTCACGCGGAACCCGTCGTACAACTCAGCACCGGCCACCGCGGCGCATACCGGCCCAGCGAACCTGTCCGAGCTGGTCTTCCGGTTCGTCGCTGAGGACACCGTGCGAGTAGGGAGTGTGACGAGCGGCCAGGCGGACATCGCAGATCGGGTGCCGCCGAACCAGGTCGGCACCCTGAAGAACAACGCCACTGTCCAGCTCACGAGCAGCAACACCCCAGGTCTGGGATACCAGTACTTCCTCAACACCCAGTCGCCACTCTTCGCCGATCGCCGGGTCCGCCTCGCCGCCCAGCAGGCCTTCGATGTCGACCGGGCCGTCAAGGCCGTCTACTTCGGGGAGTACGAGCGGGCGTGGAGTCCGCTGAGCCCTGCTACGGAGGCGTACGACGCCAGTCTGGTGAATTCGTTCAAGTACGACCCCGCTGCCGCAGCTGTGCTCCTCGACCAGGCGGGGTACACCGGCCGAGACGCGCAAGGCTTCCGTACCAAGGCCGGTCGCCGGCTGACCGCCACCTTGCTCTATGTACCGCTGTACACACCCGAGGACCGCCGGACCCTCGACCAGGCGCTGCAGGGTGACCTGAAGAAGGTGGGGATCGAACTCAAGCTCGTACCGATGGAAGCCGCCGCCTACGAGCCGGTCCGCAACGCCGGCGAGTACGACGTGATCGCCTTCGCCTGGGGTGGTTCGAACCCTGACCTGCTCCGGACGATGTTCGACTCGAAGAACTTCTTCGATGCCGGCGGCAACAACGCATCCCGGCTCACCGACCGGGCGGTCGACGACTGGCTGGCAGCGGCTGCCGCGAGCACGGATCCGGTTGCCCGCAAAGATCTGTACGGCAAGGCACAGCGCCGGATCATCGACGAGGGCGTCTCGCTGCCGACAGCGGTGTCCGAGCGGCAGTTGGCCGTCCGGTCCGCGATCACCGGTCTGACCTTCGACGCCAACGGCTGGCCCTTGTTCTATGACGTCGAGCGCAGCTGATGATCGCCCTGATCCTCCGCCGAGTACTGGCCGGAGTCGCCGTGATGTGGGTCGCGGCGACGCTGACCTTCGCCGCCCTCCGAGGTGTCCGGGGCGATCCGGTGGCTGCGGTAGTGGGTTCCGGTGCCCTGGTCACCCCGGAGGTGCGGGCGCAGATCGTCAGCGAGTACGGCTTCGACCAGCCACTCGTCGTTCAGTACCTGCGCTGGTTGAGCCGGCTGGTCAGTGGGGATCTCGGCTGGTCCTATCAGCTCGGCCAGCCGGTCACCGAGGTGCTGCGTGGTCAGCTCGGCCCAACGGCTGAACTGGCAATCGCTGCGACGATCACGGCGGTGCTGGCTGCCGTCGTCCTCGCGCTGCTCACGGCCGGACGTGGACGGACGACCAGGTCGCTGGCGTCGATGGCCGAGTTGTCAGCGGCCTCGGTGCCGACCTTCTGGCTCGGTCTGGTGGCGCTGACATTCTTCTCGTTCCGCTGGCAGCTCTTTCCCGCAACCGGGGCGGGCAGCCTCAGCGCGCTGATCCTCCCGGCGGTGGTCCTCGCCGTACCGGTCGCCGGTGTGCTGACTCAGGTGCTGCGCGAGGGCCTGGAGACGGCACTCGCCCAGCCGTTCGCGCTGAGCGTGCGGATGCGGGGGATCGGGCCGGTCGCATTGATCGGACGGCACGCTCTCCGCCACGCCTGCATCGCGTTGGCCACGATGACCGGCTGGGTCCTCGGCAGTCTCTTCGGCGGCGCAGTGCTCACCGAAACGGTCTTCGCCCGCCCTGGCCTCGGCCGCGTCCTGCTGTCGGCGATCGCCTCGCGCGACCTGCCCGTCGTCACCGCTGTGGTCCTGCTGGTCGCGGCCGCCTTCACAGTGATCAACCTGCTGGTCGACCTGGCCTACCTCGCCATCGATCCTCGGCTGCGGAGGCGTACCGGATGAGCGGACGAACGCGGAGATCCTGGTCGCCCGCCACATTGGCGGCAGTCGCGACACTTGTGACCATCGTTCTGGCTGCCGTGTGGCCGGAGCTCCTGACGCACCGGGCGCCCGACCCGACCGATCTGGGCGCCACCCTCCAGCCGCCGAACGGCGAGCATCTGTTCGGAACTGACAGGCTGGGGCGTGACGTGTACAGCAGAGTCGTCCATGGTGCCCGGCTCTCCCTCTTGATCGGCCTCGGAGCGACAGCTCTCGGACTGAGCCTGGGCACGCTCCTCGGCGTATTCGCCGGGGCTGGTGGCCGGTGGGCCGACGGAGTCACGATGCGGCTGATCGATGTCCTGTTCGCCGTCCCCGAGCTGCTGGTGGCGTTACTGGCCATCGCCGTCTTCGGCAGCGGCACAGCGAACGTCGTGATCGCGATCGGGCTCGCCTCCGCACCGAGCTATGCCCGGCTGATCCGCTCCCAGGTCCTGACCGTCCGCGAGTCCGAGTTCGTCCAGGCAGCGCGCACGGTGGGGCGGCATCCGCTGCATCTAATCGCCCGGCATGTCATGCCGAACACGCTCGGCCCGGTGCTGGCACTCGCAGCGGTCTCGGCGGGTGGCGCGGTGGTCGCCGGGTCCGCTTTGAGCTACCTGGGTCTCGGGCCACCACCTCCCGCACCGGATTGGGGCAGCATGCTCGCCGACGGACAGAGCTTCCTGCAGACCGCTTGGTGGCTGGTCCTGTTCCCCGGCCTCGCCATCGCCGCCGTCGTGATCAGCGCGAGCGTCGTCGGACGCTCGCTGCGGACCCGGAGCACCTGATGGCCGAACTGCTCGACGCCCGCGGGCTCACGGTCTCCTTCGACGACCGGGCTGTTGCCCAAGACATCGATCTCCAGTTGGCCGCCGGCGAGTGTCTGGCACTGGTCGGCGAATCGGGATCGGGCAAGTCCGTCACCGCCCGGGCCTTGGTCGGCCTCGCGGGACCGCGGGCCACCGTCACGGCCGAGCGGCTGCAGGTCAGCGGCGAGGACGTCAGCCGGTACGGCGAACGGCAGTGGCGGCGAATCCGCGGCAGCCGGATCGGGTTCGTGCTGCAGGATGCGCTTACCGCGCTTGATCCACTCCGCACCGTCGGTGCCGAGGTGGACGAACCGTTGCGGCTGCACACCCGGCTCGGTCGGACGGCCCGCGATGCCGAGGTCGAGCGGCTGCTCACCGAGTGCGGGATTCCTGATCCGGAGCGGCGCAAGAATCAGTACGCCCACGAACTGTCCGGTGGTCTCCGGCAGCGTGCTCTGATCGCCAGCGCACTCGCTGCCGGTCCGGCACTCCTGATCGCCGACGAGCCGACCACCGCCCTCGACGTGACGGTCCAGCAGCAGATCCTCGACCTGCTCGCCAAGCTCAAGCGGGACGGCCACGGCCTGGTGTTGATCAGCCACGACCTGGCCGTGGTGGCCGAGATCGCTGACCGGATCGCGGTCCTCGATCGTGGCCGCATCGTCGAGCAGGGTCCTGCGCTCGACGTCCTCGGCCGCCCACGACACGAAATGACGCGGGAGCTCCTGGCGGCGATCCCCGGCAACCGGAACGCGAAACCGCGGCAGGTGCACAGAGAGGGACCGGCGGTGCTGTCGGTTCGCGGGGTCTCTCATCGGTACCGCGAGCGCTCTGGTCAGTACCGACAGGCGCTGGCCCGGGTCGGCTTCGAGCTGGCTCGCGGCGAGACGCTCGGCGTCGTGGGTGAATCAGGGTCCGGCAAGAGCACCTTGGCGAAGGTGATCCTCGGTCTGCTCCGCCCGGACTCCGGCGATGTCCTCCTCGATGCCGATCCCTGGAGCAGCATCGGTGAGCGGGACCGGCGCCGCCGACGCCGCGAAGTGCAGTTCGTGCCTCAGAATCCCCTCGGTGCACTCGATCCCCGCTACCGCGTCGGGTCCGTTCTGTCCGAGAGCCTGGCCGCGATCGGCGTACCGCGCAGCGATCGGCTGCAACGAATCGCCGCCCTGCTGGCCGAGGTCGGGCTGCCTCCCGAGCTCGCCGTGCGACGTCCGTCCGAGCTGTCCGGCGGTCAGCGCCAGCGCGTCTGCATCGCCCGCGCCCTGGCCACCGACCCGAGGATCCTGGTCTGCGACGAACCGGTGTCCGCGCTCGACGTCCGCACCCAGGCAACCGTGCTCGACCTGCTCGCCGACTTGCGCGACCACCGCGGTCTCGCGCTGGTCTTCATCTCGCACGACCTGGCGGTCGTTCGCGAGATCAGTGATCGCGTGATCGTCATGAAGGACGGCCACATCGTCGAATCCGGACCTGTCGACGATGTCTTCGACCATCCGGAGCATCCCTACGCCAAGGAGCTGGTCGCCGCCACTCCCCGCATCCCAGCCGTGGAGACCCGATGACGCTCGAGATCCGCAGTGGTGTCCGCGGTGCCGCCTTACCCGGTCACGATCCGGGCGAGCGGCAGGCACTCCGGCTCGCCCCGGACACCAGGCAGCGCGACGCGGACCCCGGACACATCATCGCCCAGGCAGTCGAGCACGAGCAGTCCGGCGTCGACAGCGCGCTCGTCGCCCAGTCCAGCTCCTGGCCGGACCCCTGGCTCGTCGCCGCGTGGGCCCTCGCTGCCACGAGCACCTTGCGGCTGGTGCCGGCCCACCGCATCGGGACGACGGCGCCGACTGTGGCGGCCCGTTCGCTCGCGACTCTCCATCGGCTCTCGGGCGGCCGGGCCGGCGTTCACCTCATCCTCGGTTCGAGCGACCTCGAGGTCGGCCGGGACGGCGACAACCTGCCGAAAGAGGTCCGCTATCGGCGGGCGGCCGAGTTCCTGGAGATCTTCACTCGGACCCTGACCAGTCGCGAGCCGTTCGACTTCGACGGCGAGTTCTATCAGGTCCGGGACGTGGTGTCCGGCCTGCCGCCAGTGCGGCCGGAGCTGTCCTTCGCCGGCACCTCACCAGCGGGCATCGCCTTGGCCGGCCGGTATGCCGATGTGTACGGCATACCGACCCAGCCGATCGAGCAGACCCGCGAGCTGATCGCCGCGGTGCAGGCAGCAGCCGCCGAACACGACAGCAGGATCCGGATCTGGCGGAACGCGAGCTTCATCCTCGGCGACACCGATGCCGCCGCGGCAGACCATGCCGAACGGCTCGCCGCTCAAGCCGTACACCTCGGCACCCGGCTCGGGCCGGATCCGCTCTGGATCACGCGGCCCGGCCGGATCGCCGTACCGGATGAGCTGGAGCAGGCGATCGCGAACGTGGCCGGACGGGCCGTCGTCGCCTCGCCCGAGACCGCGGCCGAGTTGGGTGCGCAGCTGTGGCGAGCGGGCGTCGACATACTACAGATCTCGACGCCCCTCGAGACACCCGAGGATCTTCGCCTGCGGCGGCGCCTGATCAGCTCACTGCGCGCCGCCACCGGCGGAGTCAGAGACCCAGCCTCCACGCTCGTACGGTGATGTCGTAAACGGATCCCTTGTCCTTGGTCCACGCGGCCGCGACCTCACCGACAGCCCGGAAGAAGTCTTCCTGCTCGTGATCGGCGACCAACCGGCTGAAGTACGTACCGAATGTCGACGCGTGGAAGTCGGCGTACTGACCTGCCGACTCCGCGACCACCGGGGCCACCCGCTCCTCGACCTCGGCGACCTTGAAGAACCGGCTCAGCTGCTGACCGATGTCAACTGCGGGCCGGGCTCGCACTGCCATCGGTACGACGTCGCCCAGCTCGGCGGGTCGGCCCAGCGCGAGCAAGGCTGCCCGTGCAACGAGATCCTCCGCACCGAATCCGTCATCCTGCACCTGCGGGTGGTGCGTGGTCAGCACGAAGTCGCCGCCGGCAGCGAGGTGCCGAGCGATCCAGCTGTAGAGCAGATGCTCGTCGGGGTACAGCCAGTGCAGCACCGAGGTCATCGTGATCAGGTCGAACCGCTCGACGAGCTGCGGTAGTCGCAGCAGGTCGTCCTGCCAGACCCGCGCGCTCGGCCCGAGCCGATGCTTGGCCTCCTGCACCCGCTCGGGCGATCCGTCGATGCCGAGCAGGTCGAGGTGCCCGGGCCAGCGATCCGTGACCGCCGCCAGGAGTGCGCCGGTGCCACACCCGAGATCGGCGATCCGCCGCGGCCGGCGTTCGACGAGCGACAGCACCCAGTCGTAGTCCTGATGCTGGCGGATCTGGCTGACCTCGTCGTACCCGGCCAGGTCCCTGGCCCGCTGGACGATGCTCATAGCGGCACCTCGATCAGCTGCTCGATCCGGCGGCGAACCTCGGTCTGGTCGTGCCGCTTGAACAGGTTGATCCGGTTCCGCGCCGGATCGCCGCGATGCACCGCCTCGTAGAGATCCTGACGCTGACCGAAACTGTCCGACGTCAGGTCCCACGCGAGCCGGAAGAGCCGGGACTTGGCCTGTACGTCGCGGTTCGCGCCGCGCATGTACCGCTCCAGCAACGGCTTGAGCGACGACTCGATATCGCGCTCGGTGGGCTGCATCAAGATGCCGGATTGTCCGATCCGCCGGACGATGTCCAGGGCCTCACCAGCCACCTCGGCCGCCCAGATCGCCGCGGCGGGCGTCGACCCGGGGGCGAGCAGCCCGCTGTCGGTGACCCGCGCGGTCGCCTCCCCCGCGGCCAGGAAGTGCCCGAGGATCTCGATGAACGACGTCAGCCGGCCGAGGTCCTCCTGGATGTTGCGGAACGAGTCGACGCCGATCGCCTCGGCCAGCAACGTCCCCACTCCCAGCAGCGTCTTCAACCGCTCCTGATAGCGGACTTGGCCGACGTACTGGCTCCAGGCGTTGATCCGGGTCAGGCCTTCCAGTGCCAGCCGGCCGTCCCGCAGCAGGAACACCCGATCCGCGGGAACCCGGACGTCGTCGAAGAACAGCATCGCGTCCTGCTCGTCGTAGCGGGATGCGAACGGATGCGCATGCCCGTACGGCGTTCCGCCCAGCGGCTCGCGGCACAGGATTCGCAGCCCCGGCGTGCTCAGCGGGAGCGCGAACCAGATCACCAGGTCCTCGGCGCCCCGACCGGCGAAACTGGCCGACAGGTAGACCAGGACCTCATGAGCGAACGGTGCCAACGTGGTCAACTGCTTCGCGCCCCGGACGATCACGTCGTCACCTTCCCGGCGGACGATCCGCAGCGCCAGGTCGGGATCCTGCACCGGATCGGCACTGCGATCGATCTGCGGGTCGCCGAGCGCGTGGGTCAGCACCAGATCGCGCTCGGCGACGAAGCGGTACCAGCGTTCGGCGTTCTCACCATGCGCCGGATCGTTGGCCGCCAGCCGGTGCCGGAAGTCGTACACGCCCAAGGCGATCGTGGACATGAACGCAGGCACCCGGCCGAGTTGCCCCCACGACTCCCGCATCCACACGGCGGCGTTGCG
This sequence comes from Micromonospora sp. NPDC049175, assembly GCF_043197345.1. Classification (NCBI taxonomy): domain Bacteria; kingdom Bacillati; phylum Actinomycetota; class Actinomycetes; order Micromonosporales; family Micromonosporaceae; genus Micromonospora; species Micromonospora sp. NPDC049175. Next base: position 736,498 of record NZ_JBICSY010000001.1, on the reverse strand, counting down.
CCGCAGCGCCCGGAGGTCGGCAAGATCGGTCGGTGGATGGAAGCCTCGGCCGATGCGCAGGCCGGTCGCCGGGTCTTCGACGGTCAGGGTGTCCCGGTGCTCGTCAGCGTGCTGCAGATCGATGAGGCGGCCGAGCTCGTCCAGCAGCGGAGTGAAGGCGGGATGCTCGCCGACGTTCTTCACCTCCTCGCCGTCCAGCCAGACGCTGCGCCCGTCGTTCAGGCTCGCGCGGTAGCGCTCACCGGTCAATGCGCCACGTGGTTCCACAAGCGATGTCAAGGAACTCATGTCGTCGTCTCCAGGTCTGGTCCGAGATGCCTGTAGCCGCCGCCGTGGTGGATCAACGGCCGGCCCGGGCGGGTCTCCACATCGGTCACGTGGCCGATCAGGATCTGGTGGTCGCCGGCCGGCACCGCCGCCGCGAGCTCACAGGTGAACCAGCTCAGGCAATCCGCGAGGACCGGCGTACCGCAGGTGTCCGCGAAGTCGGGCAACGTCTCGTCCGGCCGGTCAGCGGCGGACCGTGCGAAGTGCCGTGAAACGTCCGGCTGGCTGTCGTGCAGCACACTGATGCCGAACCGCCGTGTGCTCCGAATGGCCCAGATCAGCGGGCTGTTGGTGCCAATCGCAACGGACACCATCGCGGGTTCGAGCGACAGCGAGCAGAAGGCGGACACGGTCTTGGCCTCCACCTGACCGCGGTACCGGGTGGAGACCACGGTGACGCCCGACGCGAAGGTCCGCGCGGCGGACCGGTAGGCGCTCGAGGTCGGCCAGGTGGTTAGCACGTCGGTCCCGGTCATCGGATCCGCACCTTCCAGTCCTGCAGCCAGCTGTTCACGGCGAGCAGGAAGTCCGCGCCGCCGGTCGGATGCGGAGCCGCGCGCGGTCCGGGCAATGGCATACCGCGGTGCACCAGAGCCTCGACCTTCGCGGGATCCACCAGGTCGAAGACCGGTCCGCCCCGATGCAGCAGGTCGGCCAGCTCCAGCCGCAGCCGATCGCCGTACGCCGTCCCCGCACTGGCCGGGTAGCCGCTCTTCGGCCGGTTCACCACCTCGTCCGGCAGGAGGTCGGCTGTTGCCTGCCGCAACAATCCCTTGGGCCGGCCACCCGCGTTCTTGAGCGCCCACGGGACGTTCCACAGGTACTCGACCAGGCGGTGGTCGGCGAACGGCACGCGTGCTTCCAGGCCGGTCGCCATACTCATCCGGTCCTTGCGGTCCAGCATGGCCGGCAGCCAACGCGTCAGCGCGAGATAGCTGATCCGCCGGATCCGCGCATCCTCCGTGGCCTCCCCCGGCAACTCCGGTACGGCGGCCAATGCCTCGTGCAACCGATCTGCGGCGTACTGGTCGGGGCGAACCTCCGCCCGGACCTCGTCCCTCAGCAGCCCCGCCGGCGCGGTCTTGCCGGCCGTCCATGGAAAGGCTCCGGTGACCGCCGGGGAATGGAAGTACGGGTAGCCACCGAAGATCTCGTCGGCGACCTCGCCGGTCAGCGCAACCGTCGAATGTGCCCGCACCCCGCGGAACAGCAGGTACAGCGAGACATCCGGCTCGCCCCAGCCGGGCCGGTCGCGAGCCGCGAGACCGATCGATCGGTGCTGTAGCAGCTCGGTCGACGGCACCACGATCCTGGTGTGCTGGGTGCCGACATGCTCGGCAACCAGAGCGGCGTACGGCGAATCACTTGTCGAGTTCCACGCCCCGAGCACCTCCGCGCCTTCATTCTCGGGGAAGTCGACCGCAAATGTCGCAAGCTTGTCCGGCGAGTACTGAGCGGCCAGCGCAGTCACCGCGCTGGAATCCAACCCGCCGGAGAGCAGCGAGCCGAGCGGAACATCACTGACAAGCTGGCTACGCACCGCCTCCTCCAGCAGCTCTCGGACCGTGCGGACAGTCGTCGGCAGATCGTCGGTGTGCGGATCGCTACTCAAGGTCCAATAACGGTTCTCACGGACCCCTTGGCGCCCGAACGTCACCGTGTGACCCGGCAGAACCTCGCGGAGGCCGCGGTAAACGGCGTGCCCCGGAGTCGGCGCGGTCGGGACGGCGAACAGCTCAGCGATGCCCTCGGCATCGATCTCGCGCTCGAACAGTGGGTTGGCCAACACGGCTTTGGGCTCTGAACCGAACAGCAGATTATCCGGTGTCGCTGCGTAGTACAGCGGCTTCACGCCGAGCCGGTCACGCACCAGCAGCAGCTCCTCGGAGCCGGCGTCCCAGATGGCGAAGGCGAAGATGCCAAGCAGTCGCTCGGCGACCCCGGCACCCCACTCGAGGTAGCCGGCAAGCACCACCTCGGTATCGGACGCGGTCCGGAAGTAGTGGCCGCGGGCAACCAGCTCGGCACGCAGGTCCCGATAGTTGTAGACCTCGCCGCTGTAGGTGATCACGGCACGTGGCTCGCCGGCCGCGCCCCGTGCCACCATCGGCTGGACGCCACCCGCAAGATCGATGATGGCCAGCCGCCGATGCCCAAGCGCCGCATGCTGCGACAACCAGACACCGCCGTCGTCGGGACCGCGCCGATACAGGGTCTCAGTCATGGCCTCGACCAGGGTGACCTCGCAGCGAAGGTCGCGATCCCAGTCCACCCAGCCGGTCACCCCGCACATGACGACTCCTGTCCCGACGGTTTGGTCGCCTGCCATCGGCACCCCGGGCCGGACGGGTGGTTCAGCAGTTCGAAGGTCGACCGGTAGCCCTTGGCCTCGAGGTTCGCCGAGGTGGCCAGGGTGCAGAACTCGCACGGGGACTTCAGAGTCAGAACCACCCCTCGGGCCCGGGCGCGCTCACGGTAGTCCCAGATCGCACAGTGCGAGATCTCGATCGTTGCCTGCTCGGGCTCTGCTTGCGTCACCGCGTACTCCGAGGCATACAACTCGGCCTGCCGGGCGAAACGGCGGATCGGGTCCGCGGCGCCGCCGCCGAAGTCCGGCTCGACGAGTCGGTAGACCTGCGCGATCGCGTTCGTCCAGCCGGCCAGCCCGTCGTGGCCGAACCGTCCGACGACGAACCGCTCCATCAGTGCCTGGGCCCGGAAGAAGACACGCTGCCAGCCGGCCGGGTCAGGTGCGGACTGGCCGGGCAGGTCGGCGAAGATCTCACCGCGCAGACGCAGCCAGGCCGCGACATCCTCCGCACTGCCGTTCGCTGCCAGGTAGCGGGTCAAGCCCGCCTCTCCCTCGAAGAGGCGCCGTTGCCACAACCTGGTCCGGTGCTCCGTACTGAGACCTTCCGTTTCCAGGACTTTCGCGGACTCGGCCATCTACCCACTCCCCGAGGATTCGCCGTCGTGGATTCTTGGCTCGACTCTAGATTTGTGCTGTCCCCCCAACAATGCCGCTGTTTAGACCCCCAATCGGGCACCCTATGACTTCTGGTCATTGGATAACTTCGGATATTGCGAGGCCTTTCGGCAGCGCTTACCGTCACTGCCATGTTCGACAGTTTCACGGACCAGGTGGTCACCACCGCCGAGACCACGATCCGGGTCCGTGTCGCCGGCAGCGGGCCTCCGCTCCTGCTGCTGCACGGCTTCCCGCAGACCCACCTGATGTGGCATCGGGTCGCGCCCGGTCTGGCCGAACACTTCACCGTCGTGGTCACCGATCTGCGTGGGTACGGCGACTCCGGCAAGCCGCCGACGACCGCCGATCACGGGCCCTATTCCAAGCGCGCGATGGCCCGCGATCAGGTCGAGGTCATGCAGCAACTGGGGTTCGACCGCTTCCGGCTGGCCGGTCATGACCGCGGCGCTCGCTGTGCGTACCGACTCGCACTGGATCATCCGGACGCCGTGGAACGCCTTGCCGTACTGGATATCGTGCCGACCATCGATGCCTTGGAGCGCACGGACCTGGAGGTTGCCAACCTATGGTGGCGCTGGTTCTTCCTCGCCCAGCCGGCGCCGCTGCCGGAGACCCTGATCGCCGCTGATCCCGAAGCCTTCTACTTCGGCCGGCACCACGAGCTCTTCTCGCCGCAGGCGCTGGCCGGATACCGGGCGGCTGTCGCCGACCCGGCGACAATCCATGCCCAGTGCGAGGATTACCGAGCGATGATGACCCTGGATCTCGACCACGACCGAGCCGATCGTGGTCGGTGCCGGATCACCGCCCCACTGCTCACCCTGTGGGGTCGGCGCTCACCGATCGATCGCTGGTTCGATGTCGAAGCGGTCTGGCAGGAATGGGCCACCGATGTCCGTGGTCACGCAATCGACTGCGGACATTTTCTGCCCGAAGAGGCACCGGACCGGATCGTCAGCGAATTCCTCAATTTCTTCCGCGACTGACGGATCAGCCGGCTGCATCATCCGGCTCGCCGGAGCGGCAAGCGGGAAATACGCACCAGATTTTCGATGAGCGTCCGATCGGCGTCCCGGGCCGGTGTCTGCACCAGGATCAGCGCCTCCGGATCGTCGACGGGCCGGAATGCGAAGAGCTTCAGCTGCAGTCGCCGCCCGGCGACCCGGAGCGAGACCGGCCGCGAGCGCAGGTCATCGACTCCCTGGCACTGCCACCACTCGGACAACTCCGGGAAATCCTCGTTGAGCACGGCATACAGCTCACGGGTCCGCGGATCCTCAGCCCGGCGGGCGGTCTGAGCACGGAACTGCGCCAGGGTGGCCCGAGCCAGCGGTTCCCAACACTCGACGGTCTCCTGCACGTCAGGCGCTCCACCGGCCATGAACCACATCAGGTTCCGCCGGATCGCCGGCACCAGCTCCGGATCGAACCAGACTGCCGCGTACGCCGCATTCCAGGCCGTGATGTCGAAGCGGCAGTCGAGCAGGACCGCTGGACTGGTCTCCCACGAATCCAGCAGCTCTTGAGTGCTGGGCGCGATCTGTTTCTGGTGGTTGACCTCGACCGGCGAGTCGGGCATCAGCCCGGCCAGTGCCAGAAGGTGCCGATACGACGCCGGGCGCAGCCCCAGTGTGCGGGCGACAGAGTCCAGCACCTTCTTCGACGGCACGATCCGGCCCTGCTCGAGCCACGTGTACCACGCGACCCCGACACCTGACAGTGCCGCGACCTCCTCCCGGCGCAGCCCCGGCGTACGGCGCCGGCCGGTGTCCCGCAGCCCGACATCCACCGGATTGCGGCGCTCGCGGTGAGCTCGCAGGAACGCGCCGAGCTCCTTGGGGTGGGTGGGTTTGGCTTGCTCCGTCGTGCTCGTCAAAGGATCCTCCGCGCGGCAAGATGGCTGCTACCACTCGCGCCAAAGCATACTAGAACGATAGGAAATCATCAGCCGCAGTGAATGATTGAACGCCGGCGTCTCACTCCGCGACACCACCTGCCGAACCCATCCGATCTTGAACGAAACCTCCAAGCTCGTCGATGGCCGCCACCGCGAGCGAATGCGGCACGGCCGACTGCCAGCTGTGGGTCACCCGCGGCCAGCTGCGCAGAACAACCCCGGTGCCCAGATCCGCCAGCCGTCGCGCGAAGGCGCGCGAGTCGTCGACCAGCACCTCGTCCGCACCGACCTGTAGGAAGGTCGGCGGCAGTTTCGCCAGCTGCGCGTCCGAGGCTCGCAGCGGTGAAGCAGCCGGGTGGTCAGGGTCAGCGCCGTTCAGGTAGCAGGCTGCGGATCGGGCGGCGGCCTCCCGGCTGAAAACCGGGTCCGTCGCCGCGCACCGGTGATAGGAATCCGCCGCCTGCGTCAGGTCCAGCCAGCCGCAGAGCACTGCCAGGCCGGCAGGCTGTGGCGACTCGGTCGTGAGCAGAGCCGCAGCAGCAAGACCTCCGCCTGCCGACTGGCCGGACACGACAATCCGGTCCCGGGACGAGAATGCGTCGTACACCGCGACGGCGTCCTCGACCGCCGCCGGGAACGGATCCTCGGGCGCCAGCCGGTACGACGGCAGAGCCACCCGCACGCCTGCCCGGTGGGCCAGCTGGGCCGCGAACCCGACGGCCCCCTCCGGCGAACCTGCCCGATAGCCGCCACCGAAGAAATGCAGCACGGTACCCCGAACCGGTCCGGTGTCCGGCCGCACCACCAGCGTCCGGCGGCCGGCGACGACTTCCTCTTCGACCGTGGTCCCCGGCCGCGGCACGATCCGGCGGGCCAGCTCGTCGAGCGCCCGCCGGGTATCAAGGATGTGTTCCCTCGTCAGAGGTGGCGGGAGGTTCACGGGTGCAGATCAGCGAGTACCCGCGGCAGGTTCTGCGGCCGACGAGCCAGCTCCGGCGTGCCGGCGACATACAGAACGATCCGCGTGACGCCCGGCTGCAGATAGCGGGTGATCCGCTCCACACACCGGGCGGGGTCACCATGGATCCAGAGTTCGTCGACGATGTGATCGGGGATCGCCGCACCCGCACCGATCCGGTCGCCCGCGTCAGCCGCCCGTTTCGACACAGCGAGCTCGTCACCACGACCCAGCCAGCTGTGAAAGGCGTGGTACGGCGTCTGGTTGAGGATCCACCCGAGGAAACCGCGACCGGCAGCCCGCGCATGGTCGGCGTCACCGGTCGGGCAGACGAACAGCTTGACCACGGTCTCTCGACCCGGCAGCAACGACTGCACCGGCTCGAGCACCCGCGGCAGATCCGCGGCCGCGAGGAGATTCAGCACCACGCCGTCCGCGTCCTCGTAGCCGACCCGGACCATCTTCGGCCGCAGCGCTCCCACCAGCACCCGCGGCCGCTGTTCCGGCTTCGCGTCAAGCCGGAACCCCTGCACTGAGAACGTCTCGTAGTCTGCCGAGACGACCTCACCGGCCAGCGCCCGGCGCAGGAACCGCACCGTGTCACGAACGCGCGCGAGCGGCTGCCCGAACGGTACGCCGTTCAGCGCGGTGACATGCGCCGGCACCGATGAGCCGACGCCCAGCAACACTTCACCGCTGGTCAACTCCGCCAGCGCTCCGACCGTCTGCGCCAGTACGCCGGGACCGCGCGTACCGACCGGCACGACGCCCGTGCCGAGCGACAACCGCGGCTGCCAGGCGGCCGCCGCAGTCAGCGGGGTGAAGGCATCAGTGCCACCGCCTTCCCCGGTCCAGACATCGGTGTAGCCGAGATCCGGCAACGCCTGGATCAACTCACGGGCCGCGGTCAGCGGCAGCCCGCTCAGTGGCAGGTTCACACCCCAGCTCGTCATGCTCGAACCAGCCCGCGGAGCCGCCGTACGGGACGCTCGACCAGGACGAACGAAGTCGCCGCGATGGCGACCGTGAACACCACGGTCACGGGGAACAGAATCCAGAACTGCGCGTGCCCGGCGGTCTGGCCGGTGATCCGTAGCCAGGCCTCAACGACGACCATGTGCCAGAGGAACAGCCCGTACGAGATCCGGCCGAGCGCACTCGGAATGCGGCCGGCGAGCAGTTTCGCCGGACCGTGGTCAGCGCGGAAGAGTAGCGGCAGGACCAGAGTGACCGCGATCACAAGGTAGAGCACGTGCTCCAGCAATGCCTCGACCACCGTCGGATAGCGCGCGGTCGTACCGGTCAATGGCGTCGACACGGCGACGTACGCTACGAGCGCGACTCCCCAGCTCAGCCAAGGGCGTCGGCCGATGAGGACGGCAAGCCCAGGCGGCTCCGCTGCTCGCGCCAGATGCGCGGACCAGGCGGCGAGCGCGATACCAGCGGCGAAGTAGCCCAGGTACTCCGGCAGCCAGAGCGCGAGCTTCGGGTACGGGCCCGCCGACGGCACATGCGTCAGGACCACCGTGCCCAGGTTGATGATCTCGAGTACCGCGAAGGCCAGCAGAATGCGGGCCGGTTGCACCACCAACCGGTGCAGAACGACGGCAAGCAACGGCAGCACGGCGTAGAACGCGACCTCGGTGGCCAGGCTCCAGGTCTGCGTGATCCCGAGCGGTATCCCCGTGTCCGAGTAGATATGCGTGAGCGTCAACGTCTGCACGACAGGCCACAGCGAGCCATGCGTGCTCGAGGCAAAGGCGATCAGTGCGACGATCGCCACCAGCCAGTACGCCGGAAGAATCCGGAGCGCCCGGTGCCACAGATAGACCCGCGCCGACGGAGGAGGCCTGTTGTCCAGCGCGGCGTCAGCCCACGGCCTGTACAGCAGCAGACCGGACAGCACGAAGAAGATCGGCACTCCGACCGTGAACCGGGACAACACCGGTCCGAGCGGGCCGCCGGTCCCGATCCCGAGCCAACTGGACGCAACCTGGCCCGTGTAGATACCAACGTGCAAGGCGATCACGAGCAGGGCAGCCACCGCCCGAAGTCCATCCAAGGCCGGGGCATATCTCCGGCTGGGATCGATCGGTACGACGACTCTCGCCACCGGCGCCTCAGACGTAACCATGGTCCACCTCCTCGGTCGCCCGGCCCGGAGCCTCAGACGAAGCCGCCGCCTGCCGTGTGACCGCGGTCAGCAACGGCAGCGACAGCACCGCCGCGATCAGAGCCAAGCCGCCGCCGACAACCGCGACACCGACATCGACATGCGGGAACAGCCCGACCAGCGCGACGCCACCCGCGGCTCCGGCGTACAGGACTGCGCTGTTCCACGAACTCGACGTCGCACCGAGTGCGGGCCGCAGATTGAGCAGCAGAGTCTGGACATTGGAGCCGAAGGCACCACTGGCCACGAACCAGATGACGATGGCGGCCGCGGCGACGACCAGCGGTGCGCCGAAGGCAGCCACAACCGCGGCCACGCCGAGCAGCACCGACCAGATCGGGATCCAGAACGTGTCCTGCCTGCCGTTGGCGCGGGCCTCGTCGCCGATCCGGCCTGCCAGCAGCGCACCGACTGCACCGCCGATACCGACCAGAACCCCGATCAGGCCGAGCTCACCGACCGAGAGCCCGAACCGGTCGTGCAGCACCACGCCGAGGAAGGTGTAGGCGCCCAGGTTCGCGGCTTGCAGGAAGAGCACCACGATGAGGGCCTGCCGCAACAACTTGTCCGACCAGACCGAGAACACCGAGCCCAGGTTGAGAGTCGCGCCCCGCGGCTTGCTTCCCCGGGTCTCGCGGTACACCAACGGCACCGTGATCACCGAGGCGGCAGCGATCACCCAGAACGCGACCCGCCAGCCCGAGACATCCGCAACCAACCCGGCGATCGGGATCCCGAGAACCTGACCGGCCGAGAACAACGCCAACCCGACACCGATCGCTCGACCGACCAGTCGTTCCGGCACGCTCTCCGCGATGTGCGCCCAGATCGAGGGCCCGGCCAGTCCGGCGCCGAGGGCACCGATCACCCGCGCCAGGATCAGCACCTCCAGGTTGCCGGCCAACGCGGCCAGCACGTTGCCGAGCAGGAACAGCACCGCACCCGCGACGACCGTCGGCTGCCGGCCGAACCGGTCGGACACCGCACCCAGGAACGGCGCGGTGATCGCATAGACGAGCGTGTACGCCGTCACGGTGATCGCGGCCGCGGTCTCGGAGACCTGGATGGACTCGGCGATCGTCGGCAGCAGCGGGGACACCAGGAACGTCTCGGTCCCGATCAGGAAGACGACCAGGTAGATGCCGGCGAAGGACCGCCAGGGCACCCGATCCGGCGCGCCCGCGGGCTTGACCTGGGCATGATCGATGGACACGCCGTTCCTTTCGTCAGGCGGGGAAGACTGTGATGTGTCGATCGTGATGCTCCTGACCAGGGCTAGCCAGAACCCGGCTTATGCAGATACCCGCGCTATCAGGCTGGGCACCATCCCGAGATGGTCCAGGAACCGCTCGGCGAAGAGGTGGTGGCCCGCGGGCCCGGGGTGCAGTCGTTCGATCGACAGCGGCTCGAGCATCAGCTCGGCGTCAGACGGGCCGAAGATCTTCAGCCCGTCCAGGTAGTGCACATGCAGGTCCCCCGCTGCTCGCAGCAGCTCGACGGCCCGGGCGGTGCGGGCCCGGCAGTCCTCGATCGTCAGGCCCGACGGCCCGGCCACACTCTCGCGCTCGGGAGCATAGATCGTCGACATCATCATCAGTGGAGTCACGGGATGGCGTTCGCGCACCGTCCGGACGAAGCCGATCACCGCGGCAGTGAAGGTCTCCGGACCCAGGCTGCCCAAGGCCTGACTGTTGATACCGACACAGGCGGTCAGGACCTCGGCGGGCAGATCACGCATCAGCCGGGCCGTCATCGGTTGCATATGGCAAGCAGCGCCCAGCGCGAGCGATGTCAGATCCCAGCCCGCGGACTCCGCGACCAACGCATGCCAGGCAGTGCTCGGACTCGCCGCACCACGCCCTTGGGAGATCGAGCTGCCGTAGTGCACCCACCGAGGCCGTCGCCGCTCGTCCGGCTGCCACCGGGTCTCGACCTCCAACAGACGCAACCGAAACTGGTTGTACGTCGGCAACCACAGCTCGACCAGCCGATCACGTCGCTGACCCCCGAGCGGAACCTCGAACTCCTGGTCCCCGCCGTCCGCGCGGAGCCGGACCGTCCTCAGCAGCCGCCCGTCGACACGTACGTCCAGCCGAGGCCGCTCCTGCGGGCCATTGAGCACTGGCGCCGGATCGGCCTGATACCGGCACCGCAACCAACGGCTGTCGGACCGGAGGCTGATCCGGACCCCCGACGGCATCGCGGCCCGCCCGACCCCACCTTCCGGCAGATGCAGCTCAGCTTCCTCATAAGGCACCCGCCACGGCGCCCACCACAACGGCCGCCCATCGGGACCGGGCGGACCCGGCTGAACGGACACGGCGCCCCGGAACAGGACCGACGGATCCCCCACCGCGACACCTCGGGCGAGAGTTGACGCAGACATGCCTGAATCGTCAGCGGCCCCGTCGGCCTTAGCCAGTCCCGCGAGATGCAGTGACCAGAACTATCACCGTAGTTGGCGCACACGCCGCAGCAGATCAGTCCGGCCAACACATAGCGGCGGGGGAGGCCGTCGGCTGGGGTCGGTGCGCTGTGGATTGCCTGGACGGCGACGAAGTGTTCTTCGCTGACCAGCGGATCATGCGCGATCTCGCGGGAGATGACCCAGTCGGTGGAGGCGCTCCACCGTTGGATCTCGTGGTGTCGATCGAAGGTTCCCTCGTCAGGGAGGGCATCACGGTCGGTGCGTTGACGGTTCCAGACCTGCCGCCCGGTGTAACGGGGGTTGGCCAGGATCGCCGCGACAGCGGTGAGCATCCACTGGCGGCCGCTGCGGTGGGGGTTACGCGCTGGGTCGGCGCCGGACGGGCACGGGACGCCGGTGTCGTTGAGGGCACGGGCGATGCTGGCCACGCTCCGGCCGGCAAGGCGCTGCTCGAAGATCCACCGGACGTGGGGTGCGGTGGCATGGTCGGGCTCCAAGCGGTGCAGGCGCGTCCCCAGGTTGCGTGGGCGCAGGGCCGGCGTCGGCGAGCCGGTAGCCGTAGGGTGGCCCGCCGCCGAGATGTCGGCCCTGCAACTCCGCCTGAGCGCGCATGGCCGCAGTGGTGCGATGCCGGGCTCGGGACACCTCCCGGCGGGAGTGCGCGCCGAGCAGGTCCAGCAACGCCACCTGCCGCGGGTTGTCGAAGTCCACCGGCCCATAGGTTTCCGGCCAGCCTCCTGAGCCTGCTCGACGAGTAGCCGGCTCTTGACGAGCCCACCAGGAAGGCGGACCGGAGTCGCCTTCCTGCCGTTCACGCCTGGTCGTGGATCAAGAAGGGCCCGCCGTTCGGCGGGCCCTGGCACCCGGGAGAAGATCAGCGCAGGGTGTCGATGTCGATGACGAACCGGTATCGCACGTCCGAGGCGAGTACCCGTTCGTACGCGTCGTTGACTGCCTCGGCACCGATGACTTCGACCTCGGGGGCGATGCCGCGCTCGGCGCAGAAGTCCAGCATCTCCTGCGTCTCGGCGATGCTGCCGATGCTGGAGCCGGCGAATGACCGTCGGTTGCCGAACAGCGCGAAGACGGGCACCGGCAGCGGCTCCGCCGGGGCACCCACGCTGACAAGCGTGCCGTCCAGACGCAGCAGACCGAGGTAGCTGGCCATGTCGACCGGTGCGCTGGCCGTGTTGATGATCAGGTCGAAGCTGTTCTTGAGCGCCTCGAACGTGGCCGGGTCCTTGGTGGCGTGGTAGTGCTCGGCTCCGAAGCGCAGGCCGTCGTCCTTCTTGCCCAGCGTCTGCGACAGCACCGTCACCTCGGCGCCCATCGCCGCGGCGATCTTGACGGCCATGTGGCCCAGACCACCCAGGCCCACCACGGCGACCTTCTTGCCGGGGCCGGCGTTCCAGTATGCCAACGGAGAGTACGTGGTGATGCCCGCGCACAGCATCGGCGCTGCCGCCTCGTACGGGATGCTCTCCGGCACCCGCAGCACGAAGTCCTCGTTCACGACGACGTGGGTCGAGTACCCGCCCTGGGTCACGGTGCCGTCCCGGTCGACGCCGGCGTACGTCTGGGTGTTGCCCTTGAGGCAGTACTGCTCGTTTCCGGTGCGGCAGTTCTCGCACTCGCGACACGAGTTGACCATGCAGCCGACACCGGCACGGTCGCCGACGGCGTGGCGGGTGACGTCGGCGCCGACCTCGGTGATCCGGCCGACGATCTCGTGGCCGACGGTGAGCGGGTAGGGAACTGTGCCCCAGTCGCCGCGCACGGTGTGGATGTCGGAGTGGCAGATGCCGGCGTAGCGGATCTCGATGAGAACATCGTGCGGGCCCAGGTCCCGCCGTTCGATCGTGGTACGCACGAGCGGTTCGGTGGCAGAAGGCGCGGCGATGGCGTTGACGGTGAAGATGATGTCCTCCGGTGACGTGATGCTGACCTACCCGCACCTCACCACAGGTGCGGCGGCGCTGCGAGTCTCTGCCAATGGGTGTACTACGTGCTCTGTCTTTTCCGGGCGGGCCAGCACGAGCAGGCCGATCATCGAGAGCGCCGCGCCGGCGACCATGAGCAGTGCCATCGGCACGGCGGTGTGCTCGCCGCCGAGCCCGGCGATCGGGGCGATGATCCCGGCGGCGACCCACTGGACGAACCCGAGAATCGCCGAACCGGTACCGGGATGCTCGGGCACCTCCGCGGAGGCGAGGGCACCGCCGTTGGGGCCGATGAGGCCTTGGGCGCTCATCAGCACAAGGAAGCACACCACCGCGAGCAGCATCGGTGTGCCGAACCACAGCGCGCCGACGAGCATCGCCACACCCGCGGCGAGGGCCGCGACCTGGCCGACGAGAATGACCTTGCGGGTGGCGACCCGCCCGGCCAGCCGAGCGGCGATCAGAGCCGCCACCGTCATGCCGCCAGCGTTGACGGCGAAGTCGACCGAGTACGCGGTTGGCGACATTCCGTTCATCGACTGCAAGACGAACGCCGAGGTGGCGACGTACGCAAACAGGGCACCCATCGCTGAGCCGCTGACCAGCAGGTATCCGACGTAACGGCGCCGAGCGAGGACCTGCCGCCCAGCGACGGCGAACGCCCGCAGGCCGCCGCCGTGGCGGCGTCCGACCGGCAGCGACTCCGGCACGGCGAGCAGCACCGCCAACGTCATCACCACACCCAGGGCCGCGACAACCCAGAACGACACGCGCCAGTGCGACACCTGCAGGATGACCGCGCCCAGCAGCGGCCCGGCGATCGGGGCGACGCCGCCGACACCGGCGATCACGTTCAGCAGGCGGACCAGCCGGGCGCCGGATGCCAGGTCGACGATCACCGCCCGGCCGATCACCATCGCCCAGCCGCCACTGAAGCCCTGCACGAGCCGGGCGACCATCATCACGCCGATGGACGGGGCGAGAGCACAGACGACCGAGGCAACGCTCATCAGCACGATCGCGGCGATCAGCGGCCGGCGCCGGCCGCGCTGGTCGGAGACCGGCCCGCCGATCAACTGGCCCAGCGCCATGCCGACGAAGAACGTGGTCAGGGTGAGTTGCACCTGCGTCGCGGACGCCGACAGTTCCCCAGCGACGCGGGGGAACGCTGGCACGTACATGTCGGTGGCCAGCGGGGCGATCGCGGTCAGGAAGATCACGGTCGCGACCAGGGCGGAGGTGATCCGGGCCTGGCGGCGTACCGGGTCGGGAACGACACTGGCTCCGGTGGCGGACGTGAGCGGGGACGCCTCGTCCCGCCGGGTGGTTGATACCGCGGTCATGCATCAAGCACATCTCGCGCGCCGCACCCAGGAAAGGCCCTGACGATGGGTGTACCAGCAGTACATCCCACCTCACCGCCGCCCGTCGTATCGTCGAAGTCGTGGACAACCGAGTCGAAGCACGCGAGTTCCTCACCACCCGCCGCGCCAAGATCACCCCGGAGCAGGCCGGGATCCCGACCGCAGGGCAGCGCCGGGTGCCAGGGCTACGGCGCAGCGAAGTCGCCGCGCTGGCCGGGATGAGCGTCGAGTACTACGCCAAACTCGAACGCGGTCAGCTGGCCGGTGTCTCCGCCAGCGTGCTGGACGCGATCGCCCGCGCGTTGCGACTCGACGACGCCGAACGGACTCACCTGCTCCGACTCGCCCAGGAGGCGAACGGCAGCAACGCGTTGCTGCGGCCGAGCCGCCGCCCGAAGCAGTCGAGCGCCCGTCCCAGCCTGCAGTGGTCGCTCGACGCCATCACTACCCCGGCGATCCTGGTCAACAACCGGCAGGACCTGCTCGCCGCCAACCACCTCGGCCGAGCCATGTACAGCGACGTCTACACCGACCCGACGAACGTGCCCAACTTCGGCCGGTTCACGTTCCTCGACAGCGCTGCCCGTCGCTTCTACCCCGACTGGAATCTCGCCGCCGACATGACCGTCGCGAACCTGCGCACCGCGGCCGGCAAGGACCCACACGACAAGGGCCTACACGACCTGGTCGGCGAGTTGTCCACCCGCAGCGACGACTTCCGCCGCCGCTGGGGCGCCCACAACGTGCGCACCCACGGCACGGGCACCAAACAGTTCCACCACCACGTCGTCGGCGAGCTCACCCTGGCGTACGAGAGCATGGACCTGCGCGCCGAGCCGGATCTCACCCTGACCATCTACGCCGCCGAGCCGGCCTCACCGACCGCCCAGGCGCTGGCTCTTCTCGCCTCCTGGGCCGCCACCGCCGTCGACAGCGACGAATCGGTGCATCCGCTGTAACGACCATCACATCGCGGGTGGCCGGGACGGCACGATTGAACGAAACCTATGGGGCCGGTGGTCATCGACGTATTACTTCCGCGTCGCCTACGCCGAGATCCGCGGAAATGACGGCCGACACTCATGGCCAGGTTGACCGACCTGCCTGGGCGGTACATCTAGCCCGTCCGCCGCGTCTGGGCTCGTCGCTCAGCAGTTCCGGCGGTGGCCGAAGGAATTTGCCGCGTCCGCAGGTCCGCTCAGCGGTTGTCCGTGGTGCAGCACCCGTCGGTGCATTCGCTGGCGTCAGCGCCTAGGGCGGGGGAGCGCAGCGCTGCGCCGGGGGTGCAGCAGGTGTCGCCGCGCCAGGCTTCGCGGCCTTCCTTGACCGCGACCGCGGCGATGATCAAGGCGGCGGCCGGGTCGGCCCACCACCAGCCGAACAGCGAGTTGACCGCGAGCCCGACCAGCAGCACCGCCGAGAGGTACGTGCACAGCAGGGTCTGTTTGGAGTCCGCGACGGCGGAGGCCGACCCGAGTTCGCGTCCCGCACGACGTTGCGCGGCCGACAGGACCGGCATCACGGCCAGGGACACCGCGGCCAGGACCAGGCCGATCGTGGAGTGTTCTGCGCGGTCCGCGCCGACGAGCGCGCGCACCGACTCGACGGACACGTACGCGGCGAGGGCGAAGAACGACAGCGCGATGATCCGCAGCGCGGCGCGTTCCCGGCGTTCGTGGTCAGGGCCGGAGAACTGCCAGGCGACTGCGGCGGCGGAAGCCACCTCGATGACGGAGTCGAGCCCGAACCCGATCAGCGCGGTCGAGGATGCCATCCTCCCGGCGCTGATGGCGATGACCGCCTCGATCACGTTGTAGGTGATAGTCGCGGCGACGAACAGGCGCACCCGCCGGATCAGGGTCGCGCGGCGGGCCGGTGTCGGGCCAACCGAGATCAGCGGAAGTGGCGCGTTCATCAGCAGCACCCCTCGGCTTCGGCGGCCGGGCAGACGGCCGGGTCGACGGCCAGGACCAGACCGAGGAGGTCTCCGAGGGCGTGCGCGAGTCGGGCGTCAGCCAGTTCGTAGCGGCTGCGGCGGCCCTCCGGTACTGCGACGACGAGGCCGCAGCCCCGCAGGCACGCCAGGTGGTTGGACAGGTTCTGTCGGCTCGTGCCCAGCAGGTCGGCGAGGTCGGCCGGGTAGCCGGGCCCCTCGCGCAGGGCGAGGAGGAGCCCGGCGCGGACCGGGTCGGACAGGGCGTGACCGAAGCGGGCCAGAACCTGTCCGTGCGTCAGAGTCTCCACCACCAGACAGTACATCAGTCAGTGAATAAATAAGACGCTGAACTATTGAGCACGGACCGTGACGAGGCTCGAACGAATTGTCGTCGGCGCAGTCATCACCGGCAGCCTCGCGCCGCTCGCCGACGCCGGGCACGTCCTCGCTGACGCTGATGCTGACGCTGACGCTGACGCTGACGCTGACGCTGACGCTGACGCTGACGCTGACGCTGACGCTGGCGCCCGCGCCCTCGGCGCGGCCATGCGCGCAGCCCGCTCGGCGACCGGGGCGGCGCACCTTCGGCTGGGCACGCGCGGAGATCCTCGCCGCCGCCGTCAACGGCCTGATCCTGGCCGGGATGGGCGTCTACGCCTTCGTCGAAGGCGTCCGGCGTCTGTTCGAGTCTGTCGATGTGCAACCCGGTGGCATGGCCGTCATCGCCCCACGCGCGCTGCGGCTGCTGCGCGACGCGGTCAACATCCTGCTCGAAGCCGCCCCGCAGAGGCTGACCTCGAACAGATCCGCCAGCACATGCTCGTGCGGCTTGGGTTTGGCCTCAATCGGCGTGGACTTCGACAGTCGCGGTGATGGCACCGTCCATGTCGGCGATCCGGCTGGCGGCGTCGCCGTCCAGACGTCCGATGATCACGATGCCGGGGTAATACGACTGATCGCCGTAGTAGAGGACAAGATCGTTGCCAGGTGCGTAGTAGCCGACATCTCCGACGTCGGGATCGGCGCCGTCGGGTTGGCCGTCCAGTCGCAGTGGTGAGGGCAGTGGGCCGGTCTTCTCCACCGAACCGTGGTCGGTCATGGCAATGGTCAGGGGAAGCAGGGCGATGAGGTCGCGGCCGGCGGCGCTGTCGAAGAGGGTGGCCGGGAAGCGCTGATCGCCGATGGTGATGCGGATCTTCATCTGTTCCTCCTGGGCTCTGGCGTCGGTGTCGCTCGGCTGCCGCGGTGGGCTGCCGGGCGATGTTGATGTAGATCGTGTGCCCACCGGACTGTCACCGGACTGACTGTTGTCACCGCAACCGGCAGCGGTCAGCCCGATGATCGTCAGCAGTGCTGCGCAGACGGCCGTACGGAAGGCTGGCATGGATGGCATCTCCTTCGATCGGGTAGGCCGTCCGGGACGGCGCCCGGATGGGCTACTCCTTGTCGCCGGTCCACGTGGGCTTACTGAAGGCGAGCAGGAGCTCGAGCATCCGGGGTCCTGATGAGTGAGCTCCAGTGTGGGTTGCCGGCGATCGAGTCCGGCGATGGCGGTCACGTCTTGCCATAGGTCTGTGCGATGGCGGCCCAGCGTCGGGTCGGTCAGGACACCCCTGTCGCCTCAGCCAGCGGCGATCAAGCCCGCAGGAGGGCGCGCCGTGCCCTGCATGTCGATCTGCTGTCGCAACACCAGGGGATAGAACACCGACTCGCGCTTCGCAGCCTCATCGAAGCTGTTGAACGTATGGGCAGTTGTGACCCGCAGGATCCGGTTGTGCGATGACGAGCACGATCGCGGGGTCCGAAGGCGGCGGGTCGACCGGATCAGGCACGATCTAGGGCAGCCACCACAATTCCCGTTGACGGAGTGAGTCTTCACTCCGTACCTTTTTCGGTATGACTGAGATGCCCACCCGGCGCAGAGCGCCGGGAATGAGTACCGAACACCGACGCGAGATGATCGTGGCTACTGCGCTGCCACTGCTGGTCGAGCACGGCTCCGCGGTCACCACACTGCAGATCGCGAAGGCGGCCGGGATCGGCGAGGCCACGATCTTTCGTGCCTTCGCCGACAAGGACGAACTGTTGGACGCCTGCGTCTCCGCTGCCCTGCGCAACGACCATGTGCTGGCGGAACTTGACGCCGTGCCGTTGGATCAGCCGTTGGCGGCCAGACTGACCGAGGCGGCAGCGACCCTGCACGCCTACCTGGATCGGATGGGTGCGGTGATCGGCGCCGTGCACGGCAGCGGCCGGCGAGGTGAGCGACGCGAGCCAGCTGATCGCAGTGCGACCGGGGGTCGAGCAACAGCGACCGAGCGCACCCACCAGGCGGTGATCCGACTACTGGAACCCGACCGGGCCGTACTGCGACTGCCGGTCGAACAACTCGCCGCCATCTTCCTCGGCATTCTCATGGGCCGGCGAGGAGCACCCGGTGATGCGGAGACCCGGGTCGAGACGCTGGTCGACGTGCTCCTGCACGGCGTGGTCGATACTGCGGCTGCTACTGGATGAACCCCCGCGATCGGGATGAGCCTCGTTGAGCGTCCGGGACCGTCCTGAGTGTCCACGCGGTGGCTTCCTGCCGGGTGGATGCGGGAGTACGGTGGGCTCTGGTGTGCCGGGAAGTCTGGTCGGCGGTCATATCCGTGTCGACCGGTGAGGACTTCCGCCATGAACGATCTCGCGTTGCGTGCCATCAATCTGACCAAACGGTACGGCCGTTTCACGGCTCTCGACGACCTGTGCCTTGAGGTGCCCGCTGGTGAGGTGTTCGGGTTTCTCGGTCCGAACGGCGCGGGCAAGTCGACCACCATCCGCCTGCTGCTGGGGCAGTTCCGTGCCACGGCGGGGCGTGCCTGGGTGTTCGACAGCGACGCGGCGGATGTCGCACGGGCGCATCGGTCGTTGGCGTACGTGCCGGCCGATGTGGCGTTGTGGCCGCAGCTGACCGGCGCGGAGATCCTGCACCTGCAGGCGCGTACCGGGCCGGGCGTCGACCTGGCGTACCGCGATGAGTTGGTGCGACGGTTCGCGCTCGATACCAGCAAGCCGGCCCGTGCCTACTCGACGGGGAACCGGCAGAAGGTGGCGCTCGTCGCGGCGTTCGCGACGCGGGCGCCGCTGCTGATCCTGGACGAGCCGACCAGTGGCCTCGATCCGCTGATGGAGCGCGAGTTCCGGCTCGCTGTCGCCGAGGCCCGTGACCGTGGGCAGACCGTGTTTCTCAGCTCGCACCAGTTGGCCGAGGTCGAGGCGGTCTGTGACCGTGTCGCGATCCTGCGGGCCGGCCGGCTCGTCGAGATCGCCACCATCGAGCAGTTGCGGGGTCTGCATCGCGCCGAGGTGACCGTGTCGTACATCGGCGTACCGCCGCCAGGTCTTGATCTGGTCCCTGGCGTCGACGCGGTCGAGCAGGTCAGTCCCGGGCGACTACGGTTCTCGCTCATCGGGTCGCCGGCGCCGGCGTTGCGGGCGCTCGCCACGGCCGAGGTCACCGCGTTGGCAATCCGCGAACCGAACCTTGAGGAGATCTTCCTCGACTACTACGGCACTGCGGAGAGCATCCGATGATCACCAGGACGGTCCCGTCCGCCGTCGGACTCAGCGTGCCGGCCCTCCCCGGCAGAGCCGTCACCAGGCTGGCGGTGCGGCAGCTACGCCGCAGCGGCCTGATCGTGCTGGTGCTCGTCGCCGCCCTACCGGCACTTGTCGCAAGTACGTACACCAGCGTCATGGCGGATCCCGCCGCGGCGGGTAGCATCGCCGCGCTCGCGGCCAACCCGGCCATCCGGACCCTGTTCGGCGAACCGATCGCCCTCGATCAGGCTGGCGGATTCACGGTGTGGCGGGTCGGCACCTTTCTCGCTGTCCTCCTCGCCGTCTGGGCGATCCTGGCCACCACCCGCATCACCCGGGGTGAGGAGGACGCCGGCCGGTGGGACGTGCTGCTGGCGGGACGGGTGCCGCTACGAGAGGCGGTGGCCCGCCATTTGGGCGCCGTGATGGTTGTTCCGGTCGCCGCGGGCGTCGCCGTGACCGTGGTGTTGCTGCTGGCCGGTACCGATTCGGCCGGCGCCGCCGTGCACGGCGCCGCCGTGCACGGCGCCGGTGTCGGTGTGCTCGGGTTGTTCTTCGTCGCCGTCGCCGGGCTGGCCGCGCAGGTGTTCCCAACGCGAACGGCCGCGACGGGAACCGCCGTGGCGGTGCTCGGTGCCGCCCTGCTGACGCGCATGGTCGGCGACGGCCTCACCGGACTTGGGTGGTTGCGCTGGCTGTCACCGTTCGGGCTGCTCGCTCTCAGCGAACCGTACGCGCGGAACCAGGTCATGCCGCTGCTGATTCTGCTGGCCGCGGCGGTGTTGCTGGCCGGCGCGGCGGTTGCCGCCGCTGGCCGCCGGGATGTGCGTGGCGGTCTGATCGCGGTCGCTGCCGGCCGCCGCCCACGGCTGATGCTGCTGTCCGGCGTGGGAGCGTTCGCGGTGCGGCGCATGCTGCGGCCCCTCACCGGCTGGGCGGTGGGCGTCGGTGCCTACTACCTGCTCATCGGCTTCACCACGGTGTCGGTCACCGAGTTCCTGAGCGACAATCCGGCCCTCGCCGAGGAGGCGGCGCGTGCCGGGTTCGCCGCGCTCGGTGCGGTCGAGGGGTTCGCCGCGACCCTGTTCGCGTTACTCGCGTTGCCCGTCGGCGGGTTCACGGCGGTCCGCGTGTCCGCTTTCGTCGCGGCGGAGAACAGCCGCATTCTCACGTTGCTGACCGCCCAGCCGGTCACCCGGTCCCGGCTGCTCGCTGCGGAGATCGCCGCCGCGGCCGCAGGTGCGATCGCCTTGGTGTGTGTCGCCGGGTTCGCCGTCTGGGCGGGCATCGCCGCGACCGGGGGTGATCTCAGCTTGTTGGCGGCATTGGGTGGGGCCTGGAACACGCTGCCGGTCGTGCTGCTCAGTCTCGGCGCGGCCACTCTCGCCGCCGGCTGGGCGCCGCGGGCGGCGGCCTTCGCCGGATCGTTGCCCGCGGCCGGGGGGTTCCTGCTCCTGGTGATCGCCGACAGCGTCGGCGCACCCGGCTGGGTTCGCGGACTCTCGCCGTTCGCCCACCTGGCGCCGGTCCCGCTGACCGCGGTCGACTGGACCAGCACGCTGATCATGATCACGCTGGGCGTTGCCCTGTGCGTGGCCGGTGTCATTGGCTATCGGCGACGCGACCTTCAGAGTTGAGGAGGGATGCGGGTTGCGCTCAGGCGTTCCGCCGCACGTCGGGGGTGTCCTGTTGGTAGACGTCCGGGATGTTGTCACGGTTGGCGTCGGCGGTCTCGGCGTCGTGGATCCGCCGGTAGGTGCGGTTGCGAAGCCGCAGGATGACCGCTGCCAGCAGCGCGGGGTCAGAGAACCGGCCAGTACGGCGACCTTGACGTGGTCGTCGCGTTCACTGCCGATCCCGAATGCCAACTCCCCGGCGTGTGGCAGGAAGCGGCCGATCACCGCGAGCACGGCCAGGGCGAACGCGATATCGGTGGCGGTCGGGATCGCCCAGCCCCCTGCCGTCGCCCTCGCCCGCGGCGAGGTTGATCACCAGGTACAACACGGCGGGGACGGTCACCCCACCGACGGCGGCGGCGATCGGGACGGCGGCGCGCTGGCGACAGGCTGCGAGCTGTTTGTCCTTCACCCGTCCTTCACCGTGTGTCAGGGCAAGGTGATCGGGAGCGGGACGTCCTCGTGGCCTCGCCCGCAGGCGCAGGTGGACGGGTCGGGCGGCAGTGCCGGAATGGCCTGGTAGAGCACCTCACGTAGTCGCTCGACGTTCGCGGCGAAGATGCGCAGCACCTCGGCGTGGCTGACCGCACCGGCCGCGTCGACTCCGGCGTCGAGGTCGGTGACCAGGGCGATAGGGGTGTAGCACAGCTCCAGTTCACGGGCGAGGATCGCTTCTGGGTGCCCGGTCATGTTGATCAGTTGCCAGCCCTGGCGGGCGTACCACTGTGACTCCGCTCGCGTGGAGAAGCGCGGCCCTTCCACCACCACCATGGTGGCGCCGACGACGGCTTCGAACCCGACATGACGGGCGGCGGCGACAGTCGTGCGCCCGTTC
Source organism: Micromonospora sp. NPDC049175 (assembly GCF_043197345.1). Lineage (NCBI taxonomy): Bacteria > Bacillati > Actinomycetota > Actinomycetes > Micromonosporales > Micromonosporaceae > Micromonospora > Micromonospora sp. NPDC049175. The sequence goes on along the minus strand of NZ_JBICSY010000001.1, from coordinate 714,393 downwards.
GGGCAGTACGGGTCGGCGAACGACGTGTGCACCGCACCGTCGTCGAAGTAGGTGCAGGCACGTCCGCTGGTCCGGTCGACCATCTGGTCGGGGAGGACGAGCGCCCCGGGGGCCAGTTCCGTGGTGAGGGATCCGACGGCGCAGGGTGCGAGGATCTGGCGTACCCCGAGCGCGCGCAGTGCCCAGAGGTTGGCCCGGTAGTTGATGCGGTGCGGGGGGAAGCGGTGGTCGGCGCCGTGCCGCGGCAGGAACGCCACCGAGCGGCGACCGACGGTGCCGACGGTGACCGGGTCGGACGGGCGGCCGTACGGTGTGGAGACGTCGACCGCCGTACCGCCGGCTACCAGGTGGTAGAGGCCACTGCCACCGATCACCCCCACCTCGGCCTGGGGCAGTTCCGCGTACCTGGTCATGCTCGTGCCTTCCTGCGGACAGCGGCGGGGGATCACCCGTTCAACGCGTCGACCCGCCGACCCGTCGCCAGCGGATCTGCCGCACGAGGTACCAGACGCCGCTGACCAGGAACAGCGCGGCGGTGACTACCAGCCAGCGGGCCAGGTACGGATGCTGGTTCTGACCGGTGGCGGCGAGATAGGTTTCCTGGCCCTGCCGCAGGATGCCGGGGAGATACACCAGGAACAGCAGCCCGGTGGCGAGTGCCGGCACCCGGATGTGATTCAACGGTGACGGCTGCCCCGCGCTGCCCGGTATCCGGTGGTGTGCGGCCGGCGATCGGCCATCCGGGCCGGCGGAGCCGGAGCGCCCGAGCGCGGCGCGCAGCACCCGGTCGGCCGACGCGTAGATCGGAAAGAGGACGAGGTCGTGGGCGACGGCCGCGCCGACGAACCAGAGCAGCATTCGGCCAGCCGTGGCCTCTTCGGCGATGCGGAGCGCGACCCAGCCGGTGAGGGTGAAGCAGACGATCAGGAGGACCAGGTGCTGGAGGGACGATCCGTAGGCCGCTCGGAATCGGGGGAGAGGCTCACCCATCGGCGTCGGTCCGGAAGGTGACCTCGGTGACCCATTTCGTGCAGTGCACGCCGGGCAGGGCGGGGACGATCACCCGGGCGGGGAAGCCGTGGTCGGCCGAGAGGTCGACACCGTTGACCCGCAGAGCGAGCAGGGAGTCGGTGTCGACCACCTGGTTGGCCTGGAGGATCGCCTGGTTGAACAACCCGGCCTTCTCCAGTGACCGCACCTGCGCCGACGCCGGATCGTCCACACCGACCAGGGCGGCGAGGTCGCGCAGTCGTACACCTGACCAGGCTTGTCGTGTCGACCACCCCTCCACGCAGGCGATCGGCAGGCGGGCGGTGTGCTGGCCCATCGCGAGCAGGCCGGGACGGTCGAGGGTGACGAGGCGGTCGCCGCCGCGCACGGTCAGTCGCCATCGTTGCCCGGTCTCGTCCGGTTGGATGCCTGCCGCGGCGGCGGTGCGGTTGATCGGGAAGCCGTTCGGTCCGGTGCCGGGCTGACGTCCGCGGGGCAGCAGCAGCGCGGTGCGGCGCCAGCGCCCGTCGAGGCTCTGCCCGATCGTGAGGGCGCCGAGCAGCAGGGACAGGCCGCCGACCAGGGCTATCGCGCCGCGTCGGCTCATCGTCGGCGCGCCGGGTGCGGTGGCCACCAGGTCGTCCGGATCGGGTGGCTCGGGCCGGGTCGCGGCCAGCGGGGTACGCAGCTCGGCCCGTAGCGGCTCGCTCTGCCCGGGTGGTTTGCGGTCCCGCAGGGCCGGCCGGGATCGGAGTGCGCTGACCATCCGGGGCAGTTTCAGCGTCACGTGTGCCACGAACGCCGCGATGAAGACCCAGGCTCCGAAGTAGTGCGCGGTGTAGAAGTCGAAGCCGAACAGGTACGCGTACTGGATGTTGAGCAGGCCGGTCGCGATCTCGAAGAGGATGCCGCCGACCAGCAGCAGCAGGGACAGTCGTTCGAGCACCTGGGCCAGGGAGCGGGCCGGTGGCCAGCTGAAGAGCTTCGGGATCACCGACCACAGCTTCCCCAGCACCACGGGGATCAGGATGATGCCGAGCGTCACGTGCAGCCCCTGAGTGACCCGGAACAGCCAGGACGGCCGAGTCGGCCAGTCGAACGGCGGCAGCCGTAACCAACCCACCTCGCGGGGGAGCGCCTGATCGAACTGGGGGCCGTAGGCGGCGTAGTCGAGCAGCCCGGTGATGATCACCAGCGGCAGCCCGACGAGGAGCCCGGCACCGTAGACGGCGGTGAGCCACGGGCCGCGCAGCGGACTGCGCCAGCGGTCCCCGGCCAGGCCGGGGACTGGTGGAGGGTGCCGTTCAAGGGCACGCCACCACCGCTGCGGGAAACCCGTCGGCCGGTCCGTCACACCCATACCCCGGGACGCTAGACGCCACAGGTGCCCGATCTGGTGCATTCCGGCGATACCGATCGCCTGGCAAGGCGGGTGAAATGACCGCGCCCCGGCCGAGTGCCGTCTACGGTCACCGGGATGCGGGTACTGCTCACCGGCGCGGCCGGTTTCATCGGATCGCAGATCGCCGACCTGCTCGTCGCCGAGGGCCACGACCTGGTGGCGCTCGACGCGTTGCTGCCCCAGGCGCACGGCGGGGAACTCCCCGAGTGGTCCCGGCGGCACGACCCGGTGGTCGGTGACGTCCGGGACGCCCGCCTGCTGGATCGGCTTCTCGCCGGCGTGGACGCGGTGTGTCACCAGGCGGCGATGGTCGGGCACGGGCTGGACCCGTCCGACGCCCCCGACTACGTCAGCCACAACGACTACGCCACGGTGGTGCTGCTCGCCGCGATGCACCGGGCCGGTGTGACCCGGCTGGTGCTGGCCAGCTCGATGGTCGTCTACGGCGAGGGTCGGTACGACTGCGCGACGCACGGCACCGTGCGACCCGCCCCCCGCAGCACCGCCGACCTGGCCGCCGGACGGTACGAGCCAACCTGCCCAGACTGCGCCGGCACCCTCTCGCCAGCTCTGGTGCCCGAGGACGCGCTACTCGAGCCGCGAAGCACGTACGCGGCCACGAAGCTTGCCCAGGAACACCTGGCCGCCGCGTGGGCGCGGCAGACCGGCGGGAGCGTCTGGGCGTTGCGCTACCACAACGTCTACGGCCCCCGGATGCCCCGGGACACCCCGTACGCGGGCGTGGCCTCGATTTTCCGGTCCGCGCTGGCGGCGGGCCTGCCGCCGAGGGTGCTGGAGGACGGCCGGCAGCGCCGCGACTTCGTCCACGTCTCCGACGTCGCCCGGGCCAACCTGTTGGCGTTGACCGCCTCGCCACCGCGGGGCCTCGTGCCGGTCAACGTCTGCTCCGGCGAGCCGCACACGGTCGGTGAGCTGGCCGTCGCCCTTGCCGAGGCGATGGCCGGGCCGGCGCCGCTGGTCGCCGGTGGCGGCCGGGTGGCCGACGTGCGACACGTGGTCGCCGACCCCCGGCGGGCGGCGGAGCTGCTCGGCTACACCGCTCGGGTCGGCTTCGCCGAGGGAGTGGCTGCCTTCGCCACCGATCCGCTCCGGGAACCGGCAGCCCTCACCGCCTGAGACCGTCGCCCTGCGGATCAGGAGACCGTCCACAGCAGGTGGCTGACCGCGAGGGCGGTGACCACCTGCCCGGCCAGCCAGAACCGTTGGGCGGGCGGTGGCAGGTGGGCGGCGGCCACCAGCAGCCAGACCACGAACGGTAACCAGATCCGTTCCACCTCACCCTTGCTCAGCCCGGACAGGTCAGCCGCGCCAACCGCCAGCGCGGCGGCCAGCGGCAGCAGCACCGTGGGCCCGGCGCCCCGCAGGGCGATCATCCCGGCTCGGTCCGGCCCGCGCCATCGCATCGCAACGGTCCGCGCCGGACCGGCCGACGCGAGCGCGGTCCGGCGCAGCGCAGGCCCGAGCACCGGGCCGGCGCAGAGCAGAAGCGCGGCCAGGTTCGCCCACACCCAGTAGCCGTACGGGCGATCCGCGGCCCAGCCCTGGTGATACCGCTCCACCACCAGGTGGTAGCCGTCCAGCCACCAGAAGCCGGCCAGGGTGAACGCGGCCACCACCGTGCCGACCCCGGCCAGTGCCGCGAGCAACGCCGGCCACCGGTCCCGCAGGCGCAGCGCCACCACCGCCAGGGCCAGAACGCCGACCAGCACGAAGCCGTACGACAGGTAGAGGGCGAAGCCGAGCAACAGCCCCCCGACCGCAGCAGCGGCCAGTCCGCGCACCGCCAGCAGGGCCAGCCCCGCCGCGACCACCCCGGTGAAGATGCCGTCGGCTGAGACTCCCACCCAGACCGCGCCGGGCAGCAGCACCAGGAACGGCAGCACACGGCGGGCTGCTTCCTCCGCGCCGAGTGCCCGCAGCGTCACCGGCACCGACACGGTCACCGTCGCCCCCACCAGCACACATGCGAGGGCGGCGACGGTGGGACCGCCGAGGCCGATCCGGTCCAACCCGACGAAGACCAGTAGCGCCCCCGGTGGATGGCCGGCGGTGTGGGTGGACCACGCCTCCGGCTGGAAGTCGAGAATCCGGGCGCTGAAGCCGGCCAGCATGGCGGTGATGTCGGTGACCCGGGGCACCTCGTGCAGGTATTCGGCCTGCGGGGTGAGTCGCCGGGTGAAGCCGGCCGACAAGCCGTCCACCAGTGCCAACGACATCGTCCATGCGACCGTCGCGAGATAGGCCGCGACCAGCAGCTGTCCCCACCCGGCGCTGCGGGACCACCGGACGCCCCAGCCGAGCACCCCGGCGGCGACCAGAAGCGCGGCCGGGGTACCCCAACCCAGGTGTGGACGCCAGGTGGCGTAGAGCGGCGCGGCGTCGGCGTGCAGACCGACACCGCGCGCGTTGAGCAGCAGCCCCACCGCCACCGCGGCGGCGACCAACGCGACCTCGACGCCGAGCACCACCAGGTCGGCGTCGACGCGTCGGGCGGGCACCTCCGGTCCCCGCCGTAGGGGCGCGAGCACATTCATGACCACCGGACGGTACGGCCATCGCCGGCCCGCTGCTGCGGGAACGGGCAGGACATCACCGTTCGATACGGGAGCGACGCCGGCAAGGATGCTGATGGTCCGATTACGCCATCTCGGGTGGCTTGGCGTCCTAGCGTTTCCGGTATGCCATCACCGATCGACGTGGTACTGCCGTGTCTCGACGAAGCCGCGGCGCTACCCGGCGTCCTGACCGCCCTGCCACCCGGTTACCGGGCGATCGTGGTGGACAACGGCTCCCGGGACGGCTCACCGGAGGTCGCGGCCCGGCACGGCGCCCGGGTCGTCCACGAAGCGCGCCGGGGCTACGGCGCGGCCGTACACACCGGCCTCGAGGCGGCCGAGACCGAACTGGTCTGTGTGCTCGACGCCGACGGCTCCTTCGACCCGACACAACTCCCGGAGCTGGTCCAGCCGGTGGCCAGCGGATCGGCCGATCTGGTGGTCGGTCGTCGTCGGCCCGTCACCGCCGGTGTCTGGCCGTGGCATGCCCGCGCCGGCACCGCGCTGGTCGCGGCGCTGCTGCGGCACCGGGGCATACCGCTGCGCGACCTCAGCCCGATCCGGGTGGCCCGCCGCGAGGCGCTGCTCGACCTCGGAGTCACCGACCGCGCCTTCGGATACCCGGTGGAACTGCTCATCCGTGCCGCCGCCGCGAGCTGGCGGATCCGGGAACTCGACGTGCGGTACTCGCACCGCGCTGCCGGCACCCGGTCGAAGGTCTCCGGCTCGGTACGCGGCACGCTCCGCGCGACCCGCGACTTCGCCGGGGTCCTGCGCACTGTGGAGCGATCGCGGTGACCGTCCTGCTGGTGATGGCGAAGGCACCCGTGCCCGGGGCGGTGAAGACCCGTCTCTGCCCACCGGCGAGCCACGTTCAGGCGGCCCGGATCGCCGCCGCGGCACTGCTGGACAGTCTGGACACCGTACGCGCCACACCCGGCGTGACACCCGTCCTCGCCCTTGACGGTCGGCTGGCCGACGCCGAGGAAGCCGCCGAGCTGACCGCCGCGATCGACGGCTGGCAGATCCTGCCGCAGCGTGGCGCCAACCTCGGCAACCGTCTCGCCAACGCCCACGCCGACGTGGCGGACGCCTACCCGGGTCGACCGGTACTCCAGATCGGCATGGACACGCCACAGCTCACGCCGGCGCACCTCGACGACGCCGTCCACCGCCTCACCCTGAGCGACGCCGTGCTCGGCCCCGCCATCGACGGCGGGTGGTGGGCGCTGGGTCTGCACAACCCCCGGCACGCCGCCGTGCTGGGGACCGTGCCGATGTCCACCGCATCGACCGGACACCACACCATCGCGGCCTTACGCCAGCGCGGTCTGCGCGTCGAATCCCTACCCCTGCTTCAAGACGTCGACGAATGGGCTGACGCCCTGGCGGTGGCCGCGTCGACTTCCGGCGATGCGTCGGGGTGGTCCACCGACGTGATTGCGGACGGTTGTCCTGGGCGGGCCGCGGCAGTCCTGCCCGGGCAGTCCGGGGGCGAAGACGCGGCCCACCCGGAGGCCCGACCGGAGCAGCACGGTAACGGCAGCCGCTTCGCGCGTCAGGTCGCGGCGGTCCGGCGCAGCCTGACGCTCGGAATCCCACGGTGAACCGCAGCGTACGGACCCGACCGGCCGACGCATTCGCCAGCGCGTTGCGGTGCCGCACCGACGACCACTGGCTGGTGCACGGCGACAACGGCTGGCGCAGCCGCCTACCGGTACGCCGGTGGCACGGCCCCGCCGAGCCGGCGATGGCCGCACTCGTCGCCCGGTGCACCGGGCCGACCCTCGACCTGGGCTGCGGTCCAGGCCGACTCACACTGGCCCTCACCCGGGCCGGACTGACAGCGGTCGGAGTCGACATCTCCGCGCAAGCGGTCCGCCTGACCCGGGCACGAGGCGCGATCGCCCTCCAGCGGGATGTCTTCGCCCCGCTGCCCGCCGAGGGACGTTGGGCGCACGTGCTACTGATCGACGGAAACATCGGCATCGGCGGTGACCCCACCACCCTGCTCGGTCGGTGCCACGACCTGCTGCGCCCCGGCGGCACCGTACTCGTCGAACTCGAAGCACCAGGTCCGGGATTGTGGCGCGGTCAGGCCCAACTGGCCCTCCAGGCCGCCGGCGGTGGATCGCGCCTCGGGCCACCCTTCCGGTGGGCGCGGCTCGACACGATGGCGGTCGCCGGGGTGGCATCAACGGCCGGACTCACGATCCGCGAGATGTTCCGCCGCGATCACCGCTGGTTCGGCGAGCTGGCCGCGGACAGCTGTGGCGCGGTCAACCCAACGTGAACCGAGCAAGGCCTCGGCCGGTGATCACCGCGGCCTGCCCAGGGAGCACCATGCCCGCCGGGCCCGGCTACCGCGGGCCGCCCTGTCGTCGAGATGGCGACGACACCCGCGACACGCCCAACTGGCACCACGCGCTGCGGCCGGTGTGTCGACGGATAGCGGTCCCGCGTCGGCCTGCCGGCGACCCTGCGGCGACTGCCGTGCCGGATATCGACGGTGAGGCCGAGGAAGGTCAGGCAAATGCGAAGTAACGGCTGGTCAGGAATCCAGGTCACGCCGGCGGTAGCCGATCGTGCCGGCGACCACTCCTACTGCGGCGATGCCGCCCATCACCGACGCTGCTGGCCACGCCGGCGCCGATGCCGGCACTGCAGGCAGGTGCGCGAACGGAGATAGCGCACGGATCCAGGAGGGTGCCGCGTACTTCGACGCGACAGTCGTCCGCGCCGGGATCGACACCGAGACCCCGACGTCGTACAGGTGCTCCGGTCGCTGGACACCGGTGGCGGCCGCCGCCCGGTCCCGCACCTCAACGGCGAGTGGTACGCGCGCACCGCGGATCCCGGTCCCACCGCGGCCATCCCCGTCGACCTGCGACGTCTTGTGGCGTCCGGGCAGCCGGCGGTGCAGCGGGTCCGCGTTGACGGACAATCCCGCCAGGCCTTGGCCGGCAGCGAGGGTGTCACCGCAGGGGATGCACCTCTCGCCCAGGGTCGGCACGCCCGTTGCTGACCGACCAGGCTGATAGGTTGATCTCAGGTGTGCCGGGAAGTCTGGTCGGCGTTGTGATGACGGCTGACCAGAACAGGAGAAGCGCCGCATGAGCACCCTGGCCTGGATCGCGGTGGCCGTATTCGCCACCGCCTACGTCCTCATCGCCACGGAGAAGATCAACCGGGTGGCGGTGGCCCTGGGTGGGGCGTCGATCATGCTGGCGATCGGGGCCACCGACGCCGAGCACGCGTTCTTCTCCGAAGAGGCCGGCATCGACTGGAACGTCATCTTCCTGCTGCTGGGGATGATGCTGATCGTCGGCGTGCTGAAACGCACCGGCCTGTTCGAGTACCTGGCGATCTGGAGCGCCAAGAAGGCCCGAGGCCGCCCGTTCCCGATCATGGTCATCCTGGTCGTGGTGACCGCCATCGTGTCGGCGGCACTGGACAACGTCACCACCGTGCTGCTGGTAGCGCCGGTAACGCTGCTGGTCTGCGAGCGGCTCGGTGTGCCGCCGGTCCCGTTCTTGATCGCCGAGGTGATGGCGTCCAACATCGGTGGCGCGGCCACCCTGGTCGGCGACCCACCGAACATCATCATCGCCAGCCGGTCGGGGTTGAGTTTCACCGACTTCCTGAACGTCATGGCCCCGCTGGTGCTGATCGTGATCGTCGTGTTCATCGGCCTGTGCCGGATCATGTTCCGCACGGCCTTCCGCTACGACGCCGAGCGCGCCTCCCGGATCATGGCGCTGCGGGAGGCGGACGCCATTCGCGACCGCCGCCTCGTCGTGATCAGCCTGGTGGTCCTCGGCGCGGTGCTTGTCGCGTTCAGCCTGCACACGGTGCTGCACCTGGAGCCGTCGGTGGTGGCCATCCTCGGCGGCCTGCTGCTGCTGGCGTTGTCCCGACTGGACGCGGAGGACGTGGCCAAGGAGGTCGAGTGGCCGACGCTTGTGTTCTTCGCCGGCCTGTTCATCATGGTGGGGGCTCTGGTCGCCACCGGGGTGATCGACAGCATCGCCCGGTCGGCGACCGAGGCCGTCGAGGGCAAGCTGTGGCCGGCCACCATGTTGCTGCTGTGGGCATCGGCCGGGTTGTCGGCGATCGTGGACAACATCCCGTACGTGGCCACGATGAGCCCGATCGTGAGCGAGCTGGTGAACGCCGAAGGCGGGATCGGTAAGGCTCAGGTGCTCTGGTGGGCCCTCGCCATCGGGGCTGACTTCGGCGGTAACGCCACTGCCGTCGGCGCCTCGGCGAACGTGGTGGTGCTCGGCATCGCCGATCGCGCCGGGCACAAGATCACGTTCTGGGGGTTCACCAAGTACGGTCTCATCGTCACCGTGATCTCGGTGGCGATCGCGGTGCCGTATCTGTGGCTGCGGTTCTTCTGACGCTCAGGTGCCGAGCATCCGGTCGAGCAGCCCGTCCAGGGTGATCGCGCCGGTCATCACCCGATTGCCGTCGACGACCGCGACCAGCGGCACATTCGAGCGGGCCATCACCGAGGCGACCTCGAGCAGGGTGGCGTCGGCGCTGACCGCCGGCAGGCCCGGACGGTTGCGGGGCAGCAGGTCCGCGACGGTGCGGTTACCGATGCCCTCCAGGATCACGTCGGCGGCGGCCTCGTCGATCACCCGGGCCAGCGCCGGATCGTCCTGGCAGTAGGACGGCAGCGCCATCCGCAGCACCTGCGTGCCGGCCAGCACCGTCGAGGGACGGCCCATGGTGTCCACCACGATCAGGCCGGGCAGGTCCTGCGCCGCCAGGATCCGCGCGGCCTCCCGTGCCGGCATGTCCTCGGTAACGGTTTCCATCTGGATCGCCACGTCGCTCGCGCGCATGCACCGACGATACGCCCGGGCCGCCGCCTCGACCGCGCCGATGCCGCGTGTCAGCCCACCCGCGGCCGACCTACTGCTGGTAGACGTCGGGAACGTCGTCACGGTCACGGTCGGCCTGCTCAGCCTCGTAAATCTGCTGGTACACGCGGTTGCGCACCCGCAAGATGACCATGGCGAGCGCGGCGGCGATCAGGGAACCCGCCAACACGGCGATCTTGACCCGGCCGTCGGCGTCGCTGCCGATGCCGAAGGCGAGTTCGCCGATCAGCAGCGAGACGGTGAACCCGATGCCGGCCAGCACGGCCAGCCCAGCCACGTCGATCCAGGCCAACCCCGCGTCCAGCCGGGCCCGGGTGAAACGGGCGACGAGCCAGGTCGCCAGCAGGATGCCGATCGGCTTGCCGACGACCAGACCGAGCATGATGCCCACAGCGACGGGATCGGCGACCGCCTGCACCAGGCCGTCCAGCCCGCCGACGGCCACCCCGGCGGACATCAGCGCGAACACCGGCACCGCGACGCCTGCGGAGATCGGCCGGAATCGGTGCTCGAAGTGCTCCGCCAGACCGGGCCCGGGCCCGGCGTTCCTGGAACGCAGCACCGGGACGGCGAAGGCGAGCAACACCCCGGCAACGGTGGCGTGCACACCGGAGGCGTGCACCAGCGCCCAGGTCGCGAACGCCAGCGGCAGCAGCAACCACCACGAGCGCACCCGACGCTGCACCAGCAGCGCGAACAAGCCCAGCGGCACCGCCGCGGCCAGCAGCGGCAGCACCAACAGGTGAGCGGTGTAGAAGACCGCGATGATGACGATCGCCAACAGGTCGTCCACCACCGCCAGGGTCAACAGGAAGGTACGCAGCGCGCTCGGCAGATGCCGGCCGATCACCGCCAGCACGGCAAGGGCGAACGCGATGTCGGTGGCGGTCGGAATCGCCCAGCCCTTCACCGCGCCGCCCCAGTTCACCACCGCGTACAGCAAGGCCGGCACGAGTACGCCACCGACCGCGGCGGCGACCGGGACCGCGGCCCGGCGGGGATCACGCAGATCACCCGCCACGAACTCGCGCTTGAGTTCGAGACCGGCGACGAAGAAGAAGATCGCCAGCAACCCGTCGGCCGCCCACATCGCCAGCGACAGGTCAAGGTGCAGCGCGTGCGGCCCGATGGTGAGCGCCGTCATCGCCTCGTAGCGGTGCGCCCACGGCGAGTTCGCCCAGATCAAGGCCACGACGGCACCGATCAGCAGGAGCGCGCCGCCGATCGTCTCCTTGCGCAGCACGTCGGCGATGCGACGTGCCTCGGCCCAGGAACCACGGCCGAGGACACGAGGGGGCGACTGGGGGTTCGACGTCACAAGCGGGCCAACTTTCGGAAGACAGGTCGGAGCCATTTGCCGACCAGACTTCCCGGCGCACCGGAACCCATCGTACCGGCGCCCGCCGCTGCAGAGGCCTGGACGCTACGGCCACATCGGGCATCGCCGCCGTCGGCACCATCACGACGGCGGCGTTCGGCGTCCTAGCGCTCCTTGTACGCAGACGAGGCAGATGACGGGAGCCACCGCAGGGGCGCCTGTCAGGCCCGAGGATCAGCTCGCATGGTGCCGTGTCCGCCACGACTGCACGGCGCGTTCGGCGCCGCCGTGCGCGCGATGCCGAAGGCCGACCTCGATCCGCCCGTGTCGCCTCCCGGCACGGTGCACAACTCGCTGAGCACCGCCGTGTTCGATGACATGTATCGGGAGTCCCGCGAGCGGACGGAGACCTATTCGCCGGGGTTGTGGGACACACTGCTGCGTCGTCTCGGCGAGATCCCGGACGCGGCATCCTTCGAGGCGCGGACCAGGGGACGAGCAGGGGCGGTTGAACCAGCCGAGTTTCCTCGTGAGTGCGGTCAGCGACGAGGACTACGTCGATCTCGTCTGCACCATCGACGACGCGGTGGCCCTTGATCCCGGCGGTGAGCGAGCGCTCCTCGCGGCCGTCCGCGATGTGGCGGACTTGGCCGCCCCGGTGGCGGTCGCCGTCGCGGTACGAGGTCCGCTGACGGATACGTCGCTGGAGGCGGCGCTCAGCGGTGCCTCGGCTGACTACCGCAAGCGCCCGGGCGAGGTGCTGTGCAACCACGGTTGGCTGACCGTGCTCAGCGACGAGATCGCCGAGCGCGTCGGCGGTGCTGATCGTCTGCGCGCCGCTGGCGGGTTCGTCGAGGTGGAGCCGCTCGCGGCTGGCGGCTGGTGCTGCTGGCGACGAAGGCCTTGGACGAGTACGGCGGGAAATCACCGGCTGAGTCCGTATAGTCGAAGGCTTGATCCGCGAGAACCTGCTCGATCGTCCAGAGCGCCAGCGCGGTCGCTGGTGTGAACCGGGCATCCTGCGCAGGAATGACAGCCATTCTCACTGCAGCTGAACAGCGGAAGAGCTTGGCGAAGTCGGGCTCTGCGGCGAGGTCGAAGCAGTCCTAGTGGAGTAGGCGGGCCAGCTTGCTGCAGGGTGCGCGAAGGTGGGATCATTGCGGCCATGATCGAAAGAATCGAGTCCTCCGTCCGCCGGTGAGCGTGATGACCGAGCCTGGACTGCTCGGACCCCAGATCGCTTTGTTCGAGCACGCTGTGCGTCTCCATCAGCAACATCCTGACGGTGCTCTGCCTGGCGACGGTGAGCCGTATCCGGACCATGATCGTCACCGCTCGCGGCCGTCTTATCGGCGTGCGAGGGATCGACGCCTCTACGGGGCCGATGTCGCTGTCATTCTCGACAGGCACTTCAACGAGCCTGACGCGCAGGCGAGTGAACTTGTCGACGCCTTCCGGGAGGTCTACGTTCCGATCCATCGCAACGACCACATCGTTGCCGCGGCGCTGCGCGCGGATCGGCAGCTCATGCGGCAGACCGGCCGGTGGTTGGTGCGGCGCAGCAACGATCGGAATGCCGCCGCAGTCGGGCTCGCGCTGCTGGCCGCCGATTGGGCCGAGGACGACATCCCGCTTATCCAAACCATCGGTCTGCTGTCGAATCACTTCGGGCCTTTGGCCGTCGAGGCGTTGCAGCGCCGCCGTGGAGGTGCTGAAGCGCTGCAGTGGCTCGGTGATCGCGTCGCTGGCTGGGGCCGGGTCTATGTCGTCGAGGCGCTATGCCGACAAGGCGCCGCCAACTCCCGGGCATGGTTACTGCGTCACGCCTGCGACGGCGACTACCTCAATGGCTATTTCGCCGGCAAGGTTGCCACCACGGCGCATCTGCACGAAGCGATCACCGGCACCGATGCCGACGACGAGCTGATCGATCACACCGGCCGGCTCCTGAGGATCATGGCCGACTGCGATGGCATGGGCATGACTCTCGAGCACTACCCGCCGGCGCCTGCCGTGCTGGCCGCGCATGCCGCTCACCTCGCCCAGCAGCCGCCGACAGCGAACCGATACGTCGATGCCGCGATCATCGCCAACCATCTGACGGCCAAGCCTCCGAACCGGTGCGGCTGCAGTGCCGAGCAGCGGGACCGCATCGTGCAGCAGTACCTCGCCGTACTCGACCGGCCGGATTGGCGCAGCGCGGTCCGCGCGGGCCTCGGCCCGACCAGCAACTTCTTCGCCTGGTTCATCGACCACGTAGCAGCGCGGCTGCGTCTCGGCGCGTTTTCCGACGTGGCTGAAAATGGCGAGCGATGAACCGCAGCGGCTGGATCGTCCACCTCTCCGGCGGTGCCGGCCAGCAGGTAGTGCAGGCGTGCCATGACTTGTGCAGATCCAGCTCGGGATCGGGCATCTCTGCGTCTTCATCGTCGAGGTCGCCGAAGAGCAGCAAACTTACGGTCGCCGGAGCATCCAACACGGCCCGCAGTTCCTCGACCGACAGCCGGCGCCCGATCAGCTCCATCCCCACGAACAAGTCCTCCCGATAAGTCTGTTGCCTCCACTTGCGGGAGTGCCTTTGCTGCTGGCGGGCACGATACCGACGTCTGGTTCGGCGGTGTGAATCATCCTGGGCAGCACGTGCTTCGTACGTGGAGCCGGAGCATCGCGGTTCTGTGGGCCGGCGCGAACTACGGATGGGGCGTCGGCTGTCAATCGAGCGCCGTCGCGCCTCCGACATCGGTGGCTAAACCGAAAATGGTGCACGCCGGCCATGGCGCGGTCTCTGGTTGTCCGCTCCATGTCAAATGGACCAGCGCCCATCGGCTGCCGGCCTTGACCATCACCAGCGCCGAGATCATCGCCCGTATGACCGGGTACGTCTCCTGTACGATCCGGCCGAGCAAGAAGCGGCGCGGCTGCAGTGATACGTGTGTGTCGCTCCGGTCGGACCGGACTTCCGTCTCGAGATCCCCACGAATTTCCGCACGGCGTCGTCCTCGTCTGCTTCGCGCAGCGCGCCGGCAAGTTTCGCTGCGAGTCGCGGCCATCGGTCGGTGACCAGTGCTGATTCTTCGTGCGTCATCGCTGACGACGGTAGTCAGCGAACCGTTGTCGTCGCTCTCATTCCCGTCGCGCGTGTGCGGGTGCTCGGCGTTGTCCACGCTCAGCCGGCCGCCGGCTCGGCGTCCGCTCCGTCGAGGCGCAGCTCGGCTACGAACTCGGAGAAGGTTTCGGTGACTGTTCGCCAGGTGTAAGGCGCAGCGCTGGTCCAAACATCGCTGGCAATGACTCGTGGATCAGCCGAACTCGTTCGGTAGTCGAGCGCAATCGCGGTGTCGTCACCGGCGTACTGCGCAACGGCGATGAAGAAGGCGCGGTCGACGTCAAGCCATGGGAGTTCGACCGGACCGGTTGCCGTCGGTTCTCGCGCGAATCGGAACAGCTCCGCCGTTTCGTCATCCTGGCTCAGGCGGTCGAGCGACTGTGATTCCCGCTCCATCTGCTCGGTGCTGCCGAGAAAGTCCAGCGGATCCTGGAACCAGGGCATGACCCGAGCGACAGCAGGATCGCCCGGATGGTTCCACCTGCCCTCCCGCAGGAGAACGAGTAGCAGGTCAGGAACAACGAGACCGCGGACCCGAATCGTCGCCGGATAGTCGTCCTGCACGCTCGTCCCTTCGTGGTCGGCGCGGGCTCCTCGCCGTCTCGTCGAGTATCCGCTCATGCCGCGATCCGGGCGCCACCAAGCGTTACCGCCGTCGTGACCATGAGCATCTGACCGGGCGCATCGCCAGCCGGACCTGCGGGCGTCAGCTGCCGCGCAAGATCTGGTCCCGGTACTGCTGGAAGCCGTGCCAGCCAGCGGTCCGAGTTGGCTCGCCGGTCAGGAACTCGCCGGTCGAGATGTCGAGAGCGCGACCACCAACCGAGGCGACGATCCGCGCGATAACGGCCAGAACGTCGTCGCCGCCTCCACGCACGTACAACATGATCGAATCAACGGGGTCGTGCGACCCGATGTTGAGCTCGATGTGCCAAGTCGGGCCGTCCATGCGCCCCCACTCAGGATCCGACAGGTCGAGGTCCCGGAGGCTTTCACGTAACCACCGCCTGACATCCGGCCCGGTTCCCAATGGCGGCGGACTGAAGTCCTGCGGAAGCTGGTCAACCGACCTGGCGTCGGCCGGGGCGTCGAAGATAAGAACATCCCAACTCACGGCGTCCCCCGGCGTCCTCAGCCAACTCGGGTACCTTACTCGTGGTCGTTGCACCACGATCCGCCTGCCATCCTGCCGGTGACAAGGCGCGGGGATCGTGAGCGTGCTCCCGAATCGACCGATGTGGCTGCCCGATCCGGCGCTGGTGCCAACCAATGCACTGGGCCAGCAGCTCTCGATCGGTCGGCGGTCGGCGGCGCGGTGAAAGCCCAGTCCGCGGCTCGGGTGTGCAGGTGCGGCTTCGACCTGGTCGACGATCCCGAATGCGTCAGCGGTCGTGAGCCTGCCGGACGCGGTGACCTGCCCCTCAAGGTCGAGAACGATAGCGGTGACAACATCGCCGGAAGCCTGAAGCCGTGCAGCTGCGCTATCCACTCATCTGCCTGCTCGGCGCTGTGGCCGCTACCGATCAGCCATGGGCGGGCTGTCCGTTGTCCTGCCGCCGGCAGGACTGCCTTACGTGCCTTGACAGGAGGGCGAAGCAGCAGGACAGTCGACATTCTCATAGACGTTCAGCTATCTAAGGCGAGGTGTGCCATGCGGAAGTCGCTGACTGCTGTGGCCACCATCGCTGTTGCCATGGTCGCGATGATGGCCGCGATCTCACAAGCCAGTGCGGCGAACGCGGCGGCCGGGTGTCGGGTGAACTACGTCGTCACCAGCCAGTGGACCGGTGGCTTCCACGCCGACATCGCGGTCACCAACTTGGGTGACCTCGTCAACGGGTGGACGCTGCGGTTCGCGTTCCCTGCAGTCGACCAGCGGCTCACGCAAACCTGGAGCGCCACCTGGGCCCAGGCGGGCCAGCAGGTCAGCGCGACCAATCTGGGCTGGAACGCGACCCTGGGCACCAATGGCTCCGCGAACATCGGTTTCGTTGGCGCCTGGTCGGGCAGCAACCCGGTACCGGCGTCGTTCACGCTCAACGGCGTCACGTGCACCGGCGGCGTCCTGCCCAGCGTGACGCCGACCCGGACGACCACACCGCCGGTCGCTGACTACCCGGCGATCGTCACCTGGCTCAGCCCGACCGCCGGCGCGGTGTACACCACGCCGGGAACCGTCCCGCTGGCGGCGACCGCGACCGTGGGAGGCGGCCACGGCATCACCTCGGTGTCGTTCCGGGTGGACGGCGTCACGGTGGCCCGGGGGGTGAGGACGACCGGCGACCGGTACGAGGCGCTGTGGACACCACCGATCGGGGAGCCCGGCACCAGCACCACCTTCGTGCTGTACGTCTCGGCCGGCACCGACCAGTCGCTGTCTGGCGCTGCGCCGCCGTTGCTGGTCACGGTGGTGACGCCGGCGTCCACCGGCACCAACCACCCGCCGGCGGTGGCGTTGAGCACCCCCGGCGGGCAGACCTACTTCCTCGAGCCGACGACCGTCACGCTGGTCGCCGACGTCGCCGACACCGACCCCGGGGACCTCGTCAACCGGGTGGAGCTTTACCTCGGCGCAACCCGGCTGGCCGTGACGCCGACCAACAGCGGACAGCGCTACCAGTTCCAGACGGCCCTGTCGGCCGGTACGTCGTCCACCTTCACCGTGCGGGTCCACGATTCCCACGGCGGCCTCGGCATCTCGAACCCGCTGACCTTCACCATCCATTAGCGCCTCGGCCCTCCGTTGAGGGCTGACCAAGGTCCTTGTGGGTGAACCTGCGGTGGTCGCCCCAAACAGCTTGCTGGAGCCTTGGCGTTGCGGGTGAGCTTGCTGGAGTCCGCCGTAGTTCCGTCATTCGAGACACCGATCCCACGGTGGTGCGTATCCGGTGGACTTCCCAGTGGCGGTACGCGTAGGTCGCGTAGCCGGGTTTGCGTGACCTCTCCCGCGACATGCATCGGTGATGCCGCCGGTTCGGCGATACAGGCAGCCGTGATCTGCTCGCGGTTCAGCGGACGACGAGCGCGTCGGCGACGCGGAGAAATCCGCCGTCGTCGTGGATGTGCTGACCGTGGTCGAACGCGCTACTGGTTATCCGAAACCGCGACGGTCGGGTGATCTCCTCGCTGGTGAGAGTCCAAGGTCCTGCGGGGTCTGCGCCTGGCACCGCGGCAAGGAGGACGGCACAGCCGTGGCGAGGGACGTCGTCGTCGTGGGGCTCGTCGTACCGCGCGTGACGCAGCATGACCGGGCCGAAGCGGATCGCCTCAGGCGGCACCTCGGGCGGTACGTGACGCCACCGTTGTTCGAGCTCCGCGAATGCCGTCTGGCGCGCCGATCCATGGCGCGCGGCCGCCGCAAGGATGGCGCTACCCGCGTCGGCCGCGGCACGGCAGATGCCGACGATCGGTACGCCAGCCGCGAGGTTCGGATAGTGATGCACAAGCCGAGCGTGGAGCATCAACATGACGAGCGCTCGAGTTGCGGCCCGCTGCGGTGCGGGCAGGGTCGACGTCCGTACCGGCTTCCGCCGTTGCGGCCGTGCGTGTGGCGTGGCTAGGTCGGCCGCCTGGCCGGCCGTCGACTCGTACCATCGCGGGTCGTCGGGCCACACTGAAGCCTCGGTCGCGTGCAGGCGACCGCTCCGCCCGATCGTCACGGCTGACCCGGAGCTGGTGCGGCTTACGGCCATGCCGATCCGGTCCTCGGCGTCGAACAGCAGGTCGGTGACCCCGTTGAAGGTGAACCTCAGCGGAGCGGCCGGCCAGGGCAACGGGGATCCGTCCCGCGAAGCACGTCCGGTACTGGGTGTGAACCGCCGTGGAGCGGCCAGGGTCAGATGTACCTGCAATCCTGCCTCCGACGGTTGTGCCGTCAGCGAGCGCACGCTGCCGCTGGCGAGGTCGTAGTCGTGGGCTAGCGCATCGATGATCTCCGCGGTCAGCCGGAATGTACCCGGGGAGACGCGCCCTTGGTAGTCCCGATGTACGGAACGCTCCGGCAGTGCGGTGGGAAGCATCCCGTCCAGGCTCGGGTCCAGGTCGACCATCAGCCTCCGCCGGTCGGCCCCGAGGTCAGCCATCCATCGGAGGGCGGTGCTGGCTCGGCTGGATCGAAGTGGCCAGGGAGCACATGCGGCGCTCACCAGAGGCAGAGTGTTGTTGTCCCAGATGTCGGCGACGCGGCCGATGCGAGTCGCGTCGAAGCTCCGGGCGTCCATGGCCAGAGTTGCGATTTCTCGGATGGAGCGATCGAGCAGCCCGGCGAAGGTTTCCAGCGGCGAACTCACGTCGGCGAGTATGGCACCCGCGCGAAGAGGAGGGCCGCGTCGATCACGAGGCGACTTGCCGGCAGATGCGGTGCCACCGCCGCAGCTCGTCTCGGCTGAGCGGGCACACCACCTGCCATGCTGACCGACGGGACACTTGCCCTGAGCCAGTCACACCTGATGGCGGTGGACAGCCGTAGAAAGAGCGACCCCACCAGTCAGCTCGGCCAAGCCTGGCTGGGTTGCGGTGGCACCACCAGTCGATAAGTAGCCGATGAGCGGATGTCTATGCCTGCGCGCTCTCCGGCGGTTCGACGCGCTGCTGTGCTGGATGGCGACGCTGGCCGTCGGGTAGATCGGCCTGCCGATGGTCTCATCGAAATGACTCAACGGGACCGGTGCCTCGGTTGTTCGGTATCGCCTGGATGGGAACGGATGTCGGGCGGATCAGGGTGATGCCGTAGGCGACGACCCACACGACCCAGATTAGCCAGCCGACAAGGCCGAGGAGACCGACCGTACCGGGGTCGTCGATGGCCAGAGGGCTCAGCACGGCCGAGCCGAACTGGAGTGCGGCGGCAAGCAAACCGATCCCGCTGTGCCAGCGGCGGATCAGGCCGGCGCGTCGGCCGCTGATGGACAGGCCGGTCATGGCCAGTGCCAAGAAGGTGCCGTTGAAGACGAACAGCGCGTTGTGTAGTGCCCAGAGCCCGGCGATCGTGCTGCTGTCCTGCGCGGTCGTTGACGCGAGCGCGAGCCGCGTGGCCATCACGCCGGTGAAGGTGATGTTCTGCAGGATCACCCCGGCGAACCCGACCAGGGACCAGGCTGTGCCTTGCTCGAGGTCGGAACGCCACAGCACGGAGACCGCGCCGGCGCCGAAGAGGGTGGCCAGCACCCAGGCGATCGGTGCGAGTGCTGACGCGAGGCCGACGGTGTTCTGTTGGGTGGTGAAGAACTGGACAACGTCGTTGGTCTCTGCGCCGGTGTGGGGCAGGCCGGCTGGTACCAGGAAGGCGTTGATGGAGACGATCAGGATGGCGAAGCCGAGTCCGGCGAGGCCGGCGATCCGTGAGAACGTCCAGGTACTTCCGACGCCAAGTTTACGCAACATATATTCAATATAAGGCCCGAAAACCGAAGGGGGCAAGTCATGACCGCCGAGGCAGGCAGGCGCAGGTACGAGTCGCTGCGCCGGGCGGCGCAAGCGGCAGAGACCAGGGGTGAGATCGCCAGCGCCGCTCGTCGACTGTTCCTCTCCCGGGGCTGGGCGGCGACCACGGTACGTGACGTGGCGCGGGAGGCCGGGGTCTCGGTGCCGACCGTCTACGCGGTGTACGGGAACAAGACCGGGCTGATCCAAGCCCTGGCAGACGCGGCAGACATCGCCGCGGATCCATCGCAGTCGCTCGCCGAACTGGAAGGGGCCGAGAACGATCCGGTGCGGCAACTCGCGGCGATGGCCGGCTACGACCGGCGCCTCTTCGAGCGCGCCGGTGACGTCATCACGCTCGTGCGCGAGGCGGGCCGCACCGAGCCCGAGCTGGCGAGCGTCTACCGCGACGGCCGTCAGCGGGGGGACGAAACCAGGGTCCAGGTGTTCTCGTCCTGGCCGGCCGGCGTTCTCCGGCAAGGATTGGACATTCCGTCGGCCGTCGATATCTACGCGGCGGTCTGCAACATCGACGTCTACACCACACTGACCGACGAACGCGGCTGGCAACCCGATCAAGTCGAACGCTGGTGGACCGAGGCCCTGGCACGCGAACTCCTGACCTGACGTGTCATGAGGCGCCTCATGACAGGCCGTCCTGGTACGGAAGATTAAGAGGTAGACGACGACTACGAAGGCCACGCCACCTTTCGACCGATGCGGCTGCGGGAGCCAGCGCTGGCACCAAGCTGGTGCGCCCGCTGGGATAGACGATTCGCAGATTGCAGGGAGCATCGGCGCGGGTGGAGGCCAGCACACGGCAGTGCCCGTCGATCCGCGGGGTGCCGATGGCTGCGACGTCCAGCACGAAGATGTTCAACGTGTCGCAGATCCTGGACAACGACTTCCCCCACGCCCGGACCTCTGGGCTGCTGATACTCGCGAAATGCAGTCCGACCGCCGTGAAGGTGTTCCGGTCCAGCCACAACGCCCCCGAGTCGCCGTGATCGCCGAGCACCCCCTGAGGCAATGCGAAGTCGTCGGGAACGACCGAGAACTCGGTGCCGTCCGTGCCGTCGATGGTGCCGCCGGTGACTCCGGTCCGCAGCCCGGACTTGAGCACCTTGAGGCCGACGACGTGCGGGTTGCTAACGGATGCCGGCAGTGGCAGCCCTTCGATGTCGGTGGACACGTTCCGGCTGCGACTGGCGTCCTGCTCACCGATCGAACTCACGGCGGCATCCAGCCCCTGGTCCCAGCGCAGCAGGCGGCCAAGGAAGTTGTTCGGCGGCTCCGGATCGGGCGCAACCGGGTCGGGTTGGATCATCTGATCCATCGTGACCGGCGGATCAGCGACCGCCATGTGCCAGTTCGTCAACGCCAGAGGCCGCAGCGTGCCCCGTTCGAACACGATGGCCCCCAGCGTCCCCGGGTCTCCGGTGCCGGGACCTCCGACCTTGAGGTTTCCGACGTTGATGCCAACGAGGACAGGATCGTGCCGAGAGTGCCGGACATCCACATTCGGTACGGGATTGCTCTCGATGACGTCGACCGGCACCCCCTCGATCTCGTCGGGGAGTTGCTCCGACGGGGTGAGGCGCTGTTGGGCGCGGCGCTCAGGAAGGCGGCCGATGAGCTGCGCTGGTATCACGCCCGCCCCGCCCCTTGCCCCGTTCGGAAGGCCGGAAGTTGAGTATCCGCTGCGCCGGGGGCGATTGGCTCGGATTGTCACTCGACCTGAAACGTCGCGGTCGATGCGAGTCGCAGGGTGGCCCCAGGTCGAAGTGGGTGGCGTGCGCCGGGTTCAAGCCGCCGTTGGTCCAGCCAGGTGCCGTTCGTGGAGTACAGGTCGGTCACCGTCGCGGCCCCGTCCGGCGCCGTCGTGACAGCCGCGTGTCGTCGCGAGACAGCGTCGTGGCCGGACAGCGCGGCCGCCGCGGGCGAGCCGGGGTCCCGACCGAGGATCAGGGTTCCTCCGGCCTCGAGCACTGTCTGCCACGGCGGGTCGAGCAACGCGATCGTCAGGACGGTTTCGAGCACACTGAGGCAGTGAGGGCACATCCGGCTCCCCGGCGGACACGCCGTTCCGCACGACGGACAGGTGATGTCCATGGCGACCGGGTCGATCGGCCGCGGGGTGACGAGGTTGTCGGCCTCGATGACCGCCGAGACGGCGGTGAGGTTCGCATAGCAGTCCGGGTTCCCGCACACGATGTCACCGGAGCCGACCGGTGCGCCGCAGGCGCGGCAGATCAGCCGCTCCATGTCGATTCCCCGACGCCGATGCCGCGGGCCCTCAGATGATCGGCGATCTGGTCGAGCTCGCCGGGCCGTGGGATCCCGACCAGCCACAGCCGGCCGTCGAGTACGCCGGTCTGCAAGCCTGCCCGGACGAGCTGAGCGGCCTCGCCGTATCGCTGGTGGCCCAGCGGGCTGAGGGTGATGACGCGTTGGTTCGCCGAGCCACGCAGTGGGGTGTCGCCGTTGTTACGCCGCTCGACGTACCTACCCGCGACCACGGCGTCGCAGCTTGCGCGCAGCTCTGGCAGCCGTGCGGCACGCGACCAGCCGTATCCCGTGTAGAGCAGGATGTCGATCGGCCTGGTGTTCCGCCAGGTGGCTATCCCGCGGAGGAGCGCGGCGAGCGCGACCGGCTGCTGGAGCGGTTCGCCGCCGGAGATCGTCACACCGTCGATCGGTCGAGGAAGCGACGTGAGCCAGTCGAGCACCTCCTCGACGGGGACCGACCGGTCGGGGCGGCGAGGCCAGGTGTCCTGGGCGAGGCAGCCGGTGCAGGCGAGGGTGCAGCCTTGCAGCCAGATTCCGGCTCTCCTGCCGTATCCCAGGGTGGTGACCGGGTGGTGGAGGCGACTGATCTCGATGGTCGTCATGAGAGCTCCACGGTGATGACGCCGGCCTGACGCCGCCAAGCCGTCATGACGAGCGACGTGGTGTCGCCGGACGCCGGCGCGTCGCCCGCCGGTGCCGCCAGCCGGTCGAACAGGGCGCGGGCCAGCGGGTTGACGAGCGCGGTCTCCAGGGCGGAGCCGATCCCCCGGCCGCCTCGGGACAGGTCGCGCGTGCACTCCCTGAGCACGCGCGCATGGACCGGCTGGTCGAGCGTGACCGACACGTGGTGTTCTTCGCTGAGGCGCCGGAGCACGTTGCCGAATTGGAGTTCGAAGATCTGTTCGGCCGCTTCCGGCCCGATGAAGTCGAACACCACGATGTTGTCGCCGAGGCGGTTGAGCAGCTCGGGTCGACCGAGGACCCGGGTGAAGTGATCCTCGATCGCTGCCCGCACGATCGCCTCGACCTGGTCGTAGGGAGTGCCCGGCGTAGCCGTCGGCGTCAACTGGCCCGTGCCGTCGTCGACGTACATGCCGAGGTTGCTGGTGAAGATCAGGATGCATTCGGAGAAGTGGACAGTACCGCCGCGGCCGTCGGTGAGCCGCCCGTCCTCGAGGATCTGCAGGAACTTGTCGAGGATGCGCGGATGGCTCTTTTCGATCTCGTCGAACAGAATCACCCGAAAGGGTTGCTGACGCACGGCGTTGGTGAGTTCTCCGCCGGCTTCGAAACCGACGTAGCCCGGTGGAGCACCGATCAGCCGATCGCCGGCGTGCTCGGCGGAGAACTCGCTCATGTCGAACCGCAGGTAGGCCGCCTCGTCGCCGAACACCACATGGGCCACTGCCTTGGCCAACTCGGTCTTGCCCACCCCTGTCGGACCGGCGAAGAACAGAACTCCGCGGGGGCGTGACGATGCCCGCGCCGCATGGGCGCCGGACAGGCCGAGAGCGGCGCGTTTGAGGATGTCAAGGGTTTTGGTCACGGCTTGGCGCTGGCCGATGATCCGCTGGGGCAGGGACCGTTCCCCGTCTCGGATCCGGGTGTGCAGGTAGTCGCGGCGCCAGGGATTGTCCAATACCCCGAGCTTGAACGTTCGGGTCGCGTCGGGCCATTGCTCCGGGCTCAGCCCACGATCACGTGCCAGCCTGGTCACTTCGATCATGCCCTGCAGGGTGAGGCCTTCGGACTGCTCGGCGAACGAGCGAGCCCGCTCGTGCAACGTCGCGTCCGGGATCTGGCTGTGCAGCAGCCGGCGGGCGCAGCGTTCGCGATCGCCGTAGTCCGGTCGGGGCAGGCTGATCACGCGGATCCGGTCCTTGCCCGCGGTCAGCCAGGCCGGCAGGTCACTTTCGTTCTCCACCAACCAAATCACCGGGTTGTACAGGCTCTGGGTCCGACCGGATTCGGCCGCGACCGGCCGCGCCGACCGGGCCAGCTTCTCCATGCGGCGCAGGAACTGCCGCTCGGCGTCGTCCGGATCGCTCGGATGCCGCAGCAGGTGCGCCGCTCGGACGATGGCTGCCGCCCGCACATTGGTGCGTGGCTGGGCGATCGCGGCGAGCTGGACGAACAGCGCGCCCAGGTCGGGCGTCGGGCCGCCGGGGCGATACCCGTCGTCGAGGAGGGCACGGGTTGCAGTCGTCACGTCGCTTCTGCCGATCTGGTGCACGGCACCGGAATCGATCAGATCATGATCGAGTACGAACGTGTAGCCGCTCCGGTCCAGCAGCTCACGTATCACGTCGGTGAGGGACAGCAGCCGCACCCCGCTGGGCGTGTCGATGAGGTACGAGTCGTGGGCGTTGCCCCACAACACGTACTGCGACTGGGTCGGCAGTGTCGCGTGCAGTTCGCGGGCGAACGCCGGCCAGCCCGCGAGGTCGTCGATCACCGTACGTCTCCCTCCGCCTCGCGGCTTCCGAGCCGGCGCCGGGGCTCGGTGCGCTGCCGCGGAGCCGTGCGGGGCGTGGGTTCGGCGCCCGGGTGACGCAGCTCGGTGTGCGCGCACGGCAAGCCGGCCTCCCGGAGACTGGCCAGTGCCTGTTCCAGGTCGGCGCACCAGCGGTGCTCGGCTGCCGCGTCGGCGTGGGGGTTCTCGCCGGGTCCGGTCCGGTAGACCATCGACTGCATCCGGCGTGCCCCTGCGTCGACTTTCAAACGCACCAGGTGGTCCGCGTCGTCGGGTCGGCTCACCGCGAGCCTGCCCGTGCTGGGTTGCCCGACGCTGAACTCGGTGCCCACGCTGTAGCCCATCTCGGTCAGCGCGTCCGCCACAGCATCCTGGAGCGCGATCGCCAACGCTCGCTCCTCCATCTCCGACCGCAGTTGCTCAACCTCGTTCAACAATTGGTCGTTGAGCTCCGCCCGGCCGGACACCACGTCGACGAGGCCCGCCCTGGCCCGGTGTAGGGCGCCGGCGTCAAGATCCTGCTGCGCCGCGTACGGTTCCATCGCGTCCAGCAGTTCCGCCGCGACGACGGCGTCCGAGCGACGGACCCGCGCCCGCTTGTTGGCCTCCTGCACCCGCAGTTGCACCTGCCGCAGGCGCGGCCGTCGCTCGTCGGGCCGGCGCCAGACGTCAGCGGCGGCGGCCTCGGCTCTGGCACGATCCTCAGCGGCGGCCATGGGGTGCAGGCCCGCGAGGATGCGCACCACGGCGGCGGCGGGGTCCGAACCACCGCCGGGCAGCGGCTCCGGCTCGTCAATCTCGTCCGCCGCGGTCCGCAGCGCCGCGGCCGACACCGGTGGCAGCAGGTCCGCGAGACCCCGTGCCGCGGTGACCGTCCGGGCGGCGGAGGCCCGGCTGAACACTCCCTCCAGGACCCGGTTGACGTCGTCGCACCAGGCGTCCCAGACCGATTCGGGCGCCGAGTCGGAGGGCCGGGCCAGCGCGGGCTCCGCCGGCAGTCCTTGCTGTGCGAGGGCGGACGCCGCATACGCCGCGTCGACCCGGGCGGCCGCCCGGCGTTCAAGTCGCAGTTCCCAGGCGTGGACGGCTTGGTCCCGCTGCGACTCCTGGGCGGCGACGGCTTGCCGCCGCGCGGTGGTGTGTGCCCGGATCCGCGCGTTGCGGGCGGCTGCCTCGCCTGGGCTCACCTCGAGTAGCCTGCCGAGTGCCGCCGTGGCGCGGATTCCGACGACGGTTGCGGTCCCGATCACGGCCCCCACCGGGAACACCACCACACTGCCAGCGCTCATTCCGCTTCCCTCCCGTTTCGCCGCTGAGTGAGTTCGCTGCCGAGCAAGTCACGGCTTCGTTGTCGACGGACCTGACCGAAACGCCATATCCGGGTGCCGGTCCAGCCGAGATGCACCAGTGGCCCGATGAGCGCGACCATGGCGACGGCCAGTAGTCCTGCCGACCAGAGGAACGGAACGCCGCAGCAGCAGGCCAACGTCAGCAC
Organism: Micromonospora sp. NPDC049175; assembly: GCF_043197345.1. Classification (NCBI taxonomy): domain Bacteria; kingdom Bacillati; phylum Actinomycetota; class Actinomycetes; order Micromonosporales; family Micromonosporaceae; genus Micromonospora; species Micromonospora sp. NPDC049175. The sequence goes on along the minus strand of NZ_JBICSY010000001.1, from coordinate 688,431 downwards.
ACCGAGCAGCAGCGGCGGAGCGCCGCCCCGGACGCGGTTGGCGCCCCTGCGAAGCGCCGCCCAGCCGGTGGGCACCCGCCGAGCCAGCCACCGCATTCGGTCGAGCGCGGACCAGCGCGGATGGTAGAAGGATCCAGCCCGCACCGCGAAGCCGACCTCGGCCAGGGTGGGCACCAGCCATTCCGCGACGGGGACCGACCAGTGTCTGATCACGAGACGTGGGTCGGGAAGAAGATGGGGCAGGAACACGGGAGCGGCGACGGCCAGCGCCCAGATCAGGGAGGCCGCCGCGGCGAACAATAGGGCCTTCGGCCGTCCGGCCTTGAGCTGCTTCAGTTCCTCGTCGAGAACGCGCTGTCCCCGGGTACGGGCCTCGACGATGCCGGCGCACTCCTGCACGGCGGCGGGGACGACCGTCAACACACACAGCGCGCTGGCCACGTCGGTCACCGGAGGCAGTGCCTCGAACCAGTCCAGGTGCTCGGTAATTTCTCCGCGATCCCGAACCGCGCTGTCCAGCAGCGGTCGCAACCGATCCGGATCGGCGGCGACGCTGAGCAGGACGGCCCGGTGCTCGGTTCGGCGCGCCGCCAGCATCGACGAAGCCTGTGGTGGCAAATCGACCCGGGTGGCGAGCGCGTCGAGATCCTGTGCCGAGCTCCGCCAGCGTGTGTCCACCTGCACGAGGGCCTGGCCGTCGCCGAAGTCGGCGAGCACCGGCAGGAGCGAGTATCGCCACAGGTCGCGGACCGCCGTGGCCGCGCGGCCGTCCGGCTCCCTCACCGCCACAGCCGCCGCATCGGCGAGGTGCTCCGACCCCACTCGCAGCCCCAGGTAGGTCGCCGGTTGCCCCCGGTCCAGCCAGCGCAGCAAATGCACCATTCGCACATCGGGGGTGTGATCGGGGTGGGTCAACGTCTGGTCGATCAGCCGGATCCGTTCGTCGACATCGTCGTCGAACTGCTCCAGCCAGGCGCGCAGCACGCGCCACCCCTCGCCTGGGTCTTTTCGCGTGCCGACGCGTCGCAGGAACATGTCCGCCGCGTCGCTCCAGTGGGCCGCCATCGCGCGCGCGACCTGCGCGCGGGTGCGGTAGGGCACCCCCTTCAGGATCAGCGGCGCGGCACGTGACGTCGAGGCCGGACGGTGCACCTCGGGCGATCCGCCGGACAGCCACCGCCGGACCTGCGCCTCGCCCCACCGATGGTCTGGGTCGCTGACCAGGAGCCCTTCGCAGAGAAGCCGCAGCCGGTGGTCCGCGACACCGTCGACGGATGCGCCCCGGACCGTCACCTCGTGCTGGATGATTCGCTCGTCGAGACCCTCGAACGGGGCTTGGCCGGTGGCCAGTTGTCGGACCACCACACCGACGGCCCACCAGTCGCCCGCCGGGGAGTAGGCGCCGGCGAAACTCTCCGGCGCCGCGTAGGCGAACGTCACGCCGCGGCTGGTGAATCGCACCGATGCTGGACCGAGGTACCTGCTCAGTCCGAAGTCGGCCAGCGCCAGCCGGAGGTCCGGCGGAAGGCTCCGGACCATGATGTTCGACGGTTTGAGGTCGCCGTGCACGATTGTCGCCGAGTGCAGTTCGCCGAGCGCCTCGGTCAGCTCGGCGACCACGTGCCGCAGCAGTTCCGGCGGCACCGGGCGGGGGCTTTGGTCGACGAAGTCCGCCAGGGTGCCAGCCGGTAAATACTCGGTCAGCTCCCAGCGCCGGCCCTCCGCGACACCGAAGTCGATGGGCGTCACCAACCTCTCGCTGCGCAGCCCGATCAGCCGGTCGACCGCGTCCTCGTCGATGACGATCCCCGGCCGGTAGATCTTCAACACCCGGTCGTGGCCCGCCGCGTCGCGCAGCAGAAAGACGTCGGCCTCCGCGCCCGCCGGCAACGCCGCGATCACCGACCAGCCCGACACCCGGTCGGGCAGCCGCAGCAGACCGGCGGTCACCGGTACGGCCACCCCGGACTCGGCCGGGTGCTCCCGGCGTGTGGCGGGAACCTGTGGCCCGGGGTCGACGGCCTGATCGGCCTCGCGGCGCGTCGGCGGCACGTCACCCTCGGCAGGCGGTCGCGGGTTCACTGCCGCCTACCGCCCGCTCGATCGCGTCGTGGCGTGGTGACCCGTCGCGCTCGCGCCAGCTCTACTCATGGTGGATCCCCTACGGACAGCGGGTGCGCACCCACGGACACCGAGTGATGACCGGCGGCCAGCGTGGTCTCAAGCTCGCGCAGAAACGAGTCGATCTCACCCGCGATCCGGTCGGTCCCCAGTCGTTTCACGCGTACGTACAGCACCCACGCCAACGGCCCGAGGATGGGGACAACAACAGCTACCACGACACCGCCCACGATCCAAACCGGGCTCGCACCGTGACGACTGAGTGCCCACGGAAGCAACAGGGAGGGGAGAGTGGCGGTCGGAAGTTCAAGCGAGATGAGGAATATGAAGAAGCTTTCCATCGACTTGATCTGGTTGACCCAGCCTCGCCGAGTCTCCTCGCGCAGACCGTTCATCGCCTCCTCGAGGCGCCCGTGCAGCCACGCGGTCTGATCGCGCTCCAGGCGGGACAACGGCAAGGATCGGGAGGCCGAACGTTGCCGGTACTGTGCCATCACCCGGAGGGCGCGGCCGCCGGCGGCCTCACCGCGGACCGTGACAGCCGGCGGCCACTGCCGTGCAGCCTGCTCAAGGATGACGTAATAGCCACCAAAAATCGGCACGGCCATAAACACCAGGACAAATGAGATCAGAAAGCTGAGGCTTTCGTCGGTCGCATTGGGGGCCACCAGCACGCCAAGAATCAGTCCCAGGATGAAAGTCATCGCCATGCCCTGCCCCAGCAGCATGGCTGCCGGGTTCGCTACCAAGATGGCGCGTTCGAACCTGTTCAAGGATTCCGCCAGATGCAACGCTGCAGCTAGTAAGACAACAGGCAACAGGGCGACGAAAAAGACAAACAGTGCGTAGGTCTGCAAAAACCCGAGAGGCGAATCCGATTCTGATTCGTTTGCTTGTGAGTAGTACGGAACGGTGGCGAGGATCGCTGGTCCGACCGCAGCGGCGAGAATCCTCGTCAGCCGTCCGGAGACTCCGGACTTCTTCGCGGGCTCCTCGGGCGGAATCCAGGTCGGGCGGACGTGCGCCTCCAGCGCCTCGATCAACCGGATGACGTCGAGGCGGAAGGTGCCGTGCCGGATACGCTGCGACTGGCGTGCCGAAAGGTCACGCATGTCCGCCGGAAGGTCATCCGCCACCGGGACAGGGGTCTCGCCCAGCAGGACCGGGACGACAACCATGCCCGGTAGCCGCAACGCCTCCGCGATCTCCCAGCGGACCCAGTCCTTTGCCGGCCGGGTCGCCCGATGCCGGGTCTCCGCCAGCCAGCCGGGACCGATGATGGCGATCAGCACCTCGGCGTCCCTCAGCCGGTCCCGGAGCTGGCTGGGGTACCGCTCGCCGACGGGGATTGACTCCACATCCAGGAACACCTCGGTGTCCCCGAAGTGCCGCCGGAGTCGGTCGGCGAGCGCCTCGACCAGAGCGGGTTCGCTGTCGTCGCCGGCCTCACGGAAGTGGCGGCGATAGTTCATGAAGATGCCGCTCATGCTCACCCGATCCGTCGGGTGGAATCGTCGGCCGGCCCAAGGCCGTACGCGTCGGCTCGTGCCGCCGGGGTCAGGACCTCGGTGAGCCGGGCGGTCAACGGTGCGACCGTGGGGTCCTGGTACCAGCGGGCCAGCAGCCGCCGCAGTCGGCGCAGGTCGGTGCGGATGGTCGCCGAGTCGACCAGTTCGATGCCGTCCAGCACGTCCGGAGCGAGTTCCAGGGCCGCATCGAGGTGGCCGGCGCCGACGTGGGCGAGTAGTCGGCGAACGCCATACCGGGCGCGGGCCCGGCTCGCCGCCGGGCTGATCCTGAGCACCTCCCGATCGAGGATGTGCGCCGCCTCCCGGTACGACCCGAGATCGACAAGCCCCCACCCCTGCACAATCGCCGCCGGATCCGGCATGTTGCCCGACCCGAACACGGGCATCCCGCCGGCCAACTGTCGATGCGCCCGGCCCACCTCCGCCACCGCCGCGTGGAAGTCGTCCGACCTGCCGATGAGGGCGGAGCCCTGAGCGACCCGTTCCAACGCCAGCCGCCGGAGTTGCGGCGGAGCGGCCGCGTCCCTCACCACTGGTGCGACAGCGATCAAGGTGCGTGCCGGATCGTCGTCGTAGAGGGCGATATCTGCCTGACGGATTGCGAACAACCGGCCGAAATCCCCGTCGCCGCCAGCTGCGGCAAGAGCGACAGCAGTGCGGGTCCATTGCAGACAGGCCGCGTCATCGCCGGCCTCCTGTGCCATCCAACCGGTGAACTCGGCGTACCTGGCGGCCAGTCGAAGAATCTCCACGCGTTCGGCCAGCATGCTGACCTCGGCGAGCCCTCGCAGGGTCCGCACCTGCGCGGCGAGGGTCGGTAGCAACACCCGAGGGCTGGTCGTCTGCGCCGCCTGCCGCATACGGCGCAGCAGTTCTTCGAACGGTGACGCACCGTCAACCGGGCGGTCCGGCAGCGTCGACGGAAGCCACGCCGCGGGCAGTGGGACCGGATTCGGGTCCGCTCCCCGGGACGGCGCCACGGCAGACCGGGCTCGCGGAGGCCCCGACGACTGGGAGCTGACCTCCAGGGCCGCGTCGTTGCGGAGGATCATCACCTGCAGCTGTCCCAGGTGCGGGCTGGGAGTCAGCCCCAGCTCGGCGAGCCGGTGGGCCAGATGCCGGTATTCCCGGAGGGCGTCTGCCTGCCTACCGCCGCGGTACAGCGCGACCATCAGTTGCCCGACGAGTCGTTCCCGCAGTGGGTGTTCGGCGACCAACCCCGTCAGTTCGGAGGCCACCGCCTGGTGGTGACTCAGTCGCAGGTGGACCTCCGCCCGCTCCTCCAGGCCGCAGATTCGGCGCTCGTCTAGCTTGGCCGCCCAAGCCTCGATCCAAGAGGTCCGCACCCCGTCGAGCGCCACCGCTCCTCGCCACAGGCTGAGTGCCTCGTCGTACGCGTCGATCGCCTCCTGGTCCTGGTGGCGCCCGCTGAGCCGACGAGCCTCGTCGAGGAGCTTGTCGAAGACCAGCGCGTCGAGGTCGGTCCGGTCGACGTTGATCTGGTAGCCCTCAGGGGCTCCACTGATCGGCTCTCCTCCGACCTCTCCGTGGAGTTGGCGCCGCAACTGCCAGACGCAGTTCTGCAGTTGTCGTCGCGCCGTCGCGGGAGGGTCGTCCCACACCACCCGGACCAACCGATCGTGCGTGACCAACCCGTTCGGCCTGGTCAGCAGCCCCGCCAGAATCCTCCGCTCCCGATGACCACGCAGGACGACAGGGCGACCGTCCCGGAGAGCCCGCAGCGGACCGAGCACCGAAAACTTCACTGGGGCCTCCACCCATGGGAGAACTCGAATATACGCGGTCATCTCTCCGACCACCTCGGCAATTCGGGCCGCCCAGACCACCCTGCTCGCTGGCGGAAGGCACTTCTGCGGTAGCGGCATGGTGCCTTCACTCCCTCCACCACGCGTCGACTTTTCCACCTCGACTGAAGCAGAACCGGGCGCGGTATGGGAGCAGCGCATACCAGAACGGTGAACACGTCGATGCCGGAGAAATTCGGCTCTCGCTTCTGATGGGAACATGCGGCAGAAGAGGGGCGAACGGATGAACGACGACATCGGGACCTGCGTGTTCTGCGAGATCGGTGACGGCACGGCAACGGCTCTGCGGATTTATGAAACCCCGCAGACGATGGCCTTCGTCCCGCTGCTGCCCGCGGCCGCCGGGCACACTCTGGTGATACCTCGAAGGCACGTGACCGACCTGTGGGCCTTGGCCTCGGAGGACGTCCAGCCGCTCATGGACACCGTTCTCGACGTGTCCCATGCCATCAGAGAGGCACTCGCGTCGGACGGACTGAACCTGATCATCTCGGCCGGCCAGGCTGCCTCACAGACGATTCCGCACCTTCACATACACCTGGTTCCCCGCTGGCACGGGGATCCGATCCAGACCATCTGGCCGGCGCGGGCACCCACAATCGACAGCGCCCGGCTAGAGCAGACCGCTGAACGGATCCATGCCGCCATGCCGCCCCGTTCCCGGGCGCCTCCGCCCGCAGCAGGGGGACGACAAGTCGGCCAAGTCTGACACCCGGACCATGACGGTCATCCGAGCCTCGCCACGCGGGTAAGGCCGCCGACCGCGTACGGGAAATGCGGCGGATGCCGGTCCGTCCAGCGCCTCCGCGGATCTCAACGTTTGCCCTATGCGCTGGCCGCTCAACGACGATCGCCAGCGGAAAGGTACAAGGACCGAACCAATTTGCGAACGCCCGGCCGTATGACCAGGCACCAAGGGAGAAACCCGTGAAACTCAACCGAAAGTCCTGCACGGACTCGTCACTGCCGTCACCGCCTGCACCGCCACGCTGATCGCCTTCCCCGAATCGGCGTCGGCCGGGGTCGAAACCAACTGCACGGTCCGCCCCGGCGGTCCGGTTGTCCTGTACTACGGCCAACAGCAGCAGGGTGCCTCCATCTGCCTCAACGGCTTGATCAACGACATGAAGAACCCGGCCCTCTACTTCGGGCCGTCCGGGTCCGGCCACGGCACCCGGGTTTGGAACAACGCCGGCTCGGCGTCGAACTACGACACGAGGTGGCGGCCGGTGATCTGGTCCGAGCCCGGCATGACTGGCGCGGCGTACCAGCTGGGCGTCTGCTGCGATCAGGGTAGTGCGCCGTACAGCCTCGCCGGTCTCACCAACAACAACCGGTCACTTTCCTGGTCCGCCAACTAGCCGTCATCCAGACACGTCAGACCCTCGTGGCACGTGACGCCGCCGGCCCTGCCGCGGCGGCGTCACGGACCACCGACAGCAGCCGGGGGCAGCGAACATGGCATCGCACGGACGAAGAACCGCCCGATGGGGCGCACTCATGCTGCTGCTCGCAACCGCGGCGGCTTGCTCTCCCGACCCGGACGGCACAGGTGACCATGGTGGCGTGGGTGGGATCACGATCACCAGTCCACCCGCGGTCCCCGAGATGCGCAGCGCCGACGGTGTTGCGGGACTGGTTCTGCCCATCGAGGCGTACCGGCTCGACGGCGAGCAGCGCGTCACACTGAACCGGGCTCGATCCATCCTGGTCGAGGACTGCATGCGACGCTTCGGGATCGATCGCGGACATCCCGCCGCCACCGGCGGCGCGGGCCCTGAGCCGATGTCGCGCCGGTACGGCGTCACCGACCCGGCCGTCGCCGCCAGGTGGGGGTACCACCTCGCACCGGGTGAAGGCACCATCGCCCGCACAGAGCCGGGTGCCGCCGTGCCACCGGCCGAAATGCTCGTCTGGACCGGCAGCGAGGACGGCCGCCCGGCACTGGCCGGCCAGCCCACCCGCACCTACCAGGGGCGCGAGGTGCCAGCGGGCGGCTGCGCGGGCGAGGCGGGCCGCAAACTGCAGCTCACGAGCCCTGAGGACATCGCCGAGCACCTCGTCACCTCGATCGACTTCAACGCTTTCGACCAGGCGCGGGCGGACAACCGGATGCGCCAGGTGTTCGGCAGATGGTCTGCGTGCATGCACGAACAGGGCTTCAACTACGTCGACCCGTTGACTGCTGCGGCAGCCGCGGATCTGCGGCCGGCCACGCCCTCATCCGCCGAGAAGCGGACCGCGACCGCGGACGTCGCGTGCAAGACCCGTAACAACGTCGTGGGCGTCTGGTTCTCAGTCGAGTCCGCGTACCAGACCGCGATGATTCAGGCGCACGCCCAGGATCTGCGCGCCGCCCAGCAGAGGATCGCGGTCGTGGTCCGGAACGCGCAAGCCGTGCTCGACCACCTCGGCGGGTGATCAGGCGCGGAATACCAAAACTAGGTCTGATCCCCGCAGCACTCGGACGGCGACCGCGAACCCTGCCGCTGGCCAGCGCGGAAACGTTCGCGGCGCCGCTCGATGGCACGCTGTCCACTCATCGGCCCTGTCGGCCGGGTGAGCGTCGCGAAGCACGGCGGTGATGGCACAAGGCGCGGTCACCAGGGCGGTGATCTCTTCCCGAAGGAGTCGGCGTCGGCGTTCTCCGTAGGGACGAGGGCGGTGCCCGCTTCTGCCGGTGTGCGGATGTTGCCCGCCGGCTACCTCCGGCCGGCTTCTTCTGCAGTTGCACCCCGCGTGTGGCCCTCACGCTGACCGGCAACATTCGGTTCCACGGTCATAGGCAGGACTGCGTCGACGATCGTGGCCGCCTGTGCACCCAGCGTTCGGCCCCACACGCGGTATCCGGCTGGGCCGGGATGGAAGCGATCCGAGGCGAAGAAGTCGTCTCGATCGATGGGCAAGTGCCCGACCGGCAGGTGGAACACGCCCGTGTCCCGTCGAGCGAGGCGCGCGAGTTGACGGTCCAGCCGGCGCGCGTGGGTCCCCAGCAGCAGCCGCACCGGCGCAGGCAGGGCGGGAAAGCGGTGCACGGGGGGCAGCCCAGCCAGAAGCACAGGGATCGGGGCACCGAGCCGACGCCGAATCACCGCCACCAGATGCTCGACGTCGCGCCGAAACCGGCCGGGTCGCCGCAACCGGACCGCGTCGTTGACCCCCACGACCACGAGGACCAGGTGTGGGCTCCAGCGCGTGTGTGGATCGGTGATGCCGTCCACCAAGTCTCGTCGGATCGTTCTGGCCGTGGCTCCCGATCGTGCCACGACCCGCCAAGACAGGTGCCGCCCGGTCAGCGCGGCGAGTGCAAACGCAGTCTGACCGGCCAAGGCCGCCTGATGGTCGGGCGCACCGACTCCGGCCGCCGCGGAGTCGCCGAGCACGGCCAGCCGAAGTGGCTCTCCGTCGCCGGCCACCGTTCCCCAGTCATCTCCGTGCGCTTCGGCAAGTCGCGGGATCCGTGCTCGGAACTGTCGTGGCCCCAACATCCAATCGCCTCCCCCTCATAACACCGTTATGCCAATAACACCGTTATGATGAGCTCATGTCAAGGGCAAGCAGCGATCCGCGGCAGGAACTCGTCGAAGTCGCCGCTCGGCTGCTGACCGAGCAGGGGCCCCGGTCACTGTCCGCGCGAGCACTAGCACGCGAGACGGGCACCTCCACAATGGCCATCTACACGTACTTCGGCGGCATGCCAGGCCTGGTACGGGCCGTCATCCGGGAGGGCTTCGCCCGGCTGGCTGACCGGCTGGCGACGGTGCATGCCAGCGACGACCCAGTCGCCGACAGCTTCCAGTTGGCCATCGCGTACCGGCAGTCCGCGCACCTGGCACCCCACCTGTACGCGGTGATGTTCGGCGGCTCAAGCATCGCCGGGTTCCAACTTTCAGAAGAAGACCGGCGCATCGGCCTCTACACGCTGCGCGTAGCTAGGGATACCGTCCCCCGATGCATCCAGGCAGGCCGGTTCCGTCCCGCAGACCCCTGGTCCGTCACCCGGCGCATGTGGTGTCAGCTGCACGGACTGGTCAGCCTCGAACTCGCCGGCCACCTCACCCCAAACCACCCGTCTGATGACGAGTTCCGCCAGTACCTACGGGACCTTGCGGTTGGAGCCGGCGACACACTCGAGCAAGCCCAGGCATCGATAGCGCTAGCCCTGGACAGAGCGCGCAACACCTGACGACAGCCCGCCGTGCCAAACACCGGCGGGCAGAAGCAATCCATCACGAGACCGTCCGTCAACCGCACCCAGCGGGGGAGACGGAGTGTCGGTCGCCGGGCGGCTGCGAGCACCGCGCCCATGACGACCACGAACGGCGCCGAGTTGGCCGCAGCTCCGACCGGCCGACCGAGCTGCTCCGTGTACGTCGGCGTCCACCATCAAAGTGGGGCTTCGATGGTGGACGTGGACGTGGACGTGGCGTCAGGCGACGACGATTACCGTTTTGCCGAGCAGCTTGCCGTTGCTTGCATCCTGGTGGATGGTCGGCACCTCCTCCAGCGGTCGGCGGTCGGCGATGTGCAGCTTGAGTACGCCGTTGTCGATACGGGAGACGAGGTCGGCCAGGTGGGAGGCGTCGGGGCCGACCCACACGCCGGCGGTGCGTACCGAGCGTGCCTCGTCGGCCGGCACAGGCCCGGCGGAGCTGACGACGATGCCGCCGTCGGCCACGTAGGGGGTCAGCTTCGCGAGGTCCTCGGGAGCCAGGCGTACGTGGTTCACCACCACGTCGAAGGGACCACCGACGGCGGCCGGGCCTGCGTCGAGGTCCAGCGGGTCGACGACCTTCTCCGCACCGTAGCCGTTCAGGCGGTCGGCATGCTGGGGGCCGTCGACGGCGGTCACCTTCGCGCCGGCTTCGACGGCGAGCTGGACCACGATGCTTCCGACCGCGCCGCCTGCCCCGTTGACGAGAACGGTCTGGCCGGCCTTGATCCCGGCGAGCTCGACGGCCGCTTGGCGAGCGGCCAGCCCGGTCAGGGGAAGTGCGGCGGCGTCGGTCAGAGGGATGCTGCGGGGCGCGGCGGTCACCAGGTCGGCCGCCACGACCGCGTACTCGGCGGCTCCGCCGTGCTCGTGCAGCGGGAACATGGCGATGATCGGGTCGCCGACCTGCAGTCCGCTGACCTGGTCGCCGAGCGCGGCAACGGTGCCCGCGACGTCGAGGCCGGGGGTGATCGGCAGCGCGGTGGGGATCATCTCGGCGAGGACGCCCAGCCGGATGTGGTCGTCGACGGGGTTGAACGAGGTGGCCACCACCTTCACCAGCACTTGGCCGGCACCGGGGACCGGACGCTCCACCTCCTCCTGGCGCAGGACCTCGGTGCTGCCGAACTCGTGGTAGCGAATTGCCTTCACTGCACTCTCCTCATGGTTTCGGGGTGTCGGATCCGTGGCGAACGGGGGAATCTCCGGACGCCGCGACGCCGCCGCACTTGCCTGGGCAACTGTGAACGAGTGTGCTTCACTTGCCTAGGCAAGTCAAGGTGCGCGGCATCACAGGGGCCGGCCGGGTCAGTGCCTGCCTCTGAGCAGCGAAAGGCACCTGGGTGCCAGGTTGCCCAGTCAAGTAAGCTGCGCGTATGACCGGCACCCCCCATTGGCTCGACGACGAGCAGCAAAAGCTGTGGCAGGACCTGCGCACCGTGGTCGTCGCGCTGCCCACGCTGCTGGACCGCCAGTTGCAGCGGGACGAGGGCATCTCGAACTTCGAGTACAGCGTGATGGCTCGGCTGTCCATGACCGAGACGCACACGATGCGGCTCAGCGACCTGGCCGCGCAGTGCGACAGCACGCAACCACGGCTGTCCAAGCTGATGGTCCGTTTCGAGCAGCAGGGGTGGGTCACCCGGTGCCCTGACCCGCACAACGGCCGGTACACCCTCGCGACCCTGACTGACGCCGGACTGCGTAAAGTCGAGGACAGTGCCCCGGCTCACGTCGAGCGGGTCAGGCAACTGGTGTTCGACCCACTCAGCGCTGCACAGCAACGCCACCTCGGCGCCGCGCTCTCCCGCATCGCCGCTCTGGTACGCGAGCAACTCGACGGCCGGTGAACGACGCCCACCGAACTGAGCTCGATACCTCAGCCGAGTCGACGCGGCGCACGCCAGGGTTGGCATCCGGTATGTCCTGAGCTGGGGCCACTGACTCGCCCGCTATGGCTGCCCAGGGTGTCAGAGCAGCGCGTTCTCGTAGGCGAAGATGACGGCCTGTACCCGGTCGCGCAGCCCCAGCTTCGTCAGCAGGTGCGACACGTGTGTCTTGACCGTCTGTTCCCCGGCGGCCGTAGGCGTGTTCCCCGGTCGACCGATGTGGCCGTGGGAGCCAGCGCAGGTGCTATCCAAGGCACTGGGCTGACAGCTCACGATCGGTGGGCGGCCGGGTGCGAGCCCGGGTGGGGGAGCAGGCCGGGAGCAGCAGGGTGCCTTGAACGGCCTTGAACTGCGTCCAACGGCGCCGATCGGCGCTCAACTGCCCCCACCCTGCCTGCGGCTCCACGTTCCCGCAGTTCAGAAGCGGTGCGGCGTCCTGGTTCCCGCGGAGCGGCCGGCGCGGCACCAGTGCCGTTGCACCATAGTCAGACAATCTTTATATTGGCGATTATGTCGAAGGCCATGCGAGAACCGACGTTCTGGATCCTGACCGCACTGGTCGATCAGCCGCGGCACGGGTACGGCGTGATCCAGACGGCCGAGGCGCTCTCCGAAGGCCAGGTCAGGTTGCAGGCCGGCACCCTCTACGCGGCGCTGGACCGGTTAGCGGCCCAAGGACTGGTCGCGATCGACAGAGAGGAGACCGTTGACGGGCGTCCTCGGCGCTACTACCGCCTCACCGACGCCGGCGCGGCGGCACTCGCTGAGGAGACAGCGCGATTGGCCCACAACGTTCGCACCGCATCGCGGCGGCTGAACGCCACGCGGCCTGGCCCGGCGTTCGCATGAGCCGCCGCCTCGCCACCCCATATCGCCTGCTGCTACACGTCTACCCGAAGGGCTCACGTCGCGAAGAACTGGCAGACACGCTGCTCATGGCCGCCGAGGCCGGACACGTCCGGCCCGCCCCCATTGAGACGCTCAACCTGCTTCGGCAAGGCATGCGGGCCCGACTCGGTCGCCCACTCAGCATCGGCGTGGTCGTGCTGGCAATCGTCGCCTCAATTTTCTCCGGCTTTCTGAGCGCGTCGCTGGCGAACCGTATTGGTTGGGAGGCGGTGCCGGCGCTTCCAACCGGCGCAGCGTGGACCCAGCTCGCCCAGATGCTCACCCCAGGCTTGTCGGCACAGTCGTACGGAAGGTCGGACGACCCCTTCCGCAACAACGGTGGTGAGACCGATGCGGCGTCGGTCAGCTACCTCACCGAGCGAACGCCCGCGACCGAGGACGTCGATGCCTACCTAGCCGGCCTGCAGCAACGCCTGGAGGCGGCCGGCTGGCGCGTCACCGACACCTACTCGACCAGCCCGACCTACATCGAAACCGGCGCCCGGCAAAACAACTCGCAGGCGTTGACCGCACGCAACGGCGCACTCGTGCTGTCCTTCGAGGACTACTTCGACGCAGCGTACGCCGAAGGCGGGCTCAGGGTCTCGATCTACCGGGCGGAACCGCTGTGGCTCACCGGTTCGACGCTCGCCGTCGGCCTGCTCGGTATGCTGGCCGGCTGGCTGCTAGTCGGCTGGGCCAGCCGCCGTCTCGAGCACCGTCCGTGGGCCACTCCTCTCGCGGCCACCGCCGCCATTGGCGGTCTCGTCATGCTGATCCCCGCCTGGCTGCTCGGTAGTCTGCAATTCCTGGGCGCACTGTCCGACACGGCCGTGCCTGACTCGCCGTTCTGGCGTGGCCTGGTGCCCACCGACGAGTTCGGCGGCATGGCCTACCCCGCCGGGGCGGCGATAACAGCAGCCGTCGCCGTGGCCGTGCTCTGCCCGCCCCGCCCGGGCCCGGCCCGGCCCGCACTCGCCACCGACCCGGGCTCAGCCAGTAATCTGACTCACGAGGCCAACCTCGACCAAGATCAGAAGTAGCCGCCGACCGGGCGCGGCGTACCGGTGTCGTATTCGGGCGGAACCGCAACGCCGCCGGTCGTCGTCCGGACTCCGCCGCGGTAGGAATCGGGTCGGCGGGCCCACACGTACAAATCGAAGCCTTTGTCGGCGATCGCCCGCGCCATCGGTGCGCCTTCGTCGCCGAGGCCGATGAAACCGACGGTCATCGCTTCAGCAGACCGTTGGCAACGTCCCACAGGTGAGCGGCGTTGTCGGCGTCTACGGCCCACGCGGCGACACCCTTGCCGAACATCTCTGGCGGGGCAGTCAGGGTCGGGGACTCGTTGCAGTCCTCGAAGTAGCGGCCGCCGACGCCGTCGAGCAGCGGGGAAGCGGCGAGCAGGACCGAGGTGGCCGCGCCCTGTGGCGGGGTCTTGCGCAGGTGTTCGGGTGTGCGCAGGCCGCCGGTGTGCTTTTGCAGGCCGGTGGCGATCGCACCGGGGTTGAGCGAGTTGGCGACGATGCCCTCGGCGTTCCACCGGCGAGTGGCCTCGACGGCGAGCAGGACGTCGCCGGTCTTCGACTGGCCGTAGGCGGTCCAGGGGTTGTAGTCGCGGTGGACGTAGTCGATGTCGTCGTAGGCGATGTCGGACATGAAGTGGGCGTTGGAGGAGACCGACACGATCCGTGCCTCGCCGGCGGCCGCCAAGACGTCGTGCAGGCCGACGGTCAGCGCGAAGTGGCCGAGGTAGTTGGTGCCGAACTGCAGTTCGTGGCCCTGAGCGGTGAGCCGCCGGTCGGGTACGGCCATGACGCCGGCGTTGTTGACGAGGATGTGCAGCGGGCCCTGCCAGGCGCGGGTGAAGGCGTCGACCGAGTCGAGGTCGGCCAGGTCGAGGGGGACAACCCGAATGTTGCCCGGCGTGCTCTCGGCGACCTGTCGGCCCGCGTTCACGTCGCGGGTCGCGATGGTGACCTCGGCGCCGGCCGTGGCCAGGGCGCGGGTCGTCTCGCGCCCGATGCCGGTGGCGCCGCCGGTCACGATGGCGCGTTTGCCGGTGAGGTCGACCCCGGCGAGAACCTCGTCGGCGGTGCTCTCGAACCCGAATGGGGTGGTAATCAGATTGGACATGTCAAGGACGGTACGGCCGTGCGGGCGGACATACCTGGGGTTGTCGTTCATAGGAACATGGCGCGCAGTTTCGCCAGTTTCGACTCCGTTTCGCTGCCGGGGCGGGCGTGATGGATGACGAGGAACTGGGCGTCGGTGCCGGTGATGTGCAGCCGCTCGTACATCAGCTCAAGGTCACCAACGGCCGGGTGGTGCAGGGTCCGAACGCCGGCGGCAGTCTCCCGCACGTCCTGCCGGTCCCAGATGGCACGAAAGTCGTCGTTGGTGGCGCGCAGCTCCTCCACCAGATGCTGGAGCTGCTCGGAGCCGGCGTCCGCGCCGAGGACGAGTCGGGCGTTGGCGACGACCTCGGCGACCACCGTGGACCACTGGTCGTACATTGCACGGACCGTGGGGTCGGTGAACGCCACCCGCAGCAGGTTGGCACCTTCGGACTGGCCCGGGAACAGCGCCCCGGCGAGCGGGTTGGCGGCCAGGACGTCCAGGTATTTGCCGTGGGCGAAGGCAGGCACCTCGTGCAGCCCCTGGATCAACAGGCGGATGCCCTCCGGCAGTTGCTCGCCATCGTCCGAGGCGGCGGTGGTCCGGGGCTGGTCGGCGAGCTTGCGCAGGTAGCTCGCGCCGTCCTCGTCCAGTTGCAGGGCACGGGCGAGCGCATCGACCACCTGCGGGGACGGGCTGTCGTTGCGGCCCTGCTCCAGACGTACGTAGTAATCGGGGCTGATCGAGGCCAGCTTCGCCACCTCCTCGCGGCGCAACCCGCGGACGCGCCGCAGCTTGCCGTCGCGTTCGACGGGACGTAGGACAGCGCGCCGCGCGCGGAGGAAGTCACCCAGGGGCGTCGGCTCTGGCACGGGAACAAATCTACCTATGACCGAGCCGCTTCGTACGGCTCGTACCGGCTTCACCGTTGCCTGCCGGCGCGTCACCCCGGGGGCACTCAATCGGACATATCGCGCCGGACGATGAATATCCTGGTGCCTACGGTCGCGGGGAGGGCGGGTCAGGGGTCGCGGTGGTAGAGGAGGAGGGCGCCGAGGAGTAGGGACGCGGCGGACCAGGCGGCCAGGACGGCGAGGCCCGCCCAGGGGCCGATCGGGAGGTTATCCAGGTCGGTGGTGGCCTGGATGGCGAGGCCCGACGTCATCGGCGCGAACCGGCGTAGCGTCCGTTGCAGCTCCGGGTCGTTGACCACCGCCGCGACGAGCGGCACGGTGTAGAGCAGGGCGAACATCGCCCCCGCCGAGGCCGCCGAGTCTCGGATCGCGGCGGCGACGCCGAGCGCGAGCAGCCCGACCAGCACCAGATAGAGCACCGACCCGACGGCCGCCCGCAGTGTGGGACCGTCGGCCAGCGACGGCGCGGCGATGCCGTTGCCGGGCAGGATCGCCCGGCCGGCGGCCACGCAGCCGAGCACGGCGACGGTCCCGGCGGCCAGGGTCAGGCCGCCGATCAGGACCGCCTTCGCGGCCAGCACCGCTATCCGGCGGGGCGCGGCGGTGAACGTCGTGCGGAGCAGGCCCGTGCCCTGCTCGCCGCCGATCGCCAGCACGGCCAGCATCACGACGACAGCCTGGCCCAACTGCACCCCGGTCAGGCTCAGCGCCGCCGGATCGAAACCGCATCCACCCACCTTGCAGCTCGCCGCGGCGACCGCGAACAGGCTCACCAGCACCGTCGCCACCACGATGCACGGCAGCAGCCAGCGGGCGGCCGGCTCGGTCCGCAGCTTCGTCCACTCGGCGTGCAGCGCCCGGCTCACGCCGTGCCCCATGTGCGTTCGCTGCGGGGCTCGCAAGCTCGCTCCTCGCTCCTCGCTCACGCGTCGCTCCGGCGCAGCCGCGCGGCCGCCAGGCCGAGGGCCAGCGCGGCGTACCCGGCCATGACGGCGAGGCCGCCCCATGCCGGCAGCGGGTAGTAGCCGGACCCGGGTGTGTAGTTCGCCACCACGTGCGCATACTCGGGCGTGACCTGCTGGATCGCGAAGGCCGCGGCGGGGGTCAGCCGTAGCAGCCATTCGGACGCCGCGGTCGGCAGGCCGCCGATGATCACCGCCAGGTACGGCAACACCACTACCGCCACCGCGATGCCGACCGCCGCCAACCCGCGCCGGAGCAGCGCGCCGAGCCCCAGGGTAAGCAGCGCCGTGCCGGCAACCAGCAGACCGGCCTCGACGGCCACCCGCGCGATGGTCGGCAGCGGCAACCCCGGCTGCCGGAAGCCGTTGTCCCGCAGCAGATCCCAGGCGAGTGGGATGACCAGCGCGGCGGCGGCCGTCCCGGCGACGAAGGTGACGGTGCCGAGCACGACGGCCTTCGCCGCCAGGACGCGACCCCGCCGTGGGCTCGCCAGCAGCGTCACCCCGATCAGGCCCCGCCTGAGTTCGGTCGAGACGTTGAGGGCGGCCACCACGATCACCACGATCAGGCCGATGACCAGTCCGATCAGTACAAGCAGGACAGCGGGCCCGGCTTCGCCGGTGAGTGGTGCCATGTCGCCGTTGCCGGACAGGGTCATGACGCCGCCCGCCTCCTCGACGCTGCCCGGGTGGTGCGGGGCGCCGTCCAGGTTCGGCTTGGCCCCGACGTCGTCGCGGAGCCAGTCGCCGCCGGGCGCGGTGCCGGTCAGCCCGACGTTGTCGAAGGTGGCGGTCGCCTTGGCCAGCCGGGCCTGGGCGGTCCCGCCTCCGACGCCACCATCCACGGTGAGGTCACTGGGTGAGGTAACGAAGAGCCCGATCTCGACGGTGCCTGCCAGCGTCGCGGTGCCGACTCTGGTCCAGGATGCGCCGTCGGTCGACTCCTCTCCGGTGAGCGTGTCACCCGTGCGGGTCAGCCGCAGCCAGCGCGGAGCGTCGGCGGATACGGCGCCTGGTTTGCCCGCGGTGTCGTGGATGAAGTCGTGCTGCATCCGCACGCCGTGCTTGGCGGTGACCATGAGGGCCACATAGCGGGATCCCTCGGTGGTGCCGTCCTTGGCGATGACGCCGGCCTTCGCCCACTCCACCAGGCCGGGGATGATCTCGTTGTGATTCGGCGGCGGGTAGGTGATCAGGCCGGTCATCGACGTCACCCGTACCGTGACGGCGCCGTCCCCGGCCAGCGGCTGGTGCACGAAGTAGAACTTGTCCCGCACCGCCTCGCCGTCCGGGCCGACGGGGGGCGTCGGGCACTCGACCTCGACAGTCCCCAGAGAGCAGGATGACAGGCTGTTCGACGCGACGTACAGCCCCAGCAGCACGGTCACCACGGCCGCGGCCACGATGCCGAGCACCCAGCCGCGGACCGTCCGGAACTTGGTCCATTCGGCCCGCACGAGCCGTCCGAAGTCGCTCATGCCGCCACCGCCGCTACGCTCCGGCGCTGATTCGCCCGAACGCTGGCTCATCGGGCCACCTCCCCGCGGAACTCCACCGCGTCGCGGGTCAGCGCGAAGTAGGCGTCCTCCAGCGAGCCCGCGCCTCCCCCCGGTGTCGCCGCCAGCAAGTCGGACACGGTGGTGTCGGCGAGGACCCGGCCCCGGCCGACGATCACCACGTGCGCGGCGATGTGTTGGAGCTCGCTCATCAGGTGGCTGGAGACCAGCACGGCCCGCCCCTGGGCGGCGAGGGTCCCCAGCAGCCCGCGCATCCACACGATGCCCTCCGGGTCGAGGCCGTTGAACGGCTCGTCCAGCATCAGCACCGGCGGGTCGCCGAGCAGCGCGGCGGCGATCCCGAGCCGCTGCCGCATGCCCAGGGAGAAGCCGCCGGCTTTGCGGCGGCGGACCTCGCCCAGCCCGGCCTGCTCCAGCACCTCGTCGACCCGCCGGGCAGCGAAGCCCTGCGAATGGGCGAGCCAGAGCAGGTGGTTGCGGGCGGAGCGGCTCGGCTGCAGCGCCCCGGCGTCGAGCAGGGCCCCCACGTGGGTCAGTGGCCGGCGCAGCGTCCGGTAGGGCACGCCGCCGACGAGCGCGGTGCCGGCGTTCGGGGCCGCGAGACCGAGGACCACCCGCATCGTGGTGGACTTGCCGGCGCCGTTCGGGCCGACGAAGCCGGTGACGTGCCCCGGCCGTACCGTGAAGGACACGCCGTCCAGGGCGACGGTGCGCCCGTACCGTTTGTGGAGGTCTGCGACCTCGATGGTGGATTCCATGGGCTCGGTTCTACGGCGCGCGCCGTAACAGCGGTCGAACGCGCACCGTTATGGCGTTGTTAGGTCCGGACCGGAATGCTGGTCGCGTGCCGGTCGGCGGCGCGGCAGGGGGAACGGATGCGGACGGCTCGGCTGCGGTTCACGATCATGTACGTGGCGCTGTTCATGCTCTCCGGCGTCGCGCTGCTCGGCCTCACCAGCTTCCTCACAATCGCCCGCAGTACCTCCCCGGTCGTGCCCGCGCAGCAACAACGGTCGGACACCTCCGCCGCGCGGATCGCCGAACTGGAGGCCCGGCTGGAGGCCGTGCACCGGGATCAGGCCCGGCAACTGCTGGGAGGCTCGGCGACCGCGCTGGCCGTGATGGGGGTGGCCTCGGTGCTGCTGGGCCGGTCCGTCGCCGGGCGGGTACTGCGCCCGCTGCGCACGATCACCGCGGCCACCCGCCGGATCACCGCCGACAACCTGCACGAGCGGCTGGCCACCCCCGGTCCCGACGACGAGGTCAAGGCGCTCGCCGACACCATCGACGAGTTGCTCGAACGCCTGGAGCAGGCGTTCGCGGCGCAGCGCCGGTTCGTCGCCAACGCCTCCCACGAGCTGCGCACCCCGCTGGCCACGATGCGTGCGTCGCTGGACGTCGCGGTCGCGAAGCCCGGGCCGGTGCCGCCGCAGACGGTCGCGCTCGCCGGCCGGCTGCGTACCGAGCTGGACCGGGTCGACGGGCTGCTCGACGGCTTCCTCACCCTGGCCCGCATTCAGCACGGCGCGCTCGCCGACCGCGAACCGGTCTCCGTAGGCGCGCTGGTCACGGAGGTGGTGTCCGCCCGCGCCGCCGACATCGAGGCCAAGCGGCTGACGGTCCGCGCCGACGTGCGGCCGGACGCCTGGACCCGCGGCAACGCGGTGCTGCTCGCCCAGATGACCGGCAATGTGATCGACAATGCGATCACCCACAACGTGCCGGACGGCTGGGTCCGGATGGTCGCCGCGCCCGAGGCCGGCACCGCACTGCTGGCCGTCGAGACCGGCGGCCCGTCCCTCGACCCGGAGCAGGTCGCCCGGCTCGGCCAGCCGTTCCAGCGGCTCGGTCTGGAGCGGACCGCCGGCGGCGGCACCGGGCTGGGCCTGTCCATCGTGGCGGCCATCGCGGCGGCGCACGGCGGCACGCTGGTGCTGCGTGCCGCGCCCGAGGGCGGCCTGCACGTGGCGATCCGGCTCCCGCTGCTACCGCCGGTGTCCCGGGAGAACGAGGCCGCGTGAGGGTGCTGGTGGTCGAGGACGCGCGGGCGCTCGCCGAGGTGATCGCCGAGGGCCTGCGCGACCAGGGGATGGCCGTCGACGTCGCGCTGGATGGCCTGACGGCCGCCGAGAAGCTGGACCTCGCGCCGTACGAGGTGGTGGTGCTCGACCGCGACCTGCCGGGCCTGCACGGCGACACCCTCTGCCAGATGATCACCGAACGGGACGACCGCCCGATGGTCCTGATGCTGACCGCTGCTGGCGCGCCCGGCGACCGGGTCACCGGCTTGACGCTCGGCGCCGACGACTACCTGGCCAAGCCGTTCCACTTCCCCGAGCTGGTGCTGCGGATCCGCGCCCTGGCCCGCCGCCGCCCGTCGGCGCAGCCGAGGACGCTGCGCGCGGCCGGCCTGGAGCTCGACCCGGCCCGGTGCACCGCCACCCGCGACGGCCGCCGGCTGGACCTGTCGGTCAAAGAGTTCGCCCTGCTGGAGGCGCTGCTGCGGGCGGCGCCCACGTTCCTGAGCGCCGAATCGCTGCTGGAGCAGGTCTGGGACGAGAACACCGACCCGTTCACCAACACCGTCACGGTGACGATCGGCCGCCTGCGCCGCAAACTCGGCGACCCGCAGATCATCACCACCAGGGCCGGCGTCGGCTACCGCATCGCCGACTAGGGCCTGTCCGGTCGATCATGGAAGCCAGATAACGGCTGCGATGAGCACCAGGCTGGCCTGGTAGAGGGATGCGCGTTTGGCGTATCGGGTGGCCAGGTCGCGCCACTGTTCGAGCCGGTTGAAGCAGCGTTCCACGACGTTGCGCTTGCGGTAGATCCGACGGGTTGCTGCCGCAGACATCTTCCGCAGGCTCGACCCCACCCGGTAGGACGCCGGGCCGTTCGGTCACAGCGGTGACGGGTCGTCGCGCAGCCGGCTGTAGAGCCACCCGTCGCGCCAGGCGCCGGCCCGGAACTCGCAGGCCCGCACGACCCCCTCCAGTTGGAAGCCGGCCTTCTCCAGCGATCGCTGCTCGGCGGCGTTCTCGGCATGGGTGCTGGCCTGGATGCGCTGCGCCGGGGTGTGGCTGAACAGGTAGTCGCAGAGCAGCGCCTGGGCCCGCCAGCCGATGCCCTGGCCGCGCCACTCGGGCAGCAGCACGATGCCGATCTCCCAGTAGGGCGCCCGCCCACCGTACTGGCCCTGGAGATAGCTGAGGTAGCCCGCCCGGGCATCCGCCGCCGACTCGACCTGCACGACCAGGCCGCCAGTCCGCTCGCCGAGATAGCCGTCCTCGGCGAAGCGGCGGGCCGGCGCGGCCGCGTCCCGGAAGCCGGCCCAGTCGAGCCCGATCAGCCCGGGTTCGACCGCGAACCGGCGCAACATCACCAGGTCGTCCTCGGCCACCGGGCGCAACCGTACGGTCGAGCCGGGCGCCTGGTGCACAATGCCGGCCACCAGTGGATCGGAACTGTCCATCCTCCGCACCGTAGTGACGGGCCGGGCCGCCCGCTGCCCCGGGCCGGCGGCCGTCAGGTGGGAGATACCTACCGGCGCGGCGTCCCCGTCCAGATTGGAGGTGTCGTCAACCCAGTCGGTCCAGCTTCTCGCGAGCGGCGGTGTCGGGCCGAGGCGTGAGGACCACGAGGCGCAGGTCGGTGTTCTGGGTGGTCAAAACGTTGGCGTCCAGCGGGATGGCGCCCACGTCCGGGTGCACGGCGGTCTTGTGCGCGCTCTCGTGAGGGGCCACCGCGCCGAGGGCCCAGAGGCGGCAGAACCTGTCGTTCCCGGCCATCCGCGAGATCAGTGCTGCCACGTCGGGATCGTTCGGATAGCGGGCGCTTGTCGCGCGCAGGTCGGCCACCAACGACTGCTCGAAGTAGGCGCGCTCGGTGTCGGTCTGGCGGACTCGGGGGTTTCGGGACTCGAACTGGACGATCAGGGCGTTGCGATCGTCGGCGATGGCGCCCGTGGGGTCGCCGAAGACGGCCCCGAACAGCCGGTTCCAGTGCAGCAGCCGCCACGCGGCGTCGTAGACGGCCACCGGGGTGTCGTCGAGGAGGTCGATGACGCGGTGCAGGCTGCCGGGGATCAGGTGGGGCATGCGGTCCGGGGCCGCGGCGAAGCCGGCAAGGCGCATCAGGTGCGCCTCCTCGTCGTCGGAGAGTCGTAGCGCGCGGGCCAGGGAGGTGCACACCTGCGCCGATGGCGTGGCGGCCCGGCCCTGTTCGAGGCGTGCCACGTATTCGGGGGAGATGCCGGCCAGTGCTGCCAGCTCGCCGCGTCGTAGCCCGACGACGCGGCGAGGTGATGCGTTCGGGAGACCGACCGCGGCCGGGTCCGTGCGATCCCGCCAGGCCCGCAGCGCGGCTCCGAGGTCATTCATGAACCCATGATCCGCCATCGGTCCTCCTTGGAGCTGGGTGGTACCAGCGGTACGCGGAAGATCTGTGCCTTCCACAGTGCCGGCTCAGCCCTTCAGGATGGGGATCATGAGCAAAGTGACCAGGATGCATCACATCGGAGTGCCGGTCAGCGATTTGGCGCGGTCGGTGAGGTGGTACGAGGACGTCCTCGGCATCGCGCCGAACGGCGTGACGATCGCGGCGACGAACCCGGCGATCGGCGCGGTTGTCGAGGTCGAGAACGCGTCGATGCGGGCCTCCTTCGCGTTGGCCGGCGAGAACGTCCTGCTGGAACTCATCCAGTACGACAGCCCGCAGCCGAGGCCCTTCACCGGGCGCAACTCTGACGTCGGGGTGATGCACCTGTGTTTTGAGGTCGACGACCTCGACTCGGCGCACCGCGACCTGGTGCGGCGGGGCGTGCACGTCAACGCCGACCCGGTCGTGCTCCAGGACGGCGATGGCGTCGAAGCGGGGGCGCTGACCGGAACGAAGATTCTCTACCTCCGTGACCCCGACGGCATCCAGCTGGAACTGTTCGAGTTGCCCTCGTAGGAGCGCCGGCACCGGACCCGGCGCCCGTCCCGGTCGGTGCGCTGCTCTGGATACCATCGGCGGGGGCCGAACAACCGGAGGGCACCATTCGTCCGGCGACACGCAGAAGCTGATGACAGATATCGGGTCGGGATTGTTCGTCGCTCGCGAGGCGGAGTTGGGCGAGATCGCCTCGGTGACGGCAGCCGCGGCGCGGGGCCGTGGCGGGGCGATGCTCGTTCTCGGTGATGCGGGGATCGGCAAGTCGACGCTCATCGGTGCGGCCGCTTCGCGGCTCGACGGATGGCGGGTGCTGCGGGCCGGTGGTGTCGAGTTCGAGAGCGAGCTGCCCTATTCGGCGCTGCACCAGTTGTGCGCGCCCGTGCTCGACCACCGCGCTGGGCTCCCCGTGCCGCAGCGGAGCGCGCTCGACGCGGTGTTCGGGCTGCGGGCCGGGGCAACGCCGACCCCGATGCTTGTCGGCCTTGCCGTTCTCGGCCTGCTGAGTGCCGTAGGGCGGCGCAGGCCGGTGTTCTGCGCGGTCGACGACGTGCAGTGGATCGACGCCGGCTCGCGGGAGGTACTGGCCTTCGTCGCGGCACGCGTTGCGGCGGAGCGGGTCGCCATGGTGTTCGCTGGCCGTGACGCCGCCTCGGTGTTCGCTGGCCGTGACGCCGCCTCGGTGTCGGGGCTCGGTCGCCTGCCCGTCCTCACTCTCACCGGGCTCACCGATTCGGAATCCCTCACCCTGCTGCGGTATCGGGCACCATTCGGCCACGAAGCGGCGATCGTGCAACGGATCCTCGCCGAAGCGGCCGGCAACCCGCTCGCCCTGGTGGAGTTCGCCCGCGACGCCGGACCGTTCGGGCTACCCGGGGACGCCGGCCACCGCGCGGTGGAACACCGGTTCGTGAGTCGGTTCCTGCGACTGCCAGCACCCACGCGCTCGGTTCTGGCGCTGGCCGCGGCGGAGCCGACAGGCGACCTCGTTCTGCTGCGCCGCGCGATGGCGATCCAGGGGCTGGACGCCGTGGACCTGGCCGCGGCCGAGGACAGCGGCCTCTTGGTGACCGGGCCCCGGGTGTACTTCCGGCATCCGTTGGCGCGTTCCGCGGTGTACCTGTCGACTGGCGCCGGGGCGCGACGGCAGGCACACGCGTCGCTCGCCGCCGGTACGGACGTCGACGTCGATCCCGACCGTCGCGCCTGGCACCAGGCGAACGCGATCACCGGCCCGGATGAGGAGACCGCGGCCGAGCTGGAGCGTTCGGCCGGGCGGGCTCAGCGCCGCGGCGGGCTCGCGGCCATGGCCGCGTTCCTCGAGCGCGCGGCCCGACTGACACCCGGCCGGTCGCGGCAGGCCCGCCGGCTGCTGGCCGCGGCCCGGGCGCGGTTGGGCTCGGGGGCACCATCTGCCGCTCGGGAGTTGGTGGACGAGGCCGAGCGTCTCCACCCGGACCCCGCCGACCGCCACGCCGCGCGACTGCTGCGCGCCACGATCGACTATCACGTGGCGCGCAGCATCCCGGCGACGATCGCGCTCATCGACGCGGCCGACGGCGTGGGGCCCGACGAGGTCCGCGAGACCTACCTGGAGGCGTTCGCGTCGCTCATGTTCAGCGTCGACGAGCCGGGGAGGTTACGGCGGCTCGCCCTGCACATCCGGGAACGGGTACCCCAGCGTCAGCCGCCACGTCCGGTCGACCTGCTGCTGCAGGCGTTGGTCGAGCAGCACCTCCGCCCGGTGGACGAGGCGATGCCCATGATGCGGCGCACGGTCGACGCCTTCCGGGACCACGCCCGCACCTCCGACGCGGATCCGTGGTGGATGGAACGTGCCTGCGTGTTGAGCGTCGACATCGGCGACAGCGATGCCATGGAGCAGATCGTCGACCGTCAGGTGGAACTCGCCCGGGCGCAGGGGGCCTACGCGATCCTTCCCCATGCGTTGCGCTTCCAGGCGGTCGCCCGGACGATCGTGGGTCGCTTCGCCGACGCGCAGGTCTGCATCATCGAGGCGCGTGCGGTCGACGAGGCCGCCGGGACGTCAAACCTCGTCGGGTCCGACCTGATGCTTGCCGCGTGGAGCGGGGACGTCGAACGGTTCCGCGAGATCCGGGAGAAGCTGCGCGACTGGGTGGGGGTGAAACCCACCGCGCTGCACTACTCGATCGGCGTCTTGTGCAACGGCAGCGGCGACCATGAGGCCGCGATCGACGCGTTGCTGCTCGTACGGGACCAGCACCGGCGCGGGGCGTACGCCGCCTCCGTCTTCCACCACGAGCTGGTCGAAGCCGCCGCGTACGTCGGACGTCCCGAAGAAGCCAAGGAATCGGCCAAATGGATCGGGGATGTCGCACGGGTCAACCCGAACGCGTGGACGACCGGTGCGCATCTACTGGCGAGTGCGCTGCTCGACCCGGGGCTCGGCGCGCAGGACCACTACCGTGCCGCGATCAGCAGGTTCGCCGGGAGCAGGATGCGAGTTCACTACGCGCGTGCCCGACTGCTCTACGGGCAGTGGCTGCGACGGGTCGGCCGCCGCGCCGAGGCGCGGGTGGAGCTGCGCGCCGCGCACGAACTGCTCTCCACCATCGGCGCGCGCGGGTTCGCCGGCCGCGCGGCCCGCGAACTGGATGCCATCGGCGAGCCGACCCTGGCCGACGACGCCGATCCGCTCGCGGGGCTGACCGCCCGCGAGCTACTCGTCGCCCGCAAGGTCGCCTCCGGCGCAGGCACCAGGGAAGTCGCCGCGCTGCTGTTCGTCAGCCCGCGAACGATCGACGCCCACCTGCGCAACCTCTACCGCAAACTGGGCATCACCTCACGCCGGCAGCTACGAGAACTACTCCGCTGACGGAGCCGGGCCGACCGAGCGAGGAAAGGGCCCCGCCGGTACGAGACCGACGGGGCCCCTGGGTCACGTCAGCGCCAGGGCCCGATCACACTCCCGTTCGGCACGCGTCTTCAGCTCCGTCAGCCACGTCTCCAGGCCCCCTCCGAGAGCCTCGGTGGAGAAGGCGACGTCCTGCTCCACCTGGTCACCGCGCCACGTCTCCTCGGTACGCACGAGAACCCGGCCGCCGATCTCGGTGAACGTCCACACGTGCACCCCCTCGTCGATGCGCAGCCCCGCACCGATCGCCGGGCCGTCCCACCGAAGGCACCTCTGGTGCTGAAGCTGCCGGACGGTGGACGTGACGACGAGGGTCGTGGCGGGATTCAGCGCGGTCTCGAGGACCGGTGTCGTCCACCGGAACGACGAACCGGGACGCAGTGGGCCACGATCGAGCCGCTTGCTGGACAAAACGGGCTTCTGCCACGACGGCCAGCGTTCCACGTCCGTCTGCAACCTCCAGACGGTCCGTAGCGGAGCGTCGATCGTCGTCTCCGTCCGATAGCGAATCTTCGCCGCGGTGTCGACAGTCCTTCCCGCACATCGCACCGTCGCGCGGTCGGCGCCGACATCGCGCCTGGCCTCGGCCCGAGCCGGCGCACCTGCGGTGCCCACGAGGCCGGCCACGACCACTGCCGCCGCGACGGCAAACACACGATTCTTCACGAGGCGGCCCCCGCCTCGGCGGTGCCCTTGAGTCGTTCCAGCCACCTGGCGAGGGTCGTGTCGAGGCCCTCCTGGAAAGGCCCAGGGGCGGCATCGACAGGCGGGCCCGCGAAGGACTCCTCGGTCGACACCTCCACCCCGTCGCCGGCCGGAGTGAGCGCCCAGACGTGGACACCGAGGACCCCGTCCGGTCCGTCACCGTATCCCCGCCACACGAGGCGTTCCCGCGGCCGTACCTGAACGATCGTCGACTCGATCTCCATGCCCGCGGCCGACCAGCGGAACACGGAGCCCGGGGCGAGCGGACCGGGTGTTTCCACGCGTGCGTACGGGATCTCTGGCAGCCAGGTTGTCCATGCGTCGATGTCGGTGAGGATCCGCCACACGTCTTCCGCCGACGCGGTCACCGTGACGCTGTGGCGGCTGACCACCGGGGCCGACACGTCAATGCCGGCCTCATCGGTGTCCGTAATGTTCTCCATCGTGAAGCCTCTCTGCGGTCACTGACCATCGGATCGCCGGGCAGGAGAGCGAGCCGCTAGATCCACACCCGGCAGATGCGATCGTGCCAAGACGGCAACCGCTACACATCGGCAAGAACTACCTAGTTCGCGGTACGTGGGCCGGCCCCGGCCTCTCGCGTACTCCGCCGTCACGACGCCGTTCCGTCGACCTCGTCAGGGGGACGGCAGCACGGCCGCGCAGTGGACGTTTTGGCGCAGGCGGAGGCATATCTGTGATCAGGTGCCATGTGCAGCGCCTGACGACATCCGTCTCAGGACCAACGGCCGGCACGCCGACTGTCGACTCAGGCTTCCTGACCGCTCGACCTGATCGGGCAACCGCCGCGTGTGGCGACTTGCGCTGTGGTCGGCCCGCATGCCGCCCGCAACGTCAGCGTCACCTCGTCGGTTCTGGCTCGAACACCCAGCGCTGCCACCCTCTGAGCTGCAATAGGCGCAGGCGTAGAAGTATCACCACAACGGTTTTCATCCCGCAATGAGTTCTTCTCGGCAGCACGCACGACACGCAACAATGGGTACCGGGCCGAGGTTCTGTTGCCGTTGACAAAAGTACCATTATGTCCATAGGTGCCGACCCCTCAGAGCCTGCTCACCGCTATGGAGGCAAGACCGCGCGGCAGTCCTGGCGGTAGCCGTCGGCTACTCCATGCCTGACCGCAGGCTGAGGCACCTGGCAGTATCCGACTCTCCAGGCAGAACGACTGCGGCAATCTCTCGCATCGACGTACTTGCGCGGCCAGTCCATGCTGGCTAAGAGGGTAGCCGAGTGCGAAACTATCGGAGAGTGGTATGTCGAGCTTTCAGACCTGGCCATCATGGTGCCGGAAGGCGTTCATCTCACTGGCGGCGATAGCTTCGATGGGCCTAATTGCACTTTCTCCCGTGGCGATGGCCTGGATGGCGGACCTCTCGGTCCAGTGGAGTGACCTCTCGAATATCGGTCAGGCATACGGGGGCACGTCGGCTGTGCTTTCCGGCCTTGCCCTCGTTGGCGTCTCAATATCCTTGCTAATCCAAAACAATCTAAATAGAATCAGTCAAGTTCACCTGATTCGACAAAGGCAGTTTGACATCGTGAAGTTGGCACTCGAGAATCCTCAGTTCCTCTACGTTGATGGATCGGCCGCGACTGGCGATCCCGATGCAGTGTTGAAGGTCTATGCGAATCTGTTTGTCGGCCACTGGGCGATGGTGTGGGATCTCGGCGAGATGAACGAGAATACCCTGCATACTGTGGCGAGGCGCCTTTTCGAGTCAGGGATAGCTCGCGAATGGTGGAAGATTAACGGGGGTTCATACCTTAGCTCGCGACGACGGAAACGGTTCTATGCAATCCTCTCCGAGGAGTGCCACAATGCTGACCGGGGTGCTGCGGAAGCCCCTGCGGGGCGCGGCGTTGCGGTTGCCGTTCCAAGTCCAGAACGACAATTATCGCGTAGCTCGCGCCATCTGCTTACTGTTGGTGTAGCGGCAGGGATGGCAATTGGAATTCTACTACAGCCAGCAGGGAGGCGGTTTTTCGGCAGGCCCTGACGCCTGGGAGTGCCGGTGAGTCCACCAGTTTTGGTAGGAAACCGGGTTCGTCCGCCACTTCGAAGATCCCTGCGCTCCCGCCGATTGGCGGAGAGTGCGTCGTTGCTAACTGATGGTCAGTCGAACTGATGAGGAAGCCACCTGCGGCCGGGCTGCCCGGAGTGTGCGTGTCTGCGGTTTCATAAACCGCTGCGGACGTTAGAAACAAATACCCTCCAGGATGAATGGTGGAAAGTGAGAATCGGACCCCCGGGGTCTTTTGAATCCCTGACCAGGTGGTGATCTCGGCTTCTGGTCACCTCAACACACTCTTGGGTCAACGTGCTGCGACTGCTCTTAATCCAATTCGGTGATCGATCATCGCTATATTCGGGCTTCAATGGAAGATCTCCTTGTTACGGTTGCGCCGAATCGACACTTTTTAGGTAGTGTAGAGCGTAAAGGTATCTGGACTGCGGCGGGCTTGTCGCACAGAGTGTGCGACAAGCCCGTATGGCTTCGTGGGAGTCAGAATGCCGGCGCGGCCAGCGGTAGATCATGTGGTCGTGCAGGTATTCGACCACAAGTGCGAACCAAGGTGATGGTGGATTCTGTCAGAGGGTATGCGATCGCCTATCACCTTATGAAACTTGAATACGTTCCGAATTAGTACGACAGCCTGGGATCGTTAGGTAGATTTCAGCTGATCCCGGCCGCGGGCATCCGTGCGATAGCGTGTGGCCCCATGGGATCCGTGGACCTGGTCTTGGCCATCGTGGCCGCCGCGGCCAACCTGGCCGTCGCCGCCGTGCTGCTCGCCAGGAGCCGTGGCGGCACGGAGGTGCCCCGGATCTTCGGCCGCCCGCAGCCCGTCCCACGCCTGCGGGCCGCGATGCACGCCTTCCTGGGGCTGGGGATGGGCCTCGGCTGGCTCGTCAAGGACATCTTCCCGCCCCACTCCACGGGCGACACGGTGCTGTTCACCGTGATAAGGATCCTGCTGGTGGCTGGCCTCGCCGCCGCCCTGCTGGTCGCCTTCCGGCACGTGCGACCCATCCGTGACAAGGCCGCCCGCTAGCGTGGTGGCCGCTATGGGTTCGTTATGAAGCCAGGCTGGGTTGGGCTGTTCGGCGCGTCTGCGGGCACGGGAACGGCCGCCACGTGATCATCGTCGGTTTGTGGAGACAACTGAAAATCTTGTGGTGGCCGCTGGGCGCAGCGTAGACGCCGAAGGGTGGCTGGCCGAGTTCGACACCGGGTTCGCGGCGATCGCTGGACGGTTCGGCCGGGTGAAGCCGCGTCGGCAGGCGCGGGCGCTCTTGCTCGGCTTATAGTCCGATGTGGACACACGGTCGTGTTGGCAGGTGGCGGAGATGCCGGTGACGGCTCGCCGCATGCCATGCAGCGGCTGTTGGGTGAGAGGGTCTGGGACGCCGGCGCGGTTCGCGATGGTGTGCGCGGCTATGCGGTGGACGCGCTCGGCGAAACGGGCGGGGTGCTGATCCTGGACGACACGAGTGATCTGAAGAAGGGCTGCCTCACCACACCTGCGTCCGCGAGCTGTTCGCCGAGTGGTTGGTAGACGGCTCACGCAGTGGTGACCTCGCCCCGTTGTCGGCTCGGCGAGGCCGCTATCCGACAGACACTGTGCGCACGCGTCGCGAGGTCCTACAACGGACCTATGCCAGACAGTCAGACCGTCGATGCCTTCAAGTTCGTCGCCGTACGTCCGCCGCAACTGGTCGGGCAACGTGAGGCGGCCCTCGGCTTGATCACCGACCAGCGCAGAGCCCTCGGCGGCGGATCGCTCGCCGGCCACGATGATGACGAGTCCACGCGGCACCAGGACGCGCGGCTGGCCGCGCTGGCCGAAGCGGCCCGCGCGCTGGCCGACCGCTTCGGCGCGCAGCCCGGCGGCGACCCGCTGGGCGACGCGGACGCGGAGCTGCGTGACGTGCTCGCCTTGGCCGACCGCGATGCCGCTGAGCTGGCCGGGACGGCTTGGGACGCGCTGTACCGGGCGTATCGTCAGGGCCCGGCGGCCGGACCCGACCTGGAGACGCCGACGGCGGCGCTGCGGGCACTGCACTTCGCCGCACTGTGGCGCGCCGACGCGGCAACCACCGCCGCCGACGCGGTGACCGCGCTGGGCGCCACTCCGGTTGTGCCCGCGGAGCTCGCGGTCGTCGAGGCGCCCGAGGCCACACGCTGGCGCGGCTCCGCCTCGGTGGCAGGGCACGCCGAGGTGTCCGACGAGCCGGTCCGCGCGCTTCTGCGGGAGGTCGCGGCGACCCGCACACTGCTGGACGCCGTACGGGCGAACGCCGCGCCAATCCGCGAGCGGGTGCTGTCGGAGGAGCCGACCCAGCACGGCGACGTGTTCCGCAACCGGATCACGCTGGGACGCGTGGCGAGCATGGCGCGGATATTCGAGGGCGACCTGTCCGAGGAAGCGCGGAGCGTCTCGGCCCGTCTACGGATCGGGGAGGCCACCGCGGTGCCGACGGCGACCGCGACCGCTCAAACGCACCTGAGCACGCTGCTGCGGAGGGTGGACGCTCTGCGTGACGACCCGGCGCTGCGGCGCGAGTTCCGAGCGCTGTCGGGCACGCTCGATCTGCACGACGTGGGCACCATCGCGCCGGGCCTGGACCTCCTCGGGATCTTCGATGCCGACCCCGACCCGGGCACCAGCCCCGACGTGGATGTCAGCGGCCGGATCCGGCCACTGGGCGTCGGCGACCTGAAGGTGGTCAAGCAGACCCTGCTCGGGTACGCCCCGGGAGAAGTGGCACACATAGAGAACGTGCTCAAGGGCGAGCACCGCGAGCGGGTGCACCGCATGCTCGACCGGGTCGAGTCCACGTACTTCGAGTCGTCGGAGGAGGTGAACGAGACCGAGCGTGACCAGCAGTCCACCGACCGGTTCGAGCTGAAGAAGGAGGCGGACCAGACCGTCAAGGAGGACATGAGCGTGCAGGCCGGAGTGACGGTGACCGCCGCCTTCGGGCCGGTCGTCACCACCGCGCACGGCGACTTCGCCTACGCGACATCCAAGCAGGAGTCGACCAGAAGCAGCTCGAACTTCGCCCGCGATGTGGTCGACCGCTCCGTCACGAAGATTCAGAAGAAGGTGAAGACCGAGCGCACCACCAAGACCTTCCACGAGGTCGAGGAGACCAATACCCACGGCGTCGACAACGCCCAGGGCACCGCGCACATCACCGGCGTCTACCGCTGGGTGGACAAGCGCTACCGGGCGCAGGTCTACAACTACGGCCGGCGGCTGATGCTGGAGTTCATCGTGCCGCAGCCGGCGGCCTATTGGCTCGCCTCGCAGCTGCGGCCGAAGACCGTGGTGGGCGCTGAGCCGCCGATACCGCTCGTCAACGCCAAGAACCAGCCGCTGACCGCCGCCGACCTCAACGAGTCGAACTACCAGATGTTCGCCAGCCGCTACAACGCCCAGGGAATCACCACACCGCCGCTGGAATGGACGTACGCGGCGACGTCGTTCGAGCAGAGTGGCGTCGACAACGGCAAGACCGTATCGAAGATGCTCAAGGACCTGGTCGTGCCGGACGGTTACACCATGATCTACTACATCGCCAACGTGTCGCTGATCTACGTGGTCGGCGGGCCACGGTTCTCGATCCAAATCGGTGATGACGCCGCCGAACTCGTCGTCAGCACCGCGGTCAAGGAGGGCGGAGTGCACACCCTGGGATGGGCGCAGTCCGCGGAGACCTTCGACAACCCGACAGGGCCCATGGCGGTCAGCTGCATCGGGTACGACATCAACGCGTACTCGGTCAACGTTGGCATCAACTGCTACCGGAACGCCGCGCACCTGCAGGACTGGCAGAACAAGACCTTCGAGAAGATCAGCACGGCCTACCTGGCCATGAAGACGGCGTACGACCAGAAGGTGGCACAGGCCGGCGCGCAGGAGGGGGCCGTGGTGATCCAGGGCCGCAACCCGGCCACCAATCGGGAGATCGAGCGCACCGAGCTGAAGAAGCTGTGTGTCACCATGATGACCGGCAGCCACCTCAGCGGCTACAACGCGATGACGGACCCGGCGGACGCCCCGGCGAAGCTGCCCGAGGTCGACGTGTACGAGGCGTTGGCAGAGGGCCCGATCATCCAGTTCTTCGAACAGGCCTTCGACTGGCCGCAGATGACCTACCTGTTCTATCCGTACTTCTGGGGCCGCAAGACCAAGTGGACCGAGGCCAGCAACCGCTCCGACATCGACCCGTTGTTCGCCCAGTTCAAGCAGGCAGGCGCGGCCAGGGTGGTGGTCCCGGTGTCGCCCGCATACAACCTGGCGGTCGCGTACTTCCTGGCTCGCAGCAGCCCTCGGCTGGCCGACCGGGTCTGGCTCGGCGGCGAGCCGCCAACCATCGACGACCCGCTGTACAAGTCGGTCGCCGACGAGGTGCGGGCGCAGACCGACGACCTGGCCGGCGCGTTGCCCGAGGGCAGCCCGTGGGAGTTCACCGTGCCGACCACACTTGTGTGGTTGCAGGAAGGCCCCGAACTCCCCGTCTACCCAACCTGACTCGATGGCCATCGACCTGGGCCCCTACCGGCGAATGCTGACCTCGGCTCGTGTCGAGTTCGAGGCCCGCATGACCGGCGGCAGGGCGAGCGCCTTCGAGCTGGCCGTGCTGCGCGGCGGGGTCGCCATCATGGCCGAGGATCTCGCTCGGCGGCCTGACTCCCTTGCCGCATACGAGCATCGCAAGGAGGGCGGTCTCTCCGGCCCAGAGCTGTGGAAGGTCAACGCACGGCGGCAGGCGGCAGTCCCGCTGCGCCGCCGTGAGCTGACCCCGGAGGCCTTCACCGCCAAGAACAACGAATACCTAGCGCTGATGCGGATGCTGCGCGAATGCGCCACCATGCCGACGCACCTGGTCGTCGATCGCCCCCGCAAGCGCGTACTGCTGGTACAGGAACACGACCGGGCGTCGGCGGTGCCAGGATCTCCGGTGCCTCCCGAGCCTTCTGTTCCTGACGCCCTCGACGCCATTGCGGCGACCCTGGCCGCGTGGGTGATGGCGCACCAGGGCGACGACGACTTTCTCACCCTGCCCGCGGCCGAGGGTATGAGCCGGATGCTGGCACAGCGCCAGGACCTGCTGGTCACGCTGCGGATAGCCCAGCGGCAGCCCACCGACACCAATCCCTTCCCGCTGCCCCTCGAACACCGTCCGGCGGTGCTGGAGGTCGTCGAGTTCGGCATCGCCCTCATCCCGGTCGTCGGCACCGCGGTTGCGATCTTCGAGGCGACCTTCGGGTACGACATCTTCGGCTACGAGCTGACCGAGGTCGACAGGTGCATCATCGCCGGGGGAGTGCTGCTGCCGTTCGCCTCCCGGTTCGTCAGGGGCGGTCGGGCGCTCTACACCGCGGCGCGGATGGAGCGGCTGTACGGGCGCGACGCCAGACGGTGGAGCCTCGCCCTGGCTGCGGGTGAGAAGGTCAGCGAGGACGTCACTGGGCGCCTCGCCATCTCCGAGGCCCGGACCCTGATCGTGGCGGGAAAGAAGGTCGATTCGGCGCTGGCGGCGAGGGCCGTCAGCGCGCTGGAGAGGATGGGCGTCAAGCGGGGCAGCCCGCGGGGGATGTCCATCGCCACGTACGTCGCCGACTCGCTGAAGAAGCTCGTCAGCGGCACGGCGGTGCTCAGCGAGCTGGACCATCTGGCGCTGATGCGGGTCGTTGAGAAGGGCCCGAACATCAATCTGATGAAGGGGCAGCTGCTGGAGGAGTTCCTGGAGGCGCGGATCGCGGCGTGGCTGCGTGATCCCGCCGGGCTGCGTGCCCTGGGCATCCACATCCCCGCGCCCCAGACGCTGGAGTTCATCCCGGGCCACATGATCCGCGACGCGTCGGGACGCCAGCTCACCGACGGCATCCTGGCCCACCGGCAGAACGGTGAGCTGATCATCGTCGCCATCTTCGAGGCCAAGGCAGGCCGGCACGCCGCCCGGGAGTTGAAGATCGCCTCCGGCGGCATCAGTTCCCTGTCCCAGGCTGAGCGCGCCGAACTGCGCGCGTACGCCCGTGACGTGCTGCGCGCCCGCAACAACCGGGCCCGGCTGCGCGGCGAAAAGTTCCCCACCAGGGCCGACGAGGTCGACGCGGCCCTGGACGGGATCGAGCGTGAGGTCGTGCTGAGCGAGGAGGGTGGGCAGGTCCGCCGCGACATCGAACGGCTGGCGGTCAATGAGGACGGTACCGCGGCGGTGATTCAGGTCGGTGAGGAGTTCCTGCCGGTGCGGGTCTCCCCGAAGGACACAAAGGTCTTCGGCTTACTTCCCAGGGATGTGCCGGTGGGGAACATGCAGGAGCAGCTCACGGGACTGGGCTACAACTTCGAGGTGCTCGGAATGAATGTGACGCAGAAGGAGCTGGTCGACCTGTCCAACAGCCTACGCATCCACGTGCCGCCGGAGCATCTGCTGGGCCCGGCTCCCCTGCTCCCCGGCGGCGTGCCCGGCCAGGCCGTCCCGGTGCCCGCCACCGGCCGGCCGAAGTAGCAGCCCCGCGCATGTCCGGTGCGGTGCGGCTCGCCGCGACACGTCACCGAGCGCGTCGGGGTAGGCGTAGGTGTCCCGGCCGACGCCGAGCCACTCTTCAATGGAGAAGACGTCGGGGTAGCGCCCCCAGTAACAGCCGCCGGGCCTCGTACTCAGGCGGGCGGGTCGGCGGTGTCGAAGCGCAGGCCGCTGGAGCCCTCCCCGCGCCCGACGCTCTTGCGCCTGCCGAGCCAGAGCAGCGTGGTTCCGTCGATCCAGCGTGCGAGCTGGTAGGCGCGGGTCGCCCGCGCGCCTTCGCGGGGGACCTCCTCCTCGCGGAGCCTGAGGGTCGGGTCCTTGACCATCGGGGCCAGCAGCCGGCCCCGCGGGCGCAGTGGCGCGGCGGGCTGCTGGCGCGGGATGGCGCCGAGCCGGAAGCTCATCGACGGGTCGGTGGGCAGAAGGCGTTGCGGCAGGAGCGGGAACCAGTGTGCCGGCGGGTCGGTGCGTAGGCGGTAGGGCAGCGTGCCGGCGGTCGCCGGTGGTGGGTCGACGGGGGCCGCCTCGTAGGCCGCCTGCGCACGATCTGCCGGGCGGCCGTCCTCGCCCTCGGTAATCCGTTCGATCGCCCAGGCGAGGTTTGCCGCCTCGTCGCGCAGCAGCAGGACATCTTCCAGATCGCGGCCCTGAACGCTCGCGGCGAGCGTGGGCGCGAGCAGCAGGGCGGTGTCCGGCGGCCCGTCCGCGCGTGACAGGCCGAACATGCCCCAGTCGCCGCCGGGGGCGGTCGGCCCGACCGTGGTGGTGCGACCGAACGTGTCGCGCACGTCGAGCCGCGTGATCCGCACGACGCTGCCGATCGCGGCCTCGAGCGGGACGAGCAGCCAGTCGGCGCCGTAGATGAGTCCGAAGCCGGCCAGCAGGAGGCGTCCCAGGTCTTCGGGGTGCGCGTCGACCGCCCCGAAGTTGACGCGCCCGTCCTCGAACTCCCACAGCCGCGGAGCCGGCATGCCGGGGTAGGTGACGGCGGCCGGGACGACGGTCACCGGGCCGAGCGTGCCGCGCCCCACCGGCGGGACGGCCGGCGTACCGGTGGCGTCGAACGCGTGCCAGTCCAGCCGCCCGTCGGAGTACTCGGCGGCCTCGAGCATGATGCCGTCCGGGGACGCCGTGCCGAACGCGTACTCCAGGCGGTCGGGCATCCAGGCGGCGGGCGCACCGGAGCCGGTGAACACGAGCGCGTCCATCCACGTCACCCAGGCCTGCGCCGCCGCGGTCACGGCGGCGGCGTCGGCCGCGGGGATCGCCGGGGCGGCGGGCAGCGTCGGCGGCGTCGCCCGCAGCGATGTCTTGAGGTCGCGGTACAGCTTCTCGCCGTCGATGGCGCGGCCCGCCACCATGGTCAGGAAACGCCGGCTGGGCGAGTCGCCGGGGTCGGGTGTCGTCGCGATCGGATAGGCGGTGCGGTAGCCGCTCACGTACGTGCCGAGGCTGCGCGCGCCGAGCAGTCGCTCGAATTGTTGTCCCGCGCGGACGCGCATGCGCGCCGTCGGTGCGGCGTGGATGTCGTCGGCCTCCACGAGCGCCTCCAACGGCATCGCGGTGGCCGAGTAGTTGCCGATGCGTGGGGTCGGCGTGAGCCGGCCGGGCCGCAGCTTGCTCAGCGGCGCGACCGACGCCGTGACCTGCGCGAGGATCGCGCTGCCGGCGTCGCTCGCGGCGAACTCGCCGAACTGCCACTGGCGTCCGAGCAGCCAGAGCGGGTCGTGGACGCGCGCCTCCAGGCCCGGCGCGAGCTCCGGGTCGCGGGCGGCGGGCTCCAGTCGGGCCCAGCGTGTCGGCTCGACGGTCATCAGGCACCCCCTTGTGCGACGGCCGTGGCGGCCACGTGCCCGAGGTCGGTGGTCACCGTGTCCGACGCGGGCGCGGAG
This sequence comes from Micromonospora sp. NPDC049175, assembly GCF_043197345.1. Taxonomy (NCBI): domain Bacteria; kingdom Bacillati; phylum Actinomycetota; class Actinomycetes; order Micromonosporales; family Micromonosporaceae; genus Micromonospora; species Micromonospora sp. NPDC049175. Next base: position 651,463 of record NZ_JBICSY010000001.1, on the reverse strand, counting down.
GCCAGGTAGATCGCCGGCAGGTACTGCCCGAGCGGCAGCGGGGGCGGGCCGGGAGGCGGAGCCCCGGTGGGACCGGCGGCCAGCGCCTCGCCGTCGACCAGCCGCAGCCGGGCCAGCTCGAGTGTCTCCAGCACCGTCGCCTCGAGCGCGGACAGACTCCAGACGTGCGCCTCGGTCGGCGGGACGGCCAGCAGGATCGCCTGCGGCGCGCGAGCGTCGGGCTGGTCGACGTGGAAGCTGAGGCCGGTCACCTGCGTACGGTCGGGGACGACCTCGGTCCACTCGTCGACGACCAGCCCGGTGACGGACGCACCGGCGGCCGGCGGTGCGGCGGCGGACTGCACGACGAGTGACAGCCGGCCCGACCCGATCGGCTGCTGGCTCGTCGCCGGCAGGCCGACCCAGCGGTCGCCGGCCCGCCGCGGCAGTTGGGCGACCCGCAGGCGCATCGGCTGGCCGCCGGCGGTGGCCTCGCCGTACATCAGCGCGGTTTCCAGCCGGGAGGCGCCCTCGCGTACGTGCGCGGCACGCTGCAGCCAGGTGACCGCCGCCAGCGGGTCGCCGCCCTGCAGCGGCGTGCTGTCGGCCAGCGAGCCCACGAACTCGGCCGCGGCGCTGGCGGTGACGCGCGGCAGCAGCCGGAAGTCGTCACCCAGCACGGCGGCGACCCGCGCGGCGTCGGTGCTCGCCGCCGCGACGCTCGCGGCACGGCGGTCGAGCTCGGCGAGGGCGGCGCCGGCCGCCTCCGGAGGCGTGCTGACGCCCAGCTTCGCGGCGCGGGCGAGGGCGGCTCGCAGCGCGTCCGGGGGGCCGCCGGCGAGCGCCGCGGAGAGCTTGGTACGCGTGTCCGCGAGCGCGCCGGTGGCGATGGCGGCCCGCGCGGCCAGGTCGGCCAGGTCGATCCCGGGGTCGGTCGTGGGTCCGGGCAGCGCGAGATCGCGCGCGTCCAGCGGCCGCGCACCCTCGATCAGCTCGCGGGTGGCCCGCGCGAGCTCGAGGAACTCGGCGAGCGAAAGCTGGGCCGGCGTCCACGTCGGGTCGCGGTCCGGCACCAGCGGGCCGCCGAGGCGGGCGCTCAGCGCCTGCTCGATCTCCGTCTGCCCGGTGGGCCCACCGGCTGGGGTCAGGGCAAGGGCGTCGAGCGCCGAGAGCTTCAGCACGCTCAGGTCGGTGGTGGACACTGTCGTCCCGGAGCGCACCCGAATGCGTACGCGGCTCGCCGGGCCGAGCAGGCTGCCCGCCCAGGCTTCGAGGGCCGGCTCGACCTTCGCGCGTACCTGGGTGGCATCCGTGGGCCAGCCGCTGCCCGCCGTCGCGTCGGCGAGCGCGAGCAGGCGATGCGTGACGGCGGTGCCGCTGCGCGGCGTGCGTACGACCTCCACGTCGGGCGCGGTGGTGTCTCCCCGCGAGAGTGCGTCGACGGTGGCGCCGGCGCGTTGGGCGTTGCCCTGCACCGCGTGGTGGACGCTCTCGGCCGTGAGCAGGTCGGCGAGCGCGTCGACGGTGTCGTCGAGCGCGCTCAGCTCCGCCTCGACCGCCTGACCCTCCGGCGTGGTCCGCCCGGGCAGGCCGGCGCTGCCGAACGGGATCGTGGTGTCGTTCCACACGTTCGCGGCGACCCCCGCGCGCCAGCGCCGGCGCAGGCCGAGCCCGTCGGCGACGTTGTTCGCCAGCAGCGCCTCCGACACGGGCGGCTCATGTGCGCGCAGGTCGTCCACGTGCGCCTGGGCGGCCGTCACGGCGGCGTTGGCGGCGTCCACCGCGTCCTGCTGGTCGCCGACCTGCTGCTCCAGCGCGGCGACCAGCGCGGCGGAGGCCTGCTGCTGCGCGTGCAGCTGCGCCAGGGTCGTCGTGGCGGTGCCGACCGCGGCGTTCGCCGCGGCGACCTGGGGTTGCACCGCACTGATTGTCGCCTCGGTCGCGGTCACGTCGTCGCGCCAGACCAGGATCGAGGGAAAACCACCGGGCCGGTGCTCCTGCAGCCACTCGAGGTGATTCTGCGCCGATTCCAGCTGCCCGCCGAGCGACGCCGCGCTGGTCTGCGCCGCGGTGAGCGCCGTCTGCGCGGACGCGACCCGCCCCTGGAGTCCGAGGTCGGCCGCCTTTGCCTGTTGGTCCTGTGCCTGCAGCCGGCCGAACACCTGGGCCGCCTCGGTCTGCCGGTCCTGCGCCGCGCTCAGGTCGTGCTCGGCCGCCGTCAGCGCGTCGAGGGGAGCGAGCCCCCGCAGCGCCGCGACGTAGCGGTCCAGCACGAGCTCGGGGTGGTTGTCGTGCAGACCGCGCTCCAGGCGGTAGCCGAGGACTGCGCCGAGCGGCTGGCCGGCGCGCACGCCGTCGAGCACCGAGAGCGCGACGCGCACGCGGCGTGACGAGAGGTCGATGGCCAGCGGCGCTCCGGCGTCGGAGAGGTGGGCGAGGTGCCCGGATCGCAACACGGCCGCGGTGGCCGCCTGGCCGAGTGAGGGCGCGTGGATGTAGCCCTTGCTCGCCGTCGGGGCGCTCGCCGGGCGGAGGTTCTCCACCACCCCGTACCCGCCGAGGCGTACGCCCGCCTTGCGCGTTCGCAGCGTCGCCAGCCGGCGCGAGGCCTGCGCGGTGACCCAGGCGTCGAGCCGGTGCGACGCGAGGTCCAGCACGCCGGCGGTCATCCGCGCGAGCGCCGCGCTCGGGACGGACAGCAGCTGGCGCAGCGCCCCGTGCACCTCCATCAGCTCGGTGAGCTGGGCGGCGGCGGGCGAGCCGGCGGCGCTGTTGACGGCCCGCAGCGCGTCGATGTGCTGGGCGAGGGTCTGGCCGGCCGCCGTGACGCCGTCCAGCGGCGCGGCGAGGCGCGTCCATGGCGACGGCGGCACCCCGGCGGCCAGGCCCGGCTCGTCGCCCTCTCCCGGCTGTGCGAGCCCTCGGGCGCGGACGATGCGCAGCGCGGCCGTCGCGTACGCACGCAGCAGCGCGTGGCGCAGTAGAGCGAACAACAGCGTGTTCGCGCCGGCCGGCGGGGGACCGGATCGCACGGTGTCGAGTCCGCTCAGGACGAGCCAGCGAATGTAGTTCTGGGCGGCGGGGACCGCCGCGGTCTCCGACGGCGCATCGGCGACCAGCGGGCCGGTGAGCGCGGCGAACTGCCTCTCGAACACGGCCACGGCGAGTGCCGGGTCGAGCGTCAGGCCGAGTGCCCGGATCGGCGCAAGGGCCTGGGCGACGCGCAGGACCGTGCCGAAGTCGGGGGACGGGCGGGTGACGACGCGAGCGGCATAGTGGACCGACACCGGGCTCATGGCCACGCTGCCGGCCAGCACCCCGCCGAGGTCCACGCCGGGCCGGACGGACGGCACCCGGTCCAGCGCGGCACGCCAGGCGGGGGCGAGGCCGGAGAGCAGCGGCACCATCAGCGCGTCGAGGTCGGGCGGGTCGAGCAGCCGCCAGTGTGCGAGCGAGGTCGCGGCCAGCACGCCGTACGGCTGGCGGCCGACCCGCACGACGGGCAACGCGCCGCCGGCCGCCACGGTGGTCAGGAAGTGCCCGCGGGCCAGGGCGACGGCGTCGTCGGAGATCGGACCGAGCAGGTGCTCGAGCACGTAACCCCACGTCGCCGGCCAGAGCGCCACGCGCATCAGGCGCTCCAGCCCGACGGCGCCGCCACCGGCGCCGTCGACGTGGCCGAGCGGGTCGGTGGAGATCCCGAGCGCGCGGGTCAGCACCGCGCCGTCGGAGTTCGGTGTGGTGAGCGCGGTGCCACGTTCGTTGCGTAGGCTCACGGCCGGGTCGTCGCCGGCGGGCGTCCACCCCGATCGCACGCTCTCGGTGTTGTTGGTCGGCGCGCCCGGCGGGATGAGCGAAAGTCCGTCGGTGTAGTGATGGGCGTCGAGCAGCGCGGACAGCCGCCGCGCGCCCTCGGCGCCGTCGGCGGTGACGCGGACGCCGAGCACCAGGAGCCGGTCGAGGCCGGTGGAGGCCGCGCCGAGCGGAATGCGCAGCGCCATGCCCCGCTCGATCGCACGATCGAAGTCCACGAGCCACTGCGCGGCCGGCCCAAGCGGGGCCGCCGGGTCGCCCGCTGCGGCGTCGTGGGGGTCCGGACCGAGGGCCAGGGTGTCCGCGATCGGACGCCCGATCGCCGCGATCTGGCGGGCGCCGCCGCGGTAGCCAAGCGCGACCCACCGGTCAGGCAACACGTTCGTCCGGGCCGCGCGTGTCCACGCCTCGGCGCGCTGGGGTGGCACCGGCGCCGCCGCGGCCTGGGCGATCCAGGCCGCCCGCGGCGACCCGAAGCGGGCCACCACCGCGCGCCAGGCCTCGAGGGTCGCGGGAGCCGTCACGCCGCTCGCCGTCTCCCGTTCGAGGTACGCCCTGCCCCACGCGAGCTCCTCGGCGGTCAGCTCCGGTTCGTGGGTGTCGACGTGCAGTGTGTCGGGATAGACGCGCACCAGCAGGTCGGTGCCGTCGAAGCGGGTCTCCAGCCGTACCGGCAGCAACGCCAGCGGTACGTCGGCGGCGAGCAGCGCGACCAGGTCGTCGGGGCTGTCGCCGGCGACGAGTTCGCCGCGCAGGCGCTCGACGTCGGTCGGGGCCGCGCCGGCGATGGCGGTGAGCGCGGCGCCGATCAGGGTGTCCCACTGCTGCCAGGCGGCGCTCACCTTCGTACGCTGCGTGGCGATGGCGGTGGTCAGCGTGCCGGGCAGCGCCTCGACCCCCGCCTGGCGCGCCTGCGCGGCCGCGAGCTGCTGCTGAGCCGCGGCGAGCTGCTGCTGGGCTCCGGCGACCTCCGCCTGTGCCGCCTGAAGCTCGGCGGCCGCGGCGGCGATCGGCGCGTCGAACGCCGCCGCCGCGGCGTTCGCTGTCGCGGCCTGGTGGCGCGCGGCGAGCGCGGCCTGCTGTGCGTTGAAGGCGGCCCGTTGCGCGGCGGCGATCTGGGACGCCGACTCGTGCTCTCGCTGTACCTCCGCCAGCCACTCGAGGGCGCTGTCCCACCGGCTCTGCGCGCTCTGGGCGGCGCTGTCGGCGGCGGCCGCCGCGGCCCGGACGGGCGCGGCCTGCGCGTTGATCGAGTCCCGCGACTGCGTCGCCGCCGCCACCCGCGCCTGGGCCTCGCCGACCGCGTTCTGCAGCGCGGCGACGCGGCCGGGCAGCTGCGCGAGGTCGTCGCGCAGCCGCGCGCGATCGGCCTTGGCGGCGACGAGTTGGTTGGCCAGCGTGAGAGCGTCGGCCTCGGCCGCGCGGCCCGTGGCGCGCGCCGCGGCGATTGCCGCCAGGTCGGTCATGTGGTCCTCCGGGCAATCAGACGCGAGGCGTGCATGGCGATCCGGAACGGCTGCTGGAGGGTCACGAACGCCGTGTTGGCCGCGTTCTTGCCCCACTGGGCCTGCAGCCCGGTGGACGCCGACAGCAGCGGCTTGCTCACGTCGGCGTGCCCGGATGCGGTGACGGGCACGTGCGTCCAGGCCAGCGCGTCCGGGGTGCCCGGGACGCCGGGGCCGGCGACCTCGTCGAAGCCGAACCGCGGCTCGCCGGGGTACTGCTCGAAGACGAAGTACCAGCCCGGCGCGGCCAGGGCCGCCTCCTCGCTCAGCCCGAAACCCACAAGCACGATGTCCGGCGGCAGCGCGGCGCGGAACATGGGCTGCAGCCGCGTCGTCGCGTCCAGCGCGCCCGCCCCGGTCGCCTGCGCGGCGTAGATCGTGGTGGTCGGGTAGCGGCGGAGCAACTCGCCGCGCACGAGCAGGACGAGCTGATCGCTGCCGCCCCGCACGTGCCGGCCGAGCGGCGTACCGGCCCACTGGGCGATCGGCGGGATGTCGGCGAGCGCCTCGGCGTCGCCGGGCTGGCCGCTGACGTCCCAGAACTGGCGGAACGCCGTGCCGGTGAGCACACCGGGGAACTCCCGCCACAGCAGCTCCCGGCTGAACTCGTGGTTCAGCCCGGCCAGGTACGCCTCGATGACCTTCGGCGTCGTCTCCAGCAGCGCCACACCGTCGGCCTCGACGTCCTCGACGCCGGGGAGGAACAACCACGGCGCCACCCGCTGGAGGCCGTCGAACATCGGCTCGGGGAAGCGAGGCGCGATGGCCGCCGGGGCCAGCGGGTCGGGCCGGGTCCAGGTGCCCGCGGGGGCGGCCACGCGGGCCATCGTCCGCGCCAGCACAGTCTTCTCGGGCGCGAGGCGATCGAGGAGTTGGGCGCGCAGCACGTCCGCGGAGATCGCCGGGCGGGTGTCCACGGTGGCCGACACGGCGACGGCAGCTTGCAGGGCGACGGGGGACACGATCACCATGCCGGTCGGCGGCGCCGGCGGCGGCCGCTTCGCGACCTGGTCGACGGCGGCGAGCATGTCCACCGGGCCGGTCTGCGCGGCCCGGCGCGCGAGCGCCCCCTCCGGGCTGGTGAGACGGCGCATGGCGCCCGACGCGGCGGCCGCCGGAATGCGGCTGGCCTGCAACGCATCGGCCACGGTTCCGCCGGCGAGAGCGATGCGGGTGTGCGCCGCCCGGGTCATGGTCACGAGCTGCGGCGGGGACAGCGGCGTCAGGTGCCGGTCCATGACCACGCCGCCGAGCTCGCGGGCCAACTGCGAGCCGCGCAGGACGGCATTGGCCTCGGCGGCGGCACCGGCCTGTTCCCAGGCGCGGGCCATCAGGCGTTCCTGGCGGTCCCGGACGACCCGGGTGCCGGCGGCCGCGGCGACCCGCAGGCGCGGGTCGAGGTTGAGCTCGCGCAGCCAGGCCGGCTCCGCGCCGGCCGGCGGGAGCCCGCCAACCCCGGCCTGCACCTGGCCGTACGCCGGTGGCGCCAACGTGTCCGGCGCCGTCGTTCCGAGAAGGCGTTCGAGCGCCGACTGGAACGGCATCCGGGCGGTGTCCGGCCACACCGGGGGGTCGTCCGGGCCGGGCGCGCGCAGCGCGCTCTGGACGCCGATCACCCCTGCGGCGGGCAGGCCGCTGCCGGCGGCGCCCAGGTCGAGGTTCGGCGGCCGTGACGTGGTGGCATCCAGCGGTGCCGGGTGCAGCCTGCGAACCAGCGTCTCGAAGCTGCCCTCGCGCCCCGTCTCGAACTCCCAGGAGTCGTAGACCGGCAGCCGCAGCGGGCCGGTCGGTGTCGCGCCCCAGGCCGGGTCCAGTTTCGCGTCTTCCGGCACACGCATGCCGAGGCCGGCCTGGACGCCGACGGCGAACGCGGGCACCAGGCAGGCCAGGTAGGCGGTGCCGGCCTCGAGCTTGCGGGCGCAGACAAGCCGGGAGCCGGCCCGGCCCGGGTCGGTGGCGAGGGCGTCGGCGGGCCGGACGCCGGGGGCGAGCCCGGTGATCTGCGCGTGCGCCCACGCCCAGGACTGCGCGAGATCCGGCAGCTCGGCGGCCGGGTTGTCGAGTTCCAGTACCGGCAGCGGGTTGCCGGGCCGCAGGCGGGCCGCGGCGCCGCGGCGGACCGTCACCAGCACCAGCCACGGACGCAGCCTCGTCCTGGCCGCCCCGGCCGCAGCGGGAGTGAACAGCCAGGGGAGGTCGGCGCGCGCGAACTGGACCTGTGGCAGGTAGCCGGGTTCGAAGCGGGTGGTGCCCGGTGCCGGGTCGCGGCGGACGATTTGCGCGGCGGTCAGGCCGGTCACGTCGCCCGGCCCGTAGAGGCGCACGGACACCGGCACGTCGCCGGCGGGGTCCAGGTGCAGCGACACGGGCAGGGTCACGCGCGCGGGCAGCGTGGCCGCCGGCTCGTCCGCGGCGGCGATCGAGCGGCCGACGCCGCCCTGGACCCAGGGCAGGAAGGTGTACGCGGCGGGCACGGGAGAGGTCATGCGGCATCTCGCAGGGCGAAGGCGGCGGCGGGGGCACTCGTCGGCGCGGTGAGGGTGGCGAAGACATCGGGTGGGAGCGGGAGCCGCTGGTGGCCGGGCGGCGTGATGTTCTCGGCGGTGACGAGGGCCTGTTCGTAGACGACGCCGACGGTGACGGGAGCGCCCGTGGTGTAGCCGTCGGCGCCGAGCGCGGCGCCGGAGGTCATCGCTTCGAAGGACGGCGCGGAGAGCTTCACGTCGTCGCTCATCGTCGTGAACTGCGCGGGCGCGAAGCGGTCCGGGAGCGGGGTGAGCGTGGTGCGGACGCCGCCGACGGTGGCCTGGGTGATGCGGAAGCGTCGAGCGCCGCTGGGGACTCCGGCGCCGAAGCGGTCCAGGGTGCGTTCCAGCGGAGCGACGCGTTGGCGAACCTGCAGCGTCGCCAGCGGGTGCGCGAGGATCGCCGGGCCGGGCTCCAGCCGGCGCAGCGTGACCACATCGGCGCTGGCGGGCAGCTGTGCGTTCCAGGAGCGCGGATCGGCGAGCGCCGCCAGCAGGAGCGGGCCGACGTCGACCGGGTTCGGCAGCGCGGCGGGTGCGGCGTCACCGACCGTGAGGTCGAACCCGAACGAGACGTCGAAGAACAGGATCGAGAACGAGGCGCGACCGTGCGCGTGCCACGGCCTCGGGCCGGTGAGGGTGAGCGCGAGATTGATCGAGAACAGGGTGTGGCTGCCGGCCTTGACCGCCAGCTTCGCCGCGATGTCGACGTGGAACGCCAGCGGCGAGAGGGTGACCAGCGCATCGAAGGCCAGGAAGCCGCCGATGCTGAAGCTGCCGGCGCGGGCGCCGACGTCCACGCGCGCGCCGAACTGCACCGTGTTGGAGGTCAGCGCGAGGTATGCCTCCAGCCGCAGTTTCGGGTTGTCCCCGCTCGCCAGCGCGACCGCGACGCGGTCCAGCGCCGGGAACCCCGGCGGCGCGGCGAAGCGCGGATGGAACCCGCCGACCGCCAGCAGGAAGGTGGGATTCGGGCCCCAGCTCATGCGCAGCGCGAGATCGCCGGTGAGCGCGAACTGGGCGATGCGGGAGTCGATGAGCGTCGCGTCGACGGCGGCGCTCTGCTGGTCGAAGTCGATCACGCCCAGCACGTCGACCTGGAGGCGCACCACCGGGTCGCTCTCCTCGGGCAGCAGCGCCCGTACCCGTCCCAGCGCGACCAGCCGTACCGGTGACGGCAGCTCCAGCACCAGCGCGAGATCGATGGTGATCAGCACCGGTGAACCCCACACGATCCGCGCGGTCGGCGCGAACACGTGCCGGCCCGCCGCCGGCGGGAACAGGCCGGCCAGACTCGCCATCAGGCGGGCCGGGTCGGCCTTCGGATCCGGCGGAGAGAGCACCGCGCCCAGAGCGCCCGCCTTGAGGCCGGCACGCAGGGCCTCGACGGCGACGGTGCGATGGATGCCGAGCAGGCCGCCGACGCCGACAAGCATGAACCCGAGCCCGAGCTGTACCGGCGGCAACTGCGCCGACACCAGCACCAGCAGCGAATAACCCGACGGGCCGGTCGTCAGCAGACCGACGGCGCGCACCGCGATCTGCTGGAACTGCAGCTGCATCTCGCCCGCGTACACCCCGCGGTCGGGGTCGAGGACGAGCGCCCCGCCGCCGGTCACCGGCCCGGCGTCCACGGTCAGCGCCAGCCCCGACGGTGGTGTGAAGCCGACGTGCAGGTCGGCGACCCCGAGGTTGCCACCCCTGGTGGGAAACGTCACGACCGCCGCCATGCCGACGCGATCCACCAGGGCCTGGACGGGACCGATGGACAGCCCCACGCTTGCCGACACCTCGGCCCGTAGTCCCGGGCCGCCGGCCTGCAGACCCAGATGGATCGCGGGCACCGTGAGCCCGTCGAGGGAGACGCCGACCGGCAGCGTCGCGTCGAGACCCGCGGTCCCGTGGAAGGTGAAGCCGCGCTCGCTGGACCAGCTGATGCCGAAGTCGAAGGCGCAGCGCAGCTCCCGCGGGAGGACCTGGGTGACGAATCCGTCGCCGCCCTTCGACGACAGCACCAGCCCGCCGCCGGTGACCTGGAGATCAAATGTCACCCCGGCCGAGCCGTCGGCGGCGAACGACCCACCGATCGACGCCTCGATGGTCGACGCCTCGAGACGGCTGGCACCCCCGATTCCCAGCAGGACGAATGGCTTCCCGGCGTCGGCGGCCGCGCCATGGATCTTCAGTGCGACGCCACCGGGTGCGGGCGGGACGGCGCCGGCCAGCTGCAGCCGCGCGGGCGGCAACAACATCAGGGCAAGACCTTCCCGGTACGCGCCCTGAAGGGCGAGTTCCACGCGCCAGCCGGGGGACGGCGCGGAGAGTGGAATCGTCGCCGAGTCCGTGGCGCTCGCCGTCAGCGTCGCCGCGAGCCCGGGCGGGTGTCGGTCGGTGCTGATGCCGACGGTGAGGCCGGACAGGTCGAGCCCGAGTGCCGGTTGGCCGGTTTCAGCGTCGAGCAGGTCGCCCGCCGCGATGTCGATCGCGTGCAGGAGTTGGCCCAGGCGCCAGAGGAACAGGTCCCACTGGACCGACTCGGTCCCCCATCCATAGCCGCCTCGCAGGACCGCCTGCAGATCGGTGACGAGCGGAGCGAGACGGTCGACATGAGTGCGCCGCCGCATGACAAGCGCCGCCGTCGCACCGGTGCCGACCTCGACCACCGTCCGGTCGACGACGGTGAGGAGCTCCAGCACCGCCAGCAGCGTCGGATGACTGCGTTCGAGTTCGCCGACCAGAGCGAACTCGAACAGGCGCGGGACGAGTTCGGTGGCCAGGCTCGCCGCCGACGCCGCGAACGGGGTGGATGTGGCGGCTCGTGTGAGGTCGGCCGCGACGGAGTCCAGCGCCCCGGTCGCCGCCGTCACGGCGGCGAGAACGTCGCCGCCCGCCCGCAGCGTCAGCTCGGCGTCGCCCGCGGCGAGGCCGTCGTAGAGCGCGTCGAGCGCGGGCAGCAGCGCGTCGAGGACGTGCGACGCGTCGGTGAGCTTGCCCTGGAACACCGCATCGCCGGAAAGGTCCAGCGCGCCGTCGAGCCCGAGCTCCATGAGGAACTGGGGAAACCGTTTCGGCGTGAAGTTCTCGGGGAGGGCGGCAAGCGCCCGTCCCACTGTGTCGAGGAGTCGCTCGAAAGTCGATGCGTCATGCATCGCGCCCCTGTTCCCGCGCCTAGGGAGTTCCCGCGGTGATCTCCGCGTTCAGCCTTTGGACCGTGGTCACGTCGAATATCCCGTAACCCTTTTTGTCGACCTTGACGCCCAGATGGGTCTCGTAGAACCGGAAGACCAACCCGTAGCCGTCCGGGCACTCGAGGATCTTGTTCGACGGGCCGGTCTTCTTGCCCTGGCGTTCACACACCCGCATCATGAAGAAACCGGACCTCTCGTCGTCGCCCGAGGTCCCCGGCAGCGCGCCGAAGCCGGCCAGCATCGGGCTGGACTCGACGAACTTGAACGCGTAGCCCCGTGCCAACCGCCGCCGGAGGAAACGCTTCACGTCGCCGAACGTTCTGGAGAAGCTCTTGACCGTCTGGTCGGCCGGGAAGAACACCGGGGCCAGGCCCGGGTCGACGACCCCGTAGCGCGTGAGCCACTTGTCCTCGAACTCGAGCTCGACGACCGTATCGTCAGCGACGGCGGCTTTCCGCTTCTTCAGCAGCTTGATGACTTGCAGGAGCAGACTCACCTCGATGTCGAAGTTGCAGCCCCAGGCGCGCATGACGCCCCGAGAATCGAAACTGGCCATGAACCGGAACAGGCGCGAGATCGAGGTGACGGTGCCGTCGGCCGGCTCACCCATGGTGATGTTGAAGTCGATGGATGCACGTCCATCCTTGTCGGTGGTGTCCCGGAGCTTCGGATCTTTCCGGATATTGGAGCTGTTGACGAGGATCGGCCCTTCGATCCAGCCGTGGGAGAAGAAACTGACCTCAAGGACCGAGCCGTCCGGAGCGTCGTGCACCGAGCGATAGACGTCGGCGATCGACATGACCTGGTTCGTGGTGCCGTCCTGTTTGAACCGGGGCTGCTTCTTGTCCAGCTCGGTGTAGTCCGCAGCCACGTCGATGGCGCGGAACGGGCCCTTGCTCACGAAGACGGCGGGGTCGAACGTATCGCCGGTCCCGACGGAGCTGAGCGGCTTCCAGTCCCGCTCGGCCACCGTCGCCCGCTTGACCCCCTGGCCCGCGACGAACGCCCGGTCGATCACCTCGATCTTGCCGGTCTCCACGGAGAAGCGCAGAAACCGTAGCGTCGTGTCCACTGTGACCAGGGCATCCGGCTCACCCACGCTGCCGTTGATGGTCTCGATGCGTTCCCGGACCCGGCCGGTGCACATGCTCCCGAACGCGAGACCCTTTTCGCTGCCCCGGCCTTCGTAGTCGTACCCGGCCACCAGGACAAAGAACTTGGTCGTTGCCATCGGCGGCTCCTCCCCTCATCGGCGGTGCGGCCGTCGGAGGTCTCGGGTGTCATCTTGCCCGGGGTGGAGCGGCACGAGCCATCCTGTCGCCGGTCGGATGGCCGACTCCGGCGCCGACAGCGTGGTGACGCAGGTGCTCCGGCACATCAAGTACGACCGGCTGGAGCCACGACTGCGCCAGATGGTGGCCGACGACGAGCCGACCCAGGAAATCCTGGTGCGCCGTCGGCCGGTTCAGCAGCCGTCCTTCCTCCTCTTCGGCGCCGTGCACCACCTGTTGCTGGGCGGGGTCGAGCATGAGCTGCGTGACTTCCACCCGTCGCTCGTCGGTACGTCGGCGCGGAATCCGGCAGCCGCCGGACTCATGCGTGGGTTGTCACTGACTCCACCGATGCTCTTGATCTGTGTCAACAGCGTGAGTTCGAATCTGGCGCACATCCGCTCGCGCGGGCTGTTCGCTGTGAATCTCCTGAGTGATCGTGGCCGTGCCGCGGCGGATCTGTTCGCCAGTCACTGCCCGGATCGATTCGCCGGAACCAGGTGGCGTACGACCACCCTGCGACAGCTTCCGTTCCTGGTGGACGCCGCCCAGGGCGGTCAGCGAGTGCCGGGTGGTGCGGATGGATACGGTCGGTGATCACACCATCGTTGTCGGCGCGGTGGAGGCCGTGACGATGGAAGATGCGGATCCGACACCGCTATTACACGGTCTGGGTCGGTATAAAGTCTGGCCGAAATCGGTGACGTGAACTTTCCAGGAGGAGCCAGTGCAGGCCGTCGTCCCTCCCGCTCTGGCCGGAGCCGTTATACGCAAACGATTCGGTGTCGGCGAGTCTGCGATAAAGGCATTGAGGGAAGTCGATGTCACGATCCCATCCGGCGTCTTCACCGCCGTCGTGGGGCCCTCCGGCTCCGGCAAGTTGACGTTGTTGCACTGCCTGGCCGGGCTGGAAACCCTTACCTCCGGCTTGGTCAGCCTGGCCGGCGTTGAGATCAACGGTTTGTCCGACACCGAGTTGGCCAGGTTGCGGCGTGACGAGATCAGCTTCATCTTCCAGCCGTACAACCTGTTGCCGACTCTCACCGTCCGCCAGAACATCCTGCTGCCGCTCGACCTGGCCGGGCGCGCCGTCGACCGGCCATGGTTCGACCGGGTGGTGGAGGTGCTCGGTCTCGGTGACCGATTGGATCATCGGCCGGCCCAGCTCTCCGGCGGGCAGCAGGTCCGGGTGGCGGCCGCCCGCGCCCTGGTGACCCGCCCGGCGGTGGTCTTCGCCGACGAGCCCACCGGTAGCCTCGACACCCGATCGGGCGCCGAGGTGCTCAGCTTCCTGCGAACCTCGGTCCACGAACTCGGCCAGACGGTCGTCATGGTGACCCACGACCCGGTCGCGGCGAGCTTCGCCGACCGGGTGCTCTTCCTGGTCGACGGCACCGTCGTCAGCGAACTCATGGAACCCGCCGCCGACCTGGTCCTGGACGGTTTGAAGACGCTGGAGCAGGGCCGATGATGAGGCTGGCCTGGGCCAATGTCGTGCATCGGGCATCGCGGCTGCTGCTTCCCGGGCTCGCCGTCGCGCTCGGCGTCGCCTTCGTGGCCGGCACGCTCATGGTGACCGATACCATGCGCGCGGCACTGTTGGACCAACTCACCCGGACCTCAGCCACACTCGACGTGGTGGTGGAACGTCAGCCGCAGGACGTGGCGGGTAGTGCCCGGACCGTGCCGGCGGCGCTTCTCGACGAGGTGGCCACGGTAGACGGAGTGGCCGCGGCGCACGGTCAGGTCTGGGGGCCGGTGAAGGCCGCCCGACCGGACGGCCGGACGCTGGCAGCCGCGCCCAGCCGTACCCAACTGATCGGGATCGCCGACGAGTCCCAACTGTGGGACGTCAGGTTCGTGCGGGGGCAGGCCCCGGCCGGTCCCACCGACATCGCAATCGATCGCGACACCGCCAGTGAGCAGCGGATCGGAATCGGGGATCGATTGCTGCTCACGGCCGGCTCCGACGCCCGGCCGCAGCCGTACACCGTGACCGGTCTGATGGACGTGGACACCCGCCGGGACGACCTCGGTGACGGCGTGGTGGTCGGCACCACGGACGCGGTGGCCGTCCAACTGTTGAGGGCGACCGCGTTCGGCCGGATCGAGACCGTGGCAGCCTCAGGGCTGTCACAGGAGGCGCTGCGAGACCGCCTGGTCGCTCAACTGGGTGACCGGTACGCCGTCCGTACCGGCGCGGCCGTTCGAGCACAGGAAGCCCGCGACGCTGCCCGCGACCTCGACGGGTTCAGCAACGCCCTACTGGTGTTCGCTGGCATCACGACGATCGTCGCCGGGTTCGTGGCCTACAACACCTTCTCCGTCCTGCTCGCGCAACGTCTGCGGGAGACGGCGTTGCTGCGGTGCGTCGGGGCGACCCGGCGGCAGGTCCGCGTGGGGGCACTGGGAGAGTCCGCGCTACTCGGGTTCCTCGCCTCGGTGGTCGGCCTGGTGCTCGGCCTGGGCGCGGCGCGGGTGCTGTTGCGGGTCTTCGGCTCGGGCGAGGGCATCGACGTCGGAGGTGCCGCGCCGCTCCTTGAGCCTCGTACGGTGCTGGTCGCGTTCGTTCTGGGTCCGGTGGTCGCGATGCTGGCGGCCGTGGGCCCGACCCTGAGGGCCTCGCGCATCCGACCGGTGGAGGCCCTGCGGGACGCGGCGCCGCCGCCGGTGCGCTCTGCCGGTCGCCGCCTCCGCACGGCGACCGTGCTGGCGGCGCTCGCCGCCGTGCTGGTCGTCGGCGGGGTCGTCGCCGCCCGCACCCTCGCCCAGCCCGGTCGTCTCCCGATCGCCGTGGTGGTGGTCGGCGCGCTGGCGCTGATCACGGCGGTGCTGATCTTTGCGCCGCTGGCCATCCCGCGCCTGGGATCCGCGGCCGGCCGCATCCTCGGGCGGATCCTCGGGCACCCGGGACGGCTCGCCGGGGAGAACGCCCGCCGCAATCCGGAGCGGACCGCCACGACGGCGGCGGCGCTCTGCATCGGCCTGACCCTTGTCACCGTGGTCAGCACGATCGCGGCGGCCGCGACACGCTCCATCGAGGAGGATTTTGCGCAGAACTTCCCGTTCGCCTACACGCTGCGGGTGGACTCCGCGACCCCCACGGCCAGCACGGACGTGATGGCTGCCCTGCAGGTGCGGCCGGAGGTCGGCGCCGTGGTGGGCGCTCGGGGCCCCAGCTCGGCGACCGAGGTCATCGTGAACGGGCGGGCGATCCGGATGAAGGGTGTGGACGACACGGTCGCTCGTGCGGCCCCGACCGCTGTGGCAGAGGGTTCGCTGCGCGGCTTTGGTCCCGGCAAGGTGGCTCTCGAAGCGAAGCTGGCGCGTCAGCTGCGGGTCGAAGTGGGCGATCGGCTCACCGCCAGATCTGCGAACGGCACCGAACTCACCCTCAGCGTGGTGGCACTCCTGGACGCCATGTCGCCACTCGGTCCGTTCGCCGTCTCGGGTAACGACCTGACCCGCGTCGCACCGGCGCTACCGGTATCGGCGGTCTACGTGACCCAGGCGTCGGGCGCCACCGACGCGGCGTTTCGTCGTGCCGTCACCGACGTGGTCGCCGGGCAACCCGCGATCACTCCGGTGAGCAGTGCCCAGAGCATCAAGCAGTGGACTGAGGCGATGTCGACGTTGCGCAGCCTGCTGCTCTCGCTACTGGGGCTGTCGGTGCTGATCGCCTTCTTCAGCGTGGCCAACACGCTGTCGCTGTCGATCGTCGAGCGGACACGGGAGTCCGGCTTGTTGCGGGCTCTCGGGCTGACCAGGCGGCAGCTGAGCCGTACCTTGATGGCGGAGGGCTTCTTCGTGGTGACACTCGGCGCGGCCGCCGGTATCGTGCTCGGGGTCGGCCTCGGCTGGGCGGTGGCTGCGGCGATGAATTGGAGTCTGACGGCTGTCCTGTCGTTCCCCGCGGCGCAGATCGCTTTGTTCGCCGTCTTGGCGCTGGTTGTCGGCCTGCTCGCCACGGCGCTGCCGGCCTGGCGGGCGGGACGTTCGCCGATCATCCTGATGCTGGCTCGGGAGTAGCCCACGCTGCCATGGTCGTAGCGCGTCGTGATGTTGGGCCAGGTCTTCCCTCAAACGCCCCCGGACGTCACCCATGTCCTGTTCACCTCCGGCCGACCGCCCGCCGTGGCGATCCTCACCTGACCTGACGAGTCGACCAGCCGATGTGGTTACCGCGTTCGGCGCGAATTCTCAGCCGCCCCGTTCGACCCAGGTGCTGCGGGCCGCACGGACAAGCGAATAGGCGGTGACCGCGACCTTCAGGGCTTCGCTCTACGTCCGCACCCCTGCGACGGTCAGGCGGAGGCCCGGATTCATGCGAATCCGGGCCGTCCGCCGGGCGTCCGCCCGTTGACCAAGCCGCTTACTCCGGCAGGCGGATTGCCGGTGCAGTCAGGCGAAGAGGTTGCCGGTGATGTCGGCGTAGAAGTCGGCGGGATCGCGGGAGAGGGAGGCCTTGACGTTGGCGGTGGGCTTGTCAGCGATGACTTCGATCTTGCCTGCTTCCAGTCCGTCGAGGGCCTGGGCGACCACCTCGTGGGGCGCGAGCTTGGGGATGTCGAAGCCAGCCATCATGTCCGTGTCGGCGATCGCCAGCGCCAGGGCGGTGACCAGAGTCTTCTGGTCGGCCAACTCGAGTCGGATGCCATTCGTCAGGGACCACTCCGCGGCCTTGGAGGCGGCGTAGCCGTTGGTGCCGGGGTTGAAGGTGTACCAGCTCAGCGCCGAGATGACGTTGAGGATGGCGCCACCGGCCAGCCTGGGCGCGAAGGCGCGGGTGACGTTGAGAGTGCCCCAGAAGTTGGTATCGAGGTCGCGGCGGATGTTCTCCGTGGAGGGGCCGAGCAGCGGGGCTTCGGTGGAGGTGCCGGCGTTGTTGACGAGGATGTCGAGGCCGCCCACCTTGCCTGCGGCGGCCTCGATGGACGCGGGATCCGTGATGTCCAGCTGGAGCGCGATGGCACCGGGAATGTCGATGCTTTCCAGGCGACGGGCGGTCGCATAGACGGTGGCGCCCCGGGCGAGGAGGGCCTCGGCGAAGGCCTTGCCGAGGCCGCGGTTAGCGCCGGTCACGAGAGCTGTTGAGCCGTTGATTTGCATATCGCCACGCTAAAACCTCACGTTGACGTCAGGGGCAAACTTGTGCGAGGTGAATCACGCTCGCCCGTGTCGGCGGCGCTCGGCTCACGGCGACCCGGGTACGGCCGGTAACGCCCAGTCGGGCGAATCGGGCGTCACCGACCGCGCGAATGATCAAGAGCACGCCATGGTGGGAGGCCGCGTCACTGCATCGCGGTGGCCGGGGGGTGATCGAATGATTCGGGGCAGCGGAAGGTGTACAGCGAGTAGCCGCGCCCGATCTGCACGCCGACGGTGGCTGGGGACGCGGTCGGGTCTTCCTCGGATGGGCGCCAGCTGCAGTGCATGCCGTTCCAGTCGGTTGAGCCGACGGTGAGAACCAAGGTCATCGTGGTGCCACAGGCAGCACAGATCATCGGGTACGGATCGGTCAGTGACCAGTTCGCGTACCCGCCGACCTTCCAGCCTGGCGCCAGCGACAAGTCCCTCTGATAGTGGGGACGGCTCTCGTCCTCGTCGTCATCCCACTCGTCGAGCTGCTCGCGCAGGTCGTCGGGGAGCAGGCCGGCGTATTGGTACTCGCGGACCTGCTCGGGGTGAACCACGCACGGAATCGGCAGGTACGTGTCGCTGATCACCGGCGGTTCGGGAGGCGCTTCGAGTAGCGGGCCGACGGCGGAACTGTCGCGCCAGTAGAGAAAGACGCGCGGGCTGTAGTGCCGGTCCGAGTGGTCCACCGGGCACCACAGCACCTGGAGCAGGTCGGCGCCGTCCGGACCGGCGTAGTCCGGGATATCTCGTCGGTACAGCTGCGCGACTGGAACCAACGGGATGGCGTCCTCGATCAGGTCGTCCAGGTCCAGAGCGTCGGCCGCACCGAGCTCGGCCCGCTCCTCGACAGTCAAGAAGTCTCCGCCCGGCAGCGGCTCCCGAGCTTCTGCGGTCGCGAGGATCTGCCGCCTGCGGTGCAGGGCGGCCGGGGTCGTCAGGTTCCATGGCTCGTGCGCCCCGGCGTCGTCGCAGACCGGCCATACCTCGTCGGCCGGCCATAGCAGCGGTCCGCCGACCGAGCTGTCCATAACGGTCGGAGCGCCGGGTCGGGGATGCAGGCGGGTAGCGGTGGTGGAATGTTCCCGCAGTTCAGGGAAGAGCGCGGTGATGTCTAGGGGACGCGGAGGTGTGGTGCGGGCCATAGAGTTGGATCTTATGGCTCACGTGCAGGTCCTGAGCTCCGGGATGGCTCACACCGGCCGGCGTCTCGAGTCGCCTAACGCCACCCTGCCGACGTGCTGCCGATCGACGTAGGGCGTTGCGGGCGAGCGGCGGAAGTGTGCTGCGGGTCCGCCATCTGAGACGCCGATCCCACGAGCAATGTCATGAGGGCGGCCGGGGTGGTGGTGCAGTCGAGGCGCGGACGACGAGCTCGACCGGTTGGTCGGTCGCCGGTGGAAGCTCGATGTCCGGCTTCTCGATGACCTGTACCAGCAGCGCGAGGCCCTGCCGCGCGACCTCGTCGAACGGCTGCCGCACGGTGGTGAGCGGGGGAGTGACGTAGGCGGCGACCGGGATGTCGTCGAACCCGACGACGCTGATGTCCTCGGGCACCCGGCGCCCGGCCTCGAGCTGCGCGCGGATGAAGCCGATCGCCATGTCGTCGTTCGCGGCGAACACCGCGGTCACGGTGCCGTCGCCGGCCAGTTTCCGGCCCGCCGCGTAGCCGGACGCGGCCGACCAGTCGCCCTCGACGACCGGCGGCTCGTCCGCGCCGTGGGCTCGCAGCGCCTCGCGCCAGCCGGCGAGACGGTCCCGTGCCGAATACCACCGCTGCGGGCCGGCCAGGTGATGGACGGTCGGGTGCCCCAACTCCAGCAGGTGCTCGGTCGCGGCCCGCGCGAGCCGGCCCGCGCCGACCCTGGCGGTCACGACCTGCGGCGCGGTGAAGGTGGGCGGCGCGCCGAGGACCAGGACCGGCACGTCCACGCTGATGAGGCCGACGCCCTCGTCGATCGGCTCGGAGATGACGAGGCCGTCCACGCCCTGGTCCAGCAGCGACGCCAGGGCGCTCGCGATGCCACCCGGGTCGCCCTCGATGGTGGTGGCCACCCGCAGCGTGTAGCCCACCTTCCGGACCGCCCACTCGATGCCCATGAGCCACGACGCCGGCCCGTACAGGGCGCTGCCGAGCGTCACCACGCCGATCGACCGGGTCCGCCCGGAGGCCAGCGCCCGGGCCGCCTGGTTGCGCCGGTAGCCGAGCTCCGCGGCGGCGTCCAGGACCCGCCGGCGCACGTCGACCGAGACATACGGCTCGTCGTTGAGGACCCTGGACACCGTCTTCTGGGAGACGCCGGCCAGCCGCGCGACGTCCACGCTGCGCGGCGTCGGAGGGCTTCCACCAGGCCTCGCCAGTCGCGTCACGGCACCTCCCATCGCCGGCCACAGTCCTGTATGATTGCGCAGTCATGTCTACGCAGTCAGACACTCACCGTTAAGAGCCCGCGACCCGCCCGTGACGCTGGCGAAGCACGTTCCTTGCCGACACCCTAACCCCAGTTTCGAACCGAGAAGTTCAGGCCGGGCCCGCCCGCCGACTTCGCCGAGGACCGCAGCGCTGTCCGCGCCTTGAGCGTGTCACGCCGCCGGGCGCCGCAGAGGCGAATCGGTTCGCTATTCGATCGGTGCGCATCGCTCAGCCGGCGAGACGGAATGTCTGAGCGCGATGCCTTGGCACTCCGGAAGGGCCGTATCCATCGGCGGACGCTCGAAGCTTGCGAGGCGTCAGGAGCAGGAAGTAACCGTCTCGAAACCTTGACTTCACGCGCGCTGCGCCTTTTGATACAGGTCTATGTATCTGGGCCGCAACCATCCTTCCCGGATGGTCGGCGACGCCGGCAGATTTGTCGAATCGATTCGAGTCTCGGCCGTGAGGCTGTGCCCTGAACCGGTGTTGCGGAGCTGGCGGATGAGTCACAGGAGGTAACCGTGCATCGTACGAACGTCCACTGGGGTGGCCGATTGTCGGCAATGGCCAGAGGGCTGGCCGCGACCGTGGCGCTCGCCCTGCCCCTGACGCTGGGCGGCCTGACCCTGACGACCCCCGGGTCGACCCTGGCCGCGCCGGTCGCGAAGCAGAGTGTCGCGGCCGCCGGTGTTGACGGTGTGGCGGCCGGCAACGCCGCGGTCGCCTCGGTCGACCTGGCCGGGACGTGGAACTTCACGCCCGCGGGCCGGGGGGCGACCACGATCGCGGTACCCGGTGGCGGCTGGTACAAGCAGGGCTTCACCACCGTGAACGAGGCGGTGTACTCGCGCAGCATCACCGTGCCGGACTCGGGGCAGCCGCAGTCGACCTGGATCGAGTTCGGTGCCGTCAACCACCAGGCGACACTGTCGGTCGACGGCCGCGTGGTCGCCACCCAGACGACGGCGTTCACCCCGTCGAACTTCGACATCAGCGCATACGCGGCGCCCGGCACCACCCACACGATCACGGTGAACGTGAAGGGCCGCGGCGCGTTGAAGGCATCCAACGGCCGGTACCTGGTGCCCGACGCCGCCACGTGGTCCGAGGCGGTCCCGCAGGGGATCTTCGGGTCCGCGTTCCTGCGGGTGTACCCGGCGGTGTACGTCAGCGACACATTCGTGCGTACGTCGGTGGCGAACAAGACGCTGACCTACGACGTGACGGTGCGGAACACGTCGGGCAGTTCCCGGTCGGTGACGTTGACCGGGTCGCTGTCGTCCAGCAACGGAACGGCCTTCAGCTACCCGGCACTGCCCAGCCGTACGGTCACCGTGGCGGCCCGCTCGACCGCGACCGTGACCGTCGGGCCGGTCGCGTGGAACCTCGACAGCACCTCGTACTGGTGGCCCAACGTGCCGTACCGGTCGGGGTACCGGGCGCAGCTGCACGGGCTGACGGTGCATGCCGCCACCGACGACGGCCGGACGAGCGACGCCGAGTACCGGTTCGGGTTCCGGGAGGCCACCCAGAACGGTGACTACTACTACCTCAACGGCGTGCGCGTGAACTTCCGCGGCGACAACCTCCAGGGTGCCGACTATGACCGGATCAACAACGGCGGCAAGGGCGACGCGTACCACACCCTGCCCGGCTTCCTGCCCCCGTCGTCCGGCAACGGCGGCTGGCCGCAGGCGGTGGACAACTACCAGCGGCTGAACTACAACGTGGTGCGCATCCACCAGGAGCCCGGAAGCCCGTACATGTTGGATGTCGCCGACGAGATGGGCCTGATGATCATCGACGAGGTCGCGATTCGCGGCTCTCAATCCTCGCAGGAGTGGCAGAACTCCGTCGGACGCGACAACATGATCAACCACGCCCGTGCGCTGGTCCTGCGCGACCGCAACCACCCCGCGATCATCCGCTGGAGCCAGAACAACGAGCCGAACCAGAGCGGCCAGGACTCCGAGCAGTTCGAGAAGGACCTGTACGCGGCGATGAACGGCGCCGACGGCACCCGGCCGATCATCGTCGAGGTGGGCGTCGGCAACAACGTCAGCCTGTATCCCGGGATGACGTACGCCAACTTCGCGGTCATCCCGCACTACGTCGACGGCTTCGGCAGGTACGGGGAGGGCCTGGTCACCGTGAACGGGCGGCCCGACGGCGAGGGCGAGTTCATCTGGCCGGCATGCAACAACAAGCAGGGCTTCGAGTGGTTCGCCACCGCAACTGCTGCCAAGCGCGGCAAGGGCGCCACCGACCTGCGCCCGTACACGCTGCTGTCCGCCTGGGCCAGCGTCGTGCCCGGCGTGCGGTCCACCGACTTCACCCCGGAGGAGGGCGGTCACCCCATCTACGGCGTCGACAACCTGCCCGACCCGTGGAGCAACCCGCAGATCCAGCGCGTGCAGGCGGCGTTCAACCCGGTGGCCGCGATCGACCTTCCCTACTGGTCGGCCTCCGGCAATTCCGACTCCAACGGCAACTTCCCGCTGGCGCAGGCCGTGCCCACCTACGCCCGCAACGCCACGGTGACCCGCAACATCACCGTGTTCAACGACGACCTCACCAACACCTCGGTGGGCTTCACCTGGACCGCCCGGCTCGACAGCCCCACCGGCGCGGTCGTCGCGTCCGGCAGCACCACCCTGACCGTCCCGCTCGGCTCACGGGTGACCCAGCCGGTGTCCTTCACCGCTCCCGCCACCGGCAGCCGCGTGTACCTGCAGCTGTCGACCGCCAAGTCCGGCAGCACCGTCTTCACCGACGCGGTCGAGTACGTCAACCTCAGTGGAAGCGGCGGCGGAACCGGGCCCGCAGCGGGCACCTACCGCATCGTCAACCGCAACAGCGGCAAGCCCCTCGCCATCGCCGGCAACTCCACCGCCGACGGTGCCAAGGCGGTCCAGCAGAGCGGCACCCCCACGTGGACGATCAGCGCCACGCAGGACGCCTACACCCTGCGCTACACCGCCTCCGGAAAGATGCTCGACGTCAACGCCGGCAGCACCACCCAGGGCCTGCAACTACAGCAGTGGTCGGCCAATGGCGGCGCGAACCAGTCGTGGTACCTGCGGCCTACCGGTGACGGCTACTACACAATCGTCGCCCGCAGCAGCGGACTGGTAGCCGATGTCTCCGGTGCCTCGACCAGCGACGGGGCGCAGGTCGTGCAGTGGGCCGCCAACGGCGGGACCAACCAGCAGTGGCAGTTCGTACCCGCCTGACCAGTGGCAGGGGTGAGCGTCAAGTTCGGCCGCCGGTAACCGGCTGCCGATAGTCGCGCCGACTCGGGGGCACGGTTTGTGCTCCCGAGTCGGCCGCGATCCAATCACCGTGGAACGCCGCGATTGCGGCGGCGCTGACAACACACCCGATACACCGACGCGCGGTGGGTCAACCGGCCCTTGCGCGGTCCGTAGCGGTGAACCAGCCGGCTAGATTCGTTGAAGTTTGAATCGCTGGTTGGCGCCGGCGCCGGGGGTCCACTGGGAGATGCGGGCACCGTCGGCGGTCGAAGCCTGCCACACGTCCATTGCCAGGCCGCTTTGCCGGTTGATGAGTCTGACCACCCCGCCGCCCTGGTCGTCGACCCGCCATTGCTGGCTGGCGGCGTTGGATGCATCGGGTTGCTGGGTGATGTCGGCGCCGGTGCTGTTGCTGGCGGCCTGCAGGAACAGGCCGCTGTGCCGCGCCCTGATCCGGAAGTGGCCCCCGTCCGCCGACACGAACTCGAACTGCTGGTTCTGTCCGCTGGAGCTCTGCCACTGGATCAGCAACCCGCCGGCGGCGGTGGACGCACCGTTGATGTCGGCGGCCTTGCCGCTGTGCTGGGCCACGAGCCGGTAGTACGCACCAGTCTCGACCGGCCCCGAGTTGACCCCGGACGCGCGGTAGGTGTGGCCGGCCAGCCCGGTGAACTCCACGAGATCGGCCTCGATCCGCGTCGGCTGGACGGCGCTGCCGCTCGTCTCGTCGCGCAGTTCGAAGGTGCCGGCGAAGATCCGGTTGCGAACGCGGATGGGTCCGGCGCGATCGGGAACGACGACGAGCTCGGTTCGGCTGCTGCTCCACGAGGCGCCAACGGTGTATCCGCCGCGGCCCCGGAGCCCGGTGACCTGCCCGGTTGGCCAGGCGGATGGTAGTGCGGGCAGGAGGTGTAGTTCGCCCGCGTGGCTGTGGAGCAGCATTTCGGCGATGCCGGAGGTGGCGCCGAAGTTGCCGTCGATCTGGAAGGGCGGGTGCAGGTCGAACATGTTCGGCGCGAGCCGGTCGGTGCGCACCAGGTCGCGGAGGAGCTTGTGGGCGCGGGTGGCGTCTTCGAGTCGTGCCCAATAGTTGATCTTCCAGGCGAGGGACCAGCCGGTGCCGTCGTCGCCGCGCAGTTCCAGGGTCTGTCGTGCGGCCTGGTGCAGTTGTGGGGTTCCGCGTTTGGTGATCTGGTTGCTGGGGTGCAGCCCGTACAGGTGGGAGACGTGCCGGTGAGTCCGCTCGGTCTCCACCCAGTCGGCGAGCCATTCCTGGACGTTGCCGCGGGACCCGACACGCGTCGGCGGCAGCCGGTCCCGGGCGGTCAGTACCTGGGCGCGGTAGGTGGCATCCACATTGAGGACCTCGGCGGCCCGTGCGACGCCATTGAACAGGTCACGCAGGATCTGGTTGTCCATCGTCGGCCCCGCGCAGACGCTGGCGTTCGTGTGATGACGCAGCTCGGGCGAGTTCGACGGGTTGGTGACGAGGTAGCCGAGCGTCGGGTGGCTGACCAGCGTGTCGAGGAAGAACTGGGCGGCGCCCTTCATGGCCGGGTAGTTGGCGCGCAGGAACTCGACGTCTCCGGTGAACTGGTAGTGGTCCCAGATCATGGTGGCCAGCCAGGCGCCGCCGGTCTGCCACATCCCCCACAGGGCTTCGTCGACCACCGACGAGCCGCGCCACGCGTCGGTGTTGTGGTGGGTGACCCAACCCCCCGCGTTGTACTGCACCTGAGCAGTACGGGCGCCGGTCACCGTCAAATCTTTGATCAGGTCGAAGACCGGCAGGTAACACTCGGCCAGGTTGGTGGTGTCGGCCGGCCAGTAGTTCATCGGCAGGTTCGCGTTGATGGTGAACTTCGAGTCCCAGGAGGGCGCCATCTGGTCATTCCAGATCCCCTGCAGGTTCGCCGGCTGGCTGCCCGGCCGTGAGGAGGAGATCAGCAGGTAGCGACCGTACTGGAACAGCAGCGCGGAGAATTGCGGATCGTTGACGCTCGCGTGCTGCGCGATCCGTACGTCGGTGGTTTGGTCGGCCGCCGTCGTGCGTCCCAGATCGATCGACACCCGGTTGAACAGCGCCTGGTAGTCGGCCACATGGCGAGTGCGCAACTGGTCGAAGCCGATGGTACGGGCCGCGTCGAGGTGCCGCCGCGCGATGCCCTGGTAGTCGCCGTTGACGGTCCGGTAGTTGACGTAACTGGAACCGATCGACACCAACAGGGTGACGCTTGTCGCGCCGGAGACCCGCAGCGTGCCACCGGAGCTGCTGACCGTGCCGCCGCTCACGGCGGCATTGGCCAGGGCAAGGAACCGGACCTGCCCGTTGATGCCCTCCATGTTGCCGGAGACACCGTCGAGGCCGATCGTGGCGGCGTCCGGGCTGGACACGGTCGTCCGTTGCGGGCTGCTGAACGTGGCGGTGAACGTGATCGCGTTTGCCCGGTCGGCGGTCAGGCGGATCACGATCACCTGGTCCGGTGCGCTGGCGAAGACCTCACGCTGAAACCGCACCCCGTTGAGCACGTAGCTGGTGGTCGTGGTGGCCGTGGTCAGATCGAGGGTCCGCTGGTACTGCGACGCCCCGCTGGCACTGCCAAAAGCCAGCCGCAGGTCGCCGACCGGCTGGTAGGCCAACTGCCCGACCGGACTGCCCAGCATGGTCTGGTTGATCAGATCCTGCGCCTGCGTCCACTGATCGGCGAAGACCCGCCGCCGAATCTCCGCCAGGTTGGCCGCACCACGGGTGTTGGCCGAGTCGTACGGGCCACCGGCCCACACGGTGTCCTCGTTAAGCTGCAGCCGCTCGGTGTCGACATTCCCGAACACCATCGCGCCCAACCGGCCGTTGCCGATCGGCAGAGCCCGTAGCCAATCCGTACCCGCCGCCTCGTCGTACCACAACGCCAGGTCGTTGGCTGCCAGCACGCTTGGGGGTGCGGTCGACCCGGCCCGAGCGGCTGCGGTCCAACCCGCCGGCAGCAGCATGACACCAGCCCCCGCCGCCCCGGCGCCGAGAAGTTTCCTTCGTGTCACTTCGGACATGTTGCCTCCTAGACATCAACGATCTGCCATTCCTGGCTGATCTCGGAGCTGACCGGTTGCTGGATCACTCTGGCGCCGTCCGCGGTGGAGCCGCCTTCGACCCCGACACACCAGCCATTGCTCACATTGACGAGCCGGTGGTATCCGCTTGTCGTCGCCGGGACGAGATTCCACCACTGGTTACGTCCGCCGTTGTCGGCCCATTGCACGAGCGCCGCGCCCTGGCCCGAGCCACCTGGACTGTCCAGGACCTTCCCGCTCTTGACACCGGACAGCCGGAATGAGCCGTCGCTGTTGGGCAGCAGCCGCCACTGCTGGTTGGCCGCGCCAGTCCACGGCCACTGGATGACGGTTGCCCCGTCCGTGGTGGAGCCGCCGTTGACGTCCAGCACCTTCGCGCTGCGCCGGTTGACAAGTCGAACGACGCCGCTGGCGGCGGCGGCCGGCAGGCCGACGACGACCTGTATCTGTTGCCCGGCCGTCAACGAGATCACCCGGGCGTGCGGGCCGAGCGGCGAGGAGGTGACAGTCGCGGACGTGGTGATGGATGCCATCCCGCGCCGGCTGATCAGGGTGATCGCCTGGGTGATCGTCGAGGTGAGTGCCACGGTTACCGAGCGACCGGGCAGGTCCCAGGAGAGGCTGTGGATGCGGACCTGGTTGCGTCCGCGGACGCCGGTGATGGTGCCCCTGGCGAGCTGGCCGGGCACGGCGGGCAGCAGCTCGATGATGCCCGGCCTGGTGTAGACAAGCGCCTCGCTGAGTACGGCCGGCAGCGTGTTGGCCGCATCGGCGTTGTAGGTCTCCAGGTTCGGGTTGTGTGCTGTCATCAGCGACCGGAAGATCATGTTGTTGCCGATGATCTTCCGGAGGTTGCTGTAGACGCCCGCGGCGTCCTTCAGCCGAGCGGAGGCGAGGGCTCGATGCAGGCTGCCGTGCGCCGAGGTGTTCTCGTCACCCCGCAGCGCCAGCGCCCTGAGCGCGGCGGTGACCAGCCCGGGCGCCTCCTCGGGATTGATCTCGTGCAGGGGCCACGCGCCGTACAGGTGATGGACGTGCCGATGGTTGTAGCGGTCCGTGAGCCCCGGCCAGGACCATTCGGCGAGGGCGCCGCTGCCGTTGACCGTGTAGGGCGGGAGCTTCGCCAGCAGGGCCGTCCAGCGTGCGACACCCTGACCGGCACCCTGCTCGACACCGAGCGTGTTGGCGGCCTCGACGGCCGCCCGCAGGGCGTGTCTGCCGGCCTGGATGTCGCCGGTGGCGTTTATCGCCAGCAGGACGTTCGTGCTGGCTGGCGAGTTCTCCATCGAGAACGACGGCACGAACACCACACGGCCGGCCGAGTCGGTGCGGGTCAGGAAGTCCTCGTAGAACAGCGCCGGCTCCATCAGCGCCGGTCCCAGCTTCTCAGCCAGGAACGTCCGGTCCCCGGTGACCTGGTAATACTCCAGCAGCGGGTAGAGCAGCCAGTCCGCGCCGCCGGTCCAGCACTGGCCGGGGAAGCCGGGGTCGAAGTGCAGCATGTACCCGTACTCGCCGTCGGTGCGCGATGGGGCCAGGAAGCCGCGGGCGCCGTACAGGTTGCGAGCGTTGGTGCGCCAGTGCGCGAGCTGGCCGAGGATCAGGTTGAAGTAGCCCTGCATGGCGTCGGTGAGGTCGAGAATGTTGCCGCCCGCGACCTGCAGGTTGATGTTGGCATCGGTGGTGAAATCGTCGGCCCAGGCGCCATTCCAGGTGCCGGCCCAGATTCCGGTCAACCGCGGCGGCAGTACGCCGCTGGAGCTGATGAACAGGTACCGGCCGCTGTCGTAGAGGCGCTCCAGCAGGGCCAGATCGATGGTGTTGCGGTTGGCGTTCTGCCGGGCGATCAGCTGGGTGGTCGACAGCTGTCGGTCGGCGGCGGAGACGTTCAGGTCCAGGCGGGAGCGGTCGAACATCGCCGAGTGCAGGGTGACGTGCCGGGTCCGCAGCTCGGCATAGTCGGCGCGCACCGCGGCCAGCGCCGCGTGCAACGGCCTGCTGTCCCAGGCGGTGGGTGACTCGTACCGGTCGAGTTTGGTCAGCAGGACGAGCCTGGTCGCCGCGGTGACGACGATGCTCGACCCGTTCGCGGCTACCGTGCCACCGGTGGCGACGACCCGGGTGACGCCCTCGAAGCCGAACGCGCCCTGCCCGGACGGGTAGGTGCCGCGCAGGTTCAGGTAACCGGAACCGTCGATGACGCTGGCCAGGGTGGTGAAACGGACCGAGCCGGGGACGCCCGCGAGGGAGGTGTTGACGCTGAGCGTCGCGTCGATCGAGCGGCCGGACGCCGGGGTCAGTTCGTGTACGACGACGTGGTCGGCTCGGGAGGCGAAGGCGCGGCGGGTCCAGGTGCCGTAGCTGTCGGTCCAGGTGGAGGTGACCTCCCCGGTCCGGAAGTCGGTGCTGCGGGCGTACCCGTTGGCGGTGGTCATGCCGGGCGTACTGATCTGCAGCTCGAAGCCGGGGTGGTAGGTCTGGGTCCAGCGCAGGCTCCAGCCGGCCGCGAAGTCCGTGTTGGCTCCGGCGTAGTTCCCGGCCAGTGCCTTGTCTCGTACGCCGGCCAGCCGCCCGGAGATTACCGGCGGGGTCACGCCGCGGCTGCCGTTGGGCAGCACGAAGCGGTGGTGATTGAAGATCACCTTCTCGAGGGTCGGGGTTCCGTACAGGACGGCGCCGTACTCGCCGTTGCCGGTGAGGAACCCGTCCGTCCAGGTCGTCGCCGCCGACGCGTCGTAGATCCCGCGCTCGGGCAGCGTGGCCTGAGGCGCGGCGGCGGCGGCCCGTCCGGCGCCCACGGCCGGGATCAGGGCCGCCGAGCCGGCGGTCAGCGCGGCGGTGGCGAGCAGGTGCCTCCGGCTCACGGGCAGGTCTGTCATCAGAAGTTCCTCTCGATACCGCGCGCCGTCACTGGTTGCCGCGGCGTATCGATCGCGGCGTTGCCGGCCGTCACGTCGTCAAGTCCCGCGGCCGCGACACTTCGCGTCGCGACCGGCACGGCCGGGGCCGACCCGGGAGTTGCCAGGGTCAGGCCACCCAGCGTCAGGGGGAGGCCGAGCTCCACGGTCGCGGCCAGCCCTCTGACCGACGCCGACAATCGGTCACCCCAGCGGACGTTCCTACGATGCACGGCAACCTCCTGTGGCTCACCCGGCAGCCTGACGACTTCGGGTCAAGGCTTCGCTGCCGGCGGTCGTCGAATCGATTCGACGGCGCGCCAGCATCGTCGGTCACCCGGGAGGGCGAACATGGCCGACACGTAGATGTGATTAACCGGCAACATGGGCACTGAGTCAAGGATTTAGACTGATCTATCTTACGACGAAGCCTGAAATTCCATCAATCCCGACAAAAGCCTCAACAAAGGTAGGATGAAAGGCCGCACCGGGCGCGTTCACTGGCGGCTCTCCTTGATCTTCGGCAACGGCGTGCCGTTGTCGCACCGCGCCTTGATCTCGCTCTTGTTGTCCGTGGACAGCAGCACCACGCGGATCTCCTTGGTAGGACCCGATTCGTACTCCGTGACTCGGTAGCCGGAGGCAGGAGCGACGTTCGCAACGTGAGCCTGGCCGCCGGTGCAGAGCACGGTCACCAAGCCACCGAGTGCCCGAACGGGGCTGCCCGGCTTCGCGGCCGCCGGTGCCGGTGCGGCAGTGGCCGTCATCTGCTCGCCGCTCCGTGGCGCGGTAGGGGGAGTGGTCGACGACCCGGCTCCGACAGGTGCAGCCGGCCCAGCCGGAGCGGCGAACGTTCGGCTTGGCCGTGAAGGTGGTGCGGGCTCCGCGGAGGTCTGCCGGGGAGTGGGTGCCTCAGTGGCAGGCGCATCGGCGGCGCCCGGTGGGGTGGCACCGTGTCGAGAGGCGGCCCCGTCCGACCTGCCGTCGACAGCCGAGAAGTGGGGGAGGAGGAGCCAGATGATCCCTGCCGTCACCATCAGAGCGGGGATCGACAACGAGCCGAGGAGGCGGCGACGCCGGCCGGTGGAGGAACTGGCGGTGGCCGAGGCCGGTACGAGCGGGACGGGCACCTGCTGCGCCGTTCGTGCCACCTGCCGCTCGGCGTCGTCGCTCAGACCGTGCAGGGCCGTCGCCACCTCCCTGGCGTCCGGCCGGTCAGCGGGATCCCGGGCGAGGCAACGGTCGAGGAGACGATGAGCCTCGGCTGACACTCCCGCAATGTCCGGCAGTGGTGCCGGATCGACGTACACGTGCGCATCCAACATCTGCGTGGGGGTCTCCGCCGACCAGGGCAGCTCGTTGGTGAGCGCTCGGTACAGCAACAGTCCGAGCGCGTACACGTCGGAGGCAGGCAGGACGGTGCCACCGGTGAGCCGTTCCGGCGCAAGGTAGGCCGCGGTGCCCAACAGTTTCCCGTCCGCCTCCAGCTCCGGCCGACCGACGGTGGCGGCCAGACCGAAGTCGACAACCTTCACGCCAGCGGGTGTCAGCATCACGTTTGACGGTTTGATGTCCCGGTGCACCAGATTGCGATCATGCGCGGCGGCCAGCGCCTCGGCGACCTGCGCGCACGTCCGCATCGCTGCGGGCGGCGGCAGGGGACCGGCGGCAAGTCGCTGAGACAGGGTCTGGCCGGGCAACAGTTCCATCACCACGTACGACACCTGACGCCCAGCGGCATCGGTGTGTTCGCCGAAGTCGTACACGCTCGTCACGTGGGGGTGCCAGAGGCCCGCCGCGGCCCTGGCCTCCGCATGGATGCGTTGTCGTGCGCCCTGGGCGGCAGCTTGCGCGCCGGCCAGGACCTTGACGGCCACCGCGCGTTCGAGGACCCGGTCCCACGCCCGCCAGACGACCGACATGCCACCGGCGCCGAGACGGCTCTCGACCTGATACCTGTCGCCCAACAGATCACCGACGATCACTGGGACAGCTTGCCAGAGCGGACTCGTCGTGGCATGGCGACCTGCTCCGACGCGTGTCACAAACCGTCCTGCACCACCCTGCTCGACACCATGATCAGTCTTGTCGCATCGCATTGATGCTCTTGACACGCTCCAAATAGCACCGTTAACATCACCGAAACGTTGTTAGCGCTAACAGCCGCCGGTCGCTGATTCGCGCCGGACGAGACCGAGTCGATGGGCGTGTGCGCGGGAAGCCCATCTGGTCGAGCGGAAATCCTTCTCCCATCCTTCGTGATCAGCGTCGAACGATGCCTCACCTCCAGCAATTAACCACGCCAGTCGGGCTGTTCGTAAATCGGACTGCCCGTTGTCAGCGCTAAATGCGCCCAGACGGAAGGTGGCAATTAATGGTTATCGAGAGGGCCGCCGGCAATCGACGTCGAGGGTTAGCGGCTATTGGCCTTGCTCTCGTGGTAGGAGTGGGCGTGGGTCAACTGACGCCTATCGTGTCGGCCTCGGCGGAGAAACCCGCGCCGCCGGCGGCACCCGGCGCCGGGGCTCACACCCCGTCCGCCAAGGTGCCACTGGCCGGTGTCGACATGTCTCAGACGTACGTCAACCCGATCAATCTGCCCGGGATGGCCGTGCGCAACATCGTCGGAACGATGCCGCCTACGGACCAGAATGTCGCAGACACTTCGCAGATCCCGGCCAGCCTGGACCTGGAGACGTGGACGGCGGCGTCCGGGCGGACTCTCGCGAGCCGATCCACCGCCGGGTTCAGCAGGATTTCCGAGAACTCCGCACGGACCGGGGCGGACTGGTCCGCGCTGAACGTCGACGGGACCATCTACCTCTACGCATCAGGCGCCATGCAGAACGCGCCGAACAACAACCGCACTGTCTGGTCCACCACCGACTACCTCACGTGGACGCCCCACCAGATGAACCTCGGCCTGGTCGCACCAACAGTCGTGCAGCTCGGCGACACGTTCTACATGGCCGGCAACAACACGCCTGTCTATCAGGCGGACTCGCCCACCGGGCCGTGGACCAGCATGGGAAGTTTCCTGCGCCCGAACGGCCAGACCCTGAGCGTCGGCGACGTGCAGTTCTTCCCGGACACGGACGGTCGGCTGTACCTGACGTACAACATCGGCTCGCCGATCATGGGCGCCGAACTCGACCCGAACAATCCTCGGCAACTCCTCAGCGACCCGGTCGTGCTGTGGACCTTCGACCCGCGCCAGGAGTGGCAGCACATCGGTGACAACAAGGCGACCTACACCCATGGGTACGTGGAGGGTTCGCAGCTGTTCAAGGTGGGGGACACGTACTACCTGTCGGTCGCGTCCGGCGGCACGGAGTTCACCACGTACGCGACAGGTGTGATGACGTCGAAGAAGCCACTGTCCGGGTTCAAGGTCACCCAGCAGAACCCGATCGGCTACGGAAACAACCACCCGAGTGCGGTATATCCGAACGCCGGGCACGGCAGTTTCGTCGTCGACAAGTCCGGCAACCTGGTGTTCTTCTACACCTATGTCATCGCGTACGAGGAGTTCTTCGAGCGGCGACTGGGGATGGACATCTGCACCGTGAATCCCGCCGGTCCGAAACGGGGAGCGATCGATTGCGAGTTGTCCAACACCCCGCAACTGGCCCCGGGGAAGAAGATCTCGGGCAGGGACGACACCGGACTCTACAATGTCGCCACCAACAGCCAGGCGTACTGGGCAAGCAGCTATGCGCCCGGGCGCAACCCGTACTACGGAAGCGACCGCTCCCTCTCCACCTGGTGGGAGCCGGCTGACGGCGACACCGCGCCCACGTACATCAGGGGCTTCGGGACCGTCTTCCACATCTCCGCCGCACAGATCCAGTGGAAGGAACTCGGACGCGCGTTCACCAAGGACAACGCGGTGCGGTACACGCTGGAGTACAAGGACATCCCCACCAACACGTGGCGGCCCCTGGTCGACAGGAGTACGAACTCCACCGCGTACACGGCTGACTACGTCACCTTCGACCGGGTGCTCACGAACGCGGTCCGACTGAAGGTCCTGGGTACGACCGAGAACGTCAAGGTCGGAGTCCACGAACTGAACGTTTTCGGGGAGAACTACAACCTGGCCGTCGAGAAGGGCATGCTCACTCGATAGTCCGGTCGCTGGGCCGTGCGGTAGGAGCGGGCGAGATCAACAGACCTCGCCCGCTCCTACCTGTGCCGCATCTCCGCACGCCTAGGGGTGCCGGTGTGGCTTCCGTACCGTCAATTTCTGGGAATCGGCGGCATGGGGCTGGTAGGTCGGGTTGCCGGAGTAGGCAACGTGGACCCGGTAGGACCCGGGCTGCAGATCGGCGGTCGGCAGCTCGACGACGGCCCTACCGTCCGCAAGTGGCACGACGTGCACGGTGCCGCCGAAGGTGACGGTGACCTCGCCGGTGGGGGTCGGAGCGTGGTGCTTGCGCCCGCCCGGCTCAACTGTCACGTTCAATCTGAACGTGTCCCCGCGGACAACCGATGCCGGCGCGGCCTTCGCCTGGACCTTGACGGCGGTCGGGCCGGAGGGCACCCCGAACGATGCCGTACCCGCCGACGCCAACAGGTAGTCGAAGCCGAGGTACTCGGCCTTTACCGTCCGGGCACCCGCCGGCAGACCTGTCGGCAGCGTGACCGTCGCTGCGCCGTCGGTCAGGTGGACGAGCGTCGACCACGAGCCGATGCTGAGCCGCACCTGACCGCCGGTCTCGAACCCGTCGGCCGCCGTGACTGTCACGGTTGCCGTGGTCGTCTGGGCGCCGTTCGCGTACGGCTCGACCGCCACCTCGGTGGTGGTCGTGACGTCGCTGTTCGGGATTCCGCGGATGTCGTTCCACTCGCGAACGGTCAGCGGGATCACGGTGCCGTGACGCGGACGGACGACACCCGCGTTGGTCATCGTGATCGCCTTGGCGTTCCAGGTCGGGGCCTCGATGTTCTCGTGACACGCGGCCTGGTATCCGCCACCGTTCGTGTACCGGTCACCCCAGAGGTAGAACTGGCCGGGGCAGGAGGTGTCACCGGGGTTCGCCTTGAAGATGACAGGTCCCTCGTACCCCTGGTTGGCGACCCACGTCGTGCGACCCAGAGCCGGCGCGACCAACGTCCAGTTGTCGATGTCGCTGTCCAGGAAGTCCGTGTGCTTCTCCGAGAAGATGTCCGAGCCCTGGTTGCCGGCCTCGTTCTTGGTCACCCGGTAGTAGTGGTCGCCGACCCGGATCGCGGTCGTGTCGA
This sequence comes from Micromonospora sp. NPDC049175, assembly GCF_043197345.1. Taxonomy (NCBI): domain Bacteria; kingdom Bacillati; phylum Actinomycetota; class Actinomycetes; order Micromonosporales; family Micromonosporaceae; genus Micromonospora; species Micromonospora sp. NPDC049175. The sequence continues at coordinate 617,169 of NZ_JBICSY010000001.1, read as the reverse complement.
TCCGCGACAACGGGGCCGGATCCTGCCAGACCTGGGGAGCGGAGAACGTCTGGAAGTCTCGCGTCGTGGCGTACCACATCTGCGCGTTGCCCTGACCGGTGCGGTTCACGGGGTCGCTCCACAGCGACTGCGCCCAGAACACGACGTAGGCGCCGATCTCCTCGACCCACAGCGACTCTGGCGCGAAGGCGTTGCCCGCGTTGTCGGGCGCGACCTTCACGTGCCGCTGAGGGGTCCAGTTGACCAGATCGTGCGACTCGAACACCTCGATGTACTGGGTGTCGTTGATCGCGTATCCGCCCTGGTCGTACCAGTTCAGGTCGGTGGCGATCATATAGAAGGTGTCGCCGTCGGGTGAGCGGACGATGTGCGGGTCACGAAGCCCCTGGTCGCCCAGTTGGGAGATGAGCGACGGCCGACCTCCGGTCAGACCGGTCCAGTCCAGGGCGGTGTTTCCATTGGATGTGGCGAACATGATCTGCTCGCCGTCGGCAATTCCCTCGCCCTTGAAGTACCCCATGAAGTACCGCTCGTACTCCTCGGACCGCGGCAGGGCCGCGATGGTCACCGGGAACGACTTCTTCTGCGAAGCCGTACCCCTGGTGATGGTCGCCGTCAGGGTGGCGGCGACATCCTCGTGGCCGAAGGCCGGGCGGCTGACCGCACCCGTCGGGGTGACGAGGCCGGTGGTCGACGTCCAGGTGATCGTGGATCCGAACTCGCCCCTGGCGGCGAGGTCGAGGTTTCCGCGTACCTCGTCGGTGGCGTCCAGGGTCAGGTCGAAGGCGTCCCGGTCGACCGCCTGCGCATCGTCGAACTCGGCCTTCACCACGACGGGGATCTCCCGAGTGGTGACCTCCTGGGCGCCCTTGCGGACAGTCGCCGTGAGGGTGGCTGTCGAGTCGGGCTGTCCCCGCGCGGGCCGGGTGATCCTGCCGGTCACCGCGACCTTGCGTGCGCTGGGGAGGGCTGGCGGGGCGTCGACCTCGACGACCGACGGGTCCGAACTCGTCCAGGTGAGGGTCGAGCCCGCCACGGAGCCCACCTTGGGCAGAACGACATCGCGTACGACCGCACTGGTCCGGCCGAGGTCGATGGCCGCGGCGTCGGCGCGGACCCCAGCGGAGACGGTCTTCTCCGCCAGGACGAGTGTCTCGTCGAGACCCACCGCCCGGTCGTAGACGCGGAAGTCCCGGATCGTTCCACGGAACGAGTAGTGGCCCGACGTCTGCGAGCGACCGAGGAAGTTGCAGTTGGTCCCCGCCGCGTTCACCGACGGCGCCGTGGTCAGGTCGGCCGACGTCGCGTGCAGCACGCCGTCGAGGTAGAGCCTGCCGGTCCAGCTCGTGCCGTTCGAGTTCAGTGACTGGGTGTAGGTGACATGAGTCCACGCTCCCTCGAGCATGCGGACCCGGTTCTGTTGGAGGTTCGCCGGGCCCACCGCGACGCGGAACCGCTGGGTGTTCGACGCGAAGATGGAGCCCTCGGCGCCGGTGTCGACGTCGCACGAGCCGGACTTGCGGCCGAAGCCCCACATCTGGTGCTCGCCGACGTTTGCCGGGTCGACCCACACGTCATAGTCGACGGTGAGGTTGGACATGCCCGCGGTGATGTCGTTCGGCAGTGCCACGTATGCGCCGTCGAGGGCGCTCTCGTAGGAGTCGGGGTTGAGCCGGACTCCTTCGCCGGTCAGGGCCGCCTTCTCGGGATGCACGAGCGTGGCGTTCGCCGCCGCGCCCGCGCTACCCGAGTTGACGAGCGTCGTCCCACTGGTCTCGTCGAGGGCGAAGTGGTGCACCAGACCCTCGTCGAGCTGCTCCTCGGCGGCGTGCGAGGGCGTCGCCGCGAACGAGACCGACAGAAGCGCACCCAGTGCCAGGACCGCGACACCTCTACCCTTGCGACTCAGCCCGAGACGTGGCCTTCGCTGTCGCAGTCTCAACTGATCCTCCTCGATCGTGGTGGCGGTTCCTCTGACGTGGACGGAATTGATAACGCTAACTACGGCGTGCTGCCTGGTCAACGGAGTCCGCTGCGACCCGAGGGCACATACGTGGCGCGGCGAGCGGCCGGACCGCTACCGGGGAACGACAGCCTGCTCCCCGGCCGACGAGTCACGCGTCATCGACCGCAGCCCCAGGTAGAGGAACGGCAGCAGCAGGAACAGGTCCGCCAGGTGCGCGATGGACGCCTCCCGGGTGATGCGGCTCAGCGGGAACACGACCGCGCCCAGGCTGACCATGATTCCGACCGGAAGTGGCGCCGCGCGCACCCTGGCCAGCACGAGGCCCAGGACGAAAAGGCTGACGGGAAACAGCGGTCCGCACGTCCAGTACACCGCGAACGCGGCGAACGGGTGCTCACCAAGGCGTTCGACCGCTTCGGCGTGGGAGACGGCGAACAGTCCCTCGTGAATACTCTGTACGCCGTAGGCCACCCCGCCGATCGCACCGAACACCGTTGCCGGCAACCCGACCGCGACGTACTTCGGCGTGGTGGGCCGCAGCCGCTCGAACAACCCGATCAGCCCGATGAGCCAGCACGCGCTCGACAACACGATGATCGTGCCGGCGGTGACGCCTTGAGTGTCGTTCTGCCAGAAGAAGCCGGCGAGCAGATTCAACGCCGGACCCAAGATAAGAAACATGACCGGAACGCTACGAGCGGCGTACCCGTACCGGATCTGCCATCGGTGGGCCTCGGCCTACCGCGGTCGCGGTAGGCCGACAAGCCCGCTGCGGTACGCGAACACGACCAGCTGTGCCCGATCGCGGGCCCCGAGCTTCGTCATCGCCCGGTTGGTGTGGGTCTTCGCCGTGGCCGGGCTCATCCGCAGCCGGTCCGCCACCTCCACCGTCGACAGGCCGTCGGCGACGAGGCCGACCACCTCCCGCTCCCGCGAGGTCAGGCTGTCGAGGCCCGGTACTGGAGGACCGCTGGCGAAGGCGGCGATGAGCCGTCTGGTCACGGCGGGCGCCAGCAGCGCGTCACCGGCGGCGACCACGCGTACGGCTCTGCGCAGTTCGTCCGGCTCCAGATCCTTGAGCAGGAACCCGCTCGCGCCGGCCTGCAGCGCCGCGAAGACGTACTCGTCCAACTCGAAGGTGGTCAGCAGCACAACGCGTACGTTGGGCAACCTGGCATCGGCGAGGATGCGCCGGGCGGCCGTCAATCCGTCGGTGCCCGGCATCCGGATGTCCATCAACACGACGTCCGGCCGGTGCGCCCGGGTGAGAGCGATCGCCTCCTCCCCATCGGTTGCCTCCGCGACAACCTCGATGTCCGGCGCCCGCTCCAGCAGGACCCGGAAGCCCGCGCGGACGAGGGTCTGGTCGTCGGCCAGCAGGACTCGGATCGTCATACCGGCAGCCACCCCCGCACCTCGAAGCCTCCCCCGTCGGCCGGTCCCGCTCGAAGCCACCCGCCCAGCCCGCCGGCGCGCTCGGCCATGCCACGCAGCCCGTTGCCGGCTACCGGGACGCCGCCCCGCCCGTTGTCACGCACCGTCACCGACAGTCCGTCGGGGCGGTATCCGACACGCACCTCGATCTGGGCCGCACCGGCGTGCCGCAACGCGTTCGTCACCGCCTCTTGAACGATGCGGTAGGCGGTGGTTTCCACGGCCCGCGGCAACGCGCGCGGCTCGCCGTCGCAGGTCACGACCGCACCTGTCGACTCGGCGAGCGCGGGCAGCCGATCGAGCGTGGGCGTCGGCGGCTCCGGCCCGGCCGCCGGGGTGCCGTCGCGCAGCACGCCCACCGCCGCGCGTAACTCCACCATCGCCTCGCGGCTGGCCCGGCGTACCTCGCGCAGCGCGGTCCGGGCCTGGGCGGGATCCTCGTCCAGCACGTCGGCCGCGACGCCCGCCTGCACCGACACCACGGCCAAGGTGTGCGCCGTGACGTCGTGAAGCTCCCGCGCGATGCGGATACGCTCCTCGACGACCCGCTGCTCGGCGGCCCGACTCTGGTCGGCCGCCAGCAACGCCAGCTGGGTCCGGCGCCCGCGCACCACCTCGCCGAGCAGCAACGCCGCCACGAACACCACAGTCGAGCTGTCCAGCGACGCGTCGAACGGCCTCGCGCCGGTCACCGCCACCCGCCCCTGGGCATCCAGGAGCACGAACAGGGCCGCGACGACGAGACCCACGCGCTGCCGCGACGCCGCACCGACGGCGTACAGCGCCACCCACGCGGGCACCGCCGGCGCGCCACCCGGGTAGTGGAAGATGTGGTAGGCCAGGTAGAGCCCGCCCACGATGATCAGCACACCGACCGGCCACCGCCGTCGAGCGGGCAGCACGAACACCATCGCGGCGGCGACACCGTACGCCCACAGGTCCGGCGCTCGGTCACCCAGCGCCACCGGCGTCGTCGCGAGCCGGTACGCGGTCAGCACGCCCACGGCCGCCACGATCATCGTCTCCACGACCCAACGCCGCATACCGCCAGACTGTACGGACCGCCGGACCCGTCGACATACCACGAACGTCGTATCCGCCTCGCGTGAGCCGGTACCCGCAGCCCCTGCGCGACCTGCGGTGCGGTCACCCGCCGATCGACGGGCGCGGTGTGGGGAAGTCCGGCGGCGCCCGCGTACTAGGTTGGGTGCTGCCGAGGGCCTTTGTCGGCGAGGTTCGGGGGAACCGTACGGGGGGATGCCGCCTTGACTGTCAGCCGCAACAGGGTTGACCTTGCCGAGTTCCTGCGAAGCCGGCGGGAGCGCATCTCGCCGGCACACGTCGGTCTTCCGGTCGGTGCTCGACGCGATAGCGCGGGTGCTGCAGTTGACCGACGACGAGCGCACCCACCTCTACAACCAGGCGCGTCAACGGCCCGGGGTGCGGCGTCGGCCCCGGCCCGAGCAGCTCCGGCCCGCGGTCCGGACGATGATCGAGGCCTTCGGCCGGGTCCCCGCGCTGGTGATCGACCGCCGGGCCGACGTGTTGGCGTGGAATCGACTGGGCCACGCCCTGCTCGCCGGCCACCTGCCCTTCCTGGCACCGCGCAGCGAACGCGAGCGGCCCAACCTCGGCAGGTTGGTCTTTCTCGACCCGCACATGCGTGACCTCTACGTCGACTGGCGGGGCAAGGCCCGGGACGCGGTGGCGTACCTGCGGATATCGGCGGCCCGCTATCCGCACGACAGCCGACTGACCGAGCTGATCGGCGCCCTGACGGTGCTCAGCCCGGAATTCGGCGGCCTCTGGGCGGCCCACCCCGTCCGGGAGTGCGCCCACTCGGTACGGGAGTACCGGCACCCTCTGGTGGGGTCACTGCGCCTTCGGGACGAGTTGTTGTGGCTGCCCGACGACGAAGGCCAGCAAATGGTGATCTACGGGCCCGACGCCGACGACCCGCCTACCGCTGCGGCGTTGGCCCTGCTCGCCGACTTGACCATCGAGCAGGCGCAGGCGGGTGGACCGGACGCGGGCGCCGCGGCCGGGACCGCCGGTCGCCGCCTGCTGGCCACGTGAGCCGTCGTCGCGTGCGCCGCCGGACCGTCCGGGTCCTGGGCCGCATGGGGATGAGCAGGGGTTGTTCGCCGATGTCGGCCGCCTGCCACGGGACGGGGTGGCACCCTGGGCACGTGGACTGGGCAGTGAGCCGGGGGAATCTGGCCTCGGGGTTACGGTGAACGGCCTCTGATGCGTACCGCGTTGATCGTGGTAGCCGCGTTGGCGGCGGCGGTGGTCGTGGACCTGATCTCCGGCGTGCTGGTCCGTCATGTGGCCCGTGGCCGTTACCGGTGGTTGCTGGAGCCGCTGCGGCATGCCTGCCGCCGTCCGGCGGCAGCGGTGCTGATGGCGGGGGCGCTGTACTACGCGCTGCCGTTGGGTCCGGCTGGGTGGCAGGATCATCTGCGGCACCCCGTTCTGGTGGCTCTGGTCGCATCCGGGGCATGGCTCGTGATCAAGGCATTGCACGTCGCCGAGGCGGTCGCGTTCAGTCGACTGCCGGACGGCGTGGTCGCCAGCCGGCGGGTCCGGCGGGCCCGGACGCAGATCCGTCCCGTGCGGCGGCTCACCGTCGCCGTGATCACGATTGTCGCGATCGGCCTGATCCTGATCACCTTCCGGCCGGTCCGCCTCTTCGGCGTCTCCGTGTTGACGTCGGCGGGGGTGGTCGGGGCGTTGATCGGCCTGTCGGCCCGTACCGCGCTCGGCAACGCGTTCGCCGGTGTCCAGATCGCCTTCGCCGACGGTCTGCACGTCGGCGACGTGCTGGTGATCGACGGCGAATGGGGCCGGGTTGAGGAGGTGAAGCTGACAAACGTGGTGATCCGGCTCTGGGACGAGCGGATGCTCATCCTGCCGACCACGTACTTCACCGAGCGGCCGTTCCAGAACTGGACCCGGAACGAGTCTCGGGTCCTCGGCAAGGTGCAGATTCACGTCGACCACACCGCCGACCTGGACGACCTGCGCCGGGAGACGCGCCGGCTGGTCGAGTCCTCGCCGCTGTGGGATCGCGGCCAGTGGGTGCTCCAGATGGTCGACTCCACCCCGCAGACGGTGGTCATCGAGGTCCAGGCCTCGGCTGCCGACGGCGCCAGCGCCTGGGACCTGCGCTGTGACCTGCGCGAGGGACTGATCTGCTACCTGCGCGACAGTCATCCCCAGTGGCTGCCCCGCACCCGAAGCCAGTATCAGCCCTGACCTTCACTGCGGCTGCTGTCCCCGCGGTCCTGCCAGCCGCGTCGTGACCTGCCTCAGTGGCTGACTGCTGTCGACGGTCTTCTTCATTCGTCGCCACGCCGCTCGGGCCGGAGTCCCGCCCAGCACCCTGCCGAGACCCTCCGCGCCGCCGCCAGCCGTCGTCCCGCTGGTCTGAGCCAGTTGCTGGGTGGTCTGTCCGAGTTGTTGACCGACCTGCTGGGCGGCCTGCTGCAGCGTCTGCGACAGCGGGCCACCGGGCCCCAGCGCCTCCTGCGCTGTCTGCCCCACCTGGTCCACGGCCTTGCCCACCGTCTTCACCACCGACTCGATGAGCTGAGGGTTGCGCTCGATCACGCGGAGGGCGCTGTCCAGAATGCCCCGTATCTCATCGAGCCGAACCTCGAGCATCGCCTCGGCCTCGACGCCCTTGATATCGATCTTTACCGTGCCGAGATGCGCCTGAACGCCCACGTCGAGCTGGAGCAGGCCACCCAGCCGGGCTCGCAGAGAAACAGAGGCGTCCAGATCGTCGACCTCGACGTAGATCTGTTCGATCTTGACCTGTGGAATCTGGAGGACGACGTCCGGGTCTGACATCGTCTTGCTGCTGTGCCCGCCAGTCGGCTGAGGAAGGCCGTGCTCACCACTCGTCGGGACGACGCGGCGTTCGCCGAGCGTGGCACCTGTTGGCCCTCTGGCGGCGTCGAGGTTCTGGCCCCGACCGGCGGATTCCGCGCCTTCCTCGGCATCGCGCTGCCGATCAACCTGCTCACGCGGGTGCGCGGGCAACTCCCGTGCGCCCGTGTCCCGGCTCTCCGGTTCGGTCATCCCGCACTCCTCGGGCCTCGCCCAACGTCCGGACCGAATGGAGTCCACCATCGGAATGCGGCTCCGATCCTCGGCCCGTCCCCCTCGGGGCCGGTCGCGATCTACCCGTGCACCAACGCGTCAAACGGCACAGGGCCGCACCCAAGAAGACGGCGGATGGGTGTGGCCTAGGTGCCGATCCGGCGGGGCTGGAGCTGTCCCGACCCGGGCCCGGTCAGCTGCCAGAACTCCTGCGGCAACTGGTCGACAAAGTCGCCATACTCCTTTGCGCTGGCAGCCTCACGGAGGGTATCCATGACGGCCCGTGCTCCGTCCGTGGCCACCTGGCGATCCACCCCTGCCCGAGACTGCACCCGTTCCAGGAACTCGGTGAGACCGAACCGTTCCGGATCTTCGGTGGGTCTGGACACCAGGCCTCGTAGCTCCTCGGGGAGCTGGGAGGCGAGGTCCCTTGCCTGGCCACCAGTGATCCTTCGTGCCACCGTCTCGAGCGTGGCACGGGTGATCGGTTCCGCCTGCCCCGGTGAAACCTCGGGTCGTGCTGCCACAGACTGAATGAACTCGCTGTAGTTCACCTCGGATCCCCTCTCGAAACGGATTGCGGCGGGTTCCCGCCGCCGCCCGGGTGAAACAGCCACTCGCCCGCCCTCAGGGTGATGGCGGAGGGCGGTGGGCGATTCGCCGGGTCACCCGCAACTGGTACAGGCCGGCGCTGGTGAGGGCATAGAAGACGGGCAGGAAGAGGAAGATGACCAGGCCGATCAGGGGTGCCACCAGGTAGCCGATCATCCCCGCGAGGAGGTACAGGACGACCCCGGCAAGGGCCCGGAACCGCTCGCCGTGGAAGAAGCTGCCCTTGACCTGCTCCTTCAGCAGATCAGGGTGCCTGGCCAGGTAGTGGTAGAACGCCAACCACGTCGCGCACAGCAACGCGCCGATGAGCGCGTAGAAGGCGATGGCCACCCGCTGGTCCGCGTTGTTGTGCTCCTGCAGCGCGTGCGATACGACGACCGTTGGAAACGGCAGCAGCGCCGTGCTGAACAGGACGAGCAGGTTCGTCCAGTGCAGCCCACGATCGACCTGCCGAATGCGGTTGAACGCCGCCTTGTGGTTGAGCCAGACGACGGCCACGTACGAGTAGGACGCGAGATAGGCGACGTACGACGGCCACTGGCTGAGCAAGCCGGACAGGAGGTGACCAGGCGGGACGTCCGGTATCCCGAGGTCCAGGACGAGCAGCGTGATGATGATGGCGAAGATCGCATCGCTGAACGCCACGGCACGGCTGGTGTCCGATCGGGTGCCGAGGTCTGTGTCTGGCCCGCTCACCGATCTCGCCTACCCAGGGTCGTCTGCGGCAAACAGGTCGCACCGGCGGCGCAGTCCAGGTCACAGGCGTCGCCACGGGCTCAGGGCCGGCCGCCTCATCCTCCGGCCCCGAGCACCGGCGTCAGGCCGTCGACATCTGGCGGACGTTTTCACCCTGGGTGAACTCCTCGACCATCTTCGCGCAGAAGGCTGGTAGGTCGCTCGGGTTGCGGCTGGTGACGAGGCCGTTGTCGACCTGCACCTGTTGGTCGACCCAGGTCCCGCCGGCGTTGCGGATGTCGGTGCGCAGGCTGGGGAACGAGGTGAGGGTCCGGCCGTCGACCATGCCGGTCTCGACCAACGACCAGGGGCCGTGGCAGATCGCCGCCACCGGCTTCTGCTGTTGGAAGAACGCCCGGACGAAGTCCATGGCCTGCGGGTTCATCCGGAGCCGGTCGGGGTTGACCGTCCCGCCCGGCAGCAACAGGGCGTCGTAGTCGGCCGCATCGGCGTCGTTCACGGTCCGATCCACCCGATAGCGGTTGGCCGGGTCGATGTCCTGGTTCATCGACTGGATCTCGCCGGCCTGCAACGAGATCAGGTGGACCTCTGCTCCGGCCTGCTCCGCGGCGGCTCGGGACTGGGCGTACTCCACGTCCTCCACTCCGTCGGCGGCGAGGCAAGCGACTCGCTTGCCGGTCAGTGGCTGCTGGCTCTGCGCCATCTCTGCGGCCTCCCCCTTCGCGGCACCGCCCCGTCGGCGGCGCGTCGCTGGATCGCGGTGGTCTTCCCGGTGCGGGAACCGGCAAACTGGGCAGCGAAGTCCGATCAAGGGCGGATAATCCGGGCCTGCGCAGCGACTGCCTGCGGGGAGTGGGCCGCGCTACCCGCGCGTGTTACCCCTCGCGACGGGTAACCCAGACCACCTATCCCACTGTTACCCGGAGAGGTCGACATGACGCTGCCTGCCGACGCGATCGAGCTACCGTCCGGCCAGACCATGCCCGTGCTCGGGCAGGGAACGTGGTATCTCGGCGAGAACCCGGCAAGGCGGCAGGACGAGCTGGCCGCCCTGCGTACCGGGCTCGACCTGGGCATGACCTTGATCGACACGGCGGAGATGTACGGTGACGGCGCTTCCGAGGAACTCGTCGGCGAGGCGATCGCCGGACGACGCGCCGACGTCTTTCTGGTCGACAAGGTGCTGCCATCAAACGCCAGCCGGCGGGGAACCGTGCAGGCCTGCCGCCGCAGCCTGCAACGACTCGGCGTCGACCACATCGATCTCTACCTGCTGCACTGGCGCGGCGCGCATCCACTCGCGGAGACGATCGAGGCGTTCGCCGAACTCGTCGACGCCGGTGAGATCGGGCAGTGGGGCGTGAGTAACTTCGATCTTTCGGACATGACCGACCTCTTTGAGGCCGGGGGAGGCGCCTGCGCGACGAATCAGATCCTGTACAACCTCACCCGCCGTGGTCCCGAGTACGACCTCCTACCGTGGCTACGCGAGCACCACATTCCGGTGATGGCGTACTCGCCGATCGAGCAGGGTCGACTGCTCGGCCACCCCCAGGTGGCGGAGGTCGCCGCCCGGCACGAGGCCACGCCAGCTCAGGTCGCGCTGGCCTGGCTGCTACGGCAGGAGATGGTCGCGGCCATCCCAAGGTCGTCCAAGCCCGAACACACCCGCGAGAACGCGGAAGCACGCGACGTGCAGCTGGCCGAGGAGGACTTGGCGGCACTCGACACGGCGTTCCCGCCCCCGGCGGACCCGCAACCGCTGGAGATGTTGTAGGGCCAACGGCCGCTCCGGCGGGAGCCACGGAAAGCAGATCCCGTTGAGTGCCAGAAGCGCCCCGCGCCGGTCGCCCTTTATGAAAGGGTTTGCTGTGGAAGGTCGCCAATTATCGACGGCACGTACACGAGTGGATGAAGCGATAGGGGCGGACATGAGGTGGCTGATCGGCGGAGCGGTCGTGGTTGCCGGCGGGATGGTCGCGCGGCGGCTGCTCGGCGGGACTGACCAGGGTGGTGGCCACTGGCAACAGGGTCAGGCACGGAGGCGCGAGCCGGGGTGGCACATCGCGACGGTGAACCGACAAGCCAATGACGTCGCTCCCGGCGGGCGGCTCCCCGAGCCGCTGGCCGGGCTTGGCGACGCCGTCGAGGTCCAGGTCCGGCCCGCCGCCGGCGGCCGGGGGACAGAGATCGCGGTACGGCTGCGCGATGGTTCCCGACTGCCTGTTGCGGCCGTCGCTCGACGGGTCACCGGCCGGGATCCGGAGCAGGCGATCCGGGCTGCGCTGCGAGAGTCGAAGCAGCTCATCGAGACCGGTGAGGTCCTGCACCCGGACTATCCACCCACCACCCAGCCGACTCCGATGAACAAGCCACTGCGGATGGCCACCCAACAGGGTCGGCGGGAGGGACGACTGTGAAGGCGCTGGTCTGGGAGGGAGCCAACGAGCTCGCGGTGCGGCAGGTTCCGGACCCGCAGATCCGCAACGAGCAGGACGCCATTGTCCGGGTCCGTCGGACGGTGACCTGCGGTTCGGACCTGCACCTGCTCGGCGGGTACATCCCGTTCATGGAACGCGGCGATGTCCTCGGGCACGAGTTCCTCGGCGACATCGTCGAGGTCGGCCCGCAGGTACGCAACCACAAGGTAGGCGACCGCGTCGTCGTCTGTTCGTTCGTCTCCTGCGGCAAGTGCTGGTACTGCCAGCAACAACAGTTCTCGCTGTGCGACAACGGCAACACGAACCCGATGATCACCGAGAACGTCTGGGGCGCCGCGCCCGGAGGCTGCTACGGCTACTCCCACGCACTCGGTGGCTTCGCCGGCAGCCACGCCGAATACATCCGCGTCCCCTACGCCGACCAGGGCGCCTTCACCGTCCCGGACGGGGTGAGCGACGAGCGCGCGCTGTTCGCCTCCGACGCCGCGCCGACCGGCTGGATGGGCGCCGACCTCGCCGGAGTCAAACCGGGCGATGTCGTGGCGGTCTGGGGCGCCGGTGGGGTAGGGCAGATGGCGGCCCGCGCCGCCGTGCTGCTCGGTGCCGATCGGGTGATCGTGATCGACCGACTCGACAACCGGCTCCAGATGGCCCAGACCCATCTCGGCGTCGAGACGCTGAACTACGAACAGCAGGACGTCAGCGGCGAATTGCTGGAACGCAGTGGCGGCCGAGGCCCGGACGTCTGCATCGAGGCTGTCGGCATGGAATCGCACAGCAGCGGTCCGCAATTCCTGTACGACCAGGTCAAACAGCAGCTGCGCATCGAGTCCGACCGCCCGATCGCCGCCCGGGAGGCGATCTACAACTGCCGCAAGGGCGGCAGCGTATTCATCCTGGGCGTGTTCGCCGGCCTGGTGGACAAGTTCCCCCTCGGAGCGATCATGAACAAGGGGCTGACACTGCGCGGCGCACAGCAACACGGACAACGCTACATTCCCATGCTGCTGGAACGGATGGCCCGCGGCGAACTCGTCACCGAACATCTCGCGACACACACCATGACGTTGGAGGAAGCTCCGCGCGGCTACGAGATGTTCAAACAGAAAATCGACGGATGCGTACGAGCCGTCTTCCAGCCCACCAGCTGATCGGGCCTACACCCACTGATCCTCCACTGTGGCAATACCACCGTGGTCACGGTGCCCTCGTAGCGGAGCCCGAGCGCCCGGCTCAGTGGGTTTTCGGGCGGGTCGGTGTGCCAGTGTCGTCGCACCGTTGTCCGTCAGCGCTCTCCGCTCAGTGTTCAGTTGTCGACCGGGCTGGTTCGGGGTAGCCAAAGGGCGAGTACGGCACCGAGGGCGACCACGGCCGCGCCCACCGCGACCGCTGGCCTCAGGCCGTCCACGAAGGTTGTGCCGGTGGCGTACCCGCCGTGGGCGGCGAAGACCGAGGCGAGCACGGCGACTCCGACGGCTACGCCGAGTTCGCGGACCGAGTTGTTGGTGCCGGAGGCGACGCCGCGGGCGCCTTCCGGCACACTGGCCATGGTCGCGGTGCTGATCGGGGCGAAGGTCAGTCCCATCCCGATGCCAGCCAGGGCCAATGGCACGGCGAGCACTCCGTAGGCGACGTCGGCCGTACTGACCAGGGCGATCCAGCCAAGTGCGATGGCGAGGGCGCCCTGACCGGCGACGATCAGGGTGCGGACACCGAGCCTGCCCACCAGGAGCCCGGCCAGCGGGGCAACCACCATCGGCGCCATGGTCCATGGCATCGTGCGTATCCCTGCCTCCAGTGGACTCAGTCCCTGCACCACCTGGAAGAACTGGGCGAGCAGAAACACCGAGCCGAAGACGCCGACCGAGAACGTGAACGCCACCGCGTTGACGAGGCTGAAGGTGCGGGAGCGGAAGAGCCGCAGCGGCAGCATCGGGGTCGAGGTTCGCCGCTCCCACCAGAGGAAGCCGCAGATCAGCGCGGTGCCTCCGACCAGCGCCGCCACCACCCCGGGCGAGGTCCACCCGTGCTCCTCGCCGTGCACCACGGCCCAGACCAGGGCCAGCACGCCACCGGTGGAAAGGCCCAGGCCGGGCGGATCCAGCCGGGACGACGGGCCACGTGATTCGCGCAGGGTGATCGCGGCCAGTCCGATGGCGAGCAGTCCGACCGGTACGTTGAGCCAAAAGATCCACGTCCAGTCCAGCCCTTCGACCACCGCTCCGCCGACCAGTGGGCCGACAGCGACACCGAGACCGCTGATTCCGCCCCAGATTCCGATGGCGGCGTTGCGGAGCCGCTCGGGGACGGCGGCGGCGAGCAGGGTGAGCGACAGCGGCAGCACGGCCGCTCCGGCCGCTCCCTGGACTGCCCGGGCGGCGATGAGCATCCACGGTTCGGTGGCCAGGGCGCAGGTGGCGGACGCCAACGTGAACAGGCCGATGCCGGCGAGGAAGAGCCGACGACGGCCGATCCGATCGCCGAGCGCGGCGGCGGTGAGCAGCAACGCGGCGAAGGGAAGCGTGTACGCGTTGACGAACCACTGAAGGTCGGTCAGGGAGGCGCCGAGTTCCGTCCTGATCACCGGCAGTGCCGTCGTCACGACGAGATTGTCCAAGGTGACCATGAACATCGGCACGCCGACGGCGGCGAGCACCGCAGCCAGGGATGGGCCGGCGGGCCGGTCGGGCGGGCCGGGAGGAAGTATGGCGGCGCTCTCCGTGACGGCGTCTGCACCGGGCATCAGGGACTCCTTGTTGTTATCGGATGATAACTAGGCTCCAGTGAAAGTAGCTATCGACTGATAACCTGTCAACGTCCCTCTGAAGGAGCACCGATGACCAGGACCCGGCTGACCGCCAGCGAGCGCGGCGAACAACTGGTGGCCGCGGCGGTCAAGGCGTTCGCCGCCGCCGGTTACGCCGGCACCACCACCGATGACGTGGCTCGGCTGGCCGGCGTCTCGCAGCCGTACGTGGTCCGGTTGTTCGGCTCCAAGCAGCGACTGTTCATTGCCACGGTCGAGCACGCCGCCGGCCGGATCGAGCAGGCGTTCCAGCGGGCGGCCGAACGGCAGAAGGACCTGACGAGCCTGGCCACCGCCTACGAGGAACTACTGGCCGAGCACGACCTGCTCGCCGTGCTGCTGCACGGGTACGCGGCCAGCTCCGACCCGACGATCGGTTCCGCCGTCCGCGCCTGCTTCGGCCGGATCTACCAGCTGGTCCGGGACCTGACCGGGGCGACCGCCGAGGAGACCCGCGAGTTCCTCGCCACCGGGATGCTGCTCACCGTGATGGCGTCGATCCGTGTCATCGGAACGGACGCGGTTGCGCCGGAACCGTGGATGTCGGAGATCGCCGCGACTATCTACAAGCCCGCCCCGGAAAGCGGATCCGGGCCTGACGGCGAGGCGGCGAAGCAAGCCGGCAGGTAGTGGCGGGTGGCGAGAGGCGCCGACCCGGGTGCCGCGGGCCGCGTGGACATGCGAATCGGCGGTGACCGTCCGGGTGACGGTCACCGCCGATCGCGTGGTCGAACCGGTCAGGCGGCTGAGCAGGCGGCGTCCAGCTCCTTGATGGCAGCTTCCAGGGCCTTCTTGCTGGGCTTGGCGTCGGCGTCCTTGTTGTACGCGTCGCTCAGGCCCATCATCTCGTTCTGGATCTTCTCGGACGCGGCGCTGACTGCCTGGTTGGCACCCATCGCGTGCGCCAGGATCGCGACCGAGCCGGCGGCCCACTGGGCACTGACCGCGAAGTGCCCGGCTGGCGGGCCGATCTTCTCGGCTTTAGTGATCTTGGCCGCGTTGTCCTTGATGTCCTTCTTGATGTCGGCGCAGGCCTTCACTGTGACCGCGTCGTTGGCCGCGGCGGCGCTGGTCGCGGTGGTGGCCGCCGCACCGCCGGTCGGGGCGGCGCTCGAGGCCACCGGGGACGGCGATGGTGCGGTGCCCTCAGTCTTGGGCTGCGGATCGCAGCCGGACATCGCGATCGCCGCCGCGACGGCCAGGCCACTCAGGACGAGTCGAGCTCGGTTCATCGATGTTTCCCCCATGATCTTCATGTTCGGCGCACGCTACCAGCCCCGGTCGATCGGGTGGGAGCAGTTAATGGGCCGACGAGGATCGAGCCCCAGGTGTCCGCTGGTGACGCCCTAGGATCGGCGGGTGCTAAGGCCTTTTTCAAAGAACTGGCCGGCCTGCGGCGGGCCCGGACGACGACCTGCGGCGTTGCGGCTTCGCCCGGATACAACACCGGTATCCGAACGAAGCCGCGCCTTGCCGGATCGCCGTCCGGACTCCGCCTCGGCTCGGCCGCCCTTATGAAAAAGGCCTTAGCTGACGAGGAAGGTCTTCCGCGGTTTCCTTATCACCCGGATCCGGTCGGGACGGGTTCGATCGTGGCCGCCGAGGTGGTGTGCGCGTGCTGCGGACGGCGGCGGCCGTTCACGTATGTCGGCCCGGTCTACGCGGTGGAAAAGTTGGCCAGAGCGCTGTGTCCGTGGTGCATCGCGGACGGCCGGGCGGCGGCGATATTCGACGCGCAGTTCACCGACGCGAGCTGGCGGGTTCCGGACGACGTGCCTGCCGGCGTGACCGAGGTGGTTCTCCGCCGGACGCCCGGCTTTGTGGGGTGGCAGCAGGAGCGGTGGTTGCACCATTGCCGAGACGCGGCGGAGTTTCATGGCTCGGTCGGGGCGGACGAGTTGGCTGACTTTCCGGACGCGCTGGAACACCTTCGGCGGGAGCAGGCCGGGTCTGGCTGGTCGGCCGAGGACAGGGACTGGTATCTACGAGCGCTGAGCAAGGACGGCCCGGTCACCGCGTATCTCTTCCGTTGCCGGCACTGTGGCAGTCACCTCGCGTACTCGGACTCGACCTGACCGCCCGTTCTCTGTCGCGAGGGCTCCGGCCTGCAACCAACCCACGTCTTGCCGCCGATCCGATTCAGCGGCGCGCCAGCGGTGGCTGCTCCGGATAGCGGCCGCCGGCCGCGGCGCCGGGCGGTGTGGCCGCGTCGATCGCGTTCAGCTCGGCCTCGGTCAGCTCGACGTCGACTGCCTGGGCATTTTCCGTGAGGTAGCGACGTCGCTTGGTGCCCGGGATCGGCACCACGTCAGGGCCGCGGCTGAGCACCCAAGCGAGTGCCAGCTGGGCGGCGGTGACGCCCTTGGCGGTGGCCAACTCGCGCACCCGCGCCACCAGCTCCATGTTGTGCCGCAGATTGTCGCCCTGGAAACGGGGCGTACCGCGCCGGTAGTCGTCGGCTTCCAGCTGGGTGAGGTCGGTGATCGCGCCGGTCAGCAGCCCTCGCCCGAGCGGGCAGTACGCCACCAGCCCGATGCCCAGCTCGCGCAGGGTGGGCAGCAGTTCGGTCTCCGGCTCCCTGCTGAACAGCGAGTATTCATACTGTCCGGCGGTCACCGGGTGCACAGCGTGCGCCCGGCGCACCAGGTCCGCCGGGGCCTCGGAAATGCCGAGGTGGCGCACCTTGCCGGCCGCGACGAGCTCGGCCAGCGCGCCCCAGGTCTCCTCAATGGGCACCTGTGGATCGACGCGGTGCTGGTAGTACAGGTCGATGTGGTCCACGCCGAGCCGGCGCAGCGACGCGTCGCAGGCCCGGCGCACGTAGTCAGGACGACCGTTGATGCCGAAATAGCCATCCTCGGGCCGGCGTTCCACGCCGAACTTCGTGGCGATCACCGCGTGCTCGCGGCGGCCGGCGACGGCCTTGCCGACCAGTTCCTCGTTGGTGAACGGGCCGTACATGTCGGCGGTGTCGAGCAGGGTGACGCCGAGCTCCAGCGCCCGGTGGACCGTGGCGATCGACTCGACGTCGTCGCGGTCACCGTAGAAATCGCTCATGCCCATGCAGCCGAGGCCGAGAGCGGAGGTGGTCAGGTTCTGGCCGAGCACACGGTCACGCATCGCGGGGGTTACCTCGCCTCTCGGGCGTCGTGGTGGGAGACGGTCAGAAGGTGATGACGACCTTGCCGCGGGTGTGCTTGCCGGCGAACTCGGCGACCGCACGCTGCGCCTCGGTAAAGGGGAAGCGGGCGCTCACCTCGACCCGCAGCCGACCCGACGCTGTCGCCTCGACGATCCGCTGCAGCAGGCCGTCGGTGGCCTCGATGTGGGCGTACGAGGCGCGCACCTCGCGGTCGAAGACCGGCGGACCGCCGGCCGGAGAGATGAGCAGCCCGCCGGGCTTGACGGCGGCTGCGGTTGCGGCCAGCGCGGGACCGGCATTGATCAGGTCGACGGCGACGTCGACGCCGCCGGGAACGTGGCGCAGCGCCTCCTCGGTCGTGTCGCCGGAGGTGTAGTCGACGGTCGCCGCGGCACCAAGGCCACGCATGTGGTCGGCGTCCGACGGCGGCGCGGTCGCCACCACGCGGACGCCGGCCTGGGCGGCGAGCTGCACCACGAACGAGCCGACACCCCCGGTCGCGCCGACCACCAGTAGCGAGTCACCGCTGTTCAGCCCGGCCTGCTCGACAATGCCGGCCGCGGTCATCGCGGCCACCGGCAGAGCAGCGGCGTCCACCGGGTCCAGCGTCTCCGGCCGGGCCACCACCTCGGGACCGTCCAGCGCCAGCGTGTACTCCGCGACCGCGCCGGCGACCGGGTGGGTGAACGCCACCACCTCGTCACCGGGGGTGAATCGGGTGACGCCCTCGCCGACCGCTTCGACTGTGCCGGCCGCGTCCAGACCCAGCACGAAGGGATGCAACACCGGCATCATCTCGCGCAGCACTCCGGTGGCGAGCTTGACGTCGAGCGGGTTGAGCGCTGCCGCCCGCAGCTTGATCAGGATCTGGCCCGGCCCGGGCGCCGGCTTGGCCAACTCGGCGATGGTGAGCTGGTCGATCGGGCCGTACGAGGGTGCGACGAGTGCCTTCATGGTGACGAGCCTTTCTGCGGTTCCGAGCCGACCATCCGGGCCGGCCCGTGCGGAGAGAGGTAACGGGACCCGTCGCGAAAGACGAGATAAGTGGAATCTGTTCCACTTAATCGGAAGGCTATCCGGAAAGGTTTCCGATTGCAACGGTTGCGGCACCGCTGGCCCCGACCCGGTGAAGGGCTGCGTACACTGCCGCGACAGCGCAGGTCACGGCAGAATGGGCGGAAGGGCGCAACCGGCTGCCGGACATGTGGCCGGGGGAGAGAGGACCGTCGGGTGGTGGGAGAGCCGGAGGCGTCATCGACGCCGGCCCCCGCGACACTGTCGATCGCGGGACAACCGGGAATCGAACGAGCCGACGCCGCCCGTAACCGCCGCAAGATGCTCGACGCCGCCGCGCGCATCGTCGCCACCGAGGGCGTCAAGGCGCTGGCCCTCGACGAGGTGGCGCGGGCCGCGGGAGTGGGCACCGGCACCGCCTACCGGCGCTTCGGCGACCGCGCCGGGCTGATCTTCGCGCTGCTCGACGAGGAGGAGGCCGTTTTCCAGGCTGCCTTCCTGCAGGGCCCGCCGCCGCTGGGCCCCGGCGCGCCGGCGGCGGAGCGGATCCGCGCCTTCCTGCATGCCCTGGTGGACCGGGTGGAGGCGCAGCTGGAAATGTTGCTGGTCACCGAGGCCAGCTCGCCGGTGGCGCGATATCGCAGCGGGCCGTACATGATCTACCACACCCACCTGGCCAGTCTGCTCGGCGAGGCACGCCCCGACGTCGACCCGCACTACGTCGCGGCCGCGCTGCTCGCGCCGGTTTCGGCCACCCTGATCAGTTACCAGCTGCGCGAGCGCGGCCTCGGCACCGACGCGCTCAAGAGCGGTCTCGACGACCTGCTGCGCCTCAACCTCTGATCTCACCATCCACGGTGGCGCGACGAGTGTGAGCCGCGGCGGTCAGACTCCCGCAAGTCTCCTGGGCGACGGGCGCAGGTACACGTACCAGGTGATGACGAAGCAGATCGCGTAGAAGGCGATGAAGGCGACGTAGGCCGCGTCCGCGGTCTGGTAGGCCAGGAACGACTGCCGGAACGCAAGATTGACGAGGACTCCGCCGAACGCGCCGATGGCGCCGGCGACGCCGATGAGCGCGCCGGAGAGGCGCCGGGCCTCGTGCTCCGCCGCCCGGTCATGCGAGTCGGCCGCGCCGCCGGCGGTCACCCGCACACCACACCTGGCCCGGAAGATCGCCGGGATCATCTTGTACGTCGAGCCGTTGCCGATGCCGCTGAACACGAACAGCGCGATGAAGCCGACCAGGTACAACGGCAGCGAACGGTGCTGGGAGGCCAGCAGGACGATCGACGCGCCGGCCGCCATCGCCACGAAGTTCACGAAGGTGACCCGAGCCCCGCCGAGCCGGTCGGCCAGGACACCGCCAACGGGACGGATGAGCGAGCCGAGCAGCGGTCCGAGAAACGTCAGGTACGCGGCCTTCACCGGGGTGTCGAAGGTGTCGGCGAACTGCACCTGAAGCACCTGGCCGAAGGCGAACCCGAAGCCGATGAACGACCCGAACGTGCCGATGTAGAGCAGGGACATGATCCAGGTGTGCGGTTCGCGGGTGACGTCACGCATGGCCCGCTTCTCGTTGCGGGCATGGCTGAGGTTGTCCATGAACAACGCGGAACAGAGTGCGGCCAGCACGATCGCCGGCAGGTAGATGCCGGCGACGATTCCGGGACTGGCCGACCCCAGGACTACCAGCACGAACAGGCCGACGAGCTGGACCGCGGCGACGCCGAGGTTGCCACCGCCAGCGTTGATGCCGAGCGCCCAGCCCTTGAGCCGGTCGGGGTAGTACGCGTTGATGTTCGCCATCGAGGAGGCGAAGTTCCCGCCGCCGACGCCGGCCAGCGCGGCGATGAGCACAAGCGTCGCGTACGAGACGCCGGGCCGGATCAGGAAGGCGCCGAGCAGACTCGGGACCAGCAGCAGCGACGCGCTGATGATCGTCCAGTTGCGGCCGCCGAACCGGGCCACGGCAAGGGTGTACGGGATCCGCAGCACCGACCCGACAAGCGCGGGCACGGCGGTGAGCAGGAATTTCCCGGCCGGATCGATGCCGTACTGCGGCCCGAGGAACAGCACCAGCACCGACCACATCGTCCAGATGGAGAAGCCGATGTGCTCGGAGTAGATGGAGAAGATCAGGTTGCGTCGGGCAATGCGGGATCCCCGGCGTTCCCAGAAGATGGGGTCCTCGGGCCGCCAGTCGTCGATCCAGTGCCCGCGAAGGGTCAGGCTGCGCCGGTCCTGCTCGATGCTGCCGGAAACGGCCGTGGTCATGGTTCCTCCCAGGTGAGTCCTCGGTCCGCTCGACACCGTGCGTGGTTCGCTCCTCAGGCCGGCGGCAGACCCACCACCAGGCGTCCGTCGGCGTCGGCACGGACCGGGTACACGGCGAGTGGGGGCTGTCCGGTGGTCGAACGGCCGGTCGCCAACTCGAAGGTGTTCTGGTGCAGGGGGCAGACGACGACAGTCATGTCCACCAAGCCGTCCGCGAGCGGCCCGCCGGCGTGCGGACAGACCGCCGACACCGCGCGCAGGCTGCCGTCACGCAGCCGGAAGATGGCGATCATGTCGTCGCCCACGGCGTAGGCGCGCCCCTCCCCGAGGGGGATCTCGTCGACCGGCCCCAGCCGGTGTTCCACGGCGATGAGCCGGGCCATCACGCCCGCCTCGGGGAGGCCGGAGGAACCGGTACGGCTTCGCGGACCGGCACCTGGGGCAGGACCGTCAATGGCAGGGAGGTGCGGAACTGCCCCGGAGTGACCGGGTCGCGCCGTTCCAGCCACGGGTCCCGGTACGCGGCCACGGAGGCGGCCATGGCCGCGTCGAGCCGCTGCGCGATGCCGTCGCTGTCGTCGACGACCACCGCCCGGATGTGGTCGATGCCGAGCCGGGGCACCCACGCGTACGTGCGTTCCAACCAGTTCGCGCTCTCCCGGTAGTACTGCAGGAACCGGCCGGTCAGCGTGATCACCTCGTCGGCCGAGTCGACGACGGCGAGGAGGTCCCCCTTGCGTACGTGGGCGCCGGCGGCCCCGCCGACGTAGATCTCCCACCGGCCGCCGTCGATGGCGACCACACCGAGATCCTTCACGTACGCCTCGGCGCAGTTACGGGGGCAGCCGGTGACGGCGAGCTTCATCTTGCCGGGGCCCTCGATGGCCTTGAACCGGTCCTCGATCGCGATGCCGAGAGCTGTGGAGTCGCCGACGCCGAAGCGGCAGAAGTCGGAGCCGACACAGGTCTTGACCGTCCGGAAGCTCTTGCCGTACGCGTACCCGGACGGCATGTCGAGGTCCGCCCACACCCTCGGCAGGTCTTCCTTGCGGATGCCGAGCAGATCGATGCGCTGGCCGCCGGTGATCTTCACCAGTGGCACCGAGTACTTCTCGGCCACCTCGGCGATCCGCTTGAGCTGCGCCGGTGTGGTCACGCCACCCTTGATCTGGGGGACGACCGAGAAGGTGCCGTCGCGCTGGATGTTGGCGTGCACCCGGTCGTTGATGAAGCGGGCGTCGCGTTCGTCGACGTACTCGTCGCCCCACATCATCCGCAGTAGCGAGGCCAGGCCCATCTTGCTCTTCGCGTCCTCCTCGCCGCCGGGCACGAGGGTGGCGAACACCGCGGAGACGGATTTCAGGCCGTGTTCCCGGATCACCGCCATCAGCTCCGCCTTGGGCATCGGCACACCGGGGACGTACCAGCTCGCGGCCGGGTCGTCCTCGACCTTGCCGTCGGCGGCCCACTCGACGATCTGGGCGACCAGGCCCTTGCACGACCCGCAGCCCTTGCCGGCACGGGTGGCGTCCATGACACCGGTGAGCGTCTTCACGCCGCCGTGCACGGTGCCGACCAGCGCCCGCTTGGTGACGCCGTTGCAGTTGCACACCTGCACGTCGTCGCCCAGCTCCGCGGCACTCACCTCCGCCGACGGCGCGCCGAGGTCGAACAACATCTCGACCCGCTCCTTCGGCAGGGCCAGCCCACGGTCGAAGGCCTGCATGAGGAACGCGACCTTCCGCACGTCGCCGAGGAGGGTCGCGCCGACGAGCCGGTCGTCGCGGATGACGAGGCTCTTGTAGACGCCCTTGCGCGGCTCGGCGAAGACGATCGTCTCGTCGTCGTCGCGTTCCGCCTCCTTCAGGCCCATCGAGGCGACGTCCACGCCCGCCACCTTGAGCTTCGTGGCCAGCCGAGAGCCGTGGTACGCAGCGTTCGGGTTCGTCCCGGTGATGTGGTCGGCGAGCACTCGCGCCTGCTCCCACAGCGGAGCCACCAGGCCGTACGTCTCGCCGCGGTGCTGGGCGCACTCGCCGACCGAGTAGATGTCGACCTCGTCCTGCACGCGCATCTGGTCGTCGACGACGATGCCCCGCTCCACCGGCAGCCCGCTGGTCGCGGCCATCTCGGCGTTCGCCCGGATGCCGGCGGCCACGACGACGACGTCGCAGGCGATGGTCCGACCGTCTTTGAGCTTGACCCCCGTCACGGCGTGCTTGCCGAGCACCTCGGTGGTGTGCGCGCCGAGGACGACCTCGATGCCGAGTCGCTCGATGCTGCGCCGCAGGATCGCGCCCGCCTGAGCGTCCAGTTGCGCGTTCATCAGGTGGCCGGCGGCGTGCACAAGGGTCACGTGGGCCAGGTGGTTCTGCAGGCCGCGGGCGGCCTCCAGCCCGAGCAGGCCGCCGCCGATCACCACCGCGCGCTCGTGCTCGCGGGCGTACCGGATCATGTTGCGGGTGTCGTCGATGGTGCGGAACGCAAACACTCCCTGGTGGTAGCCGCGCCCAGGGCGGTGGATGCCGGGAATCGGCGGGACGAACGCCCGGCTGCCGGTGGCGATGATCAGCTTGTCGTACGGCGTCTCGGTGCCGTCGTCCGCGTAGATCCGTCGCGCGAAGCGGTCGATGCGGGTGACCCGGGTGCCGGCGTGCAGGGTGATGTCGTTCTCGGCGTACCACGACATGTCGTTGAGGAAGATGCCCGCCTCGTCGTCGACCCCGGAGAGCACGTTGGAGAGCAGGATGCGGTTGTAGTTGCCGTACGGCTCCTCGCCGAACATCGTGATGGCGAACTGGTCGCCCCCGCCGCGTTCGAGGATCTCCTCGACCGTGCGGGCGCCGGCCATCCCGTTGCCCACCACGACGAGGCGCCGGCGCTTGTCGACGGCGTCCATCAGACCTCGACCAGCCCCAGGTCGACGATCACGGTGCCGGACACCCCGGCGGGCGCCGCCACGTGCACCTCGAGACCGGTGCCGGAGTCGAGGTCCTCGACCACCCGCAGCGGCACGTGGACGTCGGACTTGGCGCCGATCGGGAAGTAGCGCATCGGCTGGCCGTCGCGCATGAGCAGGACACAGATCAGCTCGTCACTGGCATTGCCGCCCCGGAAGTAGACCGGCTGGGCGACGACACCGCCCGGCACCACGTAGCTGAGCGTGCCGTCGACGAGGCCGGGCCGGTCGAGGCCCTTGCCCTCGAAGCTGTAGACGCCTTGCAAGAAACGGGGAGTGGTGTGCACAGCGACGCTCCCTTGCTCACAGAGATGCTGGATTGGGCGGTGGGTTGGTCAACAGGTCGGTGTCGTCCGGGCCGCCCGCGCGCGCGATCGACACCGCGCAGGCCTTGAAGGCAGGCATCCGCGAATGGCGGTCCAGCGTCGGGTCGGTCAGCGCGTTCACGGCGGAGCTGCCGGCCCAGTGGAACGGTGCGAAGATGGTGTCGCGGCGGATGCCGTTGGTGAGACGCGCCCGAAAGAGCGCCCGCCCGCGTCGGCTGCGCAGCTCCACCACGTCGTTGTCGGCGATGCCGTGCCGGCGGGCGAGGTCCGGGTGCAACTCCGCCCGGGCGTCGGGCAGCGCCATGGTCAGGGCGCCGACCCGGCGGGTCTGGTTGCCGCTCTGGTACTGCTGCATGTTGCGGCCGGTGGTCAGCACGTACGGATAGTCGGCGTCGGGCAGTTCCGCCGGATCCCGGTGCTCCACCCGGAAGAACGTCGCCCGCCCGTCGGCGGTGGGGAACCGGTCGATGAACAGCCGTGGCGTACCGGGATGGTCCTCGCTCGGACACGGCCAGAAGACCCCCTGCTCCGCCTCGATGCGCTCGTACGTGATTCCGGCGTAGTCGGCGGTCCCGCCGGCGCTGGCCCGCCGCAACTCGTCGAAGACGCGGCGCGGATCGTCGTCGAAGTACTGGCCGCGCCCGAGCCGGCCGGCGAGGTCGGCGAGCATCCGCAGGTCGGTGCGGACCTGCGGCGGTGGCGACAGGGCCCGCTTACGGCGGATGACGCGTCCCTCCAGATTCGTCATCGTGCCGTCCTCCTCCGCCCACTGGGCCGTGGGCAGCACCACGTCGGCCACGGCTGCGGTCTCGGAGAGGAAGATGTCGGAGACGACAAGCAGGTCCAGCGCCCGCAGCCGGTCCATCACCCGGTTGGCGTGTGGGGCCGACACGGCGATGTTGCTGGCGAGCACGAGCAGCACGCGTACTCCGTCGTCGGTCCCGAGCCGGTCGAGCATCTCCCAGGCCGACCGGCCCGGCCGGGGCAGCTCGTCCGGGTCGATGCCCCAGACGGCCGCGACGTGCGCGCGCGCCGCGGGGTCGTCCAGGCGCCGGTAGCCGGGCAGTTGGTCGGCTTTCTGCCCGTGCTCGCGGCCACCCTGCCCGTTGCCCTGCCCGGTGATCGTGCCGTAGCCGGAGAAGGGCCGTCCGGGCAGGCCCAGGGCGAGGGCCAGATTGAGGTACGCCTGCGCGGTGTCCGTGCCGTTGCTGTGCTGCTCGGCGCCGCGAGCGGTGAGCACCATCGCCGACGTCGCGGTCGCCAGCAGCCGTACCGTCTCCCGCAGGTCCCGTTCCGGCACGCCGGTCATCCGCTCCACCCGGTCCGGCCAGTACGCCGCGACGGTGGCCCGGACCGCGTCGAAGCCGCTCGTGCGGTCGCGCACGTACGTCTCGTCGACCAGGCCCTCGCGGATCGCGACGTGCAGCATTCCGTTGGCCAGTGCGAGATCCGTGCCCGGCAGTGGCTGCAGGTGGAGGTGAGCGCCCCCCGCGGTGGTCGTACGGCGGGGGTCGACGACGACGTGCCGCGCGCCGGCGGCCCGTCCGGCGTCGAAGTACTGCATGGAGGGCGGCAACGCGTCGGCCGGATTCGCGCCGACCAGCAGCACGGCCTGCGCCTGGGCGATGTCGGCCAGGGGGAACGGCAGCCCACGGTCGATCCCGAGGGAGCGGTTCGAGGCGGTCGCCGCGGACGACATGCAGAACCGGCCGTTGTAGTCGATCGACGCCGACCGCAGCGCCACCCGGACGAACTTGCCCAGCGCGTACGCCTTCTCGTTCGTCAGCCCGCCACCACCGAAGGCCCCGACGCTGTCCGGGCCGTACCGGTGTTGGCTGGTACGGATGGCGTCGACGATACGGTCGAGGGCCTCGTCCCAGCCTGCCTGTCGCAACGGGCTGGTGCGGTCGGCGGGATCCTTGCGGACGAGCGGGCTCAGCAGCCGGTCACCGTGGTCGAGAAGGTCGGCGGCAGTCCATCCCTTGGCGCACAGACCGCCCCTGTTGACCGGGAACTCGGTGGGCGCCAGCTGAGGCGGCCCGTTGCCGATCGTCAGGGATATCCCGCACTGCATGGCGCAGTAGGGACAGTGCGTATCGATCATGGACGATGCGCTCACCCGTCCGATGCTTGCCGGGCACTGTTTCCGATCCATACCAAGGTCGTAACGCTCTGCGACCCTCGGGCCGCGTACGGAGGGCTGGGGTGGACGACGCGCGGGAGCCCGCCCGCCACTGCTCGCTCAGCGAAGGTGGTCGGCGAGCTCACGCACCGCCTCGTCGAACGCCTTGTCGGATTCGCAGGGGCTGTGTCCCTTGATCGGCGGCGGAAAGATGTCGCCGGCCGGAGCGGTGACGCCGCGCGGGTCGCGAAGCCGTCGGTCCACCGTCGCATTCTTCGCGGATGCGGCGGGCACCTCGTCGGGTCGTTGCGGTGGAAGGACGCGGCCGCCGATGGGATCGGTGTCCCGCCACAGGTTCACCCACCGCCAGTCGACCCGGTCGGCGATCTCGTGGATCACCTCGTCGTTGAGGTACGCGGGAAACAGCCGGGCGTACAGCCGTCGCAGCGGCGAGCCGTGGGTCAGCAGGGCGATCCGGTCGGTGATCCGTGGTGGCAGTTGGAGCACTGTCGCGGCGATCAGGACGGAGCCGTGGCTGTGTCCGGTGAGCACCACCGTGTTGCCGGAGTCGACGAGGTGGGTGATCCGGCAGGTCAGTTCGGGAACGGCCCGTTCGGCGTAGCACGGCGGCGCGAACGGGTGGGCGGCTCGGGGCCAGAAGGTGCCCAGGTCCCACAGCACGCCCACGTACCTGCGGAATCCAGGGGTGCGGTAGGCGAAGATCCCGCCGATGACCAGGCCGACGATGATCGCGGCGATCAGGTAGCTGCCGACACCGATGCCGAAGTCGACGAAGCTGGCCGGCAACCCCACGTAGCGCTGGATCAACTCGCCCGGTGGCGTCGGCAGCAGGGCGAGCGCGACCATCGTCATGCCGATTCCGGCAAGGCAGGCGTAGAGCACCGCGAGCGGCACCAGTCTCTCGGTGAACCGCGCATGGGCGATGCTCCTGCGCACCTGCCGCAGCCGTGGGGTGGCATCGGCCGGCGCGTCCGGGAAGTCACGAGCGAGGATTGCCGACGCGGCACGGATCCGTCCCGGTCGTGACGCCAGCGAATCCAGGCCGGCGACGGCCAGCGTCACCAGCACCGCCAGTGAGAAACCGAAGATCGCCCAGACGCAGGCACGTGGTGGGCTGGTGATCAGCGCCTCCGCGGTCGGTGCGCCCCGGTTCAGGACGTCGGACACGCGGTAGGCCAGTTCGGCGGAGAACGTCAGTGCCAGACTGATCGCGGCGACGGAGGCCGCCAGGGCGCCGAACCCGAGCGAGGGCGCTCCATCCCGCTGTCGGTCCCGGTGCCAGAACAGCGCCGCCCCCAGGGCGGCCAGCAGCACCGCCTGACCGATGAACAGCCCGACAACCGTCAGGTTGTAGCCGGGTAGCCCGTTCCGCTCCGGCCAGGAGGCGGAACTGGTCAGGACGTGGATCCAGACCAGCACGGTCAGCGCGAGGGCGACCGTACACAGGGCGCTGACCAACCGGTCGAGCCGCCACTCCGTGGGCGCGCTCAGCGGTGGAGTGCAGAGCAGCACCGCACACGTGATCAGCAGAAGCCCGGCAGCCGCCGTCAGCGCGACGGTGCCGGTCGACAAACCCTGTGCGGCTCGGGCGCCGAGCAGGCTGAGATCCAGCGTGGCGAACGCCGCCGCGACGTGAATCGAGCGCAGTCGGCCGACCAGCGGGTCGTTGTCCCACCGACCGACGGCGGTGAGCCGGTGCGCCGCGAGAGGCTGGCCGGCCGCGCGGAAGACGTGGAAGGGGAGCGCCGGCCGCGCGCTGAGCCCCCACACCAGGCTGATGGCCGCGACTGGCGCAAGCGCGAGCACCGCCAGGCGCAGTCCCGCCGGGCGGCCCCCGAGCCAGGAGAGCCAACTGCGTCCGGCCAGACACTCGGGCGAGGACATGCACTTCCACGCGATCACATCCAGCGCGATCCCCACCATGCTGAGCACGTACATCCCGGTCAGGGTGAGCGCCAACAACCGGCACAGGGCCTTGATCACCGGGTCGGAACCGGCTCTGGCCGGACGCATCCAGATGGCCAGGTTGATCAGCATGAACGGCAACAGGATCACCATCGCCAGCGTTCGTACCGCGTTGCCAGCGGGCAGGTTGTTCCAGCGGTAGGCCTCCAGCGTCACTCCGTCCGCCGCGCCGTCCTCCTGGTTTCCCGGCCGCGGTCGGTAGAAGCCGCCCCGGTGGTCACCCGCCACCTGCTGCGCGTGCGGTCGATCCAGCAGGGCCTCCGGGCCGGTGGCGGACACCCCGTGCACCCGTAGTTCCACGAAGCCGTCAGCCCCGGCGCGTCCGCCCGCCTCTCGCCGATCCATCCGGTAACAGCCCCCTGGCGTGTACGCGGCTGACGCCGACCCGCTCGGCTGATCCGACGGCGCCCGCGTGGCGGACCGCGCGTACCCCACGAAGGGGGAAACAACCCTGAGCTGTGGGCGGGAACGCCCCGCCGTCGGCGCGGAATTGACGACGACAAGCGACGGTATGGCCCGACGGCATTCTTCGGGTATCGACTCGACGGCCTGCCCCGTGTGGTACCAATACCCAGGCACGCGAAGCCGGCAGAAACGGGCGGCCCATGTCGACAAGGGCAGCGGCGCTGCTTCGAAAGCCGGGGCAACCGCAGCGACCCAGTCTGCTGGAACTCTTCTTCGACCTGGTGTTCGTCTTCGCCCTCAATCGGGTCTCACAACGGCTGGTCGAGGAACTCACCGAGCAACGGATCGTCCTTGTCGAGGCCGGCGAGACGCTGCTGTTGCTGCTGGCCTTCATGGTGTTGTGGTTCGTCACGGCGTGGGTCACCGACCTCTACGATCCGCAGCGACCGCAACTCCAGTTGCTTGTCTACACGGCCATGCTCGGCGCGCTGGTGATGGCGGTCGCGGTGCCGCAGGCGTTCGGTGACCGGGGTCTGGCCTTCGCCGGCGCGTACGTCGCGGTCCACATCATTCGTGGGCTGGTCATCGTCCCGCTGCTGCGTGGCCACCCGGCTCAGCGTCGAGCGGCCGGAGTGTTCTTCTGGTTCACGCTGTCGGCCCTGCCGTGGATCGCCGGAGCGATCGCGACGGACCTGGCCCGCAGCCTGTTGTGGACGCTCGCGATCGCCATCGACTGCGCGGCACTGCTGCTGTTCTATCCCGCGCCGTGGTCCCGACCCACCCAACAGCAGTGGCCCGTACTGGCCGAATATCTGTCCGAGCGCTACCGACAATTCTTCATCATCGCTCTCGGCGAACTCATTCTCACAACGGGATCGGCATACAGCGACACGTCGTTTCGGCACAGCGGAGCCGCGGCGGCCTTCGCGGTCGCATTCATCACCACCGTGCTGTTGTTCCGCGTCTACCTCTTCCGGGCGGGCCAGTTGTTGCCCGAAGCCATCAGAGCCTCCGTCGAGCCCGCGCACCTCATCCGGGAGGCTTTCCTGGCGCACGTCCTCATGGTCGCGGGGATCGTCGCCGTCGCCGTCGGATACGAGATCGTGATCGAACATCCGTTCGGGCACACAAACGCGGGGTGGATCCTCGTCGTCCTCGGCGGACCGATGCTCTTCCTGATCGGGCGAGCCCTGGTGGAATACGCCGTATTCGACCGGGTGTCCCACTCGCGGATCATCGGCGCTCTGACGCTTGCCGGCGCCTCGCCGTTCATGATTCTCCTGCCGCCGCTGGCCGTGGCCGTCACCGCCGTCGTCGTCCTCGCCGGCATCGCCGCTTCCGACGCCATCCACGCCAGGGGAAAACCGCCCGAGCGGCCCCATCCGCCCAACCCCAGGCGGTGAGCGGCTGCCGCTGACAGAGGTCCTAGCTTCGAGGAAGCACGGTGCTGGCCGCGATGGCGCTGTTGACGACGGTGGCCGTCACGGTGCGGGTCACGGCTGCCGCCGCGGCGTCGGCGCCCCAGTCGCCCCGCTCGAGTTCCTTGGCACGGCTGATCACCGATGACGTCCACGGGATCTCGCGGTCGAACTGCGGGAGCGTTCCGCTCGCCGAGAGCAGCGCCGTGAGCGCGGCGACCCGGGCTTGCGGCTCCGCACCGTCCACGAGGACCCGCCGAACGTCGGCGAGCACGCGGGCCCGTCGTTCGGTTCTGCCGTCCCGTAGGGCCGTCGTCCGGAACAGGCCGAGCACCTTACGGGCCTCCTGGTCGATGTCGCCTCGTGCGATGAGCCGCTCCAACACCGGCTCGCGCAGGGCGGGACCGATCGCGGCCAGTGCCGTCTGCACCCCCCTCGGTTTCTCGGCGAGGTAGTCCCACGCCGGGCGCAGGAGGTCATCCGACGGTGGGCGACCCGCCACGCTGCTGACCCGTCCTCGGTCCGTGGTGGTCAGGTGCTCGCCGAGGGCGAGGTCCGCGAGGACGGCTCCGCCGAGGACGTAGAAGAGGGTGTTCTCACCCGCGATGGTCCCGGACCTGGGTTGGAACAGAAGCAGTAGGAGATCTTCCACCAGGGTCGGAGTGTGCGAGCGGAGGTCGGTGCTCATCGGCGGGGCTCCCAGCGGAAGAGGCGGGTGGCGAGGGCGACGGCGATGACGACCCAGCCGAGCGTGGGGGCGAGCAGAAGCAGTGATTCGGCCACGGCGACGCCGCCGTTCCAGGCGTTCATCGTCAGTTCGGTGGCGGCGCCGCCGGGCAGCAGCCGCTTGAGCCAGGCGAGGTCCTCGGTGCCGGAGATGCCCACCCAACTGGCCACGGCGATCACCCCGAGGGTGACGGGCAGGGTGGTGACCTGGGCGTGTTCGGGGGAGTTCGTCAGCCCGGCCGTGGCCAGCGCCAGGCCGATCATCATGGCCGCGGTCGCGAGGACCGCCACCACCAGCAGGGCGACGTTCGCCGGTCCGCCGGCGACCACGGCCAGGGCGGTCAGGATCGCGGTCACCTGCACCACGGTCAGGAGGAGTACGGGCAGCAGGAGGCCGGCGAGGATGCCGGCGTCGCCTTCGGCGGTGGAGCGCAGCCGCTTGAGGAAGAGGTTCTGCCGCCGGGACGCCAAGGTGGTGACGGCCGTGGCGTAGAGCCCGAACGCGGCGATCGTGAACATGACGATCGCGGCGATGTAGCCGAGGCTGCCGAGGGCGGCGTAGGTCTCGTGCTGGCGGACGAAGAACGCGCTGACCACTACCGGGATGATGAGGCTGGTGATCAGTACCAGCCGGTTGCGGAAGATCTGGATCAGTTCGCTGGACGCGATGGACAACACGGTGAGGCTCCTGTCGGAAGAACGAGATCAACTGTTGATGGCGCGGAAGACGTCGTCGAGCCGGGTCGGCCCCGCCGCCAGGTCCCGCAGCTCCACGGCGTGGTCCTGCGCCCAGCCGAGCAGGAGGTGCAGGTCCTTCTGCAGCTCGAAGGTCTCGACCACGACCTTCCCGTCCCCGTCGACGGCGGCCCGTACCGGCAGCGTCGGCGTCGGCGCCGCGAGGGAGAAGCGGATGACCGCGGGCAGGGTGCGGGTCAGCTCGGAGACGGTGCCCTCCCGGTGGAGGGCGCCCTCGTGCATCAGCCCGATCCGGTCCGCGCGCTGTTGTGCCTCCTCCAGGTAGTGCGTGGTGAGCACGACGGTCGCACCGTTCTCCCGCAGCCGGTCTACCGTCGTCCAGACGGCGTCGCGGGACTGGATGTCGAGGCCGGTGGTCGGCTCGTCCAGAAAGATCAGCTCCGGGCTGCCGTAGACCGCGGTGGCGAAGTCCAGCCGCCGTTTCTCCCCGCCGGACAGCTGCGACACCTTGCGGCCGGCCCGGCCGGTGAGGTCGACCAGGTCGAGCACCCGGTCGACGTCGTCGGTGCGTCGGGTGAGCCGGCCGACCAGACCGACGGACTCACGGACGGTGAGATCGGGGGAGAACCCGCTCTCCTGGAGCATGACGCCCATCCGGGGACGTACCGCCCGCCGGTCGTCGGGGCTGCGCCCGAAGACGCGTACGGTGCCCGAGGTCGGCGGGCGGTGTCCCTCGACAACTTCCAGCGTCGAGGTCTTCCCGGCTCCGTTGGTGCCCAGCAGTGCGTAGAGCTCTCCGGGCCGTACCTCGAAGGAAAGATCCTTCACGGCGTGGAAGTCGCCGTAGGTGAGGTTCAGCCGTTCGACTTCGATGACGGGTGTGGTGGACATGCACCCATGACAGCGCGGGGACGGCCGACCCGTCAGTGGCACCACGTCATCACCGGATGTGACGTGGTGTCACTGGTCGTGGCCCCGGGCTGCCGGATACTGAGACGGTGACCGCGAGATCGCCGCGCTTCACCGAGTCGACGCAGGGAAGGCTGCGCCGGCTCAACCTCGCCACGGCACTGCCCCCCGTGGTGTTCGCCGCGGTGGTCCTGCTCTACACCGACGCGCAAGCCTGGTGGCACCTCGCCGTCCTCGCGCCCGGGGCCGCGGCGGCCGTGGTGGCCTTCGAACGGTGGACGGCCAACGACCTCGCCCGGGTCGCGCTGCCCTGCCTGGTCGTGGCGGCAGCGGTCTGGCCGCTCGGGGTCCTGGTGACCGGCAGCCCCAACGCCTACTGGGGTGTCTGCGCCGTCGGCTCGCTCGCCCTGCGCGAGGTGCGACGGCACCGGGCCTGGACGATGGCCGGGCTGTTCACCTACGTCGCCGCCGTCGGTACGGCGCGGCTGCTGGTGCAGCGGGACGACATCGGCCACGTCCTGTTGACGTACGTCCTGATCCCGACCGTCCTCACCGTCGTCGTGACGGTCTTCACGGTGGTGGGCGAGCGGTTCTACGACCTCATCCGGGAGCTCGAACAGACCCGGGAACGCGAGGCGGAGCTGGCCGTGGTCCGGGAGCGCGTGCGGTTCGCCAGCGACCTGCACGACATCCAGGGCCACACCCTGCACGTGGTCAAGCTGAAGATCGCCCTGGCCCAGCGACTGCTGCTTCACGACTCCGCTCGGGCGGAGAAGGAACTGCGCGAGACGTACGCGCTGGTCAGTGACACCATCGCGCAGACCAAGGAACTCGCCTACGCGTAACGGCGGCTCAACCTGACCGCGGAGATCGAGAACGCGAAGAACCTGTTCGAGGCCGCCGGCATCCGGGTCCGGGTGACCCGGGAGGCCGAGGTCGATGCCCGCGCCAGCGAACTGCTCGGGCAGGTGCTGCGGGAGACGACCACGAACATCCTGCGGCACGCGCAGGCCACCCACGTGCAGATCACGCTCACCGGCTCGGGCATCACCATCGTCAACGACGGGGCAACCGACACCACGCCCCCCGAACTCAGGGGACTGGCGGCACTGCGGCAACGGGTGGCCGGCGACGGAGGTGAGCTGACAGTGGAACAGCAGCAGGGACGGTTCCGGACAGCGGCGACGTTCCCCGCCGTGCGTGCCGACGCGGAGCGGAGTGACGGCCGATGACCACGATCGTGCTCGCCGACGACGAGGCGCTGCTGCGCACCGCCCTGTCCGCGCTGCTGCCGATGGAGGGCGACATCACTGTGCTGGCCGAGGCCCAGGACGGCCAGGCGGCGATCGACGCCACCCTGCGCCACCGGCCCGACGTGCTGGTCATCGACCTGGAGATGCCGGGCGTGGACGGCCTGGGCGCGGTCGCCGAGATCCGCCGCGAGCGTCCGGAGCAGGTGATCCTCATGCTGACCCGGCACGCCCGCCCCGGCGTGCTGCGCAAGGCGCTGAAGCTGGGCGTCCAGGGATTCGTCAGCAAGTCCGCCGAGCCAGGCCACATCACCTCGGTCATCGCCACGCTGCACGCGGGGAAACGCTGGATCGACCCGGACGTGTCCGCGCTCGCCGTCACCGAGGACTGCCCCCTCACCGATCGTGAGGCCGACGTCCTGCGGGTCACCGGCGAGGGTTACTCGGTCGCCGACATCGCCGCGCGGCTTCACCTCGCCCCGGGCACCGTCCGCAACTACCTCTCCAACGCGATGCGCAAGACCCAGACCCGGACCCGCCACGAAGCGGCCCGCTACGCCCGCGAACACGACTGGCTGTAACCGGCGGTCCGGCCGGGGCTCCTGTCACGACCGGTTGGCCGAGGAGGTCGCGATCGCCACGTGGTGACCGCAGTGGGCGCTCCGGGGTGCGCTGTACATACCAGTAGGTACACTGCGGGAATGGATTCGCGGAAACTCCTTGTCGACACGATGAGCGAGCTCATGTGGGAGCGCGGCTACGCCGACACCAGCCCGCGTGACGTGCGCGAACGCTCGGGTGTCGGCCAGGGGAGCATGTACCACCACTTCCCGTCCAAACGCGACCTGGCGCTCGCCGCGCTGGAGCGCAACGTCGGCGACCTGCTGCCGGCCGTGTCCGAACTGGACGGCCCGGGCGACCCGATGGCCCGCATCGAGGCGTACCTGATGCGCACGCGCGACGCCCTCAAGGGCTGCAAGGTCGGCCGGATGACCCAGGACCCGCAGGTTCGGGAGGACCCGGTGTTACTTGCCCCGGTGGCACGCGCGTTCGCTCAGGTCCACGTCAGCTGGGTCAGGGTGCTTCGGGAAGCCATCGCCGCGGGCGAGCTGCGGGACGACCTCGACCCCGAGCGTCTTGCCCACACCCTGATGGCCGTCCTGCAGGGCGGCTACGTGCTCGCGATCGCTCAGCAGGATCCGGGCCCGTTCGACGACGCCCGCGCCGGCGCACTCGACCTGCTCCGGGCGGCGGCGCCACCCGTACTCACGACACAACAGGAGGAACTGAAGCCATGACGGTACGCATCGGCATCAACGGGTTCGGACGGATCGGGCGCAGCTACCTGCGCGCGGCCCTGGCGAACAACGCCGACGTCGAGGTGGTCGCGGTCAACGACCTCACCGACGCCCGCACGCTGGCTACCCTGCTCGAGTGGGACTCGGTCTCCGGCCACCTCGACGGTGTCGCCTTCGACGGCGACGCGATCGTCGTCCAGGGCACTCGCATGAAGGTTTTCGCGCAGTCCGATCCGGCCGTCATCCCCTGGGGTGAGGTAGGCGCCGATGTCGTCATCGAGTCCACCGGCCACTTCACGGACGGCCTCGCCGCGGCGGCCCACCTCAAGGGTGGCGCGAGGAAGGTCGTCATCTCGGCGCCGGCCAAGGGGGACGTCCCCACGTTCGTGCTCGGGGTCAACGACGACAGGCTCGACCCGGACAGCCACGACGTCTTCTCCAACGGCTCGTGCACCACGAACTCGCTGGCGCCGCTGGCGAAGGTGCTCAACGACTCGTTCGGCGTCGAATCCGGACTGATGACGACGGTCCACGCCTACACGAGCGACCAGCGGCTCCACGACGCCCCGCACTCCGATCTGCGCCGGGCCCGTGCGGCAGCCCTGTCGATCATTCCCACGTCGTCGGGCGCGGCGAAGGCGATCGGCAAGGTCATCCCGGAACTCGACGGCCGTCTCACCGGCTCCGCTCTACGCGTCCCCATCCCGGCGGGGTCGATCACCGACCTCACCGTGGTCCTGCGGCGACGTGCCGATGCCGAGGAGGTCAACGCGGCGTTCCGCGAGGCGGCCAGCTCCCCGCGGCTGCGGCGCTACCTGCAGTACTCCGAGGCGCCGCTGGTCTCGGCGGACATCGTCGGCAACCCGTACTCGTCCATCTTCGACGCGCCGCTGACCGAGACCGTCGGCAACCAGGTGAAGGTGCGCGGCTGGTACGACAACGAGTGGGGGTTCTCCAACCGCCTCGTCGAGTTCTCCGAGCGGATCGCCGGGACAGCGGCGGCCTGACCGTCGCGGATAGTCCACACCTGCCGGGAGGTCGAGGTAGGTGCACATGCCCGGGTGAACGGCGTCACACTCGGTGCGCCGCACACCCGGGGACGAGCACCCTTATCGATGGGCCGAGGGTTCCGCCGGTTCCGGGGCCGGTGCCGCGACCGGCGCGGCGGCGTGCTTGCGGACCAGGACGAGCACCAGGACCCCGCCGGCCAGGGCGGTTCCGGAGGCGATCAGCAGGGTCGCGTTCAGTCCGTCAGCGAACCCGTCCGGCGAGCCGTGCCCGTCGGCGATCCGGTTGGTGAAGACGGTCCCGAAGACCGCGACGCCGAACGCGAGCCCGAGCTGGCGGAACGTGTTGAGCGCCCCGCCGGCCATCCCGCTGCGCTCGCGTGGCACTTCGGCCATCACCGCCGAGGCGTTCGTGGGCAGCACGCAGCCGACGCCGAGACCGGCCACGATCAGTCCGGGGATCAGGGTCGCGCCGGTGCTGTCCGTGTCGATCCTGGCCTGCAGCAGGTTTCCGACGGCGATCAGGAGCAGCCCGAGGCCGACGGTCCAGCGCGGGGCGATCCGCGGCAGGAACCGGCCGGCGGACGCGCCGACGACCAGGGCAGCGGCGGCCATCGGAAGGGCGCCGTACAGGCCGGCGTCGACGGGGCCATCGCCGAGTACCCGCTGCAGCCAGATCATGCTGAACGGCAGGTAGCTGAACGCGGCTGCGTGGGCGAGGAACGCGGCGACGATCAGCACGGTGAACGGCACCCGGCGGAACAGGGTCAGGTCGAGCATCGGGTGGTCCGAGCGGGTTTCGGCGAAGAGAAACAGGACCAGGGCGAGCAGGCCGGCGGCGAACGCGGCCAGGGTTACGCCGTCGGTCCAGCCGGCTTCACCGGCGCGGATCAGACCGTACGTCAGGGCGGCTGCCGCCACGGTGAAGCTGATCGTGCCGGGCAGGTCGAAGCGGCCACCCCACGGCGCCCGGGACTCGCTCACCCCGCGGATCGTGAACCAGACCGCGACCAGGCAGATCGGCAGGTTGATCAGGAACACCGAGCGCCAACTGAAGTGCTCGGTGAGCAGGCCGCCGGCGAGCGGGCCGGCCGCGGCGGCGACGCCGTTGACCGCGCCCCAGATGCCGAACGCGACGCCCCGGTCGTGGCCGTGGTAGGTGAAGTTGAGCAGGGCGGCGGTGCACGCGAACATGGCCGCGCCGCCGAAGCCCTGCAGGATCCGGCCGGCGATCAGGGCCTGCTCGTTCGGGGCGAGCGCGCAGAGCAGCGAGGAGATCGCGAAGATGCCGATGCCGCTCAGGTAGGTGCGGCGGCGGCCGAACCGGTCCGCGAGCGAGCCGGCGCCGAGCACCAGGGCGGCCAGGGACAGGGCGTACCCGTCGATGACCCACTGGAGGTCGGTGTAGTCCGCGTGGAAGTCGTCGGAGATCGCCGGTAGGGCGACGACGACGATGAGGACGTCCACCAGCAGGAGGAAGGTGCCGAGGCAGACGGCGATCAGTGGTGACCATTTGCGCATGCACTGCAGGATGCCGGTCCTCGCACAATTATCCCTAGTCGGAGTCATCATTCCTGCGGATCTCGACGTTCGATAAAATGAGGCGGTGGAAATCGACGATCTGGACCGGCAGGTGACGCACGCCCTGCGGATCAACGGCCGGGCCGGGTACCGGGAGATCGGCACAGTGCTCGGCGTCTCCGACCAGACGGTCGCCCGGCGTTACCGTCGGTTGCGCGCCGAGGCGGGGCTGCGGGTGGTCGGCATGCCCAACCCCATCGAGCTGGGGTACGAGACCTGGTTGATCCGCCTGCGCGCCGCCCCGGACTCGGCGTTGCCGATCGCTGGCGCATTGGCCCGCCGCCCGGATACCGGCTGGGTGTCGATCACCTCGGGTGGTACCGAGATTGTCTGCAACGTGCGGGTGCCGGCCTCGGTCGACCGGGAGACCCTGCTGCTGCAGAAGCTGCCCCGGACCCCGCGGGTGACCTCGGTCAGCGCGCACTGCGTGGTTCACCAGTTCGTCGGCGGGGCGGTCGGCCCGGACCTTCATGACGACGCGCTGACCGCCGAGCAGATCGCCGCGCTGACCCCGGTCTGGGCGGCACCGGGCGGTGGCCGGTCGGCGGCGCACCTCACCTCCACCGACGCGCCGCTGCTGGAGGCGCTCGCCTGGGACGGGCGGCTCAGTTACGCGCAGCTGGCGGCCTCCACCGGCTGGCCGGAGTCGAGCGCCCGCCGCCGGATGCAGGAGCTGTTCGAGTCCGGGTCGCTCTACACCGACGTGGAGGTCGAGCCGGAGCTGTACGGGTTCCGCGCCGCGGTCCTGCTCTGGCTGGCGGTGAGTCCGTCCCGGCTGGCGGCGGTCGGTGCGGCGCTTCGCGAGCACGAGGAGATCGTCTTCGCGGCGGCCACCACCGGGCCGACGAACGTGCAGGCCTTGGTGCTCTGCCGGGACATGCCGGCGTTCTACCGGTACCTGACCGAGAAGCTGAGCTCGCTGGAAGGCGTGGAGCGGGTCGAGTCCGAACCGCTGCTACGAAGCGTCAAACAGCTCGGCACGGTGCGATGACACTTGGTGTAGGCGGCGGCTGGATCTCCTCTCGTGGTGAGGGATCGGGCGACGGACAGTCAGGCGTGGGCGGCCACGGACACGGTGCTACCCGTACGGAGCTTTGCTGATCGACTCAGATGAGGAAGACGTAGCAGTCACGGAGGATGCTGACGTCGTCGTCCGACTCGGGCCAGGCGACAAGCGGCTGACCGTGCACGTCGAGGTCGTCGGGCCAGCCGGTGAACACCGGGTCGATGCTCAGCTCGGCCGCGACCTGCGGTGCCGCGCACTCGCCGACGAAGTCCCACAGCTCGTCGGCGTCAAGCCGTTCGGGCGGCCCGGTGCGACCGAGACGGGCCAAGGCGCGCTGCTCGATCGGCAGCGGCTCACCCGTCGACGTCTCCGGCTTCGCACTGCTGAAGCGGCGCACGATCTGACCACACGAGCCGACCAGCCATGCGTCGCCGTCGCCCTGGCTGCCGTAGAAGTAGGCCTGCGCGTCGCCGTACCGGGAACTCAGCTCCTGGACCCAGCCTTCCACCTGAGGATCGTCGTCGGGACCGCAACTCGGGCCGGAGACCACCGTCCAGCCGTTGAGCATCGGTGAGATGAAGACGTGTCGCCACGTACGCGATCGGTCGGGCCCGCCGTGACCGAGGTGGGCGACGAGCGTCTCGCCGAGGCCGTAGGTGGCGGGCGCGGACCTGGTCAGACCGAGCACCCGCATGATCTCCTGCTGGTCACCGCCACGCACGGTCAGCCACGAGTTGAAGCAGCCATCGATCGAGTACGGCCGGTCGTGGGGAAGCTTGATCGCGATGAGCCGTCGCAGCACGGCCAGGTCCGCGGGGTCGAGCGCCAGTTCGCCGCCGAGGTGCAGCAGAGCGAGCAGCGCGGGCCGCCGGGCCGGCGCGGGACCATCTCGGCGGATCGCCCGTAACTCCGGCAGCATGGCCGCGTCCAGGCCACCGAAGCCCTTGTCCGCCGCGTCGGTCAGCAGGTCCACGAGATTCACAGTGGACACCCTAGCCCCGGCGACTCACCCCGGGATTGGGCCTCGTTTCGAGGTGATGCCCGATCTGGTGGCCTCGTATTGCTCCGACGGCTGTGGTCGTCGGCCCATCGGTGGGTGCTGACAGTGCCGCGCCCCGTCGGGGCTGTCAGAATTGTGTCGACGGAGCCGGTGTGCGAAGGCAAGGAGAAGACGTGAGCGACTGGAACGACAAGATCATCGCTGAGTTCCGCGCCAACGGTGGGCAGGTCGGCGGTCAGTTCGCCGGCGCGCCGCTGCTGCTGTTGCACAGCGTCGGCGCCAGGAGCGGCCAGCCCCGCGTGCACCCGATGATGTACCAGGAGGTGGACGGCGGCTACGCCGTGTTCGCCTCCAAGGGCGGTGCGCCGACCAATCCTGACTGGTACCACAACCTGCTGGCTCACCCGAAGGCCCAAGCGGAGATCGGTACGGACAAGGTCGAGTTGGTCGCCAGAGTCGCCACCGGGGACGAGCGGGAACGGATCTGGAGCGCGCAGAAGGCCGCGTATCCAGGCTTCGCCGACTACGAGCGGAAGACCACCCGCCAGATCCCCGTCGTCGTCCTGGAACCGGCGCCGTAGGCGGAGACGGCACAGGGGTCGTACCGCGAGTCACCGCAACGCCGCCGCGAGTTCGGCGGCGTTGTCGTACGCGGATGCCGCCCTTGCGGATTCGTCTTCCGTGAGCGTGACGGACCGGGCGCGGGTCAGCATCTCGGCCGCAGTCTGTGGATCGTGCAGCACCATCGCGAGTTCGGCGCGGTAGACGAGGACCTCCACCTGCTCGACCGGATCGTCGTCGGCGTGTGGGCGGGCCAACGCGCTGTCGAGGATCCGTACGGCCTGTGCGACGCTTCCCCTGGAGTCGGCCTGCACGACAGCATTCGCCAGGGTCTTGGCCAGCCGCCCGGCGGGTGTGGCGGCCGGCATGGGCGCGGTGGCGGCGTCCCGAAAGACGCGGATCCAGTTGCCGCCCGGGTCGATGACGCTGAATCCACCCAACCCGTCGGCGTTCTTCCGCGCCCTGGGCCGGGTCATCCGCGGCGTGCCGGACACCAGTACCTTGCCGTACGCGGCGCGCATGCCGGCTGCGAATGCCCGATGTAGTCCCTCGATGTCCGCGGTGATCACGAGGCAGGAGCCGTAGGACTGCTCCGGGTCGAATCCGGGGATCTCGAAGAACTGCAGATGCAGGTCTTCCCGCTGCACCCCCACGCACGCGTTGGGCTTGCGTTGCTTGTAGGTGGTGTGGAAGCCGAGAACTCCGTAGAAGGTCTCGATGTCGTCAATTGATGCACACGGCAGCAGGGGAACGGTCCGTTCGTTTGTCATGCCTCCTTCCTAGGCGTCCCAGGGTGTCGGTCGCACATGGAAATAGCCGTCCATCGCCGTCGGCCATCCGATCGGCCGATGACTCAGAACGCGACGATGCCCGGCCGAGCCGCCGGCTGACGACGTCTTCGGGTCGGTCGGTCCGCGGCGCGGTTGGGCATGATGGACAGGCATGCGGTGCGCTGAAGCGAGGGGGTACGCCGTGGAGCTGCAACTGCGCATGACCGACAGGGCGCGAGATTTCGTCGAGCAGATCCTGCACGAGATGCTGGTGCGCTTCCCGATCACCCGGGACGAGGCGGTGGGCCGGGTGAACCAGGCGTGGGGACACCTCGACCACATCGGCGACAAGGACCTGATCTTCCACGAATCGCCTGACGAATGGGCTCGTACCATCTACTACGGCAAGGACTCGCGCTGGTGGCAAGGCGAGGACGGGCTCACGCCCCTGCCGTACGAGTCGGACGCGTGATCGGGCACGTGCTGCCCGGGTGCGCCGGCGTGGTGCGGCCGGGCGCACGTCTCAGAGTCGCCCGGAGGGTGGCAACTCCGGCTGCGCGACGTTCAGCTCTTGGGCAGCCGCAGCCGCGCGATGCGGCGCTCGCCGTCCAGGGCGCGCATCGCCCGGGCCAGCGTCGCGGCGTGCAGCTCGTCCTCGCCGCGTTCGAGCATGGTCTCCGCCGCCACGCCGATCGCCCTGGCCTCCGCCGCCAGCGCCTGCGCGGCAAGGACACAACCCCGCGCGTCGAAGTGGCCGCTGTCCCGAGCCGGGTTGAGTCGAGCCACCAGGTCGATGATGCGCAGGTAGCGGTCCACGAGTTCCTGCTCGGCGCGGGTCAGCGCGGGAAGCTCTCGTTCCGTCATCGCACTCCTTCCGTGGGCATCCCGCGTGCCGGGCGGGGAGGGAGGCGCAACCCGTGCGCGGCAGGATGGGGAGAGCCTATCCACCGCTGACCGGGCCATCCGGGTGCCGTCCGCCGCCGTGCGGACGGCCCTCATCGCCGGCGCAGACCTGCCGGGCGTTACCCACTCCACCTGGGCTGAGCCCCACCGGCGCCCGCCTACCTGCCGCTGTGGGACTGCCCGCCCTTCTCGTCCCGCCAGCCATCGGGTTGGGGATGGTAGCCGTACGCGGCAGCCCGGACCGTCTCCTCGTTTTCCAGCCCGGAGCCGATCGCGCCGCCGACGGTGGCCAACGAACTGGTGATCCAGGCCAGCGTCAGATAGTCGGTGACGTCGACCGGCCGCTGCAGGATCTGTTCCAGCACGGATGTGTCGATCAGCAGTGCCGCGACGAGCGCCGTTCCCACGAACAGCACCACGTAGGACACTGCCGTGGCCAGAGTGAGGGTGAGAACCGTACCCAGGTTGAACAGCCGTGCCAGCTCGGTCGGTGTGTCGTGGTCTGGCTTCTCCCACAGGTTGTGCGCGACGATCAGCCAGGCCACCAACGCGGCCAGCCCGAGCACCATGATCACGGCGAGCCGGAGTCCGCCGAGCGCGTCGCCCATCTGCCAGATGGTGTCCGTGGTGAGCGCGAACGCGGCGGTGCCGAACGCGCCGACCAGCAGCTTGGACAGGCCCAGCAGGGCACGCCCGGGGCGGTTGGCGCGGACCATGCCGGTCAACAGCCGCGCCCGGCCGATCAGGCGGGAGGCGACGTAGCGCCGCTCGCCGGTGTCTG
Organism: Micromonospora sp. NPDC049175; assembly: GCF_043197345.1. Taxonomy (NCBI): domain Bacteria; kingdom Bacillati; phylum Actinomycetota; class Actinomycetes; order Micromonosporales; family Micromonosporaceae; genus Micromonospora; species Micromonospora sp. NPDC049175. Next base: position 574,970 of record NZ_JBICSY010000001.1, on the reverse strand, counting down.
CCTCGCTGACCACTCGGTGGACGGCGGGAATCCGCCGCGGCATCTCGGCCGGCGTCCCGTCGGCCGGCGGCACCCGCCTGTCGGAGGTCTCGGTCAGCAGCCTGCTCACCAGATCCGGGATGGCCGTGCGGGCCGCCCGCAGCTGGTGCAACCCCAGCGCGGGCAGGGACACCACCGCGACTCGACGCCTGGCCGAGGTCTGCGCGACCAGCGGCACCCGTTCGGCATGCAGTGGCAGGTCGGTCAGGCAGATCGCGACATCCCACTGGTCATCGGAACGCCGTCGGGCAAGATCGTCGAGCAGCGCCTCGACGCCGCTGTCGCGGCGCGGCGCCACCTCTCCCCAGCCTTGCCGTACCGTCCACCGCACGTTCGCGTCGACCCGTTCGGCGAGACCGCGGGCCAGCTCGGCGGTGAGCCGGTCGGCCACCCGGGCGGGGTGGTCCGGTGGGATCGCCACCAGCCCGACAACGATCTCCGGGTGTTGGTGTTCGCGGGGGGTCATCGGTGCTCCTCACCGGTAGCGGGCGCGCCGCCCAGACAGCCTAGAAGCTCACCCTGACCGTTGCAGCGGATTCGGGAGAAGGAACCGCGCCACGCGGAGCGCGAACCGGGTGCCGCAGCGTGAACCGATGGCCGGCCGGCACCTGCGCGGGAGTGGACGTGCCCGGATGTGCCTGGTAGGCACAGAGCGTGCGGATCCTTTCGTTACTGCCGGCGGCCACCGACATCGTGGCGATGCTTGGCCTGACCGGGCACCTGGTCGGGCGTACCCATGAGTGTGACTGGCCGCCGGGGGCCCTGGCCGAGGTCCCGGCGGTGACTGCGACGTCCCTGCCGGAGGCCCTGACCAGCCGGGAGATCTCGGCGGCGATCGCCGGTGACGCGCACCGGGGATCATCGCTGTACCAGCTCGACGTCGCCATGCTGGAGGACCTGAAGCCGGATCTGATCCTGACCCAGGATCTGTGCGACGTGTGTGCGGTCTCGTACGAGCGGGTCAACGACGCGGTTCGTCTGATCGATCTCGACACCACTGTGGTCTCCCTGGAGGCGCGGACCATCGACGGGATCCTGGACACCGTCGATGCCGTGGCCGCGCTGACCGGCGCCGAGGGCCGGGCGGCGGAGATCCGAGCTGACGCCGGACGTCGCCTCGCCGCGCTGCCCGGATCGGTGACCGGCGCCCCGACGGTGTTGTTCGTCGAGTGGCTCGACCCGCTGATGCCCGGCGGACACTGGGTGCCGGAGCAGATCGCCTATGCGGGTGGGCGGTCCCTGCTGCTCGGGCCGGGCGCGCACAGCACCCCGCACCTGTGGTCGGTGGTCGCCGACCTGGCTCCCGAGGTCGTGGTGTTCGGGCCGTGCGGGTTCACGCCCGAGCGCACCTTCGACGAGTTGTCGGTGGCGACGGCGCAACCCGGGTGGGCGGACCTGCCCGCGGTGCGTCAGGGGCAGGTGTGGGTGGTCGACGGGCCTGCCTACTTCAACCGCCCCGGCCCGAGGGTCGTCGACGGCGCGGAGATCCTCGCCGGCATCCTCGCGGGCCGTCCCGACTCCCGCGCTCGACGGGTACCCCTCGACGTGGCGTGACACCTCCGCGCCCGAGCTGCCGGGACGACCATCGGTCGGACCGCCGCCGCCTGCGTCGACATCGGCCGGGTCCGCCCGCGCGCCGTCACTCGGCAGCGGGGAGGGACACGACGCGGCGCTCGTAGGGTGCGATGGTGATGTTCGTGACGAGTCCGTCGTGGACGCTGATCCGGATCAGCGCGAGCGGGTGCCCGCCGGGAGCGACGACCGCGCCGGGGCGGCCGTCGACGAGGACTGGGACGGCGACGGCGATGCGGTCCACGAATGCCCTTGTCTCCTCCGCGACCGCCCGCGCGCCGCGGACGACGGGCTCGGCGCCGTTGGCGAGGAACCCGAGGTCGGCCGTGCGGACGACGTCGGGTGCCAGGAGCGTGACGAGCCGCGCGATGTCGCCACCACGCGCGGCGTCGAGGAAGGCGTCGATGACCTCGAGCTGGCGTGCGGGCCGCGGTGGGTCGACCGGACCGGCCGCCCGGAGTCGGATCCGCGCCCGACTCGCGAGCTTCTTCGCCGCGACCGTCGTCGTGTCGAGCACGGACGCGACCTGGTCGAACGGGACAACGAAGAGGTCGTGGAGCACGTAGGCCACCCGCTGCGGGGGAGAGAGTTCGCCGAGGACGACGAGCAGCGCGCGGGAGATGTTCTCACGACGGATGAACTCCTCGTCGGTCGCGAGGTGCGCGTCGGGGATGTTGTCGGCCCGGAGCGGGAGCTCGCCCCTGCGGTGGCGGGCGCGGAGCTGGTCCAGGCACAGGCGTGCGGTCACCGTGGTGAGCCAGCCGTCGAGGTTCACCAGTTGCGCGGGGTCGGCTGAACGCGCGCGCAGCCAGGCGGCCTGCACCGCGTCCTCGGCGTCGTGGTGCGAGCCGACGATGCGATAGGCCAACGACATCAGTCGTGCCCGCGACGCCTCGAAGTGATCGATCAGTTCCACGTCTGGTCACCTTTCCCGCGTGCCGGGCGTCAGGAGGGGCGGGAAACCAGAACCTGACGACCCTGCGCACATGGGAGGCACTGATGAGCTTACCGATCCCTCGACCACGTCGGCGCGCGTCATGATCGCCGTACTCGAAGGCGTGCTGCTCGGTGCGACGATCCTCTGCGCCCTCGCCAACGGCTTCGAGGTGGTGGCGAAGGCGATCAGGGCCGATTTCGTGCTGCGCAACTGCGCCGAGGTCGGGCTGTCCACGCGGTGGATCCCGTACCTCGCGTTGCTCGAGGGAGCCGGCGTCGTGGGGCTGGTGCTCGGCCTCCTGGGCGTGCGTCTCATCGGGCTGGCCGCGGCCGTCGGTCTCGTCCTGTTCTTCGTCGGCGCGCTCCTGGCTCACGTCCGGGCGCGGGTGTTCCACACCATCGCGTTTCCCGCCGTGTTCCTCGTCCTCGCCGTGGCCGCCGTGCCGCATTTCGGGTGGACGGCCGCCTGATCGGTGCTGCGAGCCGGAGATCCGCGGTAGGCCGTGATGTGATAGCCGGCATGGACTTGCTGATTCTCGGTGGAACGGCATGGCTGGGACGTGAGATCGCGCGGCAGGCGCTCGACCGCGGGCACCGCGTCACCTGTCTGGCCCGTGGTGACAGCGGTCCGGTGGCCGACGGTGCCGAGCTGGTGCGCGCCGATCGGCTCGGAGCGGACGCCTACGCGCGGGTAGCCGATCGGGATTGGGACGCGGTGCTGGAGGTCTCGTGGCAGCCCGCGATGGTGCGGGCGGCACTCGACGCGCTGGCCGGGAAGGCCCGTCACTGGTCGTACGTGTCCTCGGTGAACGCGTACGCGGACACCGATGTGCCCGGCGCCGACGAGTCCGCCCGCGTGGCCGAGCCGCTGACCGGGGACGAGGCGGACGGCGAGCAGTACGGCCCGGCCAAGGTCGCGTGCGAGCAGGCGTCCACGGCCGCGTGCGGCGACCGGCTGCTGATCGTGCGGCCGGGGCTGATCGGCGGTCCCGGCGACGACAGTGGCCGCACCGGCTACTGGGTCGCCCGGGCGGCGCGTGCCCCGCAGGAGCCGATGCTGGTGCCCGACACCCCCGACGTGGCCACCCAGGTGATCGACGTTCGCGATCTGGCGTTGTGGCTGGTGACCACGGCCGAGGACGGCCTCACCGGCACGTTCAACGCGGTCGGCCCGACCGTCCCGTTCGGTGATTGGGTGGAGCTGTGCCGGACCGCGGGCGGCCACGACGGCCCGGTCCGGCGGGTGCCGGCCGCCGCGCTGCTCGAGCAGAAGGTCGCGCAGTGGGCCGGCACCGACTCGCTGGCCATGTGGCTCGTCGAGCCCGGTTGGGAGGGCTGGTCCACCCGGGACGGTTCGGCGGCGACCCGGGCCGGGCTGCGCCACCGCTCCCGCGCGGACCTGGTCGCGGACACTCTGGCCTGGGAACGCGACAAGGGGCTGGACCGGGAGCGGGGCGCTGGCCTGAGCCCGCAACGGGAACGGGAGCTGATCGAGGCGCTGACCTAGCGGCCGCTGAGCAGCTCGGGTTCCAGTGGGCCGTCGGGGGAGCGGCGCGTCATGATCACTTCCTTGTGCGGGTCGCCGTCGAGCATCGCCTGCAGGATGTTGCTTCGGCCCTCGCTCACGCCCAGCAGCGTCGCGCCACCGTAGAGGGTGCGCAACTGACGCGGCTCCAGGCCGCTGGCCGCGCTCAGCTCGGCGGCGACGTCCGAATCGGGGCCGCCGGCGAGGAAATCGTGGATCTCGTCCAGGCGGTCCAACAGATGCGGTCGCTCCCGGGTCAGATAGTCGCCGAGCCGCTCGCCCTTGCCCGCGAAGGGGGAGTAGACCATGCAGATCAACTGCTCCTCGCCGAGCCCGTACGCCTCTGCGGCGAAGCCGTTGGCCCGCTCCCGCATCCGCACGGCGGCGTCCGGGCCGTCGTACCGCTGCCGCACCCGGTCGACAAGCCAGTCGGGGAACTCCTTGGTGTGCATCAGCCGGGTGGCGAAGGCGACGTACTCGTCGAGGCCCTCGCCGTAGTCCCGGCCGTACAGCCGCTCGCACTTGAGCCCGCGCAGGTGCGCCATCAGCGTCGGGTTGGCGCAGTCGGACTCGGTGAAGCTGAACGCCAGCTCGTCGAACGCGAAGCCGAGGAAGCCGGTCAGCAGCGGCCAGTGGTGCAACGAGGAGTAGCCGGTGTCCTCGAAGATAGAGAAGAACCGCAGCTCCTTCGGCACGTCCGAGGCCACGCCCCGGGCGGCCACCTCGTCTTTCGCGTCGGCGCCGAAGATCTCGGTGAAGTACACACCCGCGATCGCGTCGGCGGAGCGCAGGAAGCTGCCGAAACCGGCGTCCCCCGTCTGGCGCGGCTGCCGGCCGTGGTTACGCGCCAGCCGGTTCACCCAGAGGTAGTAGGACCGCTGCTCGGCAGGTGAGTCGCCGGTGATGACGAGATCGACCCCGCCGTCGTACGCGGTCGCGATGCCAAACGAGTTGACCATGCTGAGGTTGCACGAGTTGCAGAACGTGGGCCGGCCCTCGGCCATCGTCCGGTGCCCGGTCATCAGCATGTCCAGGCGGTTGCGGGCGAGCACCCGGGGCGACGCCGGCTCGTCGCGGCGGAACGGGCGCACCTCGTCGTCCTCGATCATGATCGCGGTGCAGTCCGGGTCCTCCGCGAAACCCAGCGCCTGGTACGCCCGGTCGATGTTGTCCATCACCGCCTGCGGCATGCCCGCCTGTCGGTTGGTGGCCGAGCGGAGCCGGAACGTGCTGCCGTACCGGTCGTGCAACAGCAGCTGCACCATCCGGACGAACGCCAGCGTGTACGTGCTGTCCTTGCCGCCTCCGTACGCGACGAGGACGACGTTGTCGCCGGGCCGCTCCCGGACCGGCAGCGCCGCGTACAGCCGCTGCGCGCAGTTCTCGGCGCCCGCGACGTCCTCGGCGGACAGCGCGTCGCGGAGCCCGGCGAGCGTGCGCGCTCGAATGTCGGCGAGGTCGGGCGGGACGGTCCTGGTTGTCGGCATGCGGTTTCCCCCGGGAGCGAACGGCGTACGGAATTCGTCGAGTGCATCGACGACCGTGCGCCGAAGACGGAACGAGACGGAATCAGGTGGTGGTCCGCGACCGGCGGGCGGCGGAGAGCTGGGCGGTCCGGCGCGCCGAACCGCGCTCGCTGCCGGTGGACACGGACTCGGGCGCGGCCGCACCGGTGAGGAACGTCGCCATGGCACGGATGGTCGGATGCCGGAACAGGTCGATGACGTGGACGTCACGACCGAACGCGGCGCGCAGGGCCTCCCGCAGCCGGATGATCAGCAGCGAGTTGCCGCCCGCGTCGAAGAAGTTGTCGGTCGCGCCGGCCGCGCCGCCGAGCACCTCCGCCCAGCAGGCGGCCACCCGCTCCTCGGCCTCGCCGACGGTGGCCTCCTTGGGCCGGTCGGCGGAACCGGCCGCGAGCAGGGCCAGCACCGCCTTACGGTCCAGCTTGCCGCTCGGCAGCAGCGGCAGGCTGTCGGTCACCCGCAGCACCGCGGGCACCATGTACGCGGGCAGCCGGTCGGCCAGGAAACCGCGCAGCTCGGCATCGCTCACCGCAGCGCCCGGTCGGGGTGCGGCCGCCGCCACCAGTTCGTCGCCGGACGCCGCGCGGCGCACCATCGCACAGGCCTCGCCGACCGCCGGATGGGTGAGGATGATCGCCTCGACCTCGCCCAGCTCGATCCGCGCTCCGCGCAGTTTGACCTGGTGGTCGACCCGGCCGACGTAGAGGATGCGCCCGTCCGAGGCGTACCGGACGAGGTCGCCGGTGGCGTACAGCCGCTCGCCGCCGGTGGTGGAGAACGGGTCGGGGATGAACCGCTCGGCGGTGAGCGCCGGCCGGTTCAGGTAGCCGCGGGTGACCCCGGCGCCGCCGAGGTGCAGCTCGCCGACCACCCCCGGCGGCACCGGACGCTTGCGCGGATCCAGGATGTACGCCTTGGTGTTGAGCATCGGCCGCCCGATCGGGATCGCTTCCCCCGGACGCACGATGTTGAACAGTGAGAACGTGGTGGTCTCGGTCGGGGCGTACATGTTGTAGATCCGCTCGACGCCGGGCAGTTCGGCGAGCCCCCGCAGCACCGACGGGGCCAGCACCTCGCCGTTGGAGACGACGGTGGGCGGGGAGCCGGGCGGGCCACCCATCTTCAGCAGCTCGCTCCAGATCGACGGCACCGCTGTGACAAGCGACAACGTGTCGGTGCCCGGTGTACGCGGCAGCGCGAGCGCGTCCTCGGCGATCACCACCGTGCCACCGCCGGCCAGCGCGGTGAAGATCTCCCACATGCACACGTCGAAGGTCATCGAGCTGATCAGCGGCACCGAGGTGAAGGTCTCCGGGCCCAGCTCACGGTGCGCCCAGGTGATGATGTTGATCAGGTTGCGGTGCTCCAGCACCACCCCCTTGGGGCCGCCGGTCGAGCCGGAGGTGAACAGGATGTACGCGGCGTTGGCCGGCCGTACCGGCGAGTCGACCGGGCCGTCCGGGCCGGTGCGCAGCCGCGGATCGTCCTCGGTCAGCTCGACGTGCCGGGCGGGATACCCGGCCACCCGCTCGGCGTACCGCGGCGCCGCGACGATCACGGCCAGGCCGGCATCCGCGACGATCTGGTCGAGCCGTCGCTGCGGGAGTGCCGGGTCCAGCGGCACCCACACGCCACCGGCCTTGAAGATGCCGAGCATGACGGCGAGCATCTCCAGCGAGCGGGGCAGACACACGCCGACCCGGGCCTCGGGGACGACGCCGAGATCCAGCAGCAGGTGACCGGCGCGGTTCGCGGCGGCGTCGAGCTCGCGGTAGCTCCACCGCCGGTCCCCGGAGCGGGCCGCGACGGCGTCCGGGGTGACCGCCGCCTGGCGTTCGAGCAACTGGTGGATGAGCAGGTCGGGCACCTCACCCGTGGTGTCGTTCCAGTCGTGCAGAACGAGCCGGACGTCCGCGTCGGTGGCCGCGATCAGGTCGGAGACCGGCTGCGCCGGATCCTCGACGATCCGGCCGAGGATCGTCTCCAGCCGCTCCAGCATGCGTTGCACGGTCACCGCGTCGAACAGGTCCTCGCGGTAGCCGATCCGGAACCGCAGACCCTGTTCCGTACGGGTGAGCGCGAAGTCCAGCTCCACCTTGGCCGTCGGGAGCAGCGGATAGGACACGCGGACGGTCAGCTCACCCGCGCTGGCCGGCGCGGGCACCTCCTCGTAACCGAACATGACCTGGTAGAACGGGTAGTAGCTGGGGTCGTGGGCGACGCCGAGCGCCCCCAGCACCGTCTCGAACGGCAGGTCCGGCTGCTCCATCGCGTCCAGCAGGCTGCCCCGCACGCGGCCCAGCAGGTCGCCGAACGACGGGTCGTCGCCGAACTCGGTGCGCACCACGACCGGCCGGGCGAGATAGCCGATCAGCTCGGCCGTCGCCGGATCGTCGCGGCCGGCGAGCGCGAGCGCGGTCACCACGTCGGTGACGCCGTGCTGGCGGAGCAGCACGTCGCAGGCCGCCTTGGTGAGCATGTACTCGCTCGCCCGGAACCGTCGGGCCACACCGGCGAGCCGGTCGGCCACGGCCGGGGCGAGCGTCCGGCTCAGGTACGCCATCCGGTGCCGCGTCACCGCCGGGCGGGAGCGGTCCAGCGGCAGGTCCATCACCTCCGGAGCGCCGGTCAGGTGTTTGGTCCAGAACGCCGCCGCGCCGTCACCGACCGCCGCCGCACGGCGACGAGAGTAACCGGCGTAGTCGGCGGGCTCCCGCGGCGCCGGCTCGGCGCCCGCGGCGTACGTCGCGTACAGGCTGATCAGCTCGGTGCGGAAGAGGTCCAGCGAGACGCCGTCGAAGACGACGTGGTGCACGCAGCCGACCAGCCGGTGCTCCGTCTCGGACACCCGGACCAGCAGGAACCGGGCGAGCGGCTCGGCGGCGAGGTCGAAGCCCCGGTCGAGGAAGGCCGCGACGTCGTCGTCCTGCCCAATCGCCACCTGCACCGGTCCGGGCGCCGCCACGACCTGCTCGACGTGGCCGTCGACGGCGCGCAGCCCGGTCCGCAGCGCGGGTTGCCGCCGGGCCAGTTCGGTCAGCGCGCGGCGCAGCGCCGCCGGGTCGAGCGGCCCGTCGAACCGCACCTCGAACGGCACGTTGTAGAACGGGTCGCCCGGCCGCATCTCCGCCATGAACCACAGCCGCTGCTGTGCCGCGGACGCGGGCAGGATCTCGACGCTCATCAGGCGTCCTCCCTCGGCTCGTTCAGTACGGCTGCGACCGCGGCCACCAGCGGCTCGCGCATCATCGTGTAGTGGTTGCCGTCGACCGTCCGGACGGTGAGCCCGCCGCCGGCCAGCTCGGTCCAGCGGGCGTACAGCGCCGGGTCCTCGTCGCGGGCCAGCACCAGCGTGTACGGCGTGGCCAGCGGCCGCGGCCGGTACTTCCACACCAGGTGCAGGTTCGCGACCCACAGGTCGAGCACCAGCGCCATCCGGTCACGGCCGGCGTCCGGCGGCAGGTAGTCGCCCTTGCGCGCGATGTCGAGCAGGTAGTCCAGGTGCTCGTCGTCGGTCATCTCGCGCAGCTGGTCGAGGCCGAGCAGACCGTCGCCGTAGTCCCACTGCAGGTTCTGCGCGAGGGCCGCCACGATGTCCGACCGGTCGGGCTCCTGGTCCGCGGTGACGAAGACCGGCGGGTGCGAGTCGAACAACGTCAGCTCGACCTGCTCGCCCTGGCTCTCCAACTCGGCGGCGATGGCGAACGCGTTGACGCCGCCGTAGCACCACCCGGCGACCGTGTACGGGCCGGCCGGCTGCTGCCGGCGGATCAGCTCGACGTACGCGGCGGCCCGCTGCTCGAACGTCGCGTACGGCAACTCGCCGTCGACAAGCGGTGGGGGTGCGATCGCGTACATGGGACGGTGCAGCGGCTCGGTCAGCCGGGCGAACGGCATGTAGCAGACCACCTCGCTGCCGGCCGGGTGCGCGAAGAAGATCGGCCGCCCGGCGGTCCCGAACCGGATCTCCACCAGGTGCGCCTCCTGCTCCGGCGCGTAGCCGTCGCGCAGCAGGTGGGCGAACCGTTCCACGGTCGCGCCCTGGAAGATCGCCGCCATCGGCAACTGCCGGCCGAACCTGCTCTCGATCTCGGTCATCAGCTTCAGCACCAGCAGCGAGTGGCCGCCCAGGTCGAAGAACCTGTCGTGCAGGCCGACCGGGCGGGTGCCGAGCACGTCCTCCCAGATCGCGGCCACGGCGAGTTCCACCGGGTCGCGGGGCGCGACGAACCCCGCGCCCTGTCGTTCGGCAGGTGGTGGCGGCAACGCCCGGCGGTCGATCTTGCCGCTGGTGGTCAGCGGGAAGTCGGCCATCGCGACCAGGGCGGCGGGCACCATGTAGTCGGGCACGAACGCGCGCAGATGCTCGCGCAGGTCCTCGGGCCGGAACGCCTCACCGCTCGGCTGGACATAGGCGACCAGGCGGCGGTCGCCGGGCCGGTCCTCGCGCACCATGGCGACCGCGCGGGCCACCTCCGGATGCCCGGCCAGCCGGGTCTCGATCTCGCCCAGCTCGATCCGGTAGCCGCGCAGTTTCACCTGGCCGTCGTCGCGGCCGAGGAAGAGCAGGGTGCCGTCCGGGCGGTAGCGGACCTGGTCGCCGGTGCGGTACAGCCGGGCGCCGGGGCGACCGCTGAGGTGGTCGGGCACGAACCGTCCGGCGGTGAGCCCGGGCCGGTCGTGGTAGCCGCGGGCCACCCCGGCGCCGCCGATGTACAGCTCGCCGGGCAGCCCGGCACTCACCGGTTCCAGGTGCTCGTCCAGGACGTACACCTCGGTGTTCGCGATCGGGCGGCCGATGGAGATCTGACCCGCGCCCGGCTCGACCCGCCAGCAGGTGGACCAGATCGTCGTCTCGGTCGGGCCGTACACGTTCCACACCGGAGCGGGACCGTCGGCGAGGACACCGGCCAGCACCGGCGGCAGCGCCTCACCGCCGACCAGCACCCGCAGCGCGCCGGTGTTGCGCCAGCCCGACCCGGTCAGCAGGTGCCAGGTGGCCGGGGTCGCCTGCATGACGGTGGCGCCGCGGTCGGTGAGCAGATCGCGCAGGGCGGCACCGTCCTGGCCGACCGCGCGAGGCACGACCACGACCTCGGCGCCACGCGCCAGCGGTGTGTACAGCTCCAGACCGGCGATGTCGAACGAGACGGAGGTGACCGCGGCCAGGACGTCGCCGGCGGTCAGTTCGATCTCGTCGGCCATGCCCAGCACCAGGTTCACCAGGTTGCGGTGGGTGACCTCGACGCCCTTCGGCCGCCCGGTCGACCCGGACGTGTAGATGACGTACGCGAGCCGCTCGTCGGACAGCGCCGGACCGGCCCCGAGCGGCCCGCAGGCGGCGATCGCGTCCCGGTCGAGATCCAGGCAGACCACCTCGCCGGCACACTCCGCGAGCGCCGGGCGCAGCTCCGCCTCGGTCAGCAGCGCCATCGCGCCCGCGTCGGCGCACGTGGTGGCGAGCCGCTGCGGCGGATGGCCGGGATCGAGGGGGAGATAGGCCGCGCCGGACATCAGCACGCCGAGCAGACCCACCACCAGGTCGACGGACCGCTCCAGGCAGACGCCGACCACGCGCTCCGGCCCGGCGCCGCGCTCGCGCAGGTACGTCGCCAGGGCGCCGGCCCGCTCGACGAGTTCGGCGTACGTGATCCGCTCGTCGCCGGACGACACCGCGACCGCCGCCGGGCTCGCCGCGGCCTGCCGCCGGATCAGCCCGTCCAGGGTGAGCCCGGCCTCCCGGGGGACGGCCGTGCTGTTCCATGCCGTCAGCATCGTGGCGAGCTCGGCGTCGTCGGCAAGCGACAGGCGGCCGACCGGCCGGCCGGTATGGGTCACCCCCTGCTCCAGCAGCCGGCGCAGGTAGCGGGCCAACCGTGCGATCGTCTCGGTGTCGAACAGGTCGGTGTTGTACTCGAAGAGCCCGAACAGGTGGTCGGCCAGCACCGCGTCGTCGAAGACGCAGAGCATGCACTCGTCCTTGGCCGTGTGGTTGTCGAAGATCAGCGCTTCCAGCCGCAGCCCGGACAACGGCACCGGGTCCTCGTGGAAGTCGACGAACATGAACGACGTCTGGTAGACCGGGTTGCGGCTCGGATCCCGGTCGACGTCCAGCTCGTCGAGCAGCGTCCCGAACGGGATGTCCTTGTGGTCGAACGCGTCCACCACGGTGCGCCGCACCGAGTGCAGCAGCTCCCGGAACGTCATCTCCGGACGGATGACCGTCCGCAGCGGCAGCATGGTCAGGAAATAGCCGATCAGCGCCTCCAGCTCGGACCGGCTGCGGGTCGAGGAGGTGGTGCCGACGATGATGTCCTGCTGCCCGGTGAGCCGGTGCAGCAGCAACTGCCACGCCGCCAGCACGACGACGTACACGGTCGTGCCCTCGCGGCGGGCCAACTCCCGGACCGCCTCGGTGAGCGCGACCGGCAGGTGGAACTCGTAGCGGGCGCCGTTGAACGTCTGCACCGGCGGCCGGGGCCGGTCGGCCGGTAGCTCCAGCACCATCGACGCCCCGCCGAGCCGCTCCCGCCAGTACGGCACCTCACGCGCCTTGATCCGCTTGTCCACCCAGCGCGGCTGCCACTCGGCGTAGTCGGCGTACTGGACCGGCAGGGCGCCCAGCTCGGGCTCCCGGCCGGCCAGCTTCGCGTTGTAGAACTCGGCGACCTCGGCGCCGAAGACGCCGAGCGACCGCCGGTCCCAGACCAGGTGGTCGATCGTGGCGATCATGACGGTGTGGTCCGCGGCCAGCCGGAGCACCGAGATGCGTACCAGCGGTCCGGCGACGATGTCGAACGGCCGGCGCACCTCGCCGGCGCCGAGCTCCCACATCCGTTGTTCCCGGGCCTCGGCAGGCTCGTCCGTCAGGTCGAACTCGCGGTATTCGTACGCCAGCTCGTCGTGCACCACCTGCACCGGCCGCAGACCGTCGAGCCGGAACGTGGTCCGCAGCGCCTCGTGTCGGGCGACGAGCGCGCCGAGGGCCCAGCGCAGCGCGTCCAGCCGCAGGTCACCGCGCAGGCGCCAGGCGAAGAAGACGTTGTACGCCGGGTCGTCACTGTCGAACTGGTGAATCAGCCAGATCCGCTCCTGGTCCACGGTGAGCGGACTGGGCCGGCCGTGGCCGCGCGGGGTGATCGGCTGCTCGGACGGCGCGGCGCCGCCCCGTTCCCGCAGCCGCCTGTCGAGCAGCGCCCGCTGCTGCGGGGTGAGTTTTGCCAGCCGGTCGGCGATGTCGGTCATGCCGCGTCCTGCTCGCCGCGGTAACGGTCCTTCAGCTCGGTGAGGTGCCGCAGGCTGTCCAGCACCCGGGCCTGCTCGACGCCGAAGTCGACGAGGCAGGCCACCTCGTGCACCCCGATGTCGACCAGATCCTCGATCAGCGTCTCGCACTTGTCGGGCGTGCCCAACAGCGCGATCGTGTCGTAGTAGCGATCGAACATCGCGCTCAGCATGGCCTCCCGCTCCTCTGTGTTCAGCTGCGAGAACACGCTGCCGAAGCTGTCCTGTTGGGCCAGGAAGTCGGTGAGGTAGTCGATCAGCGGGCGGCGGACCAGCTCACGGACCTCGTCGTCGGACGTGCCGACGAACGTGTGCGCCATCGCGCCGACCCGCCCGGGACCGTGACCGTTGTCCCGCCTGGCCTCCTGGTAGGCGGCGATCTTGCGGCCCAGGTCTGGCAGCTGCTGGGCGACCAGCCCGGTCAGCACGTTCGCGCCGGCCCGGCCGGCCTGGACGAACGTGTCGATGTTGCCCGATGCGGAGATCCAGATCGGCAGCTCCGGCTGCAACGGGCGCGGCATCGACCGGACCTGGATGGTCTCGCCGTCCGGCCGCTGCAACGGCACGGATTCGCCGCGCCACAGCCGCTGCACAAGCGTGATCCGCTCGAACATCTCGGTCCGGCGCTGCTGGTAGCGGTCCGGGCTCGGATCCGGGGCGAGCACGAAGTCGTCCGGATGCCAGCCGGAGGCGCAGGAGATCGACACCCGGCCGCCGGAGAGGTTGTCCACCACCGACCAGTCCTCGGCGATCCGGACCGGATGGTGCAGCGGCACGACCACGCTGCCCGCCCGGATCGACAGCCGCTCGGTCACCGTCGCGATCGCCGCCGCCAGCAGCGCCGGGTTCGGGAACAGGCCGCCGAAGTCGACGAAGTGCCGCTCCGGCACCCAGATGCCGGCGAAGCCGTGCTGGTCGGCGTACCGCGCGCAGTCCAGCAGCATCCGGTATTTGCCCGGGCCCTCGATCGAGCCGTCGCTGGAGAAGAAGAACAGGCTGAAGTCCATCCGGCTGGTCGGCCGCCGGGTGCGGCGGTCCCGGCCGGCCCGGGTGCCCGGCGATCCCTCGTCGGGCCGGGCGAACCACGGCAGTGCGCTGCGCCGCTCCTGCAACCTGCGTTCCAGCAGCCGGCGCTGCGGTTCGGACAGCGACGCCACCCGCTCCCGCAGCGCCCGAGTCGTGTCGACGTCAGACATCATTCTCCCCCAGCCGGTCGGCGGTCTCCTCGGCGGACAGCCCTTCCACCTCGCGCAGCAGCGCCTCGAACTCGTCGAGGCCGAGGCCCGCGGCCTGCTGCTGCCGGATCGCGGCGGCCACCCCGGGCACCGTCGCGGCCTCGAAGATGACGTTCATCGGCAGATCACCGTGCAGTTCGCGGAGCCGGGCGATGATCTGGATGGCGAACAGCGAGTTTCCGCCGAGCTCGAAGAAGTCGTCGTCCGCGGCGAAGCCGTCGCGGCCGAGGACGTCGTGCCACACCCGGGCGACGCTCTGTGCCACCTCGTCGTCGGGCCAGGTGTCGGCCGGATCCCAGGAGGAAGCCGCGGTGGCCGGGCCGCGCAACGACTCGGCGACCGCGTGCGCGTCGAGGGCGGCCCCGCCGGCCAGCACCGACCGCAGATCCACCGCGGACACCACGGCGCGCGGAAGCCCGGCGGCCAGTACCGCCCGGGCGGCGGCCACGCCCTCCTGCGCCCGTACGCCGGCCTCGCGCCGGTGCCTGGCGAAACCGTCGCGCATCGCCGGAGTGCCGGCCTGCTGTTCGTGCCAGTCGTCGAAGGCCCACTGCGCCCACGCGATAGTGGTCACCGGCCGGCCACTCGCGGCGCGCGCGTCCGCGAACGCGTCGAGGAACGTGGCCACCGCGGCGTTCTCCGCCTGGCCGATCCCACCGACAAGTCCGGTCGTGCTGGAAACGGTGAGGAAGAAGTCCAGGTCGCCAGGGAGCAGTTCGTCGAGCAGCAGGGTTGAGCGCACCCGGGCGTTCAGCACCGTGTCGATCTGCTCGGCGGTCTTCAGGGCGATCAGCCCGGAACCGCGTACGTCCACCGCGTGCACGACCCCGTCGACGGTGCCGAGGTGGTCGCGGGCCGCGTCCACCACCCGCCGCACGTCTTCCCTACTGGCCAGGTCGGCCGCGACGAAGCCGATTCGGCCGGACTCGGCCAACCGGACGAGCCGGTCCCGGGTCTGCGCCGGCAGCTCGGTCGTGGCCCACTCGTCGAGCGCCGGGAAGCCGGGCGGCCCGGCCAGCATGACCCGCGCGCCCTGGCCGATCATGTCCTCGGCGAAGGACAACCCGGGTTCGTGCGTGGCGCCGGTGACCAGATAGGTGGCGTCGCGGTTCCAGACCTGGTCGGCCGGCGCCGGGCCGAGGTCGATTCCCGCGTACGCCGGAAGCCAGCGCCGGCCGCCGCGCAGCGCGACCACCTCGTCGGGGCTGTCGGCGCTCAGTTCGGCCACCAGGTGCTCGGCCAGCCCGGTGTCGGACCGGCGGACGTCGACGCAGCGTGTACGGATGGCGTCGAACTCCTGGGCCAGCACCCGGGCCGCGCCGAGCACCGTCGCCCGTTGCGGCCCGTGCGCGCCCGTGCCGTCCACGTCGTGCAGCTCGTCGGTCAGCACGTCGATCCGGACCGGCCGGCTGTCTCCGGAGGCGCCGAGCGAGCGGGCAACGTCGAACAGTGCCGGCAGGCCCGGGTCGCCGCCGATGCCACGGGCGTCCACGACGTGATCGAACCGGCCGGCGGGCAGGCCGTCGTCGGCGATCCGCACGGTGTCGCCGCGGGCTTCCAGCAACGGCACGAGACTCGCGGCCAGACCGGCGTGGTCGGGCAGGACCAACCAGCTGCGCGGGCCGGTCGGCGCGGGTGCCGGCCGCGGTGCCCGCCGCCACACCGGCACGCTCGTCCAGCGGGCCGGGTCGAGACGGCCCGTCGGGCTCTGCTCACCCGGGCGGGGCAGCAGGTGGTCGTCGCCCTCGAACGGATAGCCCGGCAGTGAGACCCGACGCCCGGCAGTCCCGTGCCACGCCGCCCAGTCCACCGGCACGCCGCGGCTCCACAGCTCGGCGACGCCGTCGCGGAAGGACTTGACCTCGTCGGTGGGTGAACCCTGGCGGTGCCGCAGCAGAGCCACCGCGGCGACCGGCGCGTCGTCGCTGCCGTGCGCCCCGGCCAGGGTGGTCAGCGCGCTGCCCGGCCCGGCTTCCACAAGCACCCCGCGACCCAACACCGTGCGTACGCCGTCGGAGAACCGGACCGGTTGGCGGACGTGCCCGACCCAGTAGTGCGGGTCGGTGGCCTGCTCGTCGGTGATCCACGTGCCGGTCACGTTGGACACGAACGGGATCCTCGGCGCGGCGAGCGGGATGCCCCGAAGGACGTCGCCGAACTCCGGCAGGGCCGGCTCGACGAGCGCGGTGTGGAAGGCGTGCGAGGTGGCCAGCGCCTTCGGCCGCAGACCGTGCTCGGTGAGCCGCCGCTCGGCCTCGGCGATCTCGTCCGGCGTACCCGCGACCACGCAGGAGCGCGGGCTGTTGACGGCGGCGACCACGGCGTTTCCGTCGCCGTCGAGCAGCTTCTCGACGGTCTCGGCGGGCGCGGCCACGGTCAGCATCCGGCCCGGCGCCGCCTGGTTCATCAACCGTGCCCGCGCGGCCACCACGGTGATCGCGTCGTCCAGCGTGAACACGCCGGCCAGGCACGCGGCGACCAACTCGCCCAGGCTGTGCCCGAGCAGGGCTGCGGGCCGGATCCCGGCGGCCAGCAGCGTGCGCGCCACCGCGTAGTCGAGGCTGAACAGGACCGGCTGGGTGTGCACGGTCTGCCGCAGCCGCTCGGCCGCCGTGTCGTCGTCGGCGAAGGCGACCGCGTGCAGGTCGATCCCGAGCCGGCTGCCGAACCCCTTGGCGCACTCGTCGAAGGCGGCCCGAAACTCCGGCTCGCTGTCGTAGAGCCGCGCGCCCGCGCCCGGATACTGGCTGCCCTGGCCGGGGAGGAGGAAGACGGCGGCGGCCGGCTCGGACCGCGTCGCGGTGCGCGTGGCGCGCAGGGCCGCGATCACGTCGGCGGCGTCCGTGCCGGTCACCGCCCGCCGGAACGGGAATTCGGCACGGCCGCTCTGCAACGTGTACGCGACGTCCGGGAGGTGCAGTCCGGCGTCCGCGGCCAGCCGGTCGGCGAGCCGGGCACAGGCGGCGTCGAGCGCGGCCGGCGTCCGAGCCGACACCGGAAGGACCTGGCGGGTCTGCTCCGGCAGCCCACGGGCGGCCGTCGCCGGCGGCGCCTCCAGGACGACGTGGACGTTCGTGCCGCCGATACCGAACGAGCTGACCCCGGCCCGGGCGGGATCGGGCGTTCGCGGCCACGGCTCACCTGTCGCGCTGACCCGGAACGGGCTGCCGTCCAGGCCGGTCGCCGGATTGGCGCTCCGGTAGTGCAGCGTCGGCGGGAGGTACCGGTGCGCGATGGCCAGGGCCGCCTTGATCAGGCCGACCACGCCGGCGGCCGTGTCGAGGTGGCCGACGTTGCCCTTCACCGAGCCGAGCAGGCAGCTCCCCGGCGCGGCCACCGGCCCGAACACCTCGGTC
The DNA here is from genome assembly GCF_043197345.1 of Micromonospora sp. NPDC049175. NCBI lineage: Bacteria > Bacillati > Actinomycetota > Actinomycetes > Micromonosporales > Micromonosporaceae > Micromonospora > Micromonospora sp. NPDC049175. The sequence goes on along the minus strand of NZ_JBICSY010000001.1, from coordinate 557,497 downwards.
AGCGCCCGCACCTCGATCGGGTCACCAAGCGGGGTCCCGGTGCCGTGCGCTTCGACGTACCGCACGGTCGCCGGGTCGACCCCGGCCACCGCCAGCGCCTCCGCGATCACCTCGGCCTGGCCGCGCGGCGACGGCGCGGTGAACCCGGCCTTCTCGGCGCCGTCGTTGTTGACCGCCGAGCCGCGGATCACGGCGTACACGTGGTCGCCGTCGCGCTGGGCGTCGTCGAGCCGCTTCAGGACGACCACCGCGGTCCCGTCGCCGACGACAGTGCCCGCTGCAGCCGCGTCGAACGGCCGGCAGTGCCCGTCCGGCGACAGGATGCCACCCTCGTCGTAGTGGTAGCCCTGGGCGTCGAGCAGCCGCACGGCAGCGCCGCCGGCCAACGCGACGTCGCACTCGCGCAGCAGCAGGCTCTGCGCTGCCAGGTGCACCGCCACCAACGACGAGGAACAGGCGGTCTGCACGGTCACGGCCGGGCCGCGCAGGTCGAGTTTGTACGCCACGCGCAGCGCGAGCATGTCGAGGTCGGTGCTGACGGCTGCCTGCACCGGAAGTGTGGTGCGACGGCGTTCCGGGTCGGCGTCGATGCGCTGCGACCGGTACCCGCTCGTGCTGCCGCTGGCGAAGACCCCGACCCGGCCGGTGAGCTGCTGCGGGGCGTACCCGGCGTCTTCCAGCGCGTGCCACGCGGTTTCCAGCAGCATCCGCTGTTCCGGGTCGGTCAGCTCCGCCTCGGCCGGGGTGTAACCGAAGAACTCGGCGTCGAACCGGGCGGGCCGTCGCAGGGCGCCGACCACCGGCACGTACGCCGGATCGTCACGGGTCTCGGCCGGCACACCGGCGTCGGCGAGCTGGTCCGGGGTCCACCGGGTGAGCCCCTCCTCGCCGGCCACCAGGGCGGCCCAGAACGCGTCGAGGGTCTCGGCACCCGGCAGGCGACCGGCCATCCCGACGATCGCAATGCCGAGCCCGTCGTCACCGTTGTCAGCCATGCCGTCCTCCCCGGGATCTGATTCGTCCCGCTGTATTCACTTTTCGAAATGGTTGTGCGACCTTGGAGACCACTGCGGCGTTTGTGGGGGAACGATGAACGAAGTGATCTTCCGCGTGGTCCGGAACGACGAGGAGCAGTACTCGGTCTGGCCGGCCGACAGCGACCTGCCGCCGGGCTGGTCGGCGACCGGCTTCGAAGGCGGCCGGGACGAGTGCCTGGCACACGTCGACCAGGTGTGGACGGACATGCGACCGGCGAGTGTGCGCCGGGCGGCCGGCTGAACGACCACGGTCAGCCCCCGACCCGCGTGATCAGGCCGGCGAGCAACCGGCCGACCTCGCCCAACTGTGCACGGTGGAAGAAATGGCCGCCGGGCAGCAGGACGATCTCCAGCGGGCCGTCCACGACGTCGGCCCACGACCCGAGCGCGGACGCCGGGCAGCGCAGGTCCGCCGTACCGCCGAGCACGACCACCGGCGCGTGCACCCGCTCCCGGCCGGCCGAACTCGCGGCCGCGACCGCGGACGTCCGCCGGGCGAAGGCCAGCCCCCGCCGAACCAGCGGGAGATAGAAGGAGCGCGCGTCGGCGTCGTCGAGGACGGCGGCGGGAATGTCGCCGTCGGCGCCCAGCGCGGCAGCGAGGGCGGCGTCGCTCAGCACGCTGAGGTCGGGCACGAGGTGGCCCTGGTGGGCCGGCACCGAGCCGGACAGCAGCAGCGCGTCGACCGGCCGGCCGGCGGCCTGTAGCACCAGGGCCACCTCGTAGGCCAGCATCGCGCCGAGGCTGTGCCCGCCGAGGATCAGAAGCCTGCCGTCCAACTGTGCCCGCACCTCGGCCAGCAGCCCGGCCAGCTCGGTGATCATGACGGCCGGGTCGTCGATCGGCTCTTCGCTGATCCGGGAGCCGTAGCCGGGGTACTCGACCGCCGACAGCGCGAACTCGGCCGGGAGAATCGACGCCCAGTCCCGGTACGCGTAGGCGCTGCCACCCGCGTGCGGCAGCATGATCAGCTGACCCGTCGTCACCGGCCGGACGATCGGCCGCAGCCACGGCGAGTCCGACAGGGACTGTGCTGTCACCCGTACGTTATCCACGGCACCTCCTCCAGGGCCGCGACCGTTTCGGCGAGCTCGTCGTGGGTCGCCACCGTGCCGGATATGGCGGCCGCGTTGACGGTGGCGCCGAGCTCCCAGCCGGCCGGGCTGCCCGGGCTGGTCAGCACCGTCACCCGGTCGGCGTTGGGGACCCGGCGCAGGGCCGGCACGCCGTGGATGGCCCGCACCTCCGTCACCCCGACGGGCGGGACGAGCAGGTAGTGGAAGGCGATCGGGTTGTCCGGCACGGCCTCGCGGCGTCCGTCGAACGGCAGACCGAGCGCGGCGCGTACGGCCACCTCGGCCGGGACCGCCGACTCGGACCGTACGGCGAGGTCGTCGACCCAGGCGCCGAGCCGGCCGTTCACCTCGATCACCCGCGGCCCGTCCGGGGTCAGCTTGATCTCGACGTCGGCGATGCCGGTGGTGACACCGAGCGCCTCGACCGCCCGGCAGGCGAGCGCCTCGACCTCGGCGACGAGTGCCGGCTCCACCACGGACCGGGTGCCGTACGCGCCGCGCTCCCGGAACGGCTCGGCTAGCGTGAACTTGCTGGAGGTGAACAGCGCCTCGGCGCGGCCCTGCCGGACGGCGCAGTCGACGGCCATGTAGTCGCCCCACGGCGCCGGCGTGGGCCGGCCGACGAGCAGCTCCTCGATGATCAGCGCGCTCTCCGGAACCCCGGGGCCGGTGCCGGCGAGCAGCCCGGTGACGAAGGCGTGCGCCTCGGCCGCCGTGTGCACGGCGCGGGTGTTCCGGCTGGACGCGCCCCACACCGGCTTGACCACGGCGGGAAGGCCGACCTTCTCCAGAGCCGCCTCCAGCTGGCCGGGCGCCGTGACCACCTCGGCGCGCAGCGCGTCGACGCCGCGTTCGGCGAACCGTTGCCGCTGGGCGTCCTTGAGGGTGATGGCCGGGATGTCGTCGAGCGCGTGGTGCGGCAGACCGAGCCGGGCGGCCAGCCGGGCCGTCGGCGCCAGCTGGAACTCGCTGAAGGTGACGATGCCGGCCGGTTGGTGCGCGTCGATCGCGGTGAGCAGCTCGTCCAGCCGGCCCGGCACGCCGGTCACGACCTCACCGCACATGCGCAGCGCCGGCATCATCTCCTCGGCGTGTGCCGCGGCCGCGGGGATCGGCGTTCCGGTCGCCGCCTCGGCGCCCACCACGAAAAGCAACTCGGCCTCGTTGCACGCGGCCACCTCGGCCAGCCGGGTCGGTGACAGGCTGCCGCGGTCGTAGACGACCACGAGTGTCGAACGGTCAGCCACGACGCGCCTCCGACGGCTCGGCCCGCACGCTGACATCGACCTCGCCGGCCGCCCGGCCGTCGACGATGGCGGCGGCCAACCGCGCGACGGTCGGGAACCGGAAGATCGCCTGGATCGGCACCGTGAGCAGAAACTCGCTCTGCAGCTCCCGGGTGACCTGGGTGGCCAGCAGCGAGTCGCCGCCCAGCGCGAAGAAGTCGTCGTGCACGTCGAGGTCGTCGGCCCACAGCGCCTTCTGCCAGATCCGGGCCACGGCCCGCTCGGCAGCCGTGCGGGGTCGGGTCAGGTCGGAGGTCGCCGATGCGGCGTCGTCCGGCGGCCAGGCGAGGATCTCCGCCGGGCCGGGCAGCGACCGGTCGTCGATCTTGCCGCTGCCGGTCAGCGGAAGCGCGGGCAGTCGCAGGCAGACCGTCGGCACGAGATGGCCGGGCAGCGTGACCGCACACCACTCCCGCAGCTCGCCGAGGGGCATCGGCTTGTCCCCGGCGGTGACGACGAAGGCGACCAGCCGGGTGTCGCCGGGGCCGAACTCGCGGGCCCGGACCACCGACGCCACGATGTCCGGGTGCTCGTTCAACCGGGCCTCCACCTCGCCCGGCTCGATCCGGTAGCCGCGAACCTTCACCTGGGCGTCGATCCGGCCCAGCAGGCGCAGCCGACCGTCCGGCGCCCACCAGGCCAGATCGCCGGTGCGGTACACGGTGGACGGCGTCGCCTCGTGTCCCCAGCGGTCCGGTACGAACCGATCGGCGGTCAACTCCGGCCGGCGCAGATAGCCGCGTGCCACGTTCGTCCCGCCGATCAGCAGCTCACCCGGCACACCCGCCGGTAGGGGCCGGTCGTGCTCGTCGACGACGTGCAGGACCGTGCCGTCGACCGGCTCACCGACGGTGACCTCGTCGGCCGTGGTGATCTCCGCAACGGTCGAGTAGATGGTGGTCTCGGTGGGGCCGTACCCGTTGAAGACCCTGCCCGCGACGGCCAGCAGCCGGCCGGCCAGCGCGGGCGTCAGCGGTTCGCCCGCCGCGACGACCTGTAGCCACTCCCGGCGGCCGCCCGGCGCCAGCGCCTCGGCCAGAGCCCACCAGGCCGACGGGGTGGCCTGCACCAGCCGTACCCGGTGCCTGTCGATCAGCCGGGCCAGCTCGTCCGGCGCGCGGACCTGATCGCGGTCGGCGATCACCAGGTGGCCGCCGTTGAGCAGCGGCAGATAGATCTCCACGGTGGAGATGTCGAAGGCGGCGGACGAGCTGACCAGGACGGCGTCCCCGGGCCGCACCCGCACCAGCCGGCCGACGGCGTCCAGCAGCCGGCCGACGGCCGCCTCCGGCACGGCCACACACTTCGGCTCGCCGACGGAGCCCGAGGTGTAGAGCAGGTATCCGAGCCGCGCCTCGGCCACCGCCCGCTCCGGGGCGAGGGCCGAGCCGCCCGCGCCCGCGTCCGGGCCGGGGTGGGTCACCGCACGGTCGGCGGGACCGGCCGCGATCGGTTCCGGGCCGAGGCGGATCACCGGGCGGTCGGCGGGAACCGTGGCGTCCGGGGTGGCCAGCACCACGCGGGCGTCGGCGTCGTCGAGCAGGAAGGCGATCCGCGCCGCGGGATAGCCCGGATCGACCGGCAGGTAACACCCGCCCGCCCTGAGCACGGCCAGTTGAGCGACGACGAGGTCGAAGCCCGGCGGCAGGCACACCGCGACCGCGACGTCCGGCCCCACGCCGTAAGCGACCAGGCGGTCGGCAAGCGTGTCGGCCCGCTTGTCGAGGTCGCCGTAGGTGAGCCGGTGCGAACCGTGGACCGCCGCGAGCCGGTCGGGCTCCCGACGTGCCCATTCCCGAACGATCTCGTGCCGAGGGCTCGGCGTGTCCGCCGCCTGTCCGGCGGCCCTGCGCCACACCTCGGGCGGGCCGGTGTCCTCCCCGCTGAACGCCCGGAGCCGCGTCAACGGCACCGACGGGTCGGCGGCGATGCGCTCCGCCGTACGGGCGACAAGGCCCGCCAGCAACGCGGCCTGGACCGGGCCGACCGACCCGGCGCTCAGCCCGACCCGTCCCTGTTCGATGACCAGAGCGACGTCGTCGGCCGCGTCGACCGCGTCCGTGCCACCCGCCGCACACGCCGCGACGAGATCGGCTCCGGTCCCGAGGGCGTCCAGGTCGGCCTCGATCACCCGGTGCGTCCCGTCGACGGTCACGGCCGGCCGCACCGTGCCGCTGCGGCGCAGCGCGCCGAGGACTATCGCCCAGGCGGCCACCACGGTCGGGGCGTCGACCGTCACCGGCACTCCGACGGTGGCGCTCATGACGCTGCCCGGGCGGGCTGCCGGTCGATCCTGCGGGTGGTGCGTGTCAACGCGATCGCGGGCACGATCAGGATCACCCCGGTGACGATGATCGACGCGGCGATGCCGAGAAAGTTGGCGGCCGCGCCGCCGAGCAGCACACCGATGATCGTGAAGTTGACCATCAGGGCGTTGAGCAGCGCGATCCCGCGCCCGCGCAGATCGTCGGGCAGGTCGCGCAGCAGGATGTTCGCGACGGGCACCTGGACCAGGCTCATGCCCATCCCGGCGAGTGCGCACCAGGCGCAGATCACGGCCAGGCCGCCGAACCGGAAGTGGTCGATCGGCCAGAGCAGCACCAGCGACACGGCGAACAGGGCCACCGCGGCGGCGAGCAGGTCGGCCAGCGGTACGCGTTTGACGAGCACCGGCCCGAAGAAGGCGCCGAGGATCGCACCCGCCCCGAGCATCGCCGTGGCCAGGCCGAAGTCGAAGGCGCCCAGCCCGAACGCGACGAGCAGCTGGGTGTTCACGTTCGTGGTGAACACCCCGAACGCGATCATCGCCGGCACCATCATCCAGGCCACGATCCGCAGCGTCGGGATGCCGAGCGCGCGGCGGATGCCGTCGCGCAGCGACTGCCAGTACTGCCCGGCCGGGGTGGCCACCACCGACGCGTTCCGCAGCACGGCCAGGTTGCCGAGCAGGAGCGCGCTGACGACGAACGTGGCGGCGTCGATGATGAACGACCACCGTACGCCTGTCGTCGCGATGAGCACGCCGCCGACCAGCGGGCCGACCAGGTTGAGCGTCTGCACCGTGCTCTGGAACAGCCCGATCGCCGCCGGGAGGCTGTGGTTGCCGACGACCTTCGGGATGGCCGCCATCCGGGCCGTCTCGAAGACCGCCTTGCCCAGGCCCTCCAGGAAGATCAGGACGAGTAGCAGGGCCGCGTGGTGTGACGCCGGGATCATCGCCAGCACGATCGCGACCCGGGCCAGGTCGGCCCCGACGAGCAGGCTACGCGGCGACATCCGGTCCACCAGCGGCCCGATGAAGGTGCCGAGGATCCCGGAGGGCACCAGCTGGGCGATCACCACCGCGGCGATGAACAGCGCCGGGGCGTCGGTCAAGGTGGCGGCCACGTAGACCACGGTGACCTTCACGATGCCGTCACCCAGATAGGAGACGACCACGGCCAGCCAGTAGCGGAGGTAGACCTTGTCGCGCAGCAGTTCTCTCACGTTCTCGACTCCACGGGAGCATTCGGGGACAGGTCCGGTACGGGGTCTTCGTCGAGCAGCCCGGCGAGCAGGCCCACGGTCGGCGCGTCGAACAGCGCGCGCAGCGACACGGCGAGCCCGTAGCGCTCCCGGGCCAGCGCGACGGCACGGGTGGCGAGCATCGAGTGCCCGCCCAGGTCGAAGAAGTCGTCGTCGAGACCGACCTCGGCGACGCCGAGCACCTCGGCCCAGATCTCGGCGAGCTGCTGCTGCACCGGGGTCCGCGGCTGGACCAGCGGGGCCGACAGGGCCGGCCGATCGGTGCCCGGCTCCGGCAGGGCAGCCCGGTCCACCTTGCCGTTCCCGGTCAGCGGCAGCCGATCCATCGTCACGAAGACGGCGGGCAGCATGTAGTCCGGCAGCGACCGGGCCAGGTGGGCGCGCAGCTCGTCCGGCGCCGCGGCGGCGCCGAGGACGACGTACGCGACAAGCCGCGCGTCCTGCTCGGCGCGCTCGTCGAGGACTGTCACCGCTTCGTGTACGGCGGGATGGTCGCCGAGGGCCGCGTCGATCTCGCCGAGCTCGATCCGGTGCCCACGGAGTTTCACCTGGTGGTCGAGGCGGCCCAGATACTGCAACTCGCCGTCCGGACGGACGAGACAGCTGTCACCCGAGCGATACAGCCGGCCACCCCACTCCGGTGGCCCGGTCACGAACCGGGCCCGGGTGAGATCGGGCCGCCCGGCGTAGCCGCGGGCCACCCCGGCCCCGCCGACGTGAAGCTCGCCGGGCGTACCGGTGGGCGCCGGCTGGCCGGCCTCGTCCAGGACCACGGCCGTCCAGCCCGCCAGCGGCAGACCGATCAGGCTGGCGTCGGGCTCGGCCAGGTCGGCCGTGGTCATCCGCCGCCACGTCGAGTGCACAGTGGTCTCGGTGATGCCGTACATGTTGACGAGCAGTGGCTGCTCGTCCCCGTGCCGGTGCAGCCAGGGCCGCAGCATCTCCGGCGTCAGCGACTCACCGGCGAAGATCACCCGGCGCAGGGCGGGCAGCGTGGCCGCGTCGGTGTCCTCCTCGTGGCGCGACAACTGACGGAAGGCGGCGGGCGTGAGATTCAGGACCGTGACGTTCTCCCGGCGCAGCAGATCGTGCAGCGCTGCCGGTGAGCGGCGGTCGTCCTCGTCGACGATCACGAGCCGCGCGCCGTGCAGGAGGGCGCCCCACATCTCCCACACCGACACGTCGAACGCCAGCGAGGCGAACAACGTCCACACGTCGTCGCGTGTGAACCCGAACCGGGCGCTGGTGCTGCCGAGCAGGGCGACGACGTTCGCGTGCTCCACCTGGACGCCCTTGGGCCGGCCGGTCGAGCCGCTCGTGTAGATCAGGTACGCCAGGTCGCCGGCCTCGGCGCCCGTCGCCTCCGGCGCCGTGTCGACGCCCGGGCCGACCGCGGCGATGTCGAGGACCGGCAGGCCGGACGGATGCTCCGCCGGCTGGTCCGTGACCAGCAGCCGGGCACCCGAGTCGGCGCAGACGAAGGCGTGCCGGTCAGCCGGGTGGGCGGGGTCGAGTGGAACGTACGCGCCACCGGCCTTGACCACCCCCAGCAGCGCGACCACCGCGTCCGGCGTCCGGCGCACTCGGACGGCGACCAGGACGCCCGGGCCGACGCCCTCCGCGCGCAGCCGGTGGGCCAGCGCGTTCGCCCGTCTGTCGAGCTCTCGATAGGTGAGGTGGCGACCGGCGTGCGTCACCGCGACGGCGTCCGGGTGGGCGGCGGCCCGCTCCGCGAACAGCTCGTGCAGGCAGGCCCGCAGCCCCGGCGTCAACGCGGTCATCAGGACGCCGCCTGGTCGAGGCCGCCGGCGCGTTGCCGGCTTCGCCGGATGGCACCCTCGAAGCCGCTCGGCGCGGACAGGTCGACGAGCGCGTCCGGATCGCGCACGAGCGCGTGCAGGGCTTCCGTGTAGGCGTCCAGCACCGCCGCCGCGGTCTCCCGCTCGTAGACATCGGTGTCGTACTCCAGCTCAAGCCGCATTCCGGGACCTCGGCCGATCGCGTACAGGCTCAGGTCGTACTTGGCCGACCCGGGCGGGCTGGAGAACTCGGGTGCGGTGTCGGCCAGGCCGTGAAAGGCGACGAGCGGCGAGTTCGGTTGGTACGAGAAGAGGACCGGGGCCACCTGCCCGGACGCCCGCACCAGCCGGTCGAACGGTGCGTCCTGCGCGTCCAGGGCCTCCCACGTCGCCTCGCTGACCTGGGCGACAAGCGCGGTGCCCGTCGCCGCGGCGGCGGGCCGGACGACGACCGGCACCACGTTCACGAAACAACCGACGGTCTCCTGCCACCGTGCGTGGACCCGCCCGGACGCCGGTGTGGCGACCGTGAACTCCGGCTGCCGGCCGGCCCGGCCGAGCACGACGACGAACGCCGCCATCAGGATCGCGAACGGGGTGACCCGGCACCGCCCGGCGAGCCGCCGCACCGCACCGACCGCGGCGGGCTCCAGGCGGTCGTGGACGGCCGCGCCGACGAACCGCGCCAGGCGGGGGCGTGGCCGATCCGTCGGCAACCGCACCGGGGGGACACCGGCGAGCGCGGCGGCCCGGGCCGCGACAGCACGGTCCATCGCCGCGGACCCGTCCGGTGACGATTCCCACCGGGCCACGTCGCCGTACGCCCGGGGGGCGCCGCCGGAAGCCGCGACATCGCCGCGCACCCGGGCCGAATACCTGTCGCCCAGGTCGCGGACCAGCTTGTTCACCGTCACCCAGTCGACGGCGATGTGGTGGAACGTCGCGACCAGGACGAGACGGGACCGGCCGCGGCGCGCCAGCACGAGCCGTACGGGTGGCTCCTGCTCCAGCCGGAAGGGGATCGCCGCCTGCTGGGTCGCGAGGCTGTCGAGGGCCGCGGCGGGATCCGCCTCGGCGGACAGGTCGATCGATGGCAGCGGCGGCGGCGCATCCGGTGCACCGACCCTGGCCAGCGGAATCCCGGCCGTCACGGGATAGGTCGTGCGCAGGATCTCGTACGCTGCCCAGACGTCGGCGAGCGCCCCCCGCAGGGCGTCCTCGTCGACCGGGCCGGCGAGTTCGAGCCGGACCGGCACGTTGTAGGGCACCGCGTCGTCGGCGAGCTGCTGGACGAACCAGATCCGCTGCTGGGCCGACGACAGGGGATGGTCGGCGGCGGCGGTCGCGGCCGGCTCGCCGGACGCGGGCGGGGGACCGACCAGGGCGGCCTGGACGACGGCGCAGACCTCGGCGACCGAGCGCTTGCCGAGCAGGTCGTCCGCCGTGAGATCGATCGTGAAGAGGGAGTTGATCCGGGCGGCGAGTCGGGCCGCGCCGTCGGGGCCGGCCGTCGTCGGCGACGCGTCCCAGATGGCGCCGACCTCCTCCAGCAGGTACCTGGAGACAGGCGGCAGCGTGTCGTCCATATCGCTCCCCCCGTGGCCCGGACGATGTGGACACTTGCACAGCTCAAACCGGCGGTCAAGCCACATATAGAGGATGAAAAATAATTCGGCAAGGATCTCTGGATGACTATTCGTCCATTGATCATCGTCGCCCTCCGTGACTGATCATCGTGGCGGTGGGGGAGCAACGCGGATTGCCCGGGGCGGTTAATCTAGGCCCGCGTTACCGGTCCATTCCCACGATTCCGCAGGCCACCCCACCCGGAGGATTCCTCGACGATGAATCGCGACGCTGGAAAGACCCGAGTCCTGATCATCGGCCTGGGTGACCTGGGCCGGCGACTGCTGCACATGCTGATCGCCGAGCCCGGCTCGCCGTACCAGGTGGTGGTGGCCGCGCGCTCGGCCGAGACCGCGCTGCGGCACGCCAACCTGGCCCGGTACACAGCGGCGAACCTGGGCGTGTTCACCTCGGTCGGCTCGGCCGCGATCGACCTGGAGGACATCGACCGCACCGCCGAGCAGATCGACCGGATCGGGCCCGACGTCATCGTCAACGCCGCCTCCCTGCAGGCCGCCCGGGCCATCCTCGACCTGCCGGCGGAGGTCTTCCGCGAGGTCGACGAGGCACAGCTCGGACCGTGGCTGCCCATGCACCTGGCGCTCAACCACCACCTGATGCTCGCGCGCAGCCGGGCCGACTCGGCCGCGGCCACGGTCAACACCGCCTACCCGGACGCGGTCGGTCCCGCACTGGCGTCGATCGGGATGGCGCCGCACATCGGCATCGGCAACGTGGGCAACATCGTCCCGGCGCTCACCTTCGCGGCCGCCGGTGAGCTGGGCCGCGACCCGGCCGGGCTGACCGTACGCCTGATCGCCCACCACTACTTCAGCCACCACGTGCACCGCTTCGGCGAGGCGCAGGGTGTCCCGTTCGCGATCGAGGTGTCCGACCGGGACACCGGCGAGGTGCTGGCGCCCGAGCCGGAGCGGATGTTCGCCCGCCTGACCGGGGAGCTGAAACGCCAGGGCGGGACACACGGTCAGCAGCTCACCGCGGCTTCGGCGCTGCAGGTGATCCGGGCCCTGTCCGGCGCCGAGGAGCAACGCCTGCACGCGCCGGGGCCACAGGGTCGCACCGGCGGCTATCCGGTCCTGGTCTCGGCCCACGGCATCCGGCTCGACCTGCCGGCCGGGATGACCGAGGCCGCGGCCGTCGCCGTCAACGAGGAGTGCCAGCGCATCGACGGCATCGACAGCATCCACCCCGGCGGCCGGATCGTCTTCGCCAAGGAGAACATGTCGATCATGCAGCAGCTGTTCGGCTACTACTGCCCCGAGATGGTCGTCGAGGACAGCCTGCCGCTCGCCCGTGAGCTGGCGGTCAAGTACGACGCCTTCGCCGACCGGGTGCGGTGAACGATGGCCGGGCCGAAGGTCGTCCTCTTCGATCTGGACGGGGTTCTCGTCGACAGCCAGGGAGCCGAGAACGACGCCCTGCTGTATCTCGCCGACCTGGTCGGCGCACCCATCACGGCGGCGGACGCCGAACTGATGTTCACCGGGCGCCGCATCGCGGAAAGTGTCGACTATCTGACCGAGTACGCGACGCGGCCGATGCCGGCGGACCCGGTCGGTGTCGTGCGGGCCCGGTGTGAGGAATTGGTCGCCGGTCGGATGCAGGCGGTACCGGGGGTCGAGTCGGCGCTGCGCGCCATCACCGTGCCGAAGTACGTCGTGTCGAATTCGCCGCTGGAGATGATCGGCGACCGGCTCCGGATGACGGGACTCGACGGTTACTTCCCCGAGGCGCATTTCTCGGCGTACGAACTCGGGGTGTGGAAACCCGATCCGGGGCTCTATCGCATTGCCGCCGAGTCGGTTGCGGTCGAGCCCGCTGACGCCTTGGTGATCGAGGACAGCATGGTAGGGGTGGTCGCCGCCGCGACGGCGGGAATGCGGGTCCTGTGGTACCGCCCGCAACCTGATCCGGCCGATCCTGACATCCCCGGCGTCCGCAGACTCCCGGACATGTTCGGCCTCGCCACCGCGGCGGCGACTGAGAGCGGAGACCTGTGGCATTTCGCCCCGCAGGCCAAAAAACCAATTCCGGATCGCGCATAGTACGGCGACGGCAGTAGGCGAATCGAGTCCGGTTCGCGTCCGTTGGTCTGCGTGTCGTCACGGCAACCTCTTCCGGCTCTTCGAAGTTAAGCGGGGTTGGGGTGTCCGCGGTGGCGTCGGGTGGTCGCGGTACGGGTCCGTAGCCGCTGATTCTCCGGATTCCGGAAGCCGTAGGCGTCGCGGGCGACGGTTTTGATGACGCGGTTGGTTCCTTCGGAGCCGGCGTTGGTGATCCCGGTGGTCAGGAACGCGTTGATTTGCGGCCACCAGGTCTCGATCGTGGTGGCGAGCCGGTGCAGTTCGGGCAGGTCAGAGGCGGCGCAGCGGTTGTAGAAGCGGTGCAACAGTCCGTGGACGAGTTCTCGGTCGGGCCGGGTGCGGGCGGTCGCGAGCAGGTCGAGCAGGTCTTCTTTCGCGTTCCACGCGGTCAGGATCGGAGCGCCGATCTTGGCCGGTAAGTTGTCGAGGATGTCGGCGAGACGGTCGACGTGTTTGCCGCTCATCCGGGCCGCCGAGCGAGTCAGCCGGTTACGGATGCGCCATTCGGGATCGGTGCTGCGGCCACGACGTCCGCGCTGGGTGAGGGTGACCCGGCGGCGGACCTCGGTGACGGCCCGATTGCCCAGCTGCACGACGTGGAAGTGGTCGACGACCAGCAGCGCGTGCGGCAACACCTGGCGGATCGCGGCCTTGAACACGGTGCACATGTCGATCGCGACCGCGGTGACCTGCTCGCGCCAGGCCGGTGAACGTGCGGCGAGCCAGCCGGTGACCGTAGTGGTGGTGCGGCCTTCGACCTGGGCCAGCAAACCTTGACCACCGGACAGGTCGCAGAAGCCGACATGCCACCGATCAGCGGTGACCGTCCACGATCCGGCCCGCTCGTCCCAGATCCAATGCGGCTTGCCGCGGCGGACCTCGTCGATGCCGAGGACCGCGACCGGCTCCGGCTCGGTCGGCAACACCGCGGCGGCATGGGCGGTGAACGCGGCGGCGACGATCGACCAGGAGAGGCCGTGATCGCGGGCGGCTTGCACGATCGTGCGGCCGCGGTCGGCGACCGCCGCCCCGGCCGCCTGCCGCAACCGGGCGGTCAGCCGCGAGCGGGCTGGGACCTGGGCCACCTGCTCGGTGAACGACTTGCGAGGGCAGGCGAGTGTCGCGCAGTACCAGCGGCGTTTACGCCAGCGCAGCCGCACCGCCCTGCCGGCGACCGTCAGGTCACGCGGGCGGGTCGTGGTCCACTGCTTCACGCGTACCGCCCGCTGACCGCACTGCGGGCAGCATCGTGCCTGTTCACAACCGGTGGACAGGTCCACCACGGGAACGCCCGCGGCGTCCAGCTCGACCCGCTCGGCGACCAGGCCGTCCAGGCCCAGCAGCCGGGTCGTATCGTTGACCATGCTCGCAGCTCTTCACTTGTGACTGTCCGATCTAGACACTCAGATGATCACCGATGGGCTGCGAGCTCCTATATCCGGGTCGCCGTCAGCCGCGAACCCCGCTCAACTTCGAAGTTCCGCGATTCGCCGCCCTCCGAGGAGACGATATTGTGAACCCGCTTCTACTGCCCGTCGTCGCCGCTGAGGCGTTGTGGGTACGCCTTGTGACCAGAGGGGCACCCCCAGCTGCCGGCCCAACCACGGGAACTGTGGGGGACGCCTCGGGACCGCTGGTGCGCATCGGTGTCCTGGGCGAGTCGCCCGCAGCTGGCTGCGGAGTTGACACACATGACAACGGGTTCCCAGGCTGCTTCGCGCGTGAACTCGTCGCACGCACAGGCCGGCCGGTCCAGTGGGAAGTGGTCGGGCAGGACGCTGCGACCGCCCGCCGCATCCGCTACCGACTCCTACCACAGCTCGGCGATGACCTGACTCTTGCTGTGCTCATCGCGGGCACTAACGACGTCCTCTCCCGACGCGCCCCCGAACAGTGGGGCGATGATCTCGCTGCCATCGTTGACGATCTAACAGAGCGCGCGGAGCACGTTGTCGTGACCGGGGTCCCACCCTTCGAGGCTTTCCCGTCGCTACCGACCACCCTGGGTCGTTACCTCGCCCAGCGCGGGGCCGCAATCGATGAGGCCTCTCAGCAGATCTGTGCGGAGCGGCCGCGGGCAACGTGGATCAGCTCGGCGGATTTCCCCCCTGAAGGCCCGGATTTCCCGCCTGCAGGACCGGACTACTTCGCTGAAGACCGTTTCCACCTCTCGGCCTTCGGTTACCGTCATTGGGCGCGATATGTCGCAGGCCACCTCGCCCTCGGCGAGCTTTGCTCCTGATCATTCAATGTGGCCAAAACGAGGAGGAGACCTGCCCCTCGTGCGCCCAGAACTGGACAGTGATGGACAACGACCTTCCGTTCATCGACGAACATCGCCTGCTCGTGTCAGCCCCCGCGCTTGCGGTATGGCGTTCTCTCGCCACAGTGCTCCCAGGTCCTTCAGGCCTGAGCACGGGAATCTTCGCCTGTCTGCTAGGCGCAGCGCCGCGCCAAGCCGCTGGGACGCCTCTCGACGAAGGCGCGACCTGGCCCGGATTCGAGGTCTCACAAGCCACGCGCGCGCGTCTCGTGCGGCTCACCGGGCGTCATCGATTCTCGCGGTACGCCTTGGTTTTGACCCTGGATCCACAGCCCGAAGGAATGATGCTCAGCGCTCGAACGTACGCGAGATTTCCAGGAGTCCACGGATGGGTCTATCAGCAATTGGTCATAGGTTCAGGCGCCCATCGTATCGTGGTGGCGCGCCTGCTCCGCAAGGTACGTCGCCGGGCTGAGACCCACGGCGGACACTGAGCCATTCCACGCAACGCGTTGAATCAGCGGCAGCGGACCCGCACCGCGGCCACCCGACGCCACCTCGGACACCTCAACCCCGCTTAACTTCGAAGAGCCCCTCTTCCTCGCCGGTCATCGCCGCAGACGGTGAGATCCGGTGCCAGCGCATCGCTGGTTAGACTGCCGTCCTTCACGACGATGAAAGCGAAGGCCGTGACCGCGACCCTCCCCACCAACACGCCGGCACCGGCACCGGCACCGGCACTGGAACCCGAACCGGGACCGCGGAATGAGCCCGCTCCGCCACCGACCAGCGTCGCCCCGCCCCGGCTCTACGCCCTGGACCTGCTGCGATTCGGTGCCGCAATGGCAGTCGTCCTCTATCACACCTTGCCGGTCGTCGCCTTGCGCTCCTTCGTATCCGTCGAGGACCTCGTCGGACACCCGTTGGCAAAGCTGTCGGCGTACGGCTGGCTCGGCGTGCAACTGTTCTTCCTCATCAGCGGCTTCGTCATCTGCATGTCCTCGTGGGGGCGCCGCCCGACCCAGTTCTTCACGTCGCGGGTGACCCGCCTCATGCCCGCGTACGTCCTGGCCGTGCTGATCACCGCCGCCGTGCTGACACTCTGGCCCGACCCGGACCCCAACGCGCACCCCGTCACCATGCGCCGACTCCTGGCCAACCTCACGATGTACCAATTCCACCTGGGCCAGGAACACATCGACCCGGTGTACTGGACCCTGGTGATCGAGGTGACGTTCTACGTCCTCTTCCTCGGTCTCGTCGTGGCCGGCCTCACCTACAAGCGCGTAGTCGCGTTCTGCCTGGTGTGGACGGTTGCCTCGTTCTACGCCCAGGCCTCGCACAGCGCGCTGCTGTCCACGGTCCTCGTGCCGACCTACGCCCCGTTCTTCGTCGCGGGGATCGTGCTCTACCTCATGCACCGGTTCGGCCGGAACCTGATGCTCTGGATGACGCTGGCGGTGACGTTTGCTCTCGCGGCGCAGTCGGTGATCGAGGAGACCGATGCCCGCAGCCAACGCGGCGACCAGATCAACAGTACGAACGCGACCCTGGCCCTGGTCGCGTTCTACGTCGTGATGATCGGTGTGGCATGCGGCTGGTTCGACTGGATCCGCTGGCGCGGCCTGGTCCTCGTCGGCGCCCTGACGTACCCGCTCTACCTGCTGCACGACGTGATCGGCGCGACGATAGCCCGCGAGACGTTATTTGTCCTCGGGCCGTACCAGATGTTGGCGGTGACCCTCGGTGGGCCCCTGTTACTCGCTTACCTGGTCTACCGGCTGTGGGAACGGCCGGCGGCCCGCTGGATAGGTCGAAACCTGCGGTCGAGCTTCGCCCAGATGCGGGCCCAGGGCCGACCGAGATCCTGACGTGGATCGACCAGAGGGCCCCGGGGTGGCCCCGGGGCCCTCTGTCATTTCGGCCGGACAGGTCCGACCCGTCCAGGAGGCGGAAAAGAGCCGTCGCCAGGTCGGTGCCGCAGCGGGGCGGCGGCAAAACGCGACGTGGAGTACCGTCAACGGGACGGCGCTGCTCGTCCCCCCGTGCGAGCAGCGCCGTCCTTGGCTGCTCGGCGCCAGGAGTTGCCGGACCGGCGTTGGCACCGCTTCTGCCGACGGTGGCAGCAACAGCATCTGGTCGGGGGCGACCATCCGGAACGTCTTGGTCACCGCCTCAGACGGTCGCCGGCTGCAGCTGATGCGGCATGTTCCAGCCCTCGGCGAGCCTGGACGGATGCACGTTCTGTCCGCCGCCGAAGAACTCGGTGAACTTCATGATGAGCGGGTCCCACTTCAGCGGGTCAACGTAGTGCGTCCCCGGGATGATCAGCTCCTCCTCGACGTGGGTCCGGAGGATCTCGACCTGGAAGGCGGTGGCGAAGGAGGGGGCGCCGCCGAAAGGGGTCGCCGACACGACCTTGCACTCCATCTGGATCGGGCATTCCGCGGCCCGGGGCGGAAGGACCAGATCCGAGGCCTGCTCGGTCAGGCCGGCGGTGACGAACTTCTCGGGCTCGTACCGGTAGCCCTGCGCTGCCTTGCCTTCCGGCACCACAGGCCTCCCGGTGGTCATCGCGATCCGGTCGACTGCTTCGACCATCGCCGACGACGGCAGGTTCAGGACGCATTCGCCCTCGCGCAGCAGGTTCGCCGTCGTCTGGCCGTGGTTACCCAGCCCCAACATGCATGACTGGCCCAGCCACCACGCCGAGGACATCGGCGCGAGGTTCGCGGTGCCGTCCTCGTTGCGGGTGCTGATCAGCACCACCGGGGTTCCGAAGTACAGCACCCTGAGCCCGGGGACCACATGCATGTCATTGCCTTTCGCAGGACGTGAGCGGAACCGACTCGCCGTGCGCAGCGCGAGCCGTGTTCGACTATCCGTGAACCACGCGAAAGGCGCTGGCGGCAATCGGACCCCGCGTTTCGGGCCGGACGGGTCGCCTACCGGAGGCACCGACCACCTCAGCCCCACCGTGCCCGGCGTCGGCTACCACGCCGCCCACACCGCGCGGGCGTGGCAGGCGGTTCTCGACGTGTTCGGCGAGAGCATCGGGGCGCGGTGACCCGAGGAGGGCCGCACGTCGGCGGTGGGGCAGGAGGCCCGTCGTCGGGTGAAAGGGCCGGTCACTGTCTCTGCACGGCGTCGGGACGGCGGGTCCGGTCCCCGGCCCAGGCCGCTTCGAGGATCGCGGTCAGGCTGGCGGTGTCGCTCGGGCCCGGATGGTTCTGGATCAGGCGGGTGACGCCACTGGCCATCTCCGCGAAGCGCGGGAGGTCGGCGCGTGCCACGCCGATGTCCGCCAGGGTGGGAGGGATGCCGATGTCGGCAAGGAGCCCGTCGAGCCAGGTGAGGAACGTATCCGCGGCCTCGGCATCCGAGGCGTCGGCCACGTCGAGCCCGCACACCCCGGCGAGGATGGCCAACCGGTCGCTGATGGCATCCCTGGCCGCGTCCAGCGCGTAGGGCAGGAGCAGCCCGACGCCCAGGCCGTGCGGCGTGTGCGTGGCCGCGCCGATGGGGTACTGGAGAGCGTGCGGGGCCGCGTTGCCCGCGTGGGAGAAGGCGAGCCCGGCGAGCATCGACCCGTAGGACATGTCCGCGCGCGCGTCCGTGTCGCCTCCGTCCCGGACCGCACGACGCAGGCTGCGGGCGATCCGCTCCGCGGCCAGGAGCGCGTAGTGGTCGGTGATCGAGTTGCGGCCGAGGAACACCTGCTCCACCGGGTCGCGCGGTCCGTGGGCCCGGGGTCGCGCGGTGTAGCTCTCCACCGCGTGACAGAACGCGTCGATGCCGGAGTGGGCGGTGACCGTCGCCGGGCAGGTGTAGGTGAGCTCGGGGTCGACGATGGCGAAGTCGGGCACGATGTGGACGCTGGAAACCCCCACCTTCAGCTCACGGTCCGGGTCGGTCAACACCGAGACGGGCGTGAGCTCGGAGCCGGTGCCTGACGTCGTCGGGACCGCGACGAGAGGAATCGTCGGCCCCGGCACCTTCGACTCGCCGTAGAAGTCGCGCGGCGACCCACCGTGGCGTCGGATGACGCCGACGATTTTGGCGAGGTCGATCACCGTGCCACCCCCGATGGCGAGGATCACGTCCGCGTCCACCTCGGCGGCGGCCGAGACGGCCAGGGCGACGTCGGCGAGCGGCACGTCCGAGGTCGCGTCGGAAAACACCTCGACGACTCCGACCTTCTCCCGCACGGCGGCCACGATCTCGGCCACGCCCGGCTGCCCCAGGAGAACCTGGTCGGTCACGATGAGGACGCGCGAGCCACTCTCGGCCACCACTCGTGGGATGTTCTGCGCGACCCCTTCGCCCACGATCAGCTGGCGTGGTCCGCGGACGGTCTCAAGCATGTCGGTGCCTCTCCGGAACGTCGGCGGCGATGTGCGGGGCGGACGTCCAGGTCACCTGCGCGACCCCGAGGGCGTCGGCAGGGTCGGCCAGCGGGTTCGTGCCGGCCGTGGCCCGGGTCGCGTCCGCCGGGTGGGGTCCGGTCACGGTAGGTCGATCGCCGCGTAGGTGAGGTCGAGGTACTCGAGGATGCCCTCGTGCGACCCCTCCCTGCCGATCCCGGACTGCTTCACGCCTCCGAACGGAGCGGACGGGTCCGAGATCAGACCACGGTTGATGCCGAGCATCCCCGTATCCAGGCCCTCGGCGAACCGCAGCGCCCGCTGAAGGTCACGGGTGAAGATGTAGCCGACCAGGCCGTACTCGGTGTCGTTGGCCTTCGCCAGCACCTCGTCGTCGGACGTGAACGAGACGATCGGCGCCACCGGGCCGAAGATCTCCGCCTCCAGCATCCGCGCGCCCTCGGGCACGTCGACGAGGACGGTGGGCGGGTAGAAGTAGCCGGGCCCGTCCGGACGCTCACCGCCCACCAGGACCCGCGCGCCGCGCTCGACCGCGTCGGCGACGAGCTCGTCGATCTTGGAGACCGAGGCCTCGTCGATCAACGCCCCGACGTCCACGCCGTCGTCGAGTCCGTGGCCCATCGACAGCGCGCCCATCCGCTCGGTGAAGCGCGCCGTGAACTCCTCGCGCACCGGCTCCTCGACGTAGATCCGGTTGGCCGCGATGCAGGACTCCCCGATGTTGCGCATCTTGGCAACCATGGCACCGTCGACCGCGACGTCCAGGTCAGCGTCGGCACACACGATCAGCGCCGCGTTGCCGCCCAGTTCCATCGAGGTACGCAGCACGTTGTCCGCCGCCTGTCGGAGCAGCACGCGCCCGACCTCGGTCGACCCGGTGAACGAGAGCTTGCGGGTCCGACTGTCGGCCAGCAGTGCGGAGACCACCGTGCCGGAACGCTTGGTGGTCACCACGTTGACGACGCCCGGGGGAACGCCGACCTCCTCCATGATGCGGGCCAGGAGCAGCATGGTGAGTGGCGTCTGCCCCGCCGGCTTGGTGATCGTCGTGCAGCCCGCGGCCAGCGCAGGAGCGATCTTGCGGGCACCCATGGCCAACGGGAAGTTCCAGGGCGTCACGAAGACGCACGGTCCGACCGGCTTCGGCACGGTGAGGATGCGATAGCCACCTCCGGGAGCGGTGCTGTAGCGCCCCTCGACGCGTACCGCCTCCTCGGCGAACCAGCGGAAGAACTCGGCGCCGTAGGCCACCTCACCCCGGGCCTCGGCGAGCGGCTTGCCCATCTCGAGCGTTATCAGCCGGGCGACCTCCTCGGATCGCTCGGTCAGTGCCCGGTACGTCGCGGTCAACAACTCCGACCGTCTCCGTGGCGGGGTCGCCGCCCACTCCGCCATCGCCCTGCTCGCCGCGTCCAGAGCGGCGAGCCCGTCGACGACGTCGGCGTCCGCCACCTCGGCGATGGTCTTGCCGGTGGCGGGGTCCTCGACGGCAAAGGTGGCTCCGCTCGCGGCGTCGCGCCAGGCGTCGCCGATCCGGAGCCGCCGGTGCTCGGGGGCCAGGACGTTCATCGGGTCACTCACTGCGTCGCCTCCGGTGATCTTCGTGGTGCCAGGTGCGGGCGCATGTCGACACACGCCCTAGCGTCCAGCCTCGGACAGCGACAGCCCGGTGTCCGCGTCGAACAGGTGCGCACGGTCCAGGTCGACCGTGACCTGCAGCCGCTCGCCCGGCGTACCGGTGACTGTGGGTCGTGCCTTGACCTTGACCATCTCGGTCCCCACTCGGACGTCGACCACCGTGCGGTCACCGAGCGGCTCAAGCCCGTAGAGTTCCCCCGCCAACGACGCGTCCCCGCGCTGCTCGACGGACAGGTCCTCCGCGCGCAGGCCCAGCAGCAGGGCACGACCGTCCTCGGCCGTGGTCCAACGGGGCCGCGGCAGCGTCCAGCCCTCGGCACCGACCAGACGGTCTCCCTCGGCACGGCAGGCGAGCAGGCTGATCGGTGGGCTCCCGACGAATCCGGCGACCCACTTGTTGGCGGGACGTTCGTACACCTCGGTCGGTGTTCCGACCTGTTGCACAGTTCCCTCCTTGAGGACCGCGACCTGGTCGGCCATGGACAGGGCCTCGACCTGGTCGTTCGTCACGTAGACGAATGTCGCGCCGAGGCTGCGGTGGATGCGGGTGAGCTCGGTGCGCATCTCGACGCGGAGTTTGAGGTCGAGGTTCGTCAGCGGCTCGTCCATGAGGAACGCGCGTGGGCTACGGACCAGCGCCCGGGCCAGGGCGACACGCTGCATCTCACCGCCCGACAACTGTGCGGGTCGACGCCGCAGCAGACGTTCGATGTGCAGCAGGTTCGACATCTGCTCGACGGCAGCGGCGATCTCGCTCGACGAACAGCGCCGCGCTCGCAGCGGCGAGGCGATGTTCTCGTACACCGTGTGTCGCGGGTAGAGGGCGTAGCTCTGGAAGACCATGGCCAGGTCGCGCGCGGCCGGGGTGTCACCTGTCGCGTCCCTCCCGTCCAGGTGCACCGATCCGGCGTCGAGCTTGTCCAGGCCGGCGATCGCTCGCAGGGTCGTCGTCTTGCCCGCCCCGGAGGGTCCGAGCACGACGAAGAACGCGCCGTCCGGCACGTCCAGCGTCACCCCGTCCAGGGCCTGGACTTTGCCGAAGGACTTGCGCAGCCCTTGCACTGCAACGGTTCCCATCAGGCCACCAGCTCTTCCGTGCTCACGTCGTAGACCGCCGGGGTACCACCGGTGTGCCGTAGCCCGACCTTCGCGTCAGCGGCGAAACGGACAGTCGGTGGCATCCGAACCCGGACGTCGCGCTGACCGCTGTGGTCGACCACGTAGATGATCTCGTCGCCCAGCCACTCCGCCGAGACCACGCGGGCCGGGACCGACCGTTCCGCCCCTGGTGCGGTGACTTCCAGCGCCTCCGGTCGGACGCCCGCGACCAGGCGACGGTCGCGCGACAGGCCCGGCGGTGGCGTGAGGACCAGTCCGCCCTGGCCGCGTAGCTCACCGTCGGCCACCTCGACCTCGATGAGGTTCATCGGCGGTGAGCCGATGAATGCGGCGCAGAACAGACTCGCCGGACGGTCGTAGACCTCCAGGGGTGTGCCGATCTGCTCGACGCGGCCCTTGTTGAGAATGGCGATCCGGTGACCGAGCGACATCGCCTCGACCTGGTCGTGGGTGACGTAGACCATCGTCGCCCCCAGTTCCCCCTGCAGGTGCTTGATCTCCGTGCGCATGTCCGCTCTCAGCTCGGCGTCCAGATTGGTGAGCGGCTCGTCCATGAGGAATGCGCGCGGTCGTCGTACCAGGGCGCGAGCGAGCGCGACGCGCTGCTGCTCCCCGCCGGACAGCTGACGCGGTCGCCGGTCCAGGAGCGGACCGAGCCGCATCAGCCGGGCGGCCTCGTCGACCCGCTTGTGCACCTCGGCCTTGGGCAGTCCCTCGGCACGCAGTGGGAACGCCAGGTTGTCGCGGGTCTTCAGGTGCGGGTAGAGAGCGTAGAACTGGAACACCATGGCGATGTCGCGCTCGGCGGGCGGCAGGTCGTTGACGAGCGTGTCGCCGATGCGGATGTCGCCGGTCGTCTGCCTCTCCAGGCCGGCGATGGCCCGCAGCGTGGTCGTCTTGCCGCAACCCGAGGGGCCGAGCATCACGAACAGCTCGCCGTCGCCGATGGACAGGTCCACGTGCTCGACCGCGACCGTCCCGTCGGGGTAGCGCTTGTGCAGCGCGGTCACCTCGATGCCCGCCATCAGCGACGCACCGCCCCGAGCGTGACGCCGGCGATGAGGTGCTTGCGCACCAGGTAGGCGAAGACGAGCACCGGTAGGGCGAACACCACGGACGCGGCGGCCACGAGACCCCAGTCCGTGGTGGTGCCACCGATGAGGCCGGCGATGGCGGGTGGAGCCGTCCGCACGTTGTCGCTGGAGGTGAGGAAGATGGCGAACACGAACTCGTTCCAGGAGAAGATGAGCGCGAAGACCGCCGTCGCGGCGATCCCGGGCACGAGCAGCGGCAGGGTGTATCGCCAGAACGCCTGCAACCGGGTGTAGCCGTCGAGCATCGCGGCGTCCTCGTACTCGGCCGGCACCTCGTCGACGAACCCCTTCATCATCCAGATGGTGAACGGGACGTTGAACGCGGCGTAGATGAGGATCAGGCCGAGCTTGCTGTCGATGAGCCCGACCTGGCGGTACATGAGGAAGATCGGGACCACGACCACCACGGGCGGCATGAAGCGGGTGGACAGGATGAAGAACAGTTGGTCCTTCTTGGCCTTCAGGGTGAAGCGTGAGTAGGCCCAGGCCGCCGGCACCCCCAGCACGGTGGCCAGCACCGTGGAGACCCCGGCGACCACGACGGAGTTGAGGAACGCGACGGACACGGCCGACCGGCCGCCGCCGGGCGCCACGAACACGTCCTTGAAATGCTCCATGGTGACGCTGAAGCCGAAGAACTTGGCCGGGATGGCGTAGACGTCCCGGTTCTCCTTGATGGACGTCTCGATCATCCACAGCACCGGAAAGAGCATCACGACGGCCAGCACGATCAGCAGCGCGACCTCCAGCCCGGAGCGGCCCCGGCTGCCAAGGCGGCGCGCGGGGGGCGTGTGATCCGCGGCCGGACCTGTGGCCACGGCCTCGTCGACGGAGACGGCCATCAGCCCTCCTTGAGCTTGTTCAGATAACGCAGGTAGAGCTGCGTGAGGACGATGACGACGAGGACCATGAGGATGCCGTACGCCGAGGCGGTCCCGGTGTTGAAGCCCAGGAACGCGACCTTGTAGACGTGGAACGACAAGGTCTCGGTGGAGACACCCGGACCGCCGCTGGTGAGGATGTAGACGAGGTCGAACAGCCGGAAGGCCTCGATGGCCCGGAACAACACGGCGATGAGGAGCAGCGGCCACACCAGCGGAAGGGTGATGGTGCGGAACCGGAACCACTCGGACGCCCGGTCGATCGAGGCAGCCTCGTACAGGTACTTGGGAACCGCGGTGAGGCCCGCGAGCGCGATGAGCATGATGAACGGCGTCCACTGCCAGGTGTCGACGACGATCAGGGAGACAAGTGCCGTCCGCTGCTTCGTGAGCCACTCCACCTGCCCCAGGCCGAGCGAGCCGAGCATGCTGTTGATCACGCCGAACTGCGCGTCGAGCATGAATCGCCAGAACAGCCCGACCACGACCGGCGACAGCATCATCGGCACCAGGAACAGAGTGGTCAGCACTCCCCGCCCGCGCGTACGCCGGGAGATCAGGTAGGCGATGGTGAAACCGAGCACGGTCTGCAGGCCGACCGCGCCGATCACGTAGATCAACGTCGTCAGGGCCCGCTGGTGGACCTGCGCCGACGTCAGGATGGCGGTGTAGTTGCCGAAGCCGACGAAGTTGGCGGGCCCCCCGCGGGTGGCCGAGTAGTCGGTGAACGACAGGTACAACGCCCACAGCAACGGGAACACCGACATCGCGAGCAACAGCAGCAGCGCGGGGGAGATGAAGGCCACGGCGAGCCCGCGATCGCTCAGCCGGCGGGACCGACCCGGTGCAGGTGGCGTCGCGGACGCCACCTGCCCGGGGTGTTCGGTCGTCAGAGGGACAGAGTCACTCACAGTCCGCCGCCGCCCTTGCGGCTGCTGGAGTCGAGCACGCCCTGCTGCTCCTTTGCGATGTCGTCGAGCGCGTCCTTCGGCTTCTTCGCACCGTTGAGAGCCGCGTTCACGTTTGTGTTCTCGATGTTGACCAGGCGCGCGTACTCGGGCACGTTCCACATGTCCCGCATCCGCGCGACCGAGTCGGTGTACACCTGGTTGAACGGCCCGGCGTTGAGGAACTCGGGCGACTCCAGGGCGTCCGTACGCGATGGCACGCCACCGGCCGCGGCCCACTTCTTCTGGACATCAGCCTGCTCGAACCACTTCATGAAGTTCAGGGCCTCGGCCTGGTTGGCCTTCGAGGAGTACGCCGAGACGTGCATCCCCATGCCGCCGAGCGGGACCAGGTTCGTCTTCTGGGTCGGCAGGGTGGCGAAACCCAGCTTGTCGAGGATCTGCGCCCGCGTGGTGCCGAGCGTCGACTGCTTCGGATCGAGCAGGCCGCCGCTGGCGGCGATCCAGTTGAACGCGATGCAGGCCTTGCCCTGGGCGACGGCCGCGTTCACCTCGTCGATGAACCAGTTGCCGGAGCCCTTGGCGGTCAGCGGCTTCATCTTGTTGACCAGGACGTCCATCGCCTCCTGGCCCGCGGCGTCGTTGAGGACGCCGTCGATCTTGCGAGTCTTGGAGTCCCAGAGGTTGCCGCCGTAGACGCCGTTGACCGTGTTGTAGGTGACGGCCGCGGCGTCGGAGCCGTTCGCCTGGTGGAAGGCCAGCCCGCTGACGCCGGGGTTCTCCGCCTGGCACTTCTCGGCGGCTGCGATCATCTGGTCCCAGGTCTGCGGTGGCTTGTCGCCGATCAGGTCCTTGCGGTAGATCATCGTCCAGGTGTCACCGAGCAGCGGCAGCCCGTACAGGCTGGCGTTCTCGTCGCGCTTGCCGGTCTCCGCCTGGGGATACTGGCCGTAGGCGGCCAGGAGGTACGGGTTGTAGGCAGTGACGTCGATGTTCTGCTTGACGAAGTCGGTGAGGTCGAGGATGTTGCCGTTCGTCACGGCCTCGCCGATGTGCTGCGAGTCCAGGATCGCGATGTCGAAGTCGGTCTTGTGCGCGGCGAACTGGGTGAACATCGCGTCGTGCCAGTTCGCGTTCGGCACGGTGTTGACCTTGATGGTCGCGTTCGGCCGTTCCTTCTTGTACTCCGTGTTCGCGAAGGTCTCCAGTGCCTGGGCGGGGGGCCAGTCGAACCAGATGAAGCTGAGGGTCAGCGGGTCCTTGGTGAGCTCCGGGACGGTCGCCGGCGCCTTCGGGGCGCTCGCCTTCGCGTCGTCGTCCTTGCTGTCGCCGCAGGCCGCCACGGTCGTGGCCATCAGCAACAGGGCCGCCGTCGCCAGCCGCACCTTTCGGCCGGGAACGGATGTTCGTCCTGTTCGGTGTGGATGCCGCATTCTCTTGCCTGCTTTCTGGTGGTGGGGGACTTCTAAGCCTCGCTATGCGCTTCGCCGAGCAGTTGCTGGGTCGTTCAAGCGTGTTACCGGGCTGTCGCGGGGCCGACCCGCGAACCGTCGTCACGGGATCGATGTGGAGCGATGGCGGGTGGAGCCGCGATGGTGCAGGATGGCGAGCATCCGGCACTTTTCCTATACGATCCAGTGGGGGCGTCAGCATCCCGCAGCGTTGTGACTGATGTCAACAGGTTCCCGAAGGCGCAAGAAAGGACCTCAGGTCACGATGGACGAGGAAGCGATGATCGCTCCGGGCCGTAGGGCCGTAACGGGTGGAACGCCGCCGGGCAGATCCGGCGGCCGGCTTGCCGACGAGGTGTACGACACGCTGCTCGGACAGCTGATGTCGCTACGGATCGAGCCCGGATCCCGCGTCACGATCGACGTCCTGGCGCGCGAGCTGGGGGTCTCGCAGACACCGATCCGAGACGCTCTGAACCGCATGGAGGCCGAGGGGCTGGTCGTGCGTGTGCCCCATGCCGGCTACCGTATTCCGCCCCAGATCACCCGTCACCGATTCGAGGACATGCTCGAGGTTCGCCTGCTCCTCGAGCCGGCGGCGGCACGCAGATCCGCCGAACGCGCATCCTCGGCGCAGGTGGCCGGTCTACAACGGATGCTGGAGGAGATGGCGGAGCTGGAGGGAGGCAGCGGGCACGCGGCCTACGGCGCCTTCGGGCTACGCGACGCCGCTTTCCACGACCTCGTCGCCCTGAGCGCGGAGAACCAGGTCATCCGTGAGGCGCTCGCTCGCCTGCACAGTCACGTGCACCTCTTCCGGCTTCACCACGACACCCAGGTCACCCACCTGGCCATGGCCGAGCACGAGGAGGTGGTGGCCGCGATCGCCGCGCGTGACCCGGACGCCGCCGCCTACGCGATGCGTCGGCACATCCTGCGATCGGGCGAACGTTTTCGACGATTGTTCGACGAGGTCAGGGACGCGGAGGGAATGGCGGTAGAGGCTTGACGGGCGGGCTGGGCCGAGGAATGCTATCAATCGATCGGATCGGATTGGATTTACCCCACCCCCAGACGCGAGGAGAAGCAGGTGCCCAGAGCGCTGCTCCTGACCGGCGACGCCGCCGAGGAGCTCGACACCATGTATCCCTACTATCGCGTGCAGGAGGGCGGTTGGGACGTCGAGGTCTCGTCCCGGACGTTGCGTGACGTGCAACTGGTCATCCACGAGTTCGACCCCAACTCCGACGCCTACGTGGAGAAGAACGGCCGGAAGCTGCCGGTCGACGTGCCCTGGGCCGAGGTCGACGTCGAGCGCTACGACGCCCTCATCATTCCCGGGGGGCGTGCCCCCGAGTGGATTCGGGTCGACGCCGACGTCCGGCGCATCACCGAGCACTTCTTCGCTCGCAACCTCCCCATCGCGCTCGTGTGCCACGGCGCGCAGGTGCCAGCGGTGTACGGGCTGCTCAAGGGTCGTAAGACTGCGTGCTTCCCGCCCATCACCGGCGACATGGAGAACGCGGGCGCGACGGTCATCGACGCTCCCGACGTCGTGGACGGCAACCTCGTCTCCTGCCGGGGATGGCCCGACATGCCGCAGTTCGGCAGGGCGATGATGGAGCTCTTCTCGAAGTCGGTCGACTCCGCATCGGCATGAGCACGACTGGCCTGCCCCGGTGACGGCACTTCGGACTGTCACTGTCGACGGCTCTCCCGTCCAGGTCCTGGAGGGCGGCACCGGGCCCGCGGTGCTGATGCTGCACGGCTCCGGACCCGGCACGACCGGGTCCGGCGCCTGGGCACCGACGGCGCAGGCGTTGGGCGCGTCCTGGCGCGTGGTGGCTCCCGACCAGGCGGGGTTCGGCCGTACACCTGTCCCGACGGGCCTCCGGGGCGGGCTTCGACTGTGGACGGAGCAGGCCGCCGCCCTGATGGATGCTCTCGGTATCGAGCACTACGCCGTGGTGGGTCACTCCATGGGCGGTGCCGTGGCGTTGGCGTTGGCCGCCGCCCGCCCCCAGCAGGTCACAGGTGTCGTGGCGGTCTCGACGATGGGCGCCCCCGGGGCGCCGCTGTCCGCCGACCTCGACGCGCTCTGGGCCGCCCCCGCCGGCCCGCTCGGGGCCCGAGACATGCTGAGCCGCCTCCTCTTCGACCAGGCGCTCGTGACCGATTCGGCAGTCGAAGCCCGTGCGACCGCGATGCGGGCGGGGGAGGCCGCGTTCGCGTCGTTGTTCCCTCCACCCAGGGCACGATGGGTCGACGATCTCACCCTCTCGGCGCAGACGCTGGCAGCGGTGCGCGCGCCAGTGCTGCTCGTGCACGGCGCCGAGGACCGCGTCACCCCGCTCGGGACGGCAGCCCGGCCCCTGCTCGAACACCTGGCCGATGTCCGTCTGCACGTGTTCGGCCGATGCGGGCACGTGCCGGCGATCGAGCACCCGCAGGAGTTCAGGGAACTGCTGTCGTGCTTCCTCCGCCGCCCGGCGCGCGGGCTCGTACCCGGGTAGAAGTCGCCGGTTCGCCGCGAAGGCGGCGGTCTTCCGCACGGCAACCACGCGGGTGGCTGCCTCGTCCCGGTCTCAGGTGTCGGCGGGCGCGGCGACCGGGCGGGTCAGCCGCGCCACCACGGATGCCAGCCGGTCGTCGAAGGCGGCGGCGTCCAGTGCGGCACCGAGTTCGGTGCGGCTGACCCGGGTGGCCGCGGCGTGCCGCTCGGTGCCCAGGTCGGTGATCTGGCAGTAGACGCCGCGGCGGTCGTGGTCGCAGCTGACCCGGGCGGCGAGTTGCTTGGCGGTGAGGCGACTGACCAGGCGGCTCATCGAGGACTGGTCGAGGGCCACCGCGTCGCTGAGGTCCTGGATGCGCATGCCGCGTGGATTGCCGCGGGTCAGCTCGTCGAGCACCAGCAACTCGGTGAGGGTGAGGTCGAACTCCCGCACGAGGCGCTTGTCGAGGGTCTGGCCCAGGCGGCCGGTGAGGACCGTCAGTTGCCGCCACAGGTCGAGCACGTCCGGCTGCCCGCCGCGTCGTTCCGCCATCCCGACCGCCCTCCAAGTCGTCGCCGTACATCTTACACGTCCATGTACACGCATTCATTCTTCGTAAGGCCGGAGCCCAGGACGCGGCCGGCTAGGGCGTAGAACGCTTAAAAATGTCTGCACCTACATGTATTCTGTGCGCGTCAATCCGGATTGCGCACCCGCTCGGAGGTAACGACCATGGCCAGCGACACCAGCGCGCCCCAACGCGCTCCCGGCGACAGGCCCGCTGTTCCGGATGCCGACCGCCTCGATCCCGCGTTCCTCAAGATGGCCGGAGTCCTGCTGCTGGCACTGCTCATGGCCCTGCTGGACGAGACCATCGTCAACGTCGGGGTGGACCGCCTCGGCACGGTCTTCGGGACCACGCTGCCGACCATCCAGTGGGTCACCGCCGGATACCTGCTCGCCGTCGCGGTCGCGACCCCGATCTCCGGCTGGGGCGTGGACCGGTTCGGCGTCCGTCAGGTCTGGGTGTTCTCGGTCGTCCTGTTCACCATCGGTTCGCTGCTGTCCGGACTGGCCTGGTCGGCCGGCAGCCTGATCGCATTCCGCCTGCTCCAGGGGCTCGGCGGCGGAATGATCTTCCCGGTCGTGCAGGCCGCCATCGCCCGCGCGGCGGGCCCGGCCAGGGTCACCAAGGCGATGGGCCTGATCTCGATCCCGCTGACCGTCGGGCCGGTGTTGGGTCCGATTCTCGGCGGCTTCTTCGTCGACGACATCAGCTGGCGTTGGATGTTCCTCATCAACCTGCCGGTCGGTGTCATCGCTCTGCTGCTCGCGCTCCGGACGCTGCCGGCCGACGCGCCGGACCCCGCAGCGCCGCGGCCACGCCTCGACGTCATCGGCCTGGCCCTGCTCTCACCCGGCTTCGCGGTGCTCATCTACGGGCTCACCACCGCGGCCCACCGTGGCGACCTCGGCGATCCGGCGGCGGTCACCGCCTTCGCCGTCGGCGCGGCACTGCTGCTGGCGTACGTGCTGCACGCCCGCCGCGTGACCGAGCCCCTGATCGACGTACGGCTGTTCACCCGGCGCGGTTTCACGATGTCGGTGGTCACCATGCTGCTCGTCGGGGCGGTCGCCAACACGCTGCTGTTCCTGACACCGCTGTACTACCAGCAGTCACGCGCGTTCGGAGCCCTGCACGCGGGCCTGCTCATGGTGCCCTCGGGCATCCTCGGCGCCGCAGGGGCGATCTCCGTCGGCAAGGCCGGCGCCCGGCTCACCGCCCGCGTGACCGCTCCGATCGGGATGCTGCTCGCCGCGATCGCCGCGCTGGTGCTGTCCGGCGTCGGTGACCACACCTCGACGGCCCTGACCGCGATCGCCTTCGGCGTCGGTGGCTTCGGCATCGGCTTCACCGTGCCCGGCCTGATGGGGTTCATGTACCTCGCGGTCGGCCCCGACGACGCTCCCCGGGCCACCAGCGCCCTGTTCATCCTCAACCAGATCGGCGGGTCGTTGGGCATCGCGGTGGTCGCGGTCGCATTGCAACAGCGGCTCAGTGACACCTCGGGCTTTCCCTCGCAAGCGTACGGCCGAACGTACTGGCTGGTGGCGGGCTTCGCCGTGGTGGCGGGGCTCGCCGCAGCCCTCCTACCCGGGCCGTGGCGGACCCCGCAGCAGCAACGACATCGCCCTCTTCGGTGAGCGGCGCGGCTGCTGACCGGAGAGGGCGACGTCGGTGCGGGTCACCGCCGTGGGCGTGTGCGCCGTACCGTTCGGGTCAGCGCGTACGTCACCATGATCGCCACCACGGTCGGCGCGCCGACCGTCCACGCGACCCGGAACGTCTCGACGAACAGCATGCTCACGACCACCGCCGCCATCGCGACCGCCGCCGCCGCGCTCGTGCGCCAACCGCCGGGCAGTGCCAGCGGCGACCGGCGCGTCTCGTCGGCGGTGCGCCGGCGGCGGAAGGCCACGTGGGTCGCGAAGATGAGCACCCAGGTCGTGGCGACGCCGAACAACGCGATGCCCAGCAGTTTCGCGAACGCGTCGTCGGGCGAGACGAGCGACACCGCCACCGCCAGGGGGAGCCCGATGGCCGACGCGGCGACCGCGTTCACCGGCACGCCGTGGCGGTTGACCCGCCTCGCCCAGGCGGGCGCCTGGCCGTCGACCGCGAGCGAGTGCAGCGTGCGGGTCGACACGTAGAAGACCGTGTTGAGGGCCGACAGCGCGGCGGTGAGCACCACGAAGTTCATCACCGCGGCGGCGGCCGGCAGCCCGGTCCATTCGAAGACCAACACGAACGGGCTGGTGGTGAGCGCGCCGTCCGGCGCCCGGCCGACGGCCTGCGACACCGAGACGATGACCACCATGCTGAGCAGGTAGTACAGGCATACGCGCAGAATCGTCCCCCGCGCGGCGCGTGGTAGGTCGCGTCCGGGGTCGGCCGACTCGGCGGCGGTCAGCACGAGCGCCTCGGTGCCACCGAAGCTGAATGTCGCCACGATCAGCGCGACCACGAGGCCGGTGAGTCCGTGTGGCAGGTAGGACGGCGCGTCGGTGATCGCCGACAGGCCGGTCGCCGGCCGGTCGGGCAGCCCGACGGTGACGAGCACGGCGCCGAGGACGAGGAACACCACGATCGCGGCGACCTTGATGGACGAGAACCAGTATTCGACGGTGCCGAAGGCTCGCACCGGAAACACGTTGACCGTGATGATCGCCGCGGCGGCGAGGGTGACCGGGATCCACAGCGGCACCTGCGGCCACCAGTACCGGACGTAGATTCCCACGGCGACGGTCTCGGTGCCGGCGCCGATCGCGACCACACCCCAGTACAGCCAGCGTTGGGTGAACCCGGCGAGGGGGCCGAGGTAGCGGTGGGCGAGCGCGCCGAACCCGTGCAGGTCGGGATGGGCGACCGCCATCTCGGTGGCGGCGTAGGTGAGGGCGATCGCGAGGAGTCCGCCGACGACGAAGGTGACAAGCACGGCCGGGCCGGCCATGGAGACGGCAAGTCCGGAGCCGAGGAACAGCCCGGTGCCGATGACCCCGCCGATCGTGAGCATCCCGATCTGGCCCGACGTGAGGCCACGGTGGAGCGATGACCTGGTAACAGGAGGTGACATGACCATGTCACCATGCAAACAAGCTGGTCGGGGCCGGACAACGAAGGAGAATACGCAGAACGTCAGGCAGGATCGGTGCCGTCGGTAGAAGCCGGACCTCCACCAGATCTTCGGAGGTGGTCCTCGGCGTCGGGCAGCGCGGACCTATCCGGGGATCGTCGTGTGGTCGATCGACGGCTCGGCGAGTTCGCCGAGGAGACGTTCGGCGCGCCGGGCGAAGAGCAGGGCCCCGCAGGCGGTGGAGTGGGCCCCGGCGCGTTCGGCCGCGGCCCGGACCACCGCGAGGGGTTCCCCCCGTGCCTGCGACAGGCGCGCCCGCAGCAGCAGGAGCAGCCCTTCGCCGTAGCGCTGGCCGTGCTCCCAGACGGCCTGGTCGGCCCGGTCGAGGGCGGCTCCGGCCCGGTCCGGGAGGCCGGCCGCCAGCCACATCTCCGCGATCAGAGCATGGTGGTAGGCGATTCCCCACTGTGGCGGGTCCAGCAGATTGGCGGCCAGCAGTGCCTCGGCCTCGGCGGCGACACCGGCCGGGTCGTCGCCGGTGAGAGCCCGTGCCCAGCACCAGCTCTGCCTGATGTAATGGTCGATCTGGGATTGGAGGCGGGCCAGCCCGGCGGAGACCCAGCGCTCGCCGGCACGTCTGGCCAGCTCCGCGTCACCGGCCATGGACGCGATCATCGTGGTGTAGTAGACCCAGACCGCGGCCGCGTACGGATCACCCGGGGTGTCCCAGGTATCGACGAAGGCCAGCGCCGACTCGACGTCACCGTGCAGCGCGGTCATCACGGCCCGCCATCCGGGTCCTTCCCCCGGAATGCTGCCGTCGCGCCGCAGCGGGGTTTCCTCGTCCGGCACGGAGGGGTCGCCGTCCTCTCCGGCGAAACAGCGGTACGCCTCGCCGATGTTGCCGAGGTCCCAGTGGTACAGGCCCCAGGCCTGTCGCCCGTATCGTCGGGCACCCGGATCGGAGGACGTCTGACCGTACTCGTGCATCCGGCGGGCGAACCGCCCACGATTCCTCTCCAGGCAGGTGTACGCGCCCATCAGGCGGATGAAGGCGAAGTCGGCGGCCTCCGCCTCCCGGGCGAGACCGCGGGCCAGATATTCGGCCCGCTCCAATAGATCGAAGGTCGAGGCGTCGTAGCCGGACTGCCGTCTGACCACGATGGCGAGCAGCGTGAGGGCCGACAGCTCCAGCTCCATGAGACCCGCTGCCCGGGTGATCTGCACGGCGGCACGCAGGTGCCGATTGGCGGACTCGAACGCGAGCTTGGACGCCGCGTAGCGTCCGGCGCGGATCAGCGCCTCGCCGGTGCGATCAGGCTCGGCCAGGGCGCCGGCTGCCCACAGGTGGAAGGCGAGACGTTCGGCGGCGGCCTCGTCGTGGGCGTGGGTCCCTTCGAGGGCATCCGCGACGCGCAGGTGTAGCCGGACGATCTGCTGTTTCGTCGTGGTCTCGGAGACCGACTCGCGCACCAGGTCGTGCGCGAAGCGTATCGAGGACGGATTGTCCGGCCCGGGTTCGAGCAGGCCGAGGGCGTGCAGCGGTTCGAGGCTTTCGAGGCAGTCCGCGACGTCCACGCCGGCGGCGCGCGAGAGCAGCCGCAGGTCGATGTCACGGCCGATGAGCGCGGCGACGTGCAGCAGTTCGCGGGCGTGGTCGTCGAGGCCGGCCATCCGGTCGCGGACGACGTCGCGCACTGTGGACGGAACCCCCGCCGGCGCGGATGCGCCGTCCTCGCTGAGCGCGCCGTCCTCGCTGAGCAACCGGGACAGTTCCCGGACGAAGAACGGGTTGCCGGCGGTACGGGCGTGGATGGCGCGGGCGACGGCGTCGTCGGGATCGTGGCCGGCCTCGTGGCGGATGAGTGCGGTGACGTCGGTCAGCCCGAGCGGGCCGAGTCGGAGCCTACGGTGGCCGGGCAGCCGGCTGGCCGTGGCAAGCACCTGGGAGAGGGCCGAATCGAGCACCGGCGCCCGGTCGCGAAGCGCGCCGAGGATGGCGGTGCCGTCGGGCAGCCGGCCGGCCAGGTGACTGAACAACCGCCGGGAGGCATCATCGGCCCATTGCAGGTCGTCGAGGATCAGGAGTGTCGGTCGTTGTGCCGAGGCGCTTCTGACGAGGGCGACCACCTGCTCGAAGAGCCGGAACCGGGCGCTACCGTCGGGGACCGCCCGGACGGCGTCGCTGCCCGGCCCGAGCAGGATGCCGAGCTCGCTGGCGAGCCACTTCTCCCGCTCCAGCGCGGGCAGACTGTCGACGACCGCGCTCAGCGCCTGCTCCCACGGCCACATCGACGGTGTTCCGTCGCCCTCCAGACAGCGGCCCCAGATCACCAGGGCGCCGTGCTGGTCCGCCATCGTCGCGGCCTCTTCCAGCAGGCGGGTCTTGCCGACCCCTGGTTCGCCCTCGAGGATGCCGATGGCCGTGCCCCCGGCGACGGCACTCTGCACGGTGCGTCGCAGCACGGCGAGTTCCTCGGTCCGGCCGACCAGACCGACCCCGGTGGTCACCCGGACCTCGCCCGCCGTGTCCACTGACGACGGCGACACCGACGGCTGGGCCAGAACCCGCAGATGTGCCTCCGCAAGTGCCGGACCCGGGTCGACGCCCAACTCGTCGGCGAGGCGGTCGCGGACCGCACGGAAGACCGCGAGTGCCTCCGCCTGGCGGCCTGCGGCACCGAGGGCACCGACCAGGCCGGCGTGCACGGGTTCGTGGAAGGGCGCCATCGATGCGGCAAGTCGCAGGGCGCGAAGCACCCGCTCCGGTCGGCCCAGGGACACCGCCCGCTCGGCGGCGGCCGAGCAGGTGTCGTAGAACTCGTCGTCGAGCACGGTGAGGGCGGCCGCCGCGCTCGTCCCGTCGGCGATCCCGCCACCTGCCGGGCCGTGCCACAGGCCGAGCGCACCGACATAGTGGTCGAGCGCCGCTTCGTGGTGCTGTGCCGAGGCGGCCGTGGCCGCGCCGACGAGTCTTCGGAAGGTGACGAGGTCCAGCGTGCCGGGGGCGGCGACGAACAGGTAGGAGTTGCCGCGACGGTGCAGGAACGAGCCAGCGCTGCGGGCGGGAAGGTCCGGTTCGAGGATCCGTCGTAGCGCGCCGACGTACTTCTGGATCACGTTGAGGGCGCTGGCGGGGGCGTCGTCGCCCCAGATCAGATCGATCAGCTCGCTCGTGCTGACCGGCCTGCCGACGCGGGCCAGGAGCAGCGCGAGGAGGTATGCCTGTTGCGGGGGGCCGGCGTCCAGCTCGACGCCGTCGCGCCAGATCCGGAGCGGGCCGAGGATCTGTAGGGACAGCGAGGACCGACCAACCGGCGGATCTTCGTCGCCGGGTGGGTCGGGAGGGACTGGCACGGCCACGCTTATCGACCCCGAACCGACATGACAGCGATCGTCGCTTGCGCCCACCTGCACGGCGTACGTGGACCAGTCGATTCTACCGGTTCGGCAAGTCGGCCTTGTTACGTCGAGGTGCGACGGTCGGCGGGTACCCGGTGGTTGCGGCGCCGAATCCGCTGCGCGGCGTCGCCTCCGACGCGGCCGGGGTCCGGGCGCTGCTGGACCGCATCGAGGGGCCGATCGTGCTTGTCGGCCACTCCTACGGAGGTGCTGTCATCTCCACGGCCGCGGCCGGCAGCGCGCACGTGCGGGCGCTTGTCTACCTGGCGGCGTTCGTGCCGGACACCGGTGAGGCGGTCGAGGAGTTGGTCGCCAAGTTCCCGGGCAGCACGGTGAACGAGTCGCTGAAGGTGGTGCCGCTGACCGACGGACACGTCGACCTGTACATCGACCCGGCGGTCTACCACGACCGGTTCGCGGCCGACGTCCCCGCCGAGGACGCGGCCGTGTACGCGATCGCGCAGCGGCCGGCCGCGGCGGCGGCGTTCGGCGAGCCGGCAGCCGGGCCGCAGGCGTGGTACACGATCCCGTCCTACACGCTCGTCAGCGGCGCCGACCTGATCATCCCGCCGGAGACGCAGGAGTTCATGGCGGAGCGGGCCGGGGCCACCGTCCGGGTGGCCGACGGCGCTTCGCACCTGGTCTTCGTCTCGCACCCGGACACCACCGTGGCCCTCATCGACCAGGCGGCCCGCGAGACCGCGAGCTGACGGGTCCGTTCCGCCGGGGCGCCGGCCTGGGACAGACAGTCGACGAGCTGTCCCAGGCCTGCCGTGGAGAAGGGTCAGTAGCGACGCAGGACGCGCTTGTCGGCATCCAGGTCGCGGTCCAGCTTGAGCACGATGAACTCGTTGTTGTCCGCCTGGCCGGCGGTGCGGCCCGAGGACGACGGGAAGTTGTTGTCGTTGAGGACGGCGATCGTACGGTCGTCGAGGATCACCACGTCCTCGATGGTCTGGAACGGGAACGTGAAGGTGCTGCCGAACCCGCCGACGTGCCGCGGGTTGGCGATGTTCATCAGGTCGGCGACAAGTGTCTTGTCGAGGCGCCCGTCCCGGTTCCGGTCGCGCTTGTCGGCCAGGTAGATCCTCTTCACCTTCGCCGTCTCACCCTGGCCGTTGTCCCGTTCGATGATCAGGAAACGGTCCCGGTCGACCATGATCGCGTCACCGATCGCGTGGTCGGCGGCGTCGAGCGCGTAGGTCCAGTGCCGACCGGTGTAGGCGTTGGTCCGGACGTCGAACTCGTTGAGCCGAAGGGTGCCCGTCGGGTCGCCCGCGACCGTGCCCTCGAGCAGCGGATAGAGCGTGCCGCCGTCCGGTGACTGGGCCATGCCCTCGAAGCCCTTGCTGCTGGAGATGTTGGCCGGGGTCGTACCGCGGGTCGGGTTCTCCGGAGCGAACACGCCGGGCAGTGGCACGGGCGCCTGCAGGAGACGACCCGCGCGGTCGAAGTGCAGCAGGTACGGACCGAACTCGTCACCGATCCAGTACGTGCCGTCGGCCGTCCGGGTGATCGACTCGACGTCGAAATCGGCGCCGGTGAGCACGCGGTCGGCACGGGTGAGAGCGAACGGAACCTTGCCGTACGGGTCGGTCAGGTTGATGCCGCCGACCACGTCGACGGCGCCGCCCGCGAAGCCGGGCGCGACCCGCTGGACCCGCAGCAGGAAGTCGGCGCTGTTGGCCTTGTTGCCGAAACCGTTGTCGGACAACACGTCGAAGGTGCCGTCGGTGTTGCGAAGGACGCCGCTGAACCCCTGGACCGGTTGGTCGAGGAACGGCGGGGTGATCCCGTTGATCGGGGCAGTGCCGAGTGCCGCGCCGGAGGGTTCGCTACCGGGAACGAATGTCGCCGCCGGCAGCATGGCGAACTTGATCAACTCGGCTCGGTGCCGCGTGCTCTGCTCGGCCGCGGACGCGGCGCCCGGCAGCGTCAGGATCAGCGCGGCCACCGCAGCGCCCACGCCCACCCGCTTGCGTACTGCCATCAATCCTCATTTCGTGGAGAACGAAGGACCATGGTGATCCGATGGCAAGGTAGAGAGACGCGGTGAACTCGGACTGGCCACAGGGAATCCGCGCCCGGACCGTGCGGTGACCCTTCAACGCGTGTCGGTGGTCAGCGGGGCAACGGGGGCAGCGTCGGGCTGTCGAGCCAGGCGGCGAACAGATCGTCCAGGGGCTCGCGGGCGAAGCGCTGGGCGTGCAGCCGGAACTGCTCGGTCGTGACTGTCGCGTGCTGGTGCTCGGCGACCCACGCCCGCAGGAGCGCGAAGAACGACTCGTCGCCAACCCGCCGGCGGAGGGCGTGCACCGTGAGCGCGCCACGCTTGTAGACGAGCGGGTCGAACATCCGGTTGACGCCGGGATCCGCGACGACGACGGTGCGCGGGCGATCCGCGACCCACGCGTACCACCGGGCGGCCAGGGCGTCTGTCGGCAGGTCGCCGCACACGCCGGACCACAGCCACTCGGCGTACGTGGCGAAGCCCTCGTTGAGCCAGATGTGCCGCCAGTCCGCCACGGTGAGGCTGTTGCCGAACCACTGGTGGGCCAGCTCGTGCACGATCAGCCGTTCGTGCGTGCGCCGGCCGTCGACGTGGTTGCGGCCGAAGACCGCCATGCCCTGCGCCTCGACCGGGTCGTCGAGGTCGTCGTCGGCGACCACGACGACATACTGCGTGAAGGGGTACGGCCCGAAGAGCCGCTGTAGCGCCGCCATGATCTCGCCGTGCCGGCCGAAGTCGTGGGCGACGGTGCGGCGCAGCGCGGGCGGCACCGCGGCGCGCTGCGCCACCTCACCGACAGCCAGGTCCACCATCTCGTAGCGGCCGATCTGGACGCTCATCAGGTACGGCGAGGTGGGCTCGCGCCGCTCGTACACCCAGGTCGTGGTGCCCGCGCCACGGTGCTGTCGCACGGGATCGCCGGTCACCAGGACCGTGTACGGGGAGGGGGTCGTGACCGCCACCCGGAAGGTGGCCTTGGCGCCGGGCTGGTCGTCGCACGGGAACCACGACGGCGATCCGTTCGGCTGGCTGGCCACGAGCACCCCGTCGGTGAGCTCCTCCCACCCGAGGTTGCCCCAGCGGCCGGAGATGGGCACCGGCTTTCCCGCGTACCGGATCTCCACCCGGAAGGTGTCTCCGACGCCGATCGGCCGCTCGGGTTTGATCTGCAGCTTGTCCGGGCGGTGCAGGTACTTCGCCGGGCGCCCGTCCACCCGGACGTCCTGGACGCGGAGCCGACCGAGATCGAGGGTGAACCGCGACAGCGACTGCACGGCCACCGCGGTGAGGTCCGCCCGGCCACCGAGGCGGTTCGTCGCGACCCGGTAGTCGAGTTCGAGGTCGTAGTGCCGCACCCGGTAGCCGCCGTTGCCGTGCTCGGGCAGGTAGGAGTCGCCGGAGCGGTCGGCGCCGGGCGTCGCGCCGCTCGACGTCGACGCCGCCGTCGGACTCACGCCGACCGTGCCGCTGGCGCCGGCCAGGTGGTGATCGGGTTACCCAACCACCGGCTGTCGCACGGCACGGCGTCGCCCCGGGTCACAAGCGAACCGGGCCCGACGGTGGTCCGCGCCCCGATGCTCGCGCCCGGCAGGACGATGCCGTGCGGGCCCAGCGCGGCGCCCGCGCCCAGTGTCACCTCGTCCATGCTCATGACACGATCATGGAACAGATGGGTCTGCACCACACAACCGCGGTTCACCGTCGCGCCGTCGCCGAGGCGCACCAGGTCGTACTCGGGCAGCCAGTACGTTTCCAGCCAGACGCCCCGGCCGATCGTCGCGCCGAGCGTGCGCAGCCACGCCGCCAGCAGTGGCGTGCCGGTCGCGAAACGGACCAGCCACGGCGCGGCGAGGACCTCGACGAACGTGTCGGCGAGTTCGTTACGCCAGACGAAGGAGGTCCACAGCGCGCGCTCGGTGACCCGGAAGCGCCCGACCAGCAGCCATTTCGCGGCCGTCGCGAGGGCGGCGGCGATGATCGCCGCGCCGAGCAGCACCGGCCCGGCGGTGAGCGCGGCCGCCCACCACCCGCCGGTCCGCCACACGAGCGCGAGGACGGCCAGCAGGCCGACCGCCAGGGCGCCGGCGCACATCACCGGAACGATCCGGCACAGTTCGATCGCGGCCCGGGCGAGCTTCAGCCGCAGTGGCGGGTCGAAGGTGCGGCTGGTGTCGGCCGCCTCCACGGTCCGGCGCAGCGGCATCGGCGGCGCGCCGAGCCACGACGAGCCCTTCTTCGCCTTGAACGGCGCCGACGACAACACGCCGACAAGCCCACGCTTGGGCACCGAACGCCCGGGCGCCGCCATCCCGGAGTTGCCGAGGAACGCCTGCTTGCCGATGCGGGCCGGGGCGACGCGCAGCCACCCGTGGCTCAGCTCGTAGGTCGCGACCATCGTGTCGTCGGCCAGGAAGGCCCCGTCGGCGACAGTTGTCATCGCCGGCACCGCGAGCACTGTGGAAGCCTCCACCCCGCGCCCCACCTTGGCGCCCAGCAGCCGTAACCACACGGGCGTGAAGAGACTGGCGTAGAGCGGGAACAGCCCGACCCGCGCCAACCCCATCAGCCGCTCGGTCGTCCACACCTGCCACGCCACCCGCCCCTGCACCTGGTGGTACCCGGTGCGCAGGCCGATGCTGAGCGCCCGGACAGCCCCGAGGATCAGCAGCGCGTAGCCCAGCACGTAGGCGACGCTCGCCACCGCGACGGCGGCCAGCACCGCGCCGACCGTCGGCCGGGCGGCGAGAGTCCAACCCAGCAGGGCGATCGCCGGCAGGGCGGCCACGACCGGCACCAGCCCCAGCAGTTGGGCGGTCAGCGCGTACGCGACCGGCCAGCCGC
This sequence comes from Micromonospora sp. NPDC049175, assembly GCF_043197345.1. NCBI lineage: Bacteria > Bacillati > Actinomycetota > Actinomycetes > Micromonosporales > Micromonosporaceae > Micromonospora > Micromonospora sp. NPDC049175. The sequence goes on along the minus strand of NZ_JBICSY010000001.1, from coordinate 516,923 downwards.
GCGACCGCAGTCGCGTTCGCGGGGGCCGCTGACCGGGCCACTCGGCGGGATCCTTGGCAGCGGGCGCGGCTGGCGAGCCGGCCCAGCGCTGATTCGCCGGTACGGCGCCGGTCACTGTCGAGCCGGCGGCGATACGAGCGCCCTTGCCGACGCGGGCGCCGGGCATCAGGGTGCTGCGGGAACCGACCCGGGCGCCCGCGCCGACGCGGACCCTGCCGACATGGACGACATCGCCGTCGACCCAGTGGCCGGACAGATCGACCTCCGGCTCGATCGCCGCGCCGCGACCGAGCTTCAGCAGGCCGGTGACCGGCGGCGCGGAGTGCAGGTCCACGTCGGGAGCGATGGACGCGCCGAGCGCCCTGGCGTACGTGGTCATCCAGGATGCCCCGGCGACACTTGTGGCGCCGGTCAGCTCCGCGAGGCGTTCGGCGGCCCACAGCCGCAGGTGTACGCCGCCACCACGCGGGTAGCTGCCGGGGCGTACCCCGCGCAGCAGCAGTCGCGCTCCCGCCGCGGCCAGGGCGATCCGGCCGAGCGGGCTGAACAGCAGAAGCCAGCCCAGCGCCACCCACCACCACGACACGTCAGGCGCCCACGGTGTCGGCACGAGCAGGGTGAGCACGGTGCCGAGGGCGGCCAGGACGGTCAGCCAGCGCAGCCCGACAAGCGCGAGCATCGGCGCCATCAGCGCGGCCTGGATCAGCCCGGCCCGCCTCGGCGTCGGCCGGACCTCCCGACGGACCGCCGCCGTGGTGTCGAGCGCGTCGACCATCGCCGCGAGCCGCGACAGTTTCGGGTGAAGATAGATGTCCGCCACCGAGACGCGGGGGTGCCGGCGGCGGATCCACGCCACCAGTTGCGCCGCGTTCAGGCTCCCGCCGCCGTGACTGAAGAAGTCCGCGTCGGCCTCGGTGGGGCGTACGCCCAGGATCTCGGCCCAACCGCCGGCGAGCCATTCCTCCGTCGCGGTCAGCTCGCCCGCGGTGTCCTGCGGCGTGGCCAGCGGCCAGGGCAGCGCGGCCCGATCCACCTTGCCGGACGTACGGGTCGGCAACTCGTCCACCACGGCCAGCAGCGGCACGAGCGCGGCCGGCAGTTGCTCGCGGATCCGCAGCGCCGCCGACGCGGCGTCGAACGTGACACCGTCGTGCGGGACCACGTACCCCACAAGCAGTTGGTTGCCGGCGGCGGTGCGTCGCACGGCCGCGGTGGCGCCGGCGACGTCGGGCAGCGCCTGGAGCGCGGCGTCGATCTCACCCAGCTCGATCCGGCGTCCGCCGAGCTTCACCTGTTCGTCACCGCGGCCGACGAACAGGAGTCCCTCGGGCTCCGCCCGGACGATGTCGCCGCTGCGGTACGCCCGCTGCCAGCCGAGCGCGGGCAGCGCCGCGAACTTCTCGGCGTCCTTGCCGGCGTCCAGGTAGCGGGCGAGTCCCACCCCGCCGATCACCAACTCGCCGGTCTCGCCCATTGCCACCGGAGCGCCGGAGGCGTCGACCACCGCGAGGTCCCAGCCGGCCAGCGGCAGCCCGATGCGTACCGGCCCCTCGCCGGTCATCCGCGCGGCGCAGGCCACCACCGTCGCCTCGGTCGGTCCGTAGGTGTTCCAGACCTCGCGGCCCTCCACGGCGAGGCGCTGCGCCAGTTCCGGCGGGCAGGCCTCGCCACCGAAGATCAGCAGCCGGACCTCCTCCAGCGCCTCGACGGGCCACAGCGCGGCGAGCGTCGGGACCGTCGACACCACCGAGATGCGCTGCTCGGCCAGCCACGGACCGAGGTCGACGCCGCTGCGGACGAGCGCCCGCGCGGCCGGCACCAGGCAGGCGCCGTGCCGCCACGCCAGCCACATCTCCTCGCAGGACGCGTCGAACGCCACCGACAGGCCGGCCAGGACCCGGTCCTGCGGACCGATCGCCTCGCTGGCCTCGTCGGCGAGGAACAACAGTGCCTCGGCGTCCACGAAAGCCGCCGCCGCGCCGTGGCTGACCGCCACCCCCTTCGGGGTGCCCGTCGAGCCCGAGGTGAAGATGATCCAGGCGTCGTCGTCCGGGCCGGGCCGGCCGTTCCGACCCCCGGGGGTACGACGCAGCGACACCGCCAACCCGTCGCCGAGGACCGCCGCGACTCCCGCCTCGGTGAAGACGAGCTCGGCGCGCTCCTCCGGATCGTCCGCGTCCACCGGCACGTAGGCCGCGCCCGCCGCGAGAACGCCGAGGATCGCCAGGTACAGCTCGGCCGTACCGGAGGAGATCCGGACACCCACGCGGTCGCCGACACCGATGCCGTGCCCGGCCAGCGACCTGCGGACGGCCTCGACCTCGTCGGCCAGGTCGCGGTACGTCAGCGCCGTGGCGCCGCTGTCGAGCGCGGCCGCGTCGGCGTGCGCGCGCACGGAGTCGTCGAGAATGTCGACGAGCGTGCGGCGGGCCGCCGCCGGGGAGGATCGGAACACCGCGGGGACCGCCGGTGCGGCAACGGTCGGCGGCAGCGAAGCCACCTGGGGTTGACTTGTCACGGGCACCCGGCGTTCACCATCTTCGTCTCACGGATCAGCGTCAACCAGGGGTGCGGCATGCGGACCCGCCCTGGGCAGCCCTCAACGCTACGTCGCGTCCGGCCGGAAGAGACGGCGAAGTAACGGCTTCGTGTCCACCACCACAGCGGCCCCTTCCACGAACACCGAACGGCTGCGACCTGCCGCCGACGACCGCACACACCCCGGTCCCCAATCAGGCTGTTTCGTCGTTGCGGGTGTGCACGGGTTTGCCGCCGCCGCGCAGATCCTCCGTCACCTGCTTTTCGGTCAGGGCGACAAGGTGCGAGTCGACGGTCGCCTCCTCCTTGAGGCGTGCGTGCGTCTCGTGAACGCGGGCGGAGAGATCGGCCTCGTCAGCCTCCGGAAATCGTTGTTTCAGCGTCTCAACCTGGCGTCGCAGGGCGATCTCCGGGTCAACGAGGCCGCCACTGGCTGCGGGTTCGGTCATCACACACCTCGCGTCTCATCATCAGTGTCTCCACCTGTGGTGCCCCGAACATCCACTCGACACTCATTCGTTCGCGCAAAGTTCACCTCCGGGTGCAGGCCTTCGCCCTCCGTCGGTGGGACGTTCAAGGAGGCTCATTCCCCTGACGTTTGGGCAGCCCATGATCATTAGTGTGGTCCTCACGCTGACGCTGTTCGGCGCCACGACATGGTCGGCGCTACAGCAACCGTTCGCCCGTCGCCCGGCCTTCCACCACCGCCTTACCGGAGCGCTGCTGGCGCTGAGTCTGGCGGTGGCCGCCGCGCTGATCACGACCGTGCTCGTGGCCCATCCGTGACGGCCGGCTGATCGTCTGTCGGCCGGTCCGAAGCCGACTTGTTCGAGGCGGCCCGCCCCGACGCCACTGGGCCGGGTAACGGCCCGACCGCTGGGCGCGACTCGGGCTTTCCCGTGCGACCACGACCCCACTTCTGCGTCGTCGATTTCACTCGTAGTTCACCGCAACCGGTGTGCGTCAACGGTGTTCCCGCAGGCAGCGGCGGCGTTGGCCGGTGGGCCGTCGTGTTCACCAGGTGAACGCGCCCGTTACCAAGATCCTTCCGAGCGTCGGCCGGAGTTCATCCGCGGCCCTCAGTTGGTCCCTAGGGTCTTGCGCCGGCACGCCTTTCGCTGTCCGCGACGCCCGGGAGCCCTTCATGAGTCAGGCCATCGACATCCGCACCCCGCCGGTGGGGGAGGGTCCACTGTGGCAGGCGATCGTCGCGCAGGCCCGGCGCCGGCCCGCGGCTGCGGCCGTGGTCGACGGCGCGGGTGCCCTGACCTACGCGGAGCTCGTCGCCCGCGTCGAGGAGCGGGCGGCGGAGTTGACGGTGGCCGGGGTGTCGGGCGGCGACCTGGTGGTTTTGCGCATGCCGCGCGGCCGGGATGCGATCGTGGCGATGCTTGCGGTCCTGCGGGTGGGCGCGGGCTACGTGCCCATCGACCCGGCCTATCCGGCGGCCCGTCAGGAGCTCATCCTCGCTGACGCGAGGCCCCGCGCGGTCATCACCCCGGATGGCGTCGCCGCGACGGACACCCCGGTCGGCACGGAAGCGCACGGAGTGGCCGGCGCGGCGTACGTCGTGTACACGTCCGGGTCGACGGGGCGGCCCAAGGGCGTGGTCGTGCCGATGTCCGCGCTCGCCGCGTTCTGCGCCGCCGCCCGGGAGCGCTACGCGCTGTCCGCCGCCGACCGCGTCCTGCAGTTCGCGTCGTTGAGCTTCGACGCCAGCGTCGAGGAGATCTTCCCGGCGTTGACCTGTGGGGCAGCCGTCGTGCTGCGCGACGATGACATGATCAGTCGCCCCGACCTGTTCCTGGACGGCTGCGCGGGACTCGGCATCACCGTGCTGGACCTGCCGACCGCGTACTGGCACGACCTGGTCGCCGCCCTGGACCGCGGCGAGGCGACCCTGCCCGCCACGATCCGGTTGACGATCATCGGGGGCGAGGCCGCGCGGCCCGACGCGGTGCGCCGGTGGCAGCGTGCCGCCGGCCCCCGGGTACGGCTGCTCAACACCTACGGGCCGACCGAGACCACAGTCGTCGCCACCGCCGCCGACCTGACCGGCTGGGCCGGCGACGTCGTGCCGATCGGGCACCCACTGCCCGGCGTCACCTGTCGCGTACTGGCCCCGGACGGCGCGGAGACCCCAGACGGTGAACCCGGGGAGCTGGCGATCGGCGGAGCCCAGGTCGCGGCTGGGTACCTGCGCCGGCCGGACCTGACCGCCGAGCGGTTCCGGCCCGAGCCCACCGGTCGCGAGTACCGCACCGGCGACCGGGTACGCCGTGCCGCGGACGGGTCGCTGGAGTTCCTGGGACGCCTCGACGAGCAGATGAAGATCCGTGGTTTCCGGGTGGAGCCGGGGGAGATCGAGGCGGCGCTGCGGACCGTGACGGGCATCGAGGACGCGGTTGTGGTGCTCGGTGAGCGGGGCGGCCAGGCGCGGCTGACCGGACACGTGGTGGGCGCGCGCGGGATCGACCTGACCGCCGTTCGCGCCGCCCTGGCCGAGGTGCTTCCCGCGTACCTGGTCCCGGCAGCTCTGGTGCGCCACGACCGCCTGCCGCTCACCGTGCAGGGCAAGGTCGATCGGCGGTCCCTGGCCGCGGTCGTCCCGGACGGCCCGGTCGTGGACGCCGGCCTCACCCCCGCGCAGCGCGCGGTCGCCCGGATCTGGACGGCGGTGCTCGGCATCCCGCAGGTACGCCAGGACGACGACTTTCTCGCGCTCGGCGGCGACTCACTCGACGCCGTACGGATGATCAGCGCCCTGCGGCACGAGCACGGCGTGGAGCTGACGCTGAGCCGGCTCTACGCGGCGCCCACCCTGGCGGAGGTGGCCACCCTCGTCCGGAGCGCCGACACCGGCGGGGTAGCCGAGACGGTCGCCGTGGCCGAGGGCGTCCCGGTGGCGCTGAGCGCCCTGCAGCGGGACTTCTGGATCGCCGAGCAGGTCTGCGCCGACCTGCCCGCGCACACCCTGGGCATCCGCTACCGCTTCGCCGAGCCGGTCGACCCCGCCGCGTTGGCCCGAGCCCTGACCGCGCTGGCTCGTCGACACCCACTGCTGCGCGCCCGGTTTCCCGACGACGGCGCCGAGCCGCGGATGGTGATCGGTTCCGACGCCCTGCTCGAGCTGGTGCAGGGGGAGCCGGTCACGGCGACGTTCGACCTCGCCGCCGGCCCGCTCGCGCGGGCGTACCTGGGCGCCGACGGTAGGCACCTGGTTCTGGCCGTCCACCATCTGGTGTTCGACGGCTGGTCCGCCACGGTCGTCGGGGAGGAGTTGGCCGCGCTGTACCGCGCTGCCCACACCGGTGCGGAGCCCGACCTGGCCCCTGCCGTCGCGCTGCCCGATCTGGCGGCGCGGAACACGGCCGCCCGCTCCGACGCCGCCCTGCGGGAGTACTGGCGGCAGCGGTTCGTCGACGCGGACCTCGACCTGGAACTGCCCGTCGACCGGCCGCGCCCGGTGGCCCGGTCCTTCGCCGCCGCGCGGCTCACCCGTTGCGTCGACCCGGCGCTGCTGGAGCGGCTGCGCGCCTACGGGCGAGGCGAGCGCGCGAGCCTGTTCATGGTGGTGCTGGCCGGGCTGCAGACGGTCCTCGCCCGCTACACCGGCCGCACCGACGTGACCGTGCTGACTCCGGTCGCCGGGCGCACCGGACCGGGCGAGGCCGCCCTGGTCGGGCCGCTGCTCAACATCCTGCCGATGCGCGGTGACGTGGCCGGCGCGCCGACGTTCGCCGAGTTGGTTGCGCGGGTCCGCGACGCCGTCCTGGCCGACCTCGACCACCAGACGCTCGCCCTGCCCGACCTTGTCGACGCGTTGGCGCGGCCCGGCAGCGGCAACCGGAACCGGGTCAGCCCGGTGATGCTCACCGTGCACAACACGCCGACGCCGCGCGACACGACCGTCCGGTACGCCGGGGAACTCGCGCCCGCCGCCACCATGGTGGACCTCGCCGTCGGCCTGGACTTCCCGGCCGACGGACCGCTGCTGACCATCGACTACGCCACCGAAATGTTCGACGAGCCACGGGTGGCGGCGCTGGCCGACCATCTGCTCACCCTGCTGGCCGCCGCCGCGAGCGACCCGTGCACCGAGGTGCTACGCCTGCCGCTGCTGACCGCCGAGGAGCGGCACCGGATCCTGCACGACTGGAACGACGTCGCGGCGCCCGTTCCGGATGCGAGGACGGTCCACGAGCTGTTCGAGCGGCACGCCGCGGCCACACCCGACGCGCCGGCGCTGACGTTCCGCGGCGTCACGATGAGCTACGGCGACGTGAACACGAGGGCCAACCGCATCGCCCGGCGGCTGCGGGCCGCGGATGTCCAACCCGGCGACCGCGTGGCGATCTGCCTGGATCGGGGCCTCGACCTGTTCGTCGCGATGTGGGGCGTGCTCAAGGCGGGCGCGGCCTACGTGCCACTCGACCCCGCCTACCCGCGCGAACGGCTCGACTACATGCTCGCCGACAGCGGCGCCGCCGTGCTGATCGACGCCGCGTACCTGCGGGACCCGCTGCCGGAGGACGGCAGCGACCTGCCGCCGGCCGCCGCGGCGGACGACCCGGCGTACGTCATCTACACCTCCGGCTCCACCGGCAAGGCCAAGGGCGTCGTCGTGACACACCGCAACCTGGTGCACGCCGCCGACATGTGGCAGCGCGCCTACGGCCTTCGCCCGGAATGGACGTACCAGCAGGCGGCCAGCTTCTCCTTCGACATGTTCGTCGGGGAGACGCTGCGGGCCCACACCACCGGCGGGCGGCTGGTCGTCGTGCCCCGGGAGACGCTGCTCGACCCGGCCGACCTGTACGAGCTGATGCGCGCCGAACGGGTCGAGTGCACCGAACTGGTCCCTGCCGTGCTGCGTGGGCTGCTCGCACACGCCGACCGCACCGGCGCGGGCCTCACCTGGCTGCGGATGCTCATCGGCGGCGGCGAGAAGTGGCACGTGCACGAGTACGAGCTGGCCCGCCGACTGGTCGGGCCGCACGGCCGGGTGGTGAACGCGTACGGCGTGACCGAGGTGACAGTCGACAACGTGTGGTTCGACGGCTCCGCGGCGCACCTGCCCGCCGAGGCGCCGCTGCCGATCGGGCGCCCGTTTCCCCGCAACCGCGTGTACGTGCTGGACGCCCACGGCGAGCCCGTACCCGCAGGTGTCGTCGGGGAGCTGTACCTGGGCGGCGCCGGTGTCGCCCCCGGATACCACGGGCGGCCCGAGCTGACCGCTCAACGTTTCGTCGACGACCCGTACGCCCCCGCACCCGGGGCCTGCATGTACCGCACCGGCGACGCCGCCCGCTTCCACGCCGACGGCACAGTCGACTTCCTCGGCCGCCTCGACGACCAGGTCAAGGTCAACGGTTACCGGATCGAACTGGGTGAGGTGGAGGCCGCGCTGGGCGCCCTGCCGGGCGTCGCGTCGTGCGCGGTCGCCGTGCACACCCCGACCTCGGGCATCGCCCGGCTGATCGGATACGTGGTCACGGCGACCGGCGAGGAGGCCGACGAGGCCGCGCTCCGTGACTCGCTGGGTCGTACCCTGCCCGTGCACATGGTCCCCGCCCGCGTGCTGACCCTGAGCGCGTTGCCGTTGACACCCAACGGCAAACTCGACAGGCGCCGCCTGCCCGCGCCGCCGTTGACCGGCGCCACCGTGACCGGCCCCACGCCGGGGACACCACGGGAGAAGGCGATCGCCGAGGCGTGGTCCGCCGTGCTCGGTGTCGCCGACATCGGTCTTGACGACAGCTTCTTCGCCCTCGGCGGGGACTCGTTCGCGGCGTTGAAGGTGGTCCGGCAGATCACGCCCGCGCCCACGCTGCTCGACCTCTACCAGCAGCCGACCGTACGCCGACTCGCGGCACTGCTGGACAGCCGCGTGGAGAGCCCTCCCGCCGAGCGGCGGATGCTGCACCGGCTCAGCCCGCGCGACGCGGACGTCGCCGCGGGTGGCGTGACAGTCGTCGGCGTCCCGTACTCGGGCGGCAGCGCGGTCGCCTACCAGCCGCTGGCCGACGCGCTGCCCTCCACCTGGGCACTGCTTGCCGTCGAGCTGCCCGGGCACGACTACGCGCGCCCCGACGAGCCGCTGCTGCCCTCGGCCGAGGTGGCCGAGCGGGTGCTCGTCGAGCTGCGGGAGGTCAGCGGACCGGTGCTGCTGTACGGCCACTGCCTCGGCGTCGCCGTCACCATGCAGATCGCGCGGCGCGCGGAGGAGGCGGGCGTCGAGCTCGCGGGTGTGGCGCTCGGCGCGGGCTTCCCGACGGCCCGACTGCCGGGACGGATCTTCGACTGGTTCTACCGGTTCGTGCCGACCGACGCGTTCACCTCCGACCGCGAGTACCTGGCCTACCTGCGGGGCCGTGGCGGCTTCACCGATGTGGACGACCCGCAGCAGCAGGCGTTCGTGCTGCGCAACGTCCGGCACGACGCCCGCGACGCCGAGGAGTTCTTCACCGCCGCCTACGGGGGACAGACCGCAAGACTGAAGGCTCCCGTGCTGGCCGTCGTGGGCTCGCGCGACCGGGTGACCGAGCACTACGAGGAGCGCTTCCACGAGTGGGAGCACTTCGGCGAGGGCGGCGTGCGCCTCGCGGTCCTGCCCAAGGCCGGGCACTTCTTCGTCAGGTCGCACGCGCAGCCGCTGGCCGCCGAGCTCGTGGCGTTCGCGGGCGGCGCGACGACCGAACCCGTTCGTCAGAACCACCAGGCGGGGCCGGCGCCAAGTCTCGCGCGCTTCGCGACGGTCGCCGCCGGTCAGTTCCTGTCGATGATCGGCAGTGGGCTCAGCGCTCTCGTGCTCAGTATCTGGGTCTTCCAACGCACCGGATCCCTCACCGACTTCGCCGTCGTCAACGCGATCGGCCTGCTGCCCGGCATTCTCGTCGGGCCGGTCGCCGGCGCGGTCGCCGACCGCTGGGACCGGCGACGGGTGATGCTCGCCAGCGACACCGTCGCGGGCCTGTCCATGGTGGCGCTGGCCCTGGTGGTGTTCGTCGGTGGTGGCCTGCAGCTCTGGCAGATCTACCTGGCGGTGTCGGTCACCTCGATGGCCGGCGCGTTCCAACGGCCCGCCTACCTCGCGGCCGTCACGCAACTGGTGCCCAAGCGGTTCCTCGGGCACGCCACCGGGATCAACCAGCTCGGTGTCTCGGTCGGCACCGTGTTCGCCCCGCTGCTCGGCGCCGGCCTGATCGCCACCGTCGGTGTCTCCGGCGTGCTCCTCATCGACACCGCCACCTTCGCGGCCGGGGTGCTGTCCCTGCTGCTCGTGCGGATCCCGAACCTGATGTTCCGTCGGCGGGAGGAGACGTTCCGCACCGAGATCGCCAACGGCTGGCGTTACATCCTCCGCCGCCCCGGCCTGCGGGCCGCGTTGCGGTTCTTCGTCGTCGACCATGCCTTCTACACGCTCGGCTTCGCCGTCATCACCCCGATGCTGCTCATCGAGCAGAGCCCCGCGGTGCTCGGTCTGGCCCTGGGTGCCGGGGGCATCGGAGGACTCGCCGGGAGTGTCGTCATGGGCGTCTGGGGCGGAACCGTCCGCCGCGCCCACGGTCTCATCCTCTTCATGGGCCTGGCGAGCATCGCGATGACAGTCGTCGGGCTCGGCGCCGGCCCGGTCTGGGTGATCGTGGGCATGTTCCTGCTGACCTTCGGTGAGTCGCTCGCCGAGGGGCACTGGATCGCCGTCGTGCAGACGAAGGTCGGCTTCGAGTTGCAGGGCCGCATCCTGTCGATCTTCATCTCGCTGATGATGCTCACGATGCCGATCGGCTACCTGGTGGTCGGCCCTCTCGCCGAACGCTACGTCCAGCCGCTGCTCGAACCCGGCGGCGCCCTCGCCGGCAGCGTCGGTGAGGTGCTCGGCACCGGCCCCGGCCGCGGACTCGCGTTGCTGGTGACAGTCAGTGGCCTGCTGCAACTCGCGTGGGCCGTGCGGGGCTGGCTCGACCGCCGGCTGCGCCTGCTCGAGGACGACCTGCCCGACGCCCTCCCACCCGCCGAGATCGGCTCCCGCGACGACCTGCAGCGCGTGGCCGACGCCGCCCTGCCCGCCACCCGCTGACATCCTCCCTCGCGAAAGGCCGCCACGTGTCTGTCGACACCCACATCGAGCACCCCATCGACGCGTACGGGACGCCCCTGATCGACGCGCGGGACCTCGTACCCGGCGTCCGGATCCTCGTCAAGGACGAGACCCGGTACGCGTCCGGAAGCCACAAGGAACCGGCCGCACGCCAGGTCGTCGCCCGGGCGATCGCCGAAGGTCGACGGCGCATCGTCATCGCCACCTGCGGTAACTACGGACGCGCGATGGCCATGGCCTGCGGCGCCATCGGCATGCCCTGCACCGTCGTGCTGCCCACCGGCTGGAGCGACGGCGGCGCCTTCATGCGCTCGGCCGGCGCGGACGTGCACCTGATCGACGGCAGCTACGAGGACGCGGTCGACGAGTCCCGGCGACTGGCCACCCTCGACGGCGCGATCGACGGCAACGTCGACGGACCCTACGTCGAGGCGGTGTTCACCGGCCACGGCACCGTCGCGCACGCTCTGCACGCCGAGCTGGACGAACCCCCGGCGGCGCTGTGGATCCCGGTCGGCAACGGCACCACGGTCATCGCCGTACACCGGGCGTTGGGCCAGCTCGGGTGGAACGTGCCGCTGCACGGCGTCGGCTCGGCCGGCAACAACCCGCTTGTGACGAGCTGGCCGGGACCGTACCGGATGCTCGATCCGGACGGCGTCGCCACGACCGACCACAACCAGCCGCTCGTCAACTGGCACGCGCTACAGGGTCCCGAGGCCCTCGACGCGATCAGAGCCAGCGGTGGTGCCGTGCACGCGGCCACCGACGACGAACTGCTCACCGCGCGGCACCTGCTCGCCGAGTACGGCGCCCAGCCCACCGCCGCGGGCTCGGTCGCCCTGGCCGGGCTGCTCGCGCACGCCCGCGGCACCGCGGTGACCGGAACCCACGTCGTCCTGCTCAGCGGCCGCTGATCCCGCCCACACCCGCCTCCGAGGAAGAACCATGACGCTCACCGCCGCGCCCGCGTCCATCCCCACCCCCGCACCGACCCTGTTGTTCGCCCGCGCCCGCACCACAGGCGCCGACGAGCGCGTCTTCCTCGGCAAGCTCGGTGTCCTCGCCCTGCTCACCGCGGCCGGGGCCACCCTCGCTCTGCGTCCGGAGCCGGGTGCGGTCGTCGCGGGCGTCCTGCTGCTGGCCGCCATGTACACCCACGCGGTCGAGCTCCAACACCAGGCGCTGCACCACTCCGCGTTCCGCAGGGCCTGGCCCCACCGCCTGGTGGGGGTGCCACTCGGCCTCCCACTGTTCGTCGTCTACAGCCACTACCGGGTACGGCACCTGCAGCACCACCGCTTTCTGGGCACCCCGCACGACACCGAGTTCTTCGGGTTCGACACGCGCCAATCGTTGACGCTCGCCACGCTGCTGCGCGGTGCGTTCGACTACCACCGCGTCCTGGTCGTGTTGCGGGACGTCGTCCGCAGCGCGGCCGGCCGGTGGACCTACGAGTTCGGTGACATCAGCCCGAAGATGCGGCGGCACGTCGTGCAGGAGCACCTGGTCCAGGGCGCCGCGGTTCTCACCGCCACCGGTCTGGCCCTCGCCGGTCTCGGTGAATATGTGGTGCTGCTCTGGGTTCTGCCGGTCGTCGCCGCCGTGCCGATGCACTTTCTCGTCGAGCTGCCCGAGCACATCCTCTGCGACACCGAGACCCCCGACGTGCTCCACAACACCCGTTCGATCCGGGGTAGCTGGTTGAGTACCTGGTACACAAACGGCAACAACCTGCACATCGAGCACCATGCCGCGATGAGCGTACCCATCAACCAGCTCCCCGCCCGGCACGACGAGACGAGGCGGTTCGCCAGGCACGTCGAGCGGACGTACGCCGACTTCTACCGCAAGCTGTGGCAGGCGCTGCGCCCTCCGAGGTAGCACCCGGCTCGCACCGCTGAGAGCGCACTCGACAGGTCCGGGATCCGCAGCCCCTGCGCCCCCGGCGATCCGGCCGCTGGTGGGGGAGAATCGAGTCATGTTTGTCATCAGGGAGCGGTTCTTCTCGATCGGCGACGACTTCGACGTGCTCGACGAGCACGGCGCCAAGGTCTTCCACGTCGACGGCAAGGTGTTCAGCGTCCGCAACAAGGTCGTCATCGAGGACGCGTCCGGCCAGGAGGTCGCCACGCTGCACCGGCACCTGGTGGCGCTGCGTCCGACGTACGAGATCCGCATCGGCGGCGAGAAGGCAGCAGAGGTCCGCAAGAAGCTGCTCACGCCGTTCCGCGACAAGTTCACCATCGACGTGCCGGGGCCCAACGACCTGGAGATGAAGGGTGACCTGCTCGACCACGAGTACGTCATCGAACGCGACGGCACCGAGGTGGCCGCGGTCTCCAAGCGGTGGCTGACGATCCGGGACACCTACGCCGTGCGGGTCACGGCCGGCATCGACCCGCTGCTCATCATCGGCAGCGTCCTCGCGCTCGACCTGGCCCTGGACCGCGACGAGAAGAAGAAAAAGGAGGACGAGGACTGACCGTCACCTCGCGGTGTGCCGCAGTACGCGCATGATCAGCAGTCCCGTCCTGCGCTGGGGCGGTCCCGGTTCGGGGCCACGCGCTCGTGGATACGCACTCCCTCGGGACGAGGTGGGCGTCAGGTGCGCAGGGTGTGGCTGGGGCTGGATGCGTAGGCGGCGCGGTAGTCGGTGCTGAAGCGTCCGAGGTTGGTGAAGCCCCAACGCTTGGCGATCACGGTGACGGTGGCACCGGTGGTCGGGTCGGCGGCCTGCAGGTCGCGGTGGGCGCGTTGGAGGCGGACCTGGCGGACGTACCGCATCGGCGTCGTGTCGTGGTGGCGGCGGAGCGCGAGTTGCAGAGCCCGAGGACCCACACCGGCCGCGGCGGCGACCTGGTCGACGGTGACCGGCTGGTCCGCGTGCTGGTCGATGTAGGTCACGGCTCGGCGTAACGCCTGCGGAGTGACCTCGCCGACGGCCCGTGGGGTCGCGGCGTGGGCGGTGTTGGGAAACACGGCAAGCGCCGTCGCCGCGAGCAGGTGGCGGGTGTTCCCGGCGACCAGAGGGTTGGTTAGCAGAGCGGGGTCGGACAGCACGCCGCGGGTGAGGTGGGAGAGCGTCTGGGTCCAGTGTCGGCCGAGTGTCGGCGAGATCGGCCGGGGGCCGTCGAAGCGCAGGTCCGCGCCGCTGATGCCGGTTTGGGTGTGGGCGACCTCTTCGAGCAGGGCACGGGGGAGGCGGGCGACGAACGTGTCGACGTTGTCGTAGGCGAGGTCGGCGGACTGGTCCGGCAGGATCAGCATCACGTCGCCGGGCCGTAATCGGTATTCGTCCTTGTTCTTGGCGATGGTGAAGCGGCCGCCCATCAGGTGGGTGATGTTCAGGTCGCCGTCGGGCGCGGTCTGGGCCTGGGTGCGGGCCGAATAGTGCAGGCGGGTCACGCCGACGTCGGCGAGGGCGGTGGTGGCGGTGCGCAGGCCGGCTCCGTCGCGGCCCTTGGCGTAGGAGCGGACCTTGATGTCGAGGAATGCCTGCCGAACGAAGTTGTGGGCCTGGTCGGTGTCGTTGGTGGCGTAGCGCTGCCAGTGTGAGCCGGAGTAGACCGTGCCGTCTGTCATGTCCACGCCTCTCCCGCTCGTGCTCTGGGCGAGCGTTCCCAGCCACGATACGCATCACCTTCGCGGCAGGCGTAGGTCGCCGCGCGATGTCTGGCGGTACCGCTCCTGTGCGGATATGCAGCAGGTGGATCGTCTCTCCGGCTCTTGCCGAGGCGATTCCGCGGGTGCCCTTGGTCAAGCAGTCGGGCGGGGGCACCCGTGTCCTACCGATCGGGTGACGCTGGCCCGTTTGGTGGTGTGTCCTCCAACAAGGTGAAACCTGAGCCATTTTCCCCTTCTGCGCGGGATTTCCGCTGACCGTCAGTACGGTGAGTGTCGGGCGATCGAGCAGGTCATCGCGGCACCGGCGCCCAGCCGCCAACGCTGCGCGCCGCTCGGCTGCGCTCGCGACCGCCTGCGGCTTCGGCGGGGTCGCGTTGGTGCCACGCACCTCTGCCCGCGTTCGGAAACCACTTACCAACGAGGGGGAAGAGACATGCTCGGTATCTCGCTACGTCGGCCGAAGACCATCGCCGCGACGCTCGCCGCCGCGACGCTTGTGACGGTGCTCGGCTCAGCCGCCCCACACGTGTACGCGGACGGCGGTGTGCATCCCACCCCGGACCAGGGGCACGGCGACAGACCGACAGTCGTCCTGGTGCACGGCGCCTGGGCCGACGGATCGAGCTGGAGTGGGGAGGTCCGCAGACTCCAGGCCCGCGGTTTCGAGGTCCAGGTCGCGCCGCAACCCAGCCGGGGGCCGTCGATCGACAGCGGCTACCTGAAGGACTTCCTGTCCACCATCGAGGGTCCCATCGTGCTCGCGGCCCACTCGTACGGCGGTTTCGTGGCGAGCGACGCCGCGACCGGCAACAACAACGTCAAGGCCCTCGTGTTCGTCGACGCGTTCGCCCCGGACAAGGGGGAGACCGTGGAGGAACTCACCGCCGGCTCCGGCTCGGTGCTGGAGCCGGCCCTGACCGACCCCACGAGCGTGTTCAAGCTCGTGCCGTTCCCCGGTGCCCCGGAAGGGGCCGTCGACGCGTACGTCCTGCCGAAGGTGTTCGTTCCCGGCTTCGCCAACGGTCTGCCTCGGCGGCAGGCGGAGGTGCTCGCCGTGAGCCAGACAGCCCTGGCCACGAACGCCCTGGCGGAGCCGGCCACCGAGCCGGCGTGGAAGACGATCCCGGTGTGGGCGGTTGTCGGGACCGAGGACCGGGTCATCCCGCCGGCCCGCCAGGAGGAGATGATGAAGCGCGCGGGGGCCGACATCACTCGGATCGACGCCGGCCACCTGGGCCTGATCTCGCATCCCGGTGAGGTTACCGAGGTCATCCTGGAGGCGGCCCGGACGACCGCCTGACGGGACCTGAGGACATCGGCGGCACATTGCCGGAAAGACAGAGACGTGCCTACGAAAAGGCCGGCCGTGGCATCGCGGTGAGCGATGCCACGGCCGGTCGCGGTGGGCGTTGAGGACCAGCGGGCGAGCTGCCGTGGTGCCCGGTTTCGTTGAGCACTCGGTGCACGACGGAAGTCGCTATATTGGACCTTGTGTACAAAAGCCTAAATTCACCAGATGCCACCGAATTCGTCGATAAGCGGGCCGTCGTCACGGGAGGTTCGCGCGGCATCGGCGCGGCCATCGTGCAGCGGCTGCTCGACGGCGGCGCGACAGTCGTCACCACGGCGCGTAACGCCTCCGACGAGACGCCGAAGGCCGCCACCTTCATCCAGGGTGACATCGGCACACTCGCCGGCGTGCAGGCATTCGCCGCGGCAGCGCTCGACCAACTCGGCGGCGTCGACATCGTCGTCAACAACGCGGCGGCGGCACGCGCCCACCTCGGGGGCATCTCGTCCATCCCCGACGAGGAATGGCTCGACGCCCTGTACCTCAACTACCTGTCCGCCGTACGGGTCAACAACGCGCTGCTCCCGGCGCTGCGCGAGGCCGGATCGGGCGCCGCGATCGTCAACATCTCCTCCGGAGCGGCGCTCACGCCAGCGCCGCCACTGGCCCACTACGGCGCCGCCAAGGCCGCCCTCAACACCTACGGCAAAGCCCTCGCCACCGAACTCGCGCCCGCCGGGATCCGCGTCAACACGATCATCCCCGGCAACGTGCTCACCCCCGGCGCCGACGCGATCCGCCAGAACTTCGCCGACGCGATGAACGTCGCGCTCGCCGACACCACGGCGGCCATCCCCATGGGTCGTCCCGGAGACCCGCGCGACATCGCCGAGGCCGTCGCCTACCTCGCGTCGGACCGGGCCCAGTGGGTCACCGGAACAAGCCTGACAGTCGACGGCGGCGAACTCCCCGTCGTCTAGGGCGCGTTCGGTCAGCCGTGTCCCCGCAGTTGCCGACGCTGGTCGGCGTGTCGGACCGTATCCACGACGAGACCCAGTGGCTCCGCGTCGCCGGCACGGGCCGCCATGCCCTCGACGCCGAGGGCGGTGAGAACGACGCTGGCGACGATCGGGAGATGCCCGAAGTTGTAGGCCTCCGCAGTCGTGCCGGGTGAGGCCGGTCAGCCACCGGCGGAGCGTCCCTCGACGGCGTGAGGTGGATAGCACAGTGCCTGGTCGTTGTGCCTGTCGAGCTGCCCCACCAGTGGGGCGGGCATGCCCGTGGCCGGTGGTGCGCCCGTGGCCGGGCGCGCGGTGGTGGCGCCGCCGCATGGCAGTCCGCCTGTCGTGCCTGGTTGCCACCCTCGGGGCGCAGACCGAGGTGAGCGCCGCCCGGGCCAGCCCGCCCCACGGATGGGGCAGCTCGACAGGCACTGACCAGCACCCCCTGCCCAGCCGCGGTTCGGGCGTCCGCGCGACACCACCTAGCGGGACGTGGCGGAGTCCGTCCGGAGCAACCGCGCGACGGCGTCCGGGCGGTCCAGTGGCACGATATGGCCGCTGCGCGGAATCAGCTCACCGGTCAGGTCGTCGGCAATGGGGGTGAGCTGCCGATAGAGCAGGTCGCCGACCGTGTTGCCGCCGACGGCCAGGGTGGGCGTGGTCAGCCGGCCCACCGCCGAGATCGCTGCCGCGTTCTGCTCGGCGGCGCGGTAGTAGCCGAAGCCGCAGCGCAGGGCCTCCCGACCGGTGTACGCGCTGACGAACGCGTCTCGGATCTCCGGGGGCACCCCCCGGCGTTCGAACGTGCCGGCCAGGAGAAAGAAGTCGAGGTACGCGGCCTCGTGGCCTTCGAGCACCGTCTCGGCCAGCCCGGGCGCCGAGTGGAAGCCGAACCACCACGGCGGTGCCGGGAAGCCACCGGGCAGGCCGGGCAGCGTCGACTCCATCAGCACCAGGCGACGCACCCGGGCCGGGTGCAGGGCGCCGAGGAGGAAGGCGGCGGGCACGCCCGCGTCCAAGGCCACGACCTCGGCCTGCTCGACCCCCAGTGCGTCGAGCAGGCCGAGCATGTCACCGGCGCCGGTCGCCGCGTCGAACCCGTCCGCCGCGCGAGCGCTGTCGCCGAGCCCTCGCAGGTCCGGTGCGATGACGCGGCGCCGCCCACCCAGCAGCGGCAGCACCTCGCGCCAGACCTGCCAGGTGTGCGGCCAGCCGTGCATCAGGAGCACCGGTGGGCCCGCGCCGTCCAGGGCAACGTTCAGTTCGGTGCCGTTGGTGCGGATCCTGCGCAACTCCATGTTTTACTCCCTGCCGGTTACCATTGGTTACCTGCATACCATGGGAGATCCCTGATGACCTGGCAAGAGGGTACTTTCGCCCCACCTGGTGAGCCCGGAGTAACCGGGGACCTGTTCAGCCCGGACTGCCCGACCCGGCAACTGCTCGACCGGATCGGCGACAAGTGGACCTCGATGCTGATCAAGGTGCTGGCGGAGAACCATCCGGCGGAACTCGGGTTCGCGGAGCTACGCCGCCGCGCCCCTGGGGTGTCGAACAAGATGCTGTCGCAGACGCTGCAGAGCTTGAGCCGCGACGGTCTGGTCACCCGCCGGGTCGAGGCAAGCGTGCCGCCGCGCGTCCATTACGCGCTCACCAGCCTGGGTCTCTCCTTGGACGCCCCGCTGGCAGTGGTCCGAGCGTGGGCCGAGCAGCACATCTCAACAATCGAGGAGCGCCGTCGCAGCTCCGACCAGTAGCACCGCCCGGCACGGGCGATTGAGCGGCGGCTCCGCCCGACGGAAGCACGACCCGCACGGGGCAGGTGGGAAGCCGACGATCGTCAGCCCCCACCTGCATGGCCGCATGAGGTGAATCGAGCGACGCAGCCGGGGTCAGCGCCCGGTGGGCACGATGTTCGAGGATTGCCCGTTCTGCTCGTCGCGCTTCAGGCGCTTCGCGGTCTGCTTCTCCTTGATCGTCTTGCCCTTTTTCTTGACGTTCGCCTTGGTCGTCGAGTCCTTGGACATGATCGAACCTCCTGAAGCAGGTAGGTGAACGTGCAGCGTGGTGCTCGCCTGACAGCGGCGTGCAGGTGACGGATGACCCGCGCGGCGGGCGCGAAGTCCTTCACTGCACGCCGACCCTACGCTGTTCTCGCTCGTGCCGGCGCTGTCAACCGCCGCTACCGGCGCACCCGACAGCGCAGGTGAAGCACCCGGTTGCCCTGAATCACCACGTCCGGATCCTCCAACAGGTGCTGCGCGTCAACCGACCCGAAGAAGCGCTTGCCGGACCCGAACACCACGGGTACGACGTCCATGCGTACCTCGTCGACCAGGCCTGCGGCGAGCGCCTGGCCACCGACGTCGCCGGCGGCGACCTCGACGATGCGGTCACCCGCGAGCGCCTGCGCCTTGGCCACCGCGGCCTCGACGCCGTCGACGAAGTGGAACGGCGCCTCGGGGTCCCAGCCCTCGGGCTGCCGCCGGTGCGTCACGACGACCACGTGGTCGATCCCGCTCGGAGGTTTCCCGTCCCAGCCGTCCGTCAGGTCGAAGACGTGGCGGCCGGCGATCGTGACCCCGATCTGGTCCCAGTACGGCCGGGTGTAGTCGTAGGACGTCTGCGACACCGTCAACGCGCCGCTCTCGTCCAACGCGACGTCACCGCCGGACAACCAGTCGAACAACGGTCCGGGCTGGTCATCGTCGTCCGCGATGAAGCCGTCCACCGACACCGAGCCGTACATGACCACCGTGCCCACGGGGCGCTCCTCTGCTTCGGGGCCCTCAAGTTAGCGCGTCGTGAGCTGTCGCTCTTGTACGAAATCAATCGACCGGCAGCGGCCAGTTGTCCAGCACGTGGCCGGGATGTTCGCGCAGGAAGCGCCGCCGGACTTCGACGTACCGGGTCGGCGTGAGCCCGGTGAACGCCCGGAACTCGTGGCCGAAGTGGGCCTGGTCGAAGTAGCCAGTTCTACCGGCGAGGTCACCCCAGTCGATCGGTCCGGCGGGGTCGATCGAGAACACGGTGGTGGCGAAGCGGTAGGTGCGGGCCAGCCGCTTCGGGGTGACGCCGACGAGTTCCTTGAACCGCCGCGCCAGGTGCGTGCTGCTGACACCTGCCGAAACCCTCAGGTCGTCGATGGCCACCGCCCCGCTGGTCGCCGCGATGACGCTGCTCGCCTGGCGGACCAGCCCCAGGCCGGCGGTCTCGCACAGCCGTCGCATCAGCTCCTCCTCGAGCAGCGTCAGCATCTCGTGTGGTCCCTCGGCCGTAGCCAGCCGGTCTCGCAGCTCAGCGATCGCGGGCCGGCCCCACACCTGCTCCACCGTCACCGGCCGGTCACACAGCTCGACCGCGGGCATCGGCAGGAACGGCGCCAGTCCCCACGGCTTGAAGTGCACCCCGACGGACCGGGTCCGGGGTGGGTAGCCGAACTCCCACGCGCGGGTGGGCATGGTGACCACGCAGCCGTCGGCGTACTCGGCCGTCTCGATGTCGGTGCCGGCGCGGATGCGGAACGGCGCCCCGAGGTTGACGATGAGCAGCGCCGCCGGCGGCGGCAACGTCAGCCGGGCGTACGGCGGCTCACCCGCCAGGTAGTAGAGGTCGTCGATCAGCCCGTCCAGCGGCGGTCGCGGCACTCTGGACACGTACTCCACGCCCACAGTATCGCCGGGGCCTCGCCGGTATCGCGTCCAGCCACGCTGCCGCCAGCTCTGGTTCACGGCGTGGCGGCAGCTGCCGACCGCGAGTAGTTGTACACGATGTAGCCCCGGTAGACGGCGAGCTTGTCGTACAACGCGCGAGCGTCGGCGTCAATCTCGGTGTTCCAGTACAAGCGCGGGGCGCCATGCTCGACGCCATCCTTCGCCACCCATTCGATCATCGCGGTGGCGATACCTCGCCGTCGTACGCGTGGATCCACGAACAGTTCCGCCAGGTAGCATCTCCCGGCACCCCAGATGCTGGCGTGGAACAGGTAGTGCGCGATGCCGACCATTTTGCCGTCGAGGCGTGCGCAGACGCCACGGACCTGCTCTCCGTTCAGCAAGCGCTGCCACGTCCGTTCGTAGCCATCGTCGTCGACCTCGATGGCGGGCCGACCCGGCCGGCCGGCCGGCCCAGTGCGAGTGGAAGCTCCGGGTCAACCCTTCCCACTCGTCGCGGTCGAGTTCGGTCATCGGGCCAATTGTCATCACGGTTGCCATCCTTCGTCATCGCACAGAGGCGCGCCCCGCAGGCCACTGAACGCCTGCGGGGCGCGTCCCCACTCACTGTTCGCGGCAGAACTCCTCGATGGGGTAGCCGACGTGCCGATCGGCGGTGGGCAGGTGGCCCAGGATCCGGTCCCCGGGCTGCAGTTCGGTCGAGTTGAGCACCACCGCGTCGGGCCCGAGCACCCGCACGTGCCAGTCGTCCTGAAGGATCAGGTTGACCGTCTGCCCGTTCGGCGCGACCGCGTCGATGGAGATCAGGGGCCGGGTCTCGATCTTGACTCGGCCGACGGTGACCAGGCGGGTCTGGCCCTTGGTGGTCACCGCGAGCACCTTGCTGCCCGCCTCCAGCTCGCTCAGGTAGTGCGTCCGCCCGTCCGCCGCGACGGTGTACGAGTGGATGGCACCGGCGTTCACCCGGAACGGCCGGGTCGGCATGTACGGCAGGGGATGCGTCTCGCTGACGCAGAGCACCATTCCCTTGGAGTGGGAACCCACCAGGATCCCCTCGTCCTGCCCGAAGTACGTGCACGTGTCCACGCAGGCGCGTTCGCCCATGCCCACGTGCCGCGTCCGGGTGACCTCCAGCTCCACCAGCGGGATCTCGCCGTGCTGGCCGGTCGCCGCGCGGCGCAGCGCGGTGGCGTCACCCACCGACCGGGCGGCCATCAGCACCCCGTCGGAGCCGACCTCCAGCACCCCGAAGAGAATCTCGGCCTCGGGCACGTCGTGGGCCACCGTGACGATCGTCCCCTCGGAGGCGGCCGCCGCGGCGAGCACGATCTCCAGCGGAATCTTGGTGGGATCGCGGAAGTCCAGGACCGCGACTTCCTCCTCGCGGGCCGCCGCACATGCCTCGTCGAGGGTCGGCGCGTCGACGATCTCGACGTACCGGCCGAAGCGCACCCCGGGGTGCGCCGCCTGTTGCGCGGCCCGCTCCGCGCTCGGGCCGGGCAGCACCACCGTGTCGGCCTCCCCGAGGTGGTCGGGCAACTCACCGCCGCGCAGCAGCAGCACCTTGCCCAGCGTCGGTGGCAGGCCCGCGAAGGCCGCCGGGTCGGACGCCACCACGGCGTCCAGACCCTGGTGTACGGCCTCCTCGAGAATGGCTGCGGTCGCCTCACCGGCCGCTCGGATGTCAAGCCAGCACAGTCTGTTGCCCGTCATGGTGTCCTCCCTTTAGGTCGTCGATCTGTTCCATCGGGTAGCGATGCACCAGTCGCGCCACCCTGCGCGCCAGTTGCTCCGGGTCGTGGGCCTGGAAGAGGTTGCGTCCCATCGCCACTCCGGCGGCCCCGCCGGCCAGCGCGTCGGCGACGAAGCGGAGCAACTCGGCCTCGCTGCCCCGTCGCGGCCCCCCGGCCACCAGGACCGGGATCGGGCAGATGCTGGTGAGGTCGAGCATCCCCGCCACCGAGCCGGGATAGACCGTCTTGACCAGGTCTGCGCCGAGGTCGGCGGCGATGGTGACCGCGTGTGCGAGCAGGGCCGGGTCGCGGGGATCGTCGATCCGCGGCCCGCGCGGGTACATCATCGCCATCAGCGGCAGGTTCCACCTGTCGCACGAGTCGGCGATCCGGGCCAGGTCCTGGATCTGCTGCTGCTCCTGCCGGGAGCCGAGGTTGACGTGCACGCTGACCCCGTCGGCGCCGAGGCGAATCGCCTCCTCCACCGCCGTGACGACGTACTTCGCGTCGGGGTCGGAAGCCTGGCTGGTGCTCGCGTTGAGGTGCACGATGAGCGACATGTCGGCGAACCTGTCCGGGCCGATGTGTCGCATGCTGCCCTTGTGCACCACGACCGCGTCGACACCGCCGCCGGCGAGCTGGCCGACGAGCCGGTCGATGGGCTGGCTTGGCGTCACCACCGGGCCGTCGGCGATGCTGTGGTCGACCGGCGCGACGACCAGACCGGCGGTGCTGTGATGGTGCAGTCGGCGTAGTCGCAACGACCGTGCCGAATGGCTGTGTAGTGGCATTCTCATCCTTCCTGTCCCGAAGGTGTGCGGCCCGGTCCGGTGGGCCGGGAGTCTCTTTCGAGCAGGTCAGGATCAGACGACTCTGAATTGGGCCATCATGCCCATCCCGCTGTGATCGACCATGTGGCAGTGATAGGGGTAGACACCGCGCCAGGTCGTGAACGTCGCCTGTAGGCGCACCGACTGGCCGGGAAAGATGGTCACGGTGTCCTTCAGGCCGGATTCCGTGGGGTCGGCCGGGCTGGGTCCGCGATCGAGCACCCGGAACTGCACCAGGTGCATGTGGAAGTTGTGGGGAATGGTGGCGCTCGCATTCGTCACCGTCCATTCCTCTGTGGTGCCCCACGCGATGGTGGTGTCGATCCGGTCCGGGTCGAAGACCTTCCCGTCGATGTACGCCCGGTGGCCCGTCCCCGGTTCGTCCATGCGCAACTCCACCTGCCGCCGTACCGTCGGGGTGGGCAGCGTCGGCAGCGTGCGCAGCCGGGCCGGCACCGCGCTGCGATCCCGTGCGGTGGCCGCTACGACGTCGAAGCGCATGACCTGGCCGACCTGCTCGCTCGGGCCCGGACCCAGGAGGTTCTCCAACACGACCGAGCTGCCCGGTGCGTAGCGGGCGAAGTCGACGACGACCTCCAACCGCTCCCCGGGGGACAGCAGCAGGTACGGCGTGTCGACGGGCGCCTCCAACAGCCCGCCGTCCGAGCCGATCACGGTGAAGATCCCACTGTCGGCGAGCCGCAGCAGGAAGATGCGCATGTTGCTGGAGTTGACCAGGCGCAGCCGGTACCGCCGCGCCTGCACAGTGAAGCGGGGCGTCGGCCGGCCGTTCACCAGAATGGTGGTGCGGTTCTCGACGTCGTCCATGGCCCAGACCAGTTGCGCGTCGGCGTCGAAGTGGGCGTCGCGCAGCACCAGCGGAACGTCGAAGGCGCCGCGCGGCAGCGGCAGGGCCTCCTCGGTGGCGTCGGTGAGCAGGTAGAGGCTGCTCAGCCCGCGATAGAGGTGCTCGGCCTCCATGTGGTGGGTGTGGTCGTGCATCCACAGCGTCGCGTGCGGCTGGTGGTTGGGGTAGGTGTAGACGCGCTCCCCGCCGGGCGCGATCGTCACACCGCCGGAACCGTCGTCGCCCGGCGCGGTCGCCCCGCCGTGCAGGTGCACCGCGGTCGGCATGTCGAGCCGGTTGCGCTGGCGGACCACCACCCGACGACCGGAGCGGGCCCGGATGGTGGGCCCGGGCAGGTCACCGTTGTAGGTGTAGACCTCGGTGCGGGTGCCGGGCAGGATCTCCAACCGGCGGCGGTACATGGTGACCGAGTAGTAGTCGGCGGTGGCCGTACGACGGACCGGCCGCAGTGTCTGAGGCACCGTGAGCGGGACGGTGAACGGCGCCGGGACGGCGGCCGGCGGCGCGCCGGTGGCCGCCGCGGCGGGCGTGTCGGCCAGCCGGTCGGCGAGGCTGGCGAGGCCACCGGTCGCGCCGAGGATGCCCGACGCCGCACCGAGGCGCAGCAACTGACGACGAGTGGACACGGTGGTCCTTTCCGAAACGGGGTGGTGCGAATTCCGGTGCGTCCGGCGGCCCGGTCCGGGCCATTGCGCCACGCCTTGATGATGAGCCGCGAAAGGGCGTCCGGAAGGTGTCGGAGGGTCGGTCGGGGACACTTGTCATCGTCCCGCTGACGTTCCGTCATGTGCGTTTTTCACAGTCGTACGCAAAGCGGGGTGACACTTGTCAGCGGATCGTTTCCAGCACTTTCCCGCGCTGCTCGCAAGCCCGGATGATCCGAGGCGGAACGGCCGCCGGCAGTCGGCGGAACCGCTCATCCGAACCGGCACCAGTGGACGGTTTCCGATGCCTATGGGAGGTCATGGAGATGCTGGCTGACGCCGTGCCACCGCACACCGTGGAACTGGACACCACAGGCGTGACCGGTCTGCGCCTGTACACCCGGGGGCCGGTGAGCCTGCCCTGGCTCGCCGACCACGTCGTACCTGTCGCGCGGACCGTCGCCGAGGGCAGTGGACGCATCGTATATCTCAGGCGGGGCTGGTTGCGCGGCCCACACGTGGACATCATCGCGCGGCGCGCCTTCGGTCCGCCGCCACCCTGGCACTCCATCGCCGCGCGGCTCAACGCCGGGCCGCTGGACGTCGCCACCGCACTCACCGAGGAGGTGTACCTGGCTCAGGCCGAGGAGTTCGGCCGGCTGGAGGGATTGCCACACCCGTACGGCACCCTGCAGCCGCACGGTCTTGTGGAGTTCCTCTGGGCCGCCGGCATGGAGGAGCCAGCACCGGTGTTCGGCCAGCTCAAGGATGTCGTGCGGAGCACGCTCGGCCGGCCGCTGATGCGCCTGGTCGACGAGTTGTCCGCCCACCCGGAGCGGGCGACCGTACGCCTCGCCGAGGCGTTCGTCGCGCTCGCCGACACGCACGCCCTCGGCGCCGCGTACGGGGCTCTCTCGTTGCGCTGGCACGCCGAGGCATTCCTGGCCTGGGCGAAGCCGGCCGGCAAGGTCCGGACCACATTCGCCAACCGTCTCGCGAAGGAGGCCGACCAGATCCGGCAGGTGGTCGCCGATCGGCTCGCCGACGCGCCGTCACCCGCCGCGTCGGGCTGGCGGGCCTCGCTCGGCTACTGCGCCGGCGCACTCGACAACGCGGCCGCGACCGGGATGCTCACCCCGGACCTGGTCGACTCGGTGGGCCCGGACGGTGGGCCCCGGCGGCGCCTCGCCGGTGAACCCGACACCGACTTCCACCGGGCGGTGGGGGAGTCGGGCGTGACCGAGTCGCCGTCGCCGTTCTTCGCCTCGTACAACCTGTTGACGAACCTGTTCTACCAGCAGTTGCCGCTGTTGACCGTGTCCCCGCTGCAGCGCTACTACATGTGCCACGCGGTCGCGGAGATCGTCGACGACGTGCTGGGGGAGCCCTGGCAGGAGCGACTGCGCAGCCAGCGCTGGAACCTCAACGCCTTCGCCCACTGACCCCCGGCCGCCCACCGCGCCCGATCACACCGTGCCCGATCACACCGTGCCCGATCACACCGCGCCCGATCACACCGCGCCCGAACCACTGCGCCCGATCCACGGCCTCGGCCGAGGGTCGGGCGCAGTCGCCTGTGCCGGACTCCGCAGGGCCGCGCCGACCGGCGCGTGTCGCGGCCGCGCCGACCGGCGCAGGGCCGACGTCGTGGCCGTGCCGGACGACGCGGCTAGGCGGTGTCGCGCGGACGCCCGAAGCGCGGCCGGGCAGGGGGTGCTGGTCAGTACCTGTCGAGCTGCCCCATCCGTGGGGCGGGCTGGCCGGGCGGCGCTCACCTCGGTCTGCGCCCCGAGGATGACATCGAGGGCACGACAGGCGGACTGCCGTGCGGCGGCGCCACAACCGCGCGGCGAGCCACGGGCACGCAATTGGCCTTGGGCACGCAACCGGCCTTGGGCACGCAATTGGCCTTGGGCACACAACCGGCCACGGGCACGCGATTGGCCATGGGCACGCGATTGGCCATGGGCACGCAACCGGCCACCGGCACGCAATTGGCCACGGGCACGCAACCGGCCACCGGCACGCAACCGGACACCGGCACGCAACCGGACACCGGCACGCAGCTGGCCACGGGCAGGCCCGCCCCACTGGTGGGGCAGCTCGACAGGCACAGCGACCAGGCACCGTGCCCTCCGCCTCACGCCGTCGAGGGACGGTCCGCCGGTGGCTGATCGGCATTGCCCGGCACGCCTGCGGCTGGGGTCACCGACGAGCATGGTCCACCGTGAGCGAGCCAGCCGCGTGAGCACGTCCCCGTCCCGCTGACCCTGCCCGCGTCCACGCCGTGCCGCGCCCCCTGCATCTGTCCGCAGCCGCAGCCGCAGCCGCAGCCGCAGCCGCAGCCGCAGCCGCAGCCGCAGCCGCAGCCGCGGACGAGAACGGCGACGTCCGGGCGGCGAGCTCCGGAACCAGGGCCGGAACTCACCGTCCGGACGCCGCCGTGCTGGCGGGCCGGTACGGCCACGGATCACTCCGGGCGCGGGTCCCAGCGGAACCGACGGACGGCGATCAGGGTGCCCAGCACGCCCCAGGCGAGCAGGACGCCGTGCTGTTTCCAGTGCAGGCCGTCGCCTGTGGTGAACGCCGACAACAGGGCGTCGTTGAACGGCTTCACGGGCAGCAGCCCCGCCAGGGTGTTCAACGTGTCGGAGTGGATGGGGAAGTAGCTGCCGGAGATGAAGACGAGCGGGAACTGTACGAACTGAACCACCGCGGGGGCCGCCTCGGAGTTGCTGACCAGCGAGGCGACCGCCGCACCGAGGGCGCAGTAGCAGACCGAGCCGAGCAGCAGCGTGACACCGACCGAGGCCCAGTCGGCGGGCACCGGCGCGTCGTACAGCGCGCCCACGCTCACCACCAGGACGACGTCGATGACGCTGACCATCAGGCAGTGTGCGAGGAGCCCGGCGAAGTAGATCCAGGCCGGCAGCGGGGTGGCGTGCAGTCGCTTGAGCACGCCGGTCTGCCGTCGGGCGGCGAGCGCGATGGCGAGCTGGCCGTAGCAGGCCCCGAGCACCGACACGGCGGCGATCGTCGCGGTGTAGTACTGCATGCCGGTGCGGCCGTAGAAGAAGTCGCTGGCCTCCCCGCCACCGAAGACCGCACCGATGATGGCGATGAACGCGATCGGAAAAACGAACGTGAAGATCATGGCCTGTGGGTTGCGCCAGAACGACAGCTGCTCGTACCGAATCTGGTGCAGCAGCACGGCCAGGTCGCCGCCGCGGCGGCGGCGGGACGGGCGGTCGGTGGTCGCGTCGGTGACGTCGACGGCGACGGGATTCAACGTGGTCATGCTGCCCTCCGGTTCCTGCGGCGCTCCCGACGTGACGTGGGCGAGGCTTCGGGCTGGCCGGCGGCGTCGCCGGTCAGGCTCAGGTAGACGTCCTCGAGGGTGGGCTGCTCCACCGCCAGTCGGTGCAGCGACGTCCCGCGTGCCAGCGCCCAGCCGGTCAGCCGGTGCAACGCCTCGGTGGCGTCGTCCACCTCGATGGTCACGTTCGTCTCGTCGATCTCACTGGGGACGACGGGCAACTCCTCCGGCGCCACACCGTCGGGACGGGCGAAGCGGATCCGGGTACGGGCGGTGTCTCGGCCGCCGATCGTCTCCGGGGTGCCCTGTGCGACCACGCGGCCCGCGTTGAGCACCACGATCTGGTCGGCGAGGGCCTGCGCCTCGTCCATGTAGTGGGTGGTCAGCACGACTGTGGTGCCGAGATCGCGCAGGCTGCGGACGACCTCCCAGGCGCCGCGGCGGGCGGTCGGGTCGAAACCGGTGGTGGGTTCGTCGAGGAAGAGCAGCTTCGGGTCGCCGATCACGCCGAGGGCGAGGTCCAGCCGGCGTTTCTGCCCGCCGGAGAGGTCCTTCACCTTGGCGTCGCGCTTCTCGTCGAGCCCGACGAGGTGGATTACCTCGTCCACGTCACGGGGGGCCGGGTAGTAACCGGCGCTGCGGGCGATCGTCTCCCGCACGCGCAGGTGCGGTTCCACAGCGATGTCCTGGAGGACCAGGCCGACCCGCTCCCGCAGCCAGCGTCGCTCGGCCCGGTCGCCCGGGTCGCGGCCCAGCACCTCCACGTGGCCGGCGTCGCGGCTGCGGAAGCCCTCCAGGATCTCCAGCGTGGTGGTCTTGCCGGCGCCGTTCGGGCCGAGGAGGGCGACGATCTCCCCCTGCTCGACGGTGAAGCCGATGCCGGCCACTGCCTCGTGTCCGCGATACCGCTTGCGCAGCCCGTCGACTACCAGGGCGCTCATCGGGGGTGCTCCGGTGCTGTCACGTTTTTTCCCTTTCGATTGGTTTTCCAGGACGCTAGGGCGTCCGGCGGCCGGAGAGTGGCGTCGCTGACCGACATCACCGTGGTCCGGGACAGATGTCACAGGCAGTCAGAGCCAGCCCTGCTCGTAGGCGATGCGGGCGGCGTCGAAACGGTTACGCCCCTTGAGCTTGCGCATCGCGGAGGAGGACAGGTTGCGGACCGTCCCGGCGGAGAGGAAGAGCTCCTTCGCGATCTCCTTCACCGAGGCGCCGCCGACGGTGAGGCTGAGGATCTCCCGCTCGCGGTGGGACAGGGCCTGCGCCCGCGCCCCGGGTGGCCCGATCAGGGCCGGGTCGATGGTGAGGCAGCCGGCGGCCACCCCGCGGACCGCGCCGACCAGGTGGGACAGGCGCGCGTGTTTCGGAATCACGCTGAGGACGCCCGCCTCCACCGCGCGATCCACGAGGGCTCGGGTGGGCGCGGCGGCGATCAGCGCGACGCCGCAGGAGGGGAGTGCCTCGCGTACCTGACGGGCGAGTTGAAGGCAGTCGGTGCCGGCCATCCCCATGCTCAGGAGCACGATGGAGGGACGCAGCTGCCGGACCGTGGCGACCACGTGCTGGCCACCGTTGACGAGACCGACGATCTCGAAGCCCGGGACCGTCCGCAGAGTCTCCGCGAACGCGTCCAGGACCAGAGCGTGGTCGTCGCAGACGACAATTCGAATGCTCATTGGGCCACCCCGCTGGTGAGAGAGTCGTCGCTGGCCGGCGTTGCCAGGGCCATTCCGACGTTGCCCAAAAGCATGGCGGCGCGACCGTGCCCGGAACAGTGCGCCGATCCCGAGACGGACATGAAATTGCGCGGCCGGCGAACCTGAATTTCCCCACCGCGCCGATGTGTGTTTTTCACATCGGGTCGGTGACGTCGGCACTGGTGGGGCCACCCCCCGCGACGACACCATTTCTCCATCGCAGGGCGAGCCTGATCCCCTGCCCCACCCGGAACGAGGATCACCATGGCGCACTCATCCGCCCCCGACCGCGACTCCCGTGTGGCGGGCACCGCCAACGCCTTCCGAGGCCTCGCCAGTGCGAGCTCCGGCCTGCGGATCAGCCAGCACGACGGGTGGACGACGTCCGACACCGCGGCTGCCGCCTTCACCTGGATCTGTCTGGCGGACGCCGCTCACGACGAGCGGGCCGCCTGAGATGACCGGGGTCGTGGAGCCGTCTCTTGTGGGCTTCCGGCGGCACCTGCGTCCGGAGGTCGTCGCCGGCGAGGCGACGTACCTCTTCTCGGAGCACGGTGTGACGGCCGTCCAGGCGGCCCGGATGGAACACCTCACCCCGCTGCTGGACGGCACCCGCGACGTGGCGACGGTGCTGCGGGAGGCCCCGGAGGAATGCGCGGGGCTGGTCCGCGACCTGGCCGAGGCCGGGCTGCTCGTCGCCCGTACCCCCGGTCGTGGACAGCACGACCCGCGGGCCGTGGCGTACTGGGAGTCGGCCGGGCTGGACAGCGATGCCGCGACCTCCGCCCTGACCGGCGCCGCCGTCCGGGTCCAGGCCGTGGGCGGGGTCGACGACACCGCGGTACGCGAGGCCTGCTCCACCGCCGGCCTCACCCTGATGACCGGCGAGGGTGCCGCGGACCTCGACGTGGTGCTCTGCGCCGACTACCTCGACGCCGAGCTGGCCGCGGTGAACCGGCGGCAGAGCGAAGCCGCACGACCCTGGCTGCTGGCCCGCCCGGTCGGCACCCAGCTCTGGATCGGCCCGGTGCTGCGACCGGGTCAGGCCTGCTGGCACTGCCTGGCGCACCGGCTCTGGTTGCACCGGCGGGCCGAGGCGTACGTGCAGCGCGTCCTCGGACGCGACGGACCGGTGCCCCGTCCCGCCGCCGCCGTGCCGCCGTCGGCCGCCGTCGCCGCCCACCTCGTCGCCCTCGAAGCGACGAAGTGGCTGGCCGGCCACCGCTACGCCGGTCAGCAGGCGGTGTGGACCGTGGACACCCTCACCCTCGACGGGCGGCGTCACGAGCTGCGGGCCCGCCCGCAGTGCCCCTCCTGCGGCGACCCGCAGCTCGTCCGCGAGCGCACCCGCCGCCCGGTCACCCCGGTCAGTCGGCCCAAGGCGTCGACCGACGGTGGTGGCCACCGGGCGCTCTCACCGGAGCAGGTGTGGCAGCGGTACGAGCACCTCGTCAGCCCGGTCACCGGGCTGGTCCGGGAGATCCGCCGGGACACGCACGGGCCGGAGTTCCTGCACTCCTACCGCGCGGGCGCCAACCTCGCCCTGGACGTGCGCGGCCTGGACGACCTGCGTCGAGGTCTGCGCAGTGAGCACGGCGGCAAGGGCGCCACCGCCGAGCAGGCTCGGGTGAGCGCGCTCTGTGAGGCGCTGGAACGCCAGTCGGGCACGTTCCACGGCGACGAGTTGCGCATCCGGGCCCGCTTCGGCGAGCTGGGCGACGAGGCCGTCCACCCCAACGCGGTGCAGTTGTTCGACGACCGCCAGTACGCCGATCGCGCCGCCTGGAACACCCGGCACTCGGCGTTCCAGTACGTCGGCCCGCGCTTCGACGAGCACGCCGAGCTGGACTGGACGCCGGTGTGGTCGCTGACCACCGGGCGGCAGCGCCTGCTCCCCACCGCCCTGCTCTACTACGGCACCCCGGCGGAGGCCAGCCAGCGGTGCCTGCGGGCCGACTCGAACGGCAACGCCGCCGGAGCCAGCCTGGAGGACGCGATCTGCCAGGGTTTCTTCGAGCTGGTGGAGCGCGACGCGGTGGCGCTGTGGTGGTACAACCGCACCCGGCAGCCGGGGGTGGACCTCGACGCCTTCGCCGACGGGTGGATGGTCGAGCTGCGGCAGGTGCACCGCCGGCTGCACCGTGAGGTGTGGGCCCTGGACCTGACCGCCGACCTGGGCGTGCCGACGTTCGTGGCCCTGTCCCGGCGCACGGACAAGCCGGCGGAGGACATCGTCTTCGGCTTCGGTGCGCATCTCGACCCGGCGGTGGCGCTGCGCCGGGCACTGACCGAGGTCAACCAGCTGCTGCCCGCCGTGGTGGAGGTGGACGCCCAGGGGAGTGGGTACGCCTGCGACGACCCGGAGGCCCGCCGCTGGTGGGCGAGCGCGACGGTGGCCAACCAACCCTGGCTGCGGCCGAACGCCGAGGTGTCGGCCCGTACGCCCGCCGACTACGGCTACGTCCCGGGCACCGACCTGCGCGACGACATCCGTACCGTGCAGCGGGCGGTGGCGGCGCAGGGCATGGAGCTGCTGGTGCTCGACCAGACGCGGCCGGACATCGGCCTGCCGGTGGTGAAGGTGCTCGTACCGGGTCTGCGGCACTTCTGGGCCAGGTTCGGGCCGGGGCGCCTCTTCGACCTGCCGGTCCACCTCGGGCGGCTGGATACCGCCACGAGGTACGAGGACCTGAACCCGATTCCGATCTTTGTCTGATCCATCGGCGAGTCGCCGGAGCGAGGAGGGCCCAGGTGAACAGCCACATGTCGTGGCGGCAACCCGGCCGGCAGGTCAGGACTGTCGCACTCTGGTCGTTCCCGGAGGACGTGCTCGTGGAGACCGGCGCCCCGGACGGCAGCGTGCTGCTGCTGACCCGGTGGGGTGAGATCCGGGTGACCGATCCGGACCCGACGACCGTGGAGTCGCTGCGCCGGATGAGCTTCGGCCCGGTGTCCCTGGAGAACGTTCTCCGGGGTGTCGCGGACGACGGCGTCGAGGACCTGCGTCGCCGGCTGGCCGCGTTGCTGGACCGCCTTCAGCACGTGGTGGTCCGGTCGGTGGGCCTGGACGACGGCCTCGGTCCGTGGCTGTCGGCCGTGCCCCTGACCCCGAGCGCGTCGTTCCGGGTGGCACCGCCGCCCGCCGACCGCCCGGTGTGGCTCTCCCCGGCGGTCCAGACGCGCCGCGAGTCGGGTGCTCTGGTGCTGGAGGTGCCCGGCGGCGCGTACCGGGTGGTCCTGCACCGTCCGGACGGCGGCCCGCTGGTCGAGGCGCTGGCCGTGCCGCGCACCGTGGCGGAGCTGACGGTGGCCGTGGGACTGCCGACGGCGCTTGTCGGTGAGGCGGTGGCGCATCTGCTCGCGACGGGCGTGGCGGTCGCCGGCGCGCCGACCGAGCCGGCGGCGGCGACCAGCGGGGACGGGCAGTCCGCGGGGCGGGCGCACGAGTGATGCTGCCCCCCGCTCGGGCGGCGCAGACCGTAACATCGAACTCCGCCGTCATCGCGGATCCGCCGCGAGGGCGCGTTCGCATACGCTCGCGCGGAGAAGATCGGCGCTCGGGGGGCGTGCACATGGACCGGACACCGTCAGACGACTCGAGACCGCTCAACGACGACGTGCGCACCGGCCCCACGGCGTCGCGACTGGCCCGGGCCGTGGTCGCCACCGTCGTCACCGGGCTCAGCCTGGTCGCGCTGCTCAACATCCTCGAGGCGGCGCAGGAGCCCCGCGCGGTCGTGCTCGCCCTGGTGTCGATGGGCGGCCTGCTGTCACTGCAACTGTTCTTCCTGACCGATCGGGCCCGTCGGCTCGCCGCGCCGGCCCGTCTGGGGCTGCTCGCCGCCCAGACGCTCCTCGGTTTCCTGCCGTTCTTCGTCTTCGGGCAGTCCTGGGTCGGGATGCCGGGCTTCGTCGCGGGCAGTTTCCTGCTGATGCTGGCGCCTCCCCGCTCCGTCGTGGCGTTCGCGGCGACGGTGTTCGGCACCGTCGTGATCCAGTCGGCGATGACCAGCGAGGTCCTGCTCGTCGCGTACACGACGGTGTCCACGATGCTGACCGGCCTGATCGTCTACGGGTTGTCCCAGATGTCCATCCTGGTCGGTGAGCTGCACACGACCCGCACCGAACTGGCCCGGTTGGCGGTGATCCGGGAACGGCTCCGCTTCTCCCGTGACCTGCACGACCTGCTCGGCTACAGCCTCTCCGCGGTCACCCTCAAGAGCGAGTTGACCCGCCGCCTGGTGGTCCGCAACCCGGACCGCGCGCTCGCCGAGCTGGACGACATCCTGGGCATCTCACGGCAGGCGCTGGCCGACGTACGGGAGCTCGCCAGCGGCTACCGCGACATGTCGCTGGGCGACGAGGCCCGCTCGGCGCAGTCGGTGCTGGCCGCCGCCGGCATCCGGGTACGGATGGAGATCGACCACCCCCCGCTGC
This sequence comes from Micromonospora sp. NPDC049175, assembly GCF_043197345.1. NCBI lineage: Bacteria > Bacillati > Actinomycetota > Actinomycetes > Micromonosporales > Micromonosporaceae > Micromonospora > Micromonospora sp. NPDC049175. The sequence goes on along the minus strand of NZ_JBICSY010000001.1, from coordinate 483,166 downwards.
CGCAGGCGGTCAGCACCGTGCTCGCCACCGTGCTCCGTGAGGGAGTCACCAATCTGCTGCGGCACAGCAGGGCGCGCAACTGCGAGGTCCTGGTGAGCGAGCAGGGCGGGCGCGTGCTCTTCACCATCGCCAACGACGGCGCCGACCAGGGGCCCGGCCTGCCGTCCGAGCACGGGGGCAGCGGGCTGCGCAACCTCAGCGACCGGGCCGGGGCGCTCGGCGGCCGCCTGGTCACCTGTTGCACCCCGGACGGCTGGTTCCGGCTCAAGGCCGAGCTGCCGGTGAGCCTGCCCGCCTCCGTGGACGCGCCCGCCCAGCTCGCGTCCTGACCGGGCCGGCCGGCAGGGGTCAGAGCCAGCCGGCGTCGCGGGCGATCCGGATCGCGTCGATCCGGTTTCGGGCGTTGAGCTTCGTCACCGCGGTGGTCAGGTAGTTGCGGACGGTCCCGGGGGACAGGAACAGCCGCTTGGCGATCTCGGTCGGCTCGGCGCCCTTCTCGGTGAGCCGGAGCACTTCGGCCTCGCGTGTGGTCAGCGGGCATTCGGCGCTGTCCCAGGCGGAGAGCACGAGTTGCGGGTCGACCACCCGACGGCCGGCCGCCACGCCCCGGATCGCGTCGGCCAGGATCTCCGGTGGGGCGTCCTTGAGGATGAAACCGGCGACGTGCGCCGCCATCGCCCGGCGCAGGTTGCCCGGCCGGCCGAGGCTGGTCAGCATCAGGCAGCGGCAGCTCGGCAACTGCTCGTGCAGCAGACCCGCCGCGGTCAGCCCGTTGATTCCCGGCAGGTCGATGTCGAGCACCGCGACATCCGGCCGTTGCGCCAGCGCCGCCGGCAGGATGTCGTCACCGGACGCCACCTCGGCGACGACGTCGATGTCGGGCTCCAGGGCGAGCAGTGCCAGGAGGGCGCCGCGGACCATGTTCATGTCCTCGGCGAGCAGAACCCTGATCGTCACCTGGCCAGCTTCGCATCAACGACGTCGACGGTAGGGGCCGCTCGTCCGACCATCGCGGCTCTCCGGCCGACAGTCGTCGGGCGTTGACCGTCCGGATATTCCATTTCGACTGAACGGCGGGTCAATCGGCGGCGGCGCGGAGGGCGACGCGGTCGGGTTTTCCCGACACGGTCAGCGGCAGCGCGTCGAGGAACGAGAAGCTGGCCGGCACGTGCGCCGGCGAGAGCCCGGCGGCGACGTGGTCGCGTAGTTGGGCGGCACCGCACCGGACCCCCGGACGCAGCTGCACCGCGGCGTGGGCGGTCTCGCCGTGGCGCGGGTCGCGTCGGTCGTACACGACGGCGTCGGCGACCGCCGGGTGGGCGAGCAGCACCCGTTCCACGGTGGACGGATGGATCTTCAAGCCGTTCGCCTTGATCACGCTGCCGATGCGTCCGACGAGGTGGAGGTATCCGTAGCGGTCGAAGCGGGCCAGGTCGCCGGTGCGCAGCCAACCGTCGTGCATCGTCTGCGCGGTCAACGCCGGGTCGCCGAGATAGCCGGCCATCGTGGTCGCGGCGCGTACCCAGACCTCGCCGGTGACGCCGCGCGGCGTCGCGGCCCGGCCGTCGGCCTCGCGGATCTCCAGATCGACCCACGAGAAGGGCCGGCCGACGCTGGGCAGGAGCTCCGGCTCGGCGTGATCGAGCGGGGTGAGGGTGCACATGCCGCCGGCCTCGGTGCTGCCGTAGAGCTGGGTCAGCCGTTCACCGAAGAGCGTCACCGCCTGGGCGATGCGGGTCGGAGCGGCGAAGGTGCCGCTGTAGAGCACCTGACGCAGCGAGGGCAGCGCCCGACGGGCGGCCTCCGGCCGGTCGACAAGCTGGTAGAGGTGCGGCACCGCCAGGTAGACGTCCGTCACCCGGTGCCGGACGACGGCGTCGACCACGTCGTCCAGGCCGAAGCCGTCGCGGAGCACCACCGCGCCCCCGCCGATCAGGACCGCGTCGACCATTGTCGCCGTGGCGTGGCTGACCGGGGTCACCGACAGCATGGTCACCGGCCAGTCCGGCGCGCCGTCGCCGGCGGACACCCGGATCCGGGTGTCGCGGGCGCCGAACGGTTGCCGCACCAACTTCGGGTCACCGGAGCTGCCACTGGTCAGGTCTACCACGGCGATGTCGTTCGGGTGCCAGGCGGCGGTCGGGAGGCGACCCGACCGGTGCCGGAGCAGGTCGTCGACGGCCAGTACCGTCAACGCGGGCGCCGCGACGGCCAACTCCCGACCCCGCCCGGCGTTCGCCGCGTCGACAACGAGGGTGCGGGCACCCGTGGCGCGCAGCACCCGCAGGCGGGCGACCGTGGACAGGTGCTCACCGTCGGCGCGGGCGTTCATCGAGCGTACGTGTGTGACGGTGGCGCCGAGCAGGTGCGCGGCGTACCGGGTGACGAGCATGGCCGGCACGTTCGGCTCGGTCAGCACGGCCACCGTCTCCCCGCGGGCCACACCCGCGCGGGCCAGTCCGACGGCGGTGGCCAGGATCGCCGCGGCGAGCGCACCGCCGGACGTCGATCCCTCCGGTCGGTGCAGGACCTGCCGTCCGGGTCGCCGTTGCAGGGCGTCCAGCAGCCGTCGTACGTAGTTCGCCTCGCCGGTCTCCACCCGTGACCTCCCGTCCGCGGCCTCCGCCCGCCGCCGGGCAGGAGGGGGCTCGGCCAGCCTCTGCCCGGACCCCACGTCTCGGCCAGCGCCACCACGATGTCCGTCACGGATGCCGGTACGGGTGTCACGAGCCCGGCATGACCGGTGTCACCGGAGTGCGGTGCGCGCGTCATCAGTCGACGACGGCGGCGGGGGTGGCCGGTGACAGTGGTGGCGGCGCCTCGTTGCGTCGTGTCCGGCGAGGTCCGGGATCCGTGGCGGCGAGACCCGAGACCAGCCCCGCGACGGATACGGAGTGCACCATGCAGACGACAACCCTCACCGACGGCACGGTCGTCGGGTTCCGCGACGACGTCCGGGCGGAGTTCGAAGCCGGTCGCATCGTCCTCACCAGCCCCGCCGGCGTGGTCGCGATGCGGCAGGTCGGCGACGGGCTCACCGCGGCGCTCCGCCGGCTCGCCGACGGGCCGGTCGACCCCGCCGACCTGCTCAGCGGGTTGACCGGGCGGGAGGCCGCCCAACTGCGCGGGTTCCTCGACCGGGCGCCCCACCTGCTCGCCCGGGGCGTCGTCGCGGCCGAGCAGGAGATGCTGCGGCTGGAGCGGACCGCGCCGGGAGCGGAGTACGCGCCGGTCACCGTGGCGCCGGCCGCCCGGGTGCGGCTGTCCCGCTTCGCCTTCTGCCGCTCCCGGGAGGGCGCGCTGGTGCTGGAGTCGCCGTTGGCCCGGCACCGGGTGCTCCTGGTGCACCCGGCCGCCCGACGCCTGGTGGCCGAGCTGGGCGCCCCGCGTACCCCGATGGACCTGGCCGGCGACGACCTCGACGTCGCGGCGGTCGGCACGCTGCTGGGTCATCTGGTCGGTGCGGGCCTCGTCGACGCGGGGGACAGCGCCGGCGGCTTCGAGTCCGAGACGGATCCGACGCTGCGCCAGTGGTCCTTCCACGACCTGCTCTTCCACTCGCGCACCCGCCCCGGTCGCTACGACGACCCGATCGGTGGGATCTACCCGCACCGGGGGGAGATCCCGCCGCTGCCGGCCGTCAAGGAGCCGCCGGTGGGCCGCACCGTGGAGCTGTACCGCCCGGACCTCGACGAGGTACTGGCCCGGGATCCGGCGTTCACCGTCGCGCTGGAGGGCCGCCGATCCATCCGCTCCTACGGCGAGGAGCCGCTCACCCTGCGCCAGCTCGGCGAGTTCCTCTACCGGGTGGGCCGGGTGCGGGTGCTGCGCGGTGCCGAGGGCGACCCGACCGGCAACGAGATCGTGGGACGGCCCTATCCGACCGGCGGGTCGGCGTACGAGATCGAGCTGTACCTGACCGTGCGCCGCTGCGCGGGCCTGGACGCCGGGATCTGGTTCTACGACTCGGTGGCGCACCGGTTGGTGCTTGTCAACGACGAGCCGGCCGACCAGGCGGCGATGTTGGACGTCGCCGCGGGAGCCACCGGCGGCGAGGCGGACGGTGACGTGCTGATCACCCTGACCTCCCGCTTCCAGCGGCTGTCCTGGAAGTACGCGGGCATCGCCTACGGGATGACGCTGCGGCACTGCGGGGTGGTCTACCAGACGATGTACCTCGTGGCGACGGCGATGGGGCTGGCGCCGTGCGGGCTGGGGATCGGCGACGCCGACCTGGCCGCCCGGGTGTTGCGGCTGGACTGGCTGCGCGAGACGTCGGTGGGGGACTTCCTGCTCGGCAGCCGGCCGGAGGGTGAGCTGGGCACGTGGCGCACCGAGGACGGCTGGCAGCTGCTCAACGGCGCGGAGTGGGCGCTGCGGGCCGGCGCGGAGCTGGGCCGCGAATGACCCGCCGAAGCGTCGTCGAGGGGGCCGTCCGGGCCTGGTGTGCGCCTTCTCCGAAAGGCTCTCACCTTGCCTCCGGGCGGCCCTTTCCCGATTGCGGCCGGCGCTTGTGTAATTGCCACCGTGATATGTGTCAGCAGGCGCTGGCAAAGCATGGACACGGCCGTTTGGTAGGGCCAGAATTGATTTCACCGGAAGGGTTGAAGAAAAGCCCTTCACCACAGAGGGAGAAATGACATGAGCATCGACGAGACCCAGGCCGCCGCCCAGGACGACAAGACCTTCGACTCGTTCGAGATCGCCGACCTGGAGGTCCTCGAGGTCGCCCAGGGCGTGGCCCTGCCGGAGCTGGGCGCGTCGAGCGGCAGCATCGGCACCTCGTCCTCCTCCTCGACCTGCTCGTCCAGCACCTGCTGAACGACAGTCAGAGTCGGACCGAGACCAGCCGGACCGGCGATCGGACACAGTGGATGAACGGCGGCGAGAACCACCTGTCGCCCTCGCCCACCCGCTCGCCCAGCACCTGCTGACGCGGCTGACGTCGGCTGTGCTCGTCCAAGTCGAAGTTGGACGAGTGCAGCCGACGTCGGTGCGCCTGGCCCTCGCTCAGCCGCGCCGGGAAACGTCCAGCGCGGTGGACCAGAGCGCGACGGCGGCCGGCAGGCCGACCACCGCGCGTACGGTCTCGTTGCCCGTGTCTAAACCGTACGCTGTCGCGCCGGCCGCGGCCACCAGGATCAGCAGCGCGCCGGTCCACCAGTAGCCGGGGACGTCGAAGATCTTGGCCAGCGGCAGGAAGTGCAACCCGACGACCAGGCAGACGGCCACCACGATCAGCCCTGGTGAACCGGCCTGGAGCAGCCCGAAGACGGCGCCGAGGATCAACGCGGTCTGGGCCAGGTTGACCAGGTGGAACCAGCGCATGGAGTGCGGGTGGACGCGGCGGACCCGGGACGGGCCGCGCGCCCGCAACCGCCGGCCCGCCACCAGGAGGGCGACGGCGGCGACCACGGCGACCAGGTCGAGGGCGAGTCGGACGCCGGTGGGAACCGGCAGGCCGGTCACGCCCACGATCAGCCAGAGCAATCCGTAGACGATCATTGTGACGACGCCCATGGCGAGCGGGCCTCGGCGATTCACGGACTCGCCGCCCAATTGACGCGCGCCGGTGTCAGCAGACATGAGTAGACCCTAGCGTAGGTCGCTCAAAAGGCGCAAACCACCCGCCGGGACTCGCCGTCAGCGAATTGCTGACAGTTGTCAGGAACATTGTTGTTCGATCGCCGCGCGGGTCGAGAATTGAATTCCCAGTGAATTTCCTGCTCGTCGAGACAATTCCGGAAAGGTGCGTCGACATGACGACCGAGGCGTATGAGCCGGCCACCGACGTGATCGGTGTGCGGCTCTACACCAGGGGGCCCCTGACGCTTCCCTGGTTGGCACGATCCGTGGTGCCGGTGGCCCGTGCGCTGCACGACGACGGCAACGCCGTCGTCCACCTCCGTCGCGGGTGGCGGCACGGTCCCCACGTCGACGTCGTCGCCTACGGCGGCGCCGGGGGTGTGGACTGGACCACCGTCGCCGCGGGGATGGACGCCGGCCCACTGGACCCGGCCCGTGCCCTGAGCGAGGAGGACTACCTCACCCAGGCCCGCGAGTTCGGCCGGTTGGAGGCGGTGCCCCCGCCGTACCTGCCGATGGCCGAGCACGGCGCGGTGCTGCTGCTGTGCCGGGAGGACACCGGCCCCCAACAGCCGGCGCTGCGCGCCCTGCCCGGTTGGGAGGTGGCGCAGAGCGTCCTGACCACACCGCTGCTGGACACCGTGGACGAGTTGGCGCTCCGCCCCGAGCAGGGCGCCGTACGCCTCGGCGAGGCCTTCGCGGCGCTCGCCGACTCCTACTTCCTGGGGCTGGCGCACGGCGTCTACTCGTTCCGGTCGCACGTCGAGGCGTTCCTGGCCTGGGCGCGGCCCACCCAGGACGTACGCCCGGCCTTCGCGGAGCGGTTGGCGCGGGAGGCGGCGGTGCTGCGCCCGGTGGTCGAGCAGCGGCTCGCCGGCACCCCCAGCGGCCCGGCGGCGGCCTGGCGGACGGCGTTCGCCTACTGCGCCGGCACCTTCGACGCGGCCGTGACCGACGGCACGCTCAGCCTCGACCTGCTCGACGAGATCACCGGCGGTGTGGACACCGCCGCGATGGGCCCGCCCAGCGCGCCCGACGTGGTGCCGACCGGCGACCAGCCGGACACCGATTTCCACCGCAGTGTCGCCGCGTCGGGCGCCTACGACCGGACCACCAAGTGGTTCGCCTCCTACCGCGTGCTGATCAACCTCTTCTACCAGCAGCTTCCGCTGCTCACCGTGTCGCCGATGCAGCGCTACTACATGTGCTACGCGATCAGCGAGCTGGTCGACGAGGTGCTCGGTGAGAGCTGGCAGGACCGGCTCAACCGGGACCGGGTCCGGGTCGTCGCGGCCGCGGGGAGGGCGGCATGACCCTCGCCCCCGCCGCCCCGGCGCCTCTCGCCCCGATCACCACCACCTCACCGGCGGAGCCCCTCTGGCAACTGCGGATCAACCCGCTGCGCCGCGCCCGCCTCGCCGACCCGACGCTCCGCGTGCTCCTGGCCGACCTGACCGACGTGGACCGGGCGCTGTCCGACAGCGCCGCCCACTGCGCCGACGATCTCTACCGGCTGATCGGGGCCAGCTCCGACGAGGCCGAACGCAAGCGCCTGGTGGAGGCCCGCCGCGCCATCTCCCGCGACCGGGAGCCCCGCACCGACCTCACCCATCTGCCCGCCGTGGCCGCCTGGGTCGCCGCCCGGCATCGCCGCGACGAGCTGCGGGCCCGGCTCGTCGCCGAGCACCCGGCGGCGGCCGAGCGGGAACGGGGGACCCTCGCCGGGCTGTTGGGCGACGAGGACCTGCGCCGTTCGCTGGCCCTGCTCGCCCCCGAGGTGCACGAGGAGGCCGAGCGCTACCGGGCCGCCGTGGCCACCGGCCAACCGGTGGCCGCCCGAGCCCGCAAGTCCGAGCGTGGCCTGATCCAGTACGTCACCCGGGCCATGGTCCGGACCAGCCCACTGGCCCGGTTCACCGCTGTCGGCATCGCCGTGCCCGGCCCCGACGGGATCGATCCACGCGACGTGCCGTTCACCGGGGCGCACTCCTTCCCCAGCCTGGACCGCGTCATGATCGCCTACGTGCTGGGCGGGCTGAACCCACCGGCCGGCGCGGCGCGGCTCGGCGTCTGGGTGGGGCTCTCGCCCACCTCCGCCGTGGAGCCGGAGCAGGGCGCGCTGTTCTTCCTGCGCCCCACCGAGGGCGGCTACCAGCGCCTCTCGGCACCCCTGCGGGGCCCGATCAAGCTGCTGATGGACGCGATCGCCATGGGCCCGCGACCCGCGCGGGCGGTGGCCGCGTACGTGTCCACGCACGCCGGCTGCCCACTGCCCGACGCCGAGCAGATCGTGCTGCGGGCGCTGGACAGCGGCATCCTGTGCACCTTCAACGAGGCCGAGAACGGCGACGCCGACCTGGCCGAACAGCTCGACCGGCCGGACACCGTGGCCGCCGACGCCCTCACCGACGTGCGTGCCGGGTTGTCCCGGCTGGCCGACGGGCCGGTGCTGGAGCGAGGCGCCGACCTGGCGACCCTGCGCGCCGACCTGGCCCGGGTCAGCCGGCTGGCGCAGCGGCCGGCCCAGGTGATGGTGGAGGAGGACTACCTCCTCCCACCGGCCACCGTGGACACCCAGCCGGTCCGGGGCAACCTGGCCGACCTGGGCGCGGCGGTGGAGCTGCTGTCGGTCTTCGACTGGCTGCACGACGTGCGCATGATGACCACCCGGGCCTTCGTCGGGCGCTTCGGCGCCAGCGCCGGCGTCTCGCTCGCCGACCACGCCGACGAACTCGTCGAGGCGGTGTCCGCCCAGGCCGTGGCGGCCGGGGAGTACGCCGCCACGCTCACCGACGACAGCCCGGTCGGCGACGACCCGCTGCTGCGCCTCTACGCGCTGCGCCGCCGGATCATGGCCTTCAGCCAGGCGGAGATCACCCGGGCCGCCGAGGCGGGCGAGCCCGAGGTGCGGTGGTCCGCCGAGCAGGCGTACGAGCTGGTCGCCGACCTGCCCGAGGAGTTCCGGCGCGACCCGCTCAGCTACGGGGTGCTCGCGCAGTGGGCAGGGGACCGGTTGGTCGTCAACGACGGGCTGCCGGGGCACGGCATGCTCTACTCCCGCTTCCTCGACGGCGACCGGCGACTCGGCGGGCGGGCGCTGCCGTACCTCGCCGACCGGCTCGCCGAGCGCTTCGGTTGGGACGGCGCACGGGTCGTGGAGGACCTGGGGCTGCACCGACTCAACGTCAACGCCCATCCTCGCGTGCTGCCGGACGGGTTGGGCCCGGACGACTGGTACGCGCTGCGGCTGGTGCACGATCCGGACACCGACACGCTCGCCGTCACCGACGCCGACGGGCAGCGGCTGCGGGTGCTGCCGCTGGGCACCGGCCACCCGGGGCTGTTCCCACCGCCCCTGTCGGTGGCGTCCTGCCTGGCGACCGGCGGCCGACTCAACAACTACCTGCTGGACCTCTGGCACGGCGGCAACCCGTGGGACCGGGCCCGTACCCGGATCGCCCCGCGGATCGCCGTCGGCGACGTGGTGGTGAGCCGCCGCCGCTGGTACGGCGGCGCCGAGCTGGACGGGGCGCTGGCCACGCCGGAGGGCCCCGAGCGGCTGCTCGCCCTCACCGGCTGGCGCGGCCGGTACGGCGTACCGGAGGAGGTGGTGGTCAAGACCGCCTTCGACGACGAGGCGCCCCGGTCGCTGCGCCCGGCCGACATCATGCCCCGCCGGCAGAAGCAGAAGCCGCAGTACGTCGACCTGACCTCCGCCCTCGGCACCCGGGTGCTGCCGCGGATGCTCGAACGTCGGGCCGACGGGAAGGCCGTGGACTACCTGGAGGAGGCACTTCCCGGGGTGGTCGACGGCACGCACGCCCACGAGTGGGTGGTCGAGATCGGCAGGCGCCCCGGCGGCCTGTTCCAGTACGGAGGGAAGAAGTCATGAGACTGCGCGCGCGACCGTACCTGCACTACGCGCCGACGCCCGACGGCGTCTACCTCGCCGGGGGCCGCGACCAGCTCGTCCTGCGAGGCTCGACGCTGCTGTTCCGGGTCGCCGACACCTGTGTGCCGCTGCTGGACGTCGGCACCACCGAGGACGAGATGGTGACCGCGCTGGGCACCGAGCGGGCCAGGCCGGCAGTGCGCCACCTGGTCGACCAGCTACGGGGGCACAACCTGCTGCTGGACTTCGCGGCGCACACCGTCGCCGAGCCGACCGAGGCCGAGCGGCAGCGGTGGGCCGGGCCACTTGCGTACCTGGAGGCGGTGTCCGCGGACCCGTACGCCGCCTTCGCGGCGGTGCGGGCGGCGCGGGTCGCGGTGGTGGGCCCCGTCGAGGTCACCGGGCCGGCGGTGCGGGGGCTGCTCCGGGCCGGGATCGGTGCGGCGCGGGCGCGGGACGCGGCCGACGACCTGACCGGCTTCGACGCGGTGATCCGCTGTTTCTCCGCCGACGAGACGCCCGAGCCGGGTGCGGTGCCGGTGCTGCCGGTGCTGCTGGACGACCGGGCGCTGGTGGCCGGTCCGCTGGTGACCGACACCGCGACCGCCGCCGGGTGGCCGGCGTGGCGGGACCGGGTCCTGGAGCAGGCCGCGGCGGACGACGTGCCGCCGGCCGCCCGTCCGGTCGCGGACGCGCTTGCCGGTGCCCTCGCCGCGCACCTGCTGTTCACCGTCATCGCGGGTCAGGACACCCGCCGGGATGCGCACGTCGTGCATTCCGACGCGCTCACCGCCGACCGGGTGGTGCTCGGCGCGCCGCTGGCCGACGACGAGCGTTGGCACCCGCTGGACGACGCCCAGCCCGTCGCGCTGCCCACGATCGACGACCTGACCCCGGCGGTCTCCGCCCTCACCGCCCGCTGGACCGGCCCGTACACCCGGGGGGACCGGGAACCGGAACTGCCCCAACTGCCGCTGTCGCAGCGCGAGCTGGCGTACCGCGACGGCCGGAACGGCTCGGTCTTCGCCGGCGGGCCGGACCTCCAGACCGCGTACGTCGCGGCGGCGATGGAGGGGATGCGGCGGGCGGCCGACGGCGGCGCGGCCGGACTGACCGAGGAGACGTGGCTGCTCGACGGCGCGCTGCGGCTGCTCGCCGCCGAGGCCGAGCAGGTCCCCACTGTGGACCCGGCGGACCTGGACCCGGAGACACGCCGGATCCGGCAGAGTCTGGGCGCCCAGCCGCACGTCGTCGACCTGCGCGCGGTGCCCGGCCTGGACTGGCGGCTGGCCCGGGTGCGCACCCCGGACGGGGAGACGCTCGGCGTGGCCTGGGGGCCGGACCCGGACACCGCCGTCCGGGCCGCCGTGGGGGTGGCGGTCACCGCCGGGCAGGTCCGGGCGGCAGGTGGCGAGCCGGCGCCCGCCCTGCACACCGACGCCCTGCTGCTCGCCGGTGACGGTGTGGTGGACGCGCTGCGCAAGCAGCTCACCGCGCTGGCCGCGGCGACCGGTCGCCGGTTCCGCGGCCGCGCCCGGCACGCCGATCCCGTCCTGGGCGAGCTTCCGTTCTGGTACGGCCCGGTCGAGGTGGCCGGCGACATCGAGGAGCAGACCGATGGGCACTGACACCGACCTGGTCAACCTCGGGCCGGGGTTCACCGCCGACGCCGCCGACGAGTGGCTCACCGCGCTGGCCCCTTTGCTCGCGGTCGACGCCACCGTGACGCTCGACTACGGATTCGACCTGAACTGGCAGACCGGGCAGTGGCGCCGCAGTGCCGCCGACGGTCGCGAGCACCTGTCGGTGCGGGTGTACGACGAGGAGGTGCAGATCGGCCCGCGCTGGGTCCCGGGCACCGACGCCGGCTGCCCGGTCTGCGCCGAGTCCCGCGAGCGTTCGGTGCTGGAGCACCCGTTGCAGGCCCGCCTGGACCTCAACCGCTGGCGGACCGGCACCGGCGACCCGCTGCTGCCGGACCTGCTGGCGGCGGCCGCCCGGAACCTGGCGGACGTGCCGCTGGCCCCCGGGGAGCTGGCGGTGGTCGGCGCGGCAGGCGTGCGGAGGCACCGGATCCCACGGCACTTCTACTGCTCGTCGTGCGCACCGCGCTTCCAGCCGGACCTGGACTGGCGGCCGGAGCCGCTGACCCTGCGCAGCCACCCGGCCGCGCCGGGCGACCCGACCCGGGCCGCGGACGGCTCCCGACTGGTCGTCCCGGGGGCGCTGCGCGACCGGGTCGTCGACGAGCGTTTCGGCCCGGTCCAGAAGATCATTCTGGAGTCGGCGGCGCCCTTCGCCATGAGCATGTCGATCATGCCGGACGCGCCGGCGTGGGGACACGGCCGGGCGATGACCTTCCGGGAGGCCGAACCGGTCGGCCTCATCGAACTCTACGAGCGCCTCGGCGGCTTCCCGTTCGACGCGCCGGTGCTCCAGGGGCTGACCTACCGCCAGGTCGCCGACCACGCGCTCGACCCGGCCACCCTCGGCGGGCACACCGACGAGCAGCTCGCCCACCCCACCGCCCGGGTGCTCCCGGTGCACCCGGACAGCCCGATGGACTGGGTGTGGGGCCACGACCTCGGCGCCGGACAGCCGGTGCTGGTACCCGCCGAGATCGGCTTCTACCAGTACGAGTACCGGTACAAGCTGAACCGCCGGGCCGCCCGCGCCGCGCGCCGGGCCAACCCACGGGAGAACCGCAAGCACTTCTACGACTCCTCCAGCGGCTGCGCGGCCGGCTCCTGCCTGGAAGAGGCCGCCCTGCACTCGCTGCTCGAACTCGCCGAGCGGGACGCCTTCCTGATCGCCTGGCACCGGGCCACGCCGCTGCCGGTGATCCCCACCTCGACGATCACCGACCCGGACAGCCAGGCCCTGATCGACCTCATCCACGCGCGCGGGTTCGACGTCCACATCCTCGTCGCCACCCACGACGTGGCCCTGCCGATCGTGTGGACCCTCGCCGTCAACCGGACCGGTGGATTCCCGGCCACCTTCCACTCCGGAGGGTCCGGCGCCAACCCGGCCACCGCCATCCGGGGCGCCCTACGGGAGGTCGCCCAACTCGTCACCGACCCGCAGGACCCGGACACCTCCGACATCGAGCCGATGCTGGCCGACCCGTGGAACATGGAGGAACTGGTCCACCACCCCCGCTACTACATGCATCCGGCAACGCTGGCCCGTGCCACCGCCGTGCTCGGCGGCCCGAAGACCACGATCGCCGAGGCGTTCGGTGACTGGCCCGGCCAGCTCGACCGGGCCGCCGCCGGTGACGTCCGGGGCGCCCTGGACCACGTCCGGGAGCTCTACGCGGCGGCCGGCATGGACCGGATGGTGCTCGTCGACCAGAGCACCCGGGAGCACCGGGACGTCGGCATCTCGGTGGTCAAGATGGTCGTACCCGGCATCCTGCCGATGTGCTTCGGCCACGCCCAGCAGCGGCTGCTCGGCCAGCACCGGCTCGCCGCCGCGCTCGCCGGCACCGCCCAGGCCGGACGCCCCCTGCCCTACGACCCCCACCCGTTCCCGTGAGCGCCGGGCTGCGGGTGCCCGCCCCGTACACCGACCACACCATCGGCCGGGAGTCGCTCTGGTACGCGTACGCCGCCGGGGCGGACGAGACGGTGATCCCACCCTGGCTGTCCGAGCCGGTGCCCCCGATGGAGACACACGTCCATCCGCCCACCCCGGCCGTCGCCGAGGGAGGCGCCCGTCGCCCACTGCCCTACGGGACGGCGGAGCTGCTGGGCCGGACCGCGTACCCGCACGGGCAGGTGACGGGGGAGGTGGCGGACCCGGTCGGGCACGCCCTGGTCGCCGCGTACGGGCCGCAGTGGTACGACCCGGACAACGTCTACAACCCCCACCGCGGCTACGCCTCGCCGCGCTGCCTGTACCCCGTGCAGGTCTTCGCCGACGACGGCGAGCACTGGGCGCTGCTGGAGCCCGAGCGGCACGCGCTCACCAGCCTGTCGCTACCCGGGCATGCGCCCCGGGCCCGGCAGCTCGCGCTCACCGGTCGCTACACCCGCATCCCGCGCGGCTACCGCTGGTTCCGTGGGTCCCTGGTCGCCATCGAGACCGGCTACGCGTTGCGCGCCCTCGCCATCGGCCTGCACCACTTCCGGGTGCCGGCGTGGCTGCGGCTGCCCGACGCCGGGGCCGGCGCGGTCCTCACCGAGATGGGGCTCGACCCCGCCGGGGAGTGGTCGCTGCCGGTCACCATCGGGTTGGGCGCGCCCCCGCTGGTGCCCGGCCCGACGCCCGCCGGGTCACCCGCGCCCGCCGAGGTGCCCGATCCGGTCCTCGCCGAGGTGGCGGCCCTGAACCGGGAGCAGGCGTTCACCGACCCGCCCACCCGGCTCGGCTCCGGCGTACCGGCGGGAGCGGCCGCCGCGCCGACCGCGCCGGACTGGGCGGAGCTGGCCTGGCGTCGTCACTCGGGGCGGATGCCGGCGGGCCGGCCCGGCTTCGACTCCCGCCGCCGACGGCTGCCGGCGGCGGTCGTGCACGACATCGTCCGCTGGCTGGCCGTGCCGGCGCCCGGGCCCACCCTGGCCGCCGTCCGCGACCGGATCACCGTCTCGGTCGCCCTGCGCGACATCGACGGGTACGCCGACGGTGTGCACCGGGTCGGGCCGGACGGCGACCTCGTCCTGCACCGGGCCGACCGGGAGATCACCGCGAAGCTGGAGGCGACGTACGGCTACCCGCTCACCCCGAACGACGGCTGCGGCGTCCGGCACGCGTCAATGGTGTGGTTCCTGTCGGTCCGCCCCCGGGAGCTGCACGCCGCCCACGGGCCGACCGCCTGGACGGCCACCCAGTACGCCGTCGGCTGGGCCGCGCACGGTCTCTCCCTCGCGGCCAGCGCGGCCGACCTGTTCGCCCGGCCGGTCCGGGCGTTCGTGGAGAACGCGACACGGGACCTGCTCGGCCTGGCCGGCGACGAGATGATCGCGCTCGCCGCGGTGGTGGGCACCCCACGGCACGCCAGCGGCGGGCTGCTCGACATCAGGTTGTGAGGAGAGGGGCCGTGCGCGCGAGCAGTGACCCGGGTCTGCGAGCCCCGCAATCGAGAACAGAGGAGATGCCGTGACCCAGACCGTGCTCCGCCCCGACCCCGCCGCGAGCCGGCCCACCGAGTGGAGTTCGTGGCACCTGCACCTCGCCTCGGACGCCCGTTCGGTGCAGGACCGGGTGATCCAGGAGGTGATCCGGCCGGTCGCCGCCGAACTCGACGGTCGGCCCTGGTTCTTCATGCGTTTCTGGCAGGCCGGCACCCACCTGCGATTCCGCGTCGGCGACCTGGACTCCGCGACGTATCAGCGGGTGGAGCAGGCGTTACGCGACCGGCTGGCCGAGGCCGGCCGGCTCGCCGACGACGAGGAGCCCCTCGACGAGGCCGGCTACCGGGCCGGAGCGGTGACCTTCGCCGCCACCGAACGCGGTGCCGACCGGCAGGTGCTCGACCTGATGCCGCCGGGCGTGCATCGGGCCGTCTACGAGCCGGAGCACCTGCGCTACGGCGGTCGGCCGCTGATGCCCGCCACCGAGCGGCTGTTCCAGCTGTCCAGCGAACTCGTCGTCGCCGTGCTGCCCAGCCGGCCCTCCGAAGGGCTGCGCACAGGCCTGGGCCTGCGGGGCACCATCGCCGCCGCGGCCGCCCTCGGCGGCCCCGCGCGGCAGGCCGAGTTCTACCGCCGCAGCATGGAGGCCTGGCGGGTGTGGGCCGGGCACTCCGGCACCACGCCCGAACAACTGGCCGCCCTCTGCGCCGTCGACGCCACCGGCCCGGTCCCCGACCCGGACGCACACGGCCCGTTCCGCCGCTGGCACGCCGCGATCGCGGACCTGGCCGAGCGGATCGCCGCCACCGGCGACACGCCGCCCGCCCAGATCCTCTTCTCCCACGTCCACATGCTGCACAACCGGCTCGGCCGCAGCCTCTTCGAGGAGTTGCGCACCTACGCCTGGCTCGCCGCGGCGTACCCGGACGGAAACCCGTCATGAGCAGCCCGCGGGTGGCGGTCGTCGGCGCCGGCATCGGCGGGCTGACCCTGGCCGCGGCCCTCGACGCGGCCGGCACGGCCTACGAGGTGTTCGAGCGGGCCGACCGGCTCACCGAGGTCGGCGCCGGCGTCCAACTCTCCCCGAACGCGGTCCGGCCCCTGCACCGGCTCGGTCTGCGGCCCACGCTCGACGCCCGGGCCGTCCGACTCGCCGCGGCGCAGATCCACGGCTGGTCCGGCCGTCCGGTGGCCCGCACCGAGCTGGGCGCGGCCTGCGAGGTGCGCTTCGGCGCGCCGTACCTGGGGATGCACCGTGCCGACCTGCGCGACGCCCTGCACGCGCGGGTGGACCCCACCCGGCTGCATCTGGGCCGGCGGCTGGCCACCGTGGACAACGACGGCGAGGAGGTGGTGCTCACCTTCGCCGACGGCAGCGCCCACCGGGCCGACGTGGTGGTCGGCGCGGACGGGCTGCGGTCGGCGGTCCGCGCGGCGCTCGTCCCGGACCGGCCGGTCTTCTCCGGCCTCGGCGTGTTCCGTGGGTTGGTGCCGATGGACCGACTGCCGGCGGGCGCCCGGGTGCCGGTGGCCCGGATGTGGCTCGGTCCGGGCCGGCACTTCGTCTGCTACCCGGTCAGCGGCGGCCGGGCGCTCGGCTTCGCCGCCATCGCCCCCCTGCACCAGCCGCCGGTGGAATCGTGGTCGGCCACTGTGGATCCGGCCGACCTGGTCGCCGCGTTCGACGGCTGGCACGCCCCGGTCGCCGCCGTCGTGCGAGCCGCCCGCGAGGTGCGGTACTGGGCGCTGTGGGACCGGGAACCGTTGACCGCCTGGTCGGTTGGCCGGGTCACCCTGCTCGGCGACGCCGCCCACCCGATGCTGCCCTTCCTGGCCCAGGGCGCGAACCAGGCCGTCGAGGACGCCGTCGAGTTGGCCTCCTGCCTCACCGGCGCCTCCCGCGCCGACGCCCCGGACCGGCTGCTGCGCTACCAGCGGCAGCGCCTGCCCCGGGCCACCGCCGTGCAGAGCGCCGCACGCGCCCAGGCCCGGTACCTGCACCTCGCCGACGGCCCCGAACAGGTCAGCCGTGACGTGGCGCTGCGGCAGGCCGCCGACCTGGACGCCCGTGCCTGGCTGTACGGGTACGAGCCGGGCGGGGTGGCGGCGTGACACGGGTCGCGATCGTGGGCGGCGGGGTGGCCGGGCTGGCCGTCGCCGCGCTGCTGCGCCGGCACGGGATGCCGTACCGCATCTACGAGCAGGCCGCCCGGTTCACCACCGTCGGCGCCGGCATCCAGCTCTCCCCGAACGGGGTGCGGATCCTGCACCGGCTCGGTGTGGGCCCGACGCTGCGCGAGCACGGCGTGGCCGCCGAATCGATCGAGACCCGACGCTGGGACGACGGCCGGCTCCTCTGCGCAGTCCCGCACGGCGAGGCGTGCGTGACCGACTTCGGGGCACCGTACGTGCTCATCCACCGTGCCGACCTCCAGCGCGGCCTGGTCGGGCTCCTGCCGGCCGCCGACCTCGGGCTGGGCCGGCGCGTCGTGCGTGTCAGCGAGGACGACGAGCGGGCCACGCTGCACCTCGCCGACGGCACCAGGGACACCGCCGACCTGGTCATCGGCGCCGACGGTGTGCACTCCGTGGTGCGCCCCGCGCTCATCGACGACAGTCCGCGCTACTCCGGCTACGCCGTCTGGCGCGGCCTGCTCCCGGTGGACGAGGTGCCCGCGCTGGGCCGCGTACCCCGGGTGCTCTTCTGGTTCGGGCCCGACGCCCACGTCACGTACTACCCGATCGCCGCCCGGCAGAC
This sequence comes from Micromonospora sp. NPDC049175, assembly GCF_043197345.1. Classification (NCBI taxonomy): domain Bacteria; kingdom Bacillati; phylum Actinomycetota; class Actinomycetes; order Micromonosporales; family Micromonosporaceae; genus Micromonospora; species Micromonospora sp. NPDC049175. The sequence continues at coordinate 465,852 of NZ_JBICSY010000001.1, read as the reverse complement.
GGTGCACGTCAGCGTGGTCCGCGCGCAGAGCGTGGAGACCGACGACCCCGGGGTCGAGGAGCTGATCGCCGCACTGCGCGGCTGGCATCCCGAGGTGCGCCGGGTCGTCGGCGCGGCCCGAGGGGTCGGCCGCTGGGGACTCTACGACCGGGACATCGCCGGGCCCTGGCACAGCCGCCGGCTGGTGCTGCTCGGCGACGCCGCCCACCCGACCCTGCCGTACCTGTCGCAGGGCGCCAACCAGGCGTTGGAGGACGCCCTGCTCGTCGCCGACCTGCTGGCCGCGGACCCGGCGACCGCCCTGGACCGGTACGAGCGGGCGCGTCGCCCCCGGCTGGCGGAGGTGCACCGGCAGGCCCGGCACCGGGCCGACCTCTTCCACCTGCCCGACGGACCGGCGCAGCGCGCCCGCGACGAGGAACTGGCCCGGCAGGTCGACCTGAACCACCTCCGGTGGCTCTACGGCCACGACCCCGACGCGGACCTGGCGCACGGCGCGCCGACAGGCGGCAGCGGCTGGCTCGGCCCGGACCACCGGTTCCGCGACTGAGGTGATGGGGCGAGGCTGCGACGGCGGAGTGACACGCGGGAAACGCGGGGAGCGGGCGGGCGGCCGTACGCGGACAATGGGGTGATGAAGCGAGACGTACGCGTGATGCGGTTGACCGGGGCGCGCGCCAACGGCGCGGTGGCGACGGGCGCGGCGGCCACCGGCGCGCGGGCTGCCGGGGCGGCGTCCCTCGGCGCCCTCGCCGTGGGGGCGCTGGCGGTCGGGGCCGTGGCCGTGGGGGCGCTTGTCATCGGGCGGCTGGCGATCCGCCGGGCGGTCGTGCGGGAGCTGCGGGTCGGCCGGTTGGAGATCGACGAGCTGGTGGTGCACAGCCGACCCGCCGCCGAGGCATAACCGCGACCCGGCGGACCGCCGGCGGGTGGGGAACCGTCCCGTCCGGTCCAGTTCCCCACCCCGGTCGTCAGGCCGCGGAGCGCTGCACCGCCGTGGCCGGGTTGCCGTCCACCGCCGCGGTCAGCTGCGGGACGATCTTCTCCAGCAGGAACGGCAGGCTCAGCGGGGTGATGAACGAGGTCGCCGCGCCGACCAGCTCCTCGTTCTCCAGGTAGATGTCACGACCCTCGGTCTTGACCTTGAGCTTGCTGTAGAGCGGGTCGGCCTGCACCTTCGTCCGGTCGGCGTCGTAGCTGTCGACAAGCCAGATCAGTACGCCGGTGTCGAGCATGTCGGTGCGCTCCCGGCTCAGGTTCGCGCCGAACTCCTTGCCGGTCACCTCGGCCAGCCCCGACGGCAGCTTGAAGCCCAGGTCGGTGAGGAACCGACCGCGCGAGTCCTGCGGGCCGTACACGTAGTAGCCCTCGTAGGTGGTGGCCATCAGGCCGGTCGCGCCGGCGAAGGCCGGGTTCGCCGTGCGTACCGCGGCGAACGTGGCCTCGACGTCGGTGACGACCTTGTCCGCCTGGGCCTTGCGCCCCACGGCGGTGCCGACCGTACGGGTGACGTCCTGCCAGGACACCCCATAGTCGACGGAGTCCTTCGGCTGGGCCACGGTCGGCGCGATCTTCGCCAGCTTCGCGTAGTCGTCGCTGGTCAGCCCCGAGTAGACGCCGAGGATGAGGTCGGGCCGCAGGGCGGCCACCTTCTCGAACTGGATGCCGTCGGTGTTGGTGAGCACCTGCGGCTTGGCACCCGCGCCCAGCGCGGCCTCGGCCCAGGGCCAGATCGCGCCCGGCTTCTCGCCGAACCACTCGGTGGTGGCCATCGGCACGACGCCCAGCGACAGCAGGGCGTCCTGCTCGACCAGGCCGACCACGGCGATCCGCTTGGGCTCGGCCGGGATGGTGGCGGTGCCGAACCTGTGCTCGATCGAGACCGGGAAGGCGGTGGAGGTGGTGGCGCCGGAGGAGGGCGCCGACGGCTCCGATCCACCGCCGCAGGCCGCGAGGAGAAGCAGGAGCGCGGTCGAAGCGACAGTCGCGCTCCGGCGGATTGAGGGAAGCCGCACGGCTGTTCCTTTCTGCCAGCGAGGCCCCAGGGTGGTGACCTCGAACGGGAGTGTAGGTTAGCCTCACCTAATTGAGTAATGCGAACGGGTGGACGGATGGAGCACGTGTTGACCCCAGGCACCGGCACCCACCCGGCGCCCGGGACCGTTTCACCCCGGAAGGCGCCGCGCGAGTCGTCTTCGCGCTCCGGTCGCCGCTGGACCGGCCTCGTCGTCGGCGTCGTCGCCCTCGCCGCCGCCGTGGCGCTGAGCATCGCGGTCGGCAGCCGTTCGCTCGGCCTCGGCACGGTCTGGCAGGTGCTCTGGCACGACGACGGCTCCTCCGCCGCGGAGATCGTGCACCGGCTACGGGTGCCGCGGACGATCCTCGGATTCGCCGTGGGCGCGGCGCTGGGCCTGGCCGGCACGGTGATGCAGGCGCTCACCCGCAACCCGCTCGCCGAACCCGGCCTGCTCGGGGTCAGCCTGGGCGCATCCACGGGCGTGGTGCTGGCCATCGCGCTCCTCGGAGTGACAAGCGCGAACGGGTACGTCTGGTTCGCCATCGCCGGCGCCGGGCTCACCTCGGCGGCCGTCTTCGCGCTCGGCGGCGCCGGCCGGGCGCCCACCCCGGAACGGCAGGTGCTCGCCGGGGTGTCCCTCACCTCCGTGCTCGGCGCCGGAGTCTGGGCGATCCTGGTGACCCACCGGGAGGCGTTCGACAGGTACCGGCACTGGGACGTCGGCTCGCTCGCCGACCGGGAGACCAGCACGATCACCCAGTTGGCGCCGTTCCTGGTGGTCGGCGTCCTGCTGGCGCTGGCGCTGGGCCGCCAACTCAACGCGCTGAGCATGGGCGACGACGCGGCGACCTCGGTCGGCGCGCACCCGGGACGGATCCGGGTGCTGGGCATGATCACGATCACCCTGCTGTGCGGGGCCGCGACCGCCGCCTGCGGGCCGATCTGGTTCGTCGGCCTGGCCGTCCCCTACGCGGCCCGGATGTTCACCGGCTCGGACCACCGCTGGATCCTGGCCTACTCGCTGGTCCTCGGCCCCACCCTGCTGCTCGTCTCGGACGTGCTCGGGCGGGTCCTGGTGGCCCCGGCCGAGCTGCCGGTCGGGGTGGTCACCGCGTTCCTGGGCGCACCGCTGTTCATCGCGCTGTGCCGCCGACGCCGACTGAGCACCCTGTGAGCGGCCCGGTGCTCCAGCTCCGCCCGTCCGGACGGACGACCCGCCTGGTGATCCGCAGCCGGGGCGGCCGGCTCTCGCTGCGGCTGCACCTGCGGGCGCTGATCGCCGGCACCGCGCTGCTGCTCACGGCGCTGGGCGTCGCGCTCGTCAACCTCTCCAGCGGCGACTTCCCGATCCCCGTGCCCGACGTGCTGCGCAGCCTCGTCGGCCAGGGCGACCCGGGCACCGACTTCATCGTGCAGGAGCTGCGGCTACCCCGCGTACTCATCACGCTGCTGGTCGGCACGGCCCTCGGCGCGAGCGGCACGATCTTCCAGGGGTTGACCCGCAACCCCCTGGGCAGCCCCGACTTCGTCGGCCTGACGGTGGGCGCGGCGACCGGCGCGCTCATCGTCCTGCTGCTGTTCAACGGCAGCGGCTTCCAGGTCGCGGCCGGTGCGATCGTCGGCTGTCTGGCCACCTCGGTCGCCATCTACCTGCTCGCGTTCCGCCGTGGGGTGCAGCCGTTCCGGCTGGTGCTGATGGGCGTCGGAGTGGCCGCGCTGCTCGACTCGTTCAACTCGTTCCTGATCTACCGCAGCCGACTGGACGAGGCGATCGCCGCCCAGGTCTGGCTGATCGGCAGCGTCAACGGCCCCGGATGGACCGAGGTGACCCTCGTCGGCGTCGCGGTCGCGGTGCTGCTGCCGGTCGCGCTCTACCACGGCCGGCACCTCGACATGCTGGCCCTCGGCGACGAGACCGCGATGCTGCACGGCGTACCCGTCGAACGCGGCAGGGTGGTGCTCGCGCTGGCCGGCGTCGGGCTCGCGGCAGGCGCCACCGCCGCGGCCGGGCCGATCGCGTTCGTCGCCCTCGCCGCGCCACCGTTGGCCGCTCGGCTGACCCGCTCGCCGAACGCCGGGATCCTGCCGGCCGCGCTGATGGGCTCCGCCCTGTTGACGGCGAGCGACTGGGTTGCCCAGCGCCTCCTGCCCGACGACGACGTCCCGGTCGGTCTCGTCACCGCCGCCCTGGGCGGCATCTACCTGACCTGGTTGCTCTTCCACGAGCGACGTAACGGCGGACAAGGAGCACAGCGATGACCGAGTCGCGGCTGCGGGCCGACGCGCTGACCCTGGCGTACGACAAGAGGGTGGTCGTCCAGGGCCTCGACGTGCAGATCACCGACGGGTCGTTCACCGTCATCGTGGGCCCCAACGCCTGCGGCAAGTCGACGTTGTTGCGCTCCCTGGCCCGGGTGCTGAAGCCGCAGTCCGGCGCCGTCTACCTGGACGGTCAGACCATCGCGTCGCAGCCGTCCAAGCAGGTGGCCCGGCAGCTCGGCATGCTGCCGCAGTCGTCGGTCGCGCCCGGCGGGATCGTGGTGGAGGAGTTGGTCGCCCGGGGCCGCTTCGCCCACCAGCGCCTGCTGCGGCAGTGGTCGCCGCAGGACGAGGCGGCGGTCGCCGACGCGATGCGCCAGACCGAGGTGACCGACCTGGCCGACCGGTTCGTCGACGAACTCTCCGGCGGGCAGCGGCAGCGGGTCTGGCTGGCGATGGCGCTGGCCCAGCAGACGCCGATCCTGCTGCTCGACGAACCGACCACGTTCCTCGACCTGTCGCACCAGTTCGAGGTGCTGGACCTCTGCGCCGACCTGCACGAGCAGGGCCGCACTGTCGTCGCCGTCCTGCACGACCTCAACCACGCCTGCCGGTACGCCACCGAGCTGATCGTGATGCGGGAGGGCCGGGTTCTCGCCCAGGGGCCACCCGCCGAGGTGATGACGGCGGAGCTTGTCGAGACGGTCTTCGGGATGCCCTGCCGGGTGATGACCGACCCGGAGACGGACACCCCGATGGTGGTGCCGGCCGGGCGGCAGCGGCGTCGACTGGCCCACGCCGGCGTCGTCGCGGCGGTCGACCGGGTCCCCGCGTGACCGGCGGAAGCGGCCTGCTCACCGCCACGCTCGGCAGGCAGCGGCGGCTCATCTCGCTGAGCACGCTGCTGATCACCGGCCACCAGGCCGGCGAAGCCGCGGTGCCGTTCCTGATCGGTGTGATCATCGACCGGGCCGTGGACGGAGGTGTCGGCAGCCTGGCCCTCTGGCTGGGTGTGCTGGCCGCCGTCTACGTCGGCCTGAGCTACAGCTACCGCTACGGCGAGCGTACCGGCGAACGTGCCGCCGAACAGGCGGCGCACGACCTGCGGCTACGGGTGACCAGGCGGGTGTTGCACGAGCGCGGCGGCGCGGAGGCCGACCGGCTGCCCGGCGCCCTGGTGTCGATCGCGACGAGCGACGCGGCCCGGGTCGGCGCGGTCGCCATCGCCGTCGTCTCCGGCGTGGCCGCCGTCGTCGGCCTGGTCCTCGCGGCGGTCCTGCTGCTGTCCATCTCCCTGCCACTCGGGCTCGTGGTGCTCCTAGGCACCCCGCCGCTGCTGCTGCTCACCCGCCTGTTCGGCAAGCCGCTGGAGGAGCGCAGCGAGACCGAGCAGGAGCACAGCGCGCACGCCTCCGGCATCGCCGCCGACCTGGTCATCGGCCTGCGCGTGGTCAAGGGCCTGCGGGCCGAGACAGCGGCGGTCGACAGGTACGCGCAGCGCAGCCGCAGCGCGCTGGCCGCGACCGTACGGGCGGCGCGCGCCGAGGCCGCGTACCAGGGACTGGTGCTCACGCTCAGCGGGACGTTCCTGGCGATCATCGCGGTCATCGGCGGGGTCCTCGCACTCCACGGCCAGATCAGCGTCGGTCAGCTCATCTCCTCACTCGGCCTGGCGCAGTTCCTGGTCGGTCCGATGTCCACGTTCGGCTGGGTGGGCGCCGACCTCGCGCAGGGCCGCGCGTCCGCCCGCCGCGTCGCCGCCGTCCTCGACACGCCCGTCGCGGTGCCCGACGGCACGGCGCACCCGGTCACGCCGGCCCGTGGTGGGCTCGCGCTGCGCGGGGTGCACAGCCCACCCCTGCGCGGCATCGACCTGGAGATCGCCCCCGGCGAGCTGGTCGGCATCGTGACCACCGACCCGGCCGAGGCGGCCGAACTGGTGCGGCTGCTCGGGCGGGTACGCGATCCGGTCGCCGGGGTGATCACACTCGACGGCGTACCCCTCGCCGACCTGGCGCCGGACGACCTGCGGGCCGTGGTGCTGGCCGTCGACCACCAGACCGACCTGTTCGACGACAGCGTCCGCGCCGCCGTCTCGCTCGCCGGGCGGGCCGCGCCGGCGAGCGTCGACGCCGCGGTGACCGCCGCGGACGCCGACGAGGTGGCCCGCGGTCTGCCCGACGGGCTGGACACGGTGCTCGACGATCGGGCCCGTTCGCTCTCCGGCGGGCAGCGGCAACGCATCGCGCTCGCCCGGGCCCTGGCCGGCGACCCGCCGGTGCTCGTCGTGCACGACCCGACCACAGCCGTCGACGCGGCGACCGAGTCCCGCATCGCCGGGCGACTGCGCGCGATGCGGGACGGGCGTACCACGATCCTGGTCACCGCCAGCCCGGCGCTGCTCGCCGTGACCGACCGGGTGATCGTCGTACACGACGGCATCGTGCGCACCGACGGCGCGCACGGCGACCTGGTCGCCGAGGACGACACCTACCGGGAGACCGTGCTCGCATGACCACCGACTCGACGACGTTGCTGCCGATCGCGACCGGACGTCGCACCCTGGCCCAGTTGCGGGCGCTTGTGCGTCCGCAACGGTCCCGGCTGGCCGGGGCGCTCGCCCTGCTTGTCGCCGGCACCGCGGCCGGGCTGGTGGGCCCGCCGCTGCTCGGGCGCATCGTCGATCTGGCCACCGGCGGCGGCAGCACCGGTGACGTGATCCTCGCCGGCGCGGGCCTGGTGGCCGGCGCTGTCGTCGAGGCGGCGTTGGCCGGGTTCGGTATCGCCCTGCTCGCGCAGGTCGGCGAGGGTGTGCTGGCCCGGCTACGGGAACGGTTCGTCTCCTCGGCGCTGCACCTACCGCTGGAACAGGTCGAGCGCGCGGGGACCGGTGACCTCACCTCCCGGGTCACCAACGACGTCGCCGTGATCGCCGAGGCGGCCCGCAGCGCGGTCCCCGAGTTCACCCGCGCCCTGCTGACAATCGTGCTCACCCTGGCCGGGATGGCCGTGCTCGACTGGCGTTTCCTTCTCGCGGCGCTGATCGCGGTGCCGGTGCAGGCGCACACGGTGCGCTGGTACGCCCACCGCGCCGTCCCGCTCTACGCCCGGCAGCGGGTCGCCGTCGCCGCGCAGCAGCACCACCTGCTCGCGACGATCGACGGCGCGCCGACGATCCGTGCGTTCCGGATCGCCGACGAGCATCGGGAGCGGGTCGCCACGAAGTCCCAGCAGGCGGTGGACCTGCTGCTGCGGGGCGTCGCGTTGCAGACCCGGTTCTACGCCCGGCTGCACGTCGCCGAGTTCCTCGGGCTCGCCGCAGTCCTCGGCACCGGCTTCTTCCTCGTGCGCGGGGACGCGGTGAGCATCGGCACGGCGACCGCGGCGGCGCTGTACTTCCACGGGCTGTTCGGCCCGATCAACGTGGCTCTCGCCCTTGTCGACGATGCCCAGGCCGCCGCGTCGGGGTTGGACCGGCTGGTCGGGGTCGCCGACCTGACCCCGCCCGTACGGCGACGTGCCGACGCCGGCGACGGCCCGGACGCCGTGGTGGTACGCGGGCTGGACTTCGCGTACCGGCCGGACCGGCAGGTGCTGCACGACGTCGACCTGACGATCGCCCGCGGCGAGCGGGTCGCCCTGGTCGGCGGCAGCGGCGCCGGTAAGACCACTCTCGCCAAGGTGATCGCCGGGGTGCACCAGCCGACCGGCGGGACCGTCGCGGTGCCGGCCGGCGAGGTCGCACTCATCACCCAGGAGGTGCACGTCTTCGCCGGGCCGCTCGTCGACGACCTGCGGCTGGCCCGCCCGGACGCCACCGACGACGAGGTGAGCGCCGCGCTGGACCGGGTGCAGGCGTTGGGCTGGGTGCTTCAACTGCCCGACGGCCTGCACACCGAGGTCGGCGCGGGCGGGCACGTCCTCACCGCGGCGCAGGCCCAGCAGTTGGCGTTCGCCCGGCTGCTGCTGGCCGATCCGCCGGTGGCGATCCTGGACGAGGCCACCGCGGAGGCCGGGAGCGCCGGAGCGCGCCTGCTCGAACGGGTGGCCACCGCTGCCCTGGCGGGGCGTACCGCGCTGATCGTGGCGCATCGACTCACCCAGGCGGTGAGCGCCGACCGGGTCCTGGTGATGGAGGCCGGCCGGATCGTCGAGGCGGGCACCCACCGCGAGCTGGTCGAGCGGGACGGCCCGTACGCCACGCTGTGGCGGGCCTGGTCGGACCAGCGCGCTCGGCACTGAACGCGCTGGTCCGGGCCGCCGGTCAGCGCTCGGCGTCGATCAGGCTCTGCGGGCGCATGTCGGTCCAGTTCGCGTTGACGTAGTCGACGCAGTCCTGCCGACCGGCCGGGCCGTGCACGGCCCGCCAGCCCGCCGGCACCTCGGCGAAGACCGGCCACAGGCTGTGCTGGTTCTCGTCGTTGACAAGCACCAGGAACGTGCCATCGGCGTTGTCGAACGGGTTCGTGCTCATCGGATACTCCTCGTTACCAGGGTGTGCGTTACCAGGGTGTGCAGGGCGTCGAACCAGAGGTGGGCGAGATCGTCCACCGCGCCGTCGGCGAACACGCCGTCCGGCCAGCTCCAGGTGGCGACCAGTTGCGGGCCGGTCGCGCGGTCCTCGGTCTGGGCGTTCAGCACCAGCTCGTACGTCTCGGGCATGGCGTCGTCGGCGCCGTTCTCGGCGGCCTCCGCCTCGGGGGCGAACTCCCAGTCGGCGGCCTCCGGGAAGTCGAACCGTCCCATGTAGTTGAACTGGATCGGCGGATGCGGCAGCGCGGCCAGCGTGGGCGCGGTCGCCGGGTTGAGGTAGCGGAGCAGGCCGTAGCCCATGCCGTTGTCCGGCAACTCGGCCAGGTGCTCGCGGACCCGCACCACCGCCTCGGCCACCGCCGCGCCGCCGGCCGACACATCGATCCCGGCGGTGTCCAGGCAGACCGGGAAGATGTTCGTGAACCAGCCGACCGTGCCGGACAGGTCGGCCCCGTCCACCAGGTGCTCCTCCCGCCCGTGGCCCTCCAGCGCGACGAGCACCGCGTCGCCCGCGCCGCCCCGCGCGGCCCGCCACCTGGTGACGGCCACCCCCAACGCGCCCAGCAGGACGTCGTTGACACCGGCGCCGAGCCCGGCCGGAACGCGGGTGAGCAGGGCCTCGGTGACGTCGGTGGGCAGGGTCAGGGTGATGTCGCGCAGGGTGCCGGCCACGTCGAGCGCGGCGTCGAGCGGGCGGCGTACCGGCAACGGGTCGCCCCGCCGCACGATCTGCTCCCATCTCGGCAGCTCCGCCACCCGGGCCGGGTCCACCGCCCGCTCGGCGAGGCCTGTCGCCCAGCGGCGGAACGACGTGCCGGTGGGGGCGGCGAGCGGGGTCCGGCCGGCGACCGCGTCCCGCCAGGCCGCGCCGATCTCCGGCAGCAGCACCCGCCACGAGACACCGTCCACGACCAGGTGGTGGACCAGCAGCAGCAGCCGGCCCGGCCGGTCCGCGCCGGCGTCCAGCCAGGCGGCCCGGACCATCACCCCGTTGTCCGGGTCGAGCCCGGCCTGCGCGACTGTCGCCTGCTCGACGACCGCGTCCCACAGGCCACGGTCGTCGAGGCCGCGCACGTCGACGCGGACGGTCCAGTCGGCGGCAGGCGACGAGCCGGGCGGCGGCACCGTCACCGACCAGTCGCCGGTGCGGTCCAGCCGGGCCCGCAGCAGGTCGTGCCGGTCGGCGACGGCCTGCAACGCGGCCAGCAGCGGCGCCCAACCCAGGCCCGCCGGGACCTGCACCACAGCGGACTGGTTGAACCCGTCGATCGGGCCGTCCACCTCGCGCAGCCAGCGCATGACCGGGGTCAGCGGGAACGACCCGACCCCGTCGCCGACCCGGCCGTCGGCCCGGTCGAGCACGGTCGCGACCACTGCCAGCCCGGCCACCGTACGCTCCGCGAAGACCTGCCGCGGGGTGAGTCGCAGGCCGGCCGCACGGGCGCGACCGACGAGCTGCATCGCGACGATGCTGTCGCCGCCCAACGCGAAGAAGTCCGCCTCGACATCCACCGACGGCAGGCCCAGCACGGCCGCGACCACCTCGCCCAGGACACGCTCCCGATCCGTGCGGGGCGCCCGGCCGGTGCCTGTCGCGCCGAGGTCGGGCGCGGGCAGCGCGGCCCGGTTCAGCTTGCCGTTGGCCAGGGTGGGTAGCCGGTCGAGGCGGACCACCGCGGACGGCACCATGTAGTCGGGCAGCTCGACGGCGACGGCGGCACGCAGCGCGGCCAGGTCGAGGTCGTCGCCGCCGACCACGTAGCCGGCCAGGAGGCGTACGCCGGGGCGGTCCTCGCGGGCGACCACCACGGCCTCGGTGACGCCGGGCTGCGCGGCGAGCACCGACTCGATCTCGCCCAGCTCCACCCGGAAGCCACGGATCTTCACCTGTTCGTCGACCCGGCCGAGATACTCCACCCGGCCGTCCTCGGTCCACCGCACCAGGTCACCGGTGCGGTACATCCGCTCGCCCGGCGCGCCGTACGGGTCGGCGAGGAAACGCTCGGCGGTCTGGTCCGGCCGGCCCAGGTAGCCACGTGCCAGTCCGGCCCCGGCGACGTACAGCTCGCCGGCCACGCCGGTCGGGGTGTGCCGCAGGGCCCGGTCCAGCACGTACACGCGGGCGCCCGCGACGGCCCGGCCGATCACCGGGGAGGTGGTGTCGCCGATCCGGGCGGCGAGAGCGTCCACAGTGGCCTCGGTCGGGCCGTACAGGTTGAACGCCTCGGTGCCGGGCAGCCCGCCCAGGCGCTGCCAGAGCGCGGGCGGCACCGCCTCGCCACCGACACCGACCACGGCGAGGGGGCAGCGCCCGTCGCGGATCAGGCCGGCGTCGGCGAGTTGCGCGAAGTGCGAGGGGGTCAGCTCGATGAAGTCGATCCCCTCGGCCCGGATCAGCTCGACGAGCTGCTCCGGGTCGCGCTGCAACTCCTCGGTGACGATGTGCAGGGCGTGCCCGTCGAGCAGCCACAGCTGTGGCTGCCAGGAGGCGTCGAACGCGAACGACCAGGCGTGCCCGACCCGCAGGTGACGGCGACCGGTGGCTTCGCGGGCGGGCAGGTGCAACTGCGCGCGGTGGCTTCGGAACAGGTTGACCAGGTTGCGGTGGGTCACCACCACGCCCTTCGGGCGTCCGGTGGAGCCGGAGGTGTAGATGACGTACGCCGGGTGCTGGGGGAGGGCCGGGCGTACCCGGTCGTCGTCGGTCAGGTCGTGCCCGGCGAGCGTGGCCAACGCCGGGTCGTCGACCAGGACGCGGTCGAGCCCGTCCGCCGTGACACCGACCCCGGCGGCGGTGACGAGCGCGGCGGGCCGCGCGTCGGCGAGCATCGCGGCGACCCGGGCCGGTGGGTAGGCCGGGTCCAGCGGGAGGTAGGCGGCACCGCACTTGAGCACCGCGAGGATCGCGGTGATCGCGTCGGCGGTGCGCGGCAGGGCCAGGGCCACCACGTCCTCGGCACCGACCCCCCGGCCGGCGAGCAGCCGGGCCAGCCGGTTGGCGCGGTCGTTGAGGTCGGCGAACGTCAGGCGAACCGGGCCGCAGACGACGGCGGTCGCGTCGGGCGACTCGGCCACCTGCCGCTCGAACAGGTCGGCGACCGTCGGGTCGTCTCCACTGGCCGGCGGCTGCGGGTTCCGGCCGCCGCGGTCCTCGTCCGAGACCAGGTCCAGGCGGCCCACCGCACGGTCCGGGTCGGTGGTGAACGCGGTCAGGACGGCGGTGAGCGCGTCGACGAGTCGTCGGGCGACCGGCGGGGCGAAGAGGTCGGGACGGAACTCCAGGCCCACCCGTAGCCGCTGGCCGGGGTCGACGACCCAGGTGAGCGGGTAGTGGGTGGCGTCGCGCCCACCCGCGTCGACGGCGGCGAGCAGGCTCTCCGACCCGTCGTCGGTACGCTCCGGGTAGTTCTCCACGATCAGCAGCGTGTCGAACAGCTCCCCGACGCCGGCCAGGCGCTGGACGTCGGCCAACCCGAGATAGTGGTGGTCGAGCAGCGTCGACTGCTCGTCCTGGAGCCGGGCCAGCAGCCCCGCCACCGGCTCGGCCGGGTCGAGGCGGACCCGCACCGGCACGGTGTTGATGAACAACCCGATCATCGACTCGACACCTGGCAACTGTGCCGGTCGTCCGGAGACGGTGGCGCCGAAGACCACGTCGTCACGGCCGGTGAGCCGGCCCAGCACGATGCTCCAGGCGGCCTGGACGAGCGTGTTCAGCGTCAGCCCTCGGGAGCGGGCCAGGCCGGTCAGGCGCGCGGTGACGGCCTCGGTCAGCTCCTGCTCGACCAGCTCGGGCACCGCCGGTTCGCGGTGCGGGTCGGCCGGGGCGAGCCGGGTGGCGTCGGTGACCCCGGCCAGCGCCGTACGCCACGCCTGCTCGGCGGCGGACCGGTCCTGCCCGGCCAGCCAGGCGAGGAAGTCGCGGTACGGCGGCGGGGTGGCGCCGCCGTCGGCGGCCTCGTACAACTCGGCGAGCTGCTCCAGCAGCGGCCCCCGGGACCAGCCGTCGAGCAGCATGTGCTGGTGGGTGAGGACCAACCGGTACGCGTCACCGGTGCGGACCAGCATCATCCGCAGCAGCGGGGCGACCGCCGGATCGAATCGGCGGCCCTCCTCGGCGAGGCAGCGCTGCCACGCCTCCTCCTGCCGCGCGGCGTCCAGATCGGACAGGTCCGCCTCGGCCCAGGGCAGCGTGACACCACGGTTCACCACGGCGACCGGTCGGCCGGAGTCGAGCTGGTGGAACGACGTCCGCAGGTTGGCGTGCCGCTGCAACAGCGCCTGCCCGGCGGCCCGTAGCCGGGCCGGCTCGACGCTGCCGGGCAGGTCGAAGACCATCTGCACGGTGTAGAGGTCGAGGCCGTCGGCGTCGAACGCGGCGTGGAAGAGCAGCCCGGTCTGCAACGGTGCGAGCGGCAGCACCTCGGCCACGTCCAGGCCCCGCCCGGCGATCTCGGCGGTCTCGGCGTCGGTGAGCGTGACAAGCGCGCCGCTGCCGCTGGCGGCGGTGAACGCCGACCCGGCGGCGGCGGCCAGCGCGGCAGGCGTCCGCAGGTGGAACACCTGCCGCAGGGTGAGCGACAGACCTGCGGCGCGGGCCCGGCCGACCAGCTGGATCGAGATGATGCTGTCGCCGCCGAGGCTGAAGAAGTCGTCGTCGACACCCACCGTGGGCACCGCCAGCACCTGTGCGAACAGGTCGACGAGCACCTGCTCACGCGGGTTACGCGCGGCCATGCCGGTGCCCGCGCCGGCGAAGTCGGGCGCGGGGAGGGCGGCCCGGTCCAGTTTGCCGTTCACCGAGACCGGCATCGCGTCGAGGACGACGAAGGCGGACGGCACCAGGTGCTCGGGCAGCAGCGCCGCGAGCCGGGCCCGCACCGCCGCCTCGTCCAGGGCGCCGGCCACGGTGAGGTACGCGACCAGGTGCGCGACGCCCGGCCGGTCCTCGCGCAGCAGCACCACCGCCGAACCCACCTCGGGCTGTGCGGTGAGCGCGGCCTCGATCTCGCCCAGCTCGACGCGCAGCCCCCGGATCTTCACCTGGCCGTCGCCCCGGCCGAGGAACTCGAGCACCCCGGGCGCGCTCCAGCGCACCTGGTCGCCGGTGCGGTACATGCGCTCGCCGGCCGGACCGTACGGGTCGGCGACGAAACGGTCGGCGGTCAGGTCGGGCCGGCCCCGGTAACCGCGGGCCACCTGCACACCGGACAGGTAGAGCTCACCGGGCACCCCCACCGGCACGTGGCGCAGCCCGGCGTCGAGCACGCTGACCCGGGTGTTCCACACCGGTGCGCCGATCGGAACCGAACCCGTGCCGGTACCACGCTCGGCGGGCCACGCCGTCACGTCCACCGACGCCTCGGTCGGGCCGTACAGGTTGTGCAGGGCTGCGCCGGGCAGCAGCTCCCGGCACCGATCGGCGAGAGCGCTGGGCAGCGCCTCACCGCTGCACAGGACGCGGCGCAGGGCGGTGCAATCGGCCGCGCCCGGCTCGGCGAGGAACGCGGCGAGCATCGACGGGACGAAGTGCACGGTGCTGACCCGTTCCCGTTGGATCACCTCGGCGAGGTAGACCGGGTCGCGGTGGCCGTCCGGCCGGGCCAGCACGAGGGTCGCCCCGGTGCTCAGTGGCCAGAAGAACTCCCAGACCGACACGTCGAAGCCGGCCGGGGTCTTCTGCAGCACCCGGTCACCCGCGGTGAGGCCGTACTCGTGCTGCATCCAGCGCAGCCGGTTGACGATGCCGGCGTGCTCGACCTCGACACCCTTGGGCGCGCCGGTGGAGCCGGAGGTGTAGATGACGTACGCCGGGTGCCGGGGGCCGGGCGGGGTGGGCCGCACGTCCGGGTCGTCGAGCGGTCCGTCGAGCACGATGGGCGCGTCCGCGTGCGGCAACCCGGCGACGCGCGACGCGGTGGCGCCGACGGCGAGCACCGCGACGGGCCGCGCGTCGGCGAGCATCGCCGCCAGCCGGGCGTCGGGATGGTCCAGGTCGAGCGGCAGGTACGCGGCGCCGGCCCGTCCGGCCGCGAGGATCGCCACCACCAGCTCGACCGAACGCGGAAGGGCGAGCGCGACGACCGTCTCCGGTCCGGCGCCGACGGCGGCGAGCACCCGGGCCAGCCGTTCGGTGCGCGCGTCCAGGTCGCGGTAGGTCATCTCGACCCCGTCCGGGTCGACGAGCGCCACCGCGTCAGGGGTCGCCGCGACCTGTGCGGCCACCAGCTCCGGCAGGGTCGCCTCGGGCAGCTCGCGGACCTCGCCGGTCCCGGCGGCCAGGATCGCCGCGCGCCCGTCCCGGTCGAGCAGGCCGACCCGACCGACCGGGGCGTCCAGCCCGCCGACGAGTTCGTCCACGACCGTGACGAGCGCCGTGGCGAGCCGCCCGGCGTACGCGGCGTCGAACAGGTCGGGCCGGTACTCGACGGCGAGGTGCAGGGTCGGGCCGGGCTCGGCGATGAGCGTGAGCGGGTAGTGGGTGGCGTCGTGCCCGTCGGTGCCGGTGACCGGCAGCCCGTCGTCGGCGGCGTCGCCGTCCGGGTAGTTCTCGAAGACCAGCAGGGTGTCGAACAACTCGCCGTGCCCGGCGATGCGCTGGATGTCGGTGAGGCTGAGGTACTGGTGTTCCATGAGCGCGGACTGCTCGTCCTGGATCCGGTCGAGCAGCGCGTGGGCGGGCTCGGCCGGGTCGATGCGGACCCGCACCGGCACGGTGTTGATGAACAGGCCGATCATCGACTCGACGCCGGGCAGGTGCGCCGGTCGCCCGGAGACGGTGGCGCCGAAGACCACGTCGTCGCGGCCGGTGAGCCGGGCCAGCAGCAGCGCCCAGGCGGCCTGCACGATGGTGTTCACGGTCAGGCCACGGGCGCGGGCGTTCGCGGTCAACGCCGCCGTCCGGTCCGCGGGCAACTCCACCTCGGCCACCTCGGGCGCCAGCGCGGCACGACTCCCGTCGGCGGGCGCGACACGTGTGGGTTCGGCCAGGCCGTCGAGCGCGGCGGCCCAGGCGTCCTCGGCGGTCCGCCGGTCCTGCCCGGCCAGCCAGGCAAGGTAGTCCCGGAACGGTCGGCCGGTCACCGGCGCGGTGTCGCCGTCGCGGTACAGGGCGGACAGCTCGGCCAGCAGTGGTCCCCGGGACCAGCCGTCCAGCAGCAGGTGGTGGTGGGTGAGCACGAGCCGGTGGGAGTCCGGGCCGGTACGCACCAGGGCCAGGCGCAGCAACGGCGCGACGGCCGGATCGAAGCGGCGGCCCTGCTCGGCGAGGAGCCGCTGCCAGGCGTCCTCCCTCGCGTCGGAGTCCAGCTCGGACAGGTCGGCCTCGGTCCACGGCACGGTGACGGCGGCCGGGACGACGCTGACCGCCGTGCCGGACGCGAGGTGGTGGAACGAGGCGCGCAGGCTGGGCTGCCGGTCGAGCAGCGCCTGACCGGCGGCGCGCAGCCGGGTGGCGTCGATCGGCCCGGTCAGGTCCACCACCATGCGGACGGTGTAGACGTCCGGGCCGGCGTCGTCGAGCAGGCTGTGGAACAGCAGGCCGGTCTGCAACGGCGAGAGCGGCAGCACCTCCCGGACGTCGACGCCGAGGCCGGCCAGTTCGCGCCGGTCAGCCTCGGTGAGGGTGACCAGGGACAGGTTCGACGGCACCGCGTCGGCGCCGGTCACGGTGCCGGCGACGGCCACCAGCCGGGCCGGGGTGCGATTGTGGAACACCTGACGCGGGGTGATCAGCAGGCCGGCGACCCGGGCCCGGCCGACCAACTGCATCGACATGATGCTGTCGCCGCCGAGGGCGAAGAAGTCGTCGTCGATGCTGACCGTGGGTACCCCCAGCACCTCGGCGAAGACGTCACAGAGCAGCTTCTCGCGGGGAGTGCGGGGTGTGCGGCCACCGCCGTCGGCGGTGAACTCCGGGGCGGGCAGGGCGGCCCGGTCCAGCTTGCCGTTCACGGACACCGGCAGCGCGTCCAGGGCGACGAACGCGCCGGGGACCATGTAGTCGGGCAGCGTGGCGGCGATGCCCGCCCGCAACCGGGCGAGATCGGTGCCGCCGACGACGTACGCGACGATCCGCTTGACGCCACCGTCGGTTCGCAGCACCACGGCCGCCTGCCGGACGCCCTCCTGCCGGGCGACGACAGCCTCGATCTCGCCGAGTTCCACCCGGAAGCCGCGGATCTTGACCTGGTGGTCGACGCGACCGACGAACTCCAGTGCCCCGTCCGGGGACCAGCGCACCAGGTCGCCGGTGCGGTACATCCGGGCGCCGGGCGCGGCGAACGGGTCGGGCAGGAAACGCTCGGCGGTCAGGCCGGGCCGGTTGTGGTAGCCACGGGCCAGGCCGAGGCCGCCGAGGTACAGCTCACCGACGGTACCGGGCGGGACCGGGTTCAGGCCGCTGTCCAGCACGTACGCCAACTGCCCGGGATCCGGATAGCCGATCGGCACGCTGCCGGTGGAGACCGGCGCACACTCCCACAGTGTCGCGTTGACGCTCGTCTCGGTGGGCCCGTACGCGTTGAACATGCGCCGGCCGGCGGCGAACCGCTCGGCCAACCGGGCCGGCACCTCCTCGGTGCCGACGAGCATGGACACCCCGAGCGGCAGTCGGCAGTCGGCCGGCAGCGCGCTGAGCACCGACGGCGGCAGGGCCAGTTGGGTGACCTCGTGCTTGGTGAGGTAGTCGACGAGCGGCGCGCCGGGGACGCGCAGTTCGGCCGGGACCACCACGAGCGCGCCGCCGGAGAGCAGCGCCTGGCACAGCTCCCAGTACGCGAGGTCGAAGCTGGGCGACGCGAAGAGCAGCACCCGACTGGTCTGCGTGACACCGAGCCGAAGCTGCTGGGTGGCGAGCAGCTTCGCGACGCCCTCGTGGGTGACGACGACGCCCTTGGGCTGGCCGGTCGAACCGGACGTGTAGATGACGTACGCGGCGTCCGAGACCTCCGGCTCGACACGAGCCACGTCCGGTCCGGACGCGGCCACGTCCACCACGGGCACGTCCCCGGGCAGCGCGTCGGTCAGCTCGACACGGGTGACGACGCAGGCCGGCGCGGCGTCCTCCAGCATGTAGCGCAGCCGGTCGGCCGGGTAGTCCAGGTCGAGCGCGAGGTAGGCGGCGCCGGAGCGCAGCACGCCGACAAGCGCGGTGACCAGGTCGACGCCGCGGGGGAGTGCCACCGCGACGACCTGCCCGGGGCCGACGCCACGGGCGGTAAGCGCCCGGGCCAGCCGGTCCGAGCGCACGGCCAGCTCGGCGTAGCTGATCTGCTCGTCCTCGCAGATCACCGCGATGTTCTCCGGGTACGCGGCGACCATGTCGGCGAACCGCCGGGGGAAGGTGGTGGCCACGATGCCGTCCGTGCTGCCGTTCCACTCGGTGAGGACCGTGGCGCGCTCGGTCGGGTCGAGGATGTCGATCCGGCCGACCGGGGCGGTCGGGTCGACGGCCAGCGCGGTGACGACGCGGACCAGTCGGTCGAGGATGGTGCGGGCGGCGTCGGCGTCGAACACGTCGGCGCGGTGCCGGATCTCCAGGTTGATCCGGGCGCCCGGCTCGGCGACCAGCACCAGCGGATAGTGGGTGGCGTCCTCGTCCTGCGCCTCGGTGACCCGCAGCCCGGGCACCGGCTCGGCGGCGCCCGGGTCGTCGGGGTAGCTCTCGAAGACGGTGAGCGTGTCGAACAGTTCGCCGTGTCCGGCCAGCCGTTGGATGTCGGCCAGCCCGAGGTACTGGTGTTCCATCAGCGCGGCCTGCTCGTCCTGCAGGCGTACGAGCAGGTCGTGGGCTGGCTCGGCCGGGTCGACGCGGACCCGCACCGGCACGGTGTTGATGAACAGGCCGATCATCGACTCGACACCCGGCAACTGCGGTGGCCGCCCCGAGACGGTGGCGCCGAAGACCACGTCGTCGCGGCCGGTGAGCCGGGCCAGCAGCAGACCCCAGGCCGCCTGCACCACTGTGTTGAGAGTGACGCCGAGGGTACGCGCGAGGTCGGTGAGTCGGCCGCTCAGCTCGGCTGGCAGCGCGGTCTCCACCGAGCCGGGGACGACCGGCTCGGGCGTGGTGCCGGCGGGCGCCATCCGGGTCGGTTCGTCGAGCCCGGCGAGCGCGTGCCGCCAGGCGGCGCTGGCCGCGTCCCGGTCCCAGCGGGCCAGCCACGCCAGGTACGCCTTGTACGGGGTGACCGGCGGCAACGAGCCGGGCTTGGCGTACAGGTCGAGCAGTTCCCGCACGAGCAGCGGCGCGGACCAGCCGTCGAGCAGGATGTGGTGGTGGGTGATGGTGAGGCGGTGTGCCGCGGGCCCGAGTCGGGTCAGCGTCATCCGCAGCAACGGCGGCCGGGCCATGTCGAAACGCTGTCGCTGGTCGGCGGTGGCGAGCCGGTCGAGTTTCGCGTCGCGGTCGGCCTCGGGCAGGCCGCTGAGGTCGTGCTCGGCCCAGGGCAGGCGGGCCCGGGTGGGGATCGCGGCGACTGTGGTGCCCTTGGCCGTACGCCGGAACCCGGCCCTCAGGTTGGCGTGCCGGTCGAGCAGCGCCTGCCCGGCCTCGCGCAGCCGGACGGCGTCCAGCGGCCCGGTCAGGTCCAGCGCCGTCGACACGGTGTAGACGTCGGGGGCGTCGGTGTCGTAGAGCGCGTGGAAGAGCAGCCCCTCCTGCAACGGCGACAGTGGCAGGACGTCCTCGAGCCCGGTCTTCTTCGTCACTGCGTCTCCCACTCGGACTCGAGGTCGGCGAACTCGGCCTCAAGGCTGTCGATGTCGGCCTGGCTCACCTCGACCAGGCTCAGGTCGGACGGGGTGTATCCCCCGGATTGCGGGTCGGCGGCGAGCGCCCGCAGCGCCTCCCGCCAGCGGCCGGCCAGGTCGCGGACGTGCTCCTCGGTGAGCAGGTCCCGTGGCCAGGTGAAGGTCGCGGCGAGCCGGGGCCCGTCGGCGTGGTCCTCGGTGGTCGCGTTGATCTCCAGCGGGTAGTCGGCGGGCATGCTGTCGTCGGCGCCGCCGCCCCAGCCCTCCCCGGCCGGTTCCCACGGCCCGTCGTCGGCGTTCCCGGCGGCGAACCGGCCGAGGTAGTTGAAGCCGATCGAGGGCTTGTCGTACCCGGCGAGCACGGTGGCCGTGTCGGGGTTGAGGTGGCGCAGCAGGCCGTAGCCGACGCCGTTGTCCGGCACCGCCCGCAGCCGCTCCTTGATCGTCTTCAGGGCGTCCGCGGGGTGCTCCGGGCCGAGGTCCAGCCGCACCGGGTACTCGCTTGTGAACCAGCCGACCGTGCGGGACAGGTCGGCGCCGGCCACCAGGTGCTCCTCGCGGCCGTGCCCTTCGAGCATGACCAGCCAACCGGCGCCGCCGGCCCAGTCGCGCAGCGCCAACGCGAGCCCGGTCAGCAGCACGTCGCCGACGCCGGCGTGGAAGCCGGTGGGCACTGTGGTGAGCAGCGGCAGGGTCTCCTCCGGTGGCAGCTCGACGGTGATCTCGTCGCAGGTGCCGGTGCGGTCGCGGGCCGGGTCGAGGGGTCGGTTGCCCAGCGGGGCGCGCGGCCCGGCCAGAACCTCGGTCCAGTACGGCAGCTGCGCCACAGTCCTCGCGTCGCGGGAGAGGCCGTCGAGTTCCCGGGCCCAGCGGCGGAACGAGGTGCCGGTGGGCGGGAGCGTGCTCGGTTCGCCCGCCTGCCGGGCCGCCCAGGCTGCGGCGAGGTCGGGCAGCAGGATCCGCCAGGACACCCCGTCCACCGCGTAGTGGTGCACGACGAGCAGCACGTGCCCGGGTTCGAGCAGCACCGCCTGGAGCAGGACACCACGGGCGGGGTCGAGCCGGTCGCGGGCGGCGGCGGCGATCGCCGGCAGGTTGTTCTCGTCGTACGGGGCCACCCGCACGACGTCGACGGGCACGCCGGGCTCGGGGATGTGCACACGGTCGCCGGTCACCCGGGCACGCAGCAGGTCGTGACGGTCGACGAGCGCCTGCACCACCTCGGCCAGCCCCGCCGCGGTGAGTCCGGCCGGGGCGTGCAGCAGCATCGACTGGCTGTATCCGGTGGTCGGGCCGTCCACCTCGGCGAGCCAGCGCATGACCGGGGTGAGTGGCGCGCTCCCGTACGCCTCGCGTGGGTCCTCGGTCACCGGGGCGTCGACGGTGGCGGCCTGGGCGAGCCCGGCCGGGGTCTTGTGCCGGAACACGTCCCGTGGGCTGATGCCGAGGCCTGCCGCGCGGGCCCGGCTGACCAGTTGGATCGAGACGATGCTGTCGCCGCCCAGGGCGAAGAAGTCGTCGTCGACGCCGACGGTCGGCAGGCCCAGCACCTCGGCGAACAGGTCACACAGGTGCTGCTCCCGGCTGGTGCGGGCGGCCGTGCCGCCGACAAGCGCGGAGAAGTCCGGGGCGGGAAGCGCGGCGACGTCGAGTTTGCCCGCGACGGTGCGGGGCAGCGCGTCGACCTCGACGAACGCCGACGGGATCAGGTAGTCGGGCAGCGTCGCCCGCAGCCGGTCGGTGTCGACGGGCCCACCCACGACGTACGCGACCAGCCGGCCGTCGCGGAGCACCACGGCGGCCTGGCCGAGGGCGGCCTCGATCTCGCCCAGCTCGATGCGGTACCCCCGAACCTTCACCTGCCCGTCGGCGCGGCCGGCGAACTCCAACACCCCGTCGCGGTTGAGTCGGGCCAGGTCCCCGGTGCGGTACATCCGTGCGCCCGCCGGCCCGAAGGGGTCGGCCACGAACCGTTCCGCCGTCAGGCCGGTCCGGTTGAGGTACCCGTGCGCCAACCCCGCCCCGGCCACGTACAGCTCACCGAGCACCCCCGGCGGCACCGGCCGCAGGGCGGCGTCGAGCACGTAGGTGCGGACGTTCGCCAGTCGGTACGCGGACCGGTCCGGACCGTGCCACCCGTAGGCGTCCACGGCCGCCTCGGTGGGCCCGTACAGGTCGTGGCAGGTCAGCCCCGGTGTGGCGCACACCCGCTGCCACAACTGCCCGTCGATGGCCTCACCGCCGACCAACAATACGCTGAGGCCCGCGTCCAACAGCCCGGCCGCGACCAACTCCCGCAGGTAGGTGGGCGTCACGTCCACCACGTCGAGGTGGTGGCGGCGGACGTAGCCGACCAGGGCGGTGTCGTCGCGGTACTCGTCGTCGTCGAGGACGTGCAGGGTGTGCCCGTCGAGCAGCCAGAGCAGCGGCTCCCACGAACCGTCGAAGGTGAACGACGCGACGTGCGCGACCCGACGCTTCGGACCGGCCATCAGTCGCTCGCGATGCGACGCGAACAGGTTCACGATGCCCCGATGCGGCACCACGACACCCTTCGGGCGTCCCGTCGACCCCGACGTGAAGATCACGTACGCGGGGTCGTCCGCCCGAGGGCGGGCGGGGTGGCCTTGCGGGCCCTCGAAGACTGTGGGCTCGTCGAGCAGCAGGCGGGCGGTGCCGGGCGGCAGGGGCACGTCACCGCCGGTCAGCACGAGCGTCGGCGCGGCGTCGTCGAGCATCGCGGCGATCCGGTCGGCCGGCTGGTACGCGTCCAGCGGCAGGTACGCCGCACCCGCCCTGAGCACGCCGAGGATCGCCGGGACGGTGAGCGGGCGGGGGACCGCGAGCGCGACCAGGCTTCCTCGGCCCACGCCGCGTCCGGCCAGTACCCCGGCCAGCCGGGACGACCACCTGTCCAGCTCGGCGAACGTCCACGACCGGCCACCGGAGACCAGCGCCACGGTCGCGGGCGTGGTCGAGGCCTGCGTCTCGAACAGGTCCACGATGGACCCCGGCGGGACCGTCGCGCCGACGTCGGCGTCGAGCAGCAGGTCCCGTTCGTCCGGGCTCAGGACGTCGATTCGGCTGACCACCGCCGACGGGTCGGCGGCGACGGTGGCGAGGACCCGCTGCAACCGCTCGACGAGGATCTGGGCGGACGACCTGCCGTACCTGTCGGTGGCGAATTCGAGGCTTCCCTCGATGCCGCCGCCCGGGGCGTCGGCGAAGTCGAAGGAGAGGTCGAACATCGCCGTACGGTGTCCGACGGGTTCGGGCGTTCCGGTCAGCTCGGCGAGCGTCCAGGTGTCGCCCCCACCGGGCAGGTAGGAGACCATCGTCTGGAACAGCGGGTGCCGGCCGAGTGACCGCACCGGGTTCAGGGCTTCCACGAGGTGGTCGAACGGCACGTCCTGTCTGTCGAACGCGGCGAGGTCGGTTTCTCGTACCCGGGCCAGCAGTTCGCGGAATGACGGGTCGCCCGAGGTGTCGGTGCGCAGCACGAGGGTGTTCACGAAGAAGCCGACGAGGTCGTCGAGTGCGGCGTCCGGTCGGCCTGCCACCGGTGCGCCCAGCGGTACGTCGGTGCCCGCGCCCAGGCGGGACAGCAGCACCGCCACCGCCGCCTGCACCACCATGAAGAGGCTGGTGCCTGTCGACCGGGCCAGGTGGCGTAGGTCGCGGGCCACCGCGTCGGGCAGGTCGAACTCGACGAGGTCACCGCGGTGGCTGGCCTCCGCCGGACGCGGGCGGTCGGCCGGCAGGTCCAGCTCGTCGGGCAGCCCGGCCAGGGCCTCCCGCCACGCCCGCACCTGGTCGGTCAGGCCGGCGGACTGCTCGCGCTGCCAGAGGGCGAAGTCGGCGTACTGCACGGGGAGCGGGCGGAACGCCGGGGCGTGTCCGGCGCGGCGCGCCTCGTACGCGGTGGTGAGGTCGGCGCGCAGCGGTGCGTCGGACCATTCGTCGCCGGAGATGTGGTGCACCAGCAGGAGCAACACGTGCTCGTCAGGTGCCACCCGGAACACGTCGACCCGCAGCGGTGGCTCCCGATCGAGCGCGAACGCGTGCTCGGCGGCGGCGTCGACGTCGCCGCCCTCGTGGAACGTGACCGGGACGGCGTCCGGTGGGAGGATGCGCTGGTAGGGGGTCCCGTCGACGTCCGGGAAGATGGTGCGCAGGGTTTCGTGTCGGGCGACCACGTCACCGACGGCCGCGACCAGTGCGTCGGCGTCCAGTCGGCCGCGTAGCCGCCAGGCGATCGGGATGTTGTAGGTCGGGTTCGGTCCTTCGAGCCGGTAGAGGAACCACAACCGTTGCTGGGCGTACGACAGCGGCACCCGGTCCGGACGTGGCCCCGCGACCAGTGGGGCGCGATTGGACCCGACCAGTTTCGGCAGTAGACCCGCCACGGTCGGTGCGTCGAATACCGCGCGGACGGGCAGTTCGACGCCCAGGACGGCGCGTACGCGGCCGGCGAGGCGCATGACCAGCAGCGAGTGGCCGCCGAGGGTGAAGAAGTCGTCGTCGATGCCCACCGACGGGAGGCCCAGCACCTCGGCGAAGAGGTCGCAGAGGTGTTGTTCGCGGCTGTTGCGGGCGGTCCGACCCACACTCGACGCGGTGAGGTCCGGGGCGGGAAGCGCGGCGACGTCGAGCTTCCCGGCCACCGTCCGGGGCAGCGCGTCCACCTCGACGAACGCCGACGGGATCATGTAGTCCGGCAACGTGGCCCGCAGCCGGTCGGTGTCGACCTCGCCCACGACGTAGGCGACGAGTCGGCCGTCGCGCACGACCACGGCGGCCTGGCCGAGGGCGGCCTCGACCTCGCCCAGCTCGACCCGGTACCCGCGAACCTTCACCTGTCCGTCGGCGCGGCCGGCGAACTCCAGCACCCCGTCGCGGCTGAGCCGGGCCAGGTCCCCGGTGCGGTACATGCGCGCACCCGCCGCACCGAAGGGGTCGGCCACGAACCGTTCCGCCGTCAGGCCGGTCCGGTTCAGGTATCCGTGTGCCAATCCGGCTCCGGCCACGTACACCTCGCCGAGCACCCCCGGCGGCACCGGCCGCAGCCCGCCGTCGAGGACGTAGGTGCGGACGTTCGCCAACCGGTACGCGGCCCGGTCGGGTCCGTGCCACCCGTAGGCGTCCACGGACGCCTCGGTCGGCCCGTACAGGTCATGGCAGACCAACCCCGGTGTGGCGCACACCCGCTGCCACAACTGCCCGTCGATGGCCTCACCGCCGACCAACAACACGCTGAGGCCCGCGTCCAACAGCCCGGCCGCGACCAACTCCCGCAGGTAGGTGGGCGTCACGTCCAGCACGTCGACCCGCTGCTCACGAAGCCGCGACACGAGAATTCCCGCGTCGCGGTACTCGTCGTCGTCGAGGACGTGCACCGTGTGCCCGTCGAGCAGCCAGAGCAGCGGCTCCCACGACCCGTCGAAGGTGAACGACGCGACGTGCGCGACCCGACGCTTCGGACCGGCCATCAGCCGCTCCCGATGCGACGCGAACAGGTTCACGATGCCCCGATGCGGCACCACCACACCCTTCGGCCGTCCCGTCGACCCCGACGTGAAGATCACGTACGCCGGGTCCTCCGCCGACGGTGCGGCCACGAACGGTTCCGCCTGCGGCACGGCCGAGCCCACCACCAGCCGAGGGCCGGTCCAGGGCACGTCGGTGTCCCCGGTGGTGACCAGGATCGCCGGCCGGGCGTCGTCGAGCATGGCCGTGATCCGGTCGGTCGGCTGGTACGCGTCCAGCGGCAGGTACGCCGCACCCGCCTTGAGCACGCCCAGGATCGCCGGGACGGTGAGCGGGCGGGAGGTGGCCAGCGCGACGAGGCCCCCGGCGTACGAGGCCAGTGCCCCGGCGAGCCGTGACGACCAGTCGTCCAACTCGGCGTACGTCCAGGCCCGGCCGCCGGAGACCAGGGCCACCGCCTCGGGGTTGGCCGCCGCCTGCGCGACGAACAGGTCCACGATGGAGCCCGACGGGATCGGTGTGGCGGGCGGCACGGCCAGCAGCCGGGAACGCTCGGCGGGAGCGAGCACGTCGATCCTGCTCACCACCGTCGACGGGTCGGTGGCGACGGTGGCGAGGACCCGCTGCAACCGCTCGACGAGGATCTGGGCGGACGACCTGTCGTACCTGTCGGTGGCGTACTCCACCTCGCCTCGGACGCCGCCGCGCGTCTCGAAGAAGTCGAAGGAGAGGTCGAACATCGCGACGTGCTGGCGTACCCGCTCGGTCTCGACGCGCAGCGACCCGAGGTGCCACGCGGCGTCGGCCTCGCCGAGGTAGGAGACCATCGTCTGGAACAGCGGGTGCCGGCCGAGTGACCGGACCGGGTTCAGGGCTTCCACGAGGTGGTCGAACGGCACGTCCTGTCTGTCGAACGCGGCGAGGTCGGTTTCTCGTACCCGGGCCAGCAGTTCGCGGAATGACGGGTCGCCCGAGGTGTCGGTGCGCAGCACGAGGGTGTTCACGAAGAAGCCGACGAGGTCGTCGAGTGCGGCGTCCGGTCGGCCTGCCACCGGTGCGCCCAGCGGGACGTCGGTGCCCGCGCCCAGGCGGGACAGCAGCACCGCCACCGCCGCCTGCACCACCATGAACATGGAGGTCCCGGTCGACCGGGCCAGCGCACGCAGCCGTTCGGTGACCTCGGCGGGCAGCGTGAAGTCGACCACGTCGCCGCGGTGGCTGGCCTCCGCCGGACGCGGGCGGTCGGCCGGCAGGTCCAGCTCGTCGGGCAGCCCGGCCAGGGCCTCCCGCCAGCCGTCGACCTGCGCGGTGAGCGCGCCCGACTCGGCGCGCTGCCACAGCGCGAAGTCGGCGTACTGCACGGGCAGCGGCGGGAACGCCGGCACCAGCCCGGCGCAGCGGGCGGTGTAGGCGGCCACGATGTCGCGGCGCAGTGGCACATCCGACCACTCGTCGCCGGCGATGTGGTGCAGCAGCAGGAGCAACACGTGCTCGTCAGGTGCGATCCGGTAGAGCCGGGCCCGCATCGGCGGCTCGTGGTCGAGGCGGAACCCGTACGCCCCGATCTCCGCGAGCCGGTCGGGGAGGTCCGCCTCGGCGATGTCCGCCACCGGCACCGCGACCGGCGCGGCGGGCAGGATCCGCTGGTACGGCTCGCCGCCGTCCTGCTCGCCGAAGATGGTGCGGAGGGTTTCGTGTCGGGCGACCACGTCACCGACGGCCGCGATCAGCGCGTCGGCATCGAGGCGGCCGCGTAGCCGCCAGGCGATCGGGATGTTGTAGGTCGGGTTCGGTCCTTCGAGCCGGTAGAGGAACCACAACCGTTGTTGGGCGTACGACAGGGGCACCCGATCCGGACGTGGTCCCGCCACCAGTGGGGCGCGACTGGACCCGACCAGTTTCGGCAGTAGACCCGCCACCGTCGGGCTGTCGAATACCGCGCGGACGGGCAGTTCGACGCCCAGGACGGCGCGTACGCGGCCGGCGAGGCGCATCACCAGCAGCGAGTGGCCGCCGAGGGCGAAGAAGTCGTCGTCGATACCGACAGACGGCAGGCCCAGCACCTCGGCGAACAGGTCGCACAACTGTTGTTCGCGGCTGTTGCGGGCGGTCCGGCCCACACTCGACGCGGTGAGGTCCGGAGCGGGCAACGCGGCGACGTCGAGCTTCCCGGCCACCGTCCGGGGCAAGGCGTCCACCTCGACGAACGCCGACGGGATCATGTAGTCCGGCAACGTGGCCCGCAGCCGGTCGGTGTCGACGGGCCCACCCACGACATACGCGACCAGCCGGCCGTCCCGCAGCACCACGGCGGCCTGGCCGAGGGCGGCTTCGATCTCGCCCAGCTCGATGCGGTACCCGCGAACCTTTACCTGCCCGTCCGCGCGGCCGGCGAACTCCAACACCCCGTCCCGGTTGAGCCGCGCCAGGTCCCCGGTGCGGTACATCCGCGCACCGGCCGGACCGAACGGATCGGCCACGAACCGCTGCGCCGTCAACCCGGCCCGGTTGAGGTACCCGTGCGCCAACCCCGCCCCGGCCACGTACAGCTCACCGAGCACCCCCGGCGGCACCGGCCGCAGGGCGGCGTCGAGCACGTAGGTGCGGACGTTCGCCAGTCGATACGCGGACCGGTCGGGACCGTGCCACCCGTAGGCGTCCACGGACGCCTCGGTGGGCCCGTACAGGTCGTGGCAGGTCAGCCCTGGTGTGGCGCACACCCGCTGCCACAACTGCCCGTCGATGGCCTCACCGCCGACCAACAGCACACTCAGGCCCGCGTCCAGCACACCCGCCGGCACCAGCTCCCGCAGGTACGTGGGCGTCACGTCCAACACGTCGATCCGCTGCTCGCGCAGGTGGCCGACAAGCGCGGCGGCATCGAGGTGGACGTCCGAGCCGACCACGTGCACCGTGTGTCCGTCGAGCAGCCAGAGCAGCGGCTCCCACGACCCGTCGAAGGTGAACGACGCGACGTGCGCGACCCGACGCTTCGGACCGGCCATCAGCCGCTCGCGATGCGACGCGAACAGGTTCACGATGCCCCGGTGCGGCACCACCACGCCCTTCGGCCGCCCCGTCGACCCCGACGTGAAGATCACGTACGCGGCGTCCTCGGCCGACGGCGTCGCCACGAACGGTTCCGCCTGCGGCACCGCCGAACCCACCACCAGCCGGACACCCGTCCAGCCTGGGGCCGGGTCGTCGCCGGCCGCGACCACGAGCACCGCCGGGGCGGCGTCGTCGAGCATCGCCGCGATCCGGTCGGTCGGCTGGTTCAGGTCGAGCGGCAGGTAGGCCGCGCCGCTGTCGAGCACGCCGAACACCGCCGGCACGGTGAGTGCCCGGGGCAGCGCGAGCGCCACCCGGTCGGTACGCGTGACGCCGCGCTCGCGCAACGCCCCGGCCAGCCCGGCAGCCCAGCGCTCCACCTCGGCGAACGTCCACTCGTGTCCGTCCGCGACGAGAGCGACAACCGTGGGCGTCCGGGTGGCCTGCTCGTGGAACAGCGCGCTGACAGTGGTGTCGGGCAGCGGCTTGGCGGTGTCGTTCCAACCCCGCAGGACGCGGTCCCGTTCCGCCGAGGTCAGCACGTCGACGGCGGCGAGGGGCGCGTCCGGGGCGTCGCAGATCCGGGTCAGCACCAGGGCCAGCCGGTCCAGCAACGTCCCGGCGGCGTCGGTGTCGATCAGGTCGGCGCGGTACTCCAGGTCAAGGTGCAGCCGCTGGCCGGGACGCGCGGTGAGCGTCAGCGGGTAGTGCGCGCAGTCGCGGACGGCCGCGCCCGTGACGCGGAGGCCGTCGGCCGGCGCCGGCAGCGACTCGCCGAGCGGGTAGTTCTCGAAGACCGTCAGGGTGTCGAACAACTCGCCGTGCCCGGCCAGTCGCTGGATCTCGGCCAACCCGAGGTGCTGGTGCTCCATCAGCCGCACCTGCCCGTCCTGCAGCCGGCGCAGCACCGTCGTCACCGAGGCGGCCGGGTCCAGGGTGATGCGGACCGGAATGGTGTTGATGAACAGGCCGATCATGGTGTCGGCGCCGGGGAGGTCCGGCGGTCGACCGGCGACCGTCGCGCCGACCACCACGTCGTCGCGTCCGGTCAGCGCCCCGGCCACGATTCCCCAGGCGCCCTGGACGACCGTGTTCAGGGTGAGCCCACGGGCGCGGGCGAGGGCGCTGAGCCGAGTGGTCGCCTCGACCGAGAGGTCCCGGACGAGGCGCTGCGGGACGACCGCGTCGGCCGGCGGTCGGCCAGCGAGGAGTGTCGGCCCGTCCAGCCCGGCCAGTGCCTCGCGCCACGCGGTCTCGGCCGCCGGGCGGTCCTGCGCGGCGGTCCAGGCGAGGTAGTCGCGGAAGTCGGCGGGCTCGGGCAGCGGGTCGCCCCGGTAGAGGGCGACAAGCTCGTCCAGCAACAGTGGCACCGACCAACCGTCGAGCAGCAGGTGGTGGTGGGTGATGACGAGCCGGTGCCGGTGCGGATCGAGCTGGATCAGGGCCATCCGCAGCAGCGGCGCGGTCGCCGGGTCGAGCCGGGTCGCGAGGTCGGTGTCGAGGAAGGCGGGGAGGTCGTCCTCGGCCAGGGTCAGGGCGGACCAGGGCAGCGGCACGTGTCGTGGCACCACGGCCACGGACTGCCCGTTCTTGCGGCGGCGGAACGCCACCCGCAGGTTGGGCCGACGGTCGAGCAGGGCCTGCCCGGCGGCCCGCAGCCGCTCGGCGTCCAGCGGCCCGTCCAGGGCGACGGTCAACTGTCCGGTGTAGACGTCCGGGCCGTCCGCGGCGAGGTGCGCGTGGAAGAGCAGCCCCTCCTGGAGCGGGGTCAGCGCCAGGATGTCGGCGATCCCGGAGGCCTGCCCGGGGGTGGCGGTCGCGGTCACGAAAGCTCCCATTCGGCCTCGAACTCGTCGATCTCGTCCTGGCTGAGTCGCAGCGTCAGGTCGGACGGGGTGAGCCCGCCGGCGGCCGGGCCGCGGGCGTGCACGACGAGGGCCTCCAGCGCGGCGAACCAGGCCGCGGCCAGATCGGCCACCGCCGCGTCGTCCAGCAGGTCACGCGGGTACGCCCAGGTCACCCCCAGCTCCGGGCCGGCCGTGGTGTCCTGCACGTACGCGTTGATCTCCAACGAATACGGCGCGACGGGCATGCCCAGGTCGAACCCGCCGGCCAGGATTCCGTGCCCGGCGACCGGCGTCCAGTTCCCGCCGTCGCCGGACGAGGCGGTGAACCGGCCGAGGTAGTTGAAGCTGACCTGCGGGGCGGGGTGGGCGGCCAGCTCAGGCTCGGTGTCCGGGTTGAGGTACCGCAGCATCCCGTACCCGATGCCGTGGTCCGGGATGGCCCGCAGTTGCTCCTTGAGCCGCTTCAGCGCGGTGCCGGCGCTCGGTCCGCCGGCCAACGCGTCGGCGACATCGATGTCGCCCGGGTCGAGACGGACCGGGAAGACGCTCGTGAACCAGCCGAGCGCCGGGGTGAGGTCGGCGTTCGCGACGACCTGCTCCTCCCGGCCGTGTCCCTCCAACGCGATGAGCACCGAGCGCTCGGTCCCCTTGCCGTGGCGGGCCCGCCAGTCGATCATCGCCAGGGCGAGCGCGGTGAGCAGCACGTCGTTGATGCCGGCGTGGAAGGCGGCGGCGACCGTGGTGAGCACCGGCTCGGTGGCCGCGGCGGGCAGCCGTACGGTGTGCCGGGCGACGGTGGCGAGGTCGTCCACCGGCCGCAGCGGGCGCCGCGTCAGCGCCGGGTCCGCGCCGGTCAGGATGCGCCGCCACAGCGCCAGTTCCGCGGTGCGTTCCGGTCGCCGGGCCGCCTCGGTGAGTGCCGTGGCCCACCGCCGGAAGGACGTGCCGGTGCGTTCCAGGACGGGGGTACGACCAGCCGTCCGCTGCTCCCAGGCGGTGGCCAGGTCGGCCGGCAGGATCCGCCACGAGACACCGTCCACGACGCTGTGGTGGATGACGAGCAGCAGCCGGCCCGGCGCGGAGGGCCCGCTGTCGAACCAGACGGCCTGGGCCATCACTCCCCGCTCGGGGTCGAGCCGCCCGGCGGCGGCCCGCTCCTCGGCCTCGACCACCGCGCCGGGCTCGGCCCGCCGCAGCCACGGCTGACCGGTGCCGCGCGGCGCGACGTGCAGCCGGCCCGGCGTCGTGGGGGTGGCGCGGACGAGCCGCGAGCGCAGCAGGTCGTGCCGGTCGGTGAGCGCGGTCAGCACGGCGGCCAGGTCGGCCTCGGTGGCGCCCGCCGGAGTGGCGAGCACCATCGACTGGCTGAACGCGTCGATTCCGCCGCCGGTCTCGTCGAGCCAGCGCAGGATCGGCGTGAACGGGATGTCGCCCACCCCGTCGTCGGGGCGGTCCCGGGCGCCGGTGTCGAGGTCGGTGACGACCTCGGCCAGCGCGGCCACCGTCCGACGCTCGAACACCTGGCGTGAGGTGCAGACCAGCCCCACCGCGCGGGCGCGCAGCACGAACTGGATGGAGACGATGCTGTCCCCGCCGAGGCTGAAGAAGTCGTCCTCGATGCCAACCCCGGGGACGCCCAGGACGTCCGCGTAGAGCTGGCAGAGCACCCGCTCCCGGGGCGTGCGGGGCGCGGTGCCGGTGGCCTGGGCGGCGTAGTCGGGTGCTGGCAGCGCGGCCCGGTCGAGCTTGCCGCTGGTCAGCACCGGCAGTCGGTCCAGCAGCACGAAGCCGGTCGGCACCATGTAGCTGGGCAGCCAGGATTCCGCGTGCAGACGCAACGCCTTCACCAGCGCCGTCGGATCGGCGGCCGCGGTCAGGGTGTTGGCGTGCGCGGCCACCCCGCCGGGACGGTAGGCGTGCCGGGGCTCGGCGTCGCGTTGGAAGACGACGTCCAGGTCCCCGCTTGTCGAGGAGCCGGCGAAGGTCACCACGACGCGGTAGTCGGACGCGTCGGCCAGCGCGTGGATGTCCTCGACGGACGGGGCGTCCGCCGCACCCAGGCGCGCGTTCGGCACCGCGGTGACCCGCAGTCGCCGCGGTCCGGCGGTCAACTGCTTCCGGACGTCCTCCAGGCTCCCGGCCCATGCGTACGTCGCCTCGGGCGTGGGCGCGGGCACGGGCGCGGTGGTCAGCACGACGTCGTAGCGGTAGCCGCTCAGCTCGTTGTCGTAACCGCCCCGCTTGACCCACACCTCGGCGCCCCGGATCGACCCGCTCGGCAGCGCGGCGAAGTAGTCCGGGTCGAGCAGCAGTTCGCGTTCGGCGCGGACCGCGGCCTCGACGGCGGCGTCCACCTCGGTGGGGGCGACGCCGCGGCTGGTCTGGATCGCCTCGTGCAGCATCCGGTGCAGGCGCAGGTTACGGACGTCTCCGACGAAGATCACCCCGCCGGGGGCGAGTCGCTCGGCCGCCGCGCGCAGCACGCCGGTCAGGTAGTCGGCGCTCGGGAAGTACTGCGCCACCGAGTTGATGACGACAGTGTCGAACCAGCCGGTCGGCACACCCTCCAGGTCGTGGGCCGGTTGGGCGCGCAGCGTGACCCGTTCGTCGAGTCCCGGAATCGTCGCCACCGCGGCCCGTAGCGTGTCGATGGCCTGCTCGGAGAGGTCGAGTCCCCAGTAGCTCTCGCACTCCGGGGCGAGTCGCGACAGCAGCAACCCGCTGCCGACACCGATCTCCAGGACGCGCCGGGGCCGGAGCGACCGGATCCGGTCGACAGTGGTGTCCCGCCACTCGCGCATCTGCTCCAACGGAATGGGGGAGCCGTCGAAGCTGCTGTTCCAGCCCGTGAAGTTCTCGTCGAAGCGCTCGACCCGGCCGGCCTGGTAGAGCAGTTCGTGCAGTTCCTTCCACTCGGCGACCTGGCTGTCGGCCCGGTCCTGCGGCGCGCTGTCCTCGGTCGGTACGACGTAGGCGGCCAGCCGCACGTCACCCGGGCGGTCCTCGCGGGCCAGCACGGTGACCTGACCGACGTTCGGGTGGCGGGCCAGCACCGACTCGATCTCGCCCAGCTCGATGCGGTATCCGCGCACCTTCACCTGGTCGTCGACCCGGCCGAGGAAGTCCAGCCGTCCGTCGGCACGCCAGATCGCCACGTCACCGGTGCGGTACATCCGTCCGCCGGGTGGTCCGTACGGGTCGGCGAGGAAACGCTCGGCGGTCAGGTCCGGCCGGTTGACGTAGCAGCGGGCCAGGCCCGGCCCGGCGAGGTAGAGCTCGCCTGGCACACCGGGCTCCACCGGCCGCAACGCGTCGTCGAGCAGGTAGGCGTCGGTGCCCGGGTCGGGGCGACCGATCGGGACCGAGGCGCCGTCGACCCGCTCCGGGTCACACTCGCCGAGCGTGGAGTTGACGGTGGCCTCGGTCGGGCCGTACGCGTTGAACATCCGGCGATCCCGCGCCCAGCGGGCGACCAGTTCCGGCGAGACCCGTTCGGTGCCGGCCAACAGGATGCCCGGTGGCAGTTCACACTCCGGGGGCAGCGCGGCCAGTAGCGCCGGGGGCAGGATCATGAAGTTGGTGCGGTGCCGGATCGCGTACTCGGTGAGTGCCGGCCCGGCGACGCGGCGGTCGGCGGGGACGATGACCAGTCGCCCACCGGAGAGCAGGGCCAGGCAGAGATCCCAGAACGCGACGTCGAAACTCGGCGAGGCGAAGTGCAGGACCCGGACGTCGGGGGTGAGCCCGAACCGCTCGAACTGGGTGGAGAGCAGCTTGGCCACGCCGGTGTGGGTGAGCAGCACGCCCTTGGGTCGCCCGGTGGAGCCCGAGGTGTAGATGACGTAGGCGGCGTGCTCGACCCGCAGGCCGGGCCGTTCGGGGTCGTCTGTCGACGCGTTCGCCAGCTCGGCCATCACCTCGGGGGCGTCGAGCAGCAGCCGGGGCACGTCGTCGGCTCGGGGCAGTCGGTCCGCCACCTCGGAGGTGGTGACCAGGCACACCGGTCGCGCGTCGCCGAGCAGGTAGGCGAGCCGTTCGGCCGGGTCGGCCGGGTCCAGCGGGAGGTAGGCGCCGCCGGCCTTCAGCACGGCCAGCTCCGCCACGATCATGTCCACCGAGCGGGGTACGGCGAGCCCGACCACCCGATCCGGGCCCAGCCCCTGGGCGACGAGCACGTGCGCCAGCCGGTTGGCCCTGGCGTCCAGTTCGGCGTAACTGACCTCGACGTCCTCGAAGACCACCGCCACCGCGTCGGGGTCACGTCGCGCCACCGTCGCGAAGGCGTCCGGGAGTGTGGTCGGGGCGACGGTCAGCGGGCCGCCACTGGAGTACGCCTCCCGGTCCGCCACGGTGCCGCCGGTGTTGCCACCGATGATCTGCATACAGTCGCTCCTGAAAGGGCCGGGGCGGTCGTCAGTAAGGTAAGCCTGGCCTAAACGTAGGGATTCGAGGCGCGACGGATCCGGGGCCCGGCCCATCGGCGCGAGCCCCGGAGGCCCGAACGAATCAGCGCCCGTGCGTCACGGGTGGCTGGTGAGGTAGCCGCCCATGCTGCGGAAGTAGTCAGTGGCGGTCAGCTCGGTGCCGTCGTCCAGGCGGACCCGCTCGATCGCGAGACCACGGCTCCGGCCACGGCGGGCCTCGGCGCCGGCCACGACGACGACGGCGTCACCCTCGCGGAAGAAGATGCGACCGGGCGTGCCGCCGTAGATGCCCTGCGAGACGGACGCGGCGACGATGCGCAGTCGCCGGCCCTCGTGGAACGCGTACGCGTTCGGGTACGGGTCGGACTGCGCCCGGACCAGCCGGTCCAGCTCCTCCGCCGACCAGGTCCAGTCGATGCGGTTGTCCTCATCGGAGCGCTTGTGGAAGAAGCTGGCCTTCGAGCGGTCCTGTGGCGTCCAGTCGGTCCTGCCGGAGGCGATGAGCGCGAGGCCGTCGACGGTGATCGGCCCGAACAGCTCAAGCGTCTTGTGGAACAGGTCGGTGGTCGTGTCCCGTGGGCCGACCGGGACCGACCGCTGCAACACGACGTTCCCGGCGTCCAGCTCCGCGTCCATCATGTGCGCGGTCACCCCGACCTCCTTCTCGCCGTTGAGGA
This sequence comes from Micromonospora sp. NPDC049175, assembly GCF_043197345.1. Classification (NCBI taxonomy): domain Bacteria; kingdom Bacillati; phylum Actinomycetota; class Actinomycetes; order Micromonosporales; family Micromonosporaceae; genus Micromonospora; species Micromonospora sp. NPDC049175. Next base: position 430,805 of record NZ_JBICSY010000001.1, on the reverse strand, counting down.
GGGCCCAGATCAACGGCGAGAAGCCCGCGTACGCGGGGAGCAACGAGTCGTGCACGTTGAGTGTGCCCCGCCGGGGCAGCTCGAAGATCTGCGGGGGAATCCAGGTGCGCCAGTTGGTCGCCACGATGACGTCCGGATCGGCCTTCTCCAGCGGGACCAGCAGATCGTCGTCGGGCCGGTCACGGACCTCGACCGGAATGCCGTGCGCCGCCGCGAGGTCGGCGACCGAGTCGCTCCAGATCCGCTCGTACGCGTGGTCACTCGGCGGATGCGTAACCACGAGAGCGACCTCGTGTTCCGAGTCCAGCAGCGCTTGCAGGGTCCGATGCCCCCACGTCTGGTACCCGAACATGACTACCCGCACGGTTCCTCCTGGCCCATCCAACTCAGCAAAAGTTAGGTTAGTCTAACCTAGCTTCGCGCCGTCCCCGGGGGCGGCTCTTCCACGTGCAGGGTGTCGACCCACTCGATCTGACGATGAGGACTGCCGATGTCACAGGCCGCTCGGTACGGCGCAATTCCGGTCTACGACCTGCTCGGAATCGGCTTCGGTCCGTCCAATCTGGCCCTGGCTGTCGCCGTGCGCGAGCACAACGACGGCGCCGGGGCGGACCCGGTCACCGCCGTGTTCCTGGAGCGCCAGGCCCGGTTCGGGTGGCACCGCGGCATGCTGCTGTCGGACGCGACGATGCAGGTTTCCTTCCTCAAGGACCTGGTCACGCTGCGTAACCCCTCGAGCGAGTTCAGCTTCCTGTGCTATCTGCAGGACCGGGGACGGCTCGTCGACTTCGTCAACCACAAGAGCTTCTTTCCGCTGCGCGTCGAGTTCCACGACTACCTCGAGTGGGCCGCGGCCAAGGTCGACGACCTGGTCCACTACGGCCAGGAGGTCACCAAGGTCGTCCCGGTGCTCCGCGACGGCGTCGTCGAGGCGTTCGACGTGCTGGTGCGCCACAGCGGCGGCGTCGACTCGTACCGTGCGCGCAACCTCGTCGTCGCGACCGGGCTGCTCCCGCAGACCCCGGCCGGCGTGGAGGCCTCCGACCAGATCTGGCACAGCCGCGACCTCCTGACGAACATCGAGCGCCTCGACGGCACCGACCCGTCCCGGTTCGTCGTGGTGGGCGCCGGCCAGAGCGCCGCCGAGGTCACCGCGTTCCTGCACGAGCGGTTCCCGTCCGCCGAGGTGTGCGGCGTGTTCTCCCGGTACGGCTACAGCCCTGCCGACGACAGCTCGTTCGCCAACCGCATCTTCGACCCGGCCGCCGTGGACGACTACTTCACCGCGCCGTCGGAGGTCAAGACGATGCTGATGAACTACCACCGCAACACCAACTACGCGGTCGTCGACGCCGACCTCATCGAGGAACTCTATCGGCGCTCCTACCAGGAGAAGGTCAACGGCGTCCAGCGGCTGCGCCTGCTCAACATGTCCCGCCTGACCGGGGCCCGCGAGCACGACGGCAGGGTGGCGGTGACCGTCGAGACGCTCACCACCGGCGAGGTGTCGGTCCTCGACGCCGACGTCCTGATCTGCGCCACCGGCTACCAGCCGGTCGATCCGTTCCCGCTGCTCGACGACGCCGCCCGGTACTACCACCGGGACGAGTTCGGCCGGGCCGTGGTGCAGCGCGACTATCGCATCCGGGCGGACGCGTCGGTGCGGGCAAACGTCTACCTGCAGGGCGGCACCGAACACTCCCACGGCATCAGCGCCTCCCTGCTGTCCAACGCGGCCGTCCGCGCCGGCGAGATTCTCGGCTCCATCGTCGGCCACCGCGCCGACGACCGCCCGATGGCCACCCGCGTCGCGGTGAGCGCGGGCGTGCCGGACTGACGGTTCAGCCCGTCGATGCTCGGTGTCAGTCGGTGAGCAGGGCGACGACCACAAGCAGGACCAGCGCGAGCGCCATCGGTACGCCCGCCAGCACGGCGAACCGTACGGTCATCGGGTGCCGGTCGTGGCCGGTCCGTGGATCGATCACCGGATCCCGCTGAGTTGCGGTAACCAGGCCGAGACCGGTCACCAACAACAGGGCGCCGCAGCACAGCCCGATCCACGCCGGATAGCGCACCAGCACCAGCCGGTCGCCGGCCCACAGCAGCGCGACGCTTGCCACGGCGATCGACGCGGCGACGACGGAGGCCCACCGACGAGCGTGCGTCAGTGCGGCGACCAGCAGGAGGGCAGCCAGGGGTAGGAGGACCGCGACCATGGCCGTGCCGAGGGTGATCTCCGCCCGATCTCCCCTGAGCACGCCCCACAACCCGTCGACCAGGACCAGTGAGCCGACCGCCGGCGGGCCGGCCCAGAGCAGCTCGCGCGTTCTGCGCCGCGTCGGAGGCTCAGAGCGCAGCTCCGCCGCGATGCTGTCGGAGTACGTCTCCACGGGGCCGAACGCCTCGATCGGATCCTGCCCGGAGTCGGCGGTGAACGCCTCCACCTCGGCGACGATCTGACCGATCCGCGGTCCCGGCACCTCCCGTAGTCGAAGTGCGACAACGAGTTGATCGCTGTAGGAGTCACTCATCGTGCTTCCGTCCCCGTGGTGGTCAACAGCTCGGATGTCGTCGCGACGAAGGCGGCCCAGTTGTCCCGGCGCGCGCCCAGCGCGGCCCGCCCGGCGTCGGTGATCAGGTAGTACTTCCGGCCGGGGCCGCCGGCGCCTTCGCGCCACGCCGAGTCGATCAGGCCGTCTTCCTCCAGCCGCAACAGGATCGCGTACAGCGTGCCGCCCTTGACCTGGCCGAACCCCGCTGTCCTCAGCCGTTGCACGATCTCGTAGCCGTAGGTCTCGTGCTCGCCGACAAGCGCGAGCACGCACAGCTCCAGGACGCCTCGCATCCACTGTGCTGGCCACTGCGGCTCGTCACCCATGACTAGAAAGTACCGCTGACTAGTGAGCAACACAACCTAGTCGTCGCGGCGGTGACAGCAGTCCGAGACGCGCTGGCACAGGACGGCGAGCACGAGTGGCCCGATGTCGATCATGGCCGACTGTCATGATCATGCGGCTGATCGGCGGATAGCCCCCGGTGACCTGCTCCGTAACATCAGCGCCGATCACGGTCAACGACGGAGGACACCATGAACCAGAAGCTCCAGACCCGCGCGTTCGAGCGGGTGGCGCCGATCCTGCAGCCGGGGGAGCGGCCCATTACCGCGACCCGAGCGTTGGTCGGAGGCTTCTCGGCCAGTCGGCTCGGGACGGCGGTCACGCAGGGGCTGATCCAGGCGGCTGCCGGAGCGGCGGGCACCGCGCTGGCGCGGACCAAGAAGCAGTTCATCGTGCTCACCGACCAGCGAATGATCTTCCTGCCACAGACCTTCCTCGGTGGACCCGGCACGGGTGTGCTCGGCGAGGTGCCCCGGGAACACATCGCGCTCGCCGAGGCGAAGATCGGCGTGGTGAGCCTGTTGCGTCTCGCCTTCGGGGGCGCGGGGGACGGCATCACGCTGACCTTCCCCCGGGTGGACAAGAAGAACGCCGAGGCCCTCGCGGCGGCTCTGGCGCCGGTGCCGACCGCCTGATCTGCTCGGACGAGCAGCCGCCATCCGTCTCTTCAGAAAGGCGTGCTCACCGGTCTCGGCGACGGAAGTGCTTGCGGGAATCGCATTCCAGGGCGGAAGATCCGCGCTCAATAACTGGCGGGACTGTCGGCGGGTCGATAGACGGTGGGCCGACGGCCGCGCCTTTCCGAACCACCCGGGAGATTCGGGCCGCCCCGATTGTCGGAGCGGCCCGAATCCTCCTCAGGCGACGAAGACGCAAAAGGGATGTCCGGCCGGGTCGGCGTAGACCCGGAACGGCTCGTCGGGGCCGTTCTTCTGATCGGACAGCAGCCGGCCCCCGAGGGCCAGGACTCGCTCGTGCTGCGCCCGCAACTCCTCGATCGAGGTCACGCTGAGATCCAGATGCAGTTGTTGTGGCACCCGATCGTCCGGCCAGGTCGGCGGCGGCAACTGGTCTACCTGCTGAAAGGCTAGTTGCGGGGTGCCGTCGGCGGTCCTGAGCACGAGCCAGTCGTCACCGCGCTCGTCCGCCCGCCCCGGCTCCGGCGGCTCGTCACCGGGCCCGTACGTCAGGCCCAGCAGCGACCGGTAGAACTCCGCGAGTGACCTGGCGTCGGTGCAGTCGAGCACCACCTGACACAGCTTCGGGACCCTTTCCCCGTCAGTCACATTGATCACCTCCGAACGCCATTGTGCACCGTGATGATCGAGGCGGCACGGCGGACACGCGCGATTAGCGCACCACGACGGTAGCCGCGGATACCCAATTTTCCCCGCCCTAAACATTCATCGACATGCTTGCACCGTCTGATTTGGAGGTGTTACCGTCGGTCGTGAAAAATTTACATGCGGCAACTATCTGGGCGTGACGGAGCGTGAGTCCAAGGCCGCTCGTCAGACTCAGCCCATCCACGTGATTCTGCTCAACGCCCGGCGCATCCGGGCACGGCTCATGATGCGGGAGAGGTTGTGGACATTCCTCAGCTCCAGGCGCTTCTGACCACTGTGGAAGTCGGAAGCTTCACCGCGGCGGCGGTCCGGTTGAAGGTGAGCCAACCCACGATCACCCATCGGATCAAGACCCTGGAGCGGTCGCTGCAGGCGATCCTCCTGGAGCGACCGCCCGGCCGGGTTCGCCCCACCAGCAGCGGTCGGGCCCTGATTCCCTACGCCCGTGAGATAGTCCGGCTGGCCGCGGACGCACAGCGGGCGGTCTCCGTCCCGAGCGAGCCCCACGGCCGGGTGAGTGTGGGATCACCGGAGACCCTGACCAACCACCGGCTGCTACCGCTCATCGAATACCTGTGCGTCCGTCACCGGGAGATCGAGCTCTCCCTGCACTCGCTGGAGCCCCAGGACGCCCTGCGTCGCCTGCGCGACGGGCAACTGGACTGTGTCTTCCTGATCGGGGTGGAGCAGTCGTACGAGGATCTGGAGTTCAGCATCCTCCGGCCGGAACCGCTGGCGCTGGTGGCCGCCCCGGAGGACAGTTCGGGCCGGCCCGCGAACGTCGAGGACCTCTTCCACACGATGCTTGTCTGCTCCGACGTCGACGCCCGGCACTGCCTGGCCTTCCCGCTGCAGGACAAGTCCTTCCCGGCCCCGCCCCGCCGCACGCTGCAGCTCAATTCGCTGGAGGCGGTCAAGCGCAGCGTCGCGAACGGGGTGGGTGCCGGGCTGCTGCCCGAGGTGGCGGTGTCTCGGGACATCGCGGCGGGTGTCCTGCGCAAGGTGCCCTGGAAGCCGCCGACGCAGACGTTCACCCAGGCGGTGTGGCGGCGCGGCAGCATGCCCCACACCGCCCTGCAGGTCGTGCTCGCCGCCGCCGAACAGGTGATCCGGGAGGACTGAGGTCGCGCCCGTCACTGCCCGGCGAGCGCGGCGAGCGCGGCGAGCAGCTTGCGCTTGTCGGTCTTGCCGTGCTGGTTGACCGGCAGCGCGTCGGCCACGCGCATCCGGCTCGGCGCCATGTAGGACGGCATCGACCGTAGGCAGAAGGCCAGGAGATCGCTCTCCTGGACCGGTGGCGCGTCGGCGGCGAGGACCACGAACGCGGCCAGCTCCGGGTCCTGGTCCGGTGGTGTCACCACGACCGCGGCGGCCTCGGCCACCCCGGGGAACTGCAGCAGCCGCCGCTGCACCTCGGCCAGCTCCACCCTGTTGCCGCGGATCTGCACCTGCGAATCCACCCGTCCGCAGAAGCGCAGCTCGCCGTCCTCCCCGCGGTAGGCCAGGTCACCGGTGCGGAGCACCCGCTCACCGGAGCGCGGTTCGACCGGGTCGGGCACGAGGGTGGCGGCGGTCGCCTCGGCGTCGCCCCAGTATCCGGAGAAGAGCGCGGGACTGCGCAGGTACATCTCGCCGACGGCGCCGACCTCCTCGGTCACCTCGCCATCCCGTACCACCAGCAGCTCGGCGCCGACGTGGCCGGCGCCGATCGACAGCCGGTCGAGATCCTCGGGCAGCGGGTTCGGCACGTCGGCGAAGCTGGCCGCCATCGACTCGGTCGCGCCGTAGCAGTTGACCAGCCGGGCCGCCGGACGCAACCGCTGGAGCAGGCGCAGCTCGTGCAGCGGGAAGTCCTCGCCGCAGAACAGCACGCCGCGCAGGTCGGTCAGCTCGGCGATCTGATCGGGAACGTGTCGCAGCGCCTGCCGCCAGATCGACGGAACGCCGTTGACCTGCGTGGCCCGGGTGGTGCGCAGAACCTTGAGGAAGCGGGTGGGCCAGCGCAGCAGCGTCCGCGGCACCGGCACGACCGCCGCGCCGCTGCCCAGGGCCAGGCCGATGTCGAGCAACGAGAAGTCGAACTGCAGCGGCGCGGTCGAGGCCACCCGGTCATCGACCCCGACGATGCCCTCGGCGAGCATGCCCCGGTAGAAGGAGACCACCGCCCGGTGGCTCATCACGACGCCCTTCGGGAGCCCGGTCGTCCCGGAGGTGAAGATGATGTAGGCCGGGTCGGTGGGTGTCACCGTCCGGCGTCGGCGTGGCCGGGGCTCCGGCGGGGCCGGCACGTGGATGCCGTCGGGTCCGAACCAACCCTCGCCGGGGGCGGTGTCGGCGGGTGGGGTGGCGAACAGGCACAGCGCGGGTTCGGCGAGAGCCGCGATCGTGGCCCGCCGCTCGTCCGGCGTCTCCGGGCTCACCGACACGAACGGCAGCCCCCGCGACGAGCAGGCCAGCAGGAGCGCGATGGCCTCCGCCGAGGTGTCCGAGACCACCATCACCCGGTCGCCGACGTCGAGGCCGTACCGGTCCAGTGCGGCGGCGTGGCGTTCGGCGGCGGCTGCCAGCTCACCGAATGTGGTGTGCCGGGTGCCGCCGTCGACGTACTCCACGACGGCCGGGCTGTCCGGCGACGTACGCGCGGCGGCGAGGAGGAACTCGTCGAACCGTTCGTCGGGTCGGTGCGTGACATGGGACATGGGGCCTCCTGGTCAACAGTTCTGGGTGGGGATCGGCGGTGCGGGGGCCTCCGGCACGGCGCGGTGCGGTCGACCACCGACGAGCACCAGCGGCTCGTCCGGGCCGGTCCGCAGCTCGCACACGGTGCCGACGACGAGCGTGTGATCCACGGCGGTGAGCGTCTCGCGGACGTGGCAGACCATCGCGACGGCGACGTCCCGCAGCAGCGGTACGCCGTCGTGCAGGCGGTAGTCCACCGCCCCGAAGCGCTCCCGGGCAGTGCCGGCGGCGAAGCGGCGGACCAGCGCGTCCTGGTCGCGGGAGAGCACGTTGACCGCGAAGCGGCCGGCCGCGAGCAGGTCGGCGAGGGTACGACCACCGGTCCGGAAGGCCAGCAGCACACTCGGCGGCGCCACCGACAGCGACATGAGCGAGGTGGTGGTGCAGCCCACCGGGCCGGCCGGACCGAGCGCGGTCGTGATCGCGACGCACTTGCCCAGCCGGGACATGGCGGCGCGGTAGGCCCGCTCGTCGACTGCCGTCTCAAGGCTGATCATCGGTACACCTCTGTCCTGGTCGTCAGCTCGATGAGCCGGTCGAATACCCCGGTGAGCACCCCGGGCCGGGGGCGACCGCGCCGAGCCGAGTCGGCGGCGAACCGCAGCGCCTTGGGCAGCTCGGCCCAGGCCGTGGCCAGCGTGGGCTCGCCGCGGCGGGTCAGCCGGTGACAGTGGTGCCGGGCGGCCGCCCACAGGTCGTCGGCGTGCCGATGCAGGGCCTGGTCGTCGGCGCGGAACCGGTCACGCACCGCGGCCAGCACCACGGCCGGCTCGTGCAGCCACTCGCCCGGCCAGACGAGTTCCCCGCCGCCGCCGGGTCGGAGCCACCGGTACTGGTCGGGGTCGCCCACCTCGACGGGGACGCCCAACGCGTAGACGTCCCGGTTGTGCTGGTGCGGGGCACACCGACCCAGTGGTGTCAGCGCGGTCCGCAGCGCGGCGTCGTCGAGCCACCCGGTGAAGGGTCGCTGTTGACCGGCGGGCAGCAGCGCGTCGAACCGGTCACTCACCCGCCACCGGCCGTCCCGGTGTCCCCTCAGGACGAACCAGTGGGCGACCGACTGCGACAGGTGCTGCGGCGACCAGGGCAGGTGGTAGGTGTTGCCGACGACGATCACCGAGTCGTGCTCGGCGAGCTGCTCGGCGAGTGCCGCGCGGGCGGTCGCCCAGTCGCCGGTGGACGCGTACGCCAGCGACCCGCCGTCGACGCGATCGTGGTGCGAGAAGGCCAGCACGCCGTCCGGGGCGTCGAGGCGGACCCGGAGACGTACCGAGTCGGCGAGCCGGTCCGCGGCGGCCGGTCCGAGGTGGTCGACCAGGGCCGTGGTGTAGCAGGACAGTTCCGGCATCATCGGTCACCGCCGTCCCACGCGCACGCCACGGGCGGGTCCGCGAGGTCGCGTAGCTTGCGCCAGCGCACTCCCCGCCAGTCGCCCTCGTCCTCGTCCGGCGGCACGTCGATCCGCCACGGACGACCGCCGATGCCGGAGCCGTCGACCTTGACGCAGGCCTCCTGGACGGCCCAGATCTCGGTGAAGACCCGGTCTCGCCGGCGGGGCGGCAGCACGGCCAACTCGTCCAGATGACGACGGGCGCACCGGCGCAGCATCGACGCCGGAACCGGGTCCGGCGGTGTCTGCACGTCGACACCGACCCGGCGGCCGGCGGCCACGCCCACGGCCACGTACTCCTCGTCGTGCGAGATGCTGACGCCCACGTCGGGCCAACCGGCCAGCACCGGCTTGCCGTTCGGGCCGGGCACCAGGTCCGCTCCCGCGACCGGCGGCACGACCTCCGCGAGCAGCGACCGCAGCAGGGCCCGCCCGCCGAGGAACTGCCGGGCCCGCCAGGGTGCCATCGCCTGGGCGGCGGAGCGGTCCGCCCGTGTCGTGCCGTCGGTCGTGACGCCGCCGGCCGCCGCCCAGACCCCCGGGCCGACCTCACGCGCCCTCATCGGTCCAGCCCCGCGAGGATGTCGGTGGCGGCGCCGCCCATCACCGACAGCACGACCTCGGTCGTGCCGCCGCCGATGCCGAACAGGGCGGCCTGGGCGCGCAGGTGCTGCGGCCCACCGGTCCGGAAGCCGTACGCGCCCTGGAGGTGGGCGCACTCGCCGAGCACCCGTTCGAGGGCGCCCGCGGCGCTGGCCTTGAGCATCGCCGCGGCGGTCGCGTCCCGGCGCAACGCCACGGCCTCGGCCAGGCTGTCGGTGAGCGCCAGGTGCTGCCGGGCGGACAGCAGGGCGGCGGCGTACCGCTGGCGGACGCCCTCCAGGTGCCAGAGGGTGCCGTCACCGTATCGGCGGTCCTGGAGGTAGCGCAGGGTGTCCGCCAGGACCCGCCGGCAGAGCGCGACCGCCCACAACGCCCCGGCGAGCCGTTCGACGGCGATGTGGGCGGCGAATCCGCTCATGCCCCGGCCGACCCCACCGACCACGTGGTCGCGACCGAGCCGGACCCGGTCGAAGAAGAGATGCCCGGTGCCCGAGCCGTCGAAGAGGTCGGTCTCGGCCGCCTCGGCGCGGACGCCGGGGGCGGTGGCGGGCACCAGCAGCCAGGTGAAGTTGGTGAAGTGCGGGCCGGGCCGGTGCCGGGCCAGGACCAGCAGCGCGTCGCAGCGGGTGGCGTTCGTGATCCAGCGCTTGGTCCCGGTGAGCTCCACGTGGTCCTCGTGCAACGTCACGGTGGTGCCGAGCGAGGCCAGGTCACAACCGGCGACATCGTCGGTGGCGGCCAGGGCCACGACGGCGTCGCCACGCAGCGCGTCCGTCAGGGTCCGGGCGGCCGGACCGGTTCCGCCGGCCAGCAGCGGCAGGCAGGTGGCCAACGGTACGCAGACCGCGAGCGTGGTCCCCACCGGGCAGCGCTCGTCGACGGCGCTCAGCAGCGCGCCGAGCGCGGCCGGGTCCACCCCCTGCCGAGGATCACCGTCGCGGTACACCTGCGCGAGCAGGCCCGCGGCGCCCAGTGTCCGCCAGACGTCCGGCCCGGTCGCGCCGGGACCGAGGGCGTCGAGCACCCGGGGTGCGTCCGCCGCCGGATCGTCCAGCACCGTCGGAAGGGTCATCAGACGTTCACCTTCGTGGGCTCGCCGACGCTGGCCCGCTGCACCGCGCGCCACAGACTGCCGGCGGTCGCGAACGTCGAGTCGTTGAGATCCTCGTCCGGCAGCGACACACCGAGTTCGTCCTCGATGGTGAAGAGCAGGTCGATGGCCTTCATCGAGTTGAGGCCGAGGTCGTGCAGGCGGCTCTCCTCGGTGACCTGTCGACCGTTGAGGTACGGCAGGTACGGCACGAGCAGGTCCTGAAAGGTCTGGTTCACGGCTTCTCCAACTGGTCGGGCCGGGTCGCGAAGACGTCCCGGTCGGCGGTGAGGGCTGCGGCCAGGTCGGTCAGCAGCGTGCCGGGCGCGGGTCGACCCCGCTCCACCCGGCGCAGGGCGATGAAGGCGGTGGCGGTGAGCTGGTCCCAGCGGCGCAGGTGCGCCTCCGCGTCCAGGCTCTCCCCCCGGTGCAGGCGGTACGCGGCGTGCAGCTTGCGCGCTCGGCTCATCAGCCACGTCTCGGCGGTGAGTCGCCGGGCCGCGGCGACCGGGTCGCCGCACCGCGCGTACGCCTCGAGGTAGGCCGCCGGGTCGTCCAGGCGTACCGAGGGGGAGGGCGGCCGGTAGTCGTCGGTGATGGTGTAGACCACGGCCAGGTCGGCCATGGGCAGCCGCGCCCACGGCAGCGTCCAGTCGCCGGGTCGCGCGGCACCCCAGGCGGTCTCGTTGTCGTAGGCGTCGCCGATCAGCGCCTCCTCGCCGTGCAGGGCGACGAGGTAGCTGTGTTCCATGTGACTGTGGCCCGCGTACGGGAGCCACGGCATGTGGTAGCTGTCGCCGACGGCATAGACGACAGCGGCCCGTTCCGCCAGCGCGCGTTGACCGGTCGGGTCGAGGTGGCGGTGCTCGTGTCGGGCGACCAGGCCGACGTGCCCGGTCAGCTCGGCCAGGTGCTGGCGCACCGGCGGGTCGACGGTGGGCAGCCCGTCGGGACCGGGCCGCGGCTGGAAGCGCAGCGTCGCGCCGAGGGCCAGGTGCCGCTCCGGCTCGCCCCACCGGTCGGCGAGGACGGCGAGGTTGGCCTGGATGCAGTCGAGCAGCTCGGTACGGACGCCGGTGGCGACGGCGGCGGTCACGACGCCGCTCCCACCGGTCGCAGACCGGCCACCGCGCGGGCCAGCGCCTCGTCGGGCGGCGACTGGTCCTCCACGCCGCCGGCGAGGAAGTGTTCGTACGCGGCCAGGTCCAGGTAGCCGTGCCCGCTCACGCAGACGAGCACGCCCTGCTGGGACTCGCCGGAGGCGGCGATCCGGGCGGCCGCGGCCAGGGCGTGCCCGGACTCGGGCGCGGGCAGGAGGCTCTCGTGTCGGGTGAGCAGTCGTCCCGCGTCCAGGGCGTCGACCTGGTTGACCGCCACCGCGTCCACGTCACCCGCGTGCCGCATCGCGGAGATGAGCTTCGCCGCCCCGTGGAAGCGCAGGCCGGCGGTGTGCGCGTCGGGGATCTGGTAGTCGCTGCCGATTGTGTACATCGCCTCCATCGGGCCGCTGCCGGTCGCGTCGGTCTTGTCGTACGCGTAGACGCCCCGGGTGAGTTTCGGGGTGCTGCTGGACTCGGCGGCCACCAGCCGGGGTCCCTCCGCTCCGGCGGCCCGGGCGGCGGCGTGGAACGGCAGCGCGATGCCGCCGAAGTTGGAGCCGGCGCCGACGCAGCCGACCACCGTGTCGATCCGGGCGTCGAGTTCGGCGAGCTGGTCGGCCGCCTCCAGCCCGATCACCGACTGGTGCAGGATGCTGTAGGTCTCGCCACTGCCGATGCAGAACGCGACGCCGTCGTGGTCGGCGGCGTACTCGACCGCCTCGCCGATGGCGAGGGAGAGGCTGTTGCCGGCGGCGAGATCCTCGCTGGCGGAGACCTTGGTCAGGCCGCTGGGGCTGGGGTGCACCTCGGCGCCGAGCATCCGCATGAGCACCCCCCGGTACGGCTTGCGGCGCAGGCTGGACTCCACCATGAAGACCCGGCAGCGGAGCCCGAAGAGGGCGCACGCGGCGGCCATCGCGGTGCCCCACTGGCCGGCGCCGGTGCCGGTGACCAGCTCCTCGACGCCGGCCTGACGGTAGTAGTGGGCCTGGGCGAGGGCGGTGTTGAGCTTGTGACTGCCGGAGATGTTGACGCCCTCGTTCTTGACGTAGATCGGCACCCGTGCGCCGACGGCCTCCTCGAAGCCGCGGGCGCGCCACAGCGGGGTCGGCCGGTACTGCCGGTACCGCTCCACGACCGGGGCGGGGATGTCCCAGTACTCCTTCGTGGAGACGCTGTGCCGGACCAGCTCGACGGGCAGGTTGATCTTGACTTCGCCGCTCTCGCGGCGCGGCGTGACGTCCGGCGGCAGCGGCTCGGCCAGGTACGGCAGGACGCTGCGCCAGCGGGTGGGGACCTCGGTGGTCACGGCTGCACCTCCGCGGCGGTCACGACGTCGATGAGGTCACCGACGGTGCGGAAGCTGCGCCCCACGAAGAGGTCGTCCGGCAGCGTCGCGTCCAACTCGTCCTCGATGCGGACGAGCATGCCGACGAAGCCGAGCGAGTTGACGTGCAGCAGGTCGCCGACGAGCGGTTCGTCGTCGGAGATGACCTCGGGCGGAACGGACAGGCGGGACTCGGCGACGACGATCTTCTTGACGACGGTGGCGACGGCCGACCGGTCGAGTGACAGGTGCGTGGGCATGATCTCCCTCTCCAGGGGGCGGACGGACAGGACACGGGTCAGCCGCGCAGCGCTCCCGCCGCGTCGGTGACATAGCTGTAGGTGACGAGCGCGGCGAGGGTCACCGGACCCCGGACGTGCAGCCGGCCGGTGGCGATGGCGATCTCGGTGCCGAGACCGAGGGTGGGACCGTCGTGCAGCCGCAGCGAGCCGTTGACGACCACCATGGCGGCGTCGACGCCGCGCCGGAACGCGTCGGTGACCTCCGGATCGCGGGCGAGGACGCCCTCGGTGTGTCCGGAGCCGTGCGTGCGGATGTGCTCCAGCGCGGTGGCCGGGCCGTCGACGCCGACGAGCGCGACCACCGGTTCGAGGAATTCCCGGCCGACGTCGTACGGTCCCAGCGGTTCGGTCCGCAACCCGGGCGCCACCGGGACGTCGACCCCGGGGTCGACCCGGAGGGTGAGCGTCGCCTCGGCCTCCTTGAGCTGTCGGGCCAACGCCTCCAGGTACGCCTCGGCCACTGTCGAGTCGACGAGCACCGTCTCCACCGAGGTGCAGCCGGCGGGCTCGGGAAGCTTGCTGTCCAGCGTCACCCGGGCCGCCAGGTCGAGGTCGGCGCTGCGGTGCACGTACAGGTGGTTGACCCCGCCGCCGCTGGCGATGAGCGGGATGGCGCTGGTTCGGCAGGCGTCGACGAGCGCCGGGCTGCCGCGCGGGATCACCACGTCCACCTGGTCTGGTCGTTTCAGCAGGGCGCGGAGCAGCCGCCGGTGCGGGTCGTCGAGGACGGTGACCAGCCCGGTCGGCAGCCCGGCCTCGGCCAGCGCGGCGTGCGCGGTCCGTTCCAGCGCGGCGTTCGTGGCGGCGTTCTCCCGTCCGCCGCGCAGCAGGACGGCGTTGCCCACCACGACCGGCAGCAGCGCGCCGTCGACGGTGACCGTCGGCCGGGCCTCGTAGACCATCAGCACGACGCCGAGGGGGCGGGGCACCCGGTGCACCGTCCGCGCCGCGCCGGTGACCGGGACCTCGACCGTGACCACGGTCTCGATCTCCCGCCGGGCCTGTTCGGTGAGCGCCACCATGCGGTCCCGGTGGGCGTCGGTCAGCCGGAGCCGGTTCACCAGGGTGGGGGGCATGCCGGTCCGTTCGGCCTCGGCGACGTCGTCGGCGTTGGCCGCCACGATCAGCGGCCAGTCGGCGACGAGACGTCGGGCGAGCGCCGCGCAGTAGCCGCGGTAGGCGGGGTCGCCGACCGGCGGCGCGGCGGCGTACGCCGCCCGCGCGGTGGCGAGCAGTTCGTCAGGCACGTGTCGCCTCCGTCGTCGCGGCGAGGAACTCGTCGAGGTGGCCGAGGAGCAACGGCAGTTGTTCGCGGTCGAAGGCGGTGAAGTGCCCGCCGGGCAGCGGTCGCACCGTCAGCTGCGGCGTCGCCGATCGCCAGGCCGCGAGATGAGCGGCGTTCTCCTCCTGGGCGCAGGGCAGCAGCAGGGTGGGGCAGTCGTGCTCACCCGCCACCCGGTAGGCGGTGACCGCGTCGAGGTGGGCCTCGACCGTCCGGGCGACCCGGTCGGCGGGGAATCCGCCGTTCTCGGTCAGCGACTCGCGGACCCGCTCGCGCCACCGTCGCGCGGCCGACGGGTCGCGGTCGATGCCGGCCGCGGGGCTGTCGACCATGACGACCCGCGGTCGGCGGCCCGACGAGGAGCGCAGCCGCGCCGCCAGCTCCCACGCCACGACGCCGCCCAGCGACCAACCGAACAGCAGGTCCGGTGGGTCGGGCAGGCTGTCCAGCAGGGTCAGGTACCTGTCGGTCATCGCGGCGACCGTGGTGTCCGGCGTCTCGCCCGGGGCGAGACCGTGGCCGCGGATGCCGAACACCGGCCCACGACGGCCCAGCTTCAGCACCACGCCCGCGTAGGCGCCGAGGCCGCCGCCGGCCGGGTGGATCAGGACGCTGGACATGCCGGAGCGGGGCCGGCCCATCGGCAGCAGCATCGGCTGCGCGCCGTCCACGCCGTTCACCGCTTCCACCCGCGACCAGTGGCGAGATTCATGAGCAACGCACTCCTTACGTGTGTCGAAGATGACGTAGGTCTATTTCCGTCGTTACCGAAGCCATAAACACCGGCGCCTCCAAGAGTCGATTCAATATGTTGATGGGGGGCTCGAAAATGGTTATCGCCGCTGCTGCCCGACCAGCCATAAAGGTCTTCTATCGCGATATGAGGAAGGCTGATCGGAAGATGTCGTCAGGTCGGTTAGGGCATTGGTGCGGGGGTAGTTGGCGGTGGACGACGCGACCGCCGGCCGGCGGCAATTGATAAGCGTCGAATGGCATTCGGCCCACGTCCGGAGTGAAGGAATTCGTATGACACTGATGCTCGAACAACCGGTGGCCGCCGCTCGTTTCCGGGCCTTCGGTCCGCGCCACATCGGCGAGATCGCCAGCAGGTACGGCCTGCGCCCCGACCTGCGCGACAAAATCGCTCTACTGGCGCACGTCTTTCCGTTCCGGGTCAACGAATACGTCCTCGACCACCTGGTCGACTGGACGCGGCCCGAGAAGGACCCGATGTTCCGGTTGCTCTTCCCCCAGAGCGGCATGCTCTCCGCCGAGGACGAGCAGGCGTTGGCCGCCGTCGTGGACTCGGGTGCCCCCCGGGAGGTCGCCGCCGTGGTCGCCCGCATCCGCGCCGGCCTGAACCCGCACCCGTCCGGTCAGCGGGAGTACAACGTGCCGGTGCACCGGGGTGAGCGTCTGCCCGGCCTGCAGCACAAGTACCGCGAAACCGTGCTCTACTTCCCGACCCAGGGCCAGTCCTGCCACTCGTACTGCACGTACTGCTTCCGCTGGGCGCAGTTCGTCGGCGATCCCGCGCTCCGCTTCGCCACTCCCGGCCCCGACCGGCTGGTGGACTACCTGCGCGACCACCCCGAGGTCAGCGACGTGCTGGTCACCGGCGGCGACCCGATGATCATGAGCACCGAACGGCTGCGCGGCCACCTCGAACCGCTGCTCGACGTGCCGACCGTCCAGACCATCCGGATCGGCACCAAGTCGCTTGCCTACTGGCCGCAGCGCTACGTCGGCGACGCCGACAGCGACGGGCTGTTGCGCCTGTTCGAGCAGGTCATCGCGGCCGGCAAGCAGGTCGCGGTGATGGCGCACTTCACCCATCCGCGGGAACTGCGCGCACCCCTGGTGGCGACCGCGATGCGCCGGATCCGGTCCACCGGAGCGGTGATCTACTGCCAGGCCCCGATGGTCTCGCACATCAACGACCAGGCCGACGTCTGGGCGGAGTTGTGGCGGGCCGAACTGGCCGCCGGAGCGGTGCCGTACTACATGTTCGTCGAGCGCGACACCGGCCCGTACGACTACTTCAAGGTGCCGCTGGCCCGGGCGGTGGAGATCTTCCACGCCGCGTACCGCACGTTGCCCGGCCTCGCCCGGACCGTCCGCGGGCCGGTCATGTCGACCACCTCCGGCAAGGTGATCGTGGACGGTGTCGAGACCCACCCGGACGGCCGCTACTTCCAACTGCGGATGCTCCAGGCCCGCAACCCCGCGTTGGTCGGCCGCCCGTTCCGGGCCCACTACCACACCGGCGCGGCCTGGCTCAGCGAGCTGGAACTGGCCGCCGACGTGCCCGACGACATCCGAACGGCGGTGCTGTCATGACCTCGATGTCACCGAATCTCGCCCTCAACGAAAAGGTCGCTCGCCTGCGCGCCGAGGGACGACCCGTCGTCCACCTGGGTTTCGGCGAGTCCCGCCTGCCCCCGTTCGGGCCCCTGGTGGAGCAGTTGTGCGCGGGCGCCAGCCGCAACGCGTACGGCCCGGTCGCCGGGGCGCCGGACGCCCGGGCGGCGGTGGCCGGCTACTTCCGGCGGCGACGCCTGCCCACCGGCCCCGAGCAGGTGCTGCTCGGCCCCGGCAGCAAGCCGCTGCTGATGGCACTGAACCTGGTCCTGCCGGGTGACGTGCTGCTGCCCCGCCCCTGCTGGAACTCCTACGCCCCGCAGGCCCGGATGGCCGGCAAGCGGGCCTGGGGGGTGCCGATCCCGGACAGCTGCGGCGGCATCCCCGAGCCCACCGCGCTGCGGGAGACGATCGCGGCGGCCCGCCGCGAGGGCGGCGACCCCCGGATCGTCGTGCTCACCCTGCCGGACAACCCGACCGGTACGCTCGCCAGCGCCGAGCTGATCGGCGAGGTGTGCGCGATCGCCGAGGCCGAGAGGTTGACGATCGTCTCGGACGAGATCTACCGGGACGTGCTGCACCGGCCGGACACGCCCTTCGTCAGTCCCGCCGAACTGGTCCCGCACCGGACCGTGGTGACGACCGGCCTGTCCAAGTCGCTGGCGCTGGGTGGCTGGCGGATCGGAGCCTTGCGGGTGCCGCCGGGCGCCGCCGGCCGCCGGTTGCGCGACGGGCTGATCAGCGTGGCCAGTGACCTGTGGTCCACCCTGGCCGGCCCGATGCAGCAGGTGGCGGCGTACGCCTTCGCCGAGCCGCCGGAGATCCGGCAGCGGCTGGCGGCCAGTGCCCGGCTGCACGGCGCGGTGGCCCGGGCCGTGCACCGCTCCGTCGTGGCGGTCGGTGCGACGTGTCGCCCACCGACCGGGGCCTTCTACGTCTACCCCGACTTCACGCCGCTGCGGGAGACGTTGCACATGCGCGGCGTGACCGACTCGGCGTCGCTGGCCCGCTACCTGCTCGACGAACTCGACCTGGCGGTGCTCGCCGGGCACCTGCTCGGCGACGATCCGGACGCGCTGCGCTTCAAGGCCGCCACCAGCATGTTGTACGGCGGCACCGACGAGGAGCAGGAGGCCGCCCTCGCCGCCGAGGATCCGCTCGCCCTGCCGCACGTCGCCGACAACCTGACCCGCGTCGAAGAGGGCTTCGCCAAGCTCGGCGCCTGACCGCATCCCGGGAGAAGACACCATGGACCGATCCACCGTCCACACCGCCGTCATCGAGGTCACCGCCGAGGTCCTCGGCGTCGACCCGGACATCCTGCACGCGACCCCCACCCTGACCAACCTGCCGACCTTCAACTCGTTCCGGATCGTGGAGGTGGTGGAACGCGTCGAGGAGCGCCTCGAGGTCGAGGTCGACCCCATCGAACTGACGCCGGACAACCTGACCCGGCTGGACACCCTGACCGCTCTGTTCGAGCGGACCGCGCTGGGAAGCGGGACCCCGGCATGACCGTCACCGTGACCCGCCCGACCGGGTGGAGCGCCGCCGACCTCGACCGCGCGGTCGCCGAGGTCGCCGAGGTCGCCGCCCGACACGCCACCGAGTGCGACCGCGACGCGAGGTTTCCGGTGGAAGCCCTGGCGGCCATGCGCGCCACCGGGCTGCTGGGCCTGATGGTGCCCGCCGCGCACGGCGGCGCCGGCGGCGACCTCGCCGACCTGGTCGCGGTCAGCGGGCGGCTCTCGCGTACCTGCATGTCGGTCGGAATGATCTTCACGATGCACTGCCAGCAGGTGGCCGCCATCGTTCGCGACGGCGGCGCGCTGCGGGAGGAGCTGCTGCCCCGGATCGCCCGGGGCGAGCTGTACCTGGCCTCCGTGACCACCGAGGCCGCCACCGGCGGTCACCTGCTCTCCTCCGGTACCGCGCTGACCGGCGACGGCGCGGTGGTGCACGTGGACCGGTTCGCCCCGGTCGTCACCGGCGGCCAGTACGCCGACGCGTTCCTCGTCACGATGCAGGCCCCCGACGCCACCTCTCCCACCCAGCTGTCGCTGCTCTACGCGGAGCGCGACCAACTGGAGATCACCGTCCGGGGCGGCTGGAACCCGATGGGAATGCGGGGCACGCACAGCGCCCCGCTGCACCTGCGCGGCGACATTCCGGTCGGGCAGGTGATCGGCGCGCACGGCGGGTTCCGGGACATCGCCGTACGGACCTTCGCCCCGATGGCCCACCTCGGCTGGGCCGCGTGCTGGCTGGGTACGGCCGACGGGGCGCTCAGTCGCGTGGTGACCCTGCTGCGGGCCGAGCGCAGCCGCCGCAACCTCGACTCCGAGTTGCTGCTGCACCGGCTGTCCCGGGTCCGGCAGCGGCTGGACACCGTGCACGCCCTGGTGAGTCACACGGTCGCGGTCCTGACCACGACCGCCGATCCGACGCTCGTCGGGGTGCAGTTGCTCGTCAACGCGGTCAAGCTGACGGCCTCCGAGCTGTGCCCGGCGGCTGTCGACGACCTCGTCGAGCTTCTCGGCATGCGACACGGCTACCTACGTGACTCGGACCTCGCGCTGGAGCGGGCCCTGCGTGACCTGCGATCGGCGCCGCTGAACTACAGCAACGACCGGCTGCACGCGGCCGACGGTGTCCTGGTGCTCATGGATCGCGAGGTGCGTCATGTCTGACACCATGCACGACTGGTTCGCCGCCACGGTCCGCCGGCACCCGGGCGAGCCGGCACTGCTCGTCGACGACGCCACCTTCACCTACCGCGAGTTGGCCGCGCTCGTCGACAGCCTCGCCGCCGACCTGGGCCCGATGCCGACCGGGGCGCGGGTCGGTCTGCTCGCCGCCCGCAGCCCGCTCGCGTACGCCGGTTACCTGGCCATCCTGCGCGGCGGCGGGACCGTCGTACCGCTGAATCCGATCTTCCCCCCGGACCGCAACGCGACGATCGCGGCGCGGGCCGGGCTCTGGACCGTTCTCCTGGACACCACGATGGCCGCGTCGCTGGCCCCGGTGAGTGCCCCGCTCGTGCAGGCGACGCCGGGTGGGCGCGTGGTGGGCCGTGGACGCCGGCGGGACGCTGCCGTCGACCCGCCGGAGCCGACCGGCGAGGCGCCCGCGTACATCCTCTTCACGTCGGGTTCGACGGGCGTGCCGAAGGGGTTGCCGATCCGACACGACAACGTCCGGCCGTACGTCGAGCACCACGTGGCCCGCTACGACGTGGGTCCGGGCAGCCGGCTCAGTCAGACGTTCGACCTCACCTTCGACCCGTCGGTGTTCGACATGTTCGTCACCTGGACCGGTGGCGGCGCCCTGGTGGTGCCCCGCCGCGAGGAGCTGGCCGATCCGGCGGCCTTCGTCAACCGGCACGGGATCACCCACTGGTTCTCCGTACCGTCGGTGGTCTCCCTCGCCGGCCGGATGCGACGCCTGCCGGCCGGCCGGATGCCGGACCTGCGCTGGGGGTTGTTCGCGGGGGAGCAGCTCACCGCCGACCAGGCGGTGGCCTGGCACCGCGCCGCGCCGGACGCGGTGATCGAGAACCTGTACGGGCCCACCGAACTGACAGTGACCTGCACCGGGTACCGGCTGCCCGCCGACCCGGCCGAGTGGCCGCGGACCCGCAACGGCACCGTCCCCATCGGACGCTGCCTGCCACACCTGGAGTACGTGGTCCTGGACGAGCAGGGGCACCCGGCCCACGAGGGGGAGCTGTGCGTACGGGGACCGCAGCGCTTCGCCGGCTATCTCGACCCGGCCAACAACGCGGACCGCTTCGTGAGCTGGTCCCCGGGCCGGGCCGCCACCACCCACCCCGGTTCCGAGCCGTTGACGGAGGACCTGTGGTACCGCACCGGTGACCGGGTCGTCGACGACGGCGGTGAGCTGACCCACCTCGGCCGGCTCGACGCGCAGGTTCAGGTGCACGGCTACCGCGTGGAGCTGGGCGAGATCGAGGCGGTGCTCCGCCGGCACCCCGAGGTCGAGGACGCCGCCGTCTTCTTCGACGGCGTCGACCTGCGCGCCCTGTACGTGGGAGGCGCCCTGCCGGCCGAGCACCTGGCCCGCTGGGTGGCCGCCCGCCTGCCCGGCTACATGGTGCCGGCCCGGATCGCGTCCGTAGAGCTGTTCCCCCGCAACGACAACGGCAAGCTCGACCGTAGGAAGTTGGAGGCCCTGGCGTGTTGAGAGATTCCCACGACGCCCTCTGGTACAACTCCGTCACCCGGCCGGCGATCGACGACGGCCGCATCGCCCGCAGCGCGGTCACCCAGGGCAAGGGATGTTGGGTGCAGGACGCCGCCGGCACCTGGTACCTGGACGCGCGCGCCGCGATGTGGAACACCACGCTCGGCTACCAGGCCGAACGGGTGGTGGAGGCGATGTGCGACCAACTGCGTCGGCTGCCCGTCGCTCAGGTGATCCGCTACGAGGAACCGCCCGAGGTGGCGCTGGAGTACGCCCGCCGCCTCGTCGGCGCGCTGCCCGACCCGCTCAACCACGTCCGCTTCGGCAGCACCGGCTCGCAGATGACGAGCGCCGCGGTCCTGCTGTCGCGGTTCGTCCGCAAGGTTCGCGGCGAGACACAGCGGACGAAGGTCATCGCCTTCACCAACGGCTACCACGGCACCGGGGGCATCGCCAGCGCGCTGACCGGCGAGCGGCAGGCGCACGCGTTGCAGGCGCCGCTGGCTCCGGACGTCCACCACGTGAAGCCGTGGAACCTCGACGCGCTGGTGGGGATGGTCGACCGGCACGGTCCGGAGCGGGTCACGGCGATCATCGTCGAACCCGTCATGGGCACCGACGTGCTCGCCGCCCCGCCCGACACGTTGCGGCAGATCCGCGAGCTGTGCGACAGGCACGACATCCACCTGATCGCCGACGAGGTGACGACGGGCTTCGGTCGGACCGGTGCCCTGTCGGTGATGGTCGACAAGCAGGTGCTGCCCGACCTGCTGATCCTCGGCAAGGGCATCACCTCCGGCTACTTCCCCCTGGCGGCGTTGGTCAGCACCGACGCGATCTTCGACGAGGCGATCTCCCGACCCGAGTACGTCTTCCCGCACGGCTGCACGGCCGACGGTCATCCGGTGGGAATGGCCGCCGGGCTGGCGGTGCTCGACGAGTTGGCCGACGGGTCGCTCTTCGCCCACGTCCGCCGGGTCGGCGATCGACTCCGGGAGCGACTGCGGGACGAGGCGGCCGGCACCGGCCTGATCCACGACGTACGCGGGGCGGGCCTGATGATCGGCGTCGAGCTGCGTGACCGCGGTGAGCGGCCGGGCGCGAGCTTCATGACGACGGTCCGCCGCGCCTGCCAGGAGGCGGGGTTGCTGCTCACCACCACGAACAACACGCTGGTCCTGATGCCGCCGCTGGTGCTGACCGAGGCCGAGGCGGACGAGATCGTCACCCGGCTGGTCCGGGCCCTCGGCACGGTCACCGGGGAGCGGCCGTGAGCGACCGGCGCGGGCTCAGCGTGCACGACCGACCGACAGGCGTCCGGACCGACCGGCCCACGGTCGCCGTGGTCGACGGCTTCGGCTCGGCCAGCCGGCTGACGCAGGCCTTCCAGGCGGCCGGGCACGACTGCGTCCGGGTGCAGAGCGCTGTCGACATCCCCGAGTACTACCGCCGAGAGCTGGACCTGAGCCGCTACGCGGCGAACATCGTCCACCACGGTGACGTGTCGGCGACTGTCGGCCTGCTGGCGGCGTACCGGCCGCGGGCCGTGATCGCGGGCTCCGAGCAGGGGGTCGAGCTGGCCGACGCGCTCGGTGCGGCGGCCGGGCTGCCCGGCAACGGCACGGCGCTGAGCTACGCGCGGCGGACCAAGGACGCCCAGATCGCCACGATCGCCGCGGCGGGCCTGCCGGCCACCCGCCAGCTGCCGGTACGGGACGCGGACCAGTTGGCGGCCTGGCACCGGAAGGTCGGCGGGCGGGTGGTGGTGAAGCCGATCCGCAGCGCCCGCAACGACGGCGTGCACATCTGCGACACGCCCGCCGAGTCGGTCGCGGCGTATCTCCGGATCCGGTCGGCGGTCAACGACTTCGGCCACCGCAACGAGGGTGTCGTCGCCCAGGAGTACCTGACCGGCACCGAGTTCGTGGTGAACACGGTGAGCTGGCGCGGCCGGCACCGGGTCACCGACACCTGGCGCTATTCCAAGATCGACATCAACGGGGTACGCGACCGCATCATCGGCATCCGGTCCGTGCCGCCCACCGAGGCGTGCTGGACAGTGCTGCGCCGGTACGCCTTCGCCGTCCTCGACGCGCTCGACATCCGATACGGGCCCGCCCACCTGGAGATCATCATCACCGGCGCCGGTCCCCGGCTGGTCGAGGTGGGAGCGCGACTGTGCGGATCGGACGTCGCCCGGTACGCCGTCCTCGCCACCGGGGAGTCCCAGATCGACCGGACCGTGCAGGCGTACCTGGACGGCGACCGGTTCCTCGCCGAGATCGACGCCCCCTACCGGTGCGACGCACACGCCGCCATGGCCTTCCTCGTCGCACCCGTCGAGGGCCGGCTCAAGGGGTACCCGCTGCTCGACCAGGTCGAGCGACTGGACAGCTACCGGGGCCGGTCGGTGCGGGTACAACCCGGCGAACTGCTGCGACGCACCGTCGACGACAGCTCCGAACCGCTCGCGGTGGGTCTGGCCCACGCCGACGCGGCGACCGTGGAGAAGGACCTGAACACCATCTGCTACCTCGACGGGCCCGGGTTCTACGAAGTGGAGGAGGACGACAATGGGTGACAGGCGAACAATTGCTCTTGTCGACCCGTACGGCGCTGTCGACAAGCTGGCGGCGGCCTTCGCCGAGGCCGGCCTGGAGTGCGTACGGGTCCAGTCCACGCCGCAGCCGCCGCCCTCCTACGGCGAGGCCGACCTGCGCGGCTACACCGACAACATCGTCCACGACCGGGACTTCGACCACCTGGTGGCCCGGCTGGCGGCGCTGCGGCCGGTGGCCGTGGCGGTGGGCAGCGAGTTGGGAGTGGAGTTCACCGACCAGCTCAACGAGGCTCTCGGCCTGCCCGGCAACGGCACCGCGTTGAGCGAGGCCCGGCGCGACAAGTTCGTCCAGATCGAGACGCTGCGGGCGGCGGGGCTGCCGACCACGCGGCAGCTACGGGTCGCCGAGCCGGACCAGGTGGCGGACTGGC
This sequence comes from Micromonospora sp. NPDC049175, assembly GCF_043197345.1. Classification (NCBI taxonomy): domain Bacteria; kingdom Bacillati; phylum Actinomycetota; class Actinomycetes; order Micromonosporales; family Micromonosporaceae; genus Micromonospora; species Micromonospora sp. NPDC049175. The sequence continues at coordinate 407,174 of NZ_JBICSY010000001.1, read as the reverse complement.
ACCGTCAGATCGGCGGCCGGATCGTGGTCAAGCCGGTGCGCAGCGCCCGCAACGACGGGGTCGCCTTCTGCGACACGCCCGAGCAGTCACGGGCCGCCTACCACCACATCATGTCCCGCAACAGCGTCTTCGACGTGCCCAACGAGGGTGTCGTGGCCCAGGAGTACCTGCGGGGCGTCGAGTTCGTGGTCAACACCGTGAGCTGCCGGGGCCACCACCGGATCACCGACATGTGGCGCTACCAGAAGATCACCGTCAACGGCATCCGGGACCGGATCAACGGCATGACCTCCACGCCACACACCGACCCCGACTGGGAGCCGGTCGCCGAGTACTCCTACCGGGTGCTCGACGCGCTGGGGATCCAGTACGGCCCGGTGCACCTGGAGGTGATGCTGACCGCCGACGGACCACGGCTGGTCGAGGCCGGCGCGCGTCTGTGCGGCGCCGACGTCGCCCGCTACGCCGTGCTGCTGACCGGCGAGTCGCAGATCGACCGCACCGCGCAGGCGTACGCCGACCCGGATCGCTTCATCGCCGAGCACCGCAAGCCGTACGCGCTGGACAACCACGGCGCCATGGCGTTCTTCGCCTCCCCGGTCGAGGGCCGGCTGCGCGGCTACCCGCACGTGCGCCTGATCGAGGAACTGGCGAGCTGCCAGGGGGTCACCCTGCGGTTCAAGCCCGGCGAGCAGCTCGTGCGGACCGTCGACGACGAGAGTGAGCCGGTGGTGGTGGGGCTGATCCATCCGGACCGGTCCGTCCTGCTCCAGGATTTCGCCACAGTGTGCTACCTGGACGGATTCGGGTTTTACGACATCGATGCTGGGCAGTGAGCGGTAACGTGCCGTGGCGGCGCGGCCCCGGCGGGGGCGTCTCGGGTGGCTCGAGTGGTCGAGGGGGCAGCGTGGCGGGGGGTTGGCGCCGGGACTTCCGGTTCTTGTGGGCGGGGGAGAGCGCCTCCTTCTTCGGTACCCAGGTGTTCCAGCTCGCCATGCCGCTGACCGCGGTGCTGACCCTGGAGGCCACCCCCGGGCAACTCGGGCTGCTCGGCGCGGTCACCTTCGCCCCGTACCTGGTCTTCGGGATACCCGCCGGCCTGCTCGTCGACCGCTGGCAGCGCCGTGGCGTACTGATCATGGCCAGCCTCGCCCAGGGGGTGGCGATCGGCGCCATCCCGCTGCTCGCGGCGCTGGATCAGCTGACCTTCTCGTGGCTGCTGACGATGGCCTGCCTCGCCGGCGTCGCCCGGGTCTTCTTCCACATCGCCTACCGGTCCTACCTGCCGACGATCGTGCCACCCGAGCAGCTCACCGGCGCCAACTCCCGCCTGACCGCCAGCGAGTCGGTGGCGGAGATCGGCGGTCCCGGCCTCGGTGGCGTGCTGGTGCAGATCCTCGGGGCCCCGTTCGCGCTGCTCGTCGACGCCGTGACCTACCTGGCGTCGGCGGCCGGCGTCACCGCCGTACGGGCCCGGGAGAAGCCGGTCGAGCTCGACGGGACCCCGGTGCGGTCGCAGGTCGCGGAGGGGTTCCGGTTCACCTTCCGCAACCCGTACCTACGGGCGTTCCTCGGCGAGGCTGCCAGCTACAACATCTGCTGGCAGATCGTCCAGACCGTGTTGGTGATCTTCGCTGTTCGGGAGTTGGGCATGAGCCCCGGCACGCTGGGCTTCATGCTCTCCATCGGAGCGGTGGGCGCGCTGCTGGGCGCGGCGCTCACCGAACGCGTCGCGGGTCGGGTCGGTCTCGGTCGTACGCTGCTGGCGGCCGCGATCATCGGCGACCTCGCGCCGCTGCTGCTGCCGGCGACCCAGCGGGGCACCTGGGCCGCGCCGATCTTCGCCGTCGCGTTCTTCATCCAGGGCTTCGGGATCACCGGGTGCAACGTGCACACAATGAGCGTGCGGCAGGCCATCACGCCGCAGCGGCTGCTCGGCCGCACGAATGCCGCGTACCTCTTCGTGGCGATGGGCGTCAAGCCGGCCGGTTCGTTGCTCGGTGGCTGGTTCGGCACGGTGCTCGGCCCCCGCGGCGCCCTCCTGATCGGCACCGTGGGGCTGCTGAGCACCAGCCTGTTCCTCGTCCTCTCCCCGCTGCGCCGCGTCCGTACCCTGCACGACATCCTGCCCGAGGAGCGAACACCCGTGCCCGTCTGAGCGGCGGGCCGGGCCGCGCGCCGCCGGTGCCGGGCCCGCTCAGGCGGTGTCGACCCGCAGCGCCCGCCCGGCCGCGTCCAGCGCGGTCCGGCACTCGTCGGCGTCGAGGCCCAGCGCGATCGCGTACGCGATCCGCCCGTCCATCAGCCCCTGCGGCGGCGGTGACTTCACCTCGCCCGGCTGCGCCAGCGGCCCGTGTTCGACGATCGCGGCGGGCAGCGGGGCCCGGTCGAAGGCGATCTCGGCGATCCGGCTGTTGTCGTGGGGCGGGTAGTAGAACCGGATGGCGGCGACCTGCCGACGCGGCGCGACACGCACCTCCGGCGGGCGTCCGCAGGCAACGGCCGCCGCGGCCAGGCCCACGTCCGCGCCACCGCCCAGCACGTTGAGGTACGGGATCAGCCCGCCACCGATGCGGGCATTGACCTCGATCACCTTCGGCCCCCGCGCGGTCAGCCTCAGCTCGGTGTGCGTCACCCCGCTGGAGAAGCCGAGGGCGGAGTGCGTCCGCTCGATCACCTCGCGCAGCGTCGCGTCGTGCCACAACGGATCCGCCGGATCGACCACGTGCCCGGTCTCCTCGAAGTACGGCGCGAAGCCCACCTCCTTGCGGGCGATGCAGAGCGGGATCACCTCGCCCCGGTGCACCACCGAGTCGACGCTGATCTCCGGGCCGTCGGCGTACTCCTCCACCAGGATGTTGCGCTCGTGCACGGGCAACTCCGGGGCCATCCGGCCGCTGCCGGCGGTGAACCCGACGAACCGGCGTACCGCCGTGGGGTCGTCGGCCTTCACCACGCCGAAGCTGCCGGCCAGCGCGCGCGGCTTGAGCACCACCGGGAAGCCGATCTCCCGGGCCACCGCCTCGGCCTCGTCGCCGCCACCCACAAGTCGCGACTGCGGCTGCGGCACCTGGTGGGCGTCCAGCTCGGCGCGTGTGCGGTGCTTGTCCCGGCAGCGCTCGATCACCGCCGGGTCGCCGGGCAGGCCGAGGGCGGCAGCCATGTGCGCGGCCTGCACGATCCACGTCTCGTCCCAACAGATCACCCCGTCGACCGGGTCCCGCTCGGCCAGCGCCGTGGTGACCCGGACCAGCTCTCCGGTGTCGGCGAGATCGTCGACGACCGTCCAGCCGTCCAGATATCCGCGCTCCCACGTCGGCGGCTCGGTGACCACCAGGTGCACCCGGTACGCGGGACCTATCGATCGGAGCAGGTACTCCCGGTACGCACGGATTCCGGGGGTCACGACGAGGAGATGCGGCGAGCCCATGACTGCAATTTACCGATGTCACTCGATGCCCGCCCGTCCAGCGATCCACGGTTGGTCTTCCTCGGGCGGGGTACACGGCCCCGATGGTGCGGGGTCCCCGGCTGGGTTCGCCCGGCTTGCCGCCGAAAGTGCTCCGGGGGGTCCGATGTCGGGTTCATCAGCGCGGTCGAGCGGGCCGGCGATGACCGACGACGTGGTGGAACTGCGGGTTCACGGGGCCGCCACCGCGAGCGCCGCCCAGGTCCTGGACGTGCCACAGGTCGAGCAGGTCGCGGGCGACCGCAGTGGGGGTTTCTACCGACCTCGCCGCCAGTGTTCGTGCGACAGCGGGGATCGGGTGACGCTGGAGGCGTACCGCTGGGCCGACCTGCCCTCCGGAACCGTGGTCCGGACGCTGTCGCTCGTGTTCCTGCTGCCGTTCATGCTGGCCAACCTGGCGATCTGGATGCGGCCGGCCGACCCCGGCTCGGATGCGCTGGTCAGATCCCTGTGCCGGTTACTGGCGCTCACTCTCACCGCGCTGTACGTGCTCGCCTTCGCCGGCGTCACGCTGGACCTGATCGCGTGGAGATGCATGGGCTCGTCCCGTTGCCTGGCCGGGCGCATCTGGTTGTCCTGGTTGGGTGGGCAACCGGTGGGCCTGCGCCTGGCGGTACTCGCGGTGGTTCCGGCCGCCGCCATCGGCCTGCTCTGGCGGGCCAGCGCACGACCGGGGAAGGTGTTCGACGCGTTTCGGCCTCCCGCGGACGAGGTCTCCGCGCATCGACTCAGCGAGATCGGCCAGTGGGACGCCGGGCCACTTGTGGGCCGGCTGCGCTCGATCCACGTCGCGGCGGCGTTCGCGACACTCGACGTCACTCTGCTCGCCGCCCGAGCCGCGACCGGCGCCACGGCCGGCACGATCGCGCTGGCCGTGGCCAGCGGGACGGTGCTGGCCACCTGCGTGGTCCTCCTCTGCCTGCCCCGGCTGATCGACCGCGCCGCCTCCGACCAGCGACTGGACCGACTCACCCGCACGGTGCGGACGGTCGCCGTCGCCCTGACCATCGTGGTGACGGCCCACGTCCTGGCCAGCCCGACCTCGTGGAAAGAGGGGAACGGCCTGCCCGGCTACAGCCCGGTGCTCACCTCGCTCTTCGTTGCCCAGACGACCCTGCTGGCGGCGCTGGGAGCCGTGCTGCTCTGGCGCCGCGACCGGCGGGGCGGCGTCCCGTTGCTCGGGCTGGGTGCGCTGGTGATCGCGGCCGGCGCGGTCAGTCTGGCGGTGGCGGTGTCCGCCGAGTTCGTCTACCGGGTGGCGGATCTCCTGGACCGCGACGCACCGACCGGAGAGGGTCTGGCCTCCGGCCTGCCACAGGCGTTCACCTGGGCGATCTTCGGCTTCTTCCGGGCCGTGCTGTTCACGCTCGTGGTGGCGGTTCCGGTCGTCCTGATCTCCCGACGTCGCCGACTGCGTGCCGCGGCGGCCATCGTGGCGTGCGACTACCCGGATCGTCCGGCCGGAGCAGCGACCCGACTGCGGCAGGTGCGCAAGGCGATAGCTCGGGCTCGCTTCACGGAGAGACTCGTCCCACTGGCCGTGGTCTACGCCTGTCTCGCCGGGCTCGGCACGGCCACCACCACCGTCGGCCTGCTGGAGTTGCTCCCGAGCGAATCCGTGCAGCGGTACGCACGGCTACCCGGCAGCCTGATCACCTTCTCCATCGCGTTCGGGAGCTGGGGGATCGCCGCGATCATCCTCGGCCTGGCGGTCGGCGGAATCTTCGCCTACCGGACCGTCGAATTCCGGCGCCACGTCGGTGTCCTGTGGGACCTGGGCACGTTCTGGCCCCGGGCCGCCCACCCGTTCGCGCCACCCTGCTACGCGGAAAGAGCCGTGCCGGAGCTGACCCGACGAATCGTCCACCTGGTCTCGCGCGGCAACGCCGTGCTGCTGACCGCGCACAGCCATGGTTCGGTCCTGGCCGCCGCGACAGTGCTCCAGTTGCCGCCGCACATCAGCAGCCGAGTCGCGCTCCTCACCCACGGGTCACCGCTGAGTCGGCTCTACGCGCGACTGTTCCCCGCCTTCGTCGACGACGATGTGCTGCACGAGATCGGCGATCGGGTCGGGTGGCGATGGGTGAACCTGTGGCGCGACACCGACTCGATCGGCGGCTGGATCTTCTCCGCCCATCGGACAGTCGAGCCGGTCACCGTGGCCCGCCCGTCGTCGACGGTGGACCGGCGGCTACGAGACCCCGCCGACGTGGTGGCCCTACCCGGCGACAGCGTCCCGCCACCGATCCAGGGGCACCGGCCCGCCGGGTCGGACCAGCGGTACGCCGAGGCGGTCCGCACGTTGATCGAACGCCTTCGCCGGTGAGGCCTACCGCTCACACGGTGGCGAATCCCTCTCGCCAGGAGGGACAGCTCGGGGCCCAGCCGAGGTGCGTGCGCGCGAACCGGTTGCTCGCTCCCCGCGCCCAGCCCTGCCGCTCGCCCACGGTCACCGCGGGCGCCGGGACTCCGGCCGCCGCGCAGAACGCGGGCACCCACTCCGAGGCCGCGGCGGGCTCGTCGTCGCAGACGTTCACCACGCCGCCGGGCCACTCCAGAGCGGCGACCGCGGCGGTCGCGGCGTCGTCGATGTGCAGCAGGCTACTGACGTTCGCGTCGGCGGGGACCCGGCCGGCGGCGGCGAGCTGGGCCATCAGGCCATCGCGGGCGTACCAGGTGTCCGGCCCGTAGAGCGTGCCGTACCGCAGCACGACCCACTCGGGCGCCTCCGCGACGGCGGATTCGAGCGCGGCGACTCCTGCCACGGTGGTCTGCCGCGGCTCGGCGGCGTCGAGGTCGAGCGCGGTCGTCTCGGTCGCGGGCTCGGCGCCCGGCTCGTACGCCCAGGCGATGCTCTGTGCCACGATCCGGCGTACCCCGGCGGCGAGCGCCGCGTCGACCAGGTTGCGGGTCCCGACCCGACGCAGCCGCGAATTGGCGGCGAGGTCGCGGTTGTTCAGGCTTGTCAGCTGGTGCATCACCACGTCCGGCCGAGCGTCGCGGACGGCTGCCGCCACCGCGTCCCGGTCGAGCACGTCGACGGCGACCGGGCCGGTGCGGGACAACCCGATGACCTCATGCCCCTGGGCGGTCAGGAGCGGCTCGAGCCGGCGACCAATGACGCCTGTCGAACCGGCGAGAACGATACGCATGACTGTGTCTCTCCGTCAGTTCGGTCGGAACGAGCGGCGATGGCTCCGCCCTTCAGCTCGAAGATCATTCGCCCTCCAGCATATCGCCGAAGACCGGGCGGGGAGCCCGCTCCGCGGGGAGCCCGCTCCGCGGGGAGCCCGCTCCGCGGGCGCCGCCGGTACTTGCGCCCGAGCAGCGAAAAGCGAGATCATCACGCATGCTCGACCCCTCGCCCGAGGACAACGGGATCGCGCCGACGGTCTCCACACCGGATTTCGTGGGCCGTGCTCGGGAGATGGCGGCGCTCCGGGGCGCCCTGGCCCGGCCACCGGCGATCGTGCTGGTGGAGGGTGAGGCGGGGATCGGCAAGAGCCGACTGCTGCGGGAGTGGTTGGCGGCGTCCGAGCGGCGCAGCGCCCTGGTGTCGGTGTGCCCACCGCTTCGCGAGTCGCTGACGTTGGGGCCGATCGTCGACGCGTTCCGTGGGATCGACCACCCGGTGTCGCGACTGCCGCTCAGCGCGCTCGCGGGTGCGTTGCGGCCCCTGTTCCCGGAATGGTCCGCGGACCTGCCGCCCGCACTGCCGCCCCTGGACGACGCGAAGGCGGCGCGGCATCGCCTGTTCCGCGCCCTGGACGAGCTGCTGCGGGCCCTGCGTGTCGACGTTCTCGTGCTCGAGGACGCCCACTGGGCCGACGAGATGACGTTGGAGTTCCTGCTGTTCGTCACCTCCCGGCAGCAGACGGACGGGCCGAGCCTCGTGGTCTCCTACCGGCCGGAGGAGGTGGACGACGGATCGCTGTTGTTGCGGCTGACGTCCCGGTTGCCCGCCGGTGTGACCCAGCTGAGGATCGCCCTGGCGCCGATGCGACCCGACGACACCGCGGCGCTGGTGTCCTCAATGCTGGACCGCAACCCGATCTCGCAGGAGTTCGCGACGTTCCTGCACGAGCGGACCGGTGGCCTCCCGCTGGCGCTTGAGGAGTCGGTCCGCCTCATGTACGACCGCGCCGACCTCGTCTTCCGCGACGGGCAGTGGGTCCGGCTGAAGTTGCGCGAGCTACGGGTGCCGCCAACGGTGCGCGACTCCACCCGGGAACGGGTGGGTCGTCTGTCGCCGCCGGCGCAGCAGGTGTTGCGGGCCGCGGCCACGTTGGCTGAGCGGTCGTCGGTGGCCGCGATCGCGGTGACCGCAGGCCTGTCACCCGCCGAGTGTCGAGGCGCCATCACGGAAGCCGCCGACGCCGGTGTCCTGGACGCGGACGACCGTGGCGAGTGGCGATTCCGGCACGTGCTGGCCGCCACGGCCGTCTACGAGGCGATCCCGTTGACCGACCGCAGGCACTTCCACCTGCTGGCCGGCCGTGCCCTGGAGCACGTCCACCCGCCGCCTGTCGCACGCCTCGCCCACCACTTCCGCGCGGCGGGCGAGACGCCGTCCTGGGCGCGGTACGCCGAGCAGGGCGCCGAGTTGGCGGTGGCGTCGGGCGACCACACCAAGGCCGTCGACATGCTTGTCGAACTGCTGTCGTGGGCCGTGTTGCCGCCGCCGGATCGGGCGCGGGTGGCGCGCATCGCCGCGGTTGCCGCACTGGGCCGTCGCGAACCGGTCGACCAGGTCCACCACCGGGTGATCCGTACCCTGCGCGCGGTGCTGGAGACCCCCGGTCTCTCCGCCCGCCAGCAGGCCGAGATCCGCAACCCCCTGGGTCGGCTCCTGATCACGGCGGGTGAGGCGCAGGCGGCGCTCAGCGAGCTCGAGCAGGCGGTGGCCAACCTCGACCACGACCCGGTCGAGGCGGCCCGGGCGATGACCTACCTCGGCTGGGCCTACGCGGGGCCGTGGCCGGCGTCGACCCACAGGCGTTGGCTGGATCGCGCCGCCGAGCTCACCACCGAGTTCGCCTCTCCCGCGGAGCGGCTGAACCTGGCCGGCAACCGGGCCGCGGCGTTGCTCATGCTCGGTGAGGAGGAGGCCTGGGACGTCGTCGCCGGCCTGCCCGTCGACGGCGCGACCTCGGCGGAGCGTCTCGACGTGGCGCGCATCCACGCGAACGTCGGGACCGGCGCGGTGATCTGGGGCCGGTACGCCGACGCGGACACGCACCTCGCCGTGGCCATGCACCTCGCCGAGACCGAGCAGGCGTCCCGGTTGCAACTCAACGTCCGACTCGAACAGGCCAACCTGGCGTGGCTCACCGGCCGGTGGGAGGGTCTCGCCGAGCAGAGCGCGGCACTCGCCGACGCCGACCGGGACCGGCCGGCGCACTACCTCGGCAGCATCCGGCTCGCGGCCCGGCTGGCGGCCGCGGCCGGACGGCGGCGTGCCGCGGAGGAGCAGTTCCGCCTGGTCCTCGAGGAGTCCGCCCGTCTCGGCGCGGCCGACGACACGATGGAGGCCGCCGCCGCGCTGGCCCGGCTGTGGCTGACGGACGGAAACAGCGGCCGGGCTCTACAGGTCACCAACGAGCCGATGGACACCGTCCGGAGGAAGGGCATCTGGATCTGGGCGACGGACCTGGTCCCCGCCCAGATCGAGGCGCACCTCGCCCAGGGCGACCTCAGGACCGCGACCCGCCTGGGCGACCAGCTCGCCAGGGGGCTGCGTGGCCGTACGGCGCCCGCGCCCCGCGCCGCGCTCGCCGTGTGCCGTGCCCTGCTGCTCGCCGCGAGCGGAGACCACGCCCGCGCGGCGACGGCATTCGATCGGGCGGCGCGCGCCTGGAGCGCGTTGCCGCGCCCCTACGACGCCATGCTCGCCCGCGAGCGTCAGGCCGAGGCGCTCATCGCGCACGGCCAGGTCGAGCAGGGCCGGGAGCTGCTGGCCGCACAGTACGAGCACCTGTTCCGGCTCGGTGCCCGCGGCGACGCGGACCGGATCGCGCAGCGACTTCGCGAACACGGCGCCGAGGTTCCGCGACTGTGGCGCGGCGGTCGACGAGGGTACGGCGACCAGCTCTCACCGCGTGAGCTCGACGTGGTCCAACTTGTCGTCGCCGGCAAGACCAACCGGGAGATCAGCCGGATCCTGGCCAAGTCACCGGCCACGGTGGATCAGCAGCTCCGTGCGGCAATGCGCAAGTTGAAGGTGACCTCCCGGACCGCGCTGGCGGTCAAGGCGGTGGAGGCCGGAGTGTTCGCCGAAGAGGACTCCCTCGACGTCCCGTCGTGAAAATTGACGTATCCGCTGGATAGCGACGGCCGCTCGTCCACCCCGAGCATGGCTTCGTGATCCATAGCCACTGGGCAATGCGTGCCTGAGCGACACGTCACGCGTGACGACGCCGCCATCGAGGACCCACCGACACCCGAGCCGCCCCGCGAGCCGCGCGCCAGCGCCCCCGACGCCCATGACGCCGACGGTGCCGACGACCGCACGAACCACGATCCCTACCAACCCCTGTAGGTCGAAGGACTCCCATGAAACTCAAAGCCCTCGCGGCTTCGCTTGCCGCAGCGGTCGGCCTGAGCCTGATCCAGGCACCACAGGCGTCCGCCGCCGAGCCGGATCCCGGCGCCCCCGCCAACAAGATCGCCTCGAACCTCAAGGACCGCTTCCGCGCGGAGCCGAAGTCCGACTTCTGGATCACGTTCGACACCAGGGCCGACCTCGCGCCGACGAAGAAGATCACCGACTGGACCGCTCGCGGTCAGTTCGTCTACGACGCGCTGACCGCCGCCGCGAAGAACTCGCTGGCCTCCGTCTCCACCGAACTCGACCGGGCCGGCGTCACGTACACCTCGTACCCGATCGCCAACACCGTGCTCGTCAAGGGCGGCAACGAGAAGCTCGCCCTCACCGTGGCCGCGAAGACGCAGGTCGCCGAGATCCACGCGACGCCGCAGGTCGCGCTGGTCAAGCCGGTCGAGGAGAAGAGCCCGGCCGACCAGGAGGCCCGCCCCGCCCCGAAGGCCGCCGCCGAGGCAGGCACCTCGACGTGGGGTCTGGACGCCATCCACGCCCCCGAGGCCTGGGCCATGGGCGCCACCGGCGCGGGCATCACCGTGTCCAACCTCGACTCGGGCGTCCAGTTCGACCACCCCGCCCTGCTGCCCTCGTACCGCGGCACGAAGCCCGACGGCACGGTCGACCACAACTACAACTGGATGGCGACCCGGGGCACGTGCGCGGACGCGCCGTGTGACGACAACGGGCACGGCACGCACACCATGGGCACCATGGTCGGCGACGACGGCACCAACCACGTCGGCGTCGCCCCGGAGGCGCGGTGGATCGCGACGAACGGCTGCTGCGACAGCACCGGCGTCGAGTCGCTGCTCCGGTCCGGCTGGTGGCTGCTCGCCCCGACCGACGTCCACGGCAACAACCCCGACCCGTCCAAGCGCCCCCACGTCATCAACAACTCGTGGGGCCAGACCGAAGAGCACAGCTTCAACGACTTCTTCCAGGCCATCGACGACGCCTGGAGCGCCGCGGGCATCTTCAGCGTCTGGTCGTCGGGCAACACCAGCCCGTACGCGGACTGCGACACCGTCTCCTCGCCCGGCTCCGCCGAGAGCGCCTACTCCGTCGGCGCCACCAGGTCGGACGGCACGCTCGCGTTGTTCTCCCGCAAGGGCGAGGGTGAGGGTGGCCGGATCAAGCCCGAGATCTCCGCTCCGGGCGACGGTGTCCGTTCGTCCTACCCGGGCAACGGCTACGTCGAGATGTCCGGCACCTCGATGGCGGCCCCCCACGTCGCCGGCGCCGTCGCGGCGCTGTGGAGCTACGACCCGACCCTCATCGGGCAGGTCGAGGAAACCCGCCGCCTGCTCGGGGAGTCGGCCGTCGACGTCGACGACACCGAGTGCGGCGGCACCGCCGAGGTCAACAACAAGTTCGGCGAGGGCCGGCTCGACCTCGTCCGCCTGCTCGAACTCGCGCCCCGCAAGGGCGGCACCCTCACCGGCGTCGTCACCGCCAACGGCGCTCCGGTCCCCGCCGCCGACGTGACGATCAGCGGACCGTTCAGCCGGTCGATCGGCACCGACAAGGACGGCCGGTTCACCACGAACCTCCCGGTCGGCGACTACCAGCTCAGCACCAGGGTCTTCGGCTACCTGACCGCGACCGCGAACGTCACGATCACCCTCGGCCAGGACACCCCCGTCACGCTGCCGCTCACGGCCGCCGCGAGGCACGACATCAGCGGCACGGTCGTCGACGAGAAGAAGCGGCCCGTGCCGAACGCCGACGTCTCCCTCACGGACACGCCGCTGAAGCCGGTCCGCACCGACGCCAACGGTGCGTTCACGATCAGCGCCGTCCCCGAGGGCGGGTACACGCTCACCGTCAAGCCCAACGCCTGCTTCTCGCCCACGACGCTCCCACTGACCGTCGGCGCGCAGAACGAGTCACGCGAGATCCCCGTCGGGCTCGTCGTCGACGAGGGCGGTTACCGCTGCGCCGTCTCCGACGGTGAATACCTGCGTGGCACCGACCCGGTCGCGTACACGAGCGGTGTGTGGGCGACGGTGAAGCTGCCGTTCCCGATCGCGCTCTACAACGGCAGCCACGACACCCTCGGCATCAGCCTGCGTGGCGTGATCTCCCCGGACACCAGCACCGGACCCGGCAGCGGCGGTGCAGGCGTCTTCCCGTTCTACGTCCAGACCCCCGTCGAGTTCGCTCCGGGTGGGGGAGTCTTCACGGCGGCCACCAAGGTCAACGGTGAGGACGCGTTCGTCGTCGAGTTCCGCGACGCCAAGCTCTGGGCCTATCCGGACCGGTTGGAGAACACCGAGCCGGTCAGCTACTCGGCCACGCTCACCCGCTCCGGCACCGTGATCTTCGGCTACGGCGACGGCGTCGGGACCGACGACCCGGTGACCGCCGGCGCGCACGCCGTCACCGGCATCCAGGGCTGGGCCGGCGTCGACGGCATCCGGTTCTCCGACAGCGCCCCGGTGCTGCGGGACGGGATGATCGTCACCTACGACCTGCCCGACTTCGGATACCTCGACGCGACTGTCGTCGACGCGAACGACGGGCTGCCGGTGGCCGGGGCCAAGGTCGCCTTCACCAACAAGCAGGGGCTCGTCGAGACCGTCACGACGAACGGGACCGGCGTCGTGCACCGCCAACTCCCCGTCGGCGACTACACGATGACCGTCGACGCGCCCAACTACACGACCGCGGCGTACCCCTTCTCCCTCGACAAGCTCTACGCGAGCGCCACGATCGACGCCCGGCTGACCACGGGCGCCGCCGGCCTGAAGGCCGACGGCCTCAACGCGCTGATGGGCACCGACCAGAGCGGTGTGGGCTCGCTGACGCTCACCAACAACGGCTCGGCCCCCCTCACGTACACCCTGGGGGAGGCCGCGCGCCACCCCGACCTCGACGCTGCCGGCGCCACCTCGCGCACCGGGAAGGGCGCGGCCAGCACGATCGACCTCACCGCGTGGAAGAGCGGCGCGAGCGGCATGAAGCCGTCGAACGTCGACGGCAAGGCGGCGACCGCGAAGGCCGCCGAGGCACAGGCGGCCGCCGAGGTCGGCGCGACCTCCGGCGGCGACGTCATCACCCGGATCGGCATCCCCGGCACGATCGAGGAGAAGGAGCCCTCCGGCGTCGGCTACGACGGCGACGTCTGGGTCCACGACTACAACAAGCGGACCAACACCGCCTACACGGTGACGGGTAAGCCGACCGGGAAGGTCTTCGACGCGTCGTGGAACCCCGCGTACCGGGCGTTCGACATGGCGCTCGACACCAAGACCGGTGACATGTGCCAGATGGAGGACAGCCCGGCCAGCTACATCCACTGCTTCAACCGGGACACCGGAAAGGAGACCCGGCAGGTCAAGGGTGACTGGTCCACGCTGCAACTGACCGGACTCGCCTACAACCCGACGCGGGACGTGTTCTACGTCGGCGGCCGGAAGAACGGCATGATCGGCACCGTCGCCGGGACGTCGCACGACAAGCCGGGTGCGCTGCTGTCCTTCTGCGCGCCGCCGCTACCCGAGGTGATGGGCCTGGCGTACAACCAGGCGTCCGACACCATCTGGTACACCGACCTCACCTCGAACCGGCCCACCCGACTGTTGCAGGTCGACCCGGACGACTGCTCGCTTGTGAACGCGTGGTGGTTCCCCGGCCAGAAGGCGGGCCAGGGCGGCGGCCTCGAAACCGACTCGACGGGTGCGCTGTGGGCGGTGGACCAGGTCGCCGACGACGTCGTGCTCGTCGACGTCGAGGACGACCTGGTCACCGACCTGCCGTGGCTGTCGCTCTCCTCGACCGGCGGCACCCTCGCCCCGGGCGAGTCGACGACCGTCAAGGTCTCCATCTCCTCGAAGGGTGCCAAGCCCGGAGCCCTCGGCGCGAACATCGTGGTGCGGTCCGACTCCGGACGCCAGTCCAAGACCTACGTCCCGGTGACGCTCACGACCACGAAGTACCAGGTCGGCGTCAACGCCGGTGGCCCGTCGTTCACCGACGGCTCCGGCTACACCTGGTCCGCCGACCAGGCCGCCGGTAAGAAGGCGTGGGGCTACGAGGGAAAGACGAAGGTCGCCGCCACGAAGGCCGCCATCAACGGTACGACTGACGACGCCCTGTTCCAGTCGCAGCGCACCACGCACGAGAAGAAGCTGTTCTACCGCTTCCCCGACGCGCCAAAGGGCACCTACGCGATCGATCTCGGGTTCGCCGAGATCGAGAAGGCGGCCAGGGGCAAGCGGGTGTTCGACGTCGTCGTGGACGGATCGCTGGCGGAGTACGCGTACGACGCGGCCGCAGTCGTCGGGCCGAACACCGCCGACTGGCGTACCGCAGTGGTGCGGCACGAGGGCGGTCCGCTGACCGTGGAGCTGCGGGGCGCGAAGGGACTGAAGACCCCGACAGTCGCCGCGCTGCGGGTGACGCTCGACCCGCGTTCGGACGCGGCGGAGCCGGAGCCCCAGCCGGAGCAGCCGGAGCCGGGCCCCGTGCCGGTGGCCCCGGCCGGCCGTTCGTACTCGATGAAGGTGACCGACGGGCTCTACCGCCAGGGCACGCAGGAGTCCGGGTGGCACGGCGACGACCTCTGCGGCCCGCTGTGGTTCGACTCCAGCTTCCTGGCCCCGTTCTACGACACGGCCTGGGACGGCGTGTGCGTGACGACGAACGGCACGCTGACCTTCGACCGGGCCAGCACGCAGGGGAACAACACGGCACTGCCGTCGCCGTACCCGATCGACGCGATCTATCCGCTCTGGGACGACCTCATCGTCGACGACGAGGCGGGCATCTACTACGGCACGACCCAGGTGGACGGGCTGGCGGCGCAGGTCGTCGAGTGGCGCAACGTCGCCTTCTACAACGACCGGACGGCTCGGGTGAGCTTCTCGGTCACCCTGATCGCCGACGGACGGATCCAGATCGGGTACGGCGACGGCGTCGGCGGCGACAACCCCCTCACCCGAGGGTCGTCGGCGACGGTCGGCCTGGAGAGCCTGACGCGCAACCCCGCGAGCCAGTACTCCTTCAACCAGCCCGTCCTGAAGGCCGGCCAGGGGCTGGAGTACACCCTCCCGGCGGCCGGCACGATCGAGGGCACGGTCACCGACGCGAACGACCGCAAGCCGATCGAGGGCGCGATCGTCACGCTCAGGGGGCCGAACGGGGAACGGGTCATCACGACCGACGTGAAGGGCCGGTGGAAGGCCCAGGCGCTTGTCGGCGAGAACACGGTGCAGATCGAGGCGCCGAACTACGTCACCGCCAGCCACCCCGTGACCATCACGAAGAAGGACCAGGCCGAGGTGGTCGACACGGCGCTGACCACGGGCATCGCCACGGTCACCGGAGCTGACCTCGACTGGCTCCTGGACAAGAACCAGAAGGCGACGGCCGACGTGACGGTCACCAACACCGGCTCCGCCCCGCTCGACGTGCGGCTCAGCGAGCAGAATCGCACGAGCGACGGCGGACACGGGGCCGCCGACCTTCCCTGGCTGGCCCTCACGGGCGCGGCCGCGACCGGCACGGTCACGCTCGCGGCCGGCACGTCCACCACGGTCACGGTGACGGCCGACAACGCCGGCATCAAGCCCGGCGTGCTCGTCGGGGACGTGCTCGTGGCATCGAACGCCGGCAAGGGCGAGGCCCAGCTCAAGCCGGTCCGCCTGGCGACGTCCGCCTACTGGAAGGGCGTCGACGCGGGCGGGTCGGGGTACGTCGATTCCGACGGCTTCTTCTGGGCGCCCGACCAGCAGCTCGGCTCGCGGGCGTGGGGCTACGTCGGCGGCAAGGCGCGTAGCACAAGGGCCGACATCGCCGGCACCGAGGACGACGCGTTGTTCCGCACCCAGCGGACCGGCGAGACGTTCAGCTACGTGTTCAAGAACGCCCCCGCCGGCACGTACCGCATCGCCCTCGGCTTCGCGGAGATCGAGAAGGTCAAGGCCGGCAAGCGTGCCTTCGATGTGCTGGCCGACGGCAAGGTCGTGCTCTACGACCACGACGTGCAGGCGACCGTGGGTGCGCTGACCGCGGACACCAACGCGGCCATCGTGGAGCACGCCGGTGGCGATCTGACGATCGAGCTTCGCCGCGACAAGGGCGAGCACGACCCGATCCTCAACGCCCTCAAGGTCCAGCAGGACCCGCGCCTGTGAGCTAGCCGAACCTGTCCCGCCAACAGTGGTCCGAGCCTCCCCGGAACGGCATTTCGGGGAGGCTCTGACCGCTACTCGACGATCCGGCCCTGGCTCCGGAGGCGTCTCCCGATCCTTGAGTCGCGCCCGCGCCGCCGGCGGGCGGTGAGCACCCCGGCGGTCGCCAACAGTGTCCCCGCCAGGAGCCACATCCAGCGGTCGTGGGCCGCGTCCCAGCCGTCGCCCGCGCCGACGAGTAGGGCCGCCGAGGTCGGCAGCAGCGCCACCACCGTCATCGCGAGCAGCAGCATCGGGGCGGCGAGTGGACTGCCGATCCCGCGCGGCGACCGTCGCCAGCCGACCGTCGACGCGAGGAACGCGACCGCTGCGACTGCCGCGGCCTCGCGGGTCAGGTCCGCGTACGGCAGCGACGCCGTCGCCGGCCCGGACCGTGTCACCAGCAGCGCCGCCGCCCAGCACGCAACGCCGACGACCGCGGCGGGGACCGCTCGTAGCAGCGCGCCGAACCAGGCCGGGACCGGCAGGGTCTCCGTGGTCGGCTTCGCCGGGTCGTCGAGGACGAACGTGACGCCGAGGCCGACGCAGGCCACTACCAACCGCAGCAACGTGACGTGGTTGTCGGGGGACAGGAGCGACCCGGTCACGGCCGGTGGGGTCACAATCGCTACACCGACGACGCCGGCCGCCAGCAGCGGCGAGATCCGCGTCGCCCGCAGCGTCGGCCAGAGCAGCGCCGCCACCGTCCGCAGTCGCCCGCCCCGCCGCAGCGCGGACGCGGTGCCGGTCTGCCCCGACGCGCCGACGGCGGGCACATCGCTCACGGGACGCACGGCAGCGCCTCGGCGTCCGGCGCGAGCGGCTGCACCGGCACCCCGAAGATGGCACCGAAGCGCTCCAACGGTGTGTCGGGCGCGGTCAGCTCGGCCCAGTGCCGCTCGACGAGCGGCGGCACCTCGGGGGACTTCCGCTCCAGCAACTCCAACGCCGGTGCCGCCGCCCGGTCGGGTGCCCAGATGCTGTACAGGCCCGATACATCGCTGAAGACGAGCGCACCGGTGCTCGTCTCGTCCAGTGACCGCATCCCGGCCAGAGTGGTCGGCGACGCCCGCCCGACCAGCCACACCAGGAGCGCCGCCCGTGCCCCGCAGAGGAAGTTCCCCCCGTCGTACGCCTTCGCGGCCATCAGCCGGTAGGCAACCTCGGCGGCCAGGGCGGCAGCTGCCCGATCGTCGCCCCACGCGGTGTCGACCCGGACCGCCTCCGGGGTGCCCGCCGCCGCGTCCTCGACCTTCCAAGCGGCCACCGCCTGCATGGCCTCGGCGACGGACCCGGCGCTTCCGGCGGAGATCTCCTCGGTGAGGGCCCGCTGCCGCACCGCGAGCGGTGGCCCGGACGAGGCGGCGCTGTCCGGCACGACCGCGCGGACGGAGGTGACCACCGACTCCCACCCGGGAACGAACCCGTCGAACCCGTCGAAGTAGCAGTAGGTGACGTCGCCGCGCCTGACGCACGACTGGATGCTCGCCGGCCGGTCTGCGACTGTCGCACGGGCCGCCGCCATGCCCGGGTCGGGTAGCGACTGGGTCACCCCACCGCCGACGGTGAGGATCAGCCCGACGGCGAGCCCGGCCGCGACGACCGACCGACGCGCGTTGGCCCGGGCCAGCACGGCCGCGACGAGCAGCACGGTGATCCCGACCAGATACGCGAGGTGCCGGGCCGCGGGCCGCTCGGAGACGCCGGCGGGTACCGGGACGGGGAACTCACTGATGTAGACCGGAAGCAGGAACCGCCAGCCGGACCCGACGAGGGT
The DNA here is from genome assembly GCF_043197345.1 of Micromonospora sp. NPDC049175. NCBI lineage: Bacteria > Bacillati > Actinomycetota > Actinomycetes > Micromonosporales > Micromonosporaceae > Micromonospora > Micromonospora sp. NPDC049175. The sequence goes on along the minus strand of NZ_JBICSY010000001.1, from coordinate 389,154 downwards.
CACGATGATCGCCGTGAACTCCACCACGAGGATGAGCAGGACGAGCAGCGGGGCGATCAGCAGGGAGCGGATCAGGACGCCGGAGAGCACCCCGACCGCGCCGAGGAGCAGCGTCAGCGCCGACGGGGTCAGCAACGTGGCGACGTCGACCGACCCGGCCGCGCCCGGCAGCGCCGCGGACACTCCGACCCGGACGCCGACGAGCAGCAGGCTGAGGCCGGCCAGCGGCAGCAGCGCCAGCAGGAACCCGCCGACCCGCCAGGCCGGCGGCAGCACCAGCACGTCGTAGGACGCGTCGACCTTGTGCCGGTGCGCCCGTAGCGTGACGAGGTTCGCCACGATCAGCGCCGACCCGCCGAGGATCGGCAACGCGAGCAGCTGGATGGTGATCAGCTCGTCGGGGAGCACCGGATATCGGTTCGCCGAGCCGGACAGCCAGCCCCACAGCCACGGGCCGAGGAACAGCAGCGGGGCCGCGAGGGTGAGCGGGTGTCGCAGCATCCGGACCGACTCGAACCGGGCGAGGGCGAGGAGCGCTCGCCGCCGCCCGCGCGTGGACGACGGCGTTGGGCGGACCGGCGTGGCCACCGTCAGGGTTGCCGTCATCGCGCGCCGCCCGCGACCGCCGACGCCTCGGTGCCGGTGCCGGTGCCGGTGCCGGTGCCGGTGCCGGTGCCGGTGCCGACGAGCGTCAGGTAGCCGTCCTCGATCGACGGCTCCACAAGCGCGGCCCCGGGTGGCGGGTCGCCGACGTGCCGGTGCAGCCCCGTGCCCGTCCGCCACGACGCCAACGCCCCTGCCTGTCGCGCCGCGCTCGTCCACACCCGGCCGCTGGCCAGCCCGGCCAGCTCGGCCGGGGTGCCCTCGAACCGCACCCGGCCCCGGTCGAGGACGACCACCTCCTGGCACAGCGACATGACGTCCTCGGTCTGATGCGTGGAGAGCAGCACCGTCTTGCGCTCGCCGAGGTCCGCGATCAGCTCCCGGAACCGCAGCCGCTGCTCCGGGTCGAGGCCGACGGTCGGTTCGTCGAGGATGACGAGGTCCGGGTCGCCGACCAGGGCGGCTGCCAGCGCGAGCCGTTGCCTCATGCCGCCGGACAGGGTCCGGATCCGGGATCGCCGTCGGTCGTCGAGGCCGACGGCGGAGAGCACCCGGGCGACCTCGGTGTGCCGCGCCGTCCGGTGGGTGAGCTCCTTGAGGATCGCGACGTAGTCGACGAACTCGAACGCGGTGAACGACGGGTGGAAGCCCGGGTCCTGCGGCAGGTAGCCCAGCAGACGCCGGACCGCGAGCCGCCCGGGTGGTGTGCTCGGGTCGTGGCCGAAGACCCGCAGCGTTCCGCCGTCGGCCGACAGTGCGGTCGCGATGATCCGCAGCAGCGTCGTCTTGCCCGCGCCGTTGGGGCCGAGCAACCCGGTCACCCCGGTGCGCAGCCTCAACGACACGTCGTCGAGCGCGATGGCGCGCCCGTACCGCAGCGTCAGACCGTCTGCCTCAACGGCAGTCATGAAACCCTCCTCGTCAGGTTCGGAACGTGGTAGCGGTCGTAGGTGCCGCGCTGGCGGGACAGCGCCACGGCGGCGATCCCGCCGACGATCGCGACGCCCACCTGCCCGGCCACCGTGAAGACGAGCCGATCGCCGAAGGTGGCGGCGACCACCGCCGCCCAGCCGACGCCGACGACGACAGCGGCCGGTCCCGCGCCGATCCGGGCCGAGAGCAGCAGTGACAGCACGGTCAGGGCGAGCGACGGCAGGAACCAACCGGTCGCGCGCAGCCCGTACTCGTAGATGAAGAGACTGGCCACGGCGGACAGCGCGGTGGTCGCGGACAGGACCGCGAGGCACCGCAACAGCAGTAACCGGAACGAGCGGATCGGAGCGACCACCGCGATCTCGTAGGTGGGGTCGATGCCGGGCGCGAAGGACATCGCGACCGCGACCAGCGGCAACAGCGGGGCGACCGCGAGGAACACGACCGGGTCGGTCAGCACGGCGATCGTCGCCGTCAACGCGGCCGTGACCGCGATCGCCAACAGCCACGACAGCCGCAGCGCCGGCGTCGCCGCGAGCAGCCGCGCGGTGTGGTCGGGCACGCCGACCGCGATCATCAACCGTTCGACGGGCCCCGGCCGCGGCGCGTCCAGGGCGGCGTCGAGGCGGGCCCAGCCTCCGTCGACCGCCCACCCCAGGTCGACGGTCGCGGCGGCGGCGAGGCGTTCGCGGCACTCACCGCACCCGGCCAGGTGCGCCTCCGTGGACCACAGGGCAGGGGCGGCGAGGGTACGCCTGCCGTAGGCACGGAGGTCCTCGTCGAGCAGATGCCAGGTCATGCCAACTCCTCTCGCAACTGCCGGCGGGCACGCATCGCCCGCGTCTTGACGGTGCCGGCGGGGATGCCGAGCAGGACGGCGGCCTCGGCGGTGGAGAGGCCGTCGAGGACTGTGGCGCGGATGACCGCGCGTAGCTCCGGGGAGAGGCGGGCGAGGGCGCCGCCGAGGTCGCCGTGCTCGAGACCGATCAGCACCTGCTCCTCGGCGGACGACTCGTCGCGGCCGCGCAGGCGGGCCAGTAGCCGGCCGAGCCGGTCGCGGGACGTGCGGCGACGCAGCGCGTCGATGAGCCGGCGGGACCCGATCCTCCACAGCCAGGCGGCAGCGTCGGTGTCGCGGGGCCGGAACGTGGCCGCGGCGCCGGTCCACACGGCGAGGAACGTCTCCTGCACGACGTCGTCGACGAGGGCGTCGTCGGCGCAGCGGTAGCACAGACGCAGGCGCAGCCACGGCGCGTGCCGGCGATAGAACGCCTCGAACGCGTTCCGGTCGCCGCCCGCGGTCAGGGCCAGGAGTGCGGCGTCGTCCTGGGCGGTCATGCCTACCTATCGCAGCGACACCGGGTTTCGGTTCGCCATCCTGGCACGACCTCCCGGGGCGCCGGGCCCACGCCGGCCGGCAGACCGGCCGACGGTAGGCCCGGCGCCGTCGCCCGTCAGCGGCCCTGCAGGCGCTTCACGTTGTCGCCGAAGGTCCACCCCTTCGACCCGTCCCAGTTCGCCGACCAGGTCATCAGGCCCTTGAGGCCGGGCACGGAGTTCCAGGCCTGCGTGACGAGCGACGTCGACAGGTGACCGCCGCCCGCCCCGACCTGCGCGGGCAGGCCCGGGACCTGCTTGTCGTACGGCACGCGAATGGTGGTGCCCTGGATGGTGAGGCCGTTGTTGAGGCACTGCGTCTGCACCGTGAAGCCCTGCACCGTGCCCGCCGGGTACGAGTCGCCCGCGCAGCCGTACATGCTGCCGTTGTAGTACTGCATGTTCAGCCACCAGAGCCGGCCGTTGTCCACGTACTTCTTGATGATCGGCAGGTACGAGCCCCAGATCGAGCCGTAGACCACGCTGCCGCCGGTGACGTAGGCCGTCTCCGGTGCCATGGTCAGGCCGAAGTTCGACGGCATCCGGGCCAGCACGCCGTCGATGATCCGGATCAGGTTCGCCTGCGACGTCGACAGGGTGTTGATATTGCCGCTGCCGGTCAGGCCGGTCTCGATGTCGATGTCGATGCCGTCGAAGTGGTAGGCCGTCAGGATGGGCACGATCGTCGCGACGAACCGGTCGGCGACCGCGGTGGAGCTCAGGTCGATGCCCGCGGCGGCTCCGCCGATCGACATCAGGATGGTGGCGCCGGCCGCCTTGGCCTGGCACATCTCGGCCGGGGTGGCGACCTTCACACCGGCGTCCATGCCGTTCTCCCAGAGGACCGTGCCGTCCGCGCGGATCACCGGGAACGCCGCGTTGATGACGTTGTAGCCGTGCTGGTTGAGCCGGCCGTCGGTGATCGGGATCCAGCCGAGGCCGGGGTGTACGCCGTTGGAGGCGCCGTCCCAGTTCTCCCAGTACCCCTGCAACACCTTGCCGGTGGGGCGCGACTTCACCGCGCAGGTCCCGCCGGTCGGCGGCGGCGTGGTGGGGGGCGCTGTGGTCGGTGGTGGCGTGGTGGTCGGAGGTGGCGTGGTGGGGGGCGTGGTCGTCGGCGGTGGCGTGGTGGGCGGCGGAGTGCTTCCCGAGCACGCGCCCAGGTCACGCCACAGCGACGGGGTCGCGGCGGGGTTCCAGCCGGCTCCGGGGTGCGCGGTGTGGCCGACAAGTGCCTGGTAGAGCCGGCCGCCGTAGGTGACCTGGGCGCCCGTCTGGTAGGTGGCGCCCTCGGCCCAGGCCGGGGCGGTGCAGGCGACCATCGGGACGGCGTTGGCCGAGGACACGGCTGCCACGCTGCTGGGGACGAAGGCGACGGCGGCCGTGACGGTCATCGCCGCCCCGGCCACCACTGCGAAAATCCGACGGCTCCTCATGGCTCACTCCCCAGGCTTCGACGACCCGCGACCCCCACATATTGACGTTCTTAACATTTAATATCAAGGGTTGTTTACAGATCCGGGGAGCGGGAGTGTGGCGTGAGGTGCGCGCCATGGGGGTGCTGTACGACTACCTCCGTACCGAGAGCGCCCTGTAGGATTTCGGCCATGATGTGCTTCGCCGCCTGGCGTACCCGCCGCTGAGGGTCGGCTTGCCGCCGTTCCGGCCGCTAGCTGGCCATCTGATGCCCGTTTTGTTGGCTTTCAGAACCTCAGCTTGAGAGGCACACCCACATGCGCATCCGCTCGTTCCTTCCGCATGACCTTGCCCGGCTCACCGAACTGACGATCGAGACGTTCGGGCCGTTCTACGAGGAGTCCTTCCGCCCTCTCGTGGGCGAGGCGGTTTTCGCCAACCAGCACGGTGCGTGGCGCGAGGACTACGTCAAGCAGGTCGCCGGGCTCCACGACCCCGCCGAGCACCGGTACGTCGCGGTCGCCGAGACCGACGGTGTCGTCGCCGGCTACGTGGCCTGGGCAGTAGAGCCCGAGCGCCGAAACGCCAGCGTCACGATCCTCGCCGTGTCCGCGCGGCACCGCCGGCTCGGCGCGGGCACCGTGCTGTGCGAGCACGCGTTCGCCGCGATGCGGGAACTCGGTGCCGAGGTCGTCACGATCGGCACGGGCGGGGACGGATTCCATGCGCCCGCCCGAGCCCTGTACGAAGCACTTGGTTGCACCCCGCTGCCGATCGCCGTCTACTACCGGGAACTCTGAGCTAAGGCCTGTTTCATAAGAACTGGCCGGCCTGCGGCGGGCCCGGACGACGACCGGCGGCGTTGCGGTTTCGTCCGGATACGACACCGGTATCCGGACGAAACCGCGCCTTGCCGGATCGCCGCCCGGACTCCGCCTCGGCTCGACCGCCCTTATGAAACAGGCCTCAATCCGGGCGGGCCCGGCGTGACGCCGAGCCCGCCCGGTTCGGTCCGGCCGCGATCCTTACGCGAGGGGCGCGAGCCGGAACTGCTGGTTGGTCTGTCCGTGGCAGTCGTACAGCTGGATCTGGGCTCCGTTGGCCGTGCTCCAGACGTCCAGGCACCGTCCGGACTGGACGTTGCTGATGGTGCCGTTGGAGTTGACGTTCCACTGTTGGTTGGTCTGGCCGTGGCAGCCGTAGATCTGGACCGCCGCGCCGTTGCCGGAGCCCGCCGCGTCCAGGCACATGTTGCCGTACACCTGTAGTTGTTTGCCTGCGGTGTAGGTCCATGCCTGGTTCGTCTGCTTGTTGCAGCCCCAGAGCTGGACCCGGGTGCCGTTGTTGTGTGAGGCGTTGGGTACGTCGACGCACCGGCCGGACTGCGTCCCGACGATCTCGCTGGCGGAGCTGGGCGGGACGGTGGGCGACGCGGTAGGCGACGCCGTGGGTGTCGCGGTCGGTGTCGGCGTGTTGGTGGGGGTCGCCGTCGGGCTGGTCGGCGTCGAGGGCAGCAACGGGCAGGTGCTGCGGTAGGTGACCACGCCGCTGGAGTCCAGCAGCGGGCAGAGGAACTGGCTGTACCGGGCGTCGTTGTCGACGAACATCTTGACGAACGGCAGCATGGTTCGGACCATCACCGGGTTGGACCGTCCGACCATGAACCCGTGGTCCGCGCCGGCGACCTCCACGTAGACGCTCTCCGTCGTGGTGGGGAGGCTGTTGTACAGGCCGGTGGCGTAGGACGGGGTGACCACCGTGTCCGACTGCCCAGCGAAGATCATGGTGGGCACCCGGTCGTTGGCCAGGTTCGACGACGGCGAGTACGGCGCGATGCCGACCACTGCCTTCAGGGACGGGCGTCGGATGGCTGCGCTCAGCGCGCCACCGCCGCCCATGGAGTGACCGGCGACCGCCAACCGGGTGGGGTCGACCCGGTCGCGTACCGGGCTCTGCTGGGTCAGGTAGTCGAGCGCGGCGAGCAACTGGGTGCCCCGGGCCGTGTCGAAGTCGTTACGGCTGTTGGTCTCGATGCCGATCACGACGAAGCCGTGGGAGGCCAGCCACGGGCCCATCCAGGCCAGTTCGGCGGAGAACAACGCCGTGTAACCCGGCGAGATCGCGATGGCCCCGAAGGTGCCCTGGCTGGTGTCGGTCGGGTAGTAGATCCGGCCGCCGTTGAAGCCGAAACCGGTCGGGACGCTCACCGACGTGTTGGCGAAGGGGCCGTTGACGGCGGTGACGCTGGTCCGGGTGGGGTCCGGGCCTCGCTGGTACGGGTTGTCGGCGGCCGATGCCGATCCGGTCGTCACCGTCAGGGTGAACAACCCGACCGCGGCGGCGATCCCGGCGGCGGCGAGCTTGAACAGCCGTCCGCGAAGCCGCTGGGACACTCGGTCGGCCGCGGGTGGGGGCTGGTGTGCGGGTCCTCGCACGGTGGGTACCTCCTGGTGATGGGGGGTGGGCGTCGTCCGGTGCCGAGCCTGCCCGCCCGGAGCAGAATTACCGCAGCCGTTCCGGAAATCTGCGCCACAGTGGTCGGTCCGCTCGGCGGGACGGATCCGGGGAGGTCTTGCTGATCCTCCGACGGATTGAGCTGAAACCTCGATCGCTGGCGTTAACGTTCACATTTATCGATGGCTCTCAGGCTGGCAGAAAGTTCCAGGATTCTCAACCGGTAGTTTCGGGCCTGTTACGGATCGGGAGGCCGGGGTGCGTATCGCGACCCCGAGGGGACACCGGCGAGAGGTACGCGGCCCTACCCGCACCGGACCGCGGTTACGCATCACGCCTTTCGGGAAGGGGTGGTCCTGACGCGTACCTCCTCAGTGGACGGAGACCGACATCCTGGACAACCTTGCCGTGGTCGGCGGCCCGAAGTCGCCGGTCTCCCCACCGGTCATGATCGGCTTCTTCGTCCTCGTCGCGGTCGCCATCGTCGTCATCCTGTTCCTGCGCTCGCGCAACAGATAGCACCACGCGACCGTCCGGTCGGCTCGGGTTCCGGGCGGTGATAGGCGTGTCGCTCGACGAGTGCCAGTCTCTCGGCGGTCCTACCGGGTCGGCCGATTGTCGACCAGCGGCACCTCGCGGATGAAGGACGCGCACAGCAGCGCGACGGCGCCGGCCACCGCGGTGCCGATGGCCACGATGTGCAGGCCGTGCGTCACGGCCGCGGACCAGGCCGCCCGCACCGCCGGGGCCATCGAGTGGAGTTTCTCCGGGTCCAGTCGGGTGCTGCCCGAGGCGAGTAGGTCGGCCGAGCCGAGTCTGTCGGTCAGGGTGTTGGTCAGGGCGCCGAGGTAGAGCGCCCCGAAGAGTGCCGCGCCGATGCCGCTGCCCATGGTGCGGGTCAGCGAGCCCATGCCCATGGCGGCACCGATGTCGCGCGGCTCCACGCTCATTCGGGTGATCAGGATCGTGTTCTGGATGAGGCAGCCGAGCCCGATACCGAGCGGGATTCCGACCAGGGAGGCGAGCATCGGGTTGGTGTCCGGCCCGAGCAGGAGCACCAGCAGCATGCCGACCACGACCCCGGCGCCGCCGATGATCGGCAGGATCCGGTAGCGGCCGGTCCGACGGATGTAGGCGGAGCTGCGGTTCATGACCACCACCATGCCGACCATCATCGGGATCAGCAGGAAGCCGCTCTTGATCGGGTCGACGCCGCGGGCGCTCTGGAAGTACTGCGGTAGGAAGTTGACGGTCGCGACCATCGTCACGTTGAACGCGAAGCCGAGCACCTGGGCGAGCGAGAAGTTGCGGGTGCCGAACATCCGGAACGGCACCAGCGGCTCGGGTGCGCGACGCTCGACGTAGACGAACGCGGCCGTGGCGACGACCACCACCGCGGTCAGCCCGATGATCAGCGGGGAGTCCCACGCGTACGTCGTGCCGGCCCAGCCGGTGACCAGGGTGAGGCAGACCACCGCTGCGGTGAGCAGCACCGTGCCGAGGTAGTCGATGCGCACCCTGGCCGCCTTCGGCCGCATCGGGACGTTGACCCCGATGACAGTGCCGAGCAGGCAGAGCAGTCCGAACGGGACGTTGACGTAGAAGATCCAGTGCCAGCTGAGCGAGCTGGTGATGACGCCGCCGACGAGCGGGCCGGCGATGAGCGCGATGCCCAGCAGCAGTCCCGTCCAGCTGGAGATCCGGGTGGACTCCCTGGGCGGCAGGAGCGCCTGCACCATCGCCATCGCGCCGACCAGCAGGCCGCCCGCGCCGACACCCTGCAACGCCCGGAACGCGATGAGCTCGCTCATGCTCTGGGCCAGGCCGCACAGCATGGAGCCGGCCAGGAAGACCGCCACCGACAGCAGGAACATGGTCTTGCGGTTGTAGAGGTCGCTGAGTTTGCCCCAGACCTGCGTGGAGGCGGCGATCGCCAACGCGTAGGAGGTGATGATCCAGGTCATCGACGTGAGTCCGCCGAGGTCGCCGACGATGCTCGGCAGCGCGGTGGCGACGATGTAGCTGTCCATCATGCCGAGGAACATGCCGAACAGCGCGCCGGCGATTCCGAGCTTGAAGAGTCGAGGGTATGCCGTCGCCTGCTCCGGCGGCGAGGCCGTGGCGGCGGTGGTCGTCTCGGGCATCGTGTCTCGGCCTGCTGTCCCGTTCTGTTGCTGACTATTCACTGTTGGCTGCTCCCGGGGCAGGCGGCATCGCGGGCGCACCGGGGCGCCCGTCCGCCGTGGAGAAGGGAAAAAGTCGGCTTACGTACGTGGTGGAGGAAGCCCTTCGGCGATGCCGTCGAACACCTCGCGGAGCACCCGCGACATCGCCACCGTTGGGTCGGTCTGCACGTAACGGTGCAGGACCGCGTTGACGGCGCCGATCGTGACGTTGGCGACCAGCCGTGGATACAGATCGAGCTTGGGGTCGGTGCCGGTGCGCTCGGCGATCGCCTCGACCAGGTCGTCGACGGTGTTGCGGGCCAGGGCGACCTGCATCTCCGGCGTCGCGTTGAGCTTGCGGATCTCGAGGATCTGCTCGTCGGTCGGCCGGCCGAACGGGACGCCGTCGTCGCGCAGCGGCTCGATCAGGGCCTCGGCGATCGCGGTCCACAGCGGTTCGGCAGCCGGGCGGGTGCGCAACAGCTCGGCGCTGCGGTGGATGCGGTGGTTGACCCGGTAGGCCAGCGCGTCGTACTTGCTGGCGAAGTAGTTGCTGAACGTCCGTAGGGACACCCCGGCTCGCGCCGCGACGTCCTCCCGGACGAAGTTGTCGAGGCCGCGTTCGAACATCAGCTCGAGAGCGGCATCACTGAGCGCCTTGCGGGTGTCGCGCTTCTTGCGCTCGCGCAGCCCGAACGATGCTTCCTCCGGCATGGGAGAAACAGTACCCACATGATTGCCCTGAAGGCAAGTTTGCCTACAGGGCAGTTTCGATCCAGGTTGTCAGCGTTGCTCGCCCAGTGCTCCGGGCAGCCGCGGGTGGGTGCGGGTCTCCCAGGCCCACTGGGCGATGCCGACGCGATTTCGCACCCCCAGCTTGCGGTGGACGCTGGCCAGGTGGGTCTTGACGGTTCCGGTGGTGATGAACAGCCTGGTGCCGATCTCGGGGTTGGTCAGGCCGTCGGCCACCAGGGAGACGATCTCCATCTCGCGGTCGGACAGCGCCGGCTCCGGTGTGCGGCCGGGCGCGGCGGTGGCCCTGGAGAGTTCGCGGAGCAGCCGGACCGTCACGGTGGGGCTGATCAACGCGTCGCCGGCCACCGCGGCGCGGACCGCCTCGGTGAGAAGCGCCGGCCCGGAGTGTTTGACGAGGAATCCGCTGGCGCCGTGGCGGAGCGCGGTGTGCACGTAGGCGTCGAGGTCGTAGGTGGTCACCACCACGACCCGGGCGGCGACGGGAGCGTCGGCCGCGCAGAGCCTGCGCGTGAGTTCGAGTCCGTCCATCCCGGGCATGCGGATGTCGGCGATGACGACGTCGGGACGCAGTCGCTCGGTCAGGGCCAGCGCCGTTGCCCCGTCGGCGGCCTCGCCGACGACCTCGATGTCCGGGGCGGCCCCCAGGATGGTGCGGAACCCGAAGCGAACGGAGTGCTGGTCATCGGCGAGGAGTACGCGGATTGTCATGCTGCCGCCCGCAGCACGTCGGCGGGCAGGTCGACGCGTAACTGCCAACCGGAGGGCGGGTGCGCGCCGTAGTCGAGCGTGCCACCGAGCATGTCCACCCGTTCGGCCAGGGCGTTCAGCCCGGTGCCGCTGTGCCGTCGCACCGGATCGCGTGGACCGTGGACCGCGACGGGGCTCTGCTGGTCGGCGGGCGAGCTGTTCGTCACGGTCACGGTGACGCCTCCGAGGTTGCGGCGCAGCCGTACGTCGACGGCGGCGCCGGGGTGGGCGTGGCGGCGCACGTTCGTGAGCGCTTCGACAACCACGCGGTAGACGGTCGTGCTCGCCTCGGGCAGCAACGAGGATTCGAGCCCCGGATCGACAGCGACGGTGACGGGCCCGTCCCAGGCGGCCGCGTACCGCTGGATCAGATTCGGCAGCTCGCTGGCATCCGGCAGGGGCGTACGGACCGCGCCGGTGACGTCCTCCAGCTCGCGGAGCAGCCGAATGGTGCGGTCCATCGCGTTCAACGCGCGGGTGCCGTCGGCTTCGATGGCCTGGAGCACGTCGGCGACGTCGACGCCCTCGTCGAGCAGGATGCGCCCAGCCTGCGCCTGGATCACCATGGCGCTGACGTCGTGGGCGACGAAGTCGTGGAGGTCGGTGGCGAGTTGGACGCGTTGCGCCCGGCGGGCCAGCCGTACCGCGCGTACCCGGGCCTCGTCGAGGCGGCGCAGGTACCGGCCGGCGGCGATGCCGGCGAACCCGGCCGACGACCAGAAGACGCAGACCGCGACGCGGTCGCGCCAACCCAGCTCGGCGGCGCCGGTGATCGGGACGGCCAGCAGACTCTCCGCGAGGATCGCCACGGCGACCGTCAGTACGGAGATGCGTGACGTCGCCACCCGGCACACCACGGCGAGGTAGGCGATCAGGACCGCCGTGGTCAGCAGGGGCCACGGCCCCGCCGGCATCGGAGCGCCGCCGTGGTGCCACAGCGCCACCGTGCCGAGCGACAGCACGGACACCAGGCCGCTGCTCACGCCGACCAGGTGGCGGGCGCGCGGCCAGACCGCCGCGTGCCCGGCGAGCGTCGCAACGGCCACCGCCGCCGCGACGGCGAGCGCTGGGTGGCCACCCGGACCCCAGAAACCGGCCGGTACGACGACAGCGAGGCAGGCGCCGATCGCCAGGCTCGCTCGTGCCGTACGGCCGAGGGAGTGCCGCCCGGACCGGACTCCCGGTGCGCTCAGCGAGATCACGAGTTCACGGTAACCGCGCCGCGTCGCCGGCCGGTATCTGCCGATCGGCAGATGGCGACGGGTTCCCGAGCGCGGAGATCCTGGCGTCACGATGCCGGTCACGGGCGTGGCCGGCTCATCCACGGGGAGGCAGAGATGCACGCGGCACTGACGGATGACGCCCCGGCGTCACGGCACCATCGATATGTCGCCGGCTGGCCGGAGGCCGGCGTCCTGGTCGGGTCCCTCCTGCTGGTCGCTGTCGGGGTCCTGTGGTGGCTGCGCCCCAGCAGCTATCCGTTCGGCCCGCGGGACCGGTTCGCGGACCTGTCCCTCATGACCTACGTGCCGTCGGACACGGCTGTCGCGCTCGCCCTGACAGCCGGCGTCGTCGGGCTGGCGCTGGCCAGCCTGCTCCGCAGCGGCCGGGCCGGCGCGGCGGTCCGGGTCGGCGGCATCGTGGTCGCTGCCGTCGCGGCGACGCTGCTCGGCTTCCTGGTTCCCGACATTCAGGTGCTCACCATCACCGCGTACCTGATGACGCTGGCAGTGCCTGCCGCGATCACCGCCGCACTGGCCACGCGCCTGTTCAGGTCGGCGAGGCCACGCAGCGGTCGCGCCGCGGGCATCGGTGGCATCGCCGTCGGAGCGGCGGCCTTCGTCGCGCTGCTGCTGTGGTTGGGCTACATCGCCCGCGACGCCGAACCGATCGGATACCGGCCGTTCGTCGTGTTCGGATCCCTGGCCGTCGGCGTCTGTTGGGCCGCGGTGCTGGTCCGTCTCCTGCGACACCACCGCGGCCACTGCCAGTCCTGTGGTCGACCCGGAGCGGCCTGGACGACACCAGCGTCCGCATCGTCTTGGGGTCGCGTCCTGACCTGGTCCGCCGCCCTGTGCCCACTGCCGTACGTGGTGACCAGACTGAGCTGGCTGACGCCCTGGCCCATCGGGGAGAGCGCCGACACCCTCGCCGCGCATCCGGGTCTGCGCATCTTCGGACTGGCCCTCGCGGTCGCCGGCGAGGCCGGTACCTGGCTGACCCTCGGACTGATCCGGCCCCGCGGCGAGGTCTTCCCACGCTCACTGCCATTCCTCGGGGGTCGGCCGGTACCCGTCTACGCGGCGGTCGTACCCGGACTGGTCGTGGCCCTCATGATGTGCATCGCCGGTCACTCGCTGGTGCAGCAGTCCTTCGGCGCTGGCAGCGACCTCTCGGATCACCTCCTGGTCCTGCTGATGCCCTTCCCGCTCTGGGGGCTCCTGCTCGCCACCGCCACCCTCGCCTACTGGTACCGGCGACGCCCCGAATGCCGTGTGTGCACACTCGCCACGACGAGCGGTTCCGCGACGAGGGAGGCGTGATGGGCGCATTCGTGACCACGTGGGCAGCCGGCGACTATCCGGCCATGGCACGGCGGCTGATGCCGGTCGCCGAAGCCGTGGTGGCGGCCGCCGCGCCGGGGCCGGACGACCGGGTGGTCGACGTGGCCACCGGTACGGGCAACGCGGCGATCCTTGCCGCACGGCGCGGCGCCCGTACCGTCGGGGTGGACCTGGAGCCCACGCTTGTGGAACTGGCCCGGCGTCGCGCCACGGATGGCGGCCTGGCGGTCGACTGGCGGGTCGGCGACGCGGGCCGCCTACCGCTTCCCGACGACTCGGCCGACGTGGTCCTGTCGGTGTTCGGCGTGATCTACGCGAACGACCACGAAGCGGCGGCCCGAGAACTGGGCCGGGTGTGTGCCCCCTCGGGCCGAGTCCTGCTGGCCGCGTGGACACCTGGCAGTCTGTTGCCGGCCATGGGTCAGGTCCTCGGCGGATATCTTCCGCCACCCCCGGCCGGAAGTGCCCCGCCGAGCCGGTGGGGCGACGCCACGCTCGTCGGACAGCTCCTGGCGGCCGCCGACTTGCGGATCACGTCGACTGTCGTCCACCGGTTGGGTTTGAGCTTCGCCGACGCCGACGCGGCGACCAACCTGCTCATCGACACCGCCGGGCACGTCGTCGCCGAACGGGAACGGCTCATGGCCCAGGGCCGGTGGGAGGCGTTGCGCGCGGACCTGCGCTCGTTCGTCCGCGACCGTGGGGTCGCCGACGGCGGTCGCTTCCGGTTGGAGGCGGAATACCTGCTCACGACGGCCGTACCGGCAGCAGCGGTGACACCGTGACCCGGGCCGACGCCGCGCTGCACCACGCCACCCGCCGTTGAGGACGCCGGGTCAACCGGTGCGCGTCTCTTCGACGCGACGCGCCGCCCGGGACGGAACCCGGGCGGCGCGTCGCCGGCAGAGGCCGGATGCGGTACTAGGCGCGCGTGCTCCACTGCTGGTTGGCGCTGCCTTGGCAGGCCCAGAGGTGCAGTTGCGTTCCGTTGGCCGTGCCGGAGTTGACGGCGTCGAGGCAGAGCCCCGACTGGGCCGAGGTGATGGTGCCGTTGGAGTTCAGGTTCCACTGCTGGTTGGACTGGCCGTTGCAGTCCCAGATGATGACAGCGGTGCCGTTGCTGCTGCCCGCCCCGCTGGCGTCCAGACATTTGTTGCCGTAGACGGTCAGGGCGCGGTTGGAGGTGTGGGTCCAGCGCTGGTTGGTGCGACCGTGACAGTCCCACAGCGCCGGGCGGGCCCCGTTCGTGGTGCTGGAACCGGGGACGTCGACGCAGCGGCCGGACTGGTTACCCACGATCTGCACGTTCTGCTGACCACCCGGCGGCGGGCTCGACGGCGGGGGAGTGGTGGTGGGCGGTGCGCTGGTGGGCGGCACGCCGGACCCGAACTGGCTGAAGAACCGCCACACCTCCTGCTTGACCCAACTCCGCGCGCCGCTCTCACAGCCGGCACACCCGTCGACAGGCCCCTGCTGGTGGCCACCGTCGAACGCCGCCCAGACCACCGGGTATCCGGGCTGGCACGAGTAGGCGGTGGTGATGTGGGTCAGGCTGCCCGCCCTCGGCTCCGGCGGGGTCTGCGCGGCACAGCCGTTGTTCCGGACGAACCTGTCGCGCAGCGACCGTCCGCTCCCGATGTTGTCGTTGATGCCGTGAATCCCCAGGTACGCCACCGGCTGGGTGCCGCCGCTGCACCCGCTGATCGCGCCGGGGGCCGCGATCGCCGCGACCGCGCGGAAGACGTTCGGCCGGGAACACGCCAACGAGTAGCTCATCGCGCCGCCGTAGCTGAACCCGACCGAGAAACGTTGGGTGGTGTCCACGCAGAGCGCGTTGTCGATCATGCGGATCATGTCGTCGGTGAAGGTCACGTCCTCACCGTTGGCGTTGCCCCAGCCGCCGCCGATGCCCTGCGGGGCGACGAAGATCGTCGTGTTGTTCGCCTGGGAGAGCATGCCGTAGTAGGCCCACGGAGCTCCGTCGGAGCCGCCGCCCGCGACCTGACTCGAGGTGCCACCCAGCCAGTGGAACCCGAAGGCCAGCCGGTGGGCATAGGTGTTGTCGTAGTTGTCGGGCAGCCGAAGGATGAAGCTGCGGCTCTTTCCGCTGCTCTGGATGGTGTGGTTGCCGCTGCTCAACCCGGGTGCCTTGCCGCAGCCGGCGGTGGTGGCGGCGGACGCCGATGCGCCGGTCATGATGACGTACGCACCGACGGCGACGAGCATCATGGCGGCCATGGCCGCCCCTATCCAGGGGGTGGAGAGTTTTCGAAGTGGCACAGTCAAACCTCCTCAGGTTTGCGTTGCTGACGATGTGGCTCTTTACCCGCGTTTGTGACACGCGGCTGGGCGGACGTCCCGTTGTGGTTGTCGGGACAGCGGCCAGCAGGGGACGGCGTGGCGGGACGCGGCGATGCCGACGTCCGCATGGGCGGGGACGGGCGGCGCGGCGGCGCTCGCCTGTCGTCCGGGCACGACGACTGTGCGTCCTGCCGCGACCGTGGGGATGTTGCTGGCCGCCCGTACGCGGGTATGACGCGTGCACGCGGAGCTGACTGTCGACCGATCCGATGGCATCGTGATCCTTCCGCAGTCGAGATCCGTTTACCGCGCCGAAATAGATTAGCATCATCGTCTGACGTATGACGTCGTTGCCTGACGTGGTGCTGACCAGTGGTCAGATTCGGTGACTCGGGGTGCCCTGTGCGGTAACGATCCGCAGGTCAGAGCATCGGAGCGAGTCCGTTCTCCGGTCGTCCTTCCCCAGGCTGAGCGATTGACCTCCGTCACTATGAGTCGCCGATCGCGCACCAAGGAGTGAGATCGGGTCCGCAGGGGGTCGGGTAGACGGGCTCGCATCTGGACGCTGGCACCGAGCGACCCCCGGCGGCATGGTCGAGGGTGTGTCGAGCGCTCCTCGGGGTAGCGGTAGGGAAGCACACAGGCAACCCCGGAGGAGGACGAGATGACCGACCCCAGGTACGTACCGTTCGCGCTTGCCGCGCCCGAACAGCTCATCGACGACGACGGCGCGGGTGCCGACTCTGGCGGAGAGATCGTCGGCGCGGACGACGCGAGGGCCGACGCCGCCCGGACCGGAGCCGACGTGGACCTGTCCCACGCCTCCCGCGACAGCGACGGCGTGCCGACCGGCGCCGCGGATGCCGAGGCCGACCGCCAGCGCGCCGCCGGCGACGGGTGACCCGCGACGGCCCCGTCGTCCCGCACGACTCCACAGCCGAGCACGGGACGGCCCGGGGGCAGGTGGCAGACTCATCGGCGTGAACGACGTGGCCGCATCGTCGGTGGATGGTGAGCTGGAGAGTGTCAGTCTGGTGGACCTCGCCGTCTCCCGGCTGACCCGGGAGATCCTCAGCGGCAAGAGCGACCCGGGCGAACGCCTGGTGGAGGAGCAGTTGACTCGGCGGCTGGGGATCAGCCGGGCTCCGTTGCGGGAGGCGCTGCGGTTGCTGGCCCAGCAGGGGTTGGTCGAGCACGTGCCGCGGCGGGGCGTCCGGGTGGCCACCCTGTCCGACCGCGACGTGCGGGAGCTGTACGAGCTGCGGGACGTCCTGGAGCAGGTCTCGGTTCGGGCCGGGATCCCGGTCGGCCGGGAGAGCGACCTGGCCGGGTTGCGGGCGACCCTGGATCGGATGCGGGAGGCGACCCGGGCCGGTGACCGGATGGCGGTCGCCGAGTCGCATCGGGAGTTCCACGTCGCGCTTGTGGCGCTCGCCGGTAACCGTCAGCTCTCCGCCGTGTACGGGTCGATCCTGGTGAAGTTGCAGCTCTACATGGCGATCAATCTGCGCCGGGAGGCGGAGCTGGCGCAGCCGCTGGACGGGGTACACCGGCACGAGCGGCTGTTCGAGGCGGTCGCCGGGGGAGATCCGGAGGAGGTGCTCTCCGTGCTCGCCGGGCACGGAGCGCGCTCGTACCTCGGTTAGGCGGGTAGGGCGGCCGGAGTGCCGTCATGTCGTCGTTACACAGCGCGCTGGTTCTCGTAACAGTTCGGTCGACAATCGACTGTATGCCAGAGCCAGCAGAGTCCATGTCGGAGCTTCGGTCGGCGTACCGCGACGGTGGCCTGACCCCGGCGGCCCAGGCCGAGCGCGTCCTGGATGGACTGGCCGGGCGTGCCGACGGACCGGTCTGGATCAGCACCGTCCCGGCCGATCGCCTGCGCGCACGCGCCGAGTCGCTGACCCGCCACGGTGATCCCGCGCTGCCGCTGTACGGGATCCCGTTCGCGGTCAAGGACAACATCGACGTGGCCGGCATGATCACCACCGCCGGCTGCCCCGACTTCGGGTACCGGGCCGCCGAGGACGCGCCGGTGGTGCGCCGGCTGCTCGACGCCGGTGCGATGCTCGTCGGCAAGACCAACCTCGACCAGTTCGCCACCGGCCTGACCGGCGCGCGCTCGCCGTACGGCAGCGGCGAGAGCGTCTTCGGCGGCGGGCTGATCTCCGGTGGCTCCAGCTCCGGCTCGGCCGTCGCGGTCGCCGCCGGCCAGGTCAGCTTCGCCCTGGGTACGGACACCGCCGGCTCCGGTCGGGTGCCGGCGGCGCTCAACGGGATCGTCGGCCTCAAACCGACCCGGGGCCTGCTCAGCGCGGCCGGCGTGGTCCCGGCCTGCCGCTCGCTGGACTGCGTGTCGGTCTTCGCCGCCGACGTCGCCGGCGCCGTCGAGGTGTTGCACGCGGCCCGTGGCGTCACGGCGGCCGACCCGTGGGGGCGTCCGCTGCCGGAGGAGCGGGTGGTTGCCCGCATGCCGGGGACGCTACGCCTCGGGGTGCCCCGGGCAGAAGACCTCGAGTTCTTCGGCGACGCCGGGCAGGAGGCCCGGTTCGTCGCCGGGGTGCAACGGCTGCGCACCTTCGTCGGGACCCCACGGTCCGTGCCGCTCGGCGACTTCTTCGAGGCCGGCGACCTGCTCTACCGGGGACCCTGGGTGGCCGAACGGCTGGTCGCGCTGGACGGCTTCCTGCGGTCGCATCCCGAGTCGGTCCTCGCGGTCACCCGGGCCGTGCTGGAGACCGGGCGGCGCTACGACGCGATCGACGCGTTCCGGGGCCAGCACCGCCTGCGCGAGCTGCGCGCACAGGTCGACACGCTCTGGCAGGACATCGACGTGCTGGTCGTGCCCACCGTCGGCACCACGTTCACGCTCGACGAGATCGCCGAGGACCCGATCGGGCGCAACGCCATGCTCGGCCGCTACACCCAGTTCGCGAACCTGCTCGACCTGGCCGCGGTGACCGTACCCAACGGGTTCACCAGCACCGGCCGCCCGGCGAGCCTGACCCTCATCGGCCCGGCGTTCAGCGACACCACCCTGGCCCGGCTGGCCGCCACCCTCACCGACGGCAGCGCACCGACCCGCACGGTCGAGGTCAACCCACCACCGGCACAGCGCCCGGTGGAACTGCTGATCGCCGTGGTGGGTCGGCACCTGACGGGCGAGTCCCGCAACGGTGAACTGGTCGAACACGGTGGCGCCCTCGTCGACACCGCCCGCACCGCACCGCTCTACCGGCTCTTCCGGATGGACACGCCCGACGGCGAGGGACTGCCCGGCCTGGTCCGGGTGGCGCCGGACGGACCGGCGGGCCATCCGATCGAGGTCGAGCTGTGGCGACTGCCCGGTTCCGCGGTCGGCGGGTTGCTGGCCGGGGTCCCGACCCCACTCTCGCTCGGCTGGATCCGGCTCGACGACGGGCGCGACGTGCTCGGTTTCCTCTGCGAGGCGTACGCCGTCGGCCCACCGGCCGAGGACATCAGCGCCACCGGTGGGTGGCGGGCCTACCGGCGCGCCGCCACCCGGCGCTGACGTGCCAGCACCAGCGATCACGACAGGAGGCGAGAGGATGGGCACCATCGGGCCGGTACCGGCCAACCCCTACCCGTGGCCGTACGACGGCGCGGCGGACACCGCGCGTACCGCACTGCTCTGTATCGACTGGCAGACCGACTTCTGCGGGCCGGGCGGCTACGTCGACGCGATGGGTTACGACATCGGCCTCACCCGGGCCGGTCTGCCGGCCACCGCCCGGCTGCTGGAGCACGCCCGATCGCTCGGAATGCTCGTCGTGCACACCCGGGAGGGGCACGACCCGCAACTGTCGGACCTGCCGGCGAACAAGCGGTGGCGGTCGGCGCGCATCGGCGCCGAGATCGGAGCGGCCGGCCCGGCCGGCCGGATCCTGGTCCGGGGCGAGCCGGGTTGGGAGATCGTGCCCGAGGTCGCCCCGGTGGCCGGTGAGGTGATCATCGACAAGCCGGGCAAGGGCGCGTTCTACGCCACGAACCTCGACCTGGTGCTGCGTACCCGGGGCATCACCCACCTGATCCTCACCGGCATCACCACCGACGTCTGCGTGCACACCACGATGCGCGAGGCGAACGACCGGGGCTACGAGTGCCTGATCCTCTCCGACTGCACCGGCGCCACCGACAAGGCCAACCACGACGCCGCACTGCACATGGTCACCATGCAGGGCGGCGTCTTCGGCTGCGTCACCACATCCGACGACGTCATCGCCGCCACGGCCCAGTGAGGTGCGCCCATGCTGACCATCCCCGCCGCACGGCCCGGCCCGTACACCTTCGACCTCTCGACCACGGCGCTGCTCGTCATCGACATGCAGCGCGACTTCCTGGAACCCGGCGGGTTCGGTGCGAGCCTGGGCAACGACGTCGGCCAACTGCGTCGTACCATCGCGCCGCTCGCGGCGCTGCTGGCCGACGCCCGCGCCGTCGGCCTGACAATCGTGCACACCCGCGAGGGGCACCTGCCCGACCTGTCCGACTGCCCACCGGCCAAGCTCAGCCGCGGAGCGCCCAGCAGGCGGATCGGTGACCCCGGACCCAAGGGCCGGATCCTCATCCGCGGCGAGTACGGCCACGACATCATCGACGAGCTGGCCCCGCTGCCCGACGAGCCGGTCATCGACAAGCCCGGCAAGGGCGCCTTCTACGCCACCGAACTGGACGCCCTGCTCGTGAAGCGGGGCATCCGCAGTCTCCTGGTCACCGGGGTCACCACCGAGGTGTGCGTGCACACGACCGTCCGGGAGGCCAACGACCGTGGGTACGAGTGTCTCGTGCTCGCGGACTGCGTCGGGTCCTACTTCCCCGAGTTCCAGCGGGTCGGGCTCGACATGATCGCCGCCCAGGGCGGGATCTTCGGGTGGGTCGCCGAGTCGGCGCAGGTCCGCGCCGCGCTGCCCACCACCGGAGTGTTGCAACCCTCTTCCTGACCGGGAGCAGCCATGGTCTCGACAAAGCCCACCGTCGCCCCGCTCCCGTACTGGGTACGCGGCGACACCAACGCCTTCTTCGGCTTCGGCGTCAACGTTCTGGTAAACGTGCTCACCCTGACCGGGCTCTGCCTCGCCGTGGTGAACCTTCCCGAGGGGGAGGTGTTCGGCACCATCCTGCCGGCGCTGGGCATCGCCCTGGTCGCCGGCAACATCTACTACACCCACCTGGCCCGCCGACTGGCCCGACGGGAGAACCGCACCGACGTGACGGCCCTGCCGTACGGGCCGAGCGTGCCGCACATGTTCATCGTCATCTTCGTCATCATGTTGCCGATCTACCTGCGTACCCAGGATCCCGTACGGGCCTGGGAGGCCGGGCTGGCGTGGGCCTTCATCATCGGCGTGATCGTGCTGATCGGCGCGTTCGTCGGGCCCTACATCCGCCGGTACGCGCCCCGGGCCGCGCTGCTCGGCACCCTCGCGGGGATCTCCATCACGTTCATCTCGATGAACCCGGCCGGGCAGATGTGGCGGATGGCCTGGGTGGCCCTCCCGGTCCTCGCGCTGTTGCTGATCGGTCTGCTCACCGACGTGAAGCTGCCGTTCAACTTCCCGATCGGGCTCGCCGCGCTGCTGCTCGGCACCGCGATCGGCTGGGCCGGCGGTGCGATGTCGGTGCCGGACGTGACGGCTGCGGCCCGGGACATCGCGATCGCCGTACCCTCGTTCAAGCTGGACCTGCTCTTCACCGGGCTGGCCGACATGGCGCCGCTGCTGGCGACGGCGATTCCGCTCGGCGTCTACAACTTCACCGAGGGCATGACGAACGTGGAGAGCGCCGCCACCGCGGGGGACAACTACAACCTGCGCAGTGTGCTGCTGGCCGACGGTGCGGGCGCGGTGATCGGGGCCGCGCTGGGCTCGCCCTTCCCGCCGGCCGTCTACGTCGGACACCCGGGGTGGAAGGCGGCCGGTGGACGCAGCGGCTACTCGATGGCGACCGGCGTGGTGATCGCGGTGCTCTGCTTCCTCGGCATGTTCGGGCTGCTCGGCGCGATCTTCCCGACGGCGGCCATCGTGCCGATCCTGCTCTACATCGGGTTGCTGATCGGGGCGCAGGCGTTCCAGGCGACCCCCCGGGCGCACGCCGCCGCCGTGGTCGCCGCGCTGATCCCCAACATCGCGGCCTGGGCGACCGGGCAGATCGACAACGCGTTGGCGGCGGCCGGCACCACCGCCGCCGCGGTCGGCGACGACGCCCTCAACGGCGCGGGGGTGATCTACGACGGGCTGCTGGTGCTCGGTCAGGGTGCGATCCTCGCCGGCCTGGTGCTCGGCGCGGTGGTGGTCTTCATCATCGACAAACGGTTCGTCCGGGCCGCGATCTTCGCCGGCACCGGAGCGGTGCTGTCGTTCATCGGGCTGATCCACGGCGAGCGGATCGAGTGGAACGCCAACGGTCAGGTGGCACTCGGCTACCTCTTCGTCGCGGCGATCTGCGCGGTCTTCGCGCTGGGTCGCCCCACACCCCGCGAGCCCGACCCGGAGGAGGCCGCACTGGACCGGGAGCACGGCCCGGCTGACGTCGGCACCGATCGGACCGACGGCGAGCGGCGGACGTCGGCGCTGAGCGGCTGAGCCGGCGGGCCCGGTCGGAGGCCTCCCGGCCACCGACCGGGCCGGCCAGTTCCCGACCCACCGGATCGAAGGGACGTACCGCATGGAGATCGACCGGACGGACGTGGTCGCCGAGGTGACGGCGGCCTTCGCCGCCTACGAGCGGGCGCTGGCCGATGGTGACGCCGAGGAGATCTGCGGGTACTTCTGGGACTCCGACCAGACCGTGCGCTTCGGCATCGCCGACCATCAGTACGGGTTGGACGAGCAGCGCAAGTGGCGGGCCGCGCAGCCACCGCTGCCGGCCGGTCGGCGGCTGGTCGACCCGGTGGTCACCACGTTCGGCCCGGACCTGGCGGTCGTGACGACCCGATTCGGGTACGCCGACGCCGACGCCACAGGGCGGCAGACCCAGACCTGGGTCCGCCTGCCCGGCGGCTGGCGGATCGTCACCGCCCACGTCTCCGTCACGCCCTAGTGGTCCAACGTCACTTGATCTGCCGGCTGGCCTACTCGGCTAGCTCATGAAAAAGATCATGGTCGCGAGGCTTGCCCCCATGGCCAGGTGCTCCCAACGGAGCAGGTCCGTGATCGGTCGATTGCGCAGCCGGACGAGTACGGCCGCCATCGAGCAGAGGTAAGCCGCCGTGGCGGCGCGTAGCAACACGAGCGCCGCGTCATGGCCGGTGACGGTGCCGTGGTCCATCCGGGGCCCGGCGGCCATGTGGTGGGCAGCCATCGACCCGCCATGTTGATGCATCAACACGGCGAGCGCCATGAGCACGGCCCCGGCCGTACGGTGCCACTCCACCTGCGGGCCGCGCTCGGTCGGACCGCTGGTGACGAGTGCCACCGCGAAGGTGAGCAGCAGCAGCGCGCCCGCGTACTCCACGACCGGTGCGGCGTCGAGGGTCACCGCGACCATGACAGCCACCATCGCACCCGCGAGCATCCGGGCCCTGCGGGACGCGCCCGCCCGCGGCACGACGCAGCAGCAGGCCGACACCGCGGCCGACCCGAGCATGATCATCTCGAGCGTCAGGACGTCACCGCCGGCGTCACGCCGGGGCGTGACCATTGGGCGGTGGGGCGGCCGTTGAGCCGCCACGGGTGACCACTGACCCGCGGCCAACCCTGCGGTGAGTCCTCCCAGCTCTCCTGCCGGCCGTACACGGTGAGGTCCAGGGCGTGGTAGCTGGTCATCAACGCCTCCACGCCCCGCCCGGTGGTCCAGTAGGTCTCGTAGACCTGGTCGCCGTCGCGCAGGTAGCAGGCGATGAACCCGAAGTCACGACCGTCGGCCAGAGCCGGGTCGGAGTCTTTCGCCGAATACCAGGGGAACGGGTAGCCCATGAACTCCGCGAACGGGGCACTTTCCTCGTAGGCGCCCTGGCAGAACACGGCGTAGGTGACGTCCCGGGCGTGCAGGTAGTCCAGCATCTGCAGGTGACAGGTCGAGAAGGTGCACCCCTCACACTGATGCTCGTGCGGCTTGCCGTCGTGCCACATGTGGAAGTAGGCGATCAGCATCCGGCGGCCCTCGAACACCTCCACCAACGGGGTGTCCCCGCCGGGGCCCCGCACCGTCACCGTCGGCATCACGGTCATCGGCAGCTGACGACGAGCGGCCGCGATGGCGTCTCCTTCGCGGGTATGGGCCTTCTCCCGGACCAGCAGTTCGTCGCGCTCGCGCAGCCAGGTCTCCCGATCGACGACCGGGGGCACGGCGGCGCTGGTGGGCTGGTTGCTCATGGCACTCTCCTTCGTGGAGTGGGGATCGGTCACAGATACAGACGACCGAGTCGGCGATCGTCATCGGTGACCGATGACGGATGGGGTCCGCGGTCGTCAGTACGGTGGTGAGGACCATTCAGCCCCGGGGAGATCACATGTCCGACTCGCCTGACGAGCAGGCGGTCTGGCTGCAGCGCGCCTTCGACGAGCACCGGCGCGAGCTACACGTGCACTGCTACCGCCTCGCAGGGAACGTCACCGACGCGGACGACCTGGTGCAGGAGGCGTTCCTGCGTGCCTGGCGGGCCCGCGACCGCTTCGAGGGTCGGGCGTCGGCGCGCACCTGGTTCTACCGGATCGCCACGAACGTCTTCCTCGACAGCCGCAAGGCGGCCGGTCGCCGGACGGTTCCGTATGGTGACCCGCTGGAGTGGTCCACCGAGCTCGGTCCCTATCCAGACGCCCTGTTGGCCGACGATCCGCAGACCGGTCTCGCCGCCCGGGAGACCGTCGAGCTGGCCCTGATCGCAGCGCTCATGTACCTGCCGCCGCGGCAGCGGGCGGCCTTCGTGCTGCGCGACGTCTACGGCTGGACGCCGCAGGAGGTCGCCGGCACGCTCGACACCGCCGTAGCGGCCGTCAACAGCCTCCTCCAGCGGGCCCGCCAGACCCTCCGGCGGCACGCTCCGTCGGACCCACAGGACTGGCGCCGCCCACAGCTCACCAGCGAGGACGAAGAGATCCTGCGCCGCTACGCCAACGCGAAGGACCCGGAGACGGTCCGGGCACTGCTCGCCGAGGACGTACGGATCACGATGCCGCCCGAGCCGCCGGTCGTCGGGATCGACGCGGTCGCGGAGTTCCTCGGCCGACCGCTCGACTGGCGTACCTTCCCCACCTCGGCCAACGGGCGCCCGGCACTGATCAACTATCTCCGCCGGCCCGGCAGCCCGCACTATGAGGCGCTTGTCGTCGACGTACTCCGGATCGAGAACGGGAAGATCGTAGAGAGCAACGCCTTCATCGGTGCCCGTCACGTCGCCGCCTTCAGCATGCCCGCCACGCTCGAGCCCTAGACGAGTAAGTCTCAAGCTCAGTGGCCGAGTCTGCGCTGGGGGTAGTGGCAGGGCGAGGACGAAGGCGTCGAGGAGTCAGCGGATCTCGGCGACGGTCAACGCGATGATCTCCGGGTGCCGCCGGGCTGCTGAGCCGGGTGCTCGGCGCGGCCGGTGGGGTGGGTGTCCCACCAGCGCGGCAGATCCACGTCCGGCGTTTCCGGGCTGGCGAAGTGGAACGGCACGCCGGCATGCCGTGCGATCGCCTGGCCGTGCTCGATCGCCTGTTGCGCCTCCGGCCACGGCGGCACCTGCCCGTTGAACAGGCGGATGTCGCTGCCCTCTCGGAGCGTCGCCAATCGCACCTCATCGACGTGATCGTGGTCTCGGCCCGGTCGGCTGACGATCGCCACCAGGTCGACGCACCAGCCCCGGGAGTCGCCGTCCCAACAGGCTTCGACCGCGAGGATCGGTGCGGCGATGGCGTCGACCTTCGCGATGAGCTGCGTGGTCGTCGGCGGCGGTGGCTCGGGCGGCAGCAGACCCTGTCGGTCCAGTTCGGCGCGTCGCCCGACCAGCAGATCCTGTGCCTCGTACAGGCCGGGTCGCGGTTGCGGTCCGCCTTCCCCGCGCAGGAGGAGGATCGCCTGGATCAGTCGATCCGTGCACAGGGCCTCGTCTATCTGCGTCAGCAGCCGTGGCTCTACCGCGTCCCACCAGCCATCGGGTGTCAGCACCCGGCCATTATCGTCGGGCGGCGTCCATGTTGGTGGACAGCGTCCCGCGCTGGGGTCGACGGCTCGGCGGGCCGCACCCCGGCTGCCGCGTGTGGTCCGAGCATCGATCGACCGAGAGGGTGCTCCGCCCGTTTCCGTCCGCGCGACGCCTACGGCTTTTATTTTTTGTCCCTTCGTGTGCTTGCGGCCACCGCTTCCTGCTGTGCTCACTTCTTGACGGTCGGCAGTGGGTGGCCAATTATGCGAGACGGCCCAGCCATTTGTCGCCGTCGAGGCCCGTGCGGCGGCGCACTTCGCAAGCCCTGATGGTCCCGGGATTGACATAGGCGGAGATGAACATGGTGGTATCCGGGCGGGCGCCGCCCTACGCTGATTACCCGATTGTCCTGGTCGGAGCCGTGCAGGGGGCCATGCCGTCCGGGGCGCCGCTTCCCGGGCGCCCCGACGCGGCAGGTGGGTGATTTAGGACGGTTCAGGGACATCGTTCCACCGTTTGGGTGACCGGTCCGTTTCGGTGGGTGTGGTGCGATCCCGGGAAAGAACCGCGCCCGGACGTGCAACTTGCCGAATAGGAGCCGTTCGCATCGGTATCTTTCGACAATTGACGGTGCGCCGGTATAGTGCCTCCAATTCCCCTGGAGCGTGCCGGAAGGCGTCTGGTCTGCGTGATGAAATCTGGGCTGGAAAGCGCGTCGACAAGCCCGCGCTTCGTCGGGCGGCAACCACAGTTGGCGCACATCAGGAGAGCCCAGGCCGCCGTGCTCAGCCGTGGCTGGCAAATGGTCTGCGAGGTGGTCGGGGAGCCGGGCATCGGCAAGACGCGTTTCGTCCACGAGGCACTGGAACGGAGCGTCCCCGCCGTCGCCTGGGCCGTCGGGACCTGCTCGCCGGATGAGCGAGGAGTTCCCTTCCACGTGTTCCGGCACGCCTTCACGGCGGGGCAGTCACCCCGACGCGGGCTGCGTGCCGGACGGTCCAGCGGGCAGACCTGGGCCGAGTCCGCCGCCGAGGTGCCGCCGGCGCCGGCGCGGGCCTCGGACGCCCAGCGGTTCCGGACCTACCAGTTGGCCCGTCGGCTGATCGGCCTGGCCGCCCGGGACGGCCTGGTGCTGGTCCTCGACGACCTGCACTGGGCGGACGCATCCTCCACCGGGCTGATCGCCCACCTGCTGCGGTATCCGGTGCCCGCCCCGCTGCTGCTCGTGCTCGTCTACCGCCCGCGGCAGATGGCGACCCCGATGCCGTTCGGCCCACCAGATCCCGGCGAACACGCCGACGCGGCGACGACGTCACGCGATCGGATCGAGCTGCCACCGCTCAGCCTCGCGGAGGTCGCGCTGCTGCACCCCTGCGTCGGCCAGGCGGAGGTGCGCCCCCGGTACGACCTGACCGGCGGCATCCCCGGTTACCTGGCGGCGCTGCCGGTCGACACCACCTCGACGGGCGCCGATCCGACCCGTACGACACCGGGTGCCCGGCTGTCCGACGCGTCGGTGGCCGAGTTGCGCCGCGAGTGGAGCGGCCTGCCCCCCGTCGACCTGGCCTGCCTACGGGCCGGGGCGATCGTCGACGCGCCCTTCTCCACGGATCTGCTCGCCGAGGTCGCGCAGGTCCCGGCGGCACTGGCGGTCGAGGTCGGCTGGCGGTTGGCCCGGCTCGACCTGATCCGCCGTGTCCCCGGCACCGGACGGTTCGCCTTCCGGCACCCGGTGCTGCGCATGGCCGTCGCCCAGGACACCGACCCGGCGTGGCAGGCGGAGGCGTCTGGGCGGGCGCTGACCGCGCTTGTCGAGCTGGGCGCCCCACCCGTGGACCGGGCCCGCTACGCGGAGCGCCTGCTCGCCCTCCCGAACGGCCGCTGGGTCGACCGCTGCGTCACAGTGCTCTGCCGGGCCGCGCAGGAGGTCCGGTGCGAGACACCGGACCTGGCCATCCGCTGGCTGCGGCTGGCGCTGCGTGCGCTGCGGCCGACGGCCGGCCTGACGCAGCGTCGCCACGAGGTGTCACTCGTGCTCGCTCAGATCATCGGGGAGGCGGGTGACCTGGCCGAGAGTCGGGCGCTGCTGCAGGAGATCGTGCCGCTGTTCCCCGCCGACCCACCGGGACGACGGGCGCAGGCAGTGGCGCTCTGGGCGCGCGTGGAACGCCTGCTCGGCAACTACGCCGAAGCGGCGGCGATCAGCCGACGCGAGCTGGCCGCCCTGCCCGCCGAGGCCGGACCCACAGGTGGTTACCGACTCGCCACCGAGATCGGCGTCGCCGGCATCCTGGCCGGCCGTCCGGTGGCCGGGCTGCCCGACGTGCTCGGCGGAGATCTCGGCGGCTCCGGCGCGGACCGGGCCGGCCTGCTGGCCGTCCGGAGTCTGGCCGCCGTCCACGACGGTGCGCTCGACGACGCCCGGGGCCTGCTCGACGCCGGTGCCCGGATCGTCGACTCGCTG
Organism: Micromonospora sp. NPDC049175; assembly: GCF_043197345.1. NCBI lineage: Bacteria > Bacillati > Actinomycetota > Actinomycetes > Micromonosporales > Micromonosporaceae > Micromonospora > Micromonospora sp. NPDC049175. The sequence continues at coordinate 361,290 of NZ_JBICSY010000001.1, read as the reverse complement.
CCGGACGGGGACGTGCGGGACCACCCCGACTGCCTCACCGCGCTCGGCCTCACCGAGTTGTACCTCGAACGGCATGCCGACGCGGGACGGCACCTCGACCGCGGGCTGACGCTCGTCCGCGCCTCGCACCGCGACGACGGGCTGTGCCAGTTGCTGCTCGGCCGCAGTCAGGTGGCCTACCACGGCGGCCAACTGCCCACCGCCATCGGACTGGCCACCGAGGCGGGCATCGTCGCCCGACGCATCGGCAGTCACCACCTGCTGAGCTTCGCCCTCGCGTTCGAGGCGGAGGCGACCGCGTGGCGTGGTGACCTGCGCGACGACGACCGGGCGGTGGCACTGGCCCGCAGCGCCGCCGGCATCGCCACCGACCTCGCCACCTGGTGCGGTCGTACCGCCGCGACGGCCCTGGCGACCGCGGCGCTGCTGTCCGGTGATCCGGCGACCTGCGCCGACCTGGTGCGGTCGGCCGGCGGCGACAGCCGGCTGAGCCGTCTCCAGAGCACCCTCCGGCCCAGGTGGTTCGAGCTGCTCTGCGCCGCCGCCCTCGCCGCGGGTGACCTGACCGACGCCGAGCGGCAGGCGCGGCTGGCGCTGGCCGAGGCGAACCAGGTAGGTCTGCCCGGGCAGCGGGGCTTCGCCGAGTCCGCGTACGGCGAGGTGCTGCTCGCCCGCGGCGAGGCCCTGGCGGCGCTGCCGCACCTGGAGACCGCGGCCGACCTGTTCCGCTCCGGCGGGATGGTGCTCCGGCGCAGCCTCGCGCTGGCCTCGCTGGCCCGGGCGGCCGAGGCCGCGGACCAGACCGGCCTGGCGGCGCGGGCCCGCCGCCGCGCGCTGGAGCTGGCCGGGTGGTGCGGGACGGAACGGGTCGCCCTGCGGCTGGCCCGTCCGGTCGGCCCGCGCGAGGTCGCCGCCCTGACCGACCGGGAGTGGCACATCGCGCGGCTGGCGGCGACCGGGGCCACCAGCCGACTGATCGGGCGGCAACTGAACATCAGCCCCCGCACCGTGGAGGCGCACCTGACCCGCATCTACCGCAAGGCGGGTGTCGCCTCCCGGTCGGCTCTGGTCGCCTGGGTCGCCCGGCTCGATGACACCGGTCGATGACCACCTCCCGGGCCCGATGACACCGTTTCGTGCAACGTCGACAGGCCGGGCAGCACGAGGCCGCGCCGCCACCGTCGTGGCCCGACAGCCGCTCACATACTCGACTGCATCGGGCGCGAATCCCGTGCACCGGTGGTGGATGGAGGACGAGATGCTGGGCAGTAGATCCGTCAGGAGCCCGCGTACCGTCACCGCGCCGGTGCCGGTGCCGGCGATGCCGTTCGCCGCCGCCACGGTGGCGCTACTCGTGCTGGCCGGCTGTGGTGGCGAGCCGGTGGACGCGGCCACCCCGGCGCCCCAGGGTTCGGCGGCCTTCGGTCGGGACCGGGCCGCGCTCGTGCTCACCGCCTTCGACCAGGCCGACTCGGCGGCCTCGGTGGCCGGCGACGTCGAGGCGTTGCGGGCCCAGGAGGTCCCGCCCTCGCTGGACCTGAGCATCGCCGCGGTACGCCGGGCCACCTACAACCAACGAACGCAACCGTCCTTCCAGCACATCAACCCGGCCTTCGCGGTGCCGCCCGGCGACCCGGCCTGCTTCCTCGTCACGGCCACTCTGCGGCTGACCGGCTCGGAGTTGGCACCGACCGACGTGAGCCAGTTCGTGCGGGGCGCCGACGGGCAGTGGAAGCTCAGCCACAACGTCCAGGTCACCCAACCGTCACTTGTGGTCGCCCGGAGCATCGACGGACGGCCGGCCACGGCGGGCGGGACCGCGCTCGACGAGACCAGTCGCCGGGCCCTCGCCGCCGAGGTGTTCGCCCGCAGCATCGGTTCCACGACGGGCAACCGGTCCCTCGTCGCGTCGAGCCCGTTGCTCGACGGCCAGTTCGCCGGTGGTTGGGAGGTCTACGGGCAGCAGCTCGCCGGTGTCGGCGCGGCGGCGCGGCGGACGATGGACCGGGCGGAGTGGTCGGACTGCGCGGTGGCGGTGCCGACCGGCACGCTCACCTTCCTGACGATCCACGCCACCGACACGCTGCGTCCCGCGCCCGGCGGCCCGGCCACCGTCCAGATGGTGCCGCAGAGCCCGGATCTGATCGCCACCGGTCATCGCGCGGCGGTCCGCGGCACGTCGATCCGGGTCACCCGGGTGGAGACGTTCGTGCTGCTCGTGCCCCCGCAGGCCACCGGCACGTCGGTGCTGGGGCTCAACGACACCGCGCTGACCGTCACCGCCGGCTGACCTGCCGTCGAGCGTCGACGACGCCGCCGGCGGCAGAAACCTGTGGCATCACTCGGATCGGACGCCCGGGACCGCGACGATGACAGCAGCCGTGATCGCCGGCGGGGCCGGCCGTCCGGCCACCAGGCTCGGGAGGAACCATGTGGCGTCCGCGCTTCCGATCGGATTACGTGCCGGTGCGGCTGCCCGACGGTCCGCTCGTGGTGCTGGGGGAGACCCGCAGCCTGCTCATCGACGACCCGGTCGCCGCGGACCTGGCCGACCAGCTCGACGGCGTCGCGCCGCTGGCCGACGTGGTGGCTCGGCTGGCCACCCGACACCCGGTCGCCGCCGTCGCCGCCGCCCTCGCCCGACTGCGCGACCACGGCCTGCTGGTGTCCGGTCCGGCGCACACCTCCCCGGCCGAGGCCGCCGGCTGGGACGCCCGGGGTGTCCCACCCGAGGCCGGCCAACTGTGGATGGCCGGCGGAGCGGTCACCATCGTGGACCTCGGCGCGCCCCGGGTGGCCGAGACCGCCGACGCGCTGCGCGCCCTCGGGCTCGCCGTGACAGTGGTCGGACCGGACCAGACCGACCTCGGCCCCGACACCGCCCAGGTGCTGGCGCTGCCGTCGTCGATGCTCGACCCCCGGCTGGCGCTGGTCAACGAGCGCCACCTGGCCGCCGGTCGAGCGTGGACGCTGGCCCGGCCGCACGGCAACGTCGTCTTCCTCGGCCCGCACCTGGTGCCGGGCCGCACCGGATGCTGGGCCTGCCTGCGGCAGCGGTGGCAGGAGAACGAGCAGGTGAACACCTTCCTCGACGGGCAGGAGCTGACCGCTCCGCTGCCGCAGCCCGGCCGCGCGGTCCTGCCCGGACTTGCCACCATGGCCGCCGGGCTGCTCGCCGCCGAACTCGCCGTGCTCGCCGTCCGGGGCACGTCACCGCGCCTCACCGGCCGCATGGTCGCCCTGGACACCCGGGACCTGAGCACGGAGAGCCACCAGCTGGTACGCCAGCCGCAGTGCCCCGCCTGCGGTGACCCGGACCTGGTCGGCAAGGCCGAGCCCCGGATCGACCTGCCCCCGAGCGGCGCCCAGCCCAGTCGGGGCGGGGAGTCCCGTACCCGGGAACCCGCCGAGGCGTACGCCGCGCTGGCCCACCACGTCAGCCGGTATCTGGGCGTGGTGAGTCGGCTGACCCCGCTGGAGGCGACCGACAACGGCGTCACCCACACCTACTCGGCCGGGCACAACTTCGCCCAGCCCCGCCAGCTCGCCGCGTTGCGCCGCAACCTGCGCGGGCAGAGCGGCGGCAAGGGCCGGACCGACCTGCAGGCCCGGATGAGCGCGGTCGGGGAGGCGGTGGAGCGCTACTGCGGGGTGTGGCGCGGCGACCGCCCCGTGCACCGGGCCACCTACCGGCAGCTCGGCCCGGACCGGGCGGTGCACCTGCGGGAGCTGCTGCTGTTCTCGGAACGCCAGTACGCCGACCGGGACCGGCTCAACCGCGACCTGGGCCACCTACACCGCGTTCCCCGCCCGCTGCCCGACGACGTGGAGCTGGACTGGACCACGGGCTGGTCGCTGACCCGCCAGACACCGCGCGAGCTGCCCGCCGCGCACTGCTGGTACGGGCATCCGGAACTGACCGGGCTGGGGGTGTGCTCGGCCGACTCGAACGGCTGCGCGGCCGGCGGCACCCCGTCCGAGGCGATCGTGCAGGGTTTCTGCGAACTCGTGGAGCGCGACAGCGTCGCCCTGTGGTGGTACCACAGATCCCGGATGCCGGGGGTCGACCTCGCCTCGTTCGCCGACCCGTGGACCGCCGCCTGCGTCGACCACCACGCCGCCGCCCTCGGCCGTGAGCTGTGGGCGCTGGACCTGACCGCCGACCTCGGCGTACCCACGTTCGCCGCGGTGTCCCGGCGGCTCGGCGCGGGGCCGGAGGACGTGCTTGTCGGCTTCGGCGCGCACCTGGACGCGCGGGTCGCGCTGACCCGGGCGCTCACCGAGGTGAACCAGTTCCTGCCCGCCGTGGCCGGACCGACCTCCGGTAGCCGGTACGGCGTCGACGACCCGGACACGGCGCGCTGGTTCGGCACCGTGCGGGTGGCCGACCAGCCCTGGTTGGCCCCGGATCCCACCCGGGCGCCGCGCACCGCCGCGGACCACCCGGCGCTGACCACCGGCGACGTCGGGGACGACGTGCGGCGGTGCGTACGCCGGGCGGAGCGGGCCGGCCTGGAGGTGATCGTCGTCGACCAGTCCCGTCCGGACGTCGACCTGGTGGTCGTGAAGGTCGTCGTGCCGGGCCTGCGGCACTTCTGGCGCCGGCTCGGTCCGGGCCGGCTGTGGGACGTGCCGGCCCGCCTGGGCCGGAACCCGCTGGCCGTCGACGAGACGTCGGCCAATCCGCTGAACGTCTTCTTCTAGTGAGGGACACGCAGATGACCAGCATGGTGGACCCGGTCGGTGGGCGGCCGGCGTGAGCGGCTCCGTCGGCGGTCCGCCGGTGCAGGAGTCGTACCGGCTGCGCCGGGACGCGGAACTGCGACTCGGTGAGGACGGCTCCCTGACCCTGCGGCAGACCCGCTTCCAGCTCACCCTGGAACAACCGGGCATGGGCCGGCGGGCGCTGCTGCTGCGGCTCGCCGCCGACTGGGTCAACGACGTCGAGGTCGGCCGGCTGATCAGCGGGCTGGAGGGGGAGAACCGGGTGCTGCCCGCGCAGCTACTGCTGCGCCGGCTGCTCGCCCACTCCTGGCTGGAGCGGCGCGTCCAGGTCGACGACCGGGCGCTGCTCGACCTGGTGCCCACCGGCCTGGGTCGGGGCAGCCTGCCGGAGAGCCGCCTGCACGCACCCGGGGTCCGCTACCGGCTCTCCCGCTTCGCCACCCTCCAGCACGAACACGGCATGCTGACGGCCGCATCGCCGCTGAGCACGATCGCGGTCGGCTGCGCCGACGCCGCCCTCGGCGCGGTGCTGGCCGCCGCCGTGCCGGGCGTCGGACCCGAGGCGGTGGCCCGCACGCTCGGCGTGCCGCCGGAAGCCGCCGGACGGGTGCTCGACGAGTTGGCCACCGCCCGGATCCTGGTCACCGACGCCGAGTTCACGGCGGAGTGCGACGACGCCCCGCTCGCCTACTGGTCGCCCGAGGAGTTGCGGCTGCACCACCGCTCCCGGGCCGGCCGGCACGCGCTGCCGGTGGGTGGCACCTACCGGATGCGGGAACGCTTCGCACCACTTCCCCTGCGCCGCCCGTACGACGGGGGTCGGGCGGTCGAGCTGCCGCTGCCGGACCTGGCGACGATCACCAAGGCGGACCCCGCGTTCAGCCAGGTCGTCACGGACCGCCGCAGCGTGCGCGACCACGACGACGCGGCACCGCTGCCCCTGGAGCGGCTCGCCGAGTTCCTGTACCGGTCGCAGCACACGAACGCCGTCGGCGAGACCGGTGGGCAGGAGGTCGGCCACCGGCCCTACCCGGGCGGCGGCGGAGTCTACGAGCTGGAGATCTATCCACTTGTCGCCCGCTGCGCCGGGCTCGACCCCGGGCTCTACCACTACGACGCGGTCGGACACCGGCTGGAGCCGGTCGCCGGGTGGGGGCCGGCCGCGGACCGGCTGCTGGCGTACGCCCGGGCGGCCGGCGCCCTGCCTCGGCCACCGCAGACGGTCCTGGTGGTCACCGCCCGGGTCCAGCGGCTCATGTGGAAGTACGAAGGGATGAGCTACGCCATGATTCTCAAGGACGCGGGTGTGCTGACCCAGCAGATGTATCTCGTCGCCACCGCCATGGGGTTGGCGCCCTGCGCTCTCGGCGCCGGGGACTCCCAGTCCTTCGCCGAGTTGTCCGGGCTCGACCCGCTCGTCGAGCCGAGCGTCGCCGACTTCCTGCTCGGCTCGCGCCGCTCCACCGGCCCGGCCGGGGTGGGGGGCCGGCCATGAAGTTCCGGCGGCAGGCGTTGCGCCAGTTGGAGGCGCCCGAGCAACTGGACCGGGCGGTACGGCTGACCACGGTGCCGAACTGGCTGGCCACCACCGCGCTCGTCATCGTCGTGGTCGCGGCGGGTGTCTGGTCGGTGCGCACGGTGGTGCCCCGGACCGTCGAGGCGGCCGGGGTGCTGATCCACTCGAACGGGATCTCGGCCCTCGACGCGCTCGACAGCGGCCAGGTCACGAAGGTGTGGGCGGCGCCGCACCAGCGGGTGCCGAAGGGCACTCCCCTCTACAGCCTGCGCACACCGGACGGCAAGGTACGGGTGGAGACCGCGCCGGGCGACGCGTACGTCGTGGCCTGGCTGGTCTCCGAGGGTGAGATCGTCACCCCGGGCACGCACCTGGCCGACCTGGAACGGCTCGACACCGCCGGGGACGCGTTGCAGGCCGTCGTCTACGCCCCGGCCGTCGCCGCGCCGCTGCTGCAACCCGGGGTGTCCGTCGAGGTGGCCGCCGCGGCCGCGCCGCGCAACGTGTTCGGCACCCTGGCCGGCCAGGTGACCACCGTCGGCGCGTTTCCGGAGACCGAGGCCTCGCTGCGCGCCTTCCTCGGCACCGGGCCGGACGTCCGGCGGCTGCTCGCCCGCGGCAGCGTGGTCCGGGTGACCGTCGCCCTGGCGCCCGACCCGGGCGCCCCGGGCGGCCTGCGCTGGACCAAGTCCCCGCCGCCGTTCCAGCTCAACTCGGCAAGCGAGGTCACGGCGTGGTTCACGGTGGACCGGGAACACCCGATCGACTGGTTGCTGCGGCGATGAGCGCGCCGACGACAGCCACCAGCGGCGCGCCGGCACTGCCCAGGATCCGGCGGCGACGCGTCCGTACGCCCACCCTGATCCAGATGGAGGCGGTGGAGTGCGGTGCCGCCGCGCTGGGGATCCTGCTCGCCCACCACGGACGGCACGTGCCCCTGGAGGAGCTGCGCCGGGTGTGCGGGGTGAGCCGGGACGGCTCCACCGCGGCCACCGTGCTCAAGGGCGCCCGCCGGTACGGGATGGTGGCCAAGGGTTTCCAGATGGACCTTGCCGGCCTGGCCACCGTGGCGCTGCCGGCGGTGCTGTTCTGGCGGTTCGAGCACTTCGTGGTGCTGGAGGGGCTCGGGCGCAAGGTCTTCATCAACGATCCGGCCACCGGTCCCCGGGCGGTGAGCTGGGAGGAGTTCGACGGCGCCTTCACCGGCATCGTGCTCACCATGGAGCCCGGCCCGGAGTTCCGGCCCGGCGGCACCCGCTACCGGCTGGTGCGGGCGCTGGCCGAGCGGTGGCGCGGCCCCGGCTCGGCGATCGCGCAGATGCTGCTGCTCGGCCTGCTGATCGCCGTTGTCGGTCTGACCATCCCGGTGATGGCGAAGGTCTTCGTCGACCGGGTGCTGCTGCAGGAGGACCGGGCCGCGTTCGCCGGGCTGGTGGCGGCGGTGGCGGTGGCCACCGCGCTGACCTTCCTGGCCAGCCTGCTCCAGCAACGTCTGACCGTACGCGCGGAGACGGCGCTCGCCCTCGCCAGCGCCGCCCGGTTCTTCCGACATCTGCTGCGGCTGCCGCCGGCCTTCTTCGACCAGCGGCAGGCCGCCGACCTCAGCCAGCGGGTCCGCGGCAACGAGGTGGTCGCCGAGGTGCTGACCCGTCGGACGGCCACCACCGTGGTGGACACCGGCCTGGTGCTGGCGTACGGGGCGCTGCTCTGCCAGTACGACCTGCTGCTCGGACTGTGCGCGGTGGTCCTCGCCGGGCTGAACGTCAGCGTGCTGCGCTATGTCGCCTCGACCCGGTCGACGGCCGTCGCCGGACTGCAGGCGGACCGCAGCAAGCTGGTGACCACCGTGTACACCACGGTTCAGATGATCGAGACGGTGAAGGCCGGCGGCGAGGAGGAACGCGCGGTGGCCCGGTTCGCGGCCCGCCATGCCACCGTCGCCAGCCGTCAGCAGCGGCTGGGGGTGCCCACCGCGGTGCTGTCCGTCCTGCCGGCGCTCCTCGCCTCGGCGACCACCGCGGTGCTGCTCGGCCTGGGCAGCCGGCAGGTCGTGGCGGAGGCGATGAGTGTCGGCGTGCTCGTCGGCATGCAGAGCCTGGCCGCCGCGATGAACCGCCCGTTGGGCAATCTGACCGCGCTGGGCTCGCGCCTGCAGGACATGAGCGCCGACCTCAACCGGCTGCGTGACGTGGAGCGGTATCCGCTGCCGGCGACCCAGGACCAACCCAACCGTCAGTTGACGCCGATGGAGGGCCACCTGCGCCTCGAGGAGGTCACCTTCGGCTACAACCCGCTGGGCCGTCCCCTGCTGGAGAACTTCAGCCTGGACCTGCCGCCGGGGGCGCGGGTGGCGCTTGTCGGACGCTCGGGCAGCGGCAAGTCGACTGTGGGTCGGCTGGTCGCCGGTCTCTACCGGCCCTGGACCGGACGGGTCACCGTCGACGGCCTGGAGCGGACCGCCGCCGACGACGGCCTGTGGGCGGCCACCGTCGCCATGGTGGACCAGGACCAGCGGCTGTTCGAGGGTACGGTCCGGGACAACGTCACCATGTGGGACCTCACGGTCGCGGACGAGGACGTCGTCACCGCGCTCACCGACGCGTGCCTCTACGACGAGGTCGCGGCCCGTCCCGGTGGCCTGGGCAGCCCGGTACGGGAGAACGCCCGCAACTTCTCCGGCGGCCAACGGCAGCGGCTGGAGATCGCCCGCGCGCTCGTGCGCAACCCCCGGGTGCTGGTGCTGGACGAGGCCACGAGCGCGCTGGACGCCGAGACCGAACGCCGGATCGACATGCACCTGCGCCGCCGGGGGGCGACCTGCCTGATCGTGGCCCACCGGCTGTCCACGGTCCGCGACTGCGACCTGATCGTCGTGCTGGACGGCGGTCGGGAGGTCGAGCGCGGCACCCACGAGCACCTGGTCGCCCAGGACGGGGCGTACGCGCGCCTGGTCCGGGACCACTGACCACGACGAACCGAGGAGACGCTGATGAGTGGCGTGGTGGAGGATTCCCCGGCCGGCGGCCTGATCGGCTTCTGCGCGGACGGCGTACGCGAGGTCTGCCGCCTGGACGGCCCGGTGGCCGGCTGGCTGGTGACCGGGGGCGAGGCCGACCTGTTCGCGGTACGCCGGGCCGGAATGAGCCCCTCGCGTCGCCACCACGTGGCCCGGCTGCCCGCCGGTGGCCTGGTACCGACGTCCACCGCGATCGGTGCGTGGCAGCTGATCCTGGTGCCGCTGCCCGGCACGGAGTTGCGCGGGCTGTCCCGGCGTCACCTGTCCCTGCTGGAGCGGCACGTCCGGCTCGGCCGGGTGGCGGACGAGGGGCTGTCGCCGCGGGCGCGGACCGCCGCGACGGAGCTGGTCGAGGCGGTGGACCTGGTGCTCGTCACCGTCGCCGACGCGTTGCGCCGGGGGCAGGCGCCCCGGGAGGCGTCCACCCTGTGCGGACGCGAGATCATCTCGCTGGCGCAGGGGAGCGCCCTCACCTCCACCGGTGGCGCCTGGTGGCTGCGCAGCGCCGGCGGGCAGTTGCGCCGCAACGACGGCGGCCCGGCGGAGATGTCCGGGGAGCGGGAGCTGCTGCTGGTCACCGAGCGGGACTGGGTGGTGGCCGAGTCGCCGTGCGCGGTGGAGAGCCACGGGAGCTGGGACCTGCTTGTCAACGGTCAGCTCCGCTCGGCCGTCGACCAGCACGTGGCCCGGCTGTTGCGGATGGTGGAGACCCGGATCGAGGAGGCCGACGCGGCCCTGCTGAGCGCCGTGCGGCGGCGCCGGCTCACCGACGCGGCGGTGCTCGCCGCGGCGGCCCGCCGGTCGATCGGGGTGATCGGCGCGGGCGGCGCGGTGCCGGTCCCGGACACCGAGGCCGGCTTCGACAGGTACGACCGGGCGGCCTCGGTGCTCCGCGTGGTCACCGCCGGGATGGGCACCCCGATCAACGAGCCGGCCGACCGAAGCCGCGCGCCGCTCGACGACCGGGCGGCGGTGCACGCGGTGACCCGGGCGTCCAGCCTGTTCCTCCGTGCCGTGCGGCTGCCGGACCGCTGGTGGCGGCGCGACCTGGGTCCGCTGGTGGGGTGGCGGGCCGGTGCCGACCCGGAGCACGCCGTGGCGGTGCCGCTGCTGTTCCGCCGCGGGCGCTACCACCACGTCGACCCGGACACCCGGGCGTACGCCCCGATCGACGCGACGGTGGCCGCGACGTTCGCCGCCGAGGCGACCGAGGTGCAGGCGCCGCTGCCGCCGACCGCGCGGATGCGCCACCTGCTGCGGGCCGGGTTGGTCGGCGCGTCCCGGGACGTACGGGGTCTGCTGTTCGCCGCCGCCTGCGTGGCGGTGCTGGGCCTGGGCGTGCCGCTGGCCACCGGCGAGGTGCTCGGCCAGCTGGCCCGGCGGGGCGAGGTGAACGGCCTGGTCGGCTTCGTGGCGCTGATGCTCAGCGCGGCGGTGGTCGCGGGGCTGGTCGGCGTGGTGCAGAACCTGCGTCTGCTGCGGTTGGACGGCCGGTTGCAGTCCGGCGCGCAGTTGGCGATCTGGGACCGGCTCATGCGGCTGCCGGCCCGGTTCTTCACCGGCCGCAGCAGCGGTGAGATCGCCAACTCGATGTTGGGGATCTCGTTCGTCGGTGAGGCGCTGAGCGCGTTGCTGCCGCAACTCGTCTCGGCGGCCGCGACGGTCGCGGTGACCCTCGGCATGCTCCTGGTGGTCGAGCCCGTGCTCGGGCTGTGGGGAGTGGGGATCGTCGCCGTCACCATGCTGACCTTCGGCGCGTTCGCCGTCCTGATCGTCCGTCAGCAGCGGTCCGCGTTGCCGGCCGAGCACCGGGCGGCGGCGATGACCAACCAGTTGCTCGGCGGCATCGTGAAGATCAAGCTGGCCGCCGCCGAGACCCGGGCCCACGCGCGCTGGTCGGAGGTGGCCGCGACGGCCCGCGCGGCGCTGCAACGGGTTCGGCAGAGTCAGGCGGGCCTGGTCGCCTTCGGCACCGTGCTGCCGGTCGCCGGCCAACTGGTCCTGTTCGCCGTGCTGATGGGGCCGCTCGCCGGCCGGGTCGCGCCCGCCGACTTCTTCATCCTCAACGTCGGCTTCGCGATGCTGCTCGGCGCGCTGCTGGTGCTGGTGTCGGCCGGGGTCGAGGTGATCGCGGCGGTGCCCCGCCTCGGCAGCCTGCGGGAGATCCTGCGCGCCGAACCCGAGGCGCGTCCGGACCGGGTGGACCCGGGCGAGTTGCGCGGCGAGGTCGCGCTGCACCGGCTCACCTTCGCCTACCAGCCGGACGAGCCGCCGGTGCTCGTCGACATCGACCTGCACGTACGCCCGGGTGAGTTCGTCGCCATCGTCGGACCGAGCGGCTGCGGAAAGTCCACGCTGCTCCGACTGCTGCTCGGCTTCGAACGCCAGCAGCAGGGCGCGGTGCTCTACGACGGCCAGGACCTCTCCGAACTCGACGTACACGCGGTCCGCCGGCAGTGCGGGGTGGTTCTGCAGGACGGGCAGCTCTTCGCCGGCTCGGTCCGGGACAACATCTGCGGCGCCGGCAGCTACCCCCTGGACCAGGTCTGGGAGGCGGCCCGGATGGCCGGCCTCGCCGACGACCTGGAGGCGTTGCCGATGGGGATGAGCACGATGGTGCCGTTCGGCGGCGGCACGCTCTCCGTCGGGCAACGTCAGCGGGTGCTCATCGCCCGCGCGCTGGCGCCGCTGCCCCGGATCATCTTCCTCGACGAGGCGACGAGCGCACTCGACAACCGGACCCAGGAGGTGGTCAGCCGGAGCACCGCGGCCCTGGCCGCGACCCGGGTGGTCATCGCCCACCGGCTGTCCACGGTCCGTGCGGCGGACACCATCGTGGTCCTCGAAGCGGGGCGGATCGTCCAGCGGGGCACCTTCGACGAGCTGATGGGAGACCCGGAGGGGCTGTTCCACAGGTTGGCGCGGCGGCAACTGCTCACCGAACCGGGACGGGCCGACGCGGTGGCGCAGAGCCGGCAGGCCGACGGGCAGCCCGCGACGGGCTGACGGGCCGGTCAGCCGTTGTCGATGACCGTGCTGTCCTCCAGGCACACGTCCGTGTCGAGATGGTTCTCCAGCAGTTCGGCGACGTGCGCCTCCGACTGGTTCTCCACGGCGAGGCGAAACGCCTCGGTGAGCACGTTCACCACGCCCTGGGTCAGCAGCAGGGTTTCCCGATCGAGGTCGGCCCAGGACGACCGGGCGCCACCGCGGACCAGCTCCGGGGCGAGGGCCAGCAGCCGGGCGGTGACGGCGGCGACCAGCTCGTCAGCCACCGGCCGGAGGCTGTCCAGCACCTCGCTGAGGGTCTGCAGGGCCGGCACCGTGCCGACGCGTACCCGATGCAGGTCCAGGGCGGCGCGCAGCGGGCGGGGCCGGACCGTGCGGACGGTGCCGTCGGTGGTCCGGCCGATCACGCCGTGCCGGGTCAGCGCGTGGGCCAGCGCGGGACGGTCGGCGGTCAGGCGTTGCAGCATCGCGGTCAGCCCGTCGGGCGCCTCGTCACTGGCCCGGACCCCCAGCATCGCCTCGATGGACACCAGGTTGAAGCCCTGCCGCTGCAGGGCGAGGATCGCGTCCAGACGGCGGACGTGGGAGTCGTCGTAGAGCGCGGCCCGACCGCGCCGCACCGGCGGCGGCAGCAGTCGCCGGGCCTGGTGGGCGCGGATGTTGCGCGGCGACATCCCGACCTTGCGGGCGAGCTCCTCCACGCTGTACCCGGCCGGGCCGCCGGGCGTCGTCGTCACCTCGTCGATGCTCACGATGGCCTCCGGCAGCACTCGGTGACGGAACACGGCACCCCGTCGAACCGCTGTCACTGCTGGCGGTCCGCCGATCGCAGCCTAGGTGCGGGCACCGGGCGCTCGACAGGCGAGGAATTACTACTTGTCCACAGTGGTGTCGCTCATTAGAATTGCTCGCCCGCCGCAAGTCGCTGATTCTCAATTACCCGGCTTTCGCCGCAGCGCGACCCTTTCGCGGCCACATTCGGTGAAATCCCCGCTCGGTGGGCGGACCGGATCCGCCGGTGACCCACGATGAGGTGAAATCGGCGGCCCGGACCCTCCCGCGCTGCCTGTCGCCGCCGCCGGCGGTCGACCACCGAAGGGAGCAGGGTGTGACACCTGTCGATCGAGCGGTCTTCGTGGCCGCGTACAGCCGGCTTGTCGCCGACGTCTGGGCCGACCCGGTCAAGGAGCAGGCGCTCGATCGGGACCCGCGCGGGTTCCTCGCCGGCTACGGGCTGCATCTGTCCGAGGATGTGCAGGTCCGGGTGGTGCGGGACGTTGCCGACGCCGATCCGGACCTGGAGGTGCAGATCGAGTCGTGGCACCTGGCGGGGACCACCGGCGTCTTCGTGCTCTTCGTGCCGTCGCTGCTGCCGGTGGCTCAGGCCGAGCTGGCCGAGGACGAGCTGGACAGCGTCGTCGCGGGCCTGGACCCCAGCTGCGCCTGCTGCTGCCCGTGCTGCTGCACCTGACACCGATGTCTGCCGCCCACCGGTCGGCGCGGCAGATTCTGGTGGCAGAAAGCCGAAATCATTGATTGTCGAAGCTCGATCTTCGTAGCGTTCTCGCCACAGCGATCGACCCCCCGTCCCACAGCGAGCCCCGAGGAAAGGACCGAACGATGAGCAACGACGACCAGGAATATGGCGCGAGGTTCGTGACCAAGTACTCGGAACTGGTCACCGCGGTGTGGCGCAGCGACGACGAACTGCAGCGCCTGCTCGCCGACCCGACCGGCTACGCGACGGCGGCCGGCCTGCCGGTCGCCGCCGGCTCCCGGGTCGAGGTCGACCGCGCACAGCCCGCCACGCTCTACACCAAGGACCAGATCGTCGCCGACTGGGCCGGCACGCCCGGCCTGCACGTGCTGCACGTGCCCGAGGTGCCGCTCGTCGACCTCAACGAGCTGACCGAGGCCGAGTTGGAGAGCGTCGCCGGCGGCGTCGCCCCGATCGCCGACAACAACGTCAACATCATCGCCGTCCTCATCCTCTAAGTTCCCCACCCCCGCCGGGAGCCTCGATGACTGACACGACCGAGACCATCGCCTTCCGATCCGGCACCTACCGGACGGCCACCGTGGAGCAGACCTGGGAACGGATCGGCGGCCTGCTCGACAGGTTCCGGATCACCCGGGTCGCCGACATCACCCGGCTCGACGAGATCGGCCTACCGGTGCACGTCGCCTACCGGCCGGTCGGAGCCACCATGGCGGTGAGCGTCGGCACCGGCGCCACGGCGACGCAGGCCCGGGTCAGCGCGGTCATGGAGAGCATCGAGTCCTGGCATGCCGAGAACCTCCGGCCGGGGACCGTCGTCCGGTCCCCGGCCGAGGCGCTCGACCTTCCGTACGACGTCCGGTGGCTGCACCTGGCGGAACGGTCACCCCTCACCCCTGCCGTCGAACTCGACTGGGTGGCCGGCCGTGGGCTGGTGACCGGTGCGCGTTGCCTGGTGCCCCGCGCCACGATCGAACTCGACTTCACCATCCGGCGGGGCTGGGACCGAGCCCTGTTCACCCCCAGCAGCAACGGGCTCGCCACCGGGAACACCTTCGCCGAGGCCAGCCTGCACGCCCTGCTGGAGGTCATCGAACGCGACTGCATCGCCCCGTACTGCACCTCGCCGTTGGCCGAGCGCACCTACGCCGACCCGGGCACCGCCACCAATGCGATGACCCGCACCGTGCACGAGGCGCTGCTGCGGGCGGGGTGCTGGGTGGAGATCTGCGACATCACCAACGCGGTCGGCGTGCCCTGTTACGCCGCGTCGATCTGGTCGGAGGATCTCCCGGTCACCTTCGGCGGCTTCGGTTGCCACGTGGACCCGGAGATCGCCGTCGGTCGGGCCATGTCGGAGGCGGCGCAGTCGCGGCTGGTCATGGTCTCCGGTGCCCGGGACGACATCGACGCCACCGCGTACCACGACGTCGGCGCGCCGCCGGTGCCACCTCCCACCGTCGACCGGCCCGTCCGGCCGGTCCGCCGGGACTTGCCACCCGTGGGGGACGTGACCCAGGTGCTGCGGGAGCTGGCGTCGCGGGTGCAGCGGGTCACCGGCGTCGAGCCGTTCAGCGTCGACCTGACGCACGACGACATCGGCATACCGGTGAGCAAGGTGTTCGCCCCCGGCCTGCGGATGTTCGACGAGCGGGCCCTGAGTATCCGACCAGGAGTGCCCCGTGACTGACGTCGTCTTCATCGGTCCGAGCCTGCCGGCCGACGAGGTCGGTCGGCTGCTGCCCGACGCGGTGGTGCTGCCGCCCGTCGCGCACGGCGACCTGCTCCGCCTGGACGTCGCCCCCGGCGACCGGGTCCTCGTCATCGACGGGTTCTTCCTGCAACACCCGCCGGTCCGCCACCGGGAGATCCTGCACCTGCTCGACCGCGGCGTGACGGTGGCCGGCGCCGCCAGCATGGGCGCGCTGCGCGCCGCCGAGCTGTGGCCGTTCGGGATGCGGGGCGTGGGCGAGGTGTTCGAGCTCTACCGCGACGGCGTCGTCACGGGCGACGACGAGGTGGCGGTCGTGCACGGTCCCGCCGAGGAGGGCCACCGCGCGTTGAGCGTCCCGCTCGTGAACATCCGGGTCGCGCTGCGCCGCGCCGTCACGGCCGGCGTGCTCAGCGACGCCGACGCCGAGCTGCTGCTGACCATCGGCCGGGAACTGCCCTTCCGGCGGCGCTCGTACCGGGCGTTGGAGCGCAGCGCGCCCCCCGAGGCGGCGGACGTCGTGCAGCGGTTCCTGGCGTGGCACCGGCGGGAGCCCTCCGACGCCAAGGGCGCCGACGCGCGGCTGCTGCTGTCGATGGCGGCGCGCAACGCGCCCGAGCTGTGCCCCGCGCACGCCGGTGACAAGCCGATCGACAACCTGCACACCCGCTTCCTGGACAGCTGGCGATCGCGGTTCGCCGGCGCGTCGGTCGGCGGGCACTGGGTCAGCGACCGGGAGGCCGCGGCGGTGCTGATGCTGCTGCACCCCGAGGCGGCCCTCTGGCACCGGCGGGGGGTGCTGGCCGGGTTGGCCGAGGTCGACATCGCCGACCCGACCGTCGAACAGCGTGCCCGCGAGGTGGCCCGCCGGCGAGGGCTGACCGCCGGGTTGCCGACCGGGTGGGACTGGCTCACCGACCGGGAACGGGATCTCGGCGACAGCGAGGCGGTGCTGCGGGTGTTGGTGCGGGCGTTCGGCACCACGCCGTACCGCAGCCTGGCGCTGTGGATGGTCGCGGCGCCGCTGCGTACCCCCGCGTTGCTCGCCGCGGCGCGGCAGGTCGCGGCGACCGCGGCGTCGCTCAACGAGACCCTCGTCCCGCGGACGACGGGGCAGCGCCGGCCGGGTGGTCGGCTGCACTTCCGCACCGAGGTCGTCGACGCGTGCTTCGCGCGGCTGTGGGGCTGCGCCGACGACGGACTGGAGGCGGCGGCGTGGGACCGGGGGTTCGTCGACCTGGCGGCGCTCCGGTACGCCGCCGAACCGCTCGTCGCGTACGTCAAGGCGTTCGGTGCCCCGCGACTGCCCGCGGTGGCCACGTACGCGCAGGAGGACACCCTGGCCGCTACCGCGGCCCGGGTCGGCTGAGGAGGAGTCGATGAGCGGCACGGTCAAGGCGGCACTGATCTACCCCCCGCTTACCGATCCCACCTCGGGATACCACTCCCTGAACTACCTCGACTCGTACGCCCGGGCGCAGGGACACCGGCCGGCGGAGATCATCGACGCCAACATCGAGGCGTTCCACCACTCCTACACCCCGTCGGCGTACGACTGGCTCCGGCGGGAGCTGTCCCGGGTCTCCACCAAGGACCTCAGCGGCCCGGACGCGCTGATGGCCCGGGCGAACCAACTCGGCCTGCCCGACCCCGACCCGGAGCGGCTGCGCCGGTCGATCGCGGTGTTGCAGGACCCGACCCTGTTCTACGACTACCGGCACTACCAGGACGCCGTCGAGGGCGTGATCTCCTGGATGGACGCGCTCGGCACGGTCGGGTTCCCCGGGCAGTTCCACGCCGGCTTCCGGCTCCACCCGCCACCGATGGTCTCGATCGGTTCGGTGGCCGCGCTCACCGACGAGACGCTGCTCGCCCGGCTCAACCGGCCCTTCCAGCCGTACTACGAGGACGTGCTGATCCCGCGGCTGGCCGCCGGTGGAAACCAGGTGATCGGCATCAGCGTCACCTACCAGTGGCAGCTGCCGTTCGCGCTCTGGATCGCCCGACTCGTGCGGCGGGCCTGCCCGGACGTCTTCCTCATCGCCGGTGGCACCGAGATCTCCGACGTCTGGAAGTGCGCCAGCAAACCCGAGTACGTCTTCCAGGTGCTCGCCGACTTCGACGCGATAGTGGTCGGGGAGGGGGAGAGCGCGTACACGGAGATCCTGGACGCGGTGCAGACCGGCACCCTGCCGGCCGGGCACCCGAACGTCCGGCTGCACCCGAAGTACGGCCGCCAGCGTCAGCTTCCCCTGCGCTACGAACGCCTGGCGCAGGTGCCGGTGCCGGACTTCTCCGGCCTGCCCTGGGACCTCTATCTCAGCCCGGAGCGGTTCGTCTACTACTCGCCGAGCCGGGGCTGCTACTGGAACAAGTGCACGTTCTGCGACTACGGGCTGAACACCGACGGTCCGACCAGCCCGTGGCGGCAGGACACGGTGGACACCATGGTCGCGGACGTCACCGAGCTGTCGAAGTTCGCCAAGTTCATCTACTTCTCGGTCGACGTGCTCGCGCCGGCGACCATCCTGCGCTTCGCCGAACGGGTCGTCGAGCGCGGGCTGGACTTCCGCTGGGGCGCCGAGATCCGGCTGGAGAAGTACTGGTCGGACGAGCGCTGCGAGCTGCTGCGGCGCAGCGGCTGCGTGGCCATCTCGGTCGGCTTCGAGTCCGGCAACCAGCGCGTCCTCGACCTGATCGACAAGGGCACGAAGCCGGAGCAGGCGCGACGCACCATGATGTCGATGACCAAGGCGAACATCGGTGTGCAGATGATGGGCTTCACCGGTTTCCCCACCGAGACCCGCGAGGAGGCGTTGGACAGCGTCAACTTCCTGCGGGACAACCCGGACCTGTGGACCCTCGGCGGGCTCGGCGACTTCATGCTGACGCCGGGTGCCATCGTCGCCAAGGAGCCGGACCGGTTCGGCATCACGAACGTGCGGCCGGTGGAGGGATCGGACATCGTCCGCATGCTGAAGTTCGACGAGCCGGTCACCGAGGCGGCGCAGGCCGAGGTCGCCCAGGCCAAGGCCGGCCTGAACCCCGGTCACTACCACCGGCCGTGGCTGGGCGCCACCGACACCCCGCACACGTTCTTCTACCACGACCGGTACGGCACGGCGGTGCGTGGCGTCCTCGCCAACGACCGGGTACGCCACGACACCGACGACCAGACCCAGTTCCTCGCCAACGGCACCTTCGTGGACCGCGACGACGAACAGGTGTGGGAGGCGTACCGGCGGATCCGCTCCGACGAACAGGACGGCGTACCCGGCGACCTGCCGGCGGACCGGCACCTGTTCCGTCGGATCGACGGTCAGGTGTTCGCCCTCAACCGCAGCAGCCGACTGTTCCTGGATCTCTTCAGCGCGCCGCTCACCCTCGCCGAGGCGCAACGCCGACTCTGGATCGTCGAACCGGCTGTCGCCGACCGGGTCTGGCGGACCTTCATCGGGCAGCGGTTGATCCGTCGGCACCAGCTCCCGGCCGACCGGTAGGGCCGGTGGGGGGCGGCGCGATCCGTCGCCGCCTCCCGGGGCCCCGCGCTCAGTGGCCGGATTCGCCGGGGTAGAGGTCTTCCTCGGTGACGACAGGTGCGATGGTGTCCTCGGGACGCCCGACCCGCGCGGCCGAGCCGAACATGGCCCCGCGGGCCGGCCGCACGGGCGCGAACGCGGCGAAGCCCCGCTGCTTCGGAATGTCGTCGTAGACCGCCTCCATCCCTCCCCGCAGCAGGTAGGTCTCGTGCCAGAACCCGGTGCCGCCGCTGTCGCGCAGGAAGTTGCGCCACCAGAGCCGGTGCGGTTCGGAGCGGGCCCACGACAGGAGCGCGGGCAGGTCCCGCCAGTACTGACGGATGCCGACATGCATGGGAAACAGCGACCACAGCAGGGATTCGCTGTGGATCAGGCCGTCCGGGTCGGCGGACGTGGACCGGCCGATCTGCGGGCCGTAGCCCAGGAGTGTCCGCAGGCCGTAGAGCCGGTTGACCCGCATGCCCAGATAGACCACCACGAGGTCCGGATACGACGACAGGTCGACAGTCTGCCGATTGACGCGGGTAGGCATCGTAGGCTCTCCTCGGTTGTGAAGCTCGACGGGACCGACGCTAGGCGGCGGCACTGAACGGGCACTTGACGCCGACTGGATGCCCCGGGCGGGCTCCGCACCGTCGGTCCCGGGGCTCTCCGTGTCACGTCGGGATCCTCTGTCGACGGTGTGGTCGGGTCGCCTCGTTCGGGAGGAGCGGCGGCACCGGTGTTGGCCCGCTCCGGGCGATGGTGCCGACGTACAGGAGCAGGCCGACCGCGGTGAGGGCGAAACCGGCCCAGACGGTGGACAGGGTGCCCCAACCGGCGTCCAGCGTGACCGCGCCGCCGATCGCGCCGAGGGAGTTGGCGAGGTTGAGGGCGGCCAGGTTGAGGGCGCCCATCAGCGTCGGGGCGTCGGGCGCGAAGCTGGTCAGCCGTACCTGGATGGTGGGGATCGCGTACATCATCGTCGCGCCGACCCCGAACAGGCACGGCAGCAGAACCGCCAGGTCGCTGCCGGCCACCCCGATCAGTGCGAGGAGGACCAGAACGCCGCCGTAGCCCCAGAACAGCCCGCGGTTCTCGTGCCGGTCGGCGACCCGCCCACCGAGGTGGTTGCCGACCGCCATGCCGAGGCCGAAGACGGCGAGCGCGAGCGGGATGAGCCAGGCGTCCCGCCGCGCCGCGTCGGTGACGAACGGGCCGATGAACGTGTAGACGGCGAAGATGCTGGAGATGCCGAGCGCCGCCACGGCGACCATCAGCCAGACGTTGCGCCGACGTAGCGCTCGCAGCTCGTTGGCGATCGAGGTGCCGCGTAGCTCGTCGGTGCGCGGTAGCCAGGCGACCAGGGCGGCGCCGGCGAGCAGACCGACGGCGACAACGGTCACGTACATCACGCGCCAGCCCGCGTTCTGACCGATGAGCGTGCCCAACGGGGACCCGGCGATGGTGGCGACGGTGAGCCCGCCCATCACTGCCGCGAATGCCTTGCCGCCCTTGCCCGGCCCGTACACGTAGGCGGCGACGACGGCTCCCGCCCCGAAGAAGGCGCCCTGCACGCTGCCGGCGACGAAGCGGAAGACGACGAGGAGCGTGATGTTCGGCGCCAGTGCGGAGAGCGTGTTGCCGACCAGGAACAGCACGATCAGGCCGATCAGCAGCGTACGTCGGTTGGCCCGGGCGGCGAGCAGGATGATCGCCGGGGAACCCAGCACCACCCCGAAGGCGTACGCGGTGATCGCGTACGTGGCGACCGGAATGGTGACGCCCAGATCGGACGCGAAGAGCTGGATGATGCCGTTGCTGCCGAACTCGCCGGTGCCGATCGCGAAGGTGCCGAGTGCCAACGCGAGCAACGTCAGCTTCGGGTGGCTGACCGGTGCCGTCGTCGACACGCGTCGAGTCTCCTCGGCGGCGCACTGACTCTCGTATGCGTGCGTGTGCATCGTGGCCTGTCAGCGCGCGGCGCGCTTGATGAGGTCGGCCGTGGCGGCGGGCTGCGAGATCATCGCGACGTGCGACGCGCCGACCTCGCGGACCTGCGCGCCGGCCCGCTGTGCCATGAACCGCTGTGCCGCGGCCGGCAGCACCTGGTCGTTGCGGGCGACGAGGTACCAGGACGGAATGGTCCTCCACGCCGGGGCCCCGGACGGCTCCCCGAGGGTGCGGGCATCCGCCGGCCGCTGCCCGGCCCACATCAGCTCGGCGGTGGCCTTCGGCACGTCGCCCGCGAACACATCCCGGAAGAACTGCCGCTTGATGTAGCCGTCGACGACGCCCTCGTCGTACGGCCGGAAGTCCAGCGCTGCCTCGTCGAGCCTGCTGCCCGGGTACCTCGTCTGCAGACCCAGCAGCGTCTCGCCCTGATCGGGCGCGAACGCGGCCACGTAGACCAGGGCCTTCACGTTCGGGTTGCCGGTGGCGGCGTTCGTGGTGACGATCCCGCCGTAGGAGTGCGCGGCGAGGACGATCGGCCCGCTCAGGGTGGCGAGGATGCTGGCCAGGTACGCGGAGTCGGTGGCGACGCCGCGCAGCGGGTTCGCCGGAGCGAGGACCGGATAGCCGTCGCGGATGAGCCGGGTGGCGACGTCGTTCCAGCCGGAGGCGTCGGCGAAGGCGCCGTGCACGAGGACGACGGTGGGCCTGGGCTGGTTACCGGGCCGGGGGTGGGCCTGCGCCGCGGGCGCCCCGAGCACCGCGCCGGTGGCGGCCGCGACGGATCCGGCGAGCAACGTTCGACGGCTGGTTGTCATGAGGTGAACCCTTCGATAATCGTTCTCGGTCGTGATTCTGCGCAGCGTAGGTCCGGCCACTTGACGAGCACTGAACGAAGCAGTGGGTCAGCCGCCAACCAATTCCGTATTCGTCAAGTCCGTCGACCTAATCTGCGCTCATGACGTCGTTGCAGAGCGAAAACGCCATCAGGTGGGGTCTGCGGATCCACCTTCTCAGCTACGTGATCGGCAATCTGGCCCAGATCGTGGTGTGGTGGTTCGCCACCCCGGACCAATTCTTCTGGCCCCTGTGGTCGATTCTCGGCTGGGGTGTCGGGCTGGCATTCCACGGCTGGGCCGTAAACAGGATGTTGGCCGGATCGCACCGCTCGGGGCAGCCATACCCGGGGCGGTGAACGGGGTTGTGCGCGTCGTCGCTGCGAACAGCCCGGCGCTGACCCGGGTGGCCACGGCGGCCACCACGCCAGGGCCGGGTCAGGGCCGGGTCAGGGCCTCTGGTCGGCCCGGGTGGCGATGACCGGTCGGGCCGCCGGGTGGTCGCCCAGGAGTGCGACGAGGCCGGTGCTCCCGTCCACCCGCACCAGCGCGCCGTCGGGCAGGGCTGTCGTCGCGTCCGGGACCGCCAGGACGGCCGGGAGGCCCTGCTCGCGGGCGACGATCGCGGCGTGCGAGAGGAGGCCGCCGATCTCGGTGACGACCGCGGCGACCACGCCGAACAGTGGGGTCCAGGCCGGATCCGTGGTGCGGCAGACGAGGACGTCACCGGGCCGCACCCGGGCGAAGTCGGCGGGGCCACGCACCACGCGCGCCGGCCCGGTGGCGCGACCGGGGCTGCCGGGCGTACCGGTGCGGGCCTGACCGCCCTCGCCGCCGACCGTGGGCGCGGGAGGGAGGGCGCTGGTGACCGGGCGCGACTGGAGGATCCAGATCCGGGAGCCGGCGATCGCCCACTCGACATCCTGCGGGCCACCCAGCAGGTCGGCGGCCTGCCGGCCGAGCTGCGCGAGCCGGGTGAGCTGGTCGTCGGTGAGGCAGAAGCGCTCCCGGTCGGCCGGCGCCACCTCGCGGGTGACCGTGCGGTCGACCCGGGTCTCCTTCGTGCCGAGCGACCGGTGGGTGATGTCGCCGCCGGAGAGCGTCCACGAATCCGGGGTGACGTGGCCGCTGACCACGCTTTCCCCCAACCCCCAGGACGCCTCGATCCGGATGTCGTCACCGGTGAACATCACCCCGGCGACGTCCGCGTCCACCAGGCGCTGCACCAGCACGGCAATCGACGGCGACGGTGCGTCGCCCTGGCGACGCCGATATTCCACGGCACGCTCGGACCACAGCGACAACCAGCACCCGCGGACGGCGTCAGCCACCTGATCGGGGCCGCGCACGCCCAGGAAGGTGTCGTGCTGCCCCGCCGCGGTGGCGTGGGCGGTGTCCTCGCTCGTCGCCGACGACCGCACGGCAAGGTAGCCGCCCCCGCTCCGCGGCAGCGCCTGAGCGATCTCGTCGATCAGCTCCGCCGGGAGGCCGTCGTCGGTCTCCTGGTAGGCGCTGGTCGGCACCACGAACCCGGGTGGGACCGGCATGCCCGCGCGGAGAAGCCGGGCGAGCGCGGCGGCCTTGCCGCCGGACGTCGCGGCCTCGGCGTCGGTCAGGTCGATGAGCAACGGGCCCCCTTCACGCGTGGGGAGCCTACCTGGCCCCGGATGAGGGGGCTGACCTGCGCCGAGTGCGCCACGTTGACGTCCGATGCGGGAATCTGGATGCTGACTGCCATGACGCATGCCTCAGCACCGGACCTGTCGGTTCTGCACGCCGTGCGGGTCGCCGGGGTGGCCGACGACGCGGCCGTCTCCGACCGCACCGGCGTCGACCTGGAGACGGCCGCCGAGCTGCTGTTGGACTTCGAGGCGTACGGGTGGGTGACACACGTCGAGTTCGGCGGCACCGGCGGGTGGACGCTCACCGAGCGCGGCCGTGAGCAGGACTCCCGGAAGCTGGGCGAGGAGCTGGACCAGACGGGCGCACGGACCACCGTCGAGCAGGCCCACAAGGAGTTCGAGACCCTCAACGGACGACTGGTCCGGGCCTGCACCGACTGGCAGTTGCGGCCGGTCGAGGGTGACCGGTTGACGTCCAACGACCACACCGACCCGCAGTGGGACGGCCGGGTGCTGGACGAGCTCACCGCGATCGGGGTGGAGCTGATCCGGCTGATCGGCGCGCTCGTCAGCGTGCTGAGCCGGTTCGACGGTTACGCCGACCGGTTCGACGCGGCGCTCACCCGGGCTCGCGCGGGGGACGGGCGGTGGGTGACCGGGGTGGGGGTCGCGTCGTGCCACGCCGTGTGGATGGAGCTGCACGAGGATCTCCTGTCGACACTCGGGATCGCCCGGGACGCCGCACCGGAAAGCCGATAGGTTCCCGCCGTGGCTGTCCGATACCTCTACCTGGCCCGACACGGCGCGGCGGACACCTTCGGCGAGCTCACCGACGTGGGATACCAGCAGGCCGACCTGCTCGGTCGACGGCTCGCCCGCCTGCCGATCGACGCGGTGTGGCACTCGATGCTGCCGCGTGCCGCCGCGAGCGCCCGCGCGATCGCGACGCACCTGCCCGACGTGCCGGTCGCCGAGGCGGCCGAACTCGTCGACCACGTGCCGTACGTGCCGAACGCGGACGAGATGCCCCGCTCCTGGGCCGGCTTCTTCGACGGCTACGACGAGGCCGAGGCGGCAGCCGGTGCACGTATCGCGGAGGCTCTGGTGACCCGGTTCACCACGCCCCCGGAGCGCGCCGAGCCGGACTCACACGAGGTGCTTGTCACGCACGCGTACCCGATCGCGTGGCTGGTGCGGCACGCGCTGGCGGCCCCGCCCACCCGGTGGCTCGGCCTGGACAGCGCGAACACCGGCCTCACCGTGCTCGAATACCGGGCCGGCCTGTCGCCCACCCTGGTGATGTTCAACGACCAGAGCCACCTGTCGGGCGACCTGCGCTGGACCGGATTCCGCACGGCCGCCCGCCCCTGAGGCGCCGGCCCGGTCAGGTGGTCTTGATGTCGGCCGCGCCGAAGGAGACCGAGAATCGCTTGCACCAGATGGAGACACTCCGGAAGTCACGGGGGTCCACCGAGGCCGGTAGGTCGTACACCTGGTTGCCCCTGTTGCCCTTGAGCCGGGCCAGCTCGACCCAATCGCCGTCGTCGAACACGTGCCAGCCGGCAGTGCCCCGGATGACCGGTTGGTCGGTCAGCCACACCCGCAGGTCCGGCCCGTTCGACGTCTTCAGGTCGCGCAGGACGAGCTGGTGGCGTCCGTTGGCGAGCCGGTGGATCTCGGCACTGCCGGTCGTCTGGTGCTCGTGGGTGACGAACGTCCCGGCGGCCAGGATCTCGTTAGCCGCCGGTGTGGCCTTCGACGCGGGGGCCGGGGTCGCGGGGGCCAGGGTCGTGAGGGCCGGGGTCGTGGGGGCCGGGGTCGCGGAGGTCGGCGCGGGGACGGCCGAGGTCGTCCCCGCGCCCGGGAGCGCCTCGTCGACGTAGGTGTCGGTGAACAGCTTCCACGGCTGAAACCAGGAGAGGGCCAGGGCCGTCACGACGACGGCGGAGACGAGGGCGGCCCAGGCCACCGGCGACCGGAAGATCGATTTTCCCACCCCCGCAGCGTACGGCGGCGGTGGTGGCCGGACCGGTCGCGAACCCTTGCGGAACCCTTACGAATCGGCAGCTGTCGACACCCCCGCCCCGGTTGTCAGGGGAGCGTGATGCCGGTTTCCGTGCCGAACAGGGCCTGTGCGCAGGGGCAGCCCGCCTGGTCCGCCGGCAACGCCTGAACCGCGTCGCCGAGCAGGACGCGCAGGCGTTCGACGTTTCGCGCGAAGACCGTGAACACCTCCTGCTGGGTGACACCGTGACCGACCTCGACGCCCGAGTCGAGATCGGTGACCAGCGACAGCGCGGTGTAACACAGGGCCAGTTCGCGGGCCAGCACCGCTTCGGGGTGACCGGTCATGCCGACGACCGACCAGCCCTGCCGGCCGTACCACACGGATTCGGCACGTGTGGAGAAGCGGGGCCCCTCGATGACGACGACGGTGCCGCCGTCGACAGGCCGCCAGTCGGCGTCGCGGGCGGCGTCGAGGACCGTGGCGCGACCGACCGGACAGTAGGGGTCGGCGAACGGCACGTGGACGACTCCGGGGAGTTGTCCGTCCGGGCGGAGCCGCCCGTCGTAGTAGGTCTGCTCGCGGCCGGAGGTCCGGTCGACAAGCTGGTCCGGCACGACGAGGGTCCCGGGGCCCAGCTCTGGTCGCAGGCCGCCCACGGCCCCCGGCGCGAGCACCTGGCGGACGCCGACCGCCCGCAGCGCCCACAGGTTCGCCCGGTAGTTGATGCGGTGCGGGGGGAGTGTGTGCCGGCGTCCGTGGCGGGGCAGGAACACCACGGGTCGCCCGGCGACGCTCCCGACGGACAGCGCGTCGCTCGGCGGTCCGTACGGTGTGTCGACGGCGACCTCGCGGACGTCGTCGAGGAACTCGTAGAAACCGGATCCGCCGATCACGCCGATCGGTGGGCGGGCCGTACCTTCTGACATGTGTACGTCTCCTCGGAAGCGGGTGGGGTCGACTCAGGAACGGTTCGTGCCGCGCCGGCCGACGAGGGTGGCGACGACAAGCACGATCACGACGACGGCCCAGACGACGGCCAGACCGGCCGCGAGCCCCAGCGGGTAGTCGCGGTCCGGTAGGCCGGGGTTCGGCGGCGCCGAGAGCGGTCGCCACAGCAGTGGCACCGCGAGCAGCAGCAGCGTGGCGCTGGCCAGCAGGCCCGCGCCGATCCAGGCCAGGCGGAACCGGTCCGTCACCAGTCGGCCCAGCCCCAGCCCGACCAGTCCGACAAGCGGTGCGACAAGGACGTCGTGCAGCACCGGACCGCCGAGAAGCCACGGCAGAGCGGTGCCGAGCTGGGGAAGGAGCAGCCAACCGCCGTACGCCGCCGCGGCGACGCCGAGCACGAGCAGGAGCAGTCGGACGGCCCTCACCGCACGACCTCCAACCGGGCCACCCACTTGGTCTGCAGGACGCCCGGCCGGCTCGGCGCGATGAGGCGGCAGGGATACCCGTGGTCCGGCGACAGCTCCTCGCCGTTGATCCGCAGTGCCAGCAGGGTCAGCGGGTCGCGGGCGTGGGCCGCGGGGAGGGTGCTCGCGGCGTACAGGCCGTCGGTCTCCAGCGAGGTGACGCGGACCGGTCGGCCGGTGGGCGCGCCGGCGTGGCGCAACAGGTCGACGACGGGTACGCCGGTCCAGTGGGCGGAGGCGCTCCAACCCTCGACGCAGGCGATCGGCAGCTCCGCCGTGCGTTGCGGCAGGGCCGCCAGGTCGGCAAGCGTCAGGGCGTACCGGCCGCCCGGCCAGACGATCTCCAGCCGCCAGTCGGGTGCAACGGTGACGTGCGCGGCGGCGGCCGTCCGGTTGATCGGTACGCCCTGCGGCCCGGACGCGGACCGCCACGCCAGCGGGGACACCCGCCGCAACCACGGCACGGTGACCCCGGCGGTGGCCAGCACGGCGACGCCGGCGACTCCCAACGAGGTACGCAGGAACGCGCGCCGTCCGGCCGCGTCCCGATCGTCGCGCCCGACGGCGCTGCGTCGCAGTGACGTGCCCAGCGCCGCCCGGGCGACCGGTAGCTGCACCGCCACGTGCAGCAGCAACGCGCCCACCACCAGCCAGGCGACCGCGTAGTGGGCCGTCGGGAAGAAGAACCCCCACGGGTACGACTGGGCGACGTTGAACAGGCCGGTGACAAGTTCGAAGAACGCGGCGCAGACCAGGACCAGGACGGAGATCCGTTCGAGGGCGTGGGCGGACAACCGGATCGGCTGGCGCAGGGGCGGACGGACGAACAGCCGGGGGTAGACGCTCCACAGTTTGGCCAGCAGCAACGGGATCGCCGCGACACCGGAGAGCACGTGGACGCCCTGGGTGATCCGGTAGAGGCTGACCGGTCGGGTCGGCCAGGTGAACCAACCCGGCGGGTGCTGGATGTAGTGGCTCAGCAGCCCGGTGCCGAAACACAGCCCGAACGCCACCGCGAGCCAGAGGCCGAGCCGGGCGGCGACAAGCGGCGAGTGCGACGGGGCGGTGAAGTCCTCGGGGACGGGCACGCGGGGCCTGCGGATCACGGGCGCACCAACTCGGTGAACCAGCGTCTGCCGAACCGGAGACGGTGCGCGACCCGTAGGCCGGCAACGGCGGCGGCACCGGCCATCACGTCCGCGCCGACCCGCGCCCACGGAAACGCCGGCCCCTGGCGTCCCCCGTCGCCGGACGCCCCGGACAGCACGTACGCCTGCCCCTGCCACAGCCCGGCGCCCGGGGGTTCCACCTCGACCAGGAGCGTCCCGTCGGCCGCGAGCAGGGTGGCGCAGCGGCGCAGCAGCCGGACCGGGTCACCGCCGATGCCGATGTTGCCGTCGACGAGCAGGGCGTGGGCCCACCTCCCCTCGCCGGGAAGGGGGTCGAAGACGTCGCGTCGCAGGGCGACCACACCCCGGCCCTGGGTCAGCCGTACCGCCTCGGCGGAGATGTCCACCCCCAGTGCGACGAGACCGCGCTGGGCGAGTGCCCTGGTCAGTCGGCCGGGGCCGCAACCGAGATCGATCGTCGGCCCGTCGCAGCGGGCGGCGATGGCTTCGATCGCCGGTTCGGGTGGGCCGTGCCAACGCCGTACCGGCAACAGGTCGCGTCGCCCGTCGGTGTGCACCAGCCAGTGCTCGGGTGCGGCCGGGGGCAACGGGGCGACAGTCGTGGCGCGGGAGCCCTGGTCGGCGGGCCACCCGTCGAGCCCGCCCAGCACCACGGCGAAACCGTCGAGGCTGATCGTCGAACTCACCTGGGACGTCCGCTCACCAGGTGGCCGCCCACCGACTCGACGGCCGCCGCGAACCGGGTGCCGGGCAGGTCGGCGGCGACGGCCAGCGCGCCGGGCCAGTCGTCGACATCGCGCTGCGCCGGCAGGATCGCCGGGCGCACGCCGTGCTCCCGGAGCGCGGCGAGGGTGCGGCGACCGGTGTCGTCGGTCGACATCGGTACGTCGCGCAACGCGCTCGCGGACGCCGGATCGCGTAACCCGAGTGCCCACCAGCCGCCGTCGAGCGCCGGCCCGAACACGGCCCCGTGCTCGGCGAGCAGGTCCAGGGCGGTGGTCAGCAGGGCCGGCCGGACCTGCGGGGTGTCCATGCCGATCTGGAGCACCGGTCGGCCGGGGAAGGCCGCGGCGGTGTCGGCGTGCGCGTTCGCGAGACGGTCGGCGAACGTCGCGCCGCGCTGCGCGACGAGGTGCCAGCCCGCCAGCGCGGCGGCCAGCTCGTCGGCGTACGCGGCATCGGCGAACCGACCGGTGTGGGCCAGCACGGGAATTGTCGCGGCGGTGGCGCGTACCGCCGCGAGGGTGTCCAACAGCGCCGCCGCCGCGATGTGGGCCGCCTGGGCGGGACTCGCCGGAGGGCAGAGGCGCGTCTTGGCCAGCCCGGCGACCGGTGCCTTCGCGACCAGGAGCAGCACGTTCACCGGCCACCGCCGACGCCGCCGCGCAACACGCCGGCGAAGTCCCGGGTCGCCCGCACCGTGCCCCGGATCGACCCGGAGACCTTCGACCTGGTGCCGGCGGCCCGCGGCGCGTACGCGACGTCCAGCTCGACGATCCGCCAACCCGCCTCGGCCGCCCGGAGCAGCAACTCCAGGGGGTAACCGAACGCGCGGTCCTCGACGCCGAGTCCGAGGAGCGCCGCGTGCCGGGCCACCCGGATCGGGCTGATGTCGTACACCGGCACACCGCGACGCCGCAGCAGCGCGGCCACCAGCGCGTTTCCCGTCCGGGCGTGCCACGGCCAGGCATCCGCCGAGACCGGCCGACGCCGCCCGACGGCGAGATCCGCCCGACCGTCGAGCACCGCCGCGACGAGCCTGGGCAACTCGGCCGGATCGAACGAGCCGTCCGCGTCGAGGACGCAGACCAGCTCCGCGTCGGCCGCCAGCAGGCCGGCGTGCACGGCCGCGCCGTACCCGCGTCTCGGCTCGTGGACGACCCGGGCCCCGTACTCGGCCGCGACGGCCGGTGACCCGTCGGTGGAGCCGTTGTCGACCACGATGGCCCGGTAGCCGGGCGGCAGCCCGCTCAGTACGACAGGCAGTGCGGCCGCCTCGTCCAGACACGGCAGCACCACGTCGATCGTTGTGTGCATACCGGCGACGCTAGGCCCGCCACGGGCCGTCGGGACCGCTGTTCGTCCTTACGAATCGCTTACGCGGCAAGGGATCTTACGAGTCCCTGACGTCCCGCCGTCGCGCTGTCGGATCCCTGGTCGGAGGTCGTAACGTCGGCCGTCACCATGACCACGATGACCCGGCCGGGACGACCCCGGTCCGCCGACCTGATCGTCCTCGGCGTCGAGGTGGCCCTGCTCGCCATCGCCGTCGCCGTGGGCGCACTGCTCAACCATCGGGGCGTACGGCTGCACGCGGACGCCGCCCCGCTCTACGCCACCTGGCAGCCGCATCTGGGCCCCGGCACTCCCGCCGCGCTCCTCGTCGCGGCGCTGTTCGTCTGGCGGGGCACGCGCTGGGCGACCACCGCGCGGTGGCCACTGCTGCTCGTCGTCGGCTTCCTCACCGCGGTGTTCTGGACGCTGTCGCTGGCCCTGGTGGACGGCTGGTCCGCCGGGTTGACCGAGCGGCTCACCGT
Source organism: Micromonospora sp. NPDC049175 (assembly GCF_043197345.1). NCBI lineage: Bacteria > Bacillati > Actinomycetota > Actinomycetes > Micromonosporales > Micromonosporaceae > Micromonospora > Micromonospora sp. NPDC049175. Next base: position 330,799 of record NZ_JBICSY010000001.1, on the reverse strand, counting down.
GCAGGCCGAGTACCTGCACGAGGTACCCGGGGTGACGGATGTCGGCGCCATGGTGGCCGGCTTCGCCGATCGGATCCTCGATTTCCAGCCGGACTCGTGGTCCACCCACGCCGCCGGCCATCCACCGGGAGCGCTGCTGTTCTTCGTCGTCCTGGAGCGGATCGGTCTGGGCGGCGGGGCGGCCGCCGGGCTCGCGTGTGTGGTGCTCGGCGCCACTGTCGCCGTGTCGGTGCCGGTGACGGTGCGGGCGCTCGGGACCGAGGACGCCGCTCGGGCGGTGTGGCCGTTCCTGGTTCTCCTCCCGGGGGCGGTCTGGGTGGGCGCGTCCGCGGACGGGATCTTCGCCGCGGTGGTCGCCGCCGGGCTGGCGCTGTTGGTGGTGGGCGGCCGCCCCGGGGCAGTACTCGGTGGGCTGCTGCTCGGCTACGCGCTCTACCTGTCGTACGGGTTCGTCCTGGTCGGGATTCTCGCGTTGACTGTGGTGCTGCTGCGGGCGCGGGACCGACTCGGCGTGCTCCTGGTCGCGGCGACGGCGGTCGTGGCCGTCGTCGCCGGGTTCAGCCTCGCCGGCTTCTGGTGGCTGGACGGCTACCACCTGGTGGCGCGTCGTTACTACCAGGGCTGGGCGGCGGAACGCCCGTACGGCTACTGGATCTGGGCGAACCTCGCCGCCCTGCTCCTCTCGGCCGGGCCGGTGCTCGGGCCGGCGCTACGTCGGGCGGTGGCCGCCGTGCCGGTCCGCGCACCGCACCCGACGGCCCTGCGACAGCGGATGGTCAGCGCCGGACCCACCGTGTGGCTGCCCGTCGCGGCGGCGGTGGCCGTGCTCGCGGCGGACCTGTCCGGGCTCAGCAAGGCCGAGGTGGAGCGGATCTGGCTACCGTTCACCGTCTGGCTGCTGGTCGCCACCGCGCACCTGCCCGCCCGACACCGACGGTGGTGGCTGGCCGCCCAGGCCGTCACGGCTCTCGCCGTCAACCACCTACTGTGGACGGTGTCCTGACCGAGGCCGGCTCCCGCATCACCGCGGTGGTGAAGTCGGCGATGCCAGCGGCGAACCCGACCCGGGCGGTGAAACCCAGCAGCCGGGTGGCGCGGGCCGGATCGGCCACGACGTGCCGGACGTCGGCCACCCGCCCGCCGCCGACCGTGACCGGCGCCGGCCCGCCCATCGCCGAAGCCAGCTCGTGGGCCAACTCGCCGACGGTGTGTGGTTCACCCGAGCAGACGTTCACCGGGACCAGGGGCTCCGGCGCCGGTGTCGTCAGGGCCAGCAGGTTGGCCGTCGCGATGTCGTTCACGTGCACGAAGTCGCGCCGCTGCCGGCCGTCCTCCAGGACCCGGGGCGCCTGCCCGGCGGCCAGGGCCGACCGGAAGATCGACGCCACCCCGGCGTACGGGGTGTCGCGAGGCATCCGCGGCCCGTAGACATTGTGGTACCGCAGCGCCCAGACCGACCCGCCGGTCTGCCGGGCCCACGCGCCGGCGAGGTGTTCCTGGGCCAGCTTGGTGGCGGCGTACGTGCTCTGCGGTTCCAGCGGCGCGTCCTCGGGCACGAGATCGGGGGAGAGCGTCAGGTCGCAGCGGGGGCAGGTCGGCTCGTACCGGCCCTCGGCCAGGTCGGCGGCGCGACGGCCGGCCGGCCTGACGATTCCGTGGACCGGGCAGTGGTAGCGGCCCTCGCCGTAGACCACCATCGAACTGGCCAGCACGAGGCGGCGTACGCCGGTGGCGTGCATCGCGGCGAGGAGGGTGGCCGTGCCGAGGTCGTTGTGCGCGGCGTACCGGGGGGCGTCGGCCGGGTCGACGCCGTGGCCGACCATGGCCGCCTGGTGGCAGACCGCGTCGACACCGGCGAGCAGCCGGGTCAGCAGCTCGCCATCGCGCACGTCGCCGACCACGAGATCGTGCCGCTGCGCCCAGGGCGGTGGCGTCGCGCCGTGCGCCTCCGGCAGGAGCGCGTCGACGGCCACCACCTCGTGCCCGTCCTCGCCGAGCAGGTCGGCGACGTGGGAGCCGATGAACCCGGCAGCACCGGTGACAAGTATCCGCATTCCGGTCACCGTAGGACCCCGCGTACGCCCACACCGGCCGTCCCGCGCTGCCGTAAGAACCTCGTTAGGTTTCGCCGGTGCGGTCGGCGCCCGGCACCTGGCTACGCTGGGCGGATGGACAGGCCGGGGGACACGTCGACCGGCCGGAACGGGGGACGTTCGTGACACAGCGGGTGCTGGTGGTCGACGACGACCAGACCGTCAGCGACGTCATCTGTCGCTACCTCGAACACGACGGCTTCCAGGTCAGCCACGCCGGCGACGGAGCGGAGGCACTGGCGGCGGTGGCTCGCCAGGCACCACACCTGGTCGTGCTCGACCTGATGCTGCCCCGGATCAACGGCCTACAGGTGTGCCGGGAGCTGCGGGCCCGGCCGGACGGCATCCCGATCATCATGCTGACCGCGCGGGGTGACGAGTCCGACCGCATCCTCGGGCTGCAACTCGGCGCGGACGACTACCTGACCAAGCCGTTCTCCCCCCGGGAGCTGGTGCTCCGGGTCCGCTCGGTGCTCCGTCGCGCCGCCGGCGGGCCGCCACCCGAGCGGCCGGAGGCGCTCACCGACGGCAGCCTGGTGGTGCACACCACCTCCCGAACCGCCCGCCTCGCCGGTGCCGACCTGGCGCTGACGCTGCGTGAATTCGACCTGCTCGTCCACCTCATGCGGCATCCGTCCCGGGTGTTCAGCCGGGCCGAACTCCTCGAACAGGTCTGGGGCTGGAACTTCGGGGACCACTCGACGGTGACCGTGCACGTCCGCCGACTGCGCGAGAAGATCGAGACCACCCCGGCCGATCCGCAGCGGATCGTGACCGTCTGGGGCGTCGGCTACCGGTACGAGCCAGCCGATGCGTGACCTGCTGCTGATCTTCGCGATCGCCCTCGGCGCGGCACTGGGCATCGGGCTCGCCGGCGCGCTGCTGCTGCGCGCCCTGCGGCGCAGCTCGATCACCGTGCACGTCAGCGTGCTGCTCGCCACCACCGTGGTCGCCGTCGCCGTCGGGGTCCTGGCGGTCGCGGAGGCGATGTTCCTCTCCGCCCACGACCTCGAGGTGGTGCTGATCACCGTCTCCGCGGCGGCGGTGGTCAGCCTCGCCGTCGGCGGGCACTTCGGCCGTCGACTGGCCCGCGCGGCGGTCTGGCGCGACCAGGCCCGGGAGCGGGAACGGCAACTGGAGAAGGGCCGACGCGACCTGGTCGCCTGGGTCTCCCACGACCTGCGTACCCCGCTCGCCGGGCTGCGGGCCATGGCGGAGGCGCTGGAGGACCGGGTGGTCCGCGATCCGTACACCGTCGACGAGTACCACCGCCGGATCCGCCTGGAGACCGACCGGATGACCCGACTCGTCGACGACCTGTTCGAGCTGTCCCGGATCAACGCGGGAGCGCTGCGGCTGTCGTTGACCGCGGTGCCGCTCGGCGAGGTGGTGTCGGACGCGCTGGCCAGCACCATCCCACTGGCCGACGCACGCCGGATCAAGCTGATCGCCAGCGAGTCGGGATGGCCGACGGTGGCCGCGAGCGAACCGGAGCTGGCCCGGGTCGTCGCCAACCTGCTGCTCAACGCCGTCCGCTACACCCCGGAGGACGGCACCGTACGCATCGAGGCCGGCCGCGAGGACGACCACGCCTGGCTGTCGGTCGCCGACACCTGCGGCGGCATCCCCCCGGCCGACCTGCCCCGGCTGTTCGACATCGCGTTCCGGGGCGAACCGGCCCGCACCCCCCGCCCCGGCGACGGTGGGGCATCCGGAGGGCTCGGCCTGGCCATCGTCCACGGACTGGTGGAGGCGCACGGCGGCCGGGTCGAGGTGCGCAACACCCCGGAGGGCTGCCAGTTCATGGTCCGACTGGCCACCGCCTGAGGAATCGAACGTTCGGGGTGCTGGGAGAGGCGGGTTAACCCTACCGGAAGCTCACCGACCAGCCGGATCGTTAGGGACCGAGGATCCTCGTAGCGTCGTGGTCATCAATGCGACGACGAGATGAGCACACCATGGCCAAGTTGCGCCAACGGCAGCGCGGGCATCGCCGTCCGGTCACCCGGGCCGCGGTGGCGGACGAATTCGCGCCGACGCGCCATCTGCCCGCCGAACGCGGCTTGGTCCGCCGGCGGCTGCTGGAGTTTTGGGCCGTGTGTCTGTTGCTGACCTGGATCCCGTTTGCACTGCTGGGAGTGCTGGGTGTCAGCCCCGACGAGGGACTCGGATTGCTGGTGTTCGCGCTCGCGGCGAGTGGCCCGTCCCTGGCGGCGCTGATCCTGTGGTTGCGGCGCCGCGGGGAAAGGCGTCCGGGCCCCCGCACGCGATGGTCGCTTGGCACGTCAGTGGTGGCGGTACTGCTGGGCGGGGTCGCCCCGGTGGGTGCAGCGGTCCTGATGAACCTGAACGACCTGTCGGCGATCCCGCACCACGCGGGTTCGGTAGTCGCCGGTGTGGGCGGACCGCTCATCGCGCTGGCCTACACGCTGCTCGCAGGGCCAGTGGCGGAGGAGTTCGGCTGGCGGGGGTACGTACAGCCACGCCTGAGGCAGTCCTACAGCCGGATGGCGACCACCCTGGTGCTGGGAGCCGCGTGGGGCCTGTGGCACGTGCCGCTGTTCTTCCTGCCTGGCACCGGGCAGCACGACGAAGGCTTGTTCACCCAGCAGGGGGCGGTGTTCTTCCTGGCGCTCCTTCCATTCACCTACCTCATGCTCTTCGTCACCGAACGCCTGCGCGGTGGTGTCCCAGCGGCGATCCTGATGCACGCGGCCTGGAACCTCGCCGACGAGACGATGCCACACCTGGGCAACGGCGGCCCGTGGCTGAAGCTTGTTCTCCTGTCGGCTACGGCGGCAGTGGTGGGCCTGCTGTGGCTCCGTGCGACTCCGGTGGGCCAATACCGCCCCGACTCCTGATCCGGGTGCGCTGCAGACCTCGTCCGGCGTTGTCGTGGTTGAGGCGGGCGAGCACCTCCTGCTTACGCTGCGTCAGATCGCCCGGCGGTTCGGGTTCCATGTCGGAATCCTCCACGGGTTCTCGGCGGTCGCACAACTGACGGAGAGGCGCGGCTCAGCCGACCCGCTGGGCCAGTACCCGCCCCGGCCAGGACCCAGCCAGGAAGGTTTCGGCGGGAGTGAACCCGTGGCGTTCGTAGTACGCCACCAACTCACCACCGCCGCCCGCCCAGCAGTCGACGCGTAGCAACCGCACGCCGGCCCGTCGGGTTTCCTGCACGGCGTGGGCCAGCAGGGCCGACCCGAGATTCCGGCCGGCGAATCGTCGGTCGGTGACCAGGAGGCGGACGTAGCGCTCGGGTTCGTCCGCAGGCGCGATCGGTGCCCGCGGATCGGGCCCGGAGTCCAACACCAGGGCTGCGGCCGGCGTCCCGTCCACCTCCGCGATGTACGGGAGGTTCTCGGTCAGGTACCGGTCGACCAGTTCGGCCCCTCCGGGCTTCGCGGAGAACGGGGTCGTGCCCCACTGCTCGGTGTTCCCGCGATCATTCATCCAGGCCACCGCGGCGTCGAGCATGTCCAGCATCGCGGGGGCGTCGGGCGGGCCACCGCCTCTGATTCGTACGCCGCGGGTGGTGTCGTCCATGGCGGAATGATAATTCGTGCCTGGTCGAGCACGGCCGGTCGTCATCCGCCCCGACCCCCGCCCGCACGGGTCGACCCAGGTCTGTCCATGCTTCGTCACCGGATGTTCGGCCTCGCGTCGACTCGAATCGATACGGTTCGTTGGCCGCCACCGACGGCGGCTTGTGCGGAGGGACGTCGATGCGCAGGACAACGGACTGGCAGGCCCGCGCCCTGGGCGCTCTCGCGGGCGCCGTCGCGCTGGTGGCGGCCCTGCTGCCGGCAGCCCCGGCGACTGCCGCCAGCGCGGGCTTCAAGACGGCGACGCTGAACATCTACTACGGGCTGAGCCAGGCCGACTTCGTGCACGACCTGAACCTGATCGCGTCCAAGGCGGACCTCGTCGGTCTCAACGAGGTCGGTGCCCGCAAGGCGTTCCTGGAGAGCTGGGCCGCGGACAACGGCTGGTGGTTGTACGCCCCGGGCGGGACCAACCAGGCTGGCGAAGCGTTGATCGCCAGGAAGAGCGTGTTCGACGTACTCGACAAGGGATCGATTTTCGTCTGTGACACAAACGGTCCGGGCGAGGTGCCGCCCGCGCGGTACAACAACTGGGTCAAGTACCGGCACAGGACCAGTGGCCGCAACGTGACCCACATCAACGCCCACGCGGTGGCGAGCATCGAAAACGCCGGCCGGCCCGAGGACCTGCCGCGCACCCGGTGCGCCGAGGCGCAGTTCCAGGGTCTCAAGGACCTGGCGGTGGACAAGCAGGACGAGGGCCAGGTCATCGTGAGCGGCGACCTCAACGTCGACTTCAGCGCCGACCGGAGCTACGGGTACGCGAGGTTCCCGTGGCAGGTCTTCGAGGCCAACGAGCTGCCGAATCTGCGCTCCAACTACAACCTCTACGGCGAGAAGGGCACCGGCACACACGGCAACCGGCACATCGACTACGTCTACTTCTGGAAGCGGCTTCCCGCACACCAGCTGATGTGGATGACCGATTACGACGTCGTCGGTGGCACCAGGTCCGACCACAACGGTGTCGTCGCGACGTTCTCCATCCAGAACTGACGCGCCCGACTTCGGCCGGCCACGAGTTTCTGGAGAGGTTTGTGCCGCCGGGGGCAGACGCCACACGTGTGTCACGGCAGTCCGACTGGCCACCGCCTGACGCAGTCCGCTACTCGTACTGCTGCCCACACCGGGCCAGGTCCGCCAGATCGTCCCAGCCGAGAAAATCGATGGCCTGATCGCCTGGCTCCCGTTCGTTCACCAACTCCGCGTGTGGGCCAGGAAGCGGCTTCCGTATGCCGTCGTCCTCGCTCCAGCCGCCCAGCGCTCCGGCCGCCCCGCATTCGAGGTACGTATTCGGATCGAAGTTGTACCAGGTGGTGGTCAGGGCTCGTGCACATCCGGCGGTACGGGGCGCAGCAACGCCGAAGTAGGCGTACTTGTCGAGGGGACCCTGGTCGGCGAAGTCGGCCAGGTCCGCGATCTGCGACAGGACGATGGCTTCCCAGTGGGCATACGTGGTCGGCTCGTGTGTGTAGGGGAACGAAGCGGATCGCCAGGAGGCCTGCGGCGGCGCCGGCTCGACCATGCCTGCTGCCGCGACCATCGCGGCAACCGTGTCCAGGTCCAGCCGGACCTGGTCCGACAGCGGCCGGGAAACCTGCCACCAGGCGCGCAGGAACCTGTCCAAACTGTGTCCGGCGGCGTTCATCCCCTCGCCTTCTCGGACAAGCCGTCGGTAGAGGTCGCGGTTCGTGCGGCAGACCGGGTCGGCTGGGCCGTGGACCCAATAGGTCTGCTTGTGCACTACCCCGGATTCCAACGCCAGGGCGTTGGCCAGCGCCTCAACCCGATCAGCGAAAGCGCGTATCTGGACCCGGTTGCCGTTGTCATCCTGCCGCCACAGCTCCCACACCGCCACGGCAGCACCGTAGCCGTCCGCTCGCAGCATTGACGACCGGGGGAGCCGAGCAGGCCGCGCTCCCGGCCTGACCCAGAATCACGGACGCTCCAGGTGGCCCAATTCGTGCCATCCGGACCATCGCCAACCGTGGACGTCAGGCCAGTTTGTCGCGAGACCGGCGGAGAGCGCGCCGCCGAAGGCCACGGTCCCCTCGTGGGACGCGTAGGCGATCCAGTCGTGCCGCTCGTCGCTCCAGAGAGATTCGGCCCCGGCGTACCTCGGTGCGAAGATCCCGACGTCCAGCAGGTAGTCGGCGCCGTACTCACTCACCTCGACCACGCGGCGGCGGCCCAGTTCCCGCAGCACCCGGCGGACCTGGTCAACGCCGTCGTCCTCCCACATCGACTCCCCGGTCAGCACCAGCACGTCGTCCGGAACCGAACTGCTCAGCAAGGGGTGCCACCAGCCGTTTCGCACACCCCATCGGTGCTGCAGCGACGTGCGCCAGGCTGATGACTCCTCAGGCGTCAGCACGCGTCGGTACGGAAGCGGGTCGATGTCGAGGTCGGGCTGCGCCACCCACCGCCGCACGTTTGCGGCGAACAGCCGACGCTCGTCCGCGATGGCGCCAGCCTCCACCTCGTCCTGCCTGGGCGTGGTGAACGGAGAGTTCGCGGCCTCGGCGGCGGCGAGGAGGGCGTGAGTCAGCACGTCGATGCCGGGGAGGTGGTCCGGGTCGAGGCGCTCGACCTCCACCAGGATCGCTGCCACCACGTTGTAGCGGGGAAAGATCTGCTTCGCCTCGGTGGTGTAGTGGTACCCGTCGGCTTGGCGGCCATCGTTGGGCAGTTGGCGGTACCCACGCCGCAGATCCTCGTATCGCGCCTTGAGGTAGCGCCGCGACGCCCAGTGCACGGTGTTGGATTCCACGCGAGCATCCTTGCTCTGCTGGGTGGTTGTCGTTGCTGTGGGGTGCGAGTGCTGGGCAAGTCTCGCCGCCACTGCTCGGTGGGTCGGGTGAGTCGCTGGTCGCGCAGGTCGGTACGCGTCAGGCCAGTGTGTACTCCAAGACGTAGGAGTGGCTGCCGTCGTCGGACTGGATGATCTCGAATTCTCCCGCGATCCCGGCGAGGTCACCGGAGCCCGTTCCCGGGACGACGCGGATGGCGAGTCGCTCACCGTGGCTGCCGGGTGCGCTGTGTTGCAGGACGAACGAGCCTTTGCGGCCGTCAAGTTCGCCCGTGAATCGCTCCACGGCGACGTAGGCAGCGGGGCTGCCCTCGTTGTCGGTCACCGACAGCATGGTCACCGTACCGGTGCCGGCCAGGCCGCCCTGGAAGGTCTTGGTGACCCGCGCCCGGCCAAGCGCGGCCCCCGGGCCTTCGTCGAGCACCTCCGGCTCGAATGATGTGACCTCGAACGTTCCGCCAGCCTTCGAGCTCATCTCGCACCTTCTCATCTTGGTGGCACTTATCGCGCAGCAGCCTTGCAGACGGCACTGACATTTCCGGACGGTGACTCTCCGAAGCCCTGTACCCCGAGGGTGACCACGCTCGGCGGCTTGGCCAGCGTCCAGATGAGAGCGGTACGTAGGATGCGCTGATGAACCCGCCTGGTGATCTCGTAGGGCGGCAGTCGGAGGCCGAGCTGCTGACCCACAACTCGCTCAACGGGGCGACCGGTGGCATCTGGCGGGTGAACCGCGATGGCCGGAATACGATCTTGAAGATCGCGGCCCCGCCTGGCCGGAGCGGGGTGCCCGCGCACTGGGCGGCGAGCACCGACCAGGGCCACTGGAACTACTGGCAGCGAGAAGCCCTGGCCTACCGCGATGGGCTGGCGGAGACTGCCTATTCGGCGGCGGGCATCCGCGCTCCGGCCCTGCTGGAGTGGACAGACCGGCCCGACGGGTCGGTCGCGCTGTGGCTGGAGCACGTCGACGGCGTGCCCGGCACCGCGGCAACGCCCGCGACGCTTGGCGACTTCGCGGAGCGGCTCGGCGCTGGGCACGCGTTCTGGCTGGGCCGGCGAGCCACCGAGCCATGGTTGTCCCGCGACTGGCTGCGCGACTACACCACGACCCGCCCCGTCACCGAACCGATCCCCTGGGACCATCCCACCGCGGCCTCCGCCTGGCCGGACGACCTCCGGACCAGCCTACGAGAGCTGTGGCTACGCCGGTACGACGTGCTGCGTGCCACGGATGAGCTGCCCCGCACCCTCTGCCACCACGACGTCTGGCCGACGAACCTGATCGTCGGCGACTCGGGGCCGGTGCTGCTGGACTGGAGCTTCGTCGGCCCAGGTCCACTCGGCGAGGACGCCGCCAACCTCATCCTCGACACGTTCTTCGACGGACTGGTCGACCTGGCCCTGATCGACGAGGTCGTCGAACTGGTCACCACCGGCTACCTTCGCGGCCTCGCTGGTGCGGTGGACGCCGCTACCGTCCGCCGCGCCATCCAACTCACCGGCGCCGCGAAGTACTTCTGGTTGGCCCCCTTCATGCTCAACCACCTCATCACCACGCCCACGAAGACCCGCCAGACCTACGACCTCCGTAACACGGTCACCATGTTCACCGGTCGCCGCCGCCCGCTGGAGTTGGTCGCCGCCTGGTTTGCGAAAACCCGCTGACCCCATCACCAGACCGCGGTGCCCGCCGCCACACCTGGAACGTCTGATCGAGTCGCCACGTGCCGTCGGGCTGTCGTGCCTCGTTGCGCCAGCGGAACTCGTCGGCCTCGATGTCCGAGAAGGTCCAGCGGAGGTCGCCGCCGTCCAGCACGATCTGCTCGCCGACGCGAGAGGCCAGGAAGGTGTGTGCCCGACGGCGTCCGGGTCCCACCCACGTCGAGCGCCAGACTCCCGCACCGGCTGCGGGGTCGGGGAATCGCACGCTGACGCCGTGTTCGACGCCGGGCAGGATCCAGACATCGGTGGTGGCCCGGCCGCCCAACGCGTACCCGAAGTGCCACTCGCCTCGTCGAACCGTCGAGGACCCGTCGGGGTCGTACTCGGTGCAGTCCAGTGCCCAGGAGCCCGTGAACTGTCCGAACAGGCTGAGGTCGACGCCGTCGGCCGGCTCGTCGGCGAGGAAGGCGGCGCCGACGGCACCGGATGACGTGAGCACCATGCCAGAACGATAGCGCCGGCCACGGCGGCGCGATCAAGGTAAGCGAGATTGGTCGATCCTTGACACCCGTTGATGCGATCGCTAACACTGGTCCGCAACGCGAACTTAACGAGCAGAACACATTGTGCCTGTACGGCGTGGCGCACCAGAGTTGTCCCGTGCGGCAGGTTGCCCGTCGCGCAAAACCATGAAGACCCCGAGCCACGCACGATTTGATCTTGTTAACGCTAACATCGACGGTCCGCCCGGAGGAGGAGTCGTGACCCTGGCCAACGGCTACGTCCGCATCCGGATCCTGGCCCTCTCCGCCGTGGCCGCCGCCGCTTTCGTGGTGGTCGCCGACGGGCCGGCGCAGGCCGCCACGCTGCCGACCGGCGCCGTCTCGCTGGAGGCGGTCAACCAGACCGGACGGTACGTGCGGCACGTCGACTACCTCGGGCAACTCGATCCGGTGACCTCCGGCAGCGCCAACCAGGTCAAGCTCGACGCCACCTTCACAGTGGTCAACGGTCTGGCCTCACCCGCCTGCTACTCGTTCCAGACCAAGAACGGCATGTTCCTGCGGCACCGCGACTACCGGCTGCGGATCGACCCCAACGCCGGTGACGCGGGGTTCCGAGCCGACGCCACCTTCTGCGCGGCGGACGGCTCGGTCGCCGGATCGGTGGCACTGGCCTCGTACAACTATCCGAACCGGCGGATCCGGCACCGCGACTTCGCGCTCTGGCTCGACGCCTACCAGGACACGGCCGCGTTCCGGGCGGACAGCTCCTTCCGCCTCGTCGCGCCGTGGGCGCCCAAGACCACCAGGGGCCCGGTGCTCCCAGGCCTCTTCGCCGACCCGCACCTCGCCGTCTTCAACGGCCGCTACTACCTCTACCCGACCACCGACGGCTACGCGAGCTGGGCCGGCACCTACTACAAGGCGTTCTCCTCCACCGACCTGGTCAACTGGACCGACCACGGGGTGATCCTCGACCACGGCCCGGACGTGTCCTGGGCGGACAACTCGGCCTGGGCGCCGGCGGTGGCCAGCGCCAACGGCCGCTACTACCTGTACTTCAGCGGTGGCGCGGCCAGCGGCAACACCGCCAAGCACCTCGGGGTCGCCGTGGCCGACAGCCCCACCGGGCCGTTCCGGGACGCGCTGGGCCGGCCGCTCGTCCGCAGCGACCAGTTCTCCGGTGGGCAGGCGATCGACCCGATGGTGTTCACCGACGACGACGGGCAGTCCTACCTGTACTGGGGGCAGGGCGTCGCCCGGGCGGTGCGGCTGAACAGCGACATGACCTCCTTCGACGCCGCACAGGTGCGGGTCAGCACGCCGTCGGGCTACAACGAGGCGCCGATCGTGTTCAAGCGCAACGACCAGTACTACTTCATGTGGTCGGAGAACGACACGCGCAGTGAGGACTACCGGGTCGCGTACGCCACCGGCCCGTCGCCTCTCGGGCCGTGGACCCGGCGCGGCGTCGTGTTGCAGAAGCGGCTCGACGTCGGCATCCGGGGCACCGGCCACCACTCGGTGGTCCGGGCGCCCGGCACCGACACCTGGTACATCGCCTACCACCGGTTCGCCGTGCCGGCCGGCAACGGCACCAACCGGGAGACCGCCATCGACCGGATGGAGTTCAACGCCGACGGCACCATCCGTCCCGTCGTACCGACGCTCTAGCTGACCCGGATGCCCCTCCGCGAAGGAGAAAGACACATGTCGAGAGTCCTCGCGCGGCTCGGCGCGGTCGCGGTGGCCGCGTGCCTGCTGTTCACCACCTGGTCGGCGGCGACACCGAAGCAGGCGTCCGCGCTCGACCCGACAGTCGGCTACCTGATGGCGCACTTCACCGGCGAGTCGTCCACCGCCCAACAGATCTACCTCGCCCACAGCACCGACGGCCTGCGCTGGACGGACCTCAACAACGGTGGGCTGGTCCTGCGTTCCACGGTCGGCACCCGCGGCGTCCGCGACCCCGCCCTGGTCCGCTCTCCGGCCGGCGACCGGTACTGGATCATCGCGACCGACCTGTGCATCGGCTGCGGCCAGGACTGGTCGGCGGCGATCAACAACGGCAGCCGCAACCTCGTCGTCTGGGAGTCCACCGACCTGGTCAACTGGTCCGCACCCTGGTTGCTGAACGTCGCCGGCGCGATTCCGGACGGACGCAACGCCTGGGCGCCGGAGGCGATCTGGAACCCGGAGACCGGCGACTACGTTCTCTACTGGGCGACGAACGTCCCGTTCAACGGGGCGACCAAGCACCGCATCTACTCCGCGCGCACCACGAACTTCCGCAGCATCACCACGCCGCAGGTCTACATCAACCGACCCGGCAGCCAGGAGATCATCGACACCCAGATCGTCGAGGTGCCCACCGGCGTCGGCGCCTACCGGTACGTCCGGGCCTCCCGGGACGGCCAGATCGCCATCGAGGGCAGCAACTCCATCCTCGGCACCTGGACGAGCCTCGGGAACCTGTCCGGCATCGGGCTGACCGGCGCCCAGGTCGAGGGCCCGATGTGGATGAAGTACAACAACCGCAACGAGTGGGTCCTCTACCTCGACCAGTACTCCAGCGGGCGCGGCTACCTGCCGGTGCTGACCAGCAACCCGTCCAGCGCGAGCAGTTACCGGCTGCCGGCGTCCGGCTCGTACGCCATGGGTGGCTCCAAGAAGCGGCACGGAACGATCCTCAACCTGACCGCCGCCGAACAGGACCGGGTGCTCGCCCGCTGGCCCGTCACCGCCGTCAACCGGATCCAGTCGTACAACTTCCAGGACCGGTACGTACGGCACTACGACTACGACGTCCGCATCGACCCGAACGTCAGCCCGGCCCAGGACGGTCAGTGGCGGATCGTGCCCGGCCTGGCCGGCTCCGGCACGGTCTCCATCCAGTCGGTCAACTACCCGGGCTACTACCTGCGCCACTACGGGTTCGACTTCCGACTGGAAGCCAACGACGGCACCGCCACCTTCGCCGCCGACGCCACCTTCCGGCGGGTCGCGGGTCTGGCCGACTCGTCCTGGACGTCGTTCCAGTCCTACAGCCACCCGGACCGGTACATCCGGCACTACGCCTACCTGCTCCGGCTCGACCAGATCCCCGACGCGCAGAGCCGTGCCGACGCGACCTTCCGCGTGACCAGCTAACCCCCCGAGATGTCGAGCCCGCAGAGGCACGATCTAGTGATTGGACAACGCATGGAACGGATCAGCCGGTCGTTGCGCCGGACGTTGATCGCCCTGGTGGCCGCCGTGACGGCGATGGTCGGCGGCGTGGTCGTCGTCGCGTCGTCGCCCGCCGTCGCCGCCACCAGCCAGTTCCGAGGCATGAACTGGGCCATGTTGGGTGACAACTTCAAGACCAGCCCGCTCGTCGTGCAGGGCCTGAGCATGTCCGACAGCAACGCGACGGTGCGGGCCAAGGCCAACGCCATCTACGACGACATGGCGTCCACCATGGGCATCAACACCGTCCGGCTGCCCATCAACACCCACACGGTGGGTACTGCCTGGTGGGAGGCCTACCGAGGCGCCATCGACGCCGCCACCGCCCGCGGCTTCAAGGTCATCCTCGCGTACTGGGAGGACGCCGCCGCCTCCGGCGGCAGGATCACGAATCTCGCCGCGTGGAACACGATGTGGTCCACGGTGACCAACACGTACGGCTCGAACACGAACGTCTACTTCGAGCCGATGAACGAGCCGCACGGTTACAGCTCGACCGAGTGGCGCAACGTCGCCGCGAACTGGCTCAGCTACCACACCTCGGCCGTGCCCGGCCGGGTGCTGATCGGCGGCACCGGCTTCAGCCAGGACCTGCGCGACATCTGCAACGACAGCCGCTTCAACTCGACGCTGCTGTCCTTCCACTACTACACCTTCTTCTACGGCGCGATGACCTACGACGGCTTCCGCAGCCACATCCGGGAACGCCTCGGCAACTGCGCCTCCCGCGCCGTCGCCACCGAGTTCGGTGGCCCCATGAACGACGGTCGCAACTACGCCGACGCGGGCAGCACCGACAACTTCGTGCGCTACATCCGGGCCATGGCCCAGGTCATGCGCGACAACCAGATGGGCGGCACCTACTGGCCCGCCCTCGGCGGCAAGACCGGCACCATCGGCTACGACTGGTACTCGATGTTCGCCCTCACCGGCAGCGGCACCGACCTCAACCTGACCGTCCGCAACGCCTCCGGCGCGGACCGGATCCGGTACGCGTGGGGCGACACCATCGGCGGCGGCGACCCGACGACGCCTCCGCCGTCGACGGGAACGTTCTACCGGCTCGACGTGCGGCACAGCGGCAAGGCCATGAACGTCCAGTCACCGAACGCCGACAACGGCGCGCGCGTCGCCCAGTACACCTACGGCGGCAACGCCTGGCAGCAGTGGCAGTTCCAGGACGCCGGCAGCGGCTACTGGCGCATCGTCAGCCGCAACAGCGGCAAGTGCCTCGACGTGGTGAGCGCGTCGACCGCCGACGGTGCCGAACTCGTCCAGTACACCTGCGGCAGCGGCACCAACCAGCAGTTCCAGATGGTCACCAACGGCAACTACTTCCAGCTCCGAGCCCGACACAGCAACAAGTGCGTGGACGTACCCGCCGCGTCGACCGCGGACGGCGTGGTCCTCAAGCAGTACACCTGCAACACCGGCACCAACCAGCAGTGGTCGCGCACGGCCGTCTGAGGTAGCAACACATCGACGGTACGGCCCGTACGCCTCGACACCGAGGCGTACGGGCCGCCTTCACTGTGTGATCCGGAAGCTGGCCAAGGTCGGCTTTGACGGCAATCACGAGTACGGTTTCGGTGCCCGACATGCATGGGTATCGGCGGACCGTGGGAGGGAGCGAGGGTGGCGCAGCGGAGAGCACTTGTGGTTCGGGGCGGGTGGGAGGGGCACCAGCCGGTCGAGGCGACCGAGTTGTTCATCCCCTTCCTCGACCGGAGCGGCTATGCCGTACGGGTCGAGGTGTCGACGGAGATCTACGCCGATGCCGCCGAGATGGCCGCCACCGACCTCGTCGTGCAGTGCATGACGATGGCGCAGATCACCTCGGCCGAGGCGGCGGGCCTGAGCGCGGCGGTCAGCGCCGGTACGGGTTTCACCGGGTGGCACGGCGGCATTGTGGACTCGTTCCGCGCGTCCTCGGAATACCTGCACCTGGTGGGCGGCCAGTTCGCGACCCATCCGGGCAAGGAGCCGTGCGAGCGTCACGGTGGCCCGGAGGACAACTTCCTGCCGCACACGGTGCGCGTCACCGACCTCGGCCGGGAGCACCCGATCACCGCCGGTGTGGAGGACTTCGACCTGGTCACCGAACAGTACTGGGTGCTGCACGACGACCTGATCGACGTCCTGGCCGTCACCACCCACCCCACGCAGGCGTGGCACCCGTGGCACCGGCCGGTCACCTCACCGGCGATCTGGACCCGGCGCTGGGGTGCCGGACGCGTCGTCGTGACGACCCCGGGGCACAGCGTGGACGTGTTGGAGCACGCGAGCGTGCGTACCGTCATCGAGAGGGGGATGGTGTGGGCGACCCGCACCGCGTCGGCGTCGTAGGTCTCGGGGTCATCTCCCGCGCCTACCTGGACACCCTCGCCAACCATCCCGCGGTGCGGATCGCCGCACTCGCCGACCTCGACGCCTCCCGGTCGGCGGCGGTCGCCGCCACGATCCCCGGCGCCGAGGCGATGAGCGTCGAACGCCTGCTCGCCAGCCCGGACGTGCAGACGGTGCTCAACCTCACGATCCCCGCGGCGCACGCCGACATCTCGCTGGGCGCGGTCGACGCCGGCAAGAACGTCTACGTCGAGAAGCCGCTCGCCGTGACCTTCCCGGACGGCCGCACGGTCATCGACCGGGCCGCGACGACCGGCGTACGCGTCGGGTGTGCGCCGGACACCGTCCTGGGCACGGGCACGCAGACGGCGCGGGCGGCGATCGACGGCGGGCTCATCGGACGCCCGATGTCCGCGTCGGCAGTCATGGTCACCGCGGGGCACGAGCGCTGGCATCCCCACCCCGACTTCTACTACGCCCCGGGCGGCGGCCCGTTGCTGGACATGGGGCCGTACTACGTCTCGGCGCTCATCCACCTGCTCGGACCGGTCCGGGCGGTGGTCGGCGCCGCCAGCCGCCTGCGCCCCGAGCGCGTCATCGGCTCGGGTCCGCGTACCGGGCAGCGGATCCCGGTGGAGGTGGACACCCACGTGACGGGCGTGCTCGAACACGCGAACGGCGCCCTGTCCACGATCACCACGAGCTTCGACGGGGTCGCGACGACCGCCGCGCCGATCGAGGTACGAGGGGAGACCGGCACACTCGCCGTACCCGACCCGAACTACTTCGACGGAGAGGTCCGCGTCCTCGCGCTCGGCGACACCGACTGGCGCGCTCTTCCACCGCAGGCCGGCTACGCCGAGGCGTCCCGGGGCATCGGCCTGATCGACATGGTCACCGCCGACGGGCACCGTCCGGCGCGGGCGGGCGGCGACGTCGCGCTGCACGTGTTGGAGACGATGACCGCCCTGCTCCGGTCGGCGGCCGAGGGCCAGCGGATCGAACTGACGACTGTGGTGCGGCGGCCCGTACCCGTTCCGCTCACGCCGGCCGAGGAGTGGCGTGCTCACTACTCAGGACACCTGAGTACCCGCCATCAGGTGGCCGGCTCGACCGACAAATAGTGTTGCCGCGTGGTGACATTCCTGCGTCGGTGGACCCTGCGGGCCGCAAGCTTCGCCCTGACCTGGCTCTACACCCTCTACCGGATCCATCCGGCGGTGTGGCGGCTCACGGCCCGTCAGTACCGCCCCTCCCTGGGGCGCTTCGCCCGGCTGCACGCCTGGATGACCTGCCAGTTCGCCGCGATCGACGTGCCCGCGTACGGCGATTTCCTGCGCGGTCACAATTGGCGGTTCCGCTGGTTCGATCTGTCGTCGTACCCGCCCACCGACAAGCGGTCGTACGTGCAGGCGTACCCGGAGGCGCAGCGTTGTCGGCACGGGGAGATCGAGATCGCCGGCAGCGTCGTCGACGAGTCGTCGGGCTCGTCCGGCCAGCCGTTCAACTGGATCCGCAGCCGCCGTGAGCTGCGCTCGGTGCACAAGAACCTGGCCGGTTACGCGACGATGGTGTTCCCGTCGAAGCGGCGGTTCGTCATCAACGCGTACTCGATGGGCGCCTGGGCAACCGGCACCAACACCGGCATCGCCATGTCGAAGATCGCGATGGTCAAGAACACGGGGCCCGACCTGCGGAAGATCGTCGACACCCTGCTGTACTTCGGCCCCGGTTTCGACTACATCGTCACCGCCTACCCGCCGTTCCTCAAGCACCTGCGCGACAAGCTCGACGCCGAGGACTTTCCCTGGGCCGACTACCGCATCAGCGGACTCGTCGGCGGTGAGGGGATGACCGAGGCGCTGCGCGACTACCTGCAGGAGCGCTTCGTCAAGGTGCGTTCCGGCTACGGGGCCAGCGACCTCACCATCGGTATGGCGGGGGAGAGCGACTTCAGCGTCTGGGTCCGCCGACGACTGCGTACCGACGCCGCGTTGCGGACCGCCCTGCTCGGCGCCGACGAGCACCGGCTGCCGATGGTCTTCCAGTACAACCCGCTGGAGACGTACCTGGAGACCACTCCGGACCACGAGGTGCTCTGCACGATCAACTCGACGGCGGTGCTCAATCCCCGGGTCCGCTACAACATCGGCGACGAGGGCCGGCTGATCTCGTACCCGGATGTCCTGGCCGCGATCGCCGACCCCGCGGCGCGGGCCGCCGCGGACCGTGCCTGGCAGGTCGACCGGATGCGTCTCCCACTGCTGTTCCTGTACGGCCGCAAGGACAGCACTATCTCGTACATGGGCGCCAACATCTACCCGCAGGACGTCGAGTACGGCCTCTATGCCGACAATCCCCGGGCGCACCTGCTGCAGAGCTTCTGCCTCGCGGTGACCGAGCAGGCCGACCTGGAGAGCCGGCCGGTCGTCAACCTGCAACTCCGCGAGGGCCTGACGCTCGACCCGGTGGAGCGGGCAACCCTCACCGAGACCTGCCGCGCGGGAGTGTTGCGCCACCTCGCCGAGGTCAGCCGGGACTTCGCCGAGTCCCTCGCCGAGGACCCGTCCGCTGCGGACCTGCGCGTGGAGGTCCACGAGTACGGCACGGGCCCGTTCGCCGGCGCGGCATCGACGATCAAGAACGTCTACCTGGTGAAGGGCGTGCCGGCATGAGGACCACGGACTTCTCCGCCGCGCCCGCCGTGGGCCAGGCGACAGCAATGTTCGTCGGCGCCACCCGTTACCGGGGGCCGCGCTCGATCCTCACGCTCACCCGGGTCTGGTTCCGGATGGTTGGGCAGATGAAACGAATGGACGGATACCGGTGGCACACCGTCTATTACCAGTTCCCGTTCACACTCGGCACCATCGCCTTCTTCAGCGACCGTGACGCGCTCCTGACGTTCGCCCGGAGCCGCCATCACCGTGACCTCATGTGCTGGGTGACCGATCACGGCACGAAGAACGCCACTGGCGGCTACATCCGCCTCTACAACGCCGAGCCCGAGGGCTACAGCAACGGCATCTGGCGCGCCGAGGGAGACGGCATGGCACACATACCGACCTTCACCCCGCTCTCGCGGGAGACGTCCGGCCCGCCGGTGCACCGCACATGAGACTGGATCCCGTGCGGTCACGGGCCGACCTGCGGGCCTTCGTCGACTTTCCGCTCCGGCTCCACCCGACCGACAGGTACGTGCCCCTGGTGTCATCGGTCATCGCGGCCCACCGCGGCGACGCCGAGCTGTTCGTGGTCCGCGACCGACGCGGCGAGGTCGTCGGACGCACCAGCATGCACCGCAGTGCGCCCTTCGACGCCAAGGTCGGCCCGCGCCAGTTGTTCGGGCACACCGAGTTCGTCGACGACGACGACGTCTTCGCCGCCATCATGGACGCGGTCGAGCACCGGGCCGACGGGCGACACCTGTTCGGGCCGGTGGCCCTGCTGCCCAACCAGACCGGTGGGGTGATCACCTCCGGCTTCGCCGACCGTGGCTTCGTGGACTCGGCGTGGAACCCCGCCTACTACCCGGACATGTACGAGCGGCACGGCTTCCACCGTCGCTTCGAGGCCGACACCTGGCTCGTCGACGTCGACGGCACGGCCACGGGTGCGTCGCCGGCCGTCGACGTCGACTGTGGATTCGCCTTCGACGATGCCCGGATCGGCGGCGAACAGCTCGTCATCCGGCACGGCTCCCGGCGGCACCTGCGCAGCCAACTGCCGATCCTGCGCCGGATGCTCAACGCGAGCTTCGCGCAGCTGGGCTACTACACCGACATCTCCGCCGAGCAACTGGCCGAGCAGACCGACGGCCTGGCGTTCCTGCTCGACGAGGGGCTGCTCCTCTGGCTGGAGAAGGCCGGCCGACCCGTCGCGTTCGTCGTCACCGTGCCGGACATCTCCGAATACCTCATGAAGGTCGGCGGTCGGCTCGGTGTCCTCAACCAGCTCCGGCTTCTCGCCACCCGCCGCCGGTACCGGCGGGACGCGGTCCTCATCATCAAGGGCACAGTTCCCGACGAGCAGGGCAACGGTTACCTGACGCTGCTGTCCCGGGAGTTGCACCGCAACCTCGCCCGCAGCGGCTACCGGACGCTGCGCAGCACCTTCGTCGAGCGGACGAACGTCGCCTCCGCCGCCCAGTACCGGCGCGCGGGTGGGCGGCCACTGCACGGGTACACCTTCTACGAACGAGGAGCCCGGTGAGCTGGGTCGAGCGGTTGCGGGCCACCGAGGCGATCTGCCGCCGGGCGCCGAGCGCACACAACACGCAGCCGTGGCGACCGGAGTACCACGCCGACGAGATCACCATCGACGTCGATCCCGCCCGCAGCCTGCCGGACTCCGACCCGACCGGGCGCGACCTGGCCCTCGGCATCGGCGCGTTCGTCGAGACCTGCCTCATCGTCTCCGCCGACCTCGGCCTCACCGTCACCGTGGCGCCCGGTCCACGACTGGTCCCCGCGGCACATCGGTACGCGACTCCGTTCACGATCGCCGACATCGAGGCCCGCCGGGTCGCCCGTGGTCCGTACGCGCCCGGGTCCGTCGACGACGCCGTCCTCGCCGAACTCGAGCCGGGTCTCGCACACGTCCCGACCCGGGATCTCGTCTCGGACCTGGTCGTCGCTGACCGGTGGATGTTCGGCACACCCGCCGTCGCGGTCGAGCTGCGGGACTGGCTGCGCCTGAGCCCACGTCACCCTCGCTACCACCTCGACGGACTCACCGACCGGGCGCTCAGCCTGTCCCGGACCGAAGCGCGGGTCCTGTCCGCCGCGCTGCGCGCGTACCCGGTCACCCGCCGGCTGGGTCTGCCGGCGCTGCTGGCCGCCAGCGGACGCGGCCTGTTGCGCTACGACGGCAGCGTCCTGGTCCTCCTCGCCGCCGCCGACGAGGACCGGACCAGCGCGGGGCGACGTCTGCTGCGTACGTGGCTGGCTCTCGCCCGGCACGGCCTGGCGGTCCATCCGCTCAGCCAGCTCATCGACTGCCCCGCGACCGCCGCTCGGCTCGCCGAGCGGGTAGCCGGCCTTCCGCTCGCGGTGTTTCGGGTCGGTCGACCCCGTGTCGCCCCGATCCGGTCGGCCCGACGGGGCGAGTAGCCGTCGACCCGGCCGGAAAGCCCGCCGCCGGACCGTGGTCCGCGACGGGCGAGCTGCCCTGATTCTTCACCGTGACGTCACCTCTGGAACCCCCGGGTGACGTGTCGGTGTCCGCCCACTCCAGTTGGCTGTCAGCCGTCGCACGTACCCTGACCAGGAGCTGATTCGAGTGCCTTCCTCCCGTCGTACCTTCCTCGCGGGCGGCGCCGCCGCCGGCGTGGGCCTTGCCGTCGCCGGTGGGCTGCCGTCCCTCGCTCAGGCCAGCCCGAGCCGGCCGCACCCGGTCAAGGGCGGTCCCGTGCCCTTCCCGCCGCTCGTGGACGACCCCAAGGGGATCCTGGCCCTGCCGGCGGGCTTCAGCTACACGGTGGTGACCCGGACCGGCGTCACCCGACTCGATCGTGGCCAGGGCGTGACGCCGTCGGACCACGACGGCATGGCCGTCTACGACGCCGGCCAGGGCCGTTACACCCTGATCCAGAACCACGAGATCGACCCGGGCGCCGAGTTCGGCGTACCGCACGTCAAGGGCACGGTGTACGACGCGGGCGCCGTCGACGCCGGCGGCTGCACCGTGATCAGGACGGACCGCGCGGGCCGCAACCTGGGTGAGTTCGTCGCCCTCTCCGGCACCATCTCCAACTGTGCCGGCGGACCGACCCCCTGGGGCACCTGGCTCACCTGCGAGGAGACCGAGGACCGGGCCGGCGACGAGTGGGAGGAGGGCGGCCGGTCCGGCGTCTACCAGAAGGACCACGGGTACGTCTTCGAGGTCTGGTCGGACGGCAGCGCGGACCCGAAGCCGATCAAGTGCCTGGGCCGCTACTCCCACGAGGCCCTGGCGGTCGACAGGGACCGCACCCACATCTACCTCTCCGAGGACGCCGACGAGCCCAACGGCCTGTTCTACCGCTGGTCGGCGCCCCGCGGCGTCAAGCTCGGCCCGGGCGTGCTCACCCGCCTCGCGCCGAACGCGGGCGTCCTCGCCGCCATGCAGATCATCATGGACGACGGCTCGGTGCTGCCGGACGTCGCCTACCTGACCTCCGCCCAGTTGGGCCGCCCCTTCCCCGTACGGTGGATCGAGGTGCCGGACCGCGACGCGCGGCACACGTCCGTGCGCGAGCAGTTCGCCGACGGTCAGGTCACCCGGGGACGCAAGTTCGAGGGCGTGTGGAGCACCGACGAGGGTGTGTACGTGGTCAACTCCTACGCCTGGGACGAGGGCGACCTGCCGGCCGACGCCGCGCCGCACGACGGCATGGTCTGGTTCTACGACTTCAGGGCCCAGACCATCCAGCTGGTGACGTACTTCCCGCACCAGACGGCCTCGGAGGAGGGCACGCCGGTCAAGTACAACGACCTCACCTTCGACGGCCCGGACAACGTGTCCGTCACCCCGTGGGGCAGTCTGGTCCTCGCCGAGGACGGCACCGGGGCCTCGCACGTGCTCAGCACGACGCCGGGTGGGCCGACGTACGCGATCGCCCGCAACCAGCTCAACGATTCCGAGTTCTGCGGGCCGACCTTCACCGCCGACGGCCGGGTCCTCTTCGTCAACATGCAGGACCCGGGTCTCACCCTGGCCATCACGGGGCCGTGGGAGAAGTACCTGGGCTGACCGGGTCGGACCGACAGGCGGGGGCGGGCAGCCCCGCCGGTGCGGCTCCGGGTCGGCCGTGGGTGGTCGACCCGGAGCCGCGCGGTGACCGTCAGCCGACCGGGACCAACCGCCAGTTGTTCCTGGTGCTGCCGTTGTCGGTGTACTGGACGGCCTGGGTGCCCCAGGTGCTGGATCCGTTGAGGATGGCGAGCACCTTGCCGCTGTTGACGTTGCGGATCCGGTAGGAGCCGTCGCTGTTGGCCACGAGCGTCCAGCGGTGGTCGGCGGTGCCGTTGTCGCTCCACTGCATGACGCGGGCGTTGTCGGCGGTGGACATGTTCTCGACGCCGAGGACCTTGCCGCTGTTGACGTTGCGGAACCGGAACGCGCTGCCGTCGGTGACCCGTACCCAGTTGTGGTCGGCGGTGCCGGTGTCGCCCCACACCACGGCCAGGCCGCCGTCGGCCGTGGACATGTTCTGTACGCCGAGAACCACACCGGTGTCGACGTTCACCAGCTTGTAGGTGTCTCCCACCGGGGTCGTGCCGCCGCTCACGGTGGTCACGAACGTCATCACGCTGCGGGCGGGAAGCGTGACGGTGAGCGAGCCGTTCGACATGGTGAGCGCGCTCTGCGGCGCGACGGTCCTGCTTCCGTCGGTCAGCCAGTTCGAGACACTGCCGGACGCGGTGGTGTTCGCCAGGGTGAACTGCTGGCTCACCGCCGAGGTGTTCTTGTTGACGGCGACGATCACGACGGCGTTGCCGCCCCGGTACGCCGAGACGTAGACGTTCGACGCCGGGTTCGCGGTCGCGTCGATCCGCTGGTATCCGGGGCGGACGAACCTGGAGAAGTGCGCCATCATGGCCCCGCGCTTGCTGATCTGGCCGTCCTCGCGCATCGGGCCGTAGCTGCGCCGGAGATACCACCAGACGTACGCCTGGAACTCGGCGTCGACCATGGCGCGGTGGATGTGCTCGCCCACGTCGAGCGCCTCGGGCCACGCGTCACCGGAGTTGGTGTTGCTGTTGGGGTAGTAGACCTCGGTCATCCAGAGTTCTTTGCCCGCGCCCTTCTGCTTGAACAGGGGGTAGGCGAAGTTCGAGTACGAGGTGCCGTAGAGGTGCGCGCCGATGATGTCCACGTTGGCCAGCGCCGTGGCGTCGTTGAGGATCGGGTCCGACACCGACTTCACGTACTGGAAGGACTCCGGCGCGATGACCCTGGTGCTGATCGAGCCGGCGTTCTCCCGCAGGAACCGGACCATCTCGGTGGTGGTCCACCACGTCCACTCGGCCGCGTAGTCGGGCTCGTTCTGCACCGATATGCCGTACAGGTTCACCCCGTTGTTGCGCATGTGCGTGGTGAAGTTGTTCAGGTGCGTGGCGTAGGCGGCGTACGAGCTGTACCGCAGCCGCCGGGCGTTGGTCTGGCTGCCACGGGTGAAGGTCTCGATCATGCTGGCCGGGGGGTTCCACGGCGAGGCGAAGACCGTCGCTCCGAGCGCGACCGCGCGTTGCGCCGTCGCCAGATCGGCGCT
The DNA here is from genome assembly GCF_043197345.1 of Micromonospora sp. NPDC049175. Classification (NCBI taxonomy): domain Bacteria; kingdom Bacillati; phylum Actinomycetota; class Actinomycetes; order Micromonosporales; family Micromonosporaceae; genus Micromonospora; species Micromonospora sp. NPDC049175. Next base: position 306,296 of record NZ_JBICSY010000001.1, on the reverse strand, counting down.
CCAGTCCGCCTGGTTCTCGTTGACGGGGATCCTCAGCAGGGAGAACCCCAACTGACCCTGGCCGGTGCCGAAGGCCGTGTCCCGCTGGGCGGCCGTCAGGTCGCCGATCCAGGCGGCGTGGGCCATGGCGCCGAAGCCTCGGATCGTCTGCCGGGTCGCGGACGGATTGATGCTCGCCGCCGCGGCCGAGGCCGGCGAGGCCCCCGCGACCGCGGCGACAGTCGCGATCGGTACGGCCCCCATCGTCGTCAGGACGGTTCTCCGGCTCAGCAATTTCCGCTCGCCGCTCACCGGCTCGTTCTGCTCGTGCGTCATGTCTCGTCCTCCTGGCTGGTGGTGGTACGCGCCGTCGCGGTCCCATCGGCCCGGTCGGGCACCGGTCTGTCGCGTCGCCACCGGGGGTGACGGGAACCCGGTGGCGATGACGCGTCGATTACGATCGAGTGACGTGACTGTTAACGTTAACAATCACGGAAGTCTAAGTTCTGTCTTCGCCAGGGGTCAAGAACGCGCAGCTCAGTGAGCGGACGGCCACCCTGCGTGTCACGTCGAACAGGGACGCCGGCGGGGGTGGCGGGCGACCGCGTGGGCGCAGCGCCCCTGACTATTGTCATTGCGCACCCGTGCGCCTCGCATCGAACGTGGTGACTACGTGCACTGGGACCGACCACGTCCCGTCGATGAGACTCGATGCAACGCCGGCACATCAGCCGGCCGAGTCGAAGGGGCGGCGGGACAGTGGACGAACGTTACGACAGCTACTGCGCCGCGGATCCGCTGTTCTACGACTCGCTCGGCAGCGCCGTCGCGCAGCCCGTCTTCCCGGCCGCCGAGCGGCCGCTGCCGACCGGCTGGCGTCGCGAGCCGCTCGACGACTGGCTGATCTACGCACCCGACGGCGGCTCGCTGCCGCAGCAGGGCTGGAAGATCCACATCTCGGCGGGCCTGGCGAACGCCGAGCGGGTGCTGGACGCCGTGTGGGACTACTGCGTTCCCCGCGGCCTGTCCTTCAAGTTCCTGCGCGGGCCCCGCACCCTGCTGCTGCGCAACTCCAAGTACGCCGCCCGGGCCGCCAGTGGCAAGTTCATCACGGTCTACCCCAGCGACGACGCGGAGCTGGAGCTGACCTGCAAGGAACTCGACGAACTACTCACCGGCGAGACCGGCCCGTACATCCTCAGCGACCTCCGCTACGGCAACGGCCCGGTCCACGTGCGCTACGGCGGCTTCGCCGCCCGCTACTGCCACTCGCCGGACGGTCAGGTGGTGCCGGCGATCGAGGACGAGTCCGGCACGCTGGTGCCGGACCGCCGGGAGCCGGTCTTCCACGTACCGTCCTGGATCACCCTGCCCGACTTCCTCGGCCCGCACCTGGCCGCCCGCAGCGGCACCAGCACCGACCAGGTGCCGTACCGGATCGAGCGGGTGATCCACTTCTCCAACGGCGGTGGGCTGTACGTGGGCCGGGACCTGCGTACCGACACCGAGGTGGTGCTGAAGGAGGCACGGCCGCACGCCGGCCTGGACGCCGACGGCACGGACGCCGTCGCCCGGCTGGCCCGCGAGGCGGAAGCCCTGCGGCACCTCGCCGACCTGCCGCAGGTGCCACGGGTGCACGACGAGTTCGTCCTGGGCGAGCACCGGTTCCTCGCGCTCGAGTTCATCGAGGGGCGAGCGCTGAACAAGGTGCTCGTCGACAGGTACCCCCTCATCGACGCGGACGCGACCGACGACGACCGGGCGGCGTACGCCCACTGGGCCCGGCAGACCTACGAGCAGGTCGAGTCCCTCGTCGAGGCCATCCACGAACGCGGCCTGGTCTACGGGGACCTGCACCTGTTCAACATCATGATCCGGCCGGACGACCGGGTCGCCCTCGTCGACTTCGAGGTGGCCGCCCCGATCGCCGGGCACCGCCGACCCGGACTGCGCAACCAGGGCTTCGCGGCCCCGCGGGACCGGACCGGGCCGGCTGTCGACAGGTACGCCCTGGCGTGCCTGCGGTTGGCGCTGTTCCTGCCGCTCACCCAGTTGGTTCGGCTCGCACCGGCGAAGGTGACGCACCTGGCCGACATCATCGCCGCGAACTTCCCGGTGCCGAGGTCCTTCCTCGACCCCGCGGTCGAGGAGATCACCGGCAGCCCCCGGGCCGCCACGGACCCGGGCGGCGCCCTGCGCGCCGACGACTGGCCCGCCACGCGGGACCGACTGGTCACCGCGATCCGGGCCAGCGCCACTCCCGAACGCGACGACCGACTCTTCCCCGGTGACATCGAACAGTTCCGCAGCGGCGGCCTCAACCTCGCCCACGGGGCGGCGGGAGTGCTGTACGCGCTCGACCGGAGCGGCGCCGGGCGGTGGCCCGAGCACGAGGACTGGCTGGTGCGGCGAGCGACAGCGCCGCCGTCCGGCACCCGGTGCGGCTTCTACGACGGGCTGCACGGCGTCGCGTACGCGCTCGATCACCTCGGCCGGCGGCAGGACGCGCTCGACGTTCTCGACATCTGTCTCCGCGAACCCCTGGACGGGCTCGACCACAGCCTGGCCAGCGGACTGTCCGGGATCGCGCTCAACCTGGCCGAGCTGGCCGCGCGTACCGGGGAGGTGTCGTTGCACGACACCGCGTGGCGGGTCGCCGAGCGGGTGATCGCGCACCTGGCCGACGACCCGGGGCCGGACGTCAGCGGCGGACGTAACCCGTACGCCGGGCTGCTGCGCGGCCGGACCGGACCGGCGCTGATGCTGGTGCGGCTCTACGAGCTCAGCGGTGACGACGAGCTGCTGGAGCACGCCGCCACGGCGCTGCGCCAGGATCTGCGCAGGTGTGTGCTGCGCCCGGACGGCGCCCTGGAGGTCAACGAGGGCTGGCGGACCATGCCGTACCTGGCGCACGGCAGCGTCGGTATCGGGCTGGTCCTCGACCAGTACCTGCGGCACCGCGCCGACGAACGGTTCGCCGAGGCGAGCGCGGGAATCCGCCGCGCGGCGCGGTCACCGTTCTACGCGCAGTCCGGGCTCTTCGCCGGCCGGGCCGGCATCATCGCCTACCTCGCCGCCTCGACCGACGACGCCGACCGCCGGGAACTCGGCGCGCAACTGGATCGGCTGAGCTGGCACGCGCTGCCGTACCGGGAGGGAACCGCGTTCCCCGGTGAGCAGTTGCTACGGCTCTCCATGGACTTCGGCACCGGCACGGCCGGCGTGCTCTTCGCGCTGGCCTGCGTACAGCACGACCGGCGGCCGGTGCTGCCCTTTCTCGCGCCGCTGCCGGGCGCGCAGAGACTCCCCCGCAACAGCGGGGGCGACCTGATCGGCGAACAGAAGGAAGGGAGGTGAACGACATGGCGCTTCTGGACCTCCAGGGCCTGGAGATGGCTCCGGCCGACCGCACGGGTGGCGGTAGCCGGGCGAGCCTGCTGCTCTGCGGCGACAGCTCGCTCTCCGTCACGACCTGCAACTGACCCGCCGCACAAGCGCAGCCCTGGGTGGGCAGACGTGCCCACCCAGGGCAACCGCGTACCACCGGGAGGGCCGATGCCGACGTTCGCCTCGGGGGATCGACTGCTCCGGCGGACGGCCCGGAGCGGCGGCGGCTGGACCGGCGCGCTCGCGGCGGTCGCGCTGCTCGGCGCGGCCGCCGAACTGGTGCTACCCGCGGTCCTCGGCCGCGCCGTCGACGCCGCCCTCGGCGGGGGCTCCGGCTGGTGGGCGGTGACCGCCGGTGGCCTGGTCGTCGTCCTCATCGCCGTCGACACCCTCACGGACCTGGCCAGCGGATTCGGCGCGGCGCGCGCCACCGCCGGGCTACGCCGGCACCTGCTGCGGCACGTGTTCGCGTTGGACGTCCGCGCCACCCGCCGCCACCCGGTGGGTGATCTCGTCGGCCGGTTGGTCGGCCAGGCCGCCGACGCGGGGCAGGCCGGGAACGCCATGGTGCTGGCCGTCGTGGCGGTGCTTCCGCCGCTCGGCAGCGTCGTCGCGCTCGCCATGCTGGAACCGGTCCTCGGGATCACCCTGCTCGCCGGTCTCGTGCTGCTCGCCGTCCTCATGCGCGCCTTCGTGACCGACGCCTCGGCCGCGACCGCCGGGTACCAACGGGTCCTCGGCACCATGGCCGGCCGACTGCTGGAGTCGCTGGGCGGTGCCCGGACCATCGCCGCAGCCGCCACCACCCGCCGCGAGGAGGACCGGGTGCTCGCGGCCCTGCCGGAGCTGGGCCGGCACGGCCGGCGCGGGTGGGACCTGCTGGCTCGGGCCGGTGCGCGTACCTCCGCCGTGGCGCCGCTGCTGCACCTGAGCGTCGTCGCGGTCGGCGGGTACGCCCTGACCGCCGGCTGGCTCACCCCGGGTGAACTGGTCGCCGCCGTCCGGTACGCGGCCATGGGCGCCGGGCTCGGTGGAGTGCTCGCCACACTGAACCACCTGGTGCGCAGCCGTGCGGGGGCACACCGGGTCGCCGAACTGCTGCGACAGCCGGTCGCGCCGGCCGGCGACCGGCCCCTTCCGCCCGGCGGCGGCACCCTGCGACTGCGCGGGGTGCGCGTGTACGCCGACGACGGCCGACCCATCCTGGACGGCATCGACCTGGACGTGCCGGCCGGCGCGACGGTGGCTGTCGTCGGAGCGTCAGGTGCCGGCAAGTCGACCCTGGCCGCCGTGGCGGGACGGCTGCACGACCCCGACGACGGCGAGGTGCGGCTCGACGGGGTGCCGCTGCGCGACCTCGACCTGTCGGCGCTGCGCCGAGCCGTCGGCTACGCCTTCGACCGGCCGGTGCTCGTCGGCGCGACGGTCCACGACGCGATCGGGTTGGCGCTGCCCGCCGACTCGGCGCCGCCCCCCGACCGGAGCCCGGCCACACCGGCGGTCCGCCAGGCGGCCCACCTCGCCGCGGTCGCCGACGTGATCGACAGGCTGCCCGACGGTTACCGCACCCCGCTCGTGGACGCGCCGCTCTCCGGCGGCGAGGCCCAACGCCTCGGCCTGGCCCGGGCGTTCGCCGCCGAGCGACTGCTCATCCTGGACGACGCGACGTCCAGCCTGGACACCGCCACCGAACACCGGATCACCGAGGCGGTGACCGGGTGGGTCGGCTCGCGTACCCGACTGGTGGTCACCCACCGGCCGGCGGTGGCCGCGGCGGCCGACCTCGTCGCCTGGCTGGACGGCGGTCGGCTGCGCGGACTGGCGCCGCACCGGCGGCTCTGGGCCGACTCGGACTACCGGGCTGTCTTCCAGCCGCCCGGCGGTGGCTCGTGAGCCGACCCGGCGTACGGCGGGTGACCTGGCATGCGCTGCGGGCCCGCCGGCGCGATCTGGCCGGGCTCTGCGGCTGGTCGCTCGTCGAGGCGCTGCCCGCCCTGCTCGCCGGCCTCCTGGTCGCCCGCGCCATCGACGAGGGCTTCCTGGCCGGACGTCTCCTCGACGGCCTGGTGTGGTTGGCGGTCCTCGCCGTGGCCGTGCTTGTCGGCGCGGCGGCGACCGGTCGGACGTACCGGTGCCTCGGCGCCGTGGTCGAGCCGTTCCGCGACGAGGTGGCCGCCCAGGTGGTCCGGGGATCGTTGCGCGACGCCACCCGGGCGGGTGGTCACCCGGACAGCGCCGCCGTCACCCGGCTGACCCACCAGATGGAGATCGTCCGCGACACCTTCGCCGGTCTGCTGATGGTGACCCGCGGCTTCCTCTTCTCCGCCGGCGCGGCCCTGCTCGGACTCCTCGCCCTGGCGCCGGTGGTCGCGGTGCTGGCCGCCGCGCCGATGGTCGCCGGCCTGGCCGTGTTCCTCGCCGCGCTGCCGGCGATGGCCGCGCACCAGCGCGCGTACGTCCGCGCTGGCGAGCAACTCGGCCAGTCGGCCGCGACGGCGCTCGCCGGTCACCGCGACGTGCTGGCCTGTGGTGCCCAGGCACGGGTGACGGCCGACGTGGAACACCTGGTGTCGGCGCAGGCCGCCGCCGAACGCACCCTCGCCCGGATGGCCGCGATCCGCAGCCTCAGCCTCGGCATCGGCGGCTGGTTGCCGCTCGTGGTGCTGCTGGCGGCTGCTCCGTGGCTGGTCGAGCGGGGGTTGACCGCCGGCGCGGTGGTGGGCGCGCTGATCTACGTCTCCACCGGGCTGCAACCCGCCCTGCACACCCTCGTGCAGGGCCTCGGCGGTGGCGGGCTGCGGTACGTGGTCACCCTGGAGAACATCCTGCGCGCCGGTCCGGTCTCCGCCGGCCCCCGTCGGTCCGACCCCGCCACCCCGCCACCCCGCCCGTCGTCACGTCCGGTCGGCCGCTCGCCGGCCGTCGAGGTCCGGGGGCTGACCTTCGGCTACGGCCCGCGCGCCCGGCCCGTCCTGCGGAACTTCTCGCTGACGGTGGCCGACGGGGAGCACCTCGCCGTGGTGGGACCGAGCGGCGTCGGCAAGTCCACACTTGCCGCCCTGGTGGCGGGACTGGTGCCGCCGCAGACCGGCACTGTCCACCTGGCCGGCGCGCCGGTCACCGACGCCGAGCCGGAGATGCTGGCCGGGATGCGGGTGCTGGTGCCCCAGGAGGCGTACGTCTTCACCGGCAGTCTCGCCGACAACCTCCGCTACCTGCGGCCGGACGTCGACGACCAGACGCTGGAGGTCGCCCTCGACGCCCTCGGCGCCCGCCCGCTGGCGACCCGCCTGGGCGGGCTGGGCGGGCCGGTCGCGCCGGCCGTGCTCTCCGCCGGGGAACGGCAGCTCATCGCGGCGGTCCGGGCCTGGCTGGCACCCGCCCCGCTGGTGATCCTCGACGAGGCGACCGGTCACCTGGACCCGGCGCTGGAGGCGACGGTCGAGAGTGCCTTCGCCCGGCGGCCCGGCACCCTCGTGGTGATCGCGCACCGGATCAGTTCCGCGCTGCGGGCCGACCAGGTGCTGGTCCTCGACGGCGACGAGCCCGTGCTCGGGACGCACCGGGAGCTGATGGCCCGCTCGGCCACCTACCGGGCGCTCGTCGGCTGCTGGGACGACCACGTGCTGCCGCCCCGGACGGCACCGGCGCGGCGAGGCTGAAGCGCAGGCTCAAGCCGACCGCACCGGTCAGATCCAGCCCGCCTCGCCGGCCATCCGCACGGCCTCCACCCGGGTACGCGCGCCCACCTTGCGGGCGATCCGACCGAGATGGTTACGGACGGTGCCACGGGTGAGCCCGAGCGACGCGGCCACCTCCGCGACCGGCGCCCCCGCCGCCGTCAGCTTCAACACCTCGGTCTCGCGGCTGGTCAGCGGGCCGTCCGAGCGCAACGCCGCGACGACGAGATCAGCATCGACCACCGGCTCCCGGCGGGCGAGCCGGCGGATCCCGTCGATGACCCGCTGCGGGGCGGCGTCACTGCGCAGGATGCCGACCGTCCGGGTCGGGCAGAACATGCCGCGCAACCGCCGGGCCCGCTGTGGGTGGGCAAGCACCAGGACGGGGCACCGGCCGAGTCGGCTCGGCTCGACCGCCTCGACGACGTCGAGGTCGGCCACCACCACGTCGGGGCGTTGGGCGCGGACGGCCGCGGAGACCGCGTCGCCCCGGTCGACCTTCGCGACGACATGGATGTCGTCCTCGGCGGCGAGGACGAACGACAGCGCGCCCAGCACCAGGGCACCGTCCAAAGCGAGCAGGGTACGGATCACGACGAACCTTCCCGCACTCCGATAGTGATCACTCAACGTCAATATTCAAACACGCATCCGGCAGGTCCGCACGGCGAGGGGGACGGGTCCGGACCTCTCCACCGGACCCGCCCGCACCGCTACAACCAGCCGTTACACCGCGCGCGCCACACCGCTTCCAACCGGTTGCGCGCCCCCGTCTTGCGCAGGATCACCGACAGGTGGTTGCGCACCGTTCCGTGTGCCAGGTAGAGGCGGGCCGCGATCTCCTTCAGGGGCAGCCCCTCGGCGGCCATCCGCAGCACGTCCATCTCCCGAGGTGTCAACGGGATCTCCGGTGGGCTCAGCACCGCCACCGCCGCGGCCGGGTCGATCGCCCGTTCCCCGGCCGCCAGCGCACGGATCGCCCGCACCAGCTCTGCCAGGGAGCTGTCCTTCCCGACCAGGCCGCGCGCGCCAGCCGCCAGCGCCGCCTCCACAAGCGTCGGACTCCACCGGGGGCTCATCGCCAGCACAGCGGCGTGCGGCACGTCGGCGCTGATCCGTGCCACCACCTCCACCGGGTCGGGCGACTCCGGCGTCAGCGCCAGCACCACCACCTCGGGTTGGCACCGCCGCACCACTGTCAACAGCTCGCCGACGCCATCGACGTCGGCCACCACCTTCATGTCCTCCTCACCTGACAGCGCGGCGCAGAGCGCACCGCGCAGCAAACCCATGTCCTCGGCGACGACAACGTGGATCACCACGTTTCTCCGATCTCAGGTACGCGTCACACCGGCCACCGATCCCGGAACATCCACGGGTTGGTCAGGGCGGTCGTGCGCGACGGACGGATAGGCATGGCCCGGGGCACCGTCACGGCGGACGGGCGCGGGCACTGGTCGACCAGACCGGCGGGTGCGATGGCCGTGTCGGTCAGCCACCCGGGGTCGGTCGACCCGCCTCAGCCGGGGCGGGCGATCGGAGCGGGAGCGCGGCTCGCGACGAGAGGCGGCACGAGGTCGCGGAATCGCCCGGCGCGAAGGTGAGCCTGCCGGTCGTCAGCCCGGACCAGTCCCGGCCCGGGCGGCGATCCGTCGTCGGCGCCGGCGGCGTCCTGGTCGGCGGGCGTGACGGGTCGGCCCGGAAGGCTGGCCTGGGCGGTCACCGGATCCGGGCGCGCGGCGAGATGTCTCGTCGAGGCCCTGGCGCACGCGGGCCCGGCGACGGACAGCCACGGTGGCGCGGCTGTCGCCGCCGCCGCGGCACGTATCGGGGCCGACGCCGGTTCCGCCGGTCCCGCTGACGGCGTCGGTACCGTCGGCGCGGGTGTCGGGTCGGCCGGCGGCACGGCGGCCGGCACGAGCGCTGGGGGAGTGGGCGGTGCAGGTGCCGCCGGAACGACCACCGCGTGGACAGCGTGCGCCGGAACGGCGCCGGTGACCTGACGCAGCGCCACGACCAAAGGCCGGATGGGCAGTGCGCTCACGATGTCGGCGACGTGCGGTAGCGAGGCGCTCACGATGTCCGCGACGTGCGGCAGTGGGGCGTTCACGGTGTCGACGATGTGCGGCAGCGGGGCGTTCACGATGTCCGCGACGTGCGGCAGTGGGGCGCTCACGGTGTCGACGACGTGCGGTAGCGGGGCGGTGATCAGGTCTGCTGCAGGCGTACCGGCCGGTCTGGGCATCGCGGGCCGGCCGGGTACGGCGCGCGCCGCCTGGCGTGCGGGATCAGCGGGTGGTCGCGACGCCTGAACTCGGCGGGCCGGGCGATGAGCCGCGCGGGCTGCGGAGGCTGACCGGAGGCTTTCGCGCCCCGCCGCGCCGGGGGTGTCGACCCGGGGCAGCCGCACGGACACCGGCGGCGTGCCCGCCGACCGTGGCGACCTCGGCGCGGGCGTCGCGTCGCGGGGGGCGACGACGCCACCGACGGCCCTGGTCAGCGGGGCGTCGGGGTTGCCGGCGCGGCGGTGGTCGGCACCCGTGGCCCGCTGGCGGTCACGGTCGGGGCGTGCCGCCTCCGTGAGCCGCGTGACCGGCTCGACCAGGCCGCCGATCTCCAGCTGGGGCTCGGCACCGGAGCCGCTGCGCATCCCGTCGGCGGCGGCCGGACCCTGGAACAGGGCGGCCAGGAGGAAGCCGGCTCCGACGGCGGCCGCGAGCAGCACCATCCGGCGGACGAGCCTGCGCAGTCGGTCGGCCGCAGGCGGCGCGGACGGGCTTGACGCGGACGTCGGTGCGGTTCCGTTGACGGGACTTCGCACGCGGCCACGACCCCCTTCCCTCTGGATTGCTGACCCATAGTAGCGACGCACTCACGTATTCGCATCCGCTGAATTGTGGTTCCGCACCGTGCCCCGCCTCGGGGCCGAGCTGAGCGTGTGGACACGGCCGCGCCTCGCTCGGCTGCGGGAGGGAAGCCCCCGGAGGAGGGAGGCGTCGTCGGGCCGGCGCGACGAGGGTGCTGGTATGCCCGCCTGCAGAGATCCGCGTTGGGCGTACGGCGCCCTCGCCTGGTTGATCTTCTTTGTGGTGTCCCACGTGTTCCTGGTGTTCTTTCCGGGTGACGATCCGACCGGTGACGGACCCTGGAGTATGCGGGCCTACGTGATCTTCAACGTCGTGCTCATCTCGGTGTCGGCCGTCGGGGCGGTCGTCGTCCACGCCACCGTCCGTCCCTGGGCTCGACGCCTTCCCCGCTGGTTACTCCTGCCGCCGCTCCTGTGTGGCAGCATCCTGCTCGTGATCCGGGGCGTTCCCGGGATGGCCGAGAACCTGCTGATGGTTACCGGCGTCCGTCGCGGCGGCTTCGTCGGCGCCGACGACATCTCGACGACCGAGTTCTGGACCGGCCTCGGCATCAACACCTACTTCTTCCTGGGGGCCGTGCTCCTGGTGGGGGCAACCGTCTCCTACGGCCGCCGGACGCCCGGATCCCGCGTGCGTTCGCTGTCGGACCGTCCCGCCGGTACGCTGCATCGGCGACCTCAGCCACCTCCTCGCGCACGGTGAGAGCGGCGACGCACCATCGAGCATTCCCGTAACCGCAGACGAGAGGCGGACCACGACGTGACGGCGGTACCAGGCCAGCTGCGCTCGACCGCCGATCCGGCGGGCGCCGGGCAGGGAGGGGCGGACGAGGATCTGCGGGCGTTGTTCGGGCAGTCCACCGCCGTCTTCGCCTCACTGGCCGGGCCGGAGCATCTGGTGGAGACGGCGAACCCGGCGTTCTTCGCCACCATCGGCGAAGACCGGGCTCGCACCGGGGTCGCCCTGGCGGACCTGATGCCCGAGTTGGCTGGCCAGGGCTTCATCGCTCTGCTGGACCAGGTCTACCGCACGGGTGAGCCCTACACCGGCAGCGACGTCCGGATCCTGCTGGGCACCGGCCCGCAGGCGCGGGAGGCGTTCTTCGACTTCACCTACGAGCCGCGCCGGGACGTCGCCGGTCAGGTCTCCGGGATCCGGGTGCTCGGCGTGGAGACGACCCAGGTCAAGCAGGCCCAACGGCTGATGGCCGAACACCGCGCCCTGTTGGAGCAGATCGCCCGTCAGGCACCCCTGACCGAGGTGCTCGACGGGATGGCCCGCTGCATCGAGAATCTCGCACCGCAGGAAGTGTTCGTCTCCGTCCTCCTCGCCGATGCCGACGGCCGGCACCTGCGCCACGGCGCCGCACCCAGCCTGCCCGACTTCTACAACGAGGCCATCGACGGGATCGCCACCGGCGAAGGTGTCGGGTCTTGTGGCACCGCCGCCCACCGCCGGCAGCCGGTGATCGTCACCGACATCGGCACCGACCCGTTCTGGGACGACTTCCGGCACCTGGCCGAGCAGGCTGGCCTGTCGGCCTGCTGGTCCACGCCGATCCTGGCCCGCGACGGCGGCCTCCTGGGCACCTTCGCCATGTACCACCGCACCCCGCGCGCCCCGCAGGACTCCGACCTCGCCCTTGCCCGGGTCTTCGCCGGCACCGCCGCCCTGGCCATCGAGTGTCACCACAGCGAGCAGGCGCGCCGAGCCGCCGAAGCACGCGCCAGGTCCGCCCATGACGAGCTGGCCAAGGTGGTACGCGTGGAACGGGAGCTGCGCGCCGAGGCCGAGCAGCGCGCGAGTGTCGCCGCGGAACTCGCCGCCCGGATGCGCGCCGCGGCGGCCGCGCAGGCCGCCATGCCGCACCCGGAGCACTGCGAGCTCGGTGGCGCCCTGGGATGCACCGCCCCGGCCGAGATCAAGATCGCCGACTCGTGGGGCGACGCGGCGTGGGGCTGCTCCGCCCACGTCGAGGAAGCCATCCTCAACGTACGGTCGGTCTTCATCGCCAGCGAAGAGCTCGGCGGCCTGGCCGCGTACCTCAAGCGCTAGGGCCTGTGTCAAGAGGAGTTGGGGACGCGGCCGACGCCGTCGGTCACCGCGTGACCGGGGTAGTGTCCGCGTCGTGCTGCGGCGGTGGATCCTGGCGATCGTGATGGTGGCGTGCGGCGTGCTGGTCCTGGTGACGCAACTGGCCGCCGGTCTGCCCGCCGTCGGCGGCGTCGAGTTGGTGGTCTTCCTGGCGCTGGCATTCGTGCTGTCGCCGTGGGCGTTCCCCCGCTCGGTGGACGCCGCCGAGGCGCAACGGGCCAGCGCGGCGGACGGGCGGCCGATCGTGTACTGGCGCCCCGGGTGTCGTTACTGCCTTCAGCTCCGGTTCGCGCTCGGCCGGCTCGCCGGGCGGGCGCACTGGGTGGACATCTGGCAGGACCCGGCGGGTGCCGCCGCGGTCCGGGCGGTGGCCGGTGGCAACGAGACGGTGCCCACCGTCGTGCTCGGCGGTCGGGCCGTGGTGAACCCCGACCGGGCCTGGCTCCGCGAGCAGCTCCACTCGGGCTGAGCAGGACCGCGGGGCGACGGACCCGTGTCACGCCGTGCCGCGCCACACCGCGCCCCGCCGCGGCTGACCGGTCGTCGCGGCGACGGGGGAGCACGGGTGGCCGGTTACGGCAAAGCTGCCCGGAACCAGCTCGGGTGCCGGCACGATGAGATGGATTCGCTGGGTGGCACGGTGAGCGGGGGTCGGCCATGAACGACGGATTGGTGACCAGGCGGAGTGCCCACGACGTCGCGGAGACGGTCTCGGCGCTGCGGGCCGAGGCGGAACGCCTGGGCGCGGCGGTGGCGGCGGTGGTCGACCACGCGGCGGCCGCTCGCAAGGCCGGGCTGAGCATGCCCGAGACGCAGGTCATCATCTTCGGCAACCCGCAGGCGGGCACGCCGCTCATGCAGGCCCGTCCCGAGATCGCCATCGACCTGCCGATGCGACTCATGGTGCGCGACGACGGCCAGCCCGGCTCGCTGATCACCTGGCAGGACCCCGCGTACCTCGCCCGGCGTTACGGACTGGGCGAGGACCAGCTCGCGCCCCTGAACGCCCCGGCAAAGATCGCCTTGGCGGTCGAGGGCCGCTGAGCAGGGCCGCGGCGCAGCCGCTCCAGCGCCGCGTACGGTGAGCGCTGCCGTGGATCCACCCGTACGCGTCCCCGGCCGGGCTGCCTGTCGACATCAACGCTGTTGACTTCCTCGATACCCTGCAGGGGCCGCTCGGGGAGAGGTCGTTGATGTTGAAGGACGTCACGTCGATACGTGTGGTCGCCTATTTTCCGTGCCAGCTGTCGGCGGAGGCCGCGTCCTGGCGTGCCGAATCGACCCGGTGGAGTGTCACCGACGGGCTCACCGACCTGGCGTTGCAGCCCTATGGTCAACGGCTGCTCGACGAGCTGCTGGGCAGCATGCCACGGCCGACCATGGAGATCAGCGGTGGCGCGGAGGTGCTGCGGACGCCCGGGGACGAGGAGATCGAGGCCAGCCTGCTGCCCAGCACCGTCGCCGGTGCGTGGCGGGTGATCTCCGCCCGGATCAGTCTCTGGAACGTCGACTGCGGTCTCCTGTGCGTCACCTACCAGCTGCCGGACGGCATCGTCGACGGCACCGGCGACGATGTGGTCGCCGAGGTCGCCCCGGCGGTCCAGCGGATGCTGCCCGCGGTGACCCGGTTGTTACGCGCCGTCCTGCCGCCGGTCGGCGAGGACGAGATGTTCGTCCTCTGGGGCAACACCACATTCGCCGTCCAGGTGGACCCGGAGTGCGTTCCGGCACGACGGCGCGCCATCGCTGAGCAGTTGACCCCGGACGGTGTCGACTGCACGCCCGACGGCGCCCGGGATGCCGTGTTGCGGGTCGGCTCGCACACCACAGCCGTGGTCACCGACTTCGGGTCCCGTCCGGCGCTGCTGCTGTCGCGGTTGACCGGGGTGCAGCACGTCTGCTGGGCCGCGGCGCTGCGATACGACGCGGTGCTGTCGGCGGAGCTGTCCCAGATCGAGCCGGGACGCGCCGGCCTGTCCCTGAACGCGCTCGAAGAACAGTCCGCACGCATCCTCACCGGCTATCACCGGATCCGCCTGTTCCGGCTCGGCTACTCGTCGGTGGAGGCGCACCTCGACGCGGATGCCGGAGCCGTCTGGAACGCCCTGGAGCGGCAGTGGAAGTTCCGGCTCGTCCTCACCACGCTGGACGAGCGGCTCGACTTCGTCCGTACGCTGCACCAGCAACTTGTCGGCCGGCTCCAGGACCGCCGTTCCCGTCTGCTCAACGAGCTCGTCCTGGCCTTCACCTTCCTCAACATCTTCGCCATCGTGCTGGCCGCCCTGACCTTCGTGGCGCTGCCGAGCCTCGATGTCGGGCTCGTGGCGTCGATGATCGGGTTGGTGCTGCTGCTGGCAAACCTGAGCGCGTACTTCGCCTTCCGGCGCCAGATCAACGACCCGGGTCGAAACCCGCGCGCGTCGTCGTCGGTGTCGACGCGGCCCTGACCGGCCGGCGATCGACTCCCGGCGGTGGGGCGACAGCAGTCCGGCAGGTGGCATCCGGCCCTGGTGGCGGTGGCTACCCGGCAGACTCCCGCGCCCGCGCTCGTGCCTGTTGGATCTCGGACGCATGATCGACCGCCCACTCGCCGAGGGCGATGACCAACGGGAGAAGTGAGTGGCCCAGGTCGGTGAGCGCGTACTCGACGCGATCCGGCAACTGTTGGCGGCTGATCAGCCCATCGGCCTCCAGTGTCCGCAGCGTGCGGGTGAGGATACGCCGGCTCAGCCCGTGGACGGTGCGATCGAGTTCGTTGAAACCGTACGGGCGTTCGTGGAGCACGGCGAGAAGGAGAACTGTCCACTTCTCACCCACGCGCCGCAGGACGTCGGTCGCCGTGCACGCCGCATGGTCGGCCAGCGTCACGGGTAGCGGTAGTACCGGTGACATCGATGTGCCTTCTTTCCGCGAACTCGGGCGGGACCCACGATGAAGTATGCGCACAGTGGTAATCACGGGCGGGACACGCGGCATCGGCGGAGCACTCGCTGACCGGCTCCGGCAGGCCGGAGACCGGGTCGTCGCGATCGGCAGCGCCGACGCGGACCTCACCTCGATCCGGCAGACCGCCGCACTGACCAACCGGCTCCCCGACAAGATTGACGTGTTGGTGCTGGCAGCGGGCCGTTTCGACAAGCGGCGGATCGTCACCGACGAGGGTTTCGAGCAGACCTTCGCGATCTCCGTCCTCAGTCGTTATCTGCTCGCCGAGCGGCTTCGCCCCGCGTTGGAACGCGCGGAGGCGCCGCTCATCCTCAACCTCTGCGGCACCGGTGGGATCCGGGCCGGCCGCATCAACTGGAACGATCTGCAACTCGCCGACGGATACAGCCTGTTCAGGGCCACCATGCAGGGCGCACGCGCCAACGACCTGCTCGGAGCGGGCTTCGCGGCCGCGCATCCGGAGAGTCGGATCCGATACGTGCTCTACAACCCCCTGTTCGTCGACAGCGGCATGCACCGCCAGTTCCGCCAGCCGACCCGCGCCATCGTCGGCGCGTCGGCCGCCCTGTTCGGACAATCCACCGATGCCTCAGCCGCCCTCCTGTCCGCTCTGCTGGCCCAACCGCCGAGCGCCCCACTCACGGCGCTGCGTCGCCGAGCGCCGGTGCCTCTCACCCGGCCGGAGTTCGACAGCTCGGCGGCTGCCCGGCTCTACACGCTGCTTGCCGAGCTGACCGGGGCTCATTGATCGGGTCAGGTGGCCGTCGGCACCGCCTCTCGCTCCCGGGTGCTGGTCGGGCGGGTGGCGACGGCCCCCTGGCGCAGCAGCGGCAGGAGCTGGGTGCCCTGGCGATCGATCTCCGGAAGGTAGGGCGTGTCGGAGAGCACGAAGTGCGTGATGCCGAGACGCTCGTACCGGCGCAGTGATCGCGCCACGTCCTCGGCCGAGCCGACCAACCAGGTGGTGCCGGCCCCACCACCGCCGTACCTGCCGGGCGCGGTGTAGAGGTTGTCGTCGAGCACGTCTCCGCGCGCGGCGAGGTCGAGCAGCCGCCGTTGGCCGACGGCGGCCTGCCAGTGCGGGTTGCGCTCGATGCCTCCGCTGCGGCGGGCCAGCTCGGCGACCTTCGCCTCGGCGTCGGCCCACGCCTGCTCGGTGGTGTCCCGGACCAGGGTGGTGACCCGTAGCCCGAACTCCAACGGGGCGTGCTCGCGCCCCAGCTTCTCGCTGAGCTGCCGCAGCCGCTGGATCCGCTCGGCCACGCCGTCGAGTGGCTCGCCCCAGAAGAGCTGGACGTCGGCCTCGGTGGCGGCCACCTCCTCGGCGGCGGCCGAGGCGCCACCGAAGTACAACGTCGGGTGCCGGCGCTCGCCCCGGACGACCGGTCGGGGCGCCAGGGCGGAGTCGGTGACGCTGAAGTGGGCGCCGCGATAGGTGACCCTCTCGGTGGTCCACAACCTGCGCACGATCTGGATGAACTCTCTGGTCCGGGCGTACCGCGCGGCCTGGTCGCCGTCGCTGTCGCCGTACGCGGCCAGGTTGTCCTTGCCCGACACGATGTTGACGAGCACCCGCCCCTGGGTGAGGTGGTCCAACGTCGCGGCGGCGGCGGCGAAGTGGGCCGGACGCCAGTAGCCGGGCCGGATCGCGATCAGCGGTTGGAATGTCGTCGTGCGGGCGGCCAGCGCGGCGGCGACGGTGAAGGTGTCGGGGCGACTCCAGCCGGTGCCGATCAGCGCACCGGCCCACCCGTGCTGCTCGATGGCCCGGGCGTGACCGGTGAGGGTGTCCAGGCTGTTGTGGTGCTGGACGACGTCGTCGCCGCGGTGGCCGGGTTCGACCTGGTTGGGGATGTACCAGAGGAACTTCGAACTCATCAGCCGTTCCTCCCGCCGCGACGCCGGTGCTCCGGGTCGGTCAGCGACGGCGGCTGGTATCCGGCGTCGGCGGGGTTCAGCGTGGTGCCCGGCGGGACGATGGCGTCGATGCGGTCCAGCACGTCGCGGGACAGGCTCACCTTGGCCGCGCCGAGCTGTGACTCCAGGTGGGTGAGCGTGCGCGGGCCGATGATCGCCGACGTGACGGCCGGGTGCTCCAGGACGAACGCGACAGCCAGGTGGATCAACGACAACCCGGCCTCGTCGGCGAGGGCGGCCAGCTTGTCGACGGCGGCGAGCTTGGCGGCGTTCGCCGGGCGCGTCGGGTCGAACCGGGCGGGGAGTCGGTCGGCCCGGCGGGAGATCGGGGCGTCGAGCCCGCCGTGGTAGCGCCCGGAGAGCCAACCACCGGCCAGCGGGCTCCACGGGATCACCGCCAGGTCGTAACGCTGCGCCACCGGCAGCACCTCGCGCTCGATCTCGCGGGCCAGGATCGAGTACGGCGGCTGCTCGCTGACCACCCGTTCCCGGCCGCGCCGCTGCGCGATCCACTGACCCTCCACGATGGCCGACGGCTCGAACGTGGAGGTGCCGATGTAGCGGATCTTGCCCTGGCGCACCAGGTCGGTGAGCGCGCCCAGGGTCTCGTCGAAGTCGGTGTCCGGCTCCGGCCGGTGCACCTGGTACAGGTCGATCCAGTCGGTGCCCAGCCGGCGCAGGCTGTTCTCCACCGCCCGGACGATCCAGCGGCGGGAGTTGCCCCGGTGCTGCGGGTTGTCGCCCACCTGACCGTGGAACTTGCTGGCGAGGAAGACCTCGTCGCGACGCCCTGCGGCGAGGGCCTTGCCGACGATCTCCTCCGACTCGCCGTGCGAGTAGACGTCGGCGGTGTCGATGGCGTTGATGCCCGCGTCGAGCGCCCGGTGGATGATCCGGATGCCGTCCTCGTGGTCGGGGTTACCCCGTTGGCCGAAGTTCATCGCGCCCAGTGTCAGCGAGCTGATGCGTACGCCGGTGCGTCCGAAGGGTCGTTGGTCGACCATGGTTCGTCCTCTCCTGGTGGTCAGTGGGAAGCGGCGGCGAGCCGCCGGGCGGACTGGTTGACCGGGCGGGGCAGCCCGTAGTGGTCGCGCAGGGTGGTCCCGGTGTATTCGGTGCGGAACAGGCCCCGGCGCTGGAGGATCGGCACGACCTGGTCGACGAACGTCTCCAGCCCGGACGGCAGCACCGGCGGCATGATGTTGAAGCCGTCGGCGGCGCCACTGCGGTACCACTCCTCGATGGCGTCGGCGACCTGCTCCGGCGTGCCGGCGAAGGTGCGGTGCCCGCGTCCGCCCCCGAGCCGGCCGATGAGCTGGCGGACGGTCAGGCGTTCCCGCCGGGCCAGGGTGACGATGAGGGTGTACCTGCTCTTGGCGCCCTGGATCTCGTCCTCGCTGGGCAGGTCGGCAGGCAGTTCCTTGTCCAGGTCGAGGTCTTCCGGTGCCACTCGCAGGGTGGTGGCGAGCTGGGCTCTCGCGTACTCCGGTTTGATCAGCCGGTCCAGCTCCTCCTCCAGCGCGCGGGCCTCCGCCTCGGTGGCGGCGACCGCCGGCACGATGCCGGGCAGGATCTTGACGGAGTCCGGGTCGCGGCCGAACTGCGCGGCACGCCGCTTGAGATCGCGGTAGAAGTCCTGCGCCTCGGCGAGCGTCTGCTGTGCGGTGAAGACGGCCTCGGCGTACCGGGCGGCCAACTCCTTGCCGTCCTCGGACGACCCGGCCTGCACCAGCAGCGGGTAGCCCTGCGGTGAGCGGGGCACGTTGAGCGGGCCGGCCACCCGGAAGTGCCGTCCGACGTGGCGGGGCGGGTAGAGCAGGTTGTCGTCGCCCCACCGGCCGGCGTCCTTGTCGCCGAGTGGGGCGTCGTCGTCCCAGCTGTCCCAGAGCTTCAGTGAGACCTCCAGGAACTCGGCGGCTCGCTCGTACCGGTCCCGGTGGGCGGGCAGCTCGTCCAGGTTGAAGTTGCGGGCCGCGTCCACGCCTGCGGTGGTGACGATGTTCCACCCCGCCCGGCCGCCGCTGACGTGGTCCAGCGACGCGAACCGGCGGGCCAGGTTGAACGGCTCGTTGTACGTCGTCGAGGCGGTCGCGATGAGCCCGATGTGTTGTGTCGCGCCGGCCAGCGCGGTGAGCAGCACCGTCGGTTCGAGTGTGCCCGCCGGCCGCCGGCCGATGCTGTTCCAGAGCACCGGGCTGTCGGCGAGGAAGAGCGAGTCGAGCTTGCCCCGTTCGGCGATGCGCGCCAGGCGCGTGAAGTGCGCGACGTCGGTCTGCGCGAACGGGTCGCTCTCCGGCAGCCGCCAGGCCGCCTCGTGGTGGCCGACGCCCATCAGGAACGCGTTGAGGTGCAGCATGGTCATCCCTCCGTCGGGTCGACGCCGAGTGCGCGGAGCAGGGTTTCGCGGTACGCGAGGAATTGCGGCTGCCGGTACGAGCGGGGCGTCGGCAGGTCGATGGCGAGGTCGACGGCGATCCGGCCGGCGTCGAGCAGCAGTACCCGGTCGGCCAGGGTGATCGCCTCGTCGACGTCGTGGGTGACGAGCAGGACCGTGGGCCGGTGCCGGGCGCACAACTCGCGCAGCAGGCCGTGCATGCGGAGTCGGGTCAGCGCGTCCAGCGCGCCGAACGGCTCGTCGGCGAGCAGCAGGTTCGGCTCGGACACCAGCGCCCGGGCCAGCGCCACCCGTTGCTGCTCGCCACCGGACAGCTCGCTGGGCCAGGCCCGTTCCCGTCCGGCCAGTCCGACCTCGGCGAGTGCCGCCTGGCCGCGCGTGTGGGCGTCCGGTCCGCGCAGGCCGAGAACCACGTTGTCCAGCACCCGCTGCCAGGGCAGCAGGCGGGCGTCCTGGAAGACGACCGAGGAGTTCTCCGGCACGTCGACCAGGCCGGAGCCGGTGGCCTCGCCGTCCAGACCGGCGAGCGCACGCAGCAGGGTGCTCTTGCCCGAGCCGCTGCGGCCCAGCAGCGCGACGAACTCGCCCTCGCCGATCTCCAGGTCGAACCCGTCCAGGACGGCCCGATCCCCGAAGCCGCGGATCAACCCCTCGACCCGGACGGTACGGGTGGCGGTCAGTCCGCCATGGTGCGTCGCCATGACAGGGCCCTCCTCTGCACGAGTCGGACGGCGCCGTCGGACAGCAGTCCGAGCAGTCCGTACAGCACGAGTCCGACGATGATCACGTCGGTCTGGCCGTACTCGCGGGCCAGGTCCATCATGTAGCCGATGCCGCTCGTCGAGTTGATCTGCTCGACGACCACGAGGGACAGCCATGCCCCGACGACCGCGAACCGCATGCCGAGCAGGAAGCCGGGCAACGCTCCGGGCAGCACGATCCGGCGGATGAAGGCGGTCCGCCGCAGTCGCAGCGACTCACCCAGCTCGACGTACCGGCTGTCGATGGTGCGCAGCCCGTTGTGGGTGTGTATGTAGACGGGGACGAACACGCCGAGCGTGATGGTGATGACCTTCATCTGCTCGCCGATGCCGAACCAGAGGACGAGCAGCGGGATCAGCGCGAGGGCCGGGATGGCCCGCTTGATCTGGATCGGACCGTCGAGGATGGCCTCGCCCCACCGGCTCAGGCCCGCGAGCACGGCCAGCACCGTGCCGACGACGGTGCCGATGGCGAGGCCCAGGCCGGCGCGCTGCGCCGAGACGATCAGGTTGTCCTGAAGTCGCCCGTCGGCGATGAGGTCACCCGCCGTCGTCACCACGGTCCAGGGCGCCGACAGGGTACGGGGATCGATCCAGCCGCCCGCCGAACCGGCCGACCAGACCGCCAGCAGCAGGAACGGCCCGATCGCCGACCCGAACGGGATGGGGCGACCCGGCTTCAGCCGACGCCGTGGGCGACTGGCGGGAACCGTGGTGGCCGGTCCGGGCCGGGTCAGTGTCGAGGCGGTCACTTGGCGCCTCCCGCGGTCAGTGCCTGCGCGGCGACGGATTCGTACCGTCGGTCGTACAGGTTCTCGGCCTTGAGGGGCTTGTTGCCCGTCTCCTTGGCCAGCAGATCGATGGTTTCCTGGTGCCGGCCGATGGCCTCGGTCCAACTGGCCGGGATGTCGGCGAGGCCGGCGTTCTCGACCAGCCACTTGCCGTCGTCGCGGGTCAGCCCCTGGTCCTTGACGTAGTACCGCTCGATCCACTCGTCGGGATTGGCCTCGCGCCACCGCCAGGCCCGCGCCCACACCTGCACGTACTCGCGGATGGCGGCCGCCTTGGCCGGGTCGCCGAGCACGGTGACCGGCGCGTACAGGTGACCGGGGTCGTCCCGCAGTCCGTGCGCGATCGCTGTCGCGCCGTCCCGGGCGTACTTGGTCTCGTAGCGTTTGATCTGCACGCCGCCGATCGGCGCGACCTCGACCTGGCGGCTGGCGAGCGCTGTCGCGTAGACGTCGCCGGTGCTGGGCAGCTCGACCAGCTTGACGTCCTTCTGGCCGAGGCCGGCCTTGTGCAGCACCCGCAGCACCAGCGCCCCCTGTGCCTGCCCCGGGCTGTACGCGATCTTCTTGCCCCGCAGGTCGGCGAGGGTGGCGACCCGGACGCCGGGTGCGATGCCGAGCCGGTAGAGGGCGTGGTTGAGCGGGTCCTGGCGGTACTTCGAGGCGACGATCTTCGTGGGGATGCCCGTCCAGTGCGAGTGGATCGGCGGGATGTCGGCGACCGCTCCGATGTCCAGTGCCTTCGCGCGGAATGCCTCAAGGGTCTGTGGGCCGCCGCTGATGTTCGCCCACTCCACGTCGAAGGTCAGCTTCTCCGCCTCTCCGGAGAACTCGATCGCCTTCTGGTGCTCCTTGTCTCCGATGACGAGCTTGGTGCCCTTCGGCACGGCCTCCGGCAGTGGCGCGCCGGCGGCCAGGGTCACGGCGGGTGTCTCGTCGCCGGCGCAGGCGGTCAGGCCCAGCGTGACCACGCCGAGGGCGGCCGACAGGATGGCCCGGCGATCCAGGAGGGGTGGTGACGTCACTTGCGACTCCTTCGTAGCTGGTTGCACGACGGGACCGCGCCCCACGTGGTCGAGGGGCGGCGCCGTCGCCGTGACTGCCGATCGGCGGCTCGGCGAGCACGATCGTGTGCTCGCCAGCGGGCACCCGCCGGGTGAACGGCAGGCGCCAGGCGATCGGCTCGGCGCGCTTCTGTTGATCGGTTCGAGGAGGCGGCTGCCGGTCGTCGTCGAGCCGGCGGCGCCGCGGATGGGGGAGGGGGTTAACGCTCGCTCAGCAGCAGCAGCAGCGGCAGCAGCCGCAGGCGGCGGTCCAGCCGCGGCAGCATCCCCGCGACACCGCGATGGCGGTGCCCCGAAGCAGGGTGTGCTGGCTGGTCATGGGTACGACGCTAACCCACAATTCCTATGTGTCAACTAGGATTTCATGCGCTGGGACGCGCCAGGCGTGACAATGGATAGAAATACGTAAATCTTCTCCGAGGGTGCACACCCGACGCCGGGTCAGAGCCGAGGGAGGCAGCGATCCCGTGAGCCGGTCAGCCGCTGACCAGAACACCCGCGCGGTACACGGCGAGCGGGCGGCGCAGCACGGTGATGTCGCTCGTCGGGTCGCCGTCCACGACCAGCAGATCGGCCTCGAACCCGGGGCGGATGCGGCCCTTGCGCCGCCCCAGGCCACACACCTCGGCCCCGATCGAGGTGGCCGCGGCCAGCGCGACGGTGGCGGAGATGCCGCACGCGACGTACTCGACGAGCGTCTCCGGGAGGATCCCGTGCGGCTTCGCGGGGCCGAGACCCGCGTCCGAGCCGGCCACCAGGCGGACCCCGGCCCGGTGCAGGGTGGCGATGCCGTCGCGCAGCGCGGCCTCGCTGAGCCCGGCCCGCGCCGCCATCGCCACCACCTCCGGCGGTGTCACCACGGCCGGGTCGGTGCCGAGCGTGGCACAGACCGTCACGCCGGACGTGGCCAGGCGGTCCGCGAGCTCGTCGGGCACGTGGGCGCCGGTCGCGGTGACGCACGTGCAGTGCTCGATGCCGTCCACGCCGACGCGTACCGCCTGCTCGACCGCGCTGAGCGCGTGCGCGTGCGCGGTCACCGGCAGGCCGAGGTCGTGTGCCTGGGTCAGCGCGGCGATCAGCTCCTCGTCGGTGAACTGCGGTCGGGTCGTGTCGGTGCCGGGGGTGAACACCCCACCGCTGGCCATGACCTTCACCACGTCGGCGCCGGCGTCCGCCCGCAGGCGCACGGCCGCGCGGATCCCATCGACGCCGCTGGCCTCGCCCCCCAGCGACCAGCAGTGTCCGCCGACGCTGGTGACCGGCGCACCCGATCCCACCACCGTCGGCAGGTCGTCGCGCAGCCCCCGCCCCCGCCAGCGGAGCACGGCGTCGCGGCGGTCGCCCAGGTCGCGGACGGTGGTGACACCGGTCGCCAGGTGCGCGCGCAGGGACGCCTCGACGACCCGGTCGAGGTCCGGCTCGGGGCGCTCGGCGAGCCGGCCGAGCGCGTCGGACCCGGCGTCGGCGCACAGGTGCACGTGCGCGTCGACCAGGCCGGGCAGCACTGTCGCGTCCGGCTCCTCGCGCACCGGCCAGCCGTCCGGCGCCTCGGCCCGACCCCGGTGTACGTCGGCGATGTGGCCGTCGTCGAGCAGAACGAGCACCCCTCCGTCCACGAGTCGCGCACCGTCGAACATCCGCGCCGCCCGGACCGCGTGCCGCGTCATTGACCCTCCCCGTGGGTTGAACCGTCTCGGTCAGGCTCTCAGCTGGCGGCGTCGCGCGGGCACCCGTTCATCCCCGGCAGAGTGTGGCTGCTCCACCTTGGCCTCAGCGATCAACAGGCGCCAGCCGGACCGGATCGTCGATTGTGGTACCGGTGCGGGCGGCCCGTGCCGCACCCCAGTCGTACAGGGCCTGCAACACCGGGGCCAGGCTCAGTCCCTCCTCGGTGAGCCGGTACTCGACGTGCGGTGGGGTGGTCTCGCGGTCGTGCCGCAGGATGAGCCCGTCGGCCTCCAACTCGCGCAGACGCTGGGTCAACATCTTCTCGCTGACCCCCGGCATCCGGCGGCGCAGTTCGCCGTAGCGGTGTACGCCCTCCTTCAGATGGGCCAGGATCACCGGCCGCCACTTGCCGCCGATGACGTCGACGGCGAACTCCACCGGGCAGTGATAACGCTTGGGCATCGTGGCCTCCCTCGGGGCACGCACCAGATGGTGCGTACTTGATCGCCGCCGCTACGGGTGTTGGGCTGTCCCCATGGTCATCGAGTACATCAGGTACCGGGTGCCGCAGGAGCGGCTGGACGGGTTCGAGGCGGCGTACGAGCGGGCCGCCGAGGCGCTGCGCGCCGCGCCGGAGTGCGTGGACTACGAGTTGAGCCGCTGCCTGGACGACCCCTCCTGCTCCGTGCTGCGCATTACCTGGACGTCGGTCGACGAGCACCTCAACGGGTTTCGGGGCGGCCCGGTGTTCGGGCGGTTCTTCGCCGCGATCAGGCCGTACGTCGAGGACATCGAGGAGATGCGGCACTACCGCCGAACCGGGATCTCCGGGCCCGGTGGCGGCGCACCGCCGAGCCTGTACGAGTGGGCCGGCGGTGGCGACGCGTTCGTACGGCTCTGCGACGCCTTCTACCGCCTGGTCCGCGCCGACGACCTCCTCGCGCCGCTCTTCGCGCACATGGACCCGGCGCACGCCCACCACGTGGCGATGTGGCTGGCCGAGGTCTTCGGCGGCCCGGCCACCTACACCGCCGAGCGCGGCGGTTACCGGCACATGCTCGGCCAGCACCTGGGCCTGACGATCAGCGAGGCGCAGCGTCGGCGGTGGGTGAACCTGATGATGGACGCCGCCGACGAGACCGGCCTGCCCGACGATCCGGAGTTCCGTGCCGCCTTCACGGGCTACCTCGAGTGGGGCACCCGGTTGGCGGTCCGCAACTCCCAACCGGACGCGGACCCGATCCGACGGGCACCGGTGCCACGCTGGGGCTGGGGTGTCGCGCCGCCGTACCGGGACGGCTCGCGGCCGGCGTGACGCAGGGGGCGGAATAGGCTTCGGCGATGAGTGGCGTGCTGAGCGGTACCCGAGACTCGACGAATCCCCTTCGCCAGCTCACGATCGACCAGCTCCGTGAACGGACGAGCCTCAAGTGGCGGGAGTACCCCGACGACGTGCTGCCGCTCTGGGTCGCGGAGATGGACGTGCCGCTGGCCGAGCCGGTCGCGGCGGCGATCACCGACGCGGTCGCGCGCGGCGACACCGGCTACCCCGCCGGGACGGCGTACCCGCGGGCACTTGCGGATTTCGCCCGGCGGCGGTGGGGTTGGGACGGGCTGGCGGTGGAGCGCACCGCGCTGGTGCCCGACGTGATGCACGGCGTCGTCGAGGCGCTGCGGCTGGTCACCGAGCCGGGGGACGCGGTGGTCGTCAACTGTCCGGTCTATCCGCCGTTCTACGAGTTCGTGGCGCACGCCAGCCGCCGGATCGTGGAGGCGCCGCTCGGAGCGGACCTGCGGCTCGACCTCGGCGCGCTGGAGGACGCCTTCCGGCAGGCTCGGGTCGGCGGGCGACAGGCGGCGTACCTGCTGTGCAGCCCGCACAACCCGACCGGCGTCCTGCACACCGCCGACGAGTTGGCCGCCGTCGCCGGGCTGGCGCGGCGGCACGGGGTGCGGGTGGTCGCCGACGAGATCCACGCCCCGGTGGTGGGTGGGGGAGCGCGCTTCGTGCCGTACCTCTCGGTGCCCGGCACGGAGAACGGCCTGTCGCTCATGTCGGCCTCCAAGGGGTGGAACCTGGCCGGCCTGCGCGGTGGGCTGCTCATCGCCGGCCCGGCCGCGGCCGGAGACCTCTCCCGCGTTCCGTTCGAGGCCAGCGTCAGCACCAGCCACCTCGGCGTGATCGCGCACACCGCCGCCTTCCGCGACGGCGGCGACTGGCTCGACGCCCTGTTGGCCGGCTTGGACGACAACCGTCGGCTCCTCACCGCGCTGCTCGCCGAGCACCTGCCGGCCATCCGTTACCAACCCGGTCAGGCCACGTATCTCGCCTGGCTCGACTGCCGCGCCCTCGGCCTCGGCGACGACCCCGCCGCGGTGTTCCTCGACCGTGGTCGGGTGGCGCTCAACTCGGGTTCGGCCTTCGGCACCGGTGGCGACGGGCACGTACGGCTGAACCTGGCCACCGCGCCGGAGCTGATCACCGAGGCGGTACGCCGGATGGCGGCAGCCGTCGCCGGCTGAGTCACGTCGCCGAGAGCGTGGTGGTGACGGCTCTGAGATGTTTCGGTTTCGCGGAACGGGTATTCAGGCGCACCGGCGCGGCCGTGGGTGGAACAGTGTCACGGAGTAAGGGAGTGCGTGTTATGTCTGATCCGCAGCCCACAATCGTTCTCGTGCACGGCGCGTTCGCCGAGTCGGGCAGCTGGAACGGCGTGATCGAGCGGCTGGGCGCCGCGTACGACGTGGTGGCTGCCGCCAACCCGCTGCGGGAGGTCGCCGGCGACGCCGCGTACGTCCGGGACGTGGTACGTGGGATCGGCGGCCCGGTCATCCTCGTCGGACACTCCTACGGCGGCATGGTGACCACGCAGGCCGCTGCCGACGAACCACTGGTGCGGGCCCTCGTGTACGTCAACGCCTTCGCCCCGGACACCGGCGAGTCGGGGCTGTCGCTGTCCGGGAAGTTCCCCGGCAGCACGCTCGCCGACACGCTCGTGAAGTACCCGCTGTCGACCGGCGGCAATGAGGTGGCGATCGGCCAGGACACCTTCCACAAGCAGTTCGTCGCGGACGTGTCGGCCGACGTCGCCGCGCAGATGGCCCGGACCCAGCGACCGATCACCGAAAAGGCCCTGGGTGACGGTCTCACCGGCGACCCGGCCTGGCGATCGTTGCCCAGCTGGTTCGTGTTCGGGGACTCCGACAACAACATCCCGGTCGCCGCGCACCGGTTCATGGCCGAGCGGGCCCAACCGCGAGGCCAGCGTGAGGTCGCCGGTGGTTCGCACGCCATGGTGGTGGCCCGGCCGAGTGAGGTCACCGAGACGATCATCGAGGCGGTCCGGGGCGTGGGCGGCTGACGTCCGATCCCGGAGGGCACGCCGGCCGACCGCTGCCCCGGTCGGCCGGCGTGCCGCACGGCTGCGGCCCCGCGTCACGACGCGGGGCCGCAGCCGTGCGCCTACCAACCGCCCGCGCCCGCTGGTGTCGAGGATGCCGCCGGACGGAATGAGCACGCCGTATTGGCGACGACAGATCCGAGTCGGATCCATGACGCAGGCGTGATCGAGGCCTTTCTGGGCCCCAACACTGCGTGCTAGCCTGCCTCAACTCTTGCAGGTAAAGCCCCAATCAGGCACTGATCACCTCGGGTGATTGTGGGAGGGCACATGGACAGACTGCAGGCTCTTTCGGTCTTACGCGAGGTTGCGGTCGAGGTGCTGACGGTCGAGCCGGAGGCGGTGACCGAGGACGCCGACTTTCGCAAGGATCTCGACGCGGAGAGTCTCGACCTGGTGGAGCTTCTGATGGCGCTCGAGGACCGGCTCGGGATCCGACTGCCGCAGGACGGTCTGCGGGGGATCAACACCGTCGGGCAGGCGCTCGACATGGTGCTCGCCGGCGGGGCCGGCGATGCCACCGAGGGCACCGGGGTGGTGGGGGAGGCCGAACGGAAGACGCCCGCCTGATGACGGGCGACAGCCCTGTCCGGCACCGGGTTGCCGTCACCGGGCTGAGCGCCAGGACGCCGGCCGGCGACACCCCCGACACACTGTGGACGGTGCTGCGGTCCGGGCGATCGGTCATCGGCCCGATCCGCAGCTTCGACGCCTCCGGGCTCGCGACCCGCATCGCCGGTGAGATCCAGGGCTTCGATCCGACCGCCTACCTGACTCCGAAAATGGTCCGGCAGACCGATCGGGTCAGCCAACTCGCCTTCGCGGCGGCGCTCGACGCGTTCACCGACGCCGACACCAGAGACTTCGACCCGGACCGGTGCGCGGTCGTGGTCGGCACCGGCATGGGCGGATCGGACAGCTTCTACCGGCAGGTCCGCGCGTTCATCGAGAACGGCCCGGACCGGATCAGCCCGTGGGCCATCCCGATGATCATGCCGAACGCGGCGGCGTCGCTCATCGCCCGGCACCTGCGCTGGCGTGGGCCGAACTTCTGCATCTCGACCGCCTGCACGGCCGGTGCCAACGCGATCGGTGAGGGCGTCCGGCTCATCCGTGACGGCAGCGCCGACGTCGTCCTGGCCGGCGGCGCGGAGGCGGCGGTCAACCCCATCGTCGTCGCCGGGTTCGCCCGGATGCACGCGCTGAGCACCCGCAATGCCGAGCCGGAGACCGCCTCGCGTCCGTTCGACGGCGCACGGGACGGGTTCGTGCTCGCCGAGGGCGCGGCCTTCGTGCTGCTGGAGCGCCTCGACCGGGCGCTGGCCCGGGGCGCCCGCGTCCACGGTGAGGTCACCGGCTACGGGTTCAACAGCGACGCGTACCACTCCACGATGCCGCACCCGGAGGGGCGCGGCGCGGTGCACTGCATGCGGCTGGCGTTGCGCGACGCCGGAGTGGACCCGGCCGACGTCGCGCACATCAACGCCCACGGCACCTCGACGACGCTCAACGACGCCGCCGAGGCACAGGCCATCCACACCGTCTTCGGCGGCGCCGCACCGCCGACCACCTCGACGAAGGGCACGCTGGGACACCTGATCGGGGCCGCCGGCGCGGTCGAGGTCGTCGCATCGTTGCTCGCCCTGCGCCACGGCGAGATTCCACCAACGGCCAATTTGAGCACCCGCGGGTCCGACATCCCCATCGACGTCGTCGCCGACGCCCCGCGCGCCGGCCGTCCCGGCCCGATCCTGACGAACTCGTTCGCTTTCGGCGGGCACAACGCCTCGCTGGTGCTCGCCTCCGTCGACGACGGCGCAGCGGTCGTCCACTCCAACTGAATCATCCGCACCGTCCAATCGAGACAAGGTGGTCGAGGGGTGAACATCCAGGCCGCCCCGGCGGGGCCCGGCAGCGTCATCGACAGCATCGGCGTCGCACTTCCCGACCGGGTCATGACCACCCGTGAGGTGCTCGACGGGTGCCGGAGCCGGTTGGCCCTGCCGCTGGAACAGACCACCGGCATCGTGTCGCGGCGCGTCGCCGGTGACGTCGAGTACGCCCTCGACCTGGCCACCCGGGCCGCGCAGGACTGCGTCTCCCGCTCGTCGATCGGGCCCGCCGACGTCGACCTGCTCATCAGCGCCAGCATCTCCCGTGTCGACAGCCCGGACCGGTCGACCTACGAGCCGTCGGCGGCCACCCAACTGCGCCACCGGCTCGGCTGCGAACGGGCCTGGGCGTTCGACGTGACGAACGCGTGTGCCGGCCAGTTCACCGGCATCTACGTCGCCGACGCGCTCATCCGGGCCGGCGAGATCGGTTCGGCGCTGATCGTCAGCGGGGAGTACATCTCCCATCTCATGCGGACCGCCCAGTTGGAGATCACCGACGAACTCGACGCCCGCGTCGCCTGCCTGACGCTCGGTGACGCGGGTGCGGCGGTCCTGCTGACCCGGGCCGACGACGGGCCGGGGGGCTTCGACCACATCGGCATCCGTACCGTCGGGCGGTACCACAACCTGTGCGTGGCCGGGCCGACCGACCAGCCGCACGGTGGCGTGATCATGAAGACCGACATGATGGGCCTGGCGGCCGTCGGCATCCGGGAGATGGTCAAGCACACCCAACAGGCACTCGCCACGATGGGCCTGTCGCCGACGGACTTCGACCGGTTCATCCCGCACCAGACGTCGACGCTGGCGATCCAGGCCGCCGTCCGTCGTACGAACAAGGTCTTCGGCGGTGTGGTGTTGGACGAGCGGGACGTCATCAACAACCTGCCGAGGCGCGGCAACACCGCGACCACGACGCACCCGGTCGCGCTGCGCGACGCGAGCCGCGACGGGCGGATCCGGACCGGCGACCGGGTGCTGTTCGAGGTCGCCGCGTCCGGCGTCAACGTCGGCACCGCCGCGTACCGGCTGGACGGGCTGCCCGACCGGCTGGCCCGGGGGACCCGCTCGGCGCGGACCGCGCCCCCGCGCCCCCGCCCGACGCGATGGCCGGACCCGGTGCGCGCCGTCGCGATCGGCCTCACCGAACCCCAACCCGCGACCGGAGCCATGACCGGAGCCGCGACCGGACCCGCGACCGGACCCGCGACCGCGGCCGGGCCCGACGTGACGACGCTCCAGCTCATCCGGGCCGCGACCGACGACTGCCTGCGCCGGGCGGGCGTCCGCGCCTCCGGCGTCGACCTGCTCATCCACGTCGGCGTGTACCGCACCGGCATGATCGCCGAGCCGGCGATCGCGGCGATCGCCGCGGGCGAGCTGGGCTTCGACGGCAGCACCGCAGCCACCGGCGAAATCCTCGCCTTCGACGTCACGAACGGCGCGCTCGGCATGCTCGACGGCTGCCGGATCGCCGCCGAACTCATCCGGGCCGGCAAGGCCGACACCGCCGTCGTGGTCGCCTCCGAGGTCGAGCAACGCGAGCCCGGTGCCGCCGGGCCCGGGGTGGCCAGGTGCGGCTCGGCGGTGCTGCTGCGCCTCGACCCCGATCGGGCCAGCGGCTTCCTCGGTTTCCACAGCCGCTCCGTCGCGACGCCCGCCGCCGACCGGGGCGCCTGGGTGATGCAGGACGGCGGGCACAGCTTCATCCGCGCCACCGACCGTGCCGAGCCCGCCGCGGCGTACGCCGAGCACCTGCCAGTTGTCGTCGCCGAGCTGCTGGACCGCCTGCGGGTACGCCCCGACGCGATCCGCGCGGTCGTACCGCCCTGGCTGCCACCGCCGGTCGAGCGCCGGCTGCGCGACACCTGGCCGGTGCTCGGTCCACGGCTGGCCGCGCTGCCGCCCGCGCGCGACGGCACCGACCTGTTCACCTCGGCCCTGCCGATGGGCCTGCGCGCCGTGTCCGCCGGCGGCGCATCGCCAGGCGAACTTGTGGTGGTCGTCGGCGCGAGCACCGGCATGGAGATCGGCGCCGCGCTGTACCGCATCTGAAGGGAACGCGTATGTGTGGTGTCGCCGGCATCCTCGATCTCGACGCCGCTGTCGAGCCGCACCGGCTGGCCCGGATGGCGCATTCGCTCGCCCATCGCGGCCCCGACGGCGAGGGCTACTTCGTGGGCCCGGGGATCGGGCTGGCGTACCGGCGGCTCGCGATCGTCGACGTGGCCGGTGGGCAGCAACCGCTGAGCGACGAGCGCGGCGACGTCCAGGTCGTCTTCAACGGCGAGATCTACAACCACCGGGCGCTGCGGGCCCGGCTCGTCGCGCGCGGCCACACGTTCACCAGCGGCAGCGACGGCGCGGTGATCGCCCACCTCTACGAGGAGCACGGCCTCGCCTTCGTCGACCACCTCGACGGGGACTTCGCCATCGCGTTGTGGGACGTCCGCCTTCGCCGGCTCACGCTCGCCCGGGACCCGGTGGGTGTCAAACCCCTCTACTACCACGTCGCCGGGGGCCGTCTTCAGTTCGCCAGCGAGGTGAAGGCCCTGTTCGCGTCCGGGCTGTGCGCGGCGCGCGTCGACCCGCAGGGGCTGCGCGACGTCTTCGGGTACGGCCAGCCGACCGCGCCCGGCACCTTCTGGGCCGACGTCCACGACCTGCCGCCCGGGCACCTGCTGGTGGCCGACGGGCAGGCGGTCGTCCTGCGCCGGTACTTCACCCCGCTGGCCGGGGACCCGCGCGACCTGCTCAACGGGCGGCCCGCCGTCGAACAGTTCCGCTCGGCCCTGGTCGAGGCGGTCCGCAAACGGCTGCCGGACGAGGTCGGCTTCGGCGCGACGCTGAGCGGCGGCCTGGACAGCACGGCCGTCGTCGCGACGATCTCGGCCGTCCTCGGCACACAGGTACAGACCGCCAGCATCCGACTGCCCGGCTCGGACCTCGACGAGGGTCGCTACTCCCGGCTCGCCGCGACGGCGCTTGGGGTCGACAACGTCGAAATCGAGTTCGGCGGCGCCGAGGCGTGCGAGCACCTGGCGAAGACGCTGTGGCACCTGGAGGCGCCGCAGTGGTTCGGCGTCGCCACGCCGTTTCTGAAGGCGACCCGCATCGCCGCCGAGCGGGGCGCCAAGGTCGCGCTGACCGGCGACGGCGCCGACGAGTTGCTCGGCGGCTACTCCTGGTACGTCCTCCAGCGGCTGGAACAGCGACTCGGCCGGCTGACCCGGGCGGGCCTGGACCCGCTGCGTCGGCTGATCCTGAGCGGGGTGCTGGCCTACCACGGCGCCCCCACCGGCGCGGCCGCCCACGTGGCCGCCGTGCCGGGGCGGCTCGCGACCGCCGCGGATCGCTTCGGCGGTGGCGCACCCGCCTGGTTCTACCTCTGGTCGGCGATGGACGCGGTAGCGCCCGCGCTGCTGCGCCCGTCCAGCGGCGCTCTCACCCCCTCGCCGCTGCCGGCCCCGCCGACGCACACGGCGCTGCACCGCTCGTTGCACTACGAGTACCAGACCCGCCTGCCCAGCTGGGTCCTCATGCTCAGCGACAGGTTGTCCATGGCCAACGGCGTGGAGGTACGCGTCCCGTTCATGGACCGGGCGCTGCTGGACCTGTCGGCGCGGTTGGATCCACGGGTGCTCCTGCGCGGCACCAGCGAGAAGCACATCCTCAAGGAGGCCCTTCGCGACGTGGTTCCGGCGCCGATCCGACGCCGTCGGAAGAAACCGTTCTTCACACCCATCACGCCGTGGTATCTCACCGGCCCCGGGGAGGACCTCGCGGCGACCTATCTCGGGCCGGCGGCGGTACGCGCCCACGGGCTCTTCGACCCGACGCAGGTGACAGCGCTGCACCAGGCCGCGCTGCGGGGTGCCGGACGCACCTGGGAGGGCACGGTCGCCGAGTGGGCCAGCATGGCCGTCCTCACCACCCACCTGCTGCTGGAGGTGTTCCGCGACGCGGCGGCCGTCACCGCACCGGCCGCGCTCCCGGCACCGCTCGCCAGCGCCGTGCAACGCGCCGAGCGGCGATGACGAGCCCCGAACGGCACCGCTGGCCCGGCATCGCGTCGCGCACCATCCTGGTCACCGGGGCGACCGGCTTCATCGGCGCCCGGCTCGTGCGACGGCTGGCGGACCTGGGTTGCGCACCCGTCGCGATGGTCCGCCCCACGTCGGACCGCACGGTCCTGGCCGGCGTCCCCGGGCTGCGCTACGCGGTCGCCGACCTCGACACCGGCGCGGGCGTGCCGGCGGCCCTCGCCGGCGTCGACACCGTCGTGCACCTGGCCGGCCAGGTGAAGGCCCGCCGTCCGGGGGACTTCCGGCGCGGAAACACCGAGTCCACCGGCCGGCTGGTCGCGGCCCTCGCCGCCACCGACCCGACCCCTCGGCTGGTGCTGTGCTCGTCCCTGGCCGCCGCCGGCCCGTCGCGTCCCGGCCGGCCCCGGGACGAGTCCACCCCGGTCGCGCCGGTCTCCGCGTACGGCCGCAGCAAACTCGCCGCCGAGGAGATCGCCCGCGCCGCGGGTGTCCCCACAGTGGTCCTCCGCCCGACGATCGTCTACGGCCCGGGTGACCACGACTTCCTGCCGTCCTTCCTGCCGATGGCCCGGTGGGGCGCCCACCTGCGCCCCACCCGCCCGGAACGCGAGTACTCCTTCGTGCACGTGGACGACCTGTGCGCGGCCCTGATCGCCGCCGTCGTCCGGGGCGGGACGCTGCCCCCGGACCGTGGTGCCGAGGGGGTGTACCTCATCAGCGACGGCGCGGTGTACGGCTGGAGCGACTTCTGTCGGGAACTCGCCGTCGCGGTCGGCCGTCCCCGCGCGCGCTTCATCGCGGTGCCGGGTCCGCTCGTGCACGCGACCGGCTGGCTGTGCGATCTGAGTCCGGTTCGCCGGGGCCCGGCCCTGACGATGAACCGGGACCGCGCGTACGAGATCCGGCAGTTGGCGTGGACGTGCGCCACCGACCGGGCCCGGGCGGACCTCGGCTTCACGCCCGCGTACCGCCTCCCGGAGGGCCTGGCCAGCGCGGTGGCGTGGTACCGCGACCAGGGCCTGCTCCGCTGACGCCCGCGCGGCTACGCCTGCGGCTCGACCGCCTCGACGAGGACCTGGAGCACGTGCCGGTACGGCTGCCCGGTGGCCCGGCTCATGCCCATCTCGCAGGTGCGGTTGCAGGAGGCGTACGCGTCGTGGTCGCGCTCGTTGATCTCGGCGGCCTGGGCGGCGGTGGCGCTGGCGGTCACCTCGGGATGCAGCAGCCCCCGGTCGCCGGCGAAGGCGCAGCATCCCCAACTGTCCGGCACGGTCACCGTGTCGGCGACCGCCGCGGCGACCGCGCGCAGGTCGTCGATGCCGTCGAGGTGCACTGTGGAGCAGGTCGGGTGCAGGGCCAGCGAGCCCAGCCGCCGGGGCTCCGGCAGCGCCGGCAGCAGGCGTTCGGCGGTGAACGTGACGCTGTCGACGAAGCGCAGGGCGTCGTACCGTGCCCGGTCCTCCTCGGCCAGCGCGGCGGTCAGCTGGGTCAACCCGTGCGTGCAGGACGACGCGTCGCACACGACGGGCAGGCGACCCTCGTCGCTGGCCTCCCACAGCGCGGCCAGGGTCCGCTCGGCCATCTCGCGGTGACCGGCGGGATAGCCCTTGGACTGCCACGGCGTGCCGCAGCACAGGCCCGCCGTGGCGGCCGGCACGACGACCGGCACGCCGGCCAGCTCGCACAGGCGCAGGAACGCCGCCGCCGCGCCGCCGGACGGGCCGTCCTCCGGGGCGAAGAGGCTGCCGACGCACGCCGCGAAGAACACCGCCTGGGCGTCCGGCGCGCTGCGGGGCCGGGGACGGGGAGCGCCGGCGCGCGGCATGTCGTCGCTCCACCGCGGCACCAGTTCGGTGGCGCCGAGTCCACGGATCACCCCGGTGGCGGCGCGGGTCAGCGGTGTCGGGACGGCGTGCGCGGCGGTCAGTCCCACCCGGACACCTGTCACGGCGGCCTGCCAGTGCCGCGCGGCGGTGCGGGCGGTGCGCTGGGCGCGGGGGCTGTGCCGCTCGGCGCGCAGCCGCTTCATGGCCGCGCCGGTGTCGATGCCGACCGGGCAGGCCGTGACGCAGAGGCTGTCGGCGGCGCAGCTGTCCACCGCCGCGTACGCGTAGTCGGCCGTCAACTCCCGGCGGCGCTCCTCGTCACCGGCGGCGGTGGCGAGGGCGATCTGCCGTTGCAGGACGATGCGCTGCCGGGGCGTGGTGGTGACGTCGGCGGTGGGGCAGACCGGCTCGCAGTAGCCGCACTCGACGCAGGCGTCCAGCTCGGGGTCGACAGTCGGGACGGCCTTGAGCTGTCGCAGGTGCACGGTCGGGTCGTCGTTGAGCAGCACACCGGGGTTGAGCAGGCCGCTCGGGTCGCACAACCGCTTGAGGTCGCGCATCACGTCGTACAGCTCGTCGCCGTACTGGCGGCGGACGAAGGGCGCCATCGCCCGGCCGGTGCCGTGCTCGGCCTTGAGGGTGCCCCCCTCGGCGAGCACGAGGTCGACCATGTCGTCGGTGAACCGGGCGTAGCGGTCGATCTCGGCCGGTGTGTCGAAGGACTGGGTCAGCATGAAGTGCAGGTTGCCGTCGCGGGCGTGTCCGAAGATCACCGCGTCCGGGTAGCCGTGCCTGTCGAACAGGCCGATCAGCCCGTCGCAGGTGCCGGTCAGGCGTGGCATCGGCACCGCGATGTCCTCCAGCAGGGCCGTGGTGCCGGGTGCGCGGGCACCGGCGACCGCCGTGTAGAGGCCCTTGCGCAGGTGCCAGAGCGCGGCCCGTTCGCGCGGGTCGTGGGTCAGCGCGGTGCCGGTGACGGCGGGCAGCCGGTCGAGCACGGGCTGGGCGTCGGCAAGCGTCGCGGCCAGCCGTTCCGCGCTGTCCTCGGCGAACTCCACGAGCAGCGCGGCATGCCCGGTGACCGTCAACCCGCGCAGGGCCGCGCTCGCGTCGGGGTCGCGCTGGCTGACCCGCAACGCGGCCGCGTCGAGCAGTTCGGCGGTACGCGCGCCGGCGGCGAGCAGGGCGGGCAACGCGTCGGTGGCGGCGCTGAGTCCGGGCAGGATCAGCAGGCCGGTGGCGGCGTGTTCGTGGATCTCGACGGTCCGGAAGACGGCCTCGGCCACGAAGCCGAGGGTGCCCTCGCTGCCGATCATCAGGTGGGCGAGCATGTCGGCCGGGCTGTCGTGGTCGAGCAGGGAGTTCAGCCCGTACCCCATGGTGTTCTTCATCGCGAACAGCCGCTCGATCGTGGCGCGTGAGCCCGGTGTCGAGCGCACCCGGTCGCGCAGCCGCAGCAGCCCGGCGTGCAGCTCCGGCTCGTCGGCCCGCAGCCGGTCGTCGGCGTCGCGCGCGGCGGAGTCGACGACGGTGCCGGACGGCAGGACGAAGCGCAGCGACTCCATGGTGCGGTACGCGTTGTCGGTGGTGCCGCAGGTCATCCCGCTGGAGTTGTTGGCCACCATGCCACCCACCGTGCAGGCGGCCTCGCTTGCCGGGTCCGGGCCGAGCCGGCGGCCGTAGCGGGCCAGCCGGGCGTTGGCCTGCCGGATCGTGAGGCCCGGCTGGAGCCGGATGCGGCGGCCGTCGTCGAGGACCTCGGCGTGCCGCCAGTCGGTCCGGACGTCGACGAGCACGCCCGCGCCGCCGGCCTGCCCGGCGAGGCTGGTGCCGCCGCCGCGCAGGGTCAGCGGGACACCGGCCTCCCGGGCGGCGGCCAGCAACGCCCCCACCTCGGCCGCCGAGGCGGCGCGCACCACCGCCTGCGGCTCGAACAGGTACGGCGAGGCGTCGTGCGCCGCCGCCAGCCGCCGGGGCAGCTCGGTGCTGACCCGGGTCGGATCACCGAGGCGCGAGCGCAGCAGCTCGACGACCTCGCGGGCGCGGACGCCGGCGGTGGTCGGCGCGGGTACTCCTACGACGGGTCTCATGGGCGGTCCTCCCGGGAGGGGCGGTCAGTAGGCGACGATCAACCGGTCCGGCGCGGTGTCGACGGGCGCCGGCAGCCGCAGCGGCTGGCGACCGGGGGTGATGCTGCCCAGCACCGATGCGTGCCGTGCGCCGGTGCCCGAGGGCAGGGTGCCGGGCAGCCCGTGCACGCTCAGGTAGCCCAGCAGCGCGAAGGCGAGCGCCTCCTTGGCGTCCGACACGACACCCAGGTCGTCGCTTGACGACAGGCGCACGTCCGGCAGCTCCTCGCCGATCATTCGTAGCAGCGTCGGGTTGTGCGCGCCGCCGCCGGAGACGACGAGCTGGGTGACGCCGTGGTCGCGGCAGGCGGCGGCCACCGTGACCGCCGTCAGCCGGGTGAGCGTGGCCAGGACGTCCCGCTGATCCGGCGTGGGCGCGTCGGCGAGGGCGGCGAGCAGGTACGGCAGGTGGAACAACTCCTTCCCGGTGCTCTTCGGGCCGGGCTGCCGGTAGTACGGCTCGTCGAGCAGCCGCCGCAGCAGGGCCGGGCTCACCTCCCCGGCCGCCGCCCCGCGCCCGTCCCGGTCGTACTCCTCCACGCCGCCGCTGAAGTGCCGCGCGGCGGCGTCGAGGAGCGCGTTGGCCGGGCCGGTGTCGTACGCGAGCGGGTCCGCGTCCGGCGCGACGACAGTGATGTTGGCGATGCCGCCGAGGTTGAGCGCGGCGGGGACGCCGGGCAGACCCCGCAGCAGCAGCGTGTCGAACAGGGCGACCAGGGGAGCGCCCTGGCCGCCCGCGGCGACGTCGCGGGTGCGCAGGTCGGCCACGACCGGAAGGCCGGTGGCCTCCGCGATCCAGGCCGGCTGCCCCAGTTGCAGGGTGCCCCGGACCACACCGCCGTCGACCCAGTGGTGCATTGTC
This sequence comes from Micromonospora sp. NPDC049175, assembly GCF_043197345.1. Lineage (NCBI taxonomy): Bacteria > Bacillati > Actinomycetota > Actinomycetes > Micromonosporales > Micromonosporaceae > Micromonospora > Micromonospora sp. NPDC049175. The sequence continues at coordinate 268,591 of NZ_JBICSY010000001.1, read as the reverse complement.
TGCCCGTGCGAGACGACCAGGTCGGCGTCTCCGCCGCACAGCTCGGCGAGAGCCCGCACACCGGCCTCGGCGAAGGCCTGGCCGATGCCGGTGTCCAACACCGTGATCGCCTCGGTCGTGGTCGACGCGGGCGGCAGGGCGGCGGCGATCCGGGTGCGCAGCTCCTCGGGGTACGGGTGGCTGAGCCGGCCCAGCGGCCGCATCCGCAGGGTGTCGCCGCTGAGCTGGAACTCGGCGGCGGCGGCTTCGATGCCGTCGTAGGAGGTACCGGACATCAGGCCGATGACACGCATCAGGGTCTCCTTCACGCCCGGCCGGCGGGCTCTGCCGCGTCGTCGATCTCGTCGGCACGTCCATGGTCGTACGGCGTCGCCGGGGCCGCGTGGAATCGGCTCGACACCGCGCCGACCAGCAGGGTGATCAGGACGCCGATCGGCACCAGCCACTGCGCGGCGATGGCGGTGGGGACGGTGTGCCCGGCCGTCGTGACGTCGATCTTGACGTAGCGGACGATGTAGGTCATCACCGCCACGGTGACGAGGAAGGCGACGAACGCGTCGACCTGGTTGGCCCGGCTGACCAGGCGGCCGAGCAGGAAGGCCCCGAGCAGCGCCCCGTAGGTGTAGCCCGCGATGGTCAGACCGGTCAGGTAGACGTTTCCGGTGCTGGAGCTGAACGCGCAGGCGAAGATCGCCATCAACACCGCCCAGACCAGTGTCATCACCCGGGCGAGGCGCAGCATCGCGTCGTCCGACGGGACCTTCCGGAAGAAGCTGTGGATGAAGTCGGCGACAGTGGAGTTGGACATCGAGTTCAGCGCCGACGACAGCGAACCCATCGCGGCACCGAGGATGCCGGCCACCAGCAGGCCCGAGATGCCCACCGGCAGGGCGTGCAGGATGAAGCTCGGGTAGAGGTTGTCACTGCTGGCCAGGCCGAGCTCCTTGAAGGTCTGACCCTTGTTGTACGACCACAGCAGCGCGCCGACCAGGGAGAACGCCGCGAACTGGATCACCACGAAGATGCCCGAGGAGATCATCGCCTTCTGTCCCTCGCGCAGCGTTCGGGTGGACAGGATGCGCTGCACGATCAGCTGGTCCGACCCGTGGCTGGCCATCGCGAAGATCGCACCGCCGATGATCGCCGTCGGCAGGGCGAACGGGCTGGTGAGCACGTGCGCGAGCGTCAGGTTGGTGTCGAAGAGCTGGAACTTGCCGGCGTCCAGCGCCTGCGAGTAGCCGTCGAAGCCGACGGCGTGGCTGAGCACACCGATGGCCAGGATCGCCCCGCCCAGGTAGAGCCCCATCTGGATGGCGTCGGTCCAGATGACCGCCTTGATGCCACCGAGGTAGGTGTAGACCACCGTGATCAGCGTCAGGACCACGATAATCGCCTGATAACCGACATTCAGGCCGAACTCGTCGAGGAGCAGCTTGATGGGGATGGCCGAGGCGAAAAGCCGTACGCCCTCGGCGAGCAGGCGGGTGAAGACGAACGTGACCGACGCCAGACCCTGGAGTTTCAGGCCGAACCGCTCACCGAGGTACTGGTAGGCACTGACGAAGCCACCGCGCTTGTACAGCGGGATGAGCACCGCCGCCACGACGACGCGACCGATCACGTAGCCGAGGGCCAGTTCGACGTTGCCGAACCCCTGCCCGCTGTAGGCGCCGCCGGGCACGCTGATCACCGTCAGGACGCTGGTCTCGGTGGCGACCACGGAGAACGAGACGGTCCACCACGGCAGCCGACCCTCGCCCACGAAGTAGTCCTTGGCGGACTTCTGCTTGCCCGACAGGCGAAGTCCGACGTAGGCGATCACCACGAGGTACAGCACGATCACGACAAGGTCGAGTTGACGCACGGCTCGCTCCCAACCAGGGGTTGTAGATAAGTGACGCATGTCTAGCGTATCGCGAAAGTTTTTGCCAGTCCCCGCCCGGGCTGGCTACGCTGTGGTCCCGGCCTGCGGATACGGGGGATGCGGGGCCCAGCCGACATCCCACCGCGCCCACCCAGGCTGGCACGGTCGGAACGGCGCGTTGCGGACGCGGCGCTCGACGAGCCGCCGCCCGTCGTCCGACCGGCGACCGCGCACCAGCGAGAGGAACGAGTAACCCCGTGGACCTCAGCACCCTCGGCACCGAGACCCGCAACGACAAGACAAGCGACCTCGACCTGATGTCCCCGACCGAGCTGCTCCTCGCGATGAACGACGAGGACCAGACGGTGGCCCAGGCGGTCCGGCGCGCCGTCCCGGACATCGCGGCCGCCGTCGACGTCGTCGTGGCGTCGCTCCGCCAGGGCGGGCGGCTCATCTACCTCGGTGCCGGCACCAGCGGCCGGATCGGCATGCTCGACGCCGTCGAGATCCCACCCACCTTCGGTACGTCGCCCGACCGGGTCGTCGGCCTGCTCGCCGGCGGCGCGGGAGCCTTCGCGGTCGCCGTCGAGGGCGCGGAGGACAGCCCGGCCGGCGCCGTCGCCGACCTCGACGCGGTCGGCCTGACCGCCCGCGACACGGTGGTCGGGCTCGCCGCCAGCGGCCGTACGCCCTATGTGGTGGGCGGGCTGGAGCACGCCCGCGCGCTCGGCGCGTCGACGGTCTCGGTGGCCTGCAACTCCGACGCGGTGATCAGCCGGTACGCCGACGTCGCCATCGAGGTGCCCACCGGCCCCGAGGTGCTCACCGGCTCCACCCGACTCAAGGCCGGCACCGCCGAGAAGCTCGTCTGCAACATGCTCTCGACCGCCTCGATGGCCCGGCTCGGCAAGGTCTACGGCAACCTGATGGTGGACATGAACGCCACGAACGAGAAGCTCGTCGACCGGGCGCGACGGATCGTCGCCGAGGCCGCCGACACCGATCTGGACTCCGCCACCCGGGCGCTCGCGGCGGCGCACGGGCACGCCAAGACGGCAATCGTGCTGCTGCTCGCGAACTGCACCGCCGAGGAGGCCGCAGCGCGGCTGCGCGACGCCGACGACGACGTCCGGGCGGCGGTCGCGGCCTGACCGGAGGGCGGGTCCGGGCACGGACTTCTGTCGGGCCGTTCGCCTAGGGTTCGCCGCATGTACTTCGTGTGCCGGTGGCGAGAGGAATCGCCGTTCAGCAAGCGGGTGGTCGCCCTGCCCGACGCGACGATCCTCGACTGGTTCCGCCGGGGCTGGGGCCGTGCCAACCCGCAGGGCTGGATCGAGAGCGAGCTGGGCGACGACGTGTACGGCCTGGACTCGATCTTCGAGGAGGCCGGGGAGCGGCACCTGCCGCCGCCGGAGACCCTCGACGAGCTGCGCGAGCTGCTGCGCGAGCACCTCTACGTGGAGGGCGACGACGACGGCACGTTCATCCGGCTCGACGAGCGCGCCCTGCGCGTGCGTACCGACGACGACGAGGTGGACCTGGCCTACTACTTCGTCGAGGAGGACGCCGCCGCGTCGCCGGACCGGCTCGCCTTCCTGCTGCACGACACCTGGCCGCTGCCGGCCGACGCCGCCGCGCCGGGCGCGGTCTTCGACCACGGGGTGCCGGTCCGTACGGTAGGGATTACCCCACCCGGTCCGGAGGCCGTGTTCTCGGTCCGTCTGGGTTGGGGTTCGCACGACGCCGACCGGACCCTGGACCTGGCTGGCGCCATCGCCTTTCCCGGCCTCACCCTGCCGGACCTCGCCGCTCGTCTGCGTGCCGTCGACGCGCCCGGCGCCCGCCGCTGGCCACACGACGCCCAGCTGTTGCGAGCCCTGGTCGCGCCCGACGAGACGGACGCCGGCGCGGCGCTGGAGCGCTACGCTCGCCTGCCCGGGTACGACCCGTCGCCCGCCGGCTCCGAGCTGGCGTCGGCACACCACACGGTCCACCTGGAGGTGCTGGGGCTGCTGGCCCCACAGCCGTCCCTCGGGTCGCTGGTCCGGTCGGATCCGCACATCGCGCAGGTCGCCCGATACATCGACGACTTCTTCGGCTTCGACCAGTGGTTCCTCTTCGACACCAGGTGGGCGGCGGCACACCCGGCCCTGGCCCGTTCGCTGCTGCGCTACGCGGCGCACTGGGATCCGTACGACGGCGCGACGGCGGAGTAGGCGAGCCGCCGTGGTCCGTGACAGCCGTGGCGAGCCGCGCGGGGTCTCCGGCACGGTCGAGAGTCGACCAAGCGCCCCGTCCGGGTTGGACGGGGCGCTTCGTCGTGTCAGCCGAGCTGTGGGTAGGAGGTCGTTCGGTCCCCCTCCGCGCCGGTCGCGGTGGCCAGCTCGATCCGAGGGGACCGGTCCGGCGGGAGGTGGGCATGGTCGGCGATGACGACGACGTCCACCTCTCCGTCGATCATGGCCTGCTCGACGGTCTCCCACGATGCCCGCATGATTCCCGCGAATCGGTACGAGTGTCGGCGAAGGTGCGCAAGACACGTCGCGACGGCGGGCTCCACCGGCTCGATGTCGGCGGGAATCCAGATAACGGCTATCTCCATGGTCCTCTCCTGATCAACGTCGTGGACGCGAGTGGGTGATCAGGAGTTGCTGTGGCGGTGGGGGACCCCGCTCCACCGGTCGGCTGGCAGCGCGCCTGTCGACGGCGGTCACGGTGAGACCCGGGCCCAGCGACGCGCTGGGCGGCGGAGCTTCGGCTGTCGACGTGTGTGGATCGGTGCCGCCGGTGCTGGCGCCGGTGGGCGCCGACGCGAGTGCCAGCACGAGCGCCGGTGGCCCCGACGCGGGACGGGCGGGTGGCCGGGGCGGCTCGTCGGTGATCGCGGCCCTCGCCACCCGCGCCCGATCCGGTGTCCGGCCGCCGGGGGTGTCGTGCACGACGCGGAATACCGTCGCCGGCACGGGTGTCGACGCCGACCGCGGGGCGGCGTGTGCCACCGCGGCGGCCGAGTTCGACGGTGCGGGCGTGGCCCGCGGCGAGGACGACGCCGACGTACGGGCCGGTGGCGTCGGTACGACTGTGGACGGATCGACCGACAGCGTCGGCAGCGGGACGGCCGACGGCAGGGGCAGGGGAACTGCGGATGGCAGGGGAAGGGGAACTGCCGACGGCAGCGGCAGGGGGAGCGCGGTCGGCAACGGCAGGGGAACGGACAACCGCACCTCGACGAGGTCGGGCACCCGCACCGTGATGGTGCTCGGCGAGGTGCCGACCTCCACCGGCTGGAGACTCGTCGGCAACGGCAACGGCAGCGGCGTGTCGGCGTGGGCGGGGTCGGTGCCCAGGACCGCGCCGAGCGCCGCGGCCCCGAACGCCGCCACCGGAAGGCCGTGCCTCAACCGCATCAGACGGAGGCCGCCCGGTCCGACTCACCGGCACGGTGCCGCCGGCCGGGCGGATGCCCGTCGCGTTCTGCCATTCCCTTCATCTGCGGGTTCTTGCCCCGGGAAACCCCGGGCTACACCCTCTGTCGATGTCCGGTTGGCTGGCTCGGCTCCGGCGGACTGGCGAACGTCTCCACCTCTCCGGACGTGGAGCGCCCTGATCGCTCGTGCCGGCGCTGGTTGCCAGCGGATCTCGGCGGCGTTACGTTGAGATCTCATCGACACACGTCTACCTCAGAAGGTACGGGGGCCGCATGTCCACGTCTGTCACTCGTCGCACCGTTCTGGTCGGTGGGGCCGGTGCCGCCATCGGCCTGGCCCTGCCCGGTCGCGCCGCCCACGCCGGTGACCGCCATCCCACACACGTGAGCTTCACCCTCGACGCGACAACGCTCGACGGCGGTGAACAGGTCACCTCGGTCACCCTCGACACCCGCCGGCTCGGGCCGATCGACCCGGCCGGGCTGACCGCCGGCACGTTCAGCGTGCACGCCAAGGCCACCAGCCCGCTCCCCATCGCCCCCGGCGACCAGATCTTCAGCGAGTACGACCTGGACCGTACGGTGACCGCGGCCCGGCTCGACCGGCACGGCAACATCGTGTTGGAGCTGAGCACCGCCGAAGGTCAACCCGGCGGCGGCACCCTCGGCTACATCCTGAGCAAGGGCCGCAACGTCCGACTGGACCTCGTCTACACCATCACGCAGAACACCCCGATCGCCCGACGCCACGGCTCGCCGGTCACCATCACGCGCTTCGTGCAGGGACGGCTGTCGAACCCCGAGGTGGACGCCTTCAGCTACCACGCCTCGGGCTCGGGCCTGAAGTACCGGCTGTTCTCGCCCGACAACTCGCCCCGGCGGGGTCGGCGGCCGCTCGTCGTCTGGCTGCACGGCGCCGGGGAGGGTGCCTCGCTGCCCGACGACTACTACGACAACGAGACCACGCTGCGCGCCAACCGGGGGGCGCTCGGCTTCGCCACCCCGCAGGCGCAGCGGATCTTCGGCGGGGCGTACGTCGTGGCTCCGCAGAGCACCTCGTACTGGATGGAGGACGGCCCCCGGTTCGCCCCGCTGATCCGCGAGATCGTCCAGGACCTCGTCCGCCGCGAGCGCGTCGACCCCGACCGGATCTACGTGGTCGGTTGCAGCAATGGCGGTTACATGTCGCTGGAGATGACAGTGGCCTATCCCGACCTGTTCGCCGCGTCGGTGCCGATCTGCGGCGTCGTCGAGCCGCTCGGCGGGGAGGGCCCGCCGCTGATCACCGACGCGGAGCTGGCGAACATTCGGACCCCCACCTGGCTGGTCACCTCGCTCGACGACGACACCGTGCCACCGCAGACCAACACGATCCACGCCCACGACCTCATCCCGGGGTCGCTTGTCAGCCTGTACGACCACGTCGTCTGGAACGGCTACCAGTTCCCCGGCCACTGGTCCTGGATCTACGTGGCCCGCAACGACCCGAGCCTCAACGGCACCCACATCTGGCAGTGGATGGCCCGCCGCCGTCGGTGAGCGCAGCGGGTGCGGCCGTGGGCGCCGCGGCCGGTGGGCGACTATTCCAGGTGGAAGGTGGCCGAGGCGCGGTCGGCGCTCGAACTCACCGGCTCCACGTAGAGCAGCCCGGCGCGGTGGCGCACGTGTCGGCCCGGGAAGTTGTGGGACTCCAGGGAGATCCCGGCGCCGTCGGCGAGGCCGGACTGGCGACGGAAGCTCGCGTCGCCGCCGAAGAGGGCCGAGCCGTCGTTCTTCTCGACGTACAGGGCGTAGCCCCGGTGGCGCAGGTAGTACCCGGGGAAGTTCGTCGACTCCAGCGACACCGATCCGCCGCCGGCGAGCCCGTTGACGATCCGGAACTGCGAGTCGGCCAGATTTGTCACGTTCGGCTCGATCCGGGCCCGGTACTCCCAGTGCCGGATGTAGCTGGTGGCCAGGTCGTGCGAACGCAGCCGGACCGGGGTGGCCCCGTCGGGCACCGGAATGCCGAAGTTCGGGGTGCCGTCGGCGTTCCAGTACACCTTCTGGAGCCGGGTCCGCCGGTTCGGATCGTTGAGCGGATCACCGCTGATGTCGCGGTAGTTGCGGTCGTGGTAGACCAGGATCTCGCTCTGCCCGTCCTCGGAGACGGTGAACGAGTTGTGCCCGGGGCCGTACTGGCCGGTGGCCGCGTTGCTGACGAACACCGGGTTGGGGCTCTTGCTCCAGGAGCCGGCGTCGAGCAGGTTCGCGGTGGAGGACGCGCTCAACATACCGAGGCAGTAGTTGGCGTCGGTGGCGCTGGCCGAGTAGGTCAGGAAGACGCGGCCGTTGCGCTGGATCACCGCCGGTCCCTCGGCGACCCGGTAGCCGCGGGTCTCCCAGTCGTACGTCGGCACGACGAGCCGGGTCACGGTGCCCGTGATCTGCCAGGGGTTGGCACCCATCCGGGCGAGGTAGACGTTCGAGTTGTTGGAGATGCCCGGCTCCTGCTGGGCCCAGGTCAGATACCGCACCCCGTTCGCGACGAATGTCGACGCGTCCAGGCTGAAGGTGTCCCACGGAGTCGTGATCCGTCCGCGTTCGGTCCAGGAACCGGTGAGCGGATTGGCGCTGGCGTTCTCCAGCGCGTACATCCGGATCCGCCACACGTCATCGGTCCGCCCCGCGGCGAAGTAGACGTACCACCTGTTGTTTATGAAGTGGATCTCTGGCGCCCAGATGTGGGCGCCCATCTCTCCGCTGGTGTGGCGGCTCCAGATCGTCGTCTCCGCAGCCGTCGCCAGCCCCTGCAGGGTGGTCGCACGGCGCAGGACGATCCGGTCGTACTGCGGCACCGTGGCGGTCAGGTAGTAGTAGCCGTCGGTGTGCCGGAAGATGTGCGGGTCGGCCCGTTGGTTCACCAGCGGGTTCGTGTAGCTGACGGCCGGCGCCGCCTGCGCCGGCCCTGCCGCGGGCAGCCCGGCGGAGACGGCGAGCACCACGAGCGCGGCGGCCACGACCGACCGCAGGCGTCGGCGCTTCCGGCGGTCGGCGCGGGCCGGACCGATGGCGCGGCGGGTGGCGGGATCGGTGCGGGGGAGTGGCAGCGGCATCTGTCCTCCGTGCGGTTCGTGAGCGACCCGTCTGTCGGTGCGGCAGTGCCGGCCGAGGCGTCGTGGCCGATCCGGTTGATCGCCGCGCGGTGACAGCGGACCGGTGGGGGTCGCGCCTGGTGGCGACGCCACCACGGGCGGCCGACCTGCGGCACACCACCGGAGCAGGAACACGAGCGGGACGGGAAACATGACAGCGGTGTTGCGCCCAGGTGGCGGTCATAATGTTGGCGTTAACATTGATGTGTGTCAAGGAAATCTAGGCGGTGACCTGCTCAGCGTCCGGCCGAGGGTCGGCGTCGTGGGCGCGAGGCTCGACCGGTCGGGCGCGGTCAGGGAGCGACCAGACCGGTCCGGTACGCGACGACGACGGCCTGGACCCGGTCACGGAGGCCCAACTTGGCCAGGATCCGGGCGACGTGCGTCTTCACGGTCGCCTCCGACAGGTGCAGGCGGCCGGCGAGTTCGGCGTTGCTCAGACCGTGCGCCAGCAGGCCCAGCACCTCCAACTCCCGTGGGGTCAGCGCGGCCAGGTCCCGATGGATGGCCGGCGGGTCGGAGTCGCGCTGGGCGAACCGTTGCACAAGCCGCCTGGTGATCGTCGGCGCCAGCAGCGCGTCACCGGTGCGGACCAGCCGGACCGCGCCCACCAGGTGCTCCGGGGTGACGTCCTTGAGGAGGAAGCCGCTCGCTCCCGCGGTCAGTGCCGCGTACACGTACTGGTCGAGGTCGAATGTCGTGAGCATGATGATGCGGGGCGCCTCGCCAACGCCGGCGAGGATCTGGCGGGCTGCCGCGAGACCGTCCAGGTCGGGCATCCGGATGTCCATCAGGACCACGTCGGGTCGGTGCCGGTGGACCGCCTCGACGGCCTCGACCCCGGTCGTCGCCTCGGCGACCACGTCGATCCCGTCGGCGGTCAGGATCATCCGGAACCCGGCCCGCACCAACGCCTGGTCGTCAGCGACCACCACCCGCAGCGCCTCTGTCATGCCGTGCCCCCCAGAGGTGTGCCCGTCCGGCCGTCGCCCGCGACGTCGTCGATCGTGGCATCTTCCAGCGGGATCAGGGCCTGGACCCGGTATCCACCGGTGAGTCGTGGACCCGCCCGCACCGTGCCACCGTAGACCGCCAGTCGCTCGCGCAGACCGATCAACCCGCGCCCGGTGCCGGTACCGGCGGTCGCGCCGGCGCGACCGCCGGTGTCGGTCACCTCGACCCGCAGGTGCGTCCCGGCATAGTCGACGAGCACGCGTACGGGTGCGCCGGCAGCGTGTTTGACGGCGTTCGTCAACGCCTCCTGCACCAGTCGGTACACGGTCAGCTCGATGCCGGACGGCAGCGGCCCTCGCTGCCCGCGCAGGACCAGCTCGACCTCGACCCCCGAGTCGCGCACCCGCCGCACCAGCGCGTCCAGCCCATCGAGGCCGGGCTGCGGAGCCAGCTCGGCGGCGCCCTCCTGCCCCAGCACGTCGCCGTCCATCGTGAGCAGCCCCATCACGTGCCGCAACTCGGTCATCGCCGCCCGGCCACCGGCTTCGACCGAGAGCAGCGCCGCCCGGGCGTCCTCGGGCCTGGACTCCATCACCTTGCGGGCCGCGCCGGCCTGGATCACCATCACGCTGACGTTGTGGGTCACCACGTCGTGCAACTCCCGGGCGATCCGGGCGCGTTCGACCTCCGTCGCCCGGCGCAGCGCCTCGACCTGCTCGTGCTCCATGGCCGACATGCGTGCCCGGCCCTCGTCGGCGTGCTCCTTCCACCGGCGTAGCCCGTCGGCCGCCACCGCGATCGGCAGCAGGATCAGAAACGGCACGGCGCTGTCGGACACCGAGCTGGCGTCCGACTGCAACTCGGCGTGCAGGATCGCGGCCGCCGGCAGGCTGGCCAACGCCAGGATCTTGTACGGGCTGAAGACAGCGGCGCTGTAGCCGGCCACCACGCAGGCGAAGAAGGACAGCCGCAGCGCGGCCGGATTGTCCTCGATGAGCCCTGCGCTCGCCAGCACCACCCAGAGCGTCCCCAGCGGGTACCGGCGGCGAAAGAGCAACGGCAGGACGACGAGCATGAGCAGCACCGCCGTCCAGCCGGTGCCGTCGTCCTCGACCGGGAGGAAGGGCGGCCACACCGGGTCGGGTGGCACCGGCGGACCTAGCCACACCTCGCCCCGCTCGAACACGATGCGGTGCTCCGCCGGCCGGTCATCGACACCCCGGTCCGCCTGGATGGCGAGGAGACCGAGCCCGAGCGCCAGCAGCGCGTCGAACAGCTGCCCCCGGCGCGACAACGGCGGCAGCTGGCCGACCGGACGAGCCAGGGACCGGAGGTACGACCACAGCCGGATCACCACCGCACGGACCGTCATCGGTTCATTCTCGGCGCCGACCGCGCCCGTGCCTATCCGCCTGGGGAGCGGTGTCGCTACATCGCACGCCTACCTCGCAGGGATGACGTCGGCAGCACTCATCCCGGCGCGGTACCGAAGATGCCTCTCGCTGCCGATGCGTCCGACTCGTACCCGCCCCTAGCGTCAGCCTCGCCAGCTCACCACCACCTGAGGAGACGGGGACATGACCACACCGCTTATCGAGTTGCACGAGGTGACACGCCGGTACGACGAGGGGCCACCGGCGCTGCGTGAGGTGTCGTTGAGCGTCGCGCCCGGCGAGGCGGTGGCGATTCTCGGCCCGTCCGGCAGCGGCAAGTCGACGATGCTGAACCTGGTGGCCGGGCTGGACCGGCCGAGCACCGGCACGGTCACCGTCGACGGGGTGCGTGTCGACCAGCTCGGCGAAGCGGCCTCCGCCCGTTACCGGAGGGCCCGGATCGGCCTGGTGTTCCAGTTCTTCAACCTCCTCGACGACCTGACCGTCGCAGACAACGTCATGCTGCCGGCACAGCTGGCCGGCATGGGCCGCGGCACCGCCCAGCGGCGGGCGGCCGAGCTGCTCGGCCGGCTCGGCGTCGACCGACACGCCGGCGCGTACCCCGGGAGGCTCTCCGGCGGTGAACGACAGCGGGTCGCCGTCGCCCGCGCGCTGATGAACCGGCCGCCGCTGCTGCTGGCCGACGAGCCGACCGGGGCGCTGGACACCGCCTCCGGCGAGGAGGTCATGCGGCTGCTGACCGAGCTGCACGCCGACGGCCAGACCATCGTCGTGGTCACCCACGACCTGGTCCTCGCCGAGAGGTGCGCGACCCGGACCGTCCAGCTCCTGGACGGGCAGGTCGCCGCCGACTCCGCGCTGGAGCGGGCCCGATGAGCGCGCTGGCTCGGGTGGTGCGGGCCGGGGTCGGCCGGCGACGCGTACAGACTGTCGTGATCGGCCTGGTCGTGATGATCGCGGTGACCTCGGCCGTCCTCGGCGGTTCGCTGATGGTGGCCTCCCGGGGACCCTTCGACCGGGCCTTCAGCCAGCAACAGGGGGCGCACCTCACCGCCCAGTTCGACGCTGGCGCGGTAACCGAGGCGCAGTTGGCCGCCTCCGCCGATGCCGCCGGGGTCGCCGGGTCGGCGGGACCGTTCCCGAACGCGGAACTCAACGTGACCAGCCGCACGGGTGACCCGGTGCCGCCGCTGACCGTCGTCGGGCGTGCCGATCCGGGCGGCGAGGTCGACCGGGTCGAGGTCGTCGACGGCCGGTGGGCGACCGGCCCGGGGGAGATCGTGCTGGCCACGGGGGAGCACCTGCGGTTGCCGAAGCAGGTGCTCGGCCAGCGGTGGACGGTGTCCGACGCGCCGGGCAGCCCAGCGGTGACGGTCGTCGGGCTCGCCCGGTCGGCCAGCCAGACCGCCGACGCCTGGACCACCCCGGCGCAGCTCGCGGCGTGGACCGGACCCGACGGCCCCCGCGCCTACCAGATGCTCTACCGCTTCACCGAGGCCGGCACGGCCGCACAGGTCCAGGCCGGCCGGACCGCCGTGCAGGCGTCCGTCCCCGCCGCCGCGTTCGACAGCGCCGTGTCGTGGCTCGACGTCCGCCGGGAGGCGACCGGCGAGACCGTCCTGCTGGTGCCGTTCCTGATCGCCTTCGGCATGCTGGGCGTGGTCATGGCGGTGCTGATCATCGGCAACGTCATCGCCGGCGCGGTCTCCACCGCCACCCGCCGGATCGGCATCCTCAAGGCGCTCGGCTTCACGCCAGCCCAGGTGGTCCGGGCGTACGTGGGGCAGGCGCTCATCCCGGCCACCGTCGGCGCGGCGCTCGGTGTGGTCGCCGGCAACCTCCTGACCGTGCCGATCCTCGCCCAGACCAACCAGATCTACGGTACGGACGACAATGGTGTGGCGTTCTGGGTCAACGCGGTCGTGGCCGGCGGCGCGCTCGCCCTCGTGGCGGTGACCGCCCTGGCCGCCGCGGCCCGGGCCGGCCGGTTGCGCAGCGTCGACGCGCTCGCCGTCGGGCGTACCCCGCGGCCGGGCCGCGGTCGATGGGCGGCCCGCCTGACCAGCCGGCTGCCGATCTCCCGGCCGGTGACGCTCGGACTGGCCCACCCCTTCGCCCGACCGGTACGAGCGGTGAGCATCGTCGCCGCGATCGCGTTCGGCGCGGCCGCGGTCACCTTCGCGGTCGGTCTGGGCACGTCGCTGAACCGGATCCAGGAGGTCGAGGACATCGCCGACGTCCAGGTCGGGCAGCCGCACCGGGCGCCGCAGGGCGGGCCACCACCACCGCCGGGGCAGCCGCCGAGGCCGGGGCAGCCGGAGCCGTTCGGCGACCCGGCCGCGATCGAGCGGGTGATCGCCGGCCAGCCGGGCACCGACGGATACCTGGGCATGGCCCGCAGCGAGGTCACCGCCGGGGGGATCACCGGAGAGTTGGACGCGGTTGCCGTCACCGGGCCGGACGCGGCGCGCTACTACCGGATGGTGTCGGGGACCTGGCTGACCGGCCCGGCGCAGATCGTCGTCTCGACGCCGTTCCTGACCGCTGCCGGCAAACAGGTGGGTGACCGCATCGTGCTGACCGACAAGGGTGTCGACATCCCCGTCACGATCGTCGGTGAGGCGTTCAACCTCGACGACGACGGCATGCAGGTCGTCACCGACGTCGCCACCCTCCGGGTGGCCGAGCCGGAGCTGACGCCGTCGATCTACTACGTCACAGTGGCGTCCGGCACCGACGCCAGGGCGTACGCCACGGCGTTGACGGCGGCTCTGGAGCCGCTCGGCGCGCTGGCCGACGGACTCAACCACGAGCCCGACGAGATGATCATCATCATCAACGCGCTGACCGGGCTGCTCAGCCTCCTGCTGATGGTCGTCGCCGGCCTCGGCGTGCTGAACACGGTGGTGCTGGAGACCCGGGAACGCGTCCACGACCTGGGCGTGCACAAGGCGCTCGGGATGACACCCCGGCAGACCACGGCCATGGTCATCGCGTCGGTCGTGGTCACCGGCCTGGTCGGCGGGGTGGTCGGCGCGGCGGTCGGCGTGCTGCTGCAACGCACGGTCATCACCGAGATGGCGAGCAGCGTGGGCTTCCGCCTGCCGGACGCGGTCCTGGACGTGTACGGCTCGGTCGACCTGTTGCTCTTCGGTCTCGGCGGGCTGGTCGTCGCCGTGGTCGGCGCCCTACTGCCGGCCGGCTGGGCGGCGAAGACCCGGGTCGCGGTGGCACTGCGAACCGAGTGACGAAGGGGGAGCCGCCGCTCGCGGGAGTTGCCCGTGAGCGGCGGTCACCCGCGTGTGCCGGAAACTCAGATGGTCGCCGTGTCGCCGGGCCGCAGGTCGACGAGCACCTGTCGCAACCCCGCCTCCTCGAAGGCACGCACGACGTCGTCGGCGCCCTGGGTGTAGTGCGCCCAGCCGTGCTGGTGGACCGGGACCACCGCCCGCACACCGAGCAGGGCCGCCGCGCGGGCCGCCAGTTCCGCCGTCAGGGTGAGGAACCCCTCGCCGCGTGCCGCGATGTGGGCCGCGCCCAGGTTGAGGATCGCGATGTCGATCGCCGGGAACCGCTCCGCGATCACCGCCACGACATCCACCGAGGCGTTGTCACCGCTGACGTAGACCGTCGGCCAGCCAGTCGCCTCCAGCACGAAGCCGATCACCGGACCGTTGACCACACCGATCTCCGGCGTACCGTGCAGCGCCGGAACCGCCGTGACGCGCAGGTCACCGACGTCGACGTGCTCGAACGGCCGGAGGCCGACCGCGCCAGGGCCGAGGTTCGGCGCGCCCGCCGCCGTGGTGAGCACCCGTCGGGACTGCCGTGCGTACTCCCGCCCCGAGACGTCGAGATTGTCGAGGTGGTGCTCGTGCGACACGAGCACCAGGTCGGCCTGGCCGAGGTCCCCGGGTGAGACGCTCGGGCCGGCCAGCTTGGTCGCGGTGACCTTCCCGTAGTGGTACGTCTGCGGATCGTCGAAGGTCGGATCCACCACGACGCGCGAGCCCGCGTAGTCGAGGACGGCCGTCGGCCCGCCGATGGCGCGCACGGTCAGCTCGGTCATGGCGCTCTCCCTGGTCTCCGGTGGCACCCGCGGTCGTTCGCACGAGGTGCGCGAGTCGGCGTTCCCACTTTTCGGCGGGGAACGCCTCGATCTCGGGGCGGCCGGTCCGGGAGGGTCGCCGGCGGCCGGCGGGGATCACTCCGTGCCGAGTCGGCTCTTCTGCACCTTGCCGAGAGCGTTGCGGGGCAGGGCCTCGACCAGCCGCACCTGTCGGGGACGCTTGTGCGTCGACAGCTGTCGGGCCACGAACTCGATGAGGTGCGCCTCGTCGATCCCGTCGCCCACGACGTACGCCGTCACCTGTTGGCCGAGGTCAGGGTGCGGAGTGCCGACCACCGCGGCCTCCCGGACGCCCGGATGCGCCAGCAGCGCGTCCTCCACCTCCCCGGCGCCGATCCGGTAACCGCCGCTCTTGATCAGATCGGTGGCTGCCCGGCCGACGATGCGATGCCAGCCGTCCGGGCCGATCGTGGCCACGTCGCCGGTGCGGAACCAGCCGTCCGAGGTCCGGGTGGCGGCGTCCGCGTCGGGCCGGTTCAGGTATCCGTCGAAGAGGGTCGGGCCGCACACCTCCAGCTCGCCCATCGTCACCCCGTCGGTGGGCATCGGGCGGCCCTGCTCGTCGACGACCCGGGTGCGTACCCCCGGCAACGGCAGACCGACGGCGCCGGGCCGGCGGGGGCCGTCGGCGGTCGCGCTGATCGTGATCAACGTTTCGGTCATCCCGTACCGCTCGACGATCTCGTGGCCGGTGAGCCTGGTCAGGTCGGCGAAGACCGTCGCGGGCAGGGCGGCGCTGCCCGACACCAGCAGCCGCGCGGAGCGTAGCGCCCGGGCCGACGTCTCGTCGGCGGCGATCCGGGACCAGATGGTGGGGACGCCGAAATAGAGGGAGCCGGCCGCCGCCGCGTACCGCTGGGGGCGGGGTTGGCCGACGTGGTGCAGCCGGCCGCCCACGCGCAGGGGGCCGAGCACCCCGAGCACCAGACCGTGCACGTGGAACAGCGGCAGGCCGTGCACGAGCAGGTCGTCGGGCGTCCACTGCCAGGCCGCGGCGAGCCCGTCGAGACAGGCGGCGATGGCTCGGCGGGAGAGCGTCACGCCCTTCGGCGCGCCGGTGGTGCCGCTGGTGTAGAGAATCAGCGCGATGCCGGCCGGGTCGGGCTCCGGATGGTGGGTGTCCGACCCTCGGCCCAGGTCGATCGGAATTGTCGGCAGCCCGTCGGGTGGCTGCTGGCGCTCACCGTGAGCCGGCACGAGCATCGCTCCGGGCGCCGAGTCACGCAGAATGTGCTCACGTTCCATCGGGCCGGCGTCCGGCGGCACCGGTATCACCGCGGACCCGGCCAGCAGCGCGCCGACGACACCGACCACCGTGTGCAGGCTGGCAGTCGCGTCGACGGCGACACGGTCCACACCGCGCAGGTCGTCGGCCACCGCGGCGGCGAGCCGTCGCAACTCGACCCACGACGTGGCCCGGTCGTCGATCCGGATCGCATCCGGACGCTCGTCGGTTGCCGAAAGCAGCCAGCTCAGCAGCACAGGCACGGGACCCTTCTCGTCGTGCCCCGCGTGCGCCACCGGCGCACGCGGGGGTCAGCCGGTGCCGCCGAGGTGGTGCCAGGTGGAGCTGATGGCGGCTTCCAGTTCGGCGCGCATCCGCTGGGGATCCGCGGCCATCCGGGCCGCCACCGCGGCATCGGAGTAGAGCATGGTGATCGCACCGACCAGGGTGCCCACCATGGCACCGACGAGCGCCGAGGCGGCTACCGGGTCCAGCGTGTCGGGATAGGCGTCGAGCAGCGCCCGGACGATCTCGCGTTGACCCTCCAACACCTTGCGCACCGCGCCGGCCTGTAGTGCCGGCGTCTGGAGGATCAGGTCGGCGCGGACACGCTCGGACTGGCCCATGAGGTCGGTGTCGGAGTGAAGAACCGAGTGGAACGCCCGGACCAGCAGTTGCGCGGGGGTCTCGTCCGGACCGGGGTGCGCCAGCACAGCGGTGAAGAGTTCCAGCTTGAGCGGGGGATCGTCGAACAGCACGTCCTCTTTGCTGGCGAAGTGGACGAAGAAGGTGCGGGGCGAGACGTCGGCGGCGGCCGTCACGTCGGCGATTGTGGTCTCGTCGTATCCCTTGCTGGCGAACAGTGCGATCGCCGCGTCGACGAGCGCCTGTCTGGTGCGCGCCTTCTTCCGCTCGCGAAGGCCCATGTTGCCCGTCATCGCTGCATCCTACAAGCCCGCTTGTTGCATCCATTGCAATGTTGCATAGAGTGCATCTAGGCTTCGGGCATGGAGAGAACCCTCGATCGGTTGGGGCGCACCACGGCCCGGCACCCTTGGCTGACGCTCGCGGCCTGGGTCGTGAGCGTCCTGGCGTTGCTCGGTGCGGCCCAGGTCAGCGGCGGCGCCTTCGTCAACGAATTCCGGATCCCCGGCGCGGAGTCGCAGCGCGCCGTGGACCTCACCCAGAAACACTTCGCCGAACTCGGCGCCGCCAGCGCCGACGTCGTCTGGCACAGCGACAGGGGCCCGCTCCGCGAGCCGGCCCAGGCCGAGGCCATCCACGCGGTGGTCGCGGACTTCGCCGGACAGCCGGACGTCCGGTCGGCCACCGACCCGCTGGCCGAGCAGGGCGGTCAGCTCAGCGCCGACGGCCGCACCGCGATCAGCTCCGTGCAGTACGACAGGGAACTCGGCGACCTCACCGCCGAGCAGAGCGAACGGCTCGACGCCGCGGCCGACAAGGCTCGTGCCGCCGGGCTGACGGTGGAGTTCCGCGGCCTGGTGGTGGATCTGGCCGCCACCCCGGAGACCAGCGGATCCGAGTTCATCGGCGTCGGGACGGCGCTGCTCGTCCTGCTGTTCGCGTTCGGGTCGGTGGTGGCCGCCGGCCTGCCCGTGCTGGTCGCCGTGCTCGGGCTGATGGCCGGCACCGCGCTGGTGTTGATCGTCGGCACCAGCATGGACATCCCGGCCATCGCACCGATCGTGGCGGTGATGCTCGGTCTCGGGGCGGGCGTCGACTACGCGTTGTTCGTGATCACCAGATTCCGGCACTACCTCGCGACCGGCATGCCGACGGTGGACGCCGTCGGCCGGGCACTCGCCACGGCAGGCCACGCGGTGCTGTTCGCCGGCGCGACAGTGGTGGCGGCGATTCTCGGGTTGCTGCTCACCGGCATCCCGTTCATCGGCGGCATGGGTGTGGCCGCGGCGTTGACCGTCGGCATGACCATGCTCGCCGCGCTGACCCTGCTGCCGGCGGTGCTCGGGTTGCTGGGGCCGAAGATCAACGCCCTGCGCGTCGGCCGTCGGCGCACGGACGCGCCGGTCGCGGGAAAGCCCGGCGCGGGGCAGGCGATCGGCGGCTGGGGGCGGTGGGCGAGCCGGGTGGCGAAGAACCCCTACCCGTACGCCGCCGGCGCACTGCTGCTCCTCGTCGTGCTCACGATCCCGATGTTCAGCCTGCGGCTGGGCACCCCGGACGACGGCAACGCGCCGCCGAGCTTCACCCAGCGCAAGGCGTACGACAGGATCGCCACGGAGTTCGGGGCCGGCTGGAACGCGCCGTTCCTGGTCGTCGCCGACCTGCCGAGCGGTGGCCGGGGCGACGCCATGCTGGAGAGGTTGGGCAGCGGCCTCGCGGCCGATCCGGAAGTGTCCCTGGTGACCCCGGCCCAACTGAGCCCGGACGGCGGCTTCGCGCTGCTCACCGTGGTGCCCCGGCACTCGCCACAGGACGCCGAGGTCAGTGACCTGCTGCATCGCCTCCGCGACGAGGTGGCGCCGGCAGCCGAGCGGGGCACGGACGGGACAATCTACGTCGGCGGTCCCACCGCCTTCGTCACGGACCTGTCCGACGCGGTCGGCGGTCGGCTGCCCTGGATGGTGCTTGCCGTGCTCGCCGTGGCGGCACTACTGCTGATCGCG
The DNA here is from genome assembly GCF_043197345.1 of Micromonospora sp. NPDC049175. Classification (NCBI taxonomy): domain Bacteria; kingdom Bacillati; phylum Actinomycetota; class Actinomycetes; order Micromonosporales; family Micromonosporaceae; genus Micromonospora; species Micromonospora sp. NPDC049175. The sequence goes on along the minus strand of NZ_JBICSY010000001.1, from coordinate 249,816 downwards.
ATGTTCCGGGCGCCCGTGCTCGCCCTCAAGGCGGCGGTGCTGGCGCTGCTGTCGATCGGTGCCGCGTTCGGCGTCCTGGTGGCCGTCTTCCAGTGGGGCTGGGGCCTGTCGCTGATCGGCATCGACGAACCCGTGCCGATCATGTCGATGGTGCCGATGCTGTTGTTCGCGGTCCTTTTCGGACTCTCCATGGACTACGAGGTGTTCCTGCTCTCGGCCGTCAAGGAGGAGTACGACAGTGGCCACGACGCACAGCGGGCCATCGTGGTCGGCGTGGACAGCACGGGCCGGCTGATCACCGCCGCCGCGGCGATCATGACGGTGGTGTTCCTGTCCTTCGTGCCGATCGAGGACACCAGCATCAAGATGATCGGTATCGGACTGGCGACCGCCGTCATCATCGACGTCACAGTCATCCGCCTGGTGCTCGGCCCGGCGGTGTTGAGCATTCTCGGGTCGGTCGCCTGGCGTCGGTGGCCGGGCCGGCGTCACCCAGAGTCTCAGCCTGCCCCGGGCGACCACAGCAAAAGGCAGGGAGATCCGACTCCCTGCCACTTCTAACTTATAGCGTACCGGGGGGCTTGCGGCAAGACCCGGGTCGTGCCGCAGAATCGGCGGCTGCGGTGCGCCCGAGCGCGGCCGCGGAGGAGGTGTGGCGATGATCGAGCCGTACGTTGTGGATCTTCGAGAGGTGGACCGGACCTCTGTCGCGCTCGTTGGCGGCAAGGGCGCGAACCTGGGCGGACTGACCCGGATCGACGGCGTCCGGGTGCCGGCCGGCTTCTGCGTCACGACTGCCGCCTTCCGGCGGATCGTGGCGCAGGGGCCCGCGATCGGCGATCTGCTCGATGAGCTGGCGCGCCTGAGGCCGGACGACCGGGAGGCGATCCGCGTGCTCAGCGCCGAGGTCCGCCAGCGCATCGAGGGGACCGCCATCCCTGACGACCTCGCGGCGGCGATCACCCGCGCGCTCCTCGTGCACGGGGAGCAATCCGCCTACGCCGTGCGGTCCAGCGCGACGGCGGAGGACATGCCGACGGCCTCCTTCGCCGGCCAGCAGGACACCTACCTGAACGTCCAGGGTCCGACGGCGGTCCTCGCGCACGTCGGCCGGTGCTGGGCGTCGCTGTTCACCGAGCGGGCCGTGACCTACCGCCTCCGCAACGGCTTCGACCACCGCAGGGTCGGGATGGCCGTGGTCGTCCAGCAGATGGTCTTCCCACGGTCGGCCGGCATCCTCTTCACGGCCGACCCCGTCACCGGCAACCGGCAGGTCGCCACCGTGGACGCCAGCTTCGGCCTCGGCGAGGCACTGGTCTCCGGCCGGGTGAACCCGGACGTCTTCCGGGTGCGCGACGGTGCGGTCGTCGACAGGGCGGTCGCCGCCAAACAGGTCGCCGTGCACGCCCTGCCCGGTGGCGGGACGCACGAGGTGACGATCGACAGCCAGCGGCAGGAGCAGCCCGCGCTGACCGATGAGCAGGCCCTCCGGCTCGTGCGACTCGGGCGACGGATCGAGGCGCGGTTCGGCTGTCCGCAGGACATCGAGTGGTGCCTGGTCGACGATGACTTCCAGATCGTGCAGAGCCGGCCGATCACCACGCTCTTCCCCATCCCCGTGGCCGACGACCAGGAGAACCACATCTATCTCTCCGTCGGCCACCAGCAGATGATGACCGATCCCATGAAGCCGCTGGGCCTCTCCATGTGGCAGCTGACGGCCATGACGCCGATGCACGAGGCCGGCGGCAGGCTGTTCGTCGACGCGACCCGGATGCTGGCCGCGCCGGCGAGCCGCGCCAGCTTCCTGGAGATGACCGGCCGGATCGATCCGCTGACCGGGGACGCGCTGCGGACCGTCCTCGACCGCCCCGGCTTCGTCCCGGCGCTGCCGGACAGCGGTCCCCTCCGGCCGCCGGGCGGTGCCACCGCCACCCCGATCGCTACCGACCCGGCCATCGTCACCCAACTGGTCGAGCGCAACGAGGCGTCCGTCGCGGCCCTGCGGAACGACATCGCCCCGTTGACCGGACCAGCGCTGTTCGACTTCCTGCTGAAGGCCTTCGACGAGCACAGGCGGGACCTCGGCGATCCGTTGAGCATGCAGGCGATCATGGCGGGGATGCAGGCCACCTGGTGGCTCAACGACCGGCTGGGGGAATGGCTCGGCGAGCGGAACGCCGCCGACACCCTCACCCTGTCCGCCCCCGGCAACGTCACGTCGGAGATGGGGCTCGCGCTGCTCGACGTCGCGGACGTGATCCGACCGCATCCGGAGGTGGTGGCGTTCCTGCGGGGCGTCGAGGACGACGGTTTCCTGGACGAGCTGCCGAAGCTCGCGGGCGGGGCCGAAGCGCGCGACGCCATCGAGGCCTACCTCGACCGGTACGGCATGCGCTGCGTCGGCGAGATCGACATCACGAGACCGCGGTGGCGCGAACGCCCGGCCACGCTCCTGCCCGTGCTCCTCGACAACGTCGCGAACTTCGCGCCGGGCGCCGCCCAGCAGCGCTTCGAGCAGGGGAGGCAGGAGGCGCAGCGGAAGACGCGCGAGGTGTTGACGCGCCTGCGGGCGCTGCCGGACGGTGAGCAGAAGGCCGACGAGACCGAGCGGATGATCGAACGGGTCCGGACCTTCGTCGGCTACCGGGAGTATCCGAAGTACGGAATCATCAGCCGCTACTTCGTCTACAAGCAGGCCCTGCTGCGAGAGATCGAGCGCCTCGTGCGGGCCGACGTGCTCCGCGAGCCGGAGGACGCCTTCTACCTCACGTTCCAGGAGTTGCACGACGTCGTGCGCTCACACCGGGTGGACCACACGCTGATCCGGCAACGCAGGGACGCGTTCCGGTCGTACCACGCGCTCACGCCGCCCCGGGTGCTGACCTCCGAGGGCGAGGCCCTCACCGGGGCGTACCGACGCGACGACGTCCCGGCCGGCGCTCTGGTCGGCCTGCCGGTCTCCGCCGGGACGATCGAGGGGCGCGCCCGCGTCATCCTGGACCTGGCACAGGCTCATCTCGAACCCGGCGACATCCTCGTCACGGCGCACACGGATCCGAGCTGGACGCCCCTCTTCGTCGCGATCGCGGGCCTGGTGACGGAGGTCGGCGGGTTGATGACACACGGCGCGGTGATCGCCCGGGAGTACGGCCTGCCGGCTGTCGTCAGCGTGGTGGACGCCACCCGGCTGATCGCCGACGGACAGCGGATCCGCGTACACGGCAGTGACGGGTACGTCGAGATTCTGCCGTGACGGCCGGTCGTCGTCACGGTGGCCCACCGACGGCAACGGTCGCGCCGATAATTCGGTGCGACCGACGCGCGGGCCCCTCTAGGGTGGAGCGATGTCGCCGGTCAAGCAGGTCCAGATCACCTTCGACTGCGCGGAGCCGGAGCGTGTCGCCCGGTTCTGGTGTGCGGTGTTGGGATACGTCGTACCGCCGCCGCCGGAGGGCTTCGCCACCTGGGACGATTTCGAGGCGACCCGGCCGGCTGCGCAGCGGGGTTCGGCGTTCGCCTGCGCTGATCCCTCCGGGGTGGGCCCGCGCCTGTTCTTCCAGCGCGTCCCCGAAGGCAAGATCGTCAAGAATCGGCTGCACCTCGACGTGCGGGTCGGCACCGGGCTCGTGGGCGGCGAGCGGCTGGCCGCGCTGGAGGCCGAATGCACGCGACTTGTCGCGCTCGGCGCGACGCGCGTGCGGCTGCTGACCGCCGACGAGGACAACGAGTCGTGCCTCGTGATGCAGGACGTCGAGGGCAACGAGTTCTGTCTCGGCTGAGGGGCCGCGCCACTCGCGACTAGATCGGGAACCGGCCCCGGCGCCAGCGCCAGTGGCGGCCGGCCGTCAGATGGTCGACGACCGCACGCCGGAGCACGGTGTCGCGCGGCAACTCGTCGAGGGGCGTGGTCAGGGTGCGGAACACGAATCGCCGCACCTCGACATCGGCGTCCAGCCCCTCCGGCTCCTCGTAGGGGTCCAGCACGAAGCGTTGTTGGAACCGGATGATGTGGGAGTCCGCGGGCAGGTACTCCCGCAACTGCGGGTCGAGCAGCCAGGATCCGCAGGCGAACGCCGTGTAGTGCTCGTCGGGGAAGTGACGGGGGAAGAACGCGCGGGCCTCGTCGAGCGACGCCTCGACGGCCTCCGGGGTCAGCGGCCCCGCCTCGGGGATGTGCAGGTCGATGGCCGTGCCGCCGCGCTGGTGCTGCAATCGGCCCAACTGGTAGAGGCCGCCGCGCGCGTGCAGCGTCAGCCAGCTCTGCATGACCGGCCAACCCTCGCCGCGCATCCGCCTGTCGATCGCGAGGTTGCGGCCCAGGTCCGCGAGGGTCGCCCAGGACACCTCGTCGGTGATGCCGTGGTCGCGGTGGTATCCCCGGACGACGTCGACCAGGGCCAGGTACGCGTACACGTAGAGGTGCCGCCAGGCGGGACCTCGGTCGCGCGGCAGCTCCGGACCGGGCGGCAGCCAGCCGTGGCCACCGAGATCGGCGAGAACCAGGGCCGTCGAGCGGTCGAGCAGCCAGCGCAACTCCGGTGTCCACAGTGGTGAGTCGGGGTGGGGCCAGCCCGCCATGATCTCGGCGGCGTCGTCCGGTCGTGCCGCGAGCCGGTCGAGGATCGCTGGCGCGTCGGCCGGGGCGGGCAGCGGGGCCGACGGCCCGTCGTTCGCCAGGCGGTGCACGCGGTCGATGGCCTCGACGGGCACCCCGAGTCGGTCGGCGACGACCTCCAGATCCACGCGGCCGATCGTACCGGCCGTGGAGTCGCCTCGTCGGCCGTCGATGTCTCCGGTGGCCTGGTTCCGTGTGGCACGGGACACCACTTCGTGCCGTCGGGCGTCGGCCGTCCCGACCGGGGGCATTCGGTGGTCACCGCCGCGGAGCGCCGTCTGTCGGTATTCGGGTCCCCGCCGATGGGGGGAAGGGGGCGTCGGGCCGAGGTCCGGTGGCAACCGCTCGCCGCCGTTGCTAGAGTGAGATTGTTGCGGCAGCAAATTTATCGCTAGCAACTACTTCGACGGAAGGACCCCTCCGATGACCAAGCTCGCCGTCATCTACTACTCCTCCACCGGCACCATTCACGCCATGGCCAAGCGGCTCGCCGAGGCCGGCGAGAAGGCCGGCGCCGAGGTGCGCCTGCGCCAGGTCCCGGAGCTTGCCCCGGCGGAGGCCATCGCCTCCAACGCCGCCTGGAGCCAGCACTTCGACGCCACCAAGGACGAGGCGAAGGCGACCGCCGACGACGTCGTCTGGGCCGACGCGGTGCTGTTCGGCAGCCCCACCCGGTTCGGCAACGTCGCCAGCCAGCTCAAGCAGTTCCTCGACACCCTCGGCCCGCAGTGGGCGCAGGGCCTGCTGGCCGACAAGGTGTACGCCGGTTTCACCGCGACCATGACCGCTCACGGCGGCCAGGAGTCGACGCTGCTGGCGCTCTACAACACGATCCACCACTTCGGCGGCCTGGTCGTCGCGCCCGGCTACACCGACCCGCTGAAGTTCGCCGACGGCAACCCGTACGGCGTCTCGCACGTCACCGGCGGCAGCAACGACGCCCCGCTGGGTGACGCGCAGCTCAACGCCCTCGACCACATGGCACAGCGGGTCGTCAAGATCGCCGACAAGCTCGCCGCCTGACCGCCCTCGCTGGGGCCGGTTTCCATCGGTGGAGACCGGCCCAGGCATACTCGAACGCTTCCCGGGCTGGTCCGGGGCCGCAGGGCTGGGGGTGGTGGCCGCGGACAGCACGAGGGGGGTTCCGATCAACACCATCGCCGAGCGGATGGCGGCGTCGTACTTCGACGCCATCAGGCGCCTCTGTGCGGTCACCCCGAAGGGCTGGTACGCCGAGCGGGGCACCGCCCGCGCAGCGCTGACCCACTCCGGGGTGGCGACGCTGAACGCGGCCTACGACACGACGCTCGAACCGGACCTCGTGGCGCTCGCCGAGATGGCGGTCGAGGTGGGCAGACAGGCCGCGCGCTGGTCGATAATGGTTCGCGGCGAGGCCGACGACGAGGTCCGCGCTCTCGCGGCTCGACACGGGCTGCTCCACCTCAGCGATGTGCCGATGCTGGCCTGTGGCGCGCAGGACGTTGTGTTCCGGGCCGACGCGAGGCGGCGAGAACCGGTCCGCCAGGTCCGCGCGGCGGAGGCCGACCTCTACACCGACACCCTCACGCGGGGCTTCGAAGCTCCCGAGGGCATCTTCGGTTCACTGATGAGCGGCGGTGTGCTCGACGCCGACTCCATCACCGGTTACCTGGCCGAGGAGTCCGGTCGGCCCGTCGGCACCGGGCTCGCGATGTCGACCTCCGGCGTGGTTGGCGTGTTCAACATCGCGGTCGTGCCATCCGCACGAGGCCGCGGACTGGGTCGCGAGATCACGGAGGCCGTACTGCGCGATGGCATCGCGGCCGGCGCGGACGCGGCCTACCTGCAGTCGAGCGTGATGGGCCGGGCGCTCTACGAGTCGATGGGGTTCGGTCTCGTGGAGACCTGGACCCTCTTCACAGCGGGCTGACCGCACAGCGGGCCGACGAGCACGCGTTCGCGCAGGACGACGACCGCAGCGGAGAGGGAAGAACACACATGGGTTTCCGCGAGGACGTTCGCGCGGCCTTCCGTCGGGGCGAGACCGACGCGGTGGTGCGCATGAGCGAGGCCGAGATCGACAGGGCGCGGGCCGCCGGCGATCCGGCGGGGGAGGTGGAGGCCCGCTACAGCCTCGCCCGGGTCGCCATCCGTGGTGGTGACCTCCCGGGCGGGGAGGCGCGCGCCCGGGAAGCGCTCGTGGTCGCCCTTCGATCCGGCGATCGGAGTCTGGAGGAGCGGCCCCGCCACGTGCTGGCCGCGGTGGCCCGGATGTCCGGCGACCTGACCCGGGCCCGGCAGCTCTACCGGGAGAGCATCGCGCTCAACGAGGCTCTGGGCCAGCCCAAGCTCGCCAACTCGGAGACCCACAACCTCGGGTTCTGCGAGTTGGGTCTCGGCAATCTCGACGCGGCGCGGGCCTTGTTCGCCGCGAGTCGGGAGAGGGTCTTCCGCAACGGCTGGGCGGACTTCGTCCCGTACGTCTGCCTGGCGGGCGCGGCGCTCGCGTCGGCCCACGGCGACCACGCGCGGGCCGGCCTGCTGGTCGCCGTCACGGACGCCGCCTTCGCGGAGCTGGGCCAGGTGCCCGACCCCGACGACGCGGCCGACCTGGCCGCCGTCCGGACGGCCGCGGTCGAGGCGCTCGGCGCGACCGGCTTCGCCGCGGAGTACGCGCGCGGCCAGCACCTCGCGCCGCGCGCGGCGTTCGCCGAGGACGCCGACTGACGCGATCGACACCCGCCGCGCCGAGGACCCCGGCTACCCGGCATCCGCGACCGCCGCGATGGCGGCATGGGGCCGCTGGCCGCCCTCGGCCGGCCGCTGGACGCGTTCGACCTCCCGGAAGCCGGCCCGGCTGAGTCGCGCGGAGACCTCGTCCGGAGGCCAGCGGTACGCGGTCACCACCTTGTGCGCGAAGGGGCCGACCTCGTCGGCGTCGAAGAAGCCCAGCACCAGCTTGCCGCCCGGGGCCATCGCCCGGCGGAACTCACCGAGTACGCCGTCGACCTCCTCCGGCGGCAGGTGGATCAGCGAGTACCAGGCCAGGATGCCGTCGACGGAGCCGGTGGCGACGTCGAGGCGTTCGAACGACCCGAGGTGGAACTCGACGTCCGGGTGGGCCGCCCGCGCATGGGTGATGAACTCGGGGACCAGGTCGATCCCCCTGGCGTCGACGCCCAGCGACCGAAGGTAACCGGTGAGATGGCCAGGGCCACAGCCCAGGTCGAGCACCGTGCCGGTCTGACCGGCCAGGTGACGGCCGATGAAGGCCGGGTCGTCCGGGTTGATCTTTTGGGTCGTGCCGAACAGGTCGATGTAGAGGTCTGCGACGGACCCGTACGCCTGCCGAACCTTCTCGCTCCGCACCGCCGGAACTATACGAGGCCCGGGTGGGGGTCAGGCGCAGGGCGCCGGGGTCGGGGGGCCGACGATCCGGTGGTGGCGGAGCTTGGCGCGGAGCCGGTCGGCGTCGGAATGGCCGAGGGCGCCGAGGATGTCCAACGCCCTCGTCCAGGCGACCCGGGCGGCCTCCGGGTCGCCCGCCGCCTGGTGGCTCTCCCCGGCGTGGGTGAGCGTGTCGGCCTCGTAGTAGCGGTCGCCGAGATCCCGGAACAGCTCCACCGCCCGCTGGTAACAGACGGACGCCTGCTGGAAGTCGCCGAGGTGGTGGTGGGCGTAGCCGATGCTGTCCCAGGTGTTGGCCTCCCCGAACCGGTCGCCCACCTCGCGGACGAGGCGCAGCGCCCGCCGGCAGTGCCGCAGGGCCGCGCCGTGGTCGCGGAGCTGGGCGTACTGCCAGCCGACCGAGTTGAGGGCGCGGGCCTGCAGAGCGCGGTCACCGACGGCTTCGACCAACGTCAGCGCGTGCTGCGCGTGGGCCAGGGCCTCCCGGTGCCGCCCCTGCCGGGCGCAGACCCAGGCGATGCTGCGGGCCACGTGCGCCTGGCCGGTCAGGTCGCCCAGGAGGACGTACAGGTCGGCCGCCTGCCGGAGCTGGGCGTGCGCCTCGGCGAACTGGCCCAGGTGGGCGCGGGCACGACCCAGACCACGGCGTACGCTCGCCGCCGCCCACCTGTCGGCGAGCAGGTCGGCGGCGGTCAACGCCGTCTCGTGGGTCGTGGTCCAGTCGTGCCAGTGACCCTTGCGGTCGAAGAAGTCGGCCATCGTCCACGCCAACCGCCACGCGTGCGCGTAGAGCCCGTCCTCCGCCGCGCGGGTCACGGCGTTGAGCAGCACCGGATGCTCCGCGACGAACCAGGCCATCGCCTGTCCGGCGTCGGCCGGCGCCACCGCCGCGACGCCGGCGTGGACGATGCCCAGGTCGATCGGGTCACGGAAGGGTTGCAGGAGCCGGGCGCCGGCATACGCGACGTGCAGGTAGAAGTCGAGCGCACGGCGTACGGCGGCCTTCCGCTCACCGTCGCTGTCGAGGTCGTGGGTCAGCTCGGTCGCGTAGACGCGCAGCAGGTCGTGGATCGCGTACCGGCCGGCCGTGTGCTCGATGACCAGGTGGGTGCGGGTCAGCTCGGTCAGCAGCGCCCGGGCCTCGCGCAGCGGGACGCCGGCCAGGCTGGCCGCGGCCGGCACGGCGATGTCCGGACCGCTGTGCAACCCCAGCAGCCGGAACATCCGACCGGCCGCCGGGCTCAGTGCGCGGTAGGACCACGAGAAGACCGCGCGTACGTCGGTGGTCGGGTCACCACCGTCGAGGGCGTCCAACGCGTCGGCCGCGTCGCGTAACTCACCGGCCAGGGCCGCCAGTGGGAAACCGGGACGGGTGGCGGCCCGCGAGGTGGCCACGGCCAGCGCGAGGGGCAGCCGGGCGCAGCTCGCGATGATCTGGTCGACGGCGACCGGCTCGCTGGCGACGCGATGACCGCCCAGCCGGCGGGCCAGCAGGTCCCGGGCCTCGGACGCGGGCAGCAGGTCGAGAGCGAGAGGCTGGGCGCCCTCGCCGGCGACGAGCGAGGTGAGCTGGTTGCGACTCGTCACCACGGCAACACAGCCGGCCGAGCCGGGCAGCAGCGGGCGGACCTGCTCCGCGTCGCGCGCGTTGTCGATCAGGACGAGGACCCGTCGGCCGGTCAGCAGACTGCGGTAGAGCGCGGCCTGTGCGGACAGGTCGGCCGGGACACGCTGCACCGGCACACCGAGCGCGTCCAGGAATCCCCGGATCGCGTCGGCGGGGTCCAGCACCGCCCCACCGGCATCGAAGCCCCGAAGGTTGACATAGAGCTGGCCGTCCGGGAAGCGGTCGGCGACCCGGTGGGCCCAGTGCACGGCGAGCGTCGTCTTGCCGACGCCCGGTGTCCCGGAGATGGTCGAGATGACCACCGCGGGCGGGTGTGGCGCACCCGGCCGACCGAGCCGGTCGTCGAGCCAGCGCACCTCGTCGTGACGACCGGCGAAGGCGCGTACCGCCGGGGGTAGTTGGGCCGGCGCGGACTCGCGGGCCGCGACCGTGACCACCTCCCCGGCCGGCGCCGACCAGGCGAGCGCCGGGTCCTGCGCCAGGATGGCGCTCTCCCGGTCGCGCAGCGCCGGGCTCGGCTCGATGCCCAGGTCGTCGCGCAGGGTGCGGCGCAACCGCCGGTACGTCGCGAGCGCGTCGGACTGTCGGCCGGCGCGGTAGAGCGCCACCATGAGTTGGTCGTGGATGTGCTCGTCGAGGGGATGGTGCTGGGCCGACAGCTCCAACTCCGGTACGAGTTGCGCGTGCTCGCCGAGCGCCAGGCGGTTGTCGGCGAGCGCGCGCACGGCGACCAACCGGAGGTGTTCCAGGCGTTCGGCCTGCGCGTGCAGCCAGTCGAGGCTGGCGACGTCGACAAGTGAACGACCCCGCCACAGGTCGAGGGCATCCGCCAGCAGCGTGCGGGCGTGGCCGTGGTCGGTCGACCGGGTGCCCTCGCGGATGAGCCGCTCGGCCACCTGGACGTCGGTGGCCTCGCCGTGCAGATCCAGCAGGTAGCCGGGTGGACGACCCAGGATCGCGCTACGCGCGCCGAGGACGCGACGCAGGTAGGACACGTGGCTCTGCAGGCTGTTCGGCGCGGTGGCGGGGGCCTGGTCCGCCCAGATCACGTCGATCAGGCGGTCGGTGCTGACGATGACGCCCGGGTGCAGGGCGAGCACGGCGAGCACGCCCTTGCGGCGGAGTCCGGAAATCGTACGGGCGGTCGTCTCCGTGGTCACGTCGACCGGTCCAAGAAGCCTGACTCGCATTGGGTCCCCCGCCTCGACCACACGATTCGACTCAGGTTATCGACGGAACCTCTGGCCTGGACGGCTCAGTCGGAGACCGGACGGTGCCGGCATTTTCAGCGCCACGTCAGCGTCGCGGCAGCAGGCGCTGCCACAGTCGTCGTACTGCCCTGGCAGCAATCGTTTTCAGCTCTCCGTAGGAGGAAGTCAGCCATGAGATTCCGAATCCCCATCGCAGTTGCCGGCGCGCTCGTCGTGATGATGACGGCGTTGGTCGGCGGCACCGCCGCCAGCGCCGCCGCGGCCGGTGACATGGGCGTCAACGCTGTTCAGCGGTACACGATCTTCGTGCACACCGCGAACATCAACGGGGCCGGCACCGACGCCACCGTGAAGATGAAGGTCTACGGCACGCTCGCCGAATCGCCCGGCTATGTCAACCTCGACAACTCGGCCGACAATTTCGAGCGCAACAGCAATGACTATTTCGGGCCATTCTCGTGGTTCGACATCGGACGCCCGGACTTCATCGGTGTCTACAAGGGAAGTAATGGCTCCGAGTGGTACCCGGAGTACGCGCAGGTTTACGCGCACGCCACCGGAACCTGGTACAACTGCCCGATGAACGCCTACTACGGCGACGGTGAGGAGACCCGCTGGTTCGACTGCCCCTGAGGTCGAACCCGTTCCGACGCCTCGGCGGTGTCCCCGGCCAATCGACGGCCGGGGACACCGCCGCGCCCGGCGTTCACGATGGGCCGGCGACGCCTGGGCGCTCCAAGATCCGGCACAGTCGGGCCACTAGACTCCGCGCGTGAAGCATTGCCGACCCTCCGCCGCCAAGCGCACCGCGATCGGGGCGTTACTGCTGGTCTTGGCCGTAGCAGGCTGCAACTCCACGGCGGAATCGTCCTCCGGTGCCACGTGGTCGAGCCCTGACACCGCCGCTACCGCGACCGCCTCCCTCGCTGCTTCCCCCACAAGTCCCCGTGACGCCGGACCTTCCGCATCTTCCTCCCCCTCCGCGGACGCGTCACGGAAGCCCGAAGCGGCACAGGAGTCCACGGCGGCACCGAGCACGAAGGCGCCGAGCGGGGGCGGCAGCACGTACCCGGCGTGTGCCGACGGCGACTGCACAGTGTCCTTCTCCGGTTCGGTCAAATTCCCGCTCGGCAGATGGACGGTGTCGTCCTCGGTGGAGGACGGCGGCGTCCGGGTGCGACTGACCGACGCCAATGGCAGGGGCGGCGGTGGCGGCTTCCTGTCGCGCCCCGGGTGCACTGTGGGGACACACGCCGACGGCGGCGGGCGAGTCGGATGCGACCAACCCGGAGCCGAGCCCAAACCGGGAGGGTGGGTCGTCAACCTGCTGGAACTGGACGGAAACAACGCGGTCATCCGAGCGGTCCTGGGCTGACTGTGCGGATCGCTGTCGCAGCCTGACGACTGGGCCGGGCACTGCTGAGCGCTCCGCCGCCATCGCGTGTTTGTGGCACCGGCCCGTCGGGCACAGAATCACCATGGCGAATGAACGAGTCAAGTCGGTCGGCGGCTACTTCATGCGACTTGTCGGCGGGGTGGCGGTCATCGTGGGCCTGCTGGGCCTCTTCGCGACCCTGGCCCAGGGCAACGTCACCGGGATAGTCCTCAGCATCATCTTCGTCGTGGGCGGTGTCGTCCTGCTCAAGAAGTCGCCAGACCTCGGCCGAGCGGGTCGGAGGGCACGCGGCCCCGCGTGACCCGCCACCGGCTCGCGCGCGAGAGCGCGAGGTGTCCGGCCTTAACCGCGCTCGCCGTCGACGCGCCGTTGTTCGGCATCGCGGAGCTGCCGGTAGAGCCTCGCCGCGGCCTGGTGACCGACTCGGTCCGCCGCCTCGGCGGCGACTCGCAGCACCACCACAGGCAACCGGGGGACCTGGTGCGCCTGCCGGTCGGCCTCGGCGAACACCACAGCGGCAAGCTCGGCGCCGGCGCAACGGGCCAGGAGGAAAAGCTCCCCCACGTACATCCGACCCAGGCCGACCTCGGTCCAGCCGGACACGTCGTGCAGGGCCCGGCGACACTCACGTAACGCCTCCCAGGCGCCGGCGTGGTCGCCGGCCTGGCGCTCCAGTTCGGCGAGGGACTGCCACGCCGACGCCGCATCCCATGCGGTGTCGGTGAACACCAGACTCTCCCGCTGCGCCGCAGCGGCCTCAGCGAACGCCCCGAGGTCGGCCAACTCATATCGCAGATGGCTCAGTGTGGACTCGTCCCGAGGCCGATCCACCGCCCAGCGGTCCAACAACTCGCGCGCCAGCACCCGATCACCGACCAGTTTGGCGCGAGCGATCCAGGTGAGCGGGTCCTCGGCGGTCGGATCATCCGGGAAGAACGATCGTTTCCCTCGCCACCATTCCGCCAGCGTCTCCTCGGAGACCCACGGCTGGCCCTCCTCGTCCAACAGGTACGCCAGCACGTCGTCCCGCTCGGCGTGCCCGCTGTCCCGCACGAAGGCAACGGTGACCGGCACGCCGGCGGCGAACAGGTGCTCACCGTCGTAGCCGCACCAGGTGTCGAAGTCGGCCCGCTTGAGTTCCCAGTGCAGCCACACGTCCTCGACCTGGCGATACTCGGCGAGCAGATAGCCGGCCAGCTCGGTCTCGTCGGTCATGCCCTGGGACGGCGCCTCGCGTCGACACTGTGCCTCCTGCCTGGCCAGCCACCGCACCAGCGGGAGGTCCTCGGCCCGACGACCGTACTGCAGCGCCCACAACACGCTCGCCCGCCGACAGGCGTTCTCGTCGCAGGCCTGGCCATCGGCGTCGGTGCCGCGCTCGTAGCGCAGCTCGTGCCACCCGGCCGAGGAGCTTCGTGCCCGTTCGAGTTCACGTCGCGCGGCCTCCATCACCCGTACACGATCCCACCGTCGGCGAGCCTTCGGTGGCGCAGGGACCCGAGGCTCGGGCCGCAGCGCGCCACCAGCGGCGCGACGCCAACGCGGCAAGTCCGGCGCCGGCGGCGTTGAGCAGTACGTCGTCCACCGACGACACCCGATCCAGCCGCAGGACGTACTGCGCGGCCTCGACACCGACCGAGCAGCCCGCCGCGAGCGCGACGATCCGCGACACCGACGCCAGCGCCGCGAACATCGCCGTACACCTGCCGCCGGCCCTGGAGGCTCCCACTCCGGGATGACGCCCCGGTGACCTGCATCCGCGACCAAGGTCCGGCACATGATCGTCGCCTCGACCTGACCACCGAAAGACGTAGGCCCGGCCCCCGAGTGGGAGCCGGGCCTTCTTGCGCCTCGGGGTCAGTGCTGCTTGGCGAACGAAAGGAAGGAGCGCCAGGTCTGGGCGCTGAAGTTGAGCGTTCCGCCGTCGCGGTTCTTGGTGTCGCGCACGAGTACGACGCCGGGGAGATTGTCGGCGACCTCTATGCAGTCGCCACCGTTGCTGCCGCTTCTGGTGCTCTTACGCCACTGCGCGCCGCTCATGTCCATGATGTCGCCGCTTCTCTCAGGAGTTGCACTGATCGCCCCCGGGGTAGAGCCTCACTCCGGATGAGTTCCCACCGCCGTTCGAGCGTACCAAGCTCGGACGCTTGCTCAACGATCTGCGCGTGCGCTTGGCTGTCCACATGCGCCACTCGCGTCCCGTTCGGTAGATCGGCAATGGTGAACGGTCCGTTGAGCCCTGGGTAGGCCATCGCTTCGCGCGGTATTACATGAAGCTCGACGTTGGGCAGCTCGGAGCATTGCACCAGGTAGTCAAGCTGGGCGGCCATGACCGATCGGTCCGCGGTGATGGGGCGCTCCAACACGGCCTGGTCCACGACGGCGACGAACAGCGGGCCGCGCTCCCGGGTCAGGACCGCCTGCCGGTCTATGCGTGCGGACACCAACTCGTCTATCTCAGCCGGTGTCAGCGCCTCCCACGCGAGCGTGGCTCGCGCGTACGCCTCGGTCTGTAGCAGGCCCGGCACCCACGCGAGTTGGAATGCGCGCAGCGCGAGCGCCTCCCGCTCGATGTCGACCCATCGACGAAACCAGGAAGGTTCTCGACGTTTCAAAACGTCCGGCCATAGTTCGGTTTCTTCTCGACCCAACAAGGCGGCGACCTTCGAGCGGTGCCGAGTCTGCGGGATGCTTCCCGGGTTAGCCCACTTGGCTGCTGTCTTGGGGTCAACGCCGATTTGACCTGCGAGGCTGTCCGCCGTCTCGCCCACCGCCGACATGGCTTCGATAACCGCGTGGTTCATCCTTTACCTCCTCAGATCGTCGCGATCGTCTACCGAAGGTAGTACAACGCAGTGTGTTCGTGACGCAACAGTCGGCAAGGTGGCGATAGGCGGCGCGGCCGGTGGAGGACTCGAGACTCGGCGGCCGCGTTCGTAAGAGGGGCCGCTCCTGGCGGGCGAGCATCCACAGGGGCGGCTCCTTCCCGACCGGCAGCAGGAGGAAACTGTGCCCGACGACTCCAAGCACGACAGCAAGCCCAAACCTGGGCGGCCGCCCGTTCCGTGGCCGCTGGGGATCGTGGTTCCGATTTGGCCCGTGACGCAGTGATCGGGCAGATGAGGGCCGGTGACGTAATCTGCCTGACGACCGCCGCGAGCGTGCGGTTCCTGCGCCCGATCACGGTCCGAGCGATTCGCGAGTTGCCTGATCGGCACACGTACGACGGATGGCTGTGGATCGATGGCTATGAGCTGAGCGCGGCGGGCGACGCGGTGGCGCGGCGCGAGCTGTTCGTGATGCGCGATGGTGTGCGGTGGGAGGCCCACCCCTCCGCACCCAGAAAGCCCAGGTCCGCTCACCGGCAGGTCATCCGTCGCGGCTCCGTGAGGGTCGGCTGATGCGCGGCGAGCCGGAGCACAAGCCGCTTCGCCCGTCGTGGCGCTGCCCGAACTGCGGCATCCTGTGGCCCTGCTCGGCAGCAAAGCTGCGCCTGCTGGGCGAGTTCCGCGAGAATCGGCCGGGCCTGCTGCTTCACCTCGCGGGGGTCCAGAAGGAGGCCGAGGCCGACCTCGCTCGGCTCAACCCGGACGCCACGCTGCCCGACCTGGCGCCACGCTTCGTCGGCTGGGCCGAGCGCCGTTAGGCGAGTAAGTCCGCACTGAGAGACTCGGGCGGAATCATTGACGAAACGGGCGCAATTACGAATGCGATCGGATACGTGTAAAGATGTCCTGTGAGCTGCGCTTCGACAATTTCGTCCGCCGTCGATCCGACCGATTCTCCGCTCCGGCTGATCGGGGAGAGGGTGGTGTTGCGCGAATGGGGGGACTTCGATGTGCCGTACCTGCGAGGGCTCTTCGACGCGGCCGACGTGGCCGCGAACACCGACATTCCCTCTCCGTTCGACGCGGCGGCGTTCCTGGCCAGGATCCGGCGGCGTCGCGCACAGCGCGTCGTCGATCTGGCCGTGACGCGTGACGGCGGGGAGCCGCTCGGCCTCGTCGCCCTGCACGTGGCAGGCGGCGTCCTGGGGTACGCCATCGGCCCGGCGCACCGTGGTCGGGGCCTGGCGTCGCGGTCGTTGCGACGGATGACGGACTTCTGCCACGAGGAGCTGGGTTTCTCCCGGCTGCGGCTAGCCATCGTGCGGGGCAATGTGCCCTCGCAGGGGGTCGCCCGGTCCGCCGGATATGTCCGCGGCGACGACGCCCTGGTCGAGAGGGTCAACGGGCTGGGGGAGTCGAAGCTGCTCGAAACCTGGTGGTGGACCGCGCCCGGTTCGACCGGACGCTGAGGGCACGGGGCGCGGCGTCCCCGGTTATCCGCCGACCTGCGCAGCGTCCGGGCTCGGGGCGGACGGGGGCGTGTAGCCGAGTTCGCCCGAGATCTGGTTCGCGGTCTCCAGCAGGCGCGGCAGGTTGCTCTTCAGTTGGTCGAGGCTGGCGATGACCTCGATCGCCGTGATCGAGGCGGCGGCGATGACCTGGCCTCGGGAATCCCTGATCGGCGCGGCGACGCACATGACGTAGGCGTCGTGCTCGCCGTTGTCGGTGGCCCAGCCGTTCTCGCGGATGCGGACGAGTTCGGCTTCGAGGGCCTCGTGGTCGGCGAAGGTGGTGGCGGTGAATCTCTCGAAGACGACGTGGGAGAGCAGGCGGTCGCGTTCCTCCGACGGCAGGTACGCCAGGATCGTCTTGCCGACGGCGCTCGCGTAGATCGACACCGCCCGGCCCACCCGGGACGGCAGCTTGACGGCGTCGAACGCCGGGCTGTCGACCTTGTCGATGTAGATGATCTCGTCGCCGGTCAGTTGCGCCAGGTGCACGGTGTGGCTGGTCTCGCGCTGTAGGGCGCGCAGGTGCGCGGCCGCGAACTGACGCAGGTCCATCGAGCCGAGCGCGAGCTCGGACAGCTCGATCAGTCCGCTGCCGAGCACGTAGGTGCCCGCGCCGGTCCGGCGGACGAAGCGCGCGGATTCCAGTGTCTGCAGGATCCGCAGGGCCGTGGACTTGTGCACGCCGAGCACGTCCGCCGCCTCGGTGAGCGACAGTGGGTGCTCCGCCGACCGACGGATGAGGTCGATCGCACGGCGAATCGATTGCGCCAAGGCTATGCCTCCCCCTCGAAGCGAGGGCCGAGCCCATCGCTTGCGTTGCAATATGTGCAATGTAGACGACGCCATGCGCAACCGCCACTTGACACCGTTGCGCATGGCGCTACGATCGTTGCAATTTCATCCCGAAGACTCTGACTCGTAACACTGGAGTAACGATGGGTAACCAGCGCGCTCGTTTCGGCATCGCGGGGGCGACATGTGCCCTCGGCTTGGTCGCCACTCTTCTGACCGGCTGTGGCTCCGACGGCGGCTCGGGCGACGGGGTCACCAAACTGACCTTCGCCGCCTCGACCTTCGGCGACCCAGGCCGCGGACCTCTGCTGACCAAGTGGCTCGACGAGTTCAACCAGAGCCAGACCAAGGTCCAGGTCTCCGCCGCCGCGGTCCCGTACCCGACCTTCGGTCAGACGGTCCTCACGCAGATGGGCAGTGGCAAGGGCCCCGACCTGGTCCGCTTCGACATGCCCGAGTTCGAGGCCGCCTCGGACGCCGGCCTCGTCGCACCGCTGGACAAGGTGATCGACGCCGGCAAGTACGACCTGCTCAAGCAGCCGGACCAGTTCATGGTCCACGACGGCGTCCGGCACGGCGTCATCTTCGAGGCGTCGAACTACGCGATGTTCTACAACGCGGACCTGATCCCGACGCCGCCGACCACCTACGAGCAGTTCACCTCCACCGCGAAGTCGCTGACCAAGGGCGACGTCTTCGGGCTGGCGTTCCGCCAGACGGAGGCCGAGGAGGCCGGCGTGTGGCAGGACATCTTCAACTACGTCTACGGCTTCGGCGGCGCGTGGTCCGACGGCAAGAACCTGACGATCAACTCGCCGGAGAACCAGAAGGGTCTGCAGGCGTTCAAGGACCTGTACGACGCGAACGTGATCCCGCGCGGCGCGGACGCGGCGACGTTCCGGCGGATGTTCGCCGAGGGCAAGGTCGGGATGGAGCTCAACAACGGGGGGTACGTGACCGCCACGCGCGGCCAGAACGCCAAGCTGAACTTCAGCGTCGCGCCCATCCCGTTCCCGGTTCGCAAGCAGGGCGCGATCCTCGCGCCGATCGTGATCAACGAGGCGAGCGAGGGCAAGGACGAGGCCGGCACCTTCATCAAGTGGGCGCTGGAGCCGCAGAACCAGATCAAGCTGCAGGAGATCCTCGGCGCGAGCAGCGTCGCCACCACCACGCAGCGCAGCCCGGAGACGCTCAAGGCGACCCCGTTCCTCCCCGTCTTCGACGGGCTCACCGAGACCAGCCTGCCGCAGATCGTCCTCGGGTTCGAAGCCAAGACGCCGGACATCCGCAAGGTGGTCGTGCAGAACGTGGTCGCGGCACTGCAGGGTAAGACCGACCTGAAGTCGGCACTGGACCGCGCCCAGCAGCAGGCGACCGACCTGGTCCGCTGACCGCTCGACACGGCGACGCTGCCGGCGCGACGGACGTGCGCCGGCAGCGTCCTTCCCCAGAAGGATCGAACCCGATGACTGTGGTCGAGCAGACCGGAGCACCGAAGACAACACCCCGAGCCCGGCGTCGGCCCAGCCCGCTGGGGAGCAAGTGGACGCCGTACCTGTTCCTGGCACCCGCCGCGCTGTTCATCCTCGTCTTCCAGGCGGTGCCTCTCGTCCAGGAGGTGTACCTCAGCTTCACCCGGACGAGACTGCTCAACCCGACCAAGAGCGAGTGGGTCGGCTTCGACAACTTCAACCGGATCTTCGGCGACCCGGAGTTCCGCCACACCCTCCTGATCACCGTCGTCTACGTGATCACCTGCGTCGTGGTCGCGATCGGCGCCGGGCTCGGCGTCGCGCTCCTGCTCAACGGGAAGTTCCGGGGCCGTGGTGTGGCGCGGGCGCTGATCACCGTCCCGTGGGCCGCTCCCGGCATCGCCGTCGCGCTCATCGCCACCTGGATGCTCAACGCCCAGTACGGGATCGTGAACCGGTTCCTCGACGCGGTGGGACTCGGTGTCCCGGGCGGCGCGATCCTGGACAGCTCGCGCTACGCGCTCCCGGCGGTGCTCGCGACGACCATCTGGCAGCTGTTCCCGTTCACCTCGGTGGTGCTGCTCTCCGCGCTGCAGTCCGTACCGCAGGATCTCAACGAGGCCGCGACCGTGGACGGCGCGGGGCGATGGGCCACCTTCCGCGCCGTCACCTGGCAGGTCATCAAGCCCACCGTGGGGCTCCTGGCGCTGCTGATGACGATCTGGTCGCTGCGGCGGTTCGAGCTGATCTGGCTGATGACCAAGGGCGGGCCGGTCGGCGCCACCGAGACGCTCGTCATCGACCTCTACTCACAGGCGTTCGACTCGAAGGAACTCGGCTCGGCGGCCGCCATCGGGATGGTCGGCGTCGTCATCTCACTCATCGTCGTCATCGGCAGCCGACTGGTCGCCCGTGCCGTGGAGAAGGAGCACGCCCGATGAGGCGCTTCCGTTTCGGTGTCACCGCACGGATCGTCGCCGTGCTCGTCGTACTCGGTGTCGCGGTGTTCCCGCTGTACTGGATGTTCGTCACGGCGCTGTCGAGCAACAGCGACCTCTTCGCCGAGCAGCCCCGGCTCACGCCGGACCTCGGCCAGTTCGGGGTGTTCGTCGACGCGCTGGCCGAGGGCAAGGCGGCCGGGTGGCTGTTGAACAGCCTGATCATCGCCGTGGGCACGATGGTCCTCTCGGTCGGCCTGGGCATCCCGCTCGGCTACGCGCTGTCCCGGTTCTCGTTCGGGGGCAAGGCCGTGCTGACCGTCGTGCTGCTGTTCACCCAGATGTTGCCCGAGGCGCTCATGGTCGTGCCGCTGTTCGCGCTGTTCCGCCGGTTCGAGTTGCTCGACTCGTTGACCGGCCTCATCCTCGTGAACTCCGCCTTCGTCCTGCCGATCGTGGCGCTGATTCTCAAGGGGGCGATCGACGGCATCCCGAAGGAGTTGGAGGAGGCGGCGCGCGCCGACGGCGCGCGGCCCTTCACCACCCTGACCCGGATCAACGTGCCGCTGATCGCGCCGTCGATCGCGGCGACCGCGGTCATCGCGTTCTTCCACGCCTGGAACGAGTACGTGTTCGCGGTGACGTTCATCTTCAACCCGGACCTGCAGCCGGCCTCCGTGGGCATCGCGAACTTCATCGGTGAGCTGGGTACGCCGATCCAGACGGTGATGGCCGTCGCCTTCCTGTTCACGCTGCCCGCCGTCGCCTTCTACCTGCTGGTGCAGAAGTACGTGGTGTCCGGCATGACCGCCGGCGCGGTGAAGGGTTGAGCCGAAAAATGAAGATCGTCTCCATCGACACGCTTGTGGTCGACTTCTACCGCACGAACCTCGTCATCGTGCGCGTGCACACCGACGCGGGGATCATCGGGCTCGGTGAGGCCACCCTGGAAGGGAAGGAACGGGCCGTCCAGGGCGCCATCGCCGAGCTGGCCGAGGCGGTCGTGGGTCTGGACCCCACCCGAATCTCGAAGATCCTCTACGACCTGGCGCGGGACTGGTACTGGCGTGGCGGGCCGGTCATCATGACCGCGTTGAGCTCGCTGGAGATGGCCCTGTGGGACATCTCGGCGCGCGACCTCGGCGTCCCGGTCTCGCGGCTGCTTGGCGGTGCGACCCGCGACCGGGTGCGCGCGTACGCCAACGGCTGGTTCTCCGGCGCCGTCACGCCGGAGGACTACGCGGCCGCCGCGCGCCGGACCGTGGAATCCGGCTTCCGCGGCCTCAAGTGGGACCCGTTCGAAAACTACGACCTCACCATCAGCACCGCGCAGTTGGATCGGGTGCTCGCCCAGATCGACGCCGTCCGGGGCGCGGTGGGCCGGGACGTCGAGCTGTTCGTCGAGGGGCACGGCCGCTTCGACGTCCGCCACGCGATAAAGGTCGCGAAGGAGATCGCCCAGTTCGACCCGGTGTGGTTCGAGGAGCCGTGCCCGCCGGACAACCTCGACGCGCTCGTCGACATCCGTCGCGCGTCGCCGGTACCGATCGCGGCGGGGGAGCGGTGGTACGGCCGACAGGGCTTCGCGCCCGCGCTGGCCCGCCAGGCCGTCGACTTCGTCCAACCCGATGTGACACACGCCGGCGGGATCGCCGAGTTGGCCTTCATCGCGACGCTCGCGGCGACCAGCTACGTGGGGTTCGCGCCGCACAACCCGAGCGGCCCCCTCAGCACGGCCGCGACGCTGCAACTCGGGGCGACGCTGCCCAGCTTCCGGTACCTGGAGATCATGGCGACGGACGTGCCGTGGCGACCCGAGATCACCAACGAGCGGCTGGTGCTGACCGCCGACGGCGACGTGCTCATCCCGACCGGGGTCGGACTGGGCATCGAGCTGGACCTCGCCGCGATCGAGAGGCACCCGTTCACACCGCACCCGCTCCGGATGTTCCAGGACGCCGTGTACGACATCCGTCCGCGCGACGAGCGATCCTTCTTCAACCTGGAGAGCGGCTCATGACGGTGCCCCAGCCCCGGCGACAGCCCGACGGCGCGGACTGGTGCGGGACCGCCGCCGAGGCGCTGCCGGACGACGTCGACGACAGTGTCCTCATCGGCCGGATCTGGGACCCGGTCGGCGACGGCCCGTCACCCGTGACCGTCCGCGACGGTCAGGTCATCGACCTCAGCCAGCGGTTCCCCACCGTCCGGGACATCTGCGAGCTGCCCGACCCGGCCGCGACGGTGGCCGGGCTCGACGGTCCGCGGCTGGGCGACTTCGCCGAGATACTCGCCAACACGGCTGCCGTGACCCGCGACCGCACCCGGCCCTGGTTGCTCGCCCCGGTCGACCTTCAGGCGCTCAAGGCCGCCGGCGTGACATTCGCCGTCTCGCTCGTCGAACGCGTCATCGAGGAACGGGCCCGCGGCGACCTGGCGCTCGCGGCCGACATCCGGCAGCGGATGCTCGCCGACATCGGTGCCGACCTGGACAGCCTGACCCCGGGCTCGGCCGAGGCCGACCGGCTCAAGAGCCTGCTCGTCGCCGAGGGCATCTGGAGCCAGTACCTGGAGGTGGGGATCGGACCGGACGCCGAGATCTTCACCAAGGGCCAGGTGCTCTCCGCCGTCGGCACCGCCGTCCCGGTAGGGGTGCTCGCCGCGTCGACCTGGAACAACCCGGAACCCGAGGTCACGCTGATAATCCAGTCCAGCGGCCGGATCGTCGGCGCCACCCTCGGAAACGACGTGAACCTGCGGGACGTCGAGGGCCGCTCGGCGCTCCTGCTTCCCCTGGCGAAGGACAACAACGCCTCGTGCGCCCTCGGTCCCCTGATCCGGCTGTTCGACGAACGGTTCGACCTGGAACGGGTGCGCGAGCTCGAGGTGAGCCTGGACATCAGCGGCGTGGACGGCTTCCACCTGGAGGCGGTCTCGGAGATGACGCGGATGTCGCGCGACCCGGCGGAACTGGTGCGGCAGTTGATCGGCCCACACCACAGCTATCCCGACGGCGCCGCCCTGATGCTCGGCACGATGTTCGCGCCCACCCAGGACCGGGACCGCCCCGGCGAGGGCTTCACCCACAAGATCGACGATGTGGTACGGATCGGCTGCCCGGCTCTGGGCACCCTTGTCAACCGGGTGCGCCACGCCCAGGAGTGTGAGCCCTGGCAGTTCGGCGTCCGGGATCTGATGGGCAATCTGGTGAGGAGAGGACTGCTGTGAACATGGTCAGCACTGTCGACCCGCGCGACGGCCGAACTCGTACGACGGATCTCATCGAGACCGACGAGCCGCGGCTGGAGGCGATCACCGACCAGGCGTCGCAGGCGGCGCGGTGGCTGTCCGACCTGGGCAGACTCGGCAGAGCGGATCTGCTGGACGCGATCGCCGCGTCGCTGGAGGCCCGTCGCGGGGACCTGGTCGCGGCGGCGGAGGCGGAGACCGGTCTCGGTAACGCGCGACTCGACGGGGAACTCAACCGGGCGGCGATCCAGTTCCGGATGTTCGGTGCCGTGCTGCGCGACGGGGGCTACCTCGAGGCCGCCATCGACCACGCCGCCGACACACCGCTCGGGCGCGGCCCGGACCTGCGGCGGATGCTCGTACCCCTCGGGCCGGTGGCCGTCTTCGGCGCCAGCAACTTCCCGTTCGCCTTCTCCGTCGCGGGAGGGGACACCGCCGCGGCGCTCGCCGCGGGATGTCCCACGGTCCTGAAGGCCCACCCGTCGCACCCGTTGACCTCACACGCCTCGGCCGAGGCCATCGCGGCGGCCGTCCGCGACCTGGGCGGGCCCGACGGTGTGATCGCGACCGTGTACGGCGAGCAGGCCGGCCGCTCACTGGTACGCCACCCCGCGATCCGTGCCGCCGCGTTGACGGGCTCCGTCGGCGCCGCCCGTGGCATCCAGGCGGCCATCGACGAGCGACCTGACCCCATCCCCCTGTACGCCGAGCTGAGCAGCGTGAACCCGATCGTCGTCCTGCCCGGCGCGGCCGCCGACCGGGGGGAGCAGATCGCCGAGGGGTTGTTCGCCTCCTTCACCAACTCCGGCGGCCAACTGTGCACGAAGCCCGGGCTGGCCTTCGTCCCGTCCGATCCGAGCGGTGCGCGCCTGGTCGACTCGTTGCGGGAGAGGGTCGCCGGCACCGACGGTGCGGTCCTGCTCAACGACCGCATCCGGGCCGCGTACGAGCAGCAGGCGTCGGCGTTCGAGCAGGCCGGCGCTCGTGTCTCGGCGCGGCCGAAGATCGACGCCGAAGCGGGTTTCCGCGTCGCGCCGACGCTCCTGGAGGTCGATCTGTCGGGCCTCACCGCCGCGCTCACCGACGAGTGCTTCGGCCCGCTCCTGGTCGTGGTCCGCTACGACGACGTCGCCGACCTCGACGCGGTGTTGGCGACCGTCCCACCGTCGCTGACCGGCTCGATCCACAGTGGACCGGACGACGACGCGGACGCCGTACGCCGGCTTGTCGACGGGTTCGCCGGCCGGTCGGGTCGCATCGTCTTCGACGGCTACCCCACCGGCGTC
The DNA here is from genome assembly GCF_043197345.1 of Micromonospora sp. NPDC049175. NCBI lineage: Bacteria > Bacillati > Actinomycetota > Actinomycetes > Micromonosporales > Micromonosporaceae > Micromonospora > Micromonospora sp. NPDC049175. Next base: position 225,501 of record NZ_JBICSY010000001.1, on the reverse strand, counting down.
CGGGTGTCGTGGGCCCAGCACCACGGCGGGCCCTGGCCCTCGACGAACGCCGTGCACACCTCCGTCGGCGCCACCTCGATCCGGCGCTTCCTGCGCCCGCTGGCCTGGCAGGACGCCCCGGTCTGGATCCTTCCCGAGGAACTACAGGACGGCTATACCGCCATTCCCCGGCGAGTCGACGGGAGGTTGGAGCCAGCGGTGGAATAGCCGCGCCGGTATTCGTTCACCACACCCGTCGAATCGTCGGCCGGCCGCTCGCCGCGGTCTGCCACACGCCGAAGAGGGAGTAGGAACATGCCCGTCGCAGTCCCCCGTCCCCTGCCGACGCCGCCGAGGCGCCGGCCGCTGCTCGCACTGCTCGCCGCCGTCGCCGTCGCGGCCACGACAGTCGTCGCCCCGGCGGCGTCGGCCGCGCCACCGGCGCGGCTGGGCCCGACCGTCACCCGCACCGACACACCACCGACCGGGTACGAGGTCACCTTCCGGTACCGGGCGCCCGAGGACGTCCAGCAGGTCCACATCTACGGCGACTGGTTCTACTCCCGGCCGGAGAGCATCTCCTGCCAGGACTGCGGCGACGCCCGGCCACCCGCCGAGTGGCAGCCCGGCGACGTCGCGGCGACCCCGTGGCACATCCTGCCCCTGCGCAAGGGTTCCGACGGGGTGTGGACCGTCACCACGCCGCTGCCCGCCGGCACGTTCCGCTACGCGTTCACCCACGACTGCGCCAACGAGCTGGCCACCGGCTGCACCCTGCACGACGACCCGGCGAACCGGTGGCAGATCCAGCCGCAGTACCCGGGCGCGCCGGGCGCCGTCCGCAGCACGATCTACGTCCCGGCCAGCAGGAAGTTCCCGACGTACGACACCGGCTACCAGGCGCCGGTGGCCAGGATCGGCCGGTTGGAGTCGCGGCGGTACACCTCGCCGCTGTCGACGAACCCGCCCGGCGTGCACGACATCGTCGTCTACCTGCCGCACGGCTACGACCCCCACCGGGCCACGCCGTACCCGACCCTGTATCTGAGTCACGGCAGCGGTGACCACTCGACCGCCTGGACGATGCAGGGCGTGGCCCACCTGATCCTGGAGAACGCGATCCGAGATCGCGCCGTGGAGCCGATGGTGATCGTGTCCACCGACTTCAACGGCCTGCCCGGCGGCAACGAGGGCTACGTCGACGAGCTGCGGAACAACATCTTCCCGTTCGTCGAGCAGAACTACCGCGTCTCCACCCGCGCGCAGGACCGCGCCTTCGCCGGCTTCTCGGCGGGTGGCAGCCGGGCCTACACCCTCATGTACGACCACACCGACCTGTTCGGCTACCACGCGGCCTGGAGCGCGGGCGGGCCGGCCGCCACCCCGGCACAGGTCGACCGGATGAGGGCGGTGGCCGGCGGCATCATGATCGGCACCGGTCTCCAGGACCGCCTGGGCAACATCGCCGAGAACTCGCAGCGCAACGCGGCGGCCCTGCGGGCTGCCGGCGTCGACCTCGACGAGTACAACGTGCCGGGCGTGCACACCTGGCACGTCTGGCGTCCGCTGCTGGACCACTACCTGCGTACCCTGACGTTCCGCGCCACCACGACCGGCCTCGACGTCACGTCGGCACCCGCCGGCGCCTCGCACCACACCAGGGTCACCGCCACCGCGACGGTCGCCGCCGTCAGCGCCACCACCAGGGCGCCCTCCGGCCGCGTCGACTTCTACGCGGGTGACACCCGCCTCGGGTCGGCCCCGGTGCACAAGGGTGTCGCCCGCCTGACGAAGACCGTCCACGGTGGACCCGATGCTCCGGTGGTCGCCCACTATCGGGGTGACAAGCTTTTCAACGCCTCGCCGAGCGCACCGGTCGACGTCCGGTAACACCGGGCTCGACGCCTCCCCGGTGCGGTGGGAAAAACCCCGGCCGCCACCCCTGTTGACAGGAGTGGCGGCCGGGGCGCGTCCGGCTCAGCCGGTCACGGTGTCGCTTCCTCGGCACGCATCCGCAGCATGGTCCAGGACGCGGGCGGCAGCGTCAGCCGGACGGTGGCAGCGTCGCTCTGCGCGGTGTCGTTCGGTCGCGGTGCGGCGTGGTCCGGGCCGTCGGCGGTGTTCTTGGCGTCCAGGTCGGTGCCGCCGACGGTGACGCACTCGACGATCCCGGTCAGGTGGGCGCCGCTGACGTCGACGGTCACCTCGGCCGGGGTGTCGGTGACGCGGTTGACGAGGAACACGGTCATCTCTCCGGTGCTGTCGTCCCAGGTGGAGACCGCGTCGACGGCCGCCACGGCGCCGTAGCGGTCGGTGGTCGTCGTGCTGCCGTGGCGGAGCACGTCGAGCACCGCTCCCCGGGCGTGCCGGGCGGTGCGGGCGAACGGGTGGAAGATGGTCTGCCGCCAGGCCGATCCGCCGGGCTCGGTCATGATCGGTGCGATGACGTTCACCAACTGGGCCTGGCAGGCCGCCGTCACCCGGTCGCTGTGCCGGAGCAGGCTGATCAGCAGGCCACCGACGACGACGGCGTCGGCCACGCTGTAGTGATCCTCCAACAGCCGCGGCGCGACCGGCCAGTCCTCGCCGCTGGGCGGGGTGGACGGGGTGGCGGACTGGTACCAGACGTTCCACTCGTCGAACGCGATCATGATCTTCTTGGTGGAGCGGCGGATCGCCCCGACCGAGTCGGCGATGGCGGTGACGGCGTCGATGTATCTGTCCATGTCCTCGGCGGAGGCGAGGAAGCTGGGCAGGTCGTCGTCAACCGGCTGGTAGTAGGCGTGCAGCGAGATCAGGTCGACGTCGTCGTACGCCTCGGTGAGCACGTCGCGTTCCCAACTGCCGAACGTGGGCATGCCGAGGTGTGACGAGCCGCAGGCGACGAGTTCGAGATCGGGATCGAAGCGGCGCATGGCCTTCGCGGTCTGCGCCGCGAGGCGCCCGTACTCGGTCGCGCTCCGCTGGCCCACCTGCCACGGGCCGTCCATCTCGTTGCCCAGGCACCACAGCCGGATGCCGTACGGGTCGGTCGCCCCGTTGGCGCGACGCCTGTCGGCGAGGTGACTGCCGCCGCGGTGATTGGCGTACTCCAGCAGGTCGACAGCCTCGGCGGTGCCGCGTGTGCCGAGGTTGACCGCCATGATCGGTTCGACGTCGGCCTTGCCGAGCCAGCGCATGAACTCGTCCAGCCCGAACGCGTTCGTCTCCAGGCTGTGCCAGGCGAGGTCGAGGCGCGCCGGTCGCTTGTCGACGGGTCCGACGCCGTCCTCCCACCGGTAGGAGGAGACGAAGTTGCCACCCGGATAGCGGATCGTCGTCACGCCCAGCTCCCGGACGAGAGCCAGGACGTCGCCCCGGAAGCCGTCGGCATCGGCCGTCGGGTGTCCCGGCTCGTAGATGCCCGTGTAGACACTGCGACCGAGGTGCTCCACGAACGAGCCGAAGAGCCGGGGTGGCACCGTGGCCACGCGTCGACGCGGGTCCAGGCTCAGGTGTGCGGTGTTCACGACGCCTCCCCGGTGTGCGTCGGCCCGATCGCGGCAGGCCGGTCGGGCGAGGCGTAACGGTGGGGGAGTGGACGTCCGGCGCCGGCCAGGTGCGCCGGCGTCGTGCCGAGGTGGGGGTTCAGGACGGGCTCCCTTCGTGCGAGGTCCCGACGCCGGGGATCGCTGCCGCGGCGCGGAACCGAGGGTGGTGGGGTCCGTGTGCGGTCTGGACATCGCGGTGGTGGTGGACTACGTTCTCGATCTATGTAAACGTTACCGATTACGTTTACGGTAGGGAACAGCCGGCTGCGATCAATGTTCGACGATCCGGGTGGCCGCCGCCGCCGAGCCGGCGACGCCCGGCCGAACGCGACGGGCGTGGGTGCGTCCCGGCCGCCGCGCATTGTGTCGGTTATCGGGTCAAGCGCATTCCGTGCTGCGGTGTGAAATGGAATCCGACGGTCCTTTGCGCCCCGTTCTGCCGGCCGCTCACCGCAGATATCGGCAGTTCTCCTCGGGCACCGAGAGTGACAGGTGTCTGCTTATCCGTGCGCGTCTCCGGCGGCTCGCCGCGTCCGTCCAACTGTCCTGGTAGGACGGTATTCCAGGCGTCGTGCAAGGCGCGGAGGTCTTGTGCTCGAAACCCCTGTCGGTTACGTTGGCAACACCCTGGAAACGTAACCGATAACGATTGCAGTCCAGAGGGAGCGGCATGATTGAGGTCAATGCGCCGGCCACAATGAGTGATGTCGCGCGGGTGGCCGGTGTTTCCACGGCCACCGTCTCGCGGGTGGTCAACGGACACTACGGCGTCAGTGCCCGCACGATCGCTCAGGTCCGCTCGGCCATCGAGCAACTCGGCTACGAGTCGAGTCTGGTGGCCAGCAGCCTCCGGCGCAGCCGCACGAACGTCCTGGGCCTCGTGACGCACAGCTTCCAGTCGTACACGGCCGAGGTGCTCAAGGGAGCGATGAAGGCGTTGAGCCGCTCCGGCTTCGACCTGATCATCTACGCCAACAGCGACCTCTACGGATCGTATTCGGAGGGGTGGGAGAAGCGGCACGTCACCCGCCTGTCCGGCACCCTCACCGACGGATGCATCGTCGTCACGCCGTGGGGCGAGGTGCAGAGCCGTACGCCGATCGTGGCCATCGACCCGGTGCGCGGCTCGACGGCGCCCTCGGTGACGGCCGACAACCTCGCGGGCGCCACCACCGCGGTCGAGCACCTGCTGGGCCTGGGTCACCGGCGCATCGGGTTCATCGCGGGCCGCTCCAGCCTGGCGGCGGCGTGGTCGCGGGAGGAGGGCTACCGGGCGGCGCTTGCCGACGCCGGCATCCCGGTCGATCCGACGCTCATCGGCGAGGGGGATTTCAACCCCGAGTCGGCCACCCCGTTGGCGCGTGCGTTGTTGGACCGGACGGACCCGCCGACGGCGATCTTCGCGGCGAGCGACGGGATGGCGCTCAAGGTGCTGGAGGTCGCCGCGGAGTTGGGGCTCTCGGTCCCCGGGGACCTGTCCGTCGTCGGGTTCGACAACATCCCGGAGTCGGCGCTGACCGAGCCGGGCCTGACCACCGTGGACCAGTCGATGTACCAGCTCGGGTACGAGGCCGCGCGCATGTTGAAGTCGCTGGTGACCGGCGAGTGGGAGGGGCCGCGCCAGGTCGTGCTGCCGACAAACCTCGTCGTCCGCGGCTCGAGCGCGCCACCACGAGGCACGGCATGGGCGTGACAGACACCAGGCGCGCCGCGCGATCCGCTCGGGTGCGGTGGTGGCAGGACCGCGAAGGAGGTGTGTACGCAGCCCCACGGCGAGATCCGCCGACGAGTTGAGCCGGCCGCGGGTCGCATCCGCTGTCGGCGCAGGAAAGGAGTGGAGCGTGACAACCGCAACGTACCACTGGCGTCTACGCCGACCGGGCGTGCGTCGGCTCTCGGCGGTCCTCACCGCCGGAGTCCTGGCGGCCGCGGCCGTCCTGTTCGTGCCGCAACCGGCGGCGGCGGCGGAAACACCGTGGCTGCAGGTCTCCCCGGACCGCTACGCCTCGTTCACCGTCCCGGCCGCGTACGTCCAGGAGCGCCTGGGCTCGGTGTCGCAGGTCGTCGTCGAAGGCAACCTCGGCCCCTCCGCGGCCTGGGCGGAGTTCGGGCTGACCCGGCGCGGCGACGTCTGGTCGGGCATCCTCGGCCCGCTCAAGCCGGGGCTCTACCAGTACCAGCTCACCGCCGACGACACCTTGAGCCTCAAGGACCCGACGAACAGCACAACCGTGGCGTCCGATCCGCTCCTGAGCACCTTCCTCGTCGCGGGTGACTCGGCGCGGTGGCTGGCCGACGCGCCGCCGGGCAGCGGCGGCACAGTGGAGACTCTCAGCTACCCGACCAGGAGCGGGCAGCGGTCGGCCCTGGTGTGGACACCACCGGGGTACGCGGCCAAGGGTCCGAAGGGTTACCCGGTGCTCTACCTCCAGTCGGGCGACGGCGCGACCGCCACCGACTGGCTCGACCTCGGCCGCACCAGGCAGATTCTCGACAACCTCTCGGCCGAGGGCGTCATCACGCCGATGGTGGTCGTGATCAACGATGCCAACGGCGCGGACGGCAGGGAGTTGAAGGATCTCCGGAAGGCGGTCGCCGACAGCTACCGGATCCTCCGCGATCCGGCGCACCAGGCGATCGCGGGAGTGTCCGACGGCGCGACGACGGCGGTCGGGGCGGCGTTGGCCAAGCCCGGTCAGTTCGGCCACGTCGGCTGGTTCTCGGGCCGGTCGGTCCCCCGGATCGACCGCAAGGACGCCACGACTGTCAACCGCACCGTGAAGATGCTGCGGCTCTACACGGGGAACGTGACGGATCCCGCGTACAACACCACCTATCGACTGATGAGGGCGTTGGACCGAGCCGACGTCAGGTTCGAGTTCGACGGGGTCGACCCGGACGGCGGCGCGAACTGGACGACGTGGCAGGACAGTCTCGTCGACTTCGCGCCGCGGCTGTTCCAGCCCGTGTCGGACCACGGTCCGAGCCCCGGTCACCGGCCGCTGAGGGGGGAGTTCGCTCCGCCGCCGGCCGGCACCACGCCGACGCCCTTCGTCACCAAGGACGGGTTCGTCACGTTCGAGACCGGCCCGGACTTCACCGACGCCCAGCACGTCACGGTGTGGGCGAACATCGCGCCGGGCGGCAGTTGGCTGCGCGTGCCGCTGAGCCGCGACGGTGACCGGTGGCGGGCGACGGTGGGCCCCCTGAAGCCCTGGTTCTACTACTACCGGCTGATCGTGGACCGGGTCGCGGTCAAGGACACCTCGAACCCGACCACTGTGACCACGGAACCGACGTGGAGCACCTTCCTCGTCCCCGGGCCGGGCGCCCGTCTGCTGACCGACGTGCCCGCCGGGCGGGGCGGGACCGTCGAGAGCATGACCTATCCCAGCACGGTGGCCGGCCAGGACCGCACGGCTCTGGTGTGGACACCACCCGGGTACGACCCGGATCGGGCCGAGCCGTACCCCGTTCTCTATCTCCAGCACGGCGGCGGTCAGAACTACACCGACTGGGTCGAGATGGGGCGCGCCAAGCAGATCCTCGACCACCAGTTCCTCGACGGTGACCTGACGCCCATGGTCGTCGTGATGGGCAACGGCAACTCGTCCAACTTCAACCGGGAGTTGTTGGAGAACATCGTGCCGGCGGCCCGCGCCCGCTACCACATCTCCAGTGAGTCGTCCCAGCAGGCCATCGCCGGGTTGTCGATGGGCGGTGGGCAGGCGCTGGGCGTGCTGCGGGCCTACCCGGGCGAGTTCGCCTACGTCGCGGCGCTCTCGGCCGGGTTCGGCAGCGGCACCGGCGTCGACGTCGAGGCGATCAACAGCGGCACGAAGATGCTGCGCCTGTACGTCGGCGACCAGACCGACTTCGTCTACCCGAGCTTCATGGCGTCCCTGACCACGCTCGACAACCTCGGTATCCGCTACGAGTTCGACGGGGTGACCCCCGGGCCGCACGGCTGGGACGTGTGGCAGAAGAACCTCATCGACCTGGCGCCGCGGCTGTTCAAGCGCTAGGAGCACGTCTTCGGCGGCGTCACCGGGGGAGGGCCTCCTGCCCCGGTGGCGCCCGCCGAGCAGGAAACTGTCGCACCGCCATCGCCGAAGGGAAGAACGTCTTTGAAGACGATACGAATACTCGCCACGGTAACCATGCTCGCGGCCGGGGCCGGGCTCGTCGGCTGTTCCTCCGACGAGGGGGGTAGCGACGCGAGCAACTGCACGAACACCATCACCAAGAAGGACGTGCCGGTGGTGACGATGTGGGGTTGGTACCCCAACACCCAGCTCGTCGTCGACAACTTCAACAAGCAGCACGACGATGTGCAGGTCTGCTGGACGAACGTCGGGCAGGGCGGCGACGAGTACGACAAGTTCCAGACGGCCATCTCGGCGGGCACCGGCGCGCCCGACGTGATCATGGTCGAGGCGGACCGGATCCCGACCTTCCAGATCCAGGGCGCGCTCGTCGACATCAAGAAGTACGGCTTCGACGCGGTCAAGGCCAACTACGGCGAGGGCGCCTGGAAGGACGTGTCGGTCGGCGACGCGGTCTACGGCGTCCCGGTCGACGGTGGCCCGATGGGCATGATCTACCGGAAGGACGTCTTCGACAAGTACAAGATCACCCCACCGAAGACCTGGGCCGAGTACGAGCAGGCCGCGCAGAAGGTGAAGGACGCCGGTGGCCCGCTGTTCGGGGACTTCGGCGCGAACGTCCCGGCGGTCCTGATGGCGCTGCAGATCCAGAAGGGCGCCGTGCCCTTCACCTTCGATCCGGCGCAGCCGAAGTCGATCGGTGTGAAGCTCAACGACCAGGCGTCCAAGGACGTGCTGGACTACTGGGGTGGCCTCGCCAAGAAGGGCCTGGTCGGGACGCAGGACCAGTTCGTCCCGGAGTACATCTCCGGCGTGATCAACGGCAACTACGCGACGTACATCTCGGCGGCGTGGGCGCCGGGCTATCTCACCGGCGCGGGCGTCGGCAAGGGTCAGGACACCGGCAAGTTCGCGGTGGCGCCGCTGCCGCAGTGGGACGCGAACAACCCGGTGCAGGTCAACTGGGGCGGGTCGGCCTTCTCGGTGACCAAGCAGGCGAAGAAGCCGGAGTTGGCGGCGAAGGTCGCCTACGGGCTCTACGCCGACAAGGAGTCGCTCACCGACGGCTGGACCAACCAGATCATCTTCCCGCTGAACCTCACGGCGCTCAAGGATCCCGCGTTCGTCGACCTGAAGGTGGCGTTCTTCGACGGCCAGCAGGCGAACAAGGAGGTCTACCTTCCCGCCGCCGAGGCCTACAAGGGCGTGGCCTACGCACCCTTCGGTCAGTACTACCTCGATGCCATGACCAAGCAGATCAGCGAGATCATCAAGGGCTCCGTCACCGGTTCGCAGGCCGCCGACAGGCTCCAGGAGGACGTGGCGAAGTACGCCAAGGAGCAGGGCTTCACCGTTCAGTGACCGGACGGGTGGGCCGTGCCGCCGCTCGACGGCCGGCCCACCCGCGACTCCCGCAGCGTCCACGTCCCGGAGACCAAAGATGACACTCCTGACCGAGCAGCGCACACCGCGTACCCGCACCGAGAAGCGCAAGATCCGTGGCAAGGTGCACCTCCGCGAACACCTGATGGGGTGGCTCTTCGTCGGGCCGTTCGCGGTCGTCTTCCTGGCGTTCCTCATCGCGCCGCTGGGCTACGCGCTCTACCTCAGCCTCTTTCAGAAGAAGCTGATCGGCGGCACCAGCTTCGTCCTCTTCGACAACTACGTGAAGGCGTTCACCGACCCGAGCTTCCTGTCCGGGGCGTGGTTCGTCATCCGCTTCTCCCTTGTCGCCATCCCGGTGCAGATCGCCATCGCGCTGGCGATGGCGCTCATCCTGGATTCGGTGACGTCCCTGTTCGCGCGCTTCTCCCGCCTCATGATCTTCCTGCCGTACGCGATCCCCACGGTGATCGGCGCGGTGATGTGGGGGTTCCTCTACAGCAAGGGCTTCGGCCCGCTCACCGACATCTTCGGGTTGTTCGGGGCCACCGCACCCGACTTCCTGAGCAGCAACCTGATCTTCTACGGCCTGCTCAACGTCGTGACCTGGCAGTGGGTCGGCTACTACATGATCATCCTGTACGCGGCGTTGCAGGGCGTCGACCCGACGCTCTACGAGGCCGCCCGGATGGACGGCGCCGGGCGATGGCAGGTCGCGCTGCGGATCAAGATCCCGCTGATCGCGCCCGCGCTGATCCTCATCCTGGTCTTCGCGCTCATCGGCACCCTGCAGTTCTTCAACGAACCGCAGATCCTGCGGTACCTCGCCGCCGGCACGATCGGGACGGACTTCACCCCCAACATGTACGCGTACCAGCAGGCATTCGCGCTCGCCAACTTCAACTACGGATCGGCGATCTCGTTCGCCCTCGGCGGCATCGTGTTCATCTGCGTGTACGCGTTCCTGTTCTTCACCCGCAAGCGGAGGAGCTTCCTCTGATGGCCAACCGCACAAGCGTCAGCGCCGGCCCCCGCCGACCGCAGCGCTACCTGCCTCTGCAGATCCTCCTCGGCTTCATGGTGATCTACTTCCTCGTACCCTTCTGGTGGGTCGTCGTCAACAGCTCCAAGGACGCACCGGGCCTGTTCGGCGGCGGCAACACCATGTGGTTCTCCGACCAGATCGACTATGTCGGCAACCTCCGGCAGCTCTTCACCTACGACGGCGGCATCTACCTGCGGTGGATCCTCAACTCCACGTTGTACGCGATAGCCGGCGGAATCGGCGCCACCGTCCTGTCGGTGATGGCCGGCTACGGCTTCGCCAAGTACCGTTTCGCCGCCCGGCGCTTCAGCTTCGCCGTCGTGCTCGGCGCGTTGATGGTGCCCGCGACCGCCCTGGTCATCCCGACCTTCATCATGTTCTCCCGGCTGGGCCTGACCAACACGGTCTGGGCGGTGATCCTCCCGTCGCTGCTCAATCCGTTCGGCGTCTACCTGATGCACGTGTACGCGCGCGACGCCGTGCCCGACGAGCTGCTGGACGCGGCGCGTGTCGACGGCGCGGGGGAGGTGCGTACCTTCGTCCAGATCGCTCTCCCGCTGATGCGCCCCGCGGTGGTCACCGTGCTCCTGCTGTCGGCCGTGGCGTCCTGGAACAACTACTTCCTGCCACTGGCCATGCTCTCCGACAACCGGCTGTTCCCGGTGACCGTCGGCCTCGGCCTCTGGCAGGGGATCGCCTCCGCCAACAATTCGGGAGGCACCTCGCTGTGGAGCCTGATCATCCTGGGCTCGCTGGTCTCCGTGATCCCACTGATCATCGCGTTCTTCAGCCTGCAACGGCACTGGCGCGGCGGCCTGTCCGTCGGCGGCCTCCGGTAGGTGCCACCCCTCGATCGCCGCGCACCCCACGCGGCCGCACGGATGACAGGAAGGTGAGCTGATGTCGACGACGGATCGTCCGCTGCGCAGCGGGCAGTGGTTCGGTGCGGAGGGCCGCAACGGGTTCATCCATCGCTCCTGGATGCGCAACCAGGGTTTCGCGGACGACGTCTTCGACGGTCGTCCGGTCATCGGCATCGCCACCACCTGGTCGGAGCTGACACCCTGCAACGCCCACCTGCGCGACCTGGCCGAATCGGTGAAGCGCGGCGTGTGGGAGAGCGGCGGCCTGCCGCTGGAGTTCCCCGCCATGAGCCTGGGCGAGCCCCTGATGCGGCCCACGACAATGCTCTACCGCAACCTGCTGGCCATGGAGTTGGAGGAGTCGGTCCGCGCCAACCCCCTCGACGGGGTGGTGCTGCTCTCCGGCTGCGACAAGACCACCCCCGGCCTGCTGATGGGCGCGGCGAGCGTCGACCTGCCCACCCTGATGATCACCGGCGGTCCGATGCTGAACGGCAAGTTCCGGGGTCAGGACATCGGGTCGGGGACCGTCGTCTGGCGCTTCACCGAGGAGCAGCGCGCCGGCCGGATGACAGCGGCCGACTGCGCGGAGGCGGAGGTCGGCATGTCCCGCAGTCGGGGCCACTGCATGACCATGGGCACCGCCTCCACGATGGCCTGCGTGACCGAGGCGCTCGGCGTGCAACTGCCGGGAGCGGCGGCCGTGCCGGCTGTCGACTCGCGCAGGTACGCGCTCGCCCAGGCCGCCGGCCGCCGGATCGTCGACATGGTCGCGCAGGACCAACGGCTGTCCACGGTGCTGACCCGGCAGGCGTTCGAGAACGCGATCCGGGTGAACGCCGCGATCGGCGGTTCCACGAACGCCGTCGTCCACCTGCTGGCGATCGCCGGACGCCTCGGCGTCCCGCTGACCCTGGAGGACTTCGACACCCTCACCGCCGACGTGCCCATGCTCGTCAACCTGATGCCGTCCGGGGCGTACCTGATGGAGGACTTCGCCTACGCCGGCGGCGTTCCCGCGGTGATGAACGAGATCGCCGCCCTGCTCAACATGGACCACGTCACCGTCAGCGGCAAGAGCGTCGCCGACAACATCAGCGGCGTGCGGTGTTGGAACCGGCAGGTCATCGGCACCCTGGCGGAGCCGTTCCAACCCGCCGGCTCGGGCACCGTGGTGCTGCGTGGGTCACTCGCGCCGTCCGGGGCCGTGCTGAAGGTCTCCGCCGCCTCCGCGCACCTTCTCCAACACACCGGGCCTGCGCTCGTCTTCGACCGGATCGAGGACTACGTCGTCGCCGCCGACGATCCCGACCTCGACGTCACCCCGGACACGGTGATCGTGGTCCGCAACGCCGGCCCACGCGGCTATCCCGGTTTCCCGGAGGTGGGCAACGTGCCCATGCCACGACGGTTGCTCGCCGCCGGCATCACGGACATGGTGCGGATCTCCGACGCCCGGATGAGCGGCACCGGGTACGGCACCTGTGTCCTGCACGTGGCCCCGGAGGCCGCCGTGGGTGGTCCGCTCGCGCTGGTGCGCACCGGCGACCTGGTCCGCGTCGACGTCCCGACGCGGCGACTGGACCTCCTGGTCGACGACGCGACACTCACCCAACGCCGGGCCGCCTGGCAGCCGCCACCGCGCCCGGCCGACCGGGGGTGGTCACGGCTCTACAGCGAGCACGTTCTCCAGGCCGACCAGGGCGCGGACCTCGACTTTCTGGTCGGTGGCAGCGGCAGCGCCGTACCCCGCCACTCGCACTGACCGTTGCAGGCGAAACGGGAGCCCCGGCGCGCGGCCGGGGCTCCCGTCACCGTCCGCAGGCCGCACACGCCCCGCGGGTACGCAGGTGGTAGTCGCCGGACGCCACGACGAGACCGAGCCCCAGGACCCAGTACGCCGACATCGCCACCCAGAGGAACGTGTCGGAGAACTCGCTGGCCGAGCCGGACACCAACTGCACAAGCCCCATGCCGAAGTACGCCACGATGCCCGCCCCCAGCCCGAAGCCGGGCACCAGCAGCAGCAGACGGGGGATCGTGCGGCCGGCGAGCAGCGGCACCCACCCCGGCCAGACCTCACCCCAGCGGTGGACGAGCGCCAGCAGGTCCGAGCCGAACTGCCGGAACTCCGGCGTCTCGCCGACGGCCCAGGCCAGACGCACGCCCCCGTATGCCACAGCCCAGCCGAGCACCGCGTACGTCAGGCCGTGGCCCGTCCTGCGGGCGAGTGATGTCGCCATGCGTCCGATCCTGCCGCTGCCACGGCGGGGGAGAACCCCGCCGACAGGGGAGGGTGCTCCCTCGCCAGAGGGAGCCGCCCCGGACGCACCGGGTCGGCGCCGAGGCCCGCAGCCTCGACGCCGACCCTGGTGTCACGTCGTCGGCGACACTCGCCCGGACGACCCGACGTGTCAGGCCGGGGCGGCCGGACAGCTCGCGCCGACCGGCGGCAGGACTCGATCGACAAGGTACCTGTCGACGCTCCTGCGGGTGCACTCCGTGCGTGGGTAGCTGGCGTGGCCCGACCCCTCGTAGGTGAGGAGGCGGCCGTGCGCGCCGAGTTGGCGCGCCACCCGCTGCGCCCCGTCGTACGGGGTGGCCGGATCGTAGCGCCCGTTGAGCAGCAGCACCGGGGTGCTCGTCCGCACCCGCAGCGGATGTTGCGGGTTGACCGCCGTCCAGCCCAGGCAGATCGCGGCGAAGCGGACGGCCAGCGGGGAGGCCCGCAGGTGCGGCGCCTCGGCACGGGACAGCCCGAGATACCGGTTCCACTCGGCGAACCCGTCGACGGGCAGCGACCAGTCCTGGCAGAACGCGGGTAGCGCGTACTCGGTCAGGCCCTCGCCCTCGGCCGGCACCATCGGGGACGCGAGTGCGGCGGGCTCGCCCCGCTCCAACGCGAGAAGCATGTTCGCGAGGTCCGTCCAGGTCGCGTCGAAGAAGTTGACGAACGTCGCGAACCCGAGCTCGAACCAGGTGAGCGTGTCGCCGGTGCCCGCGTCGACGAGCGTGCCGGCGTCGGCGCGACGCATCAGTCGGTCGTACAGCGCCGGCACGTCGCGGCCGTGCAGCGCGCAGCTCGGGGTCCGTTCGCACCAGCTCACGAACTCGTGGAACAGGGCCTCGTTACTGGCTGCCCCGCCGCGGAAGTACTCCCGGACCCCCTGGCTGTGGTCCATCACGCTGTCCATGGCCAGTGCGCGGACGCGGTCGGGAAACAGCTCGGCGTAGGCCTGCCCGATCAGGGTGCCGTAGGACCACTCGTAGAAGCTGAGCTGGCGCTCACCGAGTGCCGCCCGGATGGCGTCCGTGTCGCGGGCGACGCTCACGCTGTCGAGGTGGTCGAACAGTGGGCCACTCTGCGCGCGGCAGTCCTCGCGCAACTGACGGTTGTAGGCGCGGAGTCGCTCGAACTCCACCGCGGTGGCGGGCGCCAGGGAGGGGTGCCGGGCCAGCAACGCCGACGAGCAGCGCACCGGCGCGCTACGGACCGTACCCCTGGGGTCGAAGCCGATGATGTCGAAGCGGCGCAGCACGTCCGGCCCGAGCTGGCCGGCGGCCGTCAGCGCCACGTCCACCCCGGACAGGCCGGGGCCACCGGGGTTGAAGACCAGGGCGCCGATGCGGGCGGCCGGGTCGGCGGCGGGACGGCGGGCCAGGGCCAGCTCGAAGGTCTCCCCTTCCGGCCGCGCCCAGTCGACAGGCAGGCGCAGGGTTCCGCATCGCGTACCCGGATCGTCGGCGGGGTCCGCGCACACCCGCCAGTCGATGCGGCCGTTCCACCCGCCGGTGGTGCTGCCGACGACCGAACCGGTGGCCGGGCCGGTGCCGCCGGACGACGCGGGCGTGGCGACCGCGAACGCCGGTGGGGCGTTCAGCGACAGGGCGACGAGGACCGCGACGGCGGCCGACAGGCGACGGACACGTGGTGGGCGTCGATTGTCGACCCCGCCGCGTCGCCAGAGGATTGGTCTCTTCATGGTCAGCATTCGCCCAGCCTGCCGACGACCGATCCATGCCGGATCCATGCCGGTCCGGATGCGGTCCACGGGGGACGCTCAGCGCGCGGTCGCCAACCGCTCGGACAGCTCCTCGGCGTCCGGGTGACCGAGCCGGTCGAAGATCGCCAGCGCCTGGCCCCAGAGGTCTACCGACGTGTCGTGGTCACCCACCGCCCGATGGCTGTCGCCGAGCCGCACGAGTGTCTCGGCCCGTCCGCACTGGTCCTGAGCGTCGGAATACAGCGCGAGGGCACGTCGATAGCAGGCCGCCGCCGTCGGGTGCGCCCCGAGACCCTGATGGGCGAAGCCGAGACTGTCCCAGGTGTGGGCCTCGCCCACCCGGTCCTGCACCTCGGCGTGGAGTGCCAGCGCCTGCTCACAGTAGGCGATGGCGCGGACGTGCTCGTCCAGCCGGGCGTGGCCCCACCCGATCGCGTTGAGCGCGGCGGCCGCGCCGCGTTTGTCGTCGCCGTCGCTGGACAGCGCCAGCGCCGCCTCGGCGTGCGCCAGCGATTCCCGCGGGTTGCCCTCGATGTCGTACACCCAGGCGAGGTAAAGGTGGATGCTCGCCTGCCCGGGCCGGTCACCGATCGTGTCGTACCGCGCCATCGCGCTGCGCAGGTGGCGGCGGGCGGCAGCGTACCGGCGGAGCTGGAGGTGTGCCAGCGCGAGGTCCCGGTGCGCCACCGCCTCGGCGCGCGGCTCGCCCCGGCGTCGGGCGACGGCGACCGCGACCGTCTGTACGACGCTCAGGTCGTGCCACCGCGACAACCGGCTGAGCAGGGGGGTGAGGGCCTGGGCGAGCTGCCCCGCGTGGGCGTCGAAGCGGTGGGCGCCCGCTTCGTCGACGGCGGCCAGCAGCACCTCCTGCTCGATGGTGAACCAGGCCAGCGCCGACCGGTGGTCGGTGAACGCCGGCGGCGCCACGTCGGCGGGCAGCGGATCGGTCGGCTGGTGGCTGGCATCGACAAGGCTCGCCGCGGCACGGACGGCGCGCAGGTAGTGGTCGAACACGCGCGTGCGGGCGGCTCTGCGGCCGGTCGCGGAGTCGTGGGTGTCCGTCAGTTCCTCGCCGTAGGCCCGGAGCAGATCGTGACAGCGGAAGCGGCCGGGGGACTGCTCGGACAGCAGGTTCGCGCGGGTCAGCTCGTCGAGCGCCGGCCGGATCCGGTGCGGCGGCTCCCCGGCGAGGCTGGCCGCCGCCGCCGCGCTGAGGTCCGCCGTAGGGTGCAGGCTGAGCTGCCGGAACAGCCGGGCCGCGTCCGGACCGAGCAGACGGTACGACCAGGAGAGCACCGTACGCAGATCGGTGGCGGCGTCGTCGGTGGCCAGGGCCGTGAGCCCGCCCCTGGGCGCGGCCAGATCATCCGCGATGGCCTGGAGTGGGAACGTGGGGCGGGCGGCGGCCCGCGCCGCCACGATGGACAGCGCGAGGGGCAACCGCGCGGTACGGCTGACCAGCTCGTCCACGGCGGCCGGCTGGGCGGCGGCCCGCGCACCCAGCCGCCGCACGAGCAACTGGCGTGCTTCGGAGGTGCTGGGCAGGTCCAGTGCGACGGTGTGGGCGCCCTCGGCGGCGACCAGGCCGGGCAGCGTGTGGCGGCTCGTCACGATCACGCCGCAGCGGCGGGACCCGGGAAGCAGTGGCCGGACCTGTTCGGCGTCGCGCGCGTTGTCGAGCAGCACGAGCAGCCGCCGGTCCGCGGTCAGGCTCCGGTACAGGGCGAACTGGGCCGCCGGTTCGGCGGGTATCTCCAGGGGTTTGACGCCCAGGGCGGGCAGCAGCGACCGGACGACGACGGCGGACGGTGCGGCCTCCCGTGTCGCCGTGCCGAAACCGCCCAGGTCGACGTGGAGTTGGCCGTCCGGATAGTGGTGCAGGCTGTCGTGCGCCCAGCGCAGCGCCAGCCAGGTCTTTCCGACGCCGCCGGTGCCGGTGACGACGACGGTGCCGGCCGGGTCGGCGTCGTCGAGCAGCAGCGTCGTGAGTCGGGCCAGCTCGCGGGTCCGGCCGGTGAACAACGTCGGCGGGGCGGGCAACTGCCGGGGAACGATCCGTGGCGGCTGTCTCTCCGGCGGCCGTGCCCCGGAGGTGGACACCTCCCGGTCGGCCCGCAGGATGCTCGTGTGCAGCCGTTGCAGATCGGCGCCGGGCTCGACTCCCACCTCCTCGGCCAGGAGCCGGCGTAACCGCCGGTACGTCGTCAGCGCGTCCGCCCGCCGTCCGGCCCGGGCCAGGGCCACCATGAGCTGCCCCCAGGGGCGCTCGCGCAGCGGATCCGCGTCGATCTGCCTGCGGAGCGGCTCGATCAGCTCGTTGTGCCGGCCGGCGCGCAGGTGGAGGTCCGCGACCTCCTCCAACAGACTCGACCGCTGCTCCTCGAGCCGGGTCCGGACGGAGAGCAACACGCCCGTGCCGGGGAGGCCCGCGAACGGTTCGCCCCGCCACAGCGCCAGCGCCGCCTCGAACGCCCGCAGGGCATCCGCGCAGCGGTCCTGCCGCAACGCGTGATAGCCGCGCTGGGCCAGGTCGTCGAAGGCGACGCTGTCCAACGTCTGTTCCTCGAGGACGAGACGGTAACCGGTGGCTCCGGCCTCGATGGCGGGGTCCGGTGCGCCCGGGGACCGCAACGCGCGGCGTAACGCCCAGACGTAGGTCTTCACGTTGCCGGCTGCCGTCTTCGGCGGACGGCCCTGCCACAGCTCGTCGACGAGTTGGTCGATGGACCACGCGCTGCCCGGCTGCGACAGCAGGACGGCCAGTAGGCGCACCTGCATCGGCGTGCCGAGCGCCAGCCGTTGCCCGGCAGGGGAGCACACCTCGACCGACCCGAGCAGGTGATATCGCATCGCTGGCCTCCCCCCGTCACGCCGGGCCATCACCCCACCGTACGGCCTGACCGGGGTCCACTGCCTCCCGACGAGGTCTGCGGAGCCGATGCCGCCTCGACCGCAGCGGTCCTGGCCGGCTCCCGTGTGGCTCCGCCTCGGGGTGGCATCGATTCGTTGCCTTATATACGGTGGCACGGTCGCGGGGCGACCGTGTCCTCGACGAGGCTGTCCCCGCTACGACATCGCGCCCGCGATTCGGAAGAGGGATTCGTCGTGACCATGGACTCGCAGGCGACCGACCGGCCCGAGGCCGGAGCGGTGCAGAAGATCGACACGTCGGTGCCGCATTCGGCCCGGATCTGGAACTACTGGCTCGGCGGCAAGGACAACTTCGCGGTCGACCGCGAAGCCGGCGACCAGTACCGGCAGGTCTTCCCCGGCGTCGTCGACGTCGCCCGCGCCTCCCGGCAGTTCCTGGTCCGCTCGATCATGTTCCTCGCCGGCGAGGCGGGCGTCCGGCAGTTCCTCGACGTCGGCACGGGGTTGCCGACGGCCGACAACACCCACGAGGTGGCGCAGCGGATCGCACCGGACGCGCGGATCGTCTACGTGGACAGCGATCCACTGGTGTTGGCCCACGCCCGTGCGTTGCTCGTCGGCACGGCCGAGGGCAGGACCGCGTACATCGACGGCGACCTGCACGACCCGGCCGCGGTCGTCGCCGAGGCCGGCAAGACGCTCGACTTCCAGCAACCGATCGGCCTCATCCTCAGCGGGGTGCTGGGCCACGTGCCCGACTACGAGGCGGCCCGCGCGATCACGCGGCAGTTGCTGGCGTCGCTGCCCAGCGGCAGCTACCTCTCCCTCAACGACGGCACGAGCCTGATCAGCGCCGAGATACAGCAGGCGCAGGACGACTACAACGACAGCGGGGCGGTTCCGTACACGCTCCGCTCGCCGGACCAGATCGCCGGCTTCTTCGACGGCCTGGAGCTGGTGGAGCCGGGCGTCGTGCCGTGCCCGCAGTGGCGACCCGACAACGGGGTCGACACGCCCGCCGACATCGACGCCTTCGGCGGGGTGGGCCGCAAGCGCTAGCACCTTACTGTCCGTACCCGTCCTCGGACACCCGTCTCGTTAGCCTGGGCGGGTGAGCGAACACGTCCAGGTGTCAACAGCCACGCCGACCCGCGAAGCGGCGATGACGCTAGCCGCAGGGGCAACAGCGGCACGCCTGGCGGCGGGCGCTCAGGTGGCCGGGCCGTTGGCGTCCGTGTTCTGGCACCTCGGCGAGCAGGGCACAAGCGAAGAGTGGCAGGTGCTGCTCTACACCACCGCCGACCGGTACCCGCAACTGGAGACGTACCTCATTGACGCCCACCCGTGGGACAACCCGCAGGTCACCGCCGTACCGATCGTTCACGGCTCGGCCGCCTACCTGGCGTGGGTCAGGCGGACAGTCGAGGGCGAGTAGACATCTCGGCGGCAGCGGCGTGATTAGCTGCACGGGTGATCACTCCCGTTTCCCTCGGCACGTGGCCGACACCCCTGGAGGCCGCGCCCCGGCTCGCGGCCCGGCTGGGGTTGGCCGAGCTCTGGTTCAAGCGCGACGACCTCGGCGGCCTCGGGGGAGGCGGCAACAAGATCCGCAAGCTGGAATACACCTGCGCCCAGGCGATCGCCGCCGGCGCCACGACGCTTGTCACCTCGGGTGCGCCGCAGAGCAACCACGCGCGGCTCACCGCGGCGGCGGCCGCGCGGCTCGGCCTCTCCTGCGTACTGGTGCTCGCCGGCTCGCGCCCGGAGAGCCGGCGAGGCAACCTGCTGCTCGACGGGCTCGCCGGCGCGGAGATCGTCTGGAGTGATGATCGTCCGCTCGCCGAGGTGGTGGCGGCCGAGGCGGAGCGACGATCGGCCTACCTCATCCCGTTCGGCGGCACCTCACTCGCGTCGGTCCACGGCTACGTGGACTGTGGTCGGGAGTTGCGGGCCCAGGTGCCGGACCTCGACGGGACCGACGTCGTGGTGGCGCTCGGCTCGGGTGGCACGATGGCCGGCCTGGTGCGGGAGTTGGGTGCCGAGCGGGTGGTCGGCGTGGACGTCGGTGCCCTGCCGGACCCTCGGACGACAGTGGCCGGGCTGCTCGACGGCGAGGTCGAGGCGGACGCGCTGCGGATCGACGGTTCCCAGGTGGGCGCCGGGTACCGCACGCTCACCGACGGCGCTCGGGCGGCGCTGGAGACGACCGCGCGCGAGGAGGGCGTCTTCCTGGATCCGACGTACACCGGTCGGGCGATGGCGGGGCTGCTGGCCGGCAGCTTCCCGCGCGGCGACAAGGTCGTCTTCCTGCACAGCGGGGGACTGCCGGGACTCTTCGGCCACCCGGAGCTGTAGGGCGAGCGGCAGCGCCCTCCGGCGAGATCGCACCGGAGGGCGCCGAGCCGGGCTGTCGACGGATCAGACAGAGGCGAAGTGCTCGCGGTGATCGCGGACGAACTCGGCGAAGGTCCGCGGCTGCCGGCCGACGATCCGCTCGACATGGTCGTTTGTGAAGTCACCCCATCCGGAGCCGTAGGCGACCCGGTACTCGGCGAGGACCTCGGCCGACCACTCGTCGAGGCCGGCCTGGAGCAGGCCCTCGCGTGCCTGTTCCGCGCTCTGCGGCACGTAGCGCACCGGCTGGCCGAGCGTACGGGCGATCTCGTCGGCCGCCTGGTCCAGGCTGATGCTCTCCGGGCCGGTGGGCGTGTAGATCATGCCCTCGTGCCGCTGCGGTGCGGTGAGGATCGCCGCCCCGGCGGCGGCGATGTCCCGGGCGTCGATCAGGCCGACCTTCGCGTCACCGAAGAGGCCGTAGAGGTGCTCACCGGCCTTGGCGCCGAGCAGGTTCTGCATGAAGTAACTGGGTCGCAGGATCGTCCAGGGGATGCCCGAATCCCGCAGCTCGGCGTCGGAGAGCGCGTGCAGTCGGCCGTTGCGGGTGGGAGCGTCGTGCGCGGCACCGATCGCGGAGAGCCGGACGATGTGCCGCACGCCGGCCTGCCGGGCCGCCCACACGGCGTTCATGCTCTGGCTCGGTGCCTGCGGGCCCATCGGCATCAGCAGCCACAGTGTCGTCACGCCCTCGAATGCCGGGGTCAGCGTGGTGGGGCGGTCCAGGTCGCCGACGACGTACTCGACCCCGTCGAGCCCGGGCGTGCGGGAGGCGTCCCGGACGAGGGCGCGGACCGGCTGCCTGCCGGCCAGCTCCCGCAGCACCTCCCGCGACACAGTGCCATTTGCCCCGGTTATCAGAATGGTCATGGTCATCCTCTCGGTCTGGCGGACCGAGGTCGGGCCACCGGTCGCCGCCAGCGACGATATAGTCCATAACTTGTACAGTCCAATGATTGGACCAAAATATGAAGCGCAGCACACTGAAGGAGCAGAACCCCGACCTCGGGATCCTGGCCGTGCAGCTCTCCGCGCGCGTCCAGCGGGAGATCTTCCGACGTTCGGCGGAGCAGGGATTCGACGACGTCCGGCCCCGCCACGGCGCGGTCCTCGCGTACCTGGACGCCGAGGGCACCCGCCCCGGCGAGCTGGCCCGGCTGGCCGGGCGCAACAAACAGACGATGGGCGCGATCCTCGATGAGCTGGAACGGCTGGGCTACGTCCGGCGTACGCCCGACCCGGCCGACCGCCGGGCAAAGTTGATCGTGCCGACGGATCGGGGCCTCAGCCTCATGGCGGCCTCCGACGGCTTCGTGCACCTGATCGAGCAGAAACTCGCCGACACGCTCGGACCCGACGGGTACCGCGACTTCAGGGACGCGCTGGCCCGGGGCGTGGCGAGCCTCCCGGCGACCGGTCTGGACACCGAGGGCTGAGCTGGCATGTGCCGGCGTCAACCGGGTAGGCCGTCGTGGCCCCAGGGGCCGGCGGAACGCCCAGGCTGACCGCTTTCCACGCAGCCGAGGAGCACCGACATGCCGGTGGGACGGGCCCGACTCGCACCGTCCGTCTCCCTGGTGCTGCTGGCGTCGATCCTCGTCTCGTTCCTGGCCGCGTCGGCGGCACCGACCCCGCTCTACGGTGTGTACCAGGAACGCTGGCACTTCTCCCCGGTCACGACCACAGTGGTGTTCGCCGTCTACGCGCTCGCGGTGCTGGTATCGCTGCTCACGTTCGGTAGGTTGTCCGACCACGTCGGTCGGCGGCCGGTCCTGGCCGTCGCGATCGCGGTGCAGATGCTCGCGCTTGTCGTCTTCATCGTCGCCAACGGCGTTCCCGCCCTGCTGGTCGCCCGTCTCGTGCAGGGGTTGGCCGCCGGTGCCGCCACCGGCGCCGTGGGCGCCGCCATGCTCGACATCGACCGTGCCCGGGGCACGCTCGCGAACTCGATCGCACCCGGTATCGGAACCGGAAGCGGAGCCCTGCTCTCGGCGCTGCTCATCCAGTTCCTGCCCGCGCCGACGCGACTGGTGTACGTCGTACTGCTCGTGATCCTGCTGATCCAGGCCGTCGGGGTCGCGCTGATGCCGGAGACGGTCACGCCGATGGCCGGTGCCCGACGCAGCCTGCGGCCGGACATCACACTGCCCCGCTCGGTGCGCCAACCGGTCCTGGTCGTCATCCCGGTGCTCTTCGCGGTCTGGGCGCTCGCCGGGTTCTTCGGCGCGCTCGGCCCGGCGCTGGTCCGCAGCCTCATGAACACGTCGATCGTGGTCGGCGGTCTGGTCCTCTTCGTCTTCGCCGTCTTCGGCTCGGTCGCCGTTCTGCTCCAGCGCGACACCGCCGCCCGAACCGTGATCCTGACCGGGATCGTCACGCTCATCCTCGGCATGATCGTCACGTTGGTGGCGGTCACGGCGCAGTCCATCCCGGTCTTCTTCGTCGGCCTCGCGCTCGGGGGTGTCGGCTTCGGCAGCGGCTTCCAGGGCAGCCTCAAGACGGTCCTGCCACTTGTCGAGGCGCACCAACGCGCCAGCGTGCTGTCCGTGCTCTACGTCGTCTGCTACGTCGGCTTCGGTCTCCCCACGGTGATCGCCGGCTTCCTCGTGGTCTACGCCGGCGGCCTGCCGCGGACCGCGGACGAGTACTCCGTCGCCGTCATCCTCCTCGCCCTGGTCGCCCTGCTGGGGCTGCGCGGGGCCACCAGGACCACGCCGGGCTGATGCCGGAAAGCCGGGTCGAGCAGGGGCCCAACCAGTAGCGTGCTGATCAGGAAGGGGGCGGCGATGAGCCCGAAGGTTGCCCAGGGCGACGCGAGCACGACCTCGCGCGTCGAGAGCCTGGACCTGAAGCTTGAGGTGATCGTCATCCCGGTGTCGGATGTCGACCGGGCGAAGGCGTTCTACGAGCGCCTCGGGTGGCGGCTCGACCAGACGCCGCCCGGCATCGTCCAACTCACCCCGCACGGCTCCGACTGCTCGGTGCAGTTCGGCGCCGGGCTCACGTCGGCGGCGCCCGGCTCGGCCTCGGCGTACCTGGTCGTCTCCGACATCGAGGCGGCCCACGACGCCCTGGTCTCCGCGGGCGTCGAGGTCGGCGACGTCTTCCACGTCACCCCGGACGGACCGGTCGACGGGCTGGACCCCGAGCGGCGCAGCTACGTCTCGCGCGCCACGCTGCGTGATCCGGACGGCAACACCTGGCTGATGCAGGAGATCACCACCAGGCTTCCCGGGCGCATCGAGGGCGGCCTCACGTCGTTCGGCTCCGCGAGCGACCTGGCGAGCGCGCTGCGGCGCGCGGCCGCCGCGCACGGCGAGCACGAGAAACGTACGGGCGAGCATGACGACAACTGGCCCGACTGGTACGCGGCGTACCTGGTGAGCGAGCAGTCCGGGGCCACGCCGCCCGATTGAGCCCGCGGTAGGCCCAGCCCGCTGCCGGTGAGTCCTCGTGACGACTCACCGGCAGCACCGTCTCCGCTGCGCGGTGAGCGGGGGCCTCCCGCTGCGCGCGGTTCGTACGGGCGATGTACGCGGGTTGTACGCCGAGCGCCCTACCATCCCCCCGACACGATGATCTTCTTCGATCCAAGCGGCACCGCCGGCCTCAGAGCCGACTCCGGCGGCGTGCCGTGCCTCGTCGCCTGTGCGCGGTTCCCCGGCCGCCGGTAGGGAGGAGACCTCGATGACGAGTCCTGGTGCGGGCGGTGCGATGCCGTGACGCGGGTACGGTTCCTCGCCCTGGGCCCGCTGCACGCCGAGGTGGGCAGCGAGTGGCTCGACCTCGGGCCCGTCCGGCAACAGGCGGTCTTCGCGATCCTGCTGTTCAACGCGGACCGCGTGGTCACACCGGCGTCGATCCTGCAGGGAGTCTGGGGCGGCCGGGCCCCGGCGACCGGCACGAAGCTGATTCCGCCGTACATCTATCGACTGCGACGCACACTCCAGGCGGCGTGCGTCGGCCACGACGGCCCCTCGATCGACAGCTCCCGGATCGGCTACCGGCTGCGCCTCGGTTCGGCCCGGACCGACGTCGCGGACTTCGACGAGGCGGTGGAACGGGCGGCTGCCGCCGAGACGGCCGGCGACCTCGCCGGGGCCGTGGCGCTCCTGGCCGAGGCCGAGCGGAGTTGGGCGGGCGAACCGTTGGCGGGCCTGACCGGTCCGTACGCGGAGAGCCGGCGTCAGCACCTGCTCGAACGCCGCGTCGTCTGCCTGGAACACCGACTGGAGCTGCACCTGCGGCTGGGCGACTGCCACCGGGCGATCCCCGCGCTCATCGCGTTGCAGACGGAGTATCCCCTGCGGGAACGGCTGACGATCATGCTGATGACCGCCCTGTACCAGACCGGCAGGCAGGGCGAGGCGATGGACGTGTACGGCGCGTTCCGTACCCGCCTGGCGACCGAGTTGGGCGTCGAGCCGACCCCCGCGCTGCTCGCCGCGTACACCTCGATGTTGCGCGGCGACCTGGGCCCGCCTGCGGCGCCCGGCCCTCTTCCCGAAGGACCCGCCCGGGCACGGGCGGCCACCACCACGTGATGCGCGGCGACGCCGCGCGGTGAGGCGGAGCAGATGGACGACGGCCTTGCCCCGGTGCGGCCGGGGGACGCCGGATGGTTTCTGGGTCACTCCCTGCGGGAGCGGCTGACCGGCGCGGTGCCGACCGGCCCCGCCGACGAGGATCTCGGCCGGGCCCGGCTGAAGATGTGGCAGAACGAGCCGGTCCACGCGAGGCGGCCCGACCTGATCCCGCGGCGGCTGGCCGAGCACGGGCTCGACGAGGCCGGTCTGATCCGGATCCTGGGCGAGCCACCCGAGGCGGTTCGCGCCCGGTTCGACAGCGTGCCGGACTACGCCCGCCGGCTGGTCGAGGCCGCGCGGCGAGATCCGGCCGCCGCGGTGGCACCCGGCCACGGCACGGCGGGACACGATGGGGCCGCGGGATTCGCGGTGCTCGTCGCGCCACTGATCGCCGCCGCGGTGGAACGGACGGGCGCGCTGGTGGCGGCGCTTGTCGACGGCCACCCGCACCTGTCGGCCGAGGCGCTGACCACGCGGCTGGGTCCGGGCCCGATCGACACCGTCAACATGCTCGTGGCCCGGACGATGGCGTTGGAGCTCAACGTCCTGCGGATCCTGGGCGAGCTGTCCGGGAGCAGCCCGCACGAGCGCTTCCACGACTTCCTGCACCGGTTGGGGCAGCCGCAGCACGCGCTGCGGCTGCTGCGCGAATATCCGGTGCTGGCCCGGGACCTGGTGCGGGTCGTCGACAACTGGGAGGCCAGCCGCCTGGAGTTCGCCGAGCGCCTCGTCGCCGACTACGCCGACCTGGCCGACAGGTGCGGCGGGCCGGACGCGCTCGGGGACCTGGCCGAGGTGAGCTTCGGGGCGGGCGACAACCACCGGGGTGGACGCTCGGTGGCGGTCGTCCGCTTCGCGACCGGCGTGCGGGTGATGTACAAACCCCGGCGTCTCCAGGTCGACGGCCACTTCCAACACCTGTTGGCCTGGCTCAACGAGCGCGGCGCGCACCCCACGCTGCGGACGTTCTGGGTGCTCGACCGCGAGGTGTACGGGTGGACCGAGTTCGTCGAGAGTGGACCCTGCGCCGACCGGGACGCCCTCGACAGGTTCTATCAGCGGCAGGGCGCGCTGCTGGCCCTGCTACAGACCCTCGGCGCGACGGACTTCCACCTGGAGAACGTGATCGCCTCCGGTGAGCACCCGATGCTCATCGATCTGGAGGCGATGCTGCACCACTGGCAGTGGGAACGGCCGGTCGGCGACCAGGCGGGCTACCTGCAAAGCGTCGGCGTCGAGCTGATGAGCAGGTCCGTCCTCACGGTGGGGCTGCTGCCCGCGCCCGTGGTCTGGACCGAGGGCAACCAGGTCAACCAGTTCGACATGAGCGGGATGTCCGGGGCCGGCGGACAGTTGACGGCTCGGCCGGTCACGGTCTGGAACGGGTTCGGCACCGACGAGATGCGCCTGGACCGGCGACGGGTGCCGCTGCCCGGCTCGGGGAACCTCCCCACCCTGGGCGAGCAGCGCCTGGACGTGACGGAGTTCGCGTCCGAGATCGGCGACGGATACCGCACGCTCTACCGGATCCTGCTGCGACACCGGGACGAGTTGCTGGAGCCGTCCGGCCCGTTGGCCGCGTTCGCGCACGACGAGGTGCGGGTGGTCCTGCGCGCCACCGAGTCGTACGTTCGGCTGCTCGCCGAGGCGCAGCACCCGGACCTGCTGCGAGACGCGTTGGACCGGGACCGGTACTTCGAGAACCTGTGGACAGGGCACGAGCACCGCGAGCACCGCGACGCCCTGATCGCCGCGGAGCTGGCCCAGATGTACGCCGGTGACGTGCCGATCTTCGTGACCACGCCGTCGTCGACCGACCTCACCGGGGGCGACGGCACCGTGTTGCCGGGCGTGCTGCGCCAGAGCGGTCTGGACGCGGTGCGCGACCGCCTGGCGGGCATGTCCGAGGATCACCTGGCCCAGCAGAGCTGGATCATCGAAGCCTCCCTCACCGCGCTGATCATGGGGGATCCGTCGCGGTGGCGTGCACCGAGCCCGCCGGGCGCGGTGCTGCCGCCGCCGGTCGTGCCCGCGCCCGTCGTGCCCGCGCCCGTCGTGCCCGCGCCTTTCGTGCCCGCGACCGTCGTGCCCGCGACCGTCGTGCCCGCGCCTTTCGTGCCCGCGACGGTTGCGTCCGCGACCGTCGCGCCTGAGCGCTTTGTCGACGCGGCGCGGATCATCGGGGATCGGTTGTTGGCGACCGCGCTCGCCGAGGACGACCGGATCTGCTGGCTGGGTCTGAGCCTGATCGCCGACAAGGTGTGGGTGCTCGGCCCGAGCGCCATGGACCTCTACAACGGCATCAGCGGCATCGCCCTGTTCCTCGCCCGGCTGGCGAGCGTCACCGGCGACGCGGTCTACCGGCAGGCCGCCGACCGGGCCGCCACGATGATGCTCCGCGAGGCGCAGAGCTGGCTCGCCGGCCCGGCCGGGACCGCGGGCATCGGCGGTTTCGACCACCTGGGCGGCTCGGTGTACGCCCTGAGCCACCTCACCGCAGTCCTGGACCGCGCCGACCTGGTCGACACCGCCGTGGGCCTGGCCGCCTCGATGGTCAGGCACGCCACCGACAGCCGCGAGTACGACATCATCAACGGCAGCGCCGGTGGCCTGCTCGCCCTGCTGTCGCTGCACCGGGTCACCGACGACCCGAGCCTGCTCGACGGCGCCCGTACGCTGGCCCGGCACGCGCGCACCGGCGCGCAGCCGGTGGGCGACGGGGTCGGGTGGTGCGGCACCCTCTACACCGAGGCGCCGCTGGCGGGGTTCTCCCACGGGGCGTCGGGCATCGCGACCGCCCTGGCCCGCTGGGACCGGTACGCCGGGGCGCGTGAACACCGCGACACGGTGGACGCCGCGCTGCGCTACGAGCGCACGGTGTACGACGAGGCGACCGGCAACTGGCGCGACCTCCGCCCGGACACGCCGCAGGGCGACTCCATGGTCGCCTGGTGCCACGGCGCGGCCGGCGTCGCGATGGCACGTGCCGAACTGCTGGGCTACGCCACCGACGGCGCGCTGCTGCGCGACGACCTGCGGCGCGCGCTGACGGCGACGCTCGAACCGAGCAACCTGCTGCACAACCACTCGATCTGCCACGGGGACCTCGGCAACGCCGAGGCTGCGCTGGCCGCCGCACGAGCCCTCGGGGACGACGGGGCGGCCCAGCGTGCCGCCGCGATCGCGCTGGCCGCCGTCGCGGACATCGAGAACCGCGACTGGCGGTGCGGTGTGCCCCGGGGCGTGGAGACACCGGGGCTGATGAGCGGCCTGGCCGGCATCGGCTACGCGCTCCTGCGGTGGGCCGATCCGGCGGCCGTGCCGTCGGTGCTGCTGCTGGAGCCGCCGACCGACCATCGCGCTGCCATCGATCTGCCATAGCGCGGACCTACGGTTCCGCCCGTGGAGGCCCATCCACGTAGCACACCCCAGCACCTATAGATCGGAGCTTCACATGGACTACATCAGGGCGTGGAAGGACCCGGTCTACCGGGCGTCGCTCAGCGACGAGGAGCGTGCCAGCCTGCCGGCGAACCCGGCCGGCTTCGTCGAGCTGAACGACCAGGAGCTCGACGGGGCCGACGGCGGCACGTGGACCCCGACTCCCACGATCACCGTGGTCACCGGGGCCGCCGGCTGCTTCTCCTTCAACGGCACCTTCTGCAACGGCACCTGCGCGGCGTTCACCGTCGGCTGCTGCGGCTGACCGCTCCACCCCGGCGAGCGGACGCGCTCCGTCCTCCACACCTGCGTCCACTCGCCAGCGCATCCCCAATCCCCTGAGGAGAGCCCTTCATGGACATTGTGCAAGCCTGGAAGGACCCCGAGTACCGGGCGAGCCTTTCCGCCGAGCAGTTGGCCGCGCTCCCGGAGCACCCCTGCGGCGTGGTCGAACTCGGTGACGACGTCCTCGCGCACATCGCCGGCGCACGCACCGAGGGCATCTGGACCCTCGGCTGCTGTGGCGGCTTCACCGCCCGGGAGACCCCGTGCGGTTCCTGTGGCGCGACGTGCGGCGGAACCACCTGTGGCACCTGCCAGACGCAGTCGACCTGCGGCCTGTGCACCGCCTGATCCACCCGCTGGACCGGCGGTGCCCGGACGCCTGAGGTGTCCGGGCACCGTCCCCGCGAGACCCGACCGCTGCGCGAGAGAGAGCACCCCCGATGACGCAGTCGCACCTGCCCGGCCACGACCCGGTGGACGTTTCGAACCCCTGCTGGTACCTGGCGTACTCCCTGCCGGAGAGGCTCGGCGGTGCGGCGCCGACCGGCGCGGTGGACGAGGACCGGGGGCGGCTCCGGCTCGATCGGTGGAAGAACGAGCCGGTCTTCGCCGGTGACACCGACCTGTTCGAGAGCTGGCTCGACGCCCTCGGCCTCGACGAGCCGACGTTGAGCGGGGTGCTCGGCGAGACGCCGGAGACGGTCCGCCGCCGATTCGCCGACATCCCGGACTACGTGCGCACCATCGAGCGCGCCTGGCGCGACCACCGGCCGGGCGGGACCGGCGACAGTGACCACCACGGGCACGACCACGACCACGAGCACGACCACCACCACGAGCCGCACCCGCACGCCGCGTTCGTCGAGCTGGTGCGGCCGCTCGTGGACGACGGTGTGCGCCGGGTACGCGAGGCGGTGCACGCGGCCTGCGCGCGTACGCCGGGGTCACACGTCGACGCCGACCTGCTCGCCGAGCAGCTCTGCGAGCCGCCCTACGGGGCGATCAACCTGCTCGTCGGGCGGGTGCTCGTGCTGGAACTCAACGTCCTGCGGATGCAGGGGCAGTTGGCGGGGGAGACCTCGCAGCAGCGCTTCCAGGACTTCGCCCGGCGGCTGCGCGACCCGAAGTACACACTCGACGTCCTGATGGAGTACCCGGTGCTGGCCCGGGACGCGACGGTCCTCGTCGACAACTGGGTGGACGCCCGGGTCGAGTTCGCCGAGCGCCTCACCGCGGACGCGACCGCGTTGGCCGCCAGGCTGGGCGACCCGGCGGAGCTGGGCACCGTGACGGATGTGTCGTTCGGTGCCGGCGACTCGCACCGCGGTGGCCGCTCGGTCGGGTTCGTCCGCTTCGCCAACGGCGCCCGCGCCGTCTACAAGCCCCGGGGCCTGCAGGTGGAGCTGCACTTCCAGCACCTGCTGGAGTGGCTCAACGCGCGCGGCGCGCAACCGTCGCTGCGTACCATGTGGGTGCTCGACCGCGGTGACTACGGCTGGTCGGAGTTCGTCACCGCCGGGCCCTGCGCCGACCACGACGCGCTGCGCCGCTTCTACACGCGGCAGGGCAGCTACCTGGCGTTGCTGCACAGCCTCGCGGCCGTCGACTTCCACCTGGAGAACATCATCGCCGCCGGCGAGCACCCGATGCTCGTCGACCTCGAAGCCCTCTTCCACCCGCAGGGTGAGCAGACCGACCAGCAGATCGGCGTCTCGGCGGAGTCGTTCCGGACGATGCGGGAGTCGGTCCTGGAGGTCGGGCTCCTGCCCCGGCCCATCATCTACCAGGACGACGACGGCGTCGGCGGCGTCGATTTCAGCGGCCTCGCCGGCACCGCCGGGCAGCTCACGCCCACCCCGGTCGCCACCTGGGAGGAGTCCGGCACCGACGAGATGCGCCTGGTCCGCAAACGGATCGAGATGGGCGGCGGGCAGAACCTCCCCAGCCTGAGCGACGCGACGCACCACACGCTCGACTTCAGCGCCGACATCATGACCGGGTTCGAGCAGACCTACCGGCTGCTGCACCGCCACCGCGACGCGCTCCTGGCACCGGACGGGCCGGTCGCCGCGTTCGCCGCCGACGAGGTACGCGTGATCCTGCGCGCCACCCGCACCTACGGCAAGCTGCTGCAGGAGAGCCGCCACCCCGACCTGCTGCGCAACGCGCTGGACCGGGAGCGGTTCTTCAGCTTCCTCTGGCTGCAGGAGGAGTGGCCCGGTGCCGAGGCCCGGATCGCCACCGCCGAGCAGGCACAGTTGAGCCGCGGCGACATCCCCTTCTTCAGCACGACGCCCGCCTCGCACGACTTCGTGGCCGGAGACGGCTCGGTGGTCGCCGGTGTGCTGCCCACAAGCGGCCTGGAGCGGTCCCGGCGGCGCATCGGCGCCCTCTCCGACGCGCACCTGGCCCAGCAGACCTGGATCCTGCGCAGCTCGCTCGCTGCGCTGACGATGGGTGTGGAGAGTCAGGGGCAGTGGTCGGAGTACCAGGTCACCGCCGCCACCGCTCCCGCCGGCACGGACCGGTTCGTCGCCGCCGCGTGCGCCGCCGGCGATCGGCTGCTGCTGTCGGCCGACACCGGCGAGGACTCGATCGCCTGGCTCGGGCACACCCTGGTGGCCGACAAGATCTGGCAGTTGGGCCCGGTCGGGATCGACCTCTACAGCGGGCTGTCCGGAATCGCGTTGTTCCTCGGCTACCTCGGCGAGGTCAGCGGCGAGCAGCGCTTCCGCGGCGCGGCCGAGGTCGCCGCCGGCATGCTGGTGCGTCAGGTCGACCTGCTCGACGAGACGCCGACGGAGAGCCTGGAGAACTTCACCGTCGGGGCCTTCAACGAGCTGGGTGGGCCGCTGTACGCGTTGAGCCACCTGGGCTCCCTGTGGCAGCGCGACGACCTGGTGGACGCCGCCGAACGCGTCGTGCCCGTCCTGCTGCACCTCGCACCGCAGGACGAGGCGTACGACGTGATCAGCGGCGCGGCCGGAGCGATCCTCGCGCTGCTGGCGCTGCACGCGGCGCGGCCGTCGGAGCCGGTGCTCGACGCGGCCCGCACGTTCGCCCGGATCCTGGCGGACCGGGCGGAGCCGGCCGGCGACGGGATCGGCTGGGCGGGCGCGGTGAACCCGAGTCGACCGCTCGCGGGTTTCTCGCACGGCGGGTCCGGCATCGCCGTCGCCCTGGCCCGGCTGGACCGGGCGCTCGGCAACCGTGACCACCTGCCGTTGGTGGAGGGCGCGGTGCGCTACGAGCGCTCCGCCTTCGACCCGGAGCACATGTGCTGGCTCGACCTGCGGGACACCACGCCGGAGCGGTACTCGATGGTCGCCTGGTGCCACGGCGGGCCCGGCATCGCGCTCGCCCGCGCCGATCTGGCCGGCTACGTCGACGACCACGACCTGCTCGACCGCGACCTCCGCGACGCCAGCACCGGCATGCTGCGGTTCGGCCTGACCGGCGAGGTCATCACGGGCACCGGCAACCACAGCATCTGCCACGGCGACCTCGGAAACGTCGAGGCCCTGCTGGCCGCCGCACGGGTCCGCGGTGACGAGGACGCCGCCCGGCAGGCCGAGCTGGTGGCCGCCAGCATCCTCGACTACATCGACCGGGACGGGTGGCTGTGCGGGGTTCCCCTCGGCGTGGAGACTCCCGGCCTGATGAGCGGCATCGCCGGCATCGGCTACAACCTGCTCCGCCTGGCGTTGCCGGACCGGGTCCCGTCGATCCTGCTCGTCGAGCCTCCGGTTGCCGTGGTGGGTGGTGACGGGCGTGGCTGAGCAGGTGTGGCCGTACCGCCCGCAGGCGTTGGCCACCTACCGCGGTGGTGTGCACGACGGCCCGGCGCGGAGCCCGATCCGGTCCTCCCGACGGCCACTTGTCGCGCTCGCCGTACTGCTGCTGATCGGCCTGGGCTTCGCGGCGGTCATGCGGGTGCCGCGCACTGTCGACGGCGTCCTGATCGGTGCCGACGGGTCGAATCTGGTCTCCATGTTCGCCGGGCGCCTCGATCCCGAGCCCGCGCAGGGCGCCGAGGTCACGCTCGTGCAGGAGGGCGGGCGCGCGACCCTGCGGGTCGTCCGGGCCGAGGTCGTCGTGGACGACGCCGCCGCCCGGCGCTGGAACCTCCCGGCGGAGGTGGCCCGGCCGGTCACCGTCGTCCTGCTCTCCGGCGGCGCGGAGCAGGCCTTCGGCCGGCTCCGTCTGGTGGTCGCCAGACCCACCCTGCTGGAGCTGGTGCCCGGCATCGAGGGGGTCCTGCGATGACGGTGAGCTGGCCGCGACCGGGCCGCCGGGTGCCGATCATGCTCCAGATGAGCGCCACCGAATGCGGTGCCGCGTGCCTGGCCATGGTCTTCAGCGCCTACCGGCGGTGGACCTCCGTGGCCGAGTGCCGGGAGCAGTTGGGCATCGGCCGCGACGGCGCCACCGCCCTGCAGATGGCCCAACTCGCCCGCAGGACGGGCATGCGGGCCCGCGGGGTCAGCGTCGATCTCGAGGCTCTGTCACAGCTGCGGCTGCCCGCGATCGTGCACTGGAACTTCCGGCACTACGTGGTGCTGGAACGGTGGGACCGACGCGGCGCGGTCGTCGTCGACCCGGGGATGGGCCGGCGGCGGCTGAGCCGCGACGAGTTCGGCGAGGGGTTCACCGGCATCGCCATCGAACTCACCCCGGGCGAGGACTTCGAGCGACGTCCCCGACCGGGGCGGCTGGCCTCCCTGCGGTTCGCCCGCAGCATGCTGACCTTCTCCCGTCCGCTGCTCGCCCTGGTCCTGGTCGTCTCGCTGCTGCTGCAGTTGGCCGTGTTGCTGCCCGCACTGATCACCAAGTTCGCGGTCGACACGGTGATCGGCAAGGGGCAGGTCGAAGCCCTGACCGTCCTCGGCCTCGGCATGCTCCTGCTGTTGGCCACCCAGGGCGTGGGCACCTACGCCCGAGGCGCCGTCCTCAACGTGTTGCACGCCCGCATGGACGACACCATGATGCGGCGCTTCTTCGACCACCTGCTCGCCCTCCCGTACTCCTACTTCCAACTGCGCAGCAGCGGTGACCTGCTGATGCGGATGTCCAGCAACACCGTCATCCGCGACATGGTCACCAGCCAGACGATGTCGCTCGTCCTCGACGGGCTGTTCGTCGTCGTCTACGTCGGCATGCTCCTGGCGATCGCGCCGCTCTACGCCTGGCTGGTGCTGGGCCTGGGTCTGCTGCAACTCGGCGCGATCGTGGCGACGTACCGGGCCATGCGGGAACGTACGCACCGGGACATCGCCGCG
This sequence comes from Micromonospora sp. NPDC049175, assembly GCF_043197345.1. Taxonomy (NCBI): domain Bacteria; kingdom Bacillati; phylum Actinomycetota; class Actinomycetes; order Micromonosporales; family Micromonosporaceae; genus Micromonospora; species Micromonospora sp. NPDC049175. The sequence goes on along the minus strand of NZ_JBICSY010000001.1, from coordinate 191,735 downwards.
CAGGCCGAGGAGCAGAACTACGCGGTCGAGGTGCTGGCCGGGGCCGAGACGGTCAAGGCGATGGGCGCCGAGCAGCAGGTCCTCGGCCGCTGGTCCGGGCTGTTCCAGACCCGGCAGTTCGCCTCGCTGCACCGCCGTCAGTTGGAGACCGGGTTGGAGGCGATGCTCGGGGTGTTCCGGATGGGTTCGCCGCTGCTCCTGCTGTGGGTCGGCGCACACCAGGTCGTCGCCGGCGCGATGTCGCTGGGCACCATGCTGGCGCTCAACGCCCTCGCCGCGGCCGTCCTCACCCCGCTGATGGGACTCGTCAACACGGCCCGCCAACTACAGACCGTCGGCACCCACCTGGAACGGATCCGGGACGTCCTGGACGAGGCCGCCGAGCAGGACCGCTCCACCTCCCAGCCGCCGGGCGACATCTCCGGGCAGGTGACGCTGAGCGGGGTCGGCATGCGCTACAGCGCCAACGCCGCCTGGGCCGTACGCGGGGTCGACCTGTCCATTCCGGCCGGCGCGAAGGTGGCGCTCGTCGGGCGGACCGGTTCGGGCAAGACGACACTCGCCAAGACGATCATCGGGTTGTACGTGCCCAGCGAGGGCGAGGTCCGCTTCGACGGGCGTCTCCTGCAGGACCTCGACTTCCGCGAGCTGCGCCGCTGGTGTGGCATGGTCAACCAGGAGCCGGCCCTGTTCGCCGGATCCGTCCGCGACAACATCTCCCTCGGCCACCCGTCGGCGACCTACGACGAGGTCGTCCTCGCCGCCAGTCGCGCACAGATCCACGACGAGATCATGGCGATGCCGATGGCGTACGAGACACGTCTCACCGAGGGCGGCGGTGGGCTGTCCGGCGGCCAACGGCAACGGCTCGCCCTCGCCCGCGCCCTCGTGCACAACCCGCCGCTGCTGCTGCTCGACGAGGCGACCAGCCACCTGGACGTGGTCACCGAGCGTCGGGTGGACGAGGTCCTCTCCGCGCTGTCGTGCACCCGGATCGTCATCGCGCACCGGTTGAGCACCGTGCTCAACGCGGACCTGATCGGCGTGATGGAGGAGGGCGCCCTGGTGGAGCAGGGCACGCACGAGGAGTTGATCGCGCACGGGCGCTACTACGAGGCGCTGATCCGCGACCAGCTCCAGACGGCCCGGCCGCTGTAGCCGGAGGTCGCCCGTTCACCGACCCGGAGGGCCGGGCGCGACACGTGCCAGCAGCTGCCGCACCACCTCGGCGGCGGGGTTGCCCAGGTCGTCGTAGATTCGTATCGCCCGCTGCCAGGCCTCGGCGGCGGCGGGAGGGTCGGCCATCGCCTCCCGCGCCTCGCCGAGCCGGACGAGGGTCAGCCCCTCGTGATACCGGTTGGCCGACTCCTGGAAGCGCTGGACGGACTGCTCGTAACAGACCGCCGCCCGGGCCGGGTCACCGAGCCGGTGGTACGCGAAGCCCAGACTGTCCAACGTCGCGGCCTGCCCGACGCGATCGTCGATCGCCTCCTGTTGGGTGAGCGCCTCGGCGCAGTCGACGACGGCCTGGTGGTAGTCACCGGTCAGGGCGTGCAGGTAACCCTTGACGTTCAGCGCGCGGGCCTCGGCGTACCTGTTGCCGATGAGCTGCGAGACCCGGAGCGCCTCCGCGCTGTGCTTGAGCGCCTCGTCCAGCCGGCCGTACTGGGTGCAGTGCTCGGTGTACTGGCGCAGGATCAGCGCCAGGCTGTCCAGGTCCTCGAGTTGCTCGTACAGCTCGAGCGCCCGCCGCACGTGCTGCTCGGCCGCGTGCTCGTCGCCGAGCCGCATGAGCGCGCGGGCGAGCATCCGGCTGGCCAGCGCCTGCGCCCGGACGTCGCCGATGCGCTGCGCCGCCGCGAGCGCCGCCTGCTGGGCCGCGAGCTGCTCCTGGAACATGCCCCGGGGCGAGAGGTACGCGGCCAGGGTCCAGGCGAGCTGGCAGGCGTACCGCTCGAAGCCGGTGTCCGCGGCCTGCCGCAGCACCCGCAGCAGGACGGGGTGCTCGGCGTGGAACCAGGCCGCCGCGACGACGCGGTCGGGCATCGGCACGTGCACGTTCGCCGGCATCGGTGGTTCCAGGTCGATGGGTGCCCAGGTCGGCTGGAGCAACACCGCGCCGGGGTGCGCGCTGTGCAGGTAGTGGTCGTACATCCGGCGTGCCGCGGCCTGTCGCTCCTCGGCCAGGTCGGATGCCTGGGCCAGTTCGGCCGCGTACGACCGGAGCAGGTCGTGCAGGGCGTACCGCTGGGGGAGGTGCTCGGTCAACAGGTGCAGACGGGTCAGCTCCTGCAGGAGCGGCGTGACGGCCGTGCGGGGGCGGCCGAGCAGCGCGGCGGCGGCGTCTCCGGTGAGGTCGGGGCCCGGGTGCAGGCCGAGCAGGCGCAGGAGGCGGGCTGCCTCGGTGCTCAACGTCCGGTACGACCAGGAGAAGACCCGGCGGACGTCTCCGTCGGCCAGTTGCTCCAACCGGGATTCGGACGGGCGTAGTTGGGCCGCGACGGCGTCGATCGGGAAGGTGGGCCGGGCGGTCAACCGGGCCGCCACGATGGACAGGGCGAGCGGGAGGCGGCCCGTCGATTCGATCATCTCGCTGGTCGCCGCCGGTTCCGCGGCCACCCGGTCGGCGCCCAGCCGGGTGCGGAGCAGCCTCGTCGACTCGGCGGCCGTCAGCACCTCGAGCGTCAGCGGTCGGGCGCCCTGGGCCACGGCGAGGCTGCTGAGCTGGTCGCGGCTGGTCACCAGGACCGCGCACTGGCCCACGCCGGGCAGCAACGGCCGTACCTGGTCGGCGTCGCGCGAGTTGTCGAGCACGACGAGCATCCGGCGCGAGGCCAGCAGGCTGCGGTACAGCCCGGCCCGAGCGTCGACACTGCTGGGGATACGGCCGACCGGCACGCCGAGCGCATCGAGGAAGTCGACAAGGGCGTCGGCGGGGGAGACCGCGTCCGCGTCGTCGTAGCCGCGGAGGTTGACGTACAACTGGCCGTCGGGGAAGCGGTCGACAGCCCGATGGGCCCAGTGCAGCGCGAGCGTCGTCTTGCCCACGCCGGCCATGCCGCTGATGGTGATGATGTCCACGGTGGCGGCCCGCTCGGGCCGGGCGCCGAGGGCCGCGTCGAGGAGGTCGAGCTCGGCGTTGCGCCCGACGAAGCCGGGCAGGGCGAGTGGCAGTTGCCGAGGGCGGCCCGGTGCCGTGTCGTCCGCCGGCCCGGTCGTCGTGGACCGCTGCCCGAGACGGTGGTGCAGGATGTCGTCGTGCAGCCGCGTCAGCTCGGGGCCGGGGTCCATGCCGGTCTCCTCGGCCAGCGCCCGTCTGGCCTGCTGAAACGCCGCCAACGCCCCGGAGATGTCGCCGATCTCGTAGAGACCTGTCATGAGCTGGGCCCAGGCCCGCTGGCGCAGCGGGTGACGGTCGAGTAGCGCGCGCAGCCGGGGGATCACCTGGGCCGCCTCGCCGAGCGCGAGCCGCGCCGCGGCGTGGTTTTCCTCGGTCAGCAGCCGCCGCTCGGTGATCCGCGCGACCCGGCTGGTGAGGAGCCGAGGCAGGGGCAGCCCGGCGAAGACGGACCCCCGCCACATGCCGAGCGCGACGGCCAGTTCCGGCTGCGCCGCCGCCGGGTCACCGGCTGCCAGCGCCGCCCGTCCGCGTTCCGCCGCCGCGTCGAACCGGTCCAGGTCCCGCTCGTCCGGCTCGATGCGAAGCAGGTAGCCGCCAGGTGTGGTGAGGATTCGACGGCTCTCGTCCGGAGCGCGGTCGAGTGCCTGGCGCAGCCCCCGCAGGTAGCTGCGCAGGTTCGCGGCGGCCGAGGCGGGGGGCTGGTCGCCCCACACCATCGTCATCAGCTCGTGGGCGGAGATCGCCTCGCCGGGGCGGAGCAGCAGAGCGGCCAGCACCACCTGCTGTTTCGTCGATCCGAGGGCGACCGGTCGGCCGTCCCGTGACACCGTCAGCGGCCCGAGCAGGTCGAAGTGGAGGAGCATCGTCACCTCAGCCCGCGGCGCCGGCCGCCCGAGACTGGCGATCGTATAAGCATCGATCAATGACGTTAGCACCGATTGAACATGGTCTTCATATTTGGCCGGGTGGGCTCCGGCCAATGGTCGGCCGAGTGGCCCGGACCGAGGCGGAGATTCCACGCAGTGGGCGATCCCTTGTGGATACCCCACTAAAACTGTAGGAATAGTGGGTCATCGTGATCGGGAGAGGCCATGACTGTTGTGACCGCAGCGCAGACCGTGGGCTCCGAGGTCGGTGCTCCACCACCGGCACGTCCCCCGCGCGCGGCCGAGCGGGCCGGGTGGTGGCGACGCATCGCGCTGCGCGCCGTCTCCCTGGTGGTCCTGCTGGCGATCTGGCAGATCCTCGCGCTGCTGACCGACAACCCCACCTTCATCCCCCCGCCGGGCGCCGTGTGGGACCGCCTCGTGCAGACCTCGACCACGCACGACGGTGTGCGGGGCTACAGCGGTCACCTGCTGATCGAGCACCTCGGCGTGAGTCTGCGGCGCATCCTCATCGGTTCGGTGGTGGGCGTGGCGGCCGGCCTGGTGCTCGGCCTGGTGATGGGCACTGTCACCTGGGTGCGGGTCGCGACCGAGCCGGTCGTTACCTTCGTCCGCGCGCTGCCGCCGCTGGCGTACTTCAGCCTGTTCATCATCTGGTTCGGCATCGACGAGACCCCGAAGCTGTGGCTGCTGTCCATCGCCGCGCTGCCCCCGGTCGCGGTTGCCACCGCCTCCGCCGTCCGGGCCGCGCCCGCCACCCTCGTCGAGGCCGCCCGTGCGCTGGGCGGCGGTCGCTGGGCGGTCACCCGCGACGTGGTGCTGCCCCACGCGCTTCCGGAGATCTTCACCGGCATCCGCCTCGCCGTGGGCATCGCCTACTCGTCGGTGGTCGCCGCCGAGACCATCAACGGCGTACCGGGCATCGGCGGGATGGTCCGCGACGCGCAGCGCTACTCGCAGACCGACGTCGTGGTGCTCGGCCTGTTCGCCATCGGCCTGTCCGGCCTCCTCATCGACGCGCTGCTGCGCACCGCGGAGGACCGGCTCGTTCCCTGGCGCGGTCGAAGCTGACCCGCGCCCTCCCCACCTCGCAGAACGGACGTCCCGTGCGCAGACCACGTGTCGGAACCCTCCTCGCGGCCACCCTGCTGCTGGCCGCCGCCCCACTCGCCGGCTGCGGCAACGGCGCCGCCAGCGGCGGCGGCGACCCACAGCGCAAGAGCATCCGGCTCGCCTACCAGGCGTTCCCCAGCGGCGACCTGATCGTGAAGAACCAGCGGCTGTTGGAGGAGGCGCTGCCGGACTACGCGATCACCTGGACCAAGTTCGACTCGGGCGCGAGCATCAACACCGCGTTCGCGGCCGGCAGTGTGGACATCGCCGCGATCGGCTCCAGCCCGGTCGCGCGCGGGTTGTCGGCGCCACTGAACCTTCCCTACCGGGTGGCCTTCGTCCTCGACGTCGCCGGTGACAACGAGGCGCTGGTGGCCCGCAACGGCGCGAACGTCGCCACCATCACCGACCTGCGGGGCAAGAAGATCGGCACCCCGTTCGCCTCGACCGCGCACTTCAGCCTGCTCGCCGCCCTGGCACGCGCCGGGGTCAAGGAGAGCGAGGTCACCCTCGTCGACCTGGAGCCGCAGGACATCCTCGCCGCCTGGACCCGCGGCGACCTCGACGCCGCGTACTCCTGGCTGCCCTCGCTCGACGACCTCAAGAAGAGCGGCAAGGTGCTCGTCACGAGCCGCGAGCTGGCCGCCGCCGGCAAGCCCACACTTGACCTCGGGGTGGTCTCCTCCGCGTTCGCCGACGCGCACCCCGAGGCCGTCGACGCGTGGCGCAAGGCGGAGGCGAAGGCCCTCGACCTCATCGCGAGCGACCCGACCGCCGCGGCGACAGCCGTGGGTCGGGAGCTGAACCTGGACGCCGCCGCGGCGCAGCACCAGTTGAGCCAGGGCGTGTTCCTCAAGCCCGCCGACCTGTCCAGCCCGGAGTGGCTGGGCTCGCCGGAGAAGGTCGGCGCGCTCGCCGACAACCTGTACAACGCGGCGGTCTTCCTCAAGGCGCAGAAGAAGATCGACGCGATACCGGACCGGTCGGTGTTCGAAGCGGCCATCTACACAAAGGGCCTGCCGAGTGTCCTCCAACCCTGACGCCGCGGTCGAGGTCCGCGACGTCACCCACACGTACGGGACCGGGTCGGCGGCGGTCACCGCCCTCGGCCCGGTCGACCTCCGCGTCCCGCCGGGCGCCTTCCTGGTCCTCGTGGGCGCCTCCGGATGCGGCAAGACGACGCTTCTGCGGTTGGTCGCCGGCTTCGAACGGCCGACGACGGGCACGGTGACCGCCGCCGGCCGGCCGCCGGTGCCGGGCCGAAACGCCGGTCTGGTCTTCCAGCAACCGCGGCTGCTGCCGTGGAAGACGGTCGGCGGCAACGTCGGTCTCGCGCTGCGCTACGCCGGCGTGCCACGGCCCGAGCGGACGCCCCGGGTGACCGCGCTGCTGGACCGGGTCGGCCTGCCGCACGTCGCGCACCGCCGTACCTGGCAGCTCTCCGGCGGCCAGCAGCAGCGGGTGGCCATCGCGCGGGCGCTGGCCGTGGACAACCCGTTGCTGCTGCTCGACGAGCCGTTCGCCGCCCTCGACGCGCTCACCCGGGAGCGGTTGCAGGAGGACCTGCGCCGGGTCAGCGCCGAAACCGGCCGTACGTGTGTGTTCGTCACGCACAGCGTGGACGAGGCCGTCTTCCTGGGCAGTCGGGTGATCGTCCTGACCCGCCGGCCCGGCCGGGTGGCCCTCGACCTGGACGTCGACCTTCCGCGCAGCGGCGTCGAACCCGACGAGTTGCGCGGCTCACCGGAGTACGCCGCCCTGCGCGCCACCATCGGCCACGCCGTGCGTGCCGCAGCCGCCTGATCGAAAGGGGCACACCGTGACCGACACCCTCGTGAAGCTGACCCTGGATCCACTCGGGCCGCACTTCGGCGCCGAGGTGCGTGGCCTCGACCTGCACGGCGCGACGGATGACGAACTCGCGGCGGTGCGCGCCGCGCTCGTGGACCGCAAGGTGCTGTTCTTCGCCGACCAGCGCCTCGACGACGACGGCCAGGTACGCCTCGGTCGCCGGCTCGGGGAGCTGACCGCCTCCCACCCCGTGGTCGGCGGGGTGGACGAGAGTCATCCCGAGGTGTACGCCCTGGACAGCGCCGACAACGGCTTCGCCGACGTGTGGCACACCGACGTCACATTCGTTTCCCGTCCACCCCTCGGTTCGATCCTGCGCGCCGTGACGCTGCCGCCCAGCGGCGGAGACACGACCTGGGCGGACAGCCAACTCGCGTACGACTCGCTCGCCGAGCCGGTACGCCGCCTTGTCGACACGTTGGTGACCGTGCACGACGGCAACCGGGAGTTCGGCTACTACCTCGCCCAACGCCGCGGTGGTCGGGGCAGCGTGTGGGACGGCGAGGTGGTCACCCGACTGGACCCGGTGGAACACCCGGTGGTGCGCGTCCATCCGGAGACCGGACGCCGGGGCATCTTCGTCAACCCCGGCTTCACCTCACACATCGTCGGAGTGTCGGAGGCCGAGAGCCGGGCGATCCTGGACCTGCTCTACGCACACCTCACCAAGCCGGAGCACCTGGTGCGCCACCGGTGGCGCACCGGCGACGTGGCGATGTGGGACAACCGCAGCACCGCCCACTACGCCAACCGTGACTACGGCGGCGCACGCCGGGTCGTCCATCGCATCACCCTGCGCGGCGACCGGCCCCAGGGTCCGGCCGAGCCCTGGCGCGGCCAGGTGCGGTAACCGCCGACCCGGCAGCGCGGTCCGGGAGTGCCGCCCGGCAGCGCGACCCGTCGGCGCGGTCCGGGAGGTCGCCGGTCAGCGCAGCCCGCGTACGAGGTTGTCGACGAGGGTGCGGGCGAAGTCCTCGGTCAGCGGCAGGTCGGGGACCAGGAGCCGGTGGTAGCAGGCGCCCCAGAGCTGGTCGACGACGGATTCCGGGTCGATGTCGGCGCGGAGCTGCCCGCGGGTCATGGCTCTGGTGAGGGTCTCCACGGCGAGCGCGCGCCGGGGGCCGGAGTAGCGCTCCCGGTAGGCGGCGGCCAGCTCCGGGTCGGTCTGCGCCTGGCCGATGAGTTGGCTGATGACCCGCCCGGCGGAGGTGTCCCGCACGAGGTGGACGAAGGCGACGAGCTGGTTGGTCAGGTCGGCGACGATGTCCGCGGTGTCGGGAAAGGCAAGCGTGGGCGCGACCACTGTGAAGTAGCCGTCCAGGGCGAGCGCTCCCCTGGACGGCCACCACTTGTAGATCGTCATCCGGCTGGCCCCCGCCTGGGCCGCGACCTTCTCGATGGTGAAACCGGCCATGCCCTCGGCCAGCAGGAGAGCGCCGGCCGCCGTGAGGATCTCCGCGCGTACCTGGTCGGCGGGGCGACGGCCGCGACCACGGCGCGGTGGGGTGGGGGCGTCCGGCGTGAGCTGGGCCACTGGTCCTCCCGGTTATATGGACAGCGTGTCTACAGGATGTTTATATGGACACAGCGTACACAGCGGTGCCCGACCGGGGAACGCGCCGCTACCGCGACCGAAGGAGACGAGGACCATGACGGCTCTACCACGGCGACGGCTGGGTGCCTCCGGGCCGGAGGTGTCGCTCATCGGGCTGGGCGCGATGGGCATGTCGGACCTGTACGGACCATCCGACGAGGCGGAGAGCCTGGCGACGCTGCACGCGGCGATCGACGCCGGCGTGAACCTGGTCGACACCGCCGACTTCTACGGCTCGGGCCACAACGAGATGCTGATCGGTCGGGTGCTGCGCGAGCGCCGGCGGGACGAGGTGGTGCTCAGTGTGAAGTTCGGTGCGCGCCGGACACCTGACGGCGGGTTCCAGGCAGCACCGTACGACGTGTCGGCGGCGGCGGTGAAGGACCGGTTGGCGTACTCGCTGCGCCGGTTGGGCACCGACCACATCGACATCTACCGGCCCTCCCGGTTGAACCCGCAGGTGCCGATCGAGGAGACCGTGGGCGCGCTGCTGGAGATGCGGCAGGCCGGCTACATCCGGCACATCGGGCTCTCCGAGATGGGCGCGGACACCATCCGCCGGGCGGCGGCGGTCGCGCCGATCAGTGACGTCCAGATCGAGTACTCGCTGCTGTCCCGTGGCCCGGAGGCCGCGATCCTGCCGGCGTTGCGCGAGTTGGGCATCGGGCTGACCGCGTACGGGGTGCTGTCCCGAGGTCTGCTCAGCGGGCACTGGTCGGCCGACCGCGAGCTGACCGGCACGGACTTCCGGGCGAACAGCCCCCGTTTCCAGGGCGAACACCTGACCGCGAACCTGCGCCTCGTGGACGCGCTGGGCCGGGTCGCGCGGCGGCTGGGCGCGACCACCAGCCAGGTGGCGATCGCCTGGGTGGCGGCGCAGGGCGAGCAGATCGTGCCGCTTGTCGGTGCGCGGCGGCGAGACCGGCTGACCGAGTCGCTGGCCGCCGCCCACCTGGTGCTGGACCGGGAGGCGCTGGACGAGATCGAGCGTGCCGTGCCGGCCGGCGCCGCCTCCGGCCAGCGGTACGCCGCGCCGATGATGGACCTGCTCGACAGCGAGAAGTGACGGCGACGTCAGGGAGTTGACCGCCAGACCCAGTTGCGGCGCTCGTAGAGCGGCACCAGCCCGGCCCGGCGCAGGTTGTCCAGCGACGGGTTCCGCGTACCGGGTGCGGGCTTCCCGGTCTCGGCGAACAGCCACCGGCATCCGGCCTCCGCCGCGGCTCGCGCGCGGGCGGCGATCAACGCCGACTGCGCACCGAGGCCGCGGTGACCGAGTGCCGTCGCGGCGGCGTTGAGCGAGGCCGACTCGCCGTGTAGGAACAGGTTGCCGCCGGCCACGACCTCGTCGCCGTCCCACGCCGCGTGTGGCCTCCAGGCCGGCTCGCCGACGGTCGCGGCCAGCATGTCGGTGAGCCCACCGGCCGGCATGCCGAAGCCGGCGAGCAGCACGTCGGCCCAGCGCCGCGCCTCGGCCGCCGGCACCGGGCCGACCCGCAGGCGGGTCTGCGCCGCGGCGACGTCGCCCGCCCGGGCGGCGAGCTTGACCCAGGTGCTGCCCGCCTCGAGCCCGCGCGCCGCGGCGATCTCGTCGAAGCCGTCGGGCAGCACCGCCGGGACGAGCTGGAGGACGGCCTGGCCGACGCCCTGCTCCCGGTAGAAGTCGAGGACACGATCCAGGACCCGCACGGTGAACGGCTCGGTGACGCCGAAGCCGAGCGCCTTGCTCCAGTAACCGCCGGAGGGGTCGTTGCGCATCGCGAGGGCGACACCGCCGCCGATGCGCGCGGTGACGACCCCGAGATCGGTGTACGCGGGCTCGGGCGCCCGCGACTCGTAGGCGTACATGAACTCGCACTCCACGCCCTCGGCGAGCGGGGTCAGGTCGGTCGTGTCGGTCATCAGCCGATTCTCGCCTTGTACCGATCCCAGGCCCGCACCAACTGCATTCGGTTGTGGATACCCAGCTTCTGGTAGATGGACCGGAGTTGGGTGTCCACCGTGTGGAAGGAGACGAAGAGGGTGCCGGCCGCCTCCTTCTTCGTGGCGCCGCCCGCCAGCACCTCGGCCACCCGCTCCTCGGCCGGGGTGAGCGCGCCGACACCGGTCCGCGGCGGACCGTCGACCGGCGGCCGGTGCCGCGGGGTGGCGGCGAGTTCGACACACCGCCGGTCGGCTGTCGCCTGGTCGCCCGGCGCGCCGATCCGGGCGTAGAGGGCTGCCGCCTCGTGCGCGGCGTCCCACGCCTCGGTCGGGCGTAGTCGAGGGCTGTTCGCGAGGTCGAGCAACGCGTCGGCCAGCGCCGGTCGGGCGGCGGTGGTCCGCAGCCCGTCGACAGCCGAGCGCAGCGCGTCCGGGTCGCGATCGCGCAGACCCCTGGTCTGGGCGGCCAGCGCGTGCCACAGCGGAACCGGGGTACGGGTGGCCACCAGCTCGACCAGTTCGGTGACCCGGCGGGCCGCCCGGTCGTCGCCGACGACCATCGCCGCGCGCACCAGTCGAGGGCCGAACTGTGGCACGGGCAACAGCGACCGAACCGACCGGTGCAGGTCAGCGACCACTCTGTCGAGCAGGCGCGCCGGCTCGCGGAGAGCCGGGTCGCGGACCGCGACACAGAACGCCGGAGTCCACATCGTACTGTCGGGCCATCGTCCCTCCCGCAGGCATCCGCGCAGGACGGCGCGGGCGGCGTCGTGGTCGCCGCGGCGGTAGTGGACCTCGGCGACCACCGCGACCAGCAGGGCACGCACCTCTGCGCCGAGATCCGTCGAGGCCGACCCGAGCGCCGTGACCGCCAGCGCGCCAGCCTCGGGCAGCTCTCCCACCGCGACCATCCGTAGGCAGTCCAGGGCGGTCAGTCTGCCGCTCGTCGGGGTCTCGGGGGAGGCCGCCTCGTCCGCCGCCGTCGCGCTCCGCGCGTCCTGGTGCCGGCCCAGGCCGAGTTGGACGAGGATGCGTTCGGCCCGGATCGACGTGGCGTCCGGTCGTGCCACCCAGGCATCGGGGTCCAGGGCCGCCAACACGGCGTCCGCGCCCGGTAGATCGCCGTGCGACAGCGAGCGAGCGGCCCGAGCGAGCGCGAGGTGGCGAGCGGACGAATCGTCGCCCGCGGCGGCGTGCGCGGTGCCCGCGTCGCGGAGCAGGGCATCGGCGTCCGGATGGCCGGTGCGCGCCGCGATCGCGGCGACCATGGCGAGCAGTGTGCTCCGGCTCCGGTCGTCCAGGCCCTGGTCGAGCGCCTCCCGCAGGCCGGCGAGGGCGATCGACGGCTGCTCCCGCGCCGCGAGCCGGGTCAGGTGCCCGAGCACCTGGGCCCGACGGCGCTCGCCGTGCCGGTGCTCGCCAGTCTCGGCCGCCACGGCGTACGGTGCCGCCGTCCCGCCTCCGGCGAACCGGAGTTGGTCCGCCGCGGCGAACAGCGAACGCCGTCGGTGCTCGGCGTGGGCGAGGTCGTCAGCCGGAGATGTTCCGGCGTCGAGGGATGATTCGGACAATGGCGTTCTCCCCGGTGGTTACCCGGCGCGTCGACATGCCGTCCTGCGACCGAGCCTAGCCACGGCGTCCGGAGCGGGCGACCAGATCGACGAACCGGCCCGATTGCGCTTGATGGCCCACGCCGTCCCCTATCTGACCTGCGGTAATGGCGCGATCACGGGATGCGACGGCGACGGCTGGGCCTCGATCATCGACTGTATGACCCCATCGACTGAGCTGCCCGGCCGGTACCGACTCCGGGTCGTACTGCTGGCTCTCGTCCTCTTCGCCACCACCGGGGCGGGTGGTCACGCTCCGCCGTGGACCCGCCTGGTGCTGGCGGCGACCGCGGCAGCGGTTCCCGCCGCGATCGCGGTGACGTACGGCTGGCCGGCGGTGCGCGCCTTCCTGGGGCTGCCGTCCCGGCCACGCCTGCGAGGTGGATCCCTTTCCGCGCCCAGTCCGGGCCAACCGGAGTAAGGAGACAGCGATCATGGCGAACAGCGATCCTCAGCCGCGCCGCGGCGACCAGGGGGCTCCGCCCTTCGCGGGCCGTAACGTCGAGGTCGAGCGGCAGAACCCCGATCTGCTGGTGCCGCCCACGACCGACAGCCGGCTGGTGCCCAACCTCAAGTTCTCGTTCTCCCAGGCGCACACCCGGGTGGAGAAGGGTGGCTGGACCCGCGAGGTCACCACTCGCGACCTGCCCATCGCCACGCAGTTGGCAGGTGTCCAGTTCGGCCTGGAGCCGGGCGCGTACCGGGAGATCCACTGGCATCAGCAGTCGGAGTGGGCGTACATGCTCAGCGGCAGTTGCCGGATCAGCGCGGTCGACCACGAGGGACGCAACTTCATCGAGGACGTCAAGGCCGGTGACCTGTGGTTCTTTCCGCAGGGCGTGCCGCACAACATCCAGGCGCTCGCCGACGGCGCGCAGTTCCTCCTGGTCTTCAACGACGGCGCCTTCTCGGAGAACAACACGTTCCTGCTCAGCGACTTCTTCGCCCACACACCTCGGCACGTCCTCGCGAAGAACTTCGGCTGGACCATGGAGCAGATGGAGAACCTGCCCGAACGGGAGAAGTACATCTTCCAGGGCGACGTCCCACCGTCCTTGCAACAGGACCGGGTTATCAGCCCTACCGGCGACATCCCGCGCAGCTTCAAACACCGGATGACGGCACAGACGCCGCAGCGTTTCCGGGGCGGGACGGTCCGGGTCACCGACTCGACGAACTTCGCCGCGTCCGTGACCACCGCTGCCGCCCTCGTCGAGGTCGAGCCCGGTGGGATGCGCGAGTTGCACTGGCATCCGACCACCGACGAGTGGCAGTACTACATCTCCGGGACCGGCCGGATGGGAGTCTTCGCCTCGCAGGCAGCCGCCCGGACGTTCGACTTCCAGGCCGGCGACGTCGGCTACGTGCCGTTCGCGTACGGGCACTACATCGAGAACACCGGTGACGAGCCGTTGGTGTTCCTGGAGATGTTCCGGCATCCGCGCTTCGAGGACATCTCGGTGATGCAGTGGATGGCCAACACACCCCACGAGATCATCGCGGACACGATAAACGTGCCGAAGTCGATTGTCGACGAGTTGCCGACCACCAAACAGGTGGTGCTCTGACCCGGCGGATCACCTCCCGACGGGTGCCGGCGAGATGGGCGCCTGGACGGGTCGTCGGCGTCGGGACACCGCGCCGGCGACGACGTCGATGACGAGGAAGGCGAGCAGGGTGAGCCCGAACAGGGGGAGCGCCCAGCCAATCGCCACGGTCACCGGTACGCCGATCAGCAGCGCCCAGAGCGGCAGGCCCCGTACGCCGCCACGGGCCGGCGGGGTGCCGGCGAGGGTGCGTCGGTCGGTGCGGGTGGGTCGGCGTTGCCACCACATGCGGTAACCCCAGACGATGACGCAGAGCAGCCCGAGGGCCAGCGCGGCGAGCAGGATCTGGTTGGCCAGGCCGAAGAGCAGTCCCATGTGGGCCTGGATGCCCAGGCCGCTGAGTTGGGCCAGCAGGGGCCAGTCGGCGAAGTCACTGCGGGCGGTCACCGTGCTGGCGGCCGGGTCGACGGCGATGCGGTCCTTGGCGACCGGCCAGGTGTTGTCGATCTGCGTGACGGTCCAGGCCAAACCCGGCTCCGCCGCCGGGATGATCTCGACCGGCCCGGAGAGTCCCGCGTCGCGCGCGACGGTCAGGACCCGGTCGAAGGCCGCCGACTCGACTGTCCCGCCCTCCCCGGCGTCACCGTGGTGGTGACCACCGCCCGGCTCGGCGGGGACGGCGGTGAGGCTTGTGGAGATCTCCGGCGTGCGGGCATCGAGCGCGTCGAGACCGGAGGCGAAGTTCGCGCCCGCGTAGCGCGACCAGGTCAGGCCGGTGGCCGACAGGAAGAGCAGACCGACGGCCAGCCAGACACCTGTGGTGGCGTGCCAACCCCGGGTGCGGCGAACACCCCTGCCCGTGGACAGGTCCGGCACGAGCAGGTGCCGGGCGGTGGCCCGGGCCGCGCCGCGTCGACGCCACCAGAGGATCACCCCGCCGAGCGCCAACACCCACAGCCAGCTCGCGGCCAGCTCGGAGTAGTGCTCGCCCACCGTGCCCAGGTGCAGGTGGCGGTGCAGGTCGTCCAGCCACGTCGCGGCCGGCGTCGAGCCGAACCAGGTGGTGAGCTGCCCCTGGGACTCGGCGGTGTACGGGTTGACGTAGACGGTGTGCTGGTTCTCGCCGAGCTCCGGCAGGGAGAACACCACTTTTGTGGTCCGCTCGCCGTCGCCGGGCTGCACGGCGGTGATGCTGCCGGCGGGGTGCGCGTTTCGGGCGGCCCCCACCTGCTCGGCCAGCGGGAGCTGACGGTCACCCACCTGGGCGACGGTCAGCTTGTCGCCGTAGAGGATCGAGTCGAGTTGCGGGGTGGTGGTGTAGGCCAGGCCGGTCAGCGCGGCGACCACCAGGAACGGGGCGACGAGGAGGCCGGCGTAGAAGTGCAGCCGCAGCAGCAGCGCGCCGAACGGCGACGGGCGCCGGGACGGCCGGGCGGGTTTCTCGGGTACCGGGGATGCTGGCGTCGGCGTGCCGGACAACTCGGTAAGAGACATGGTGATCCGATCGGAAGAGTCGGGATGCACCCGAAGGCGTCTCCCGTACTGGTCTGGTCGCCCGGTGGTGTGTCGTGTCGGCTCTGGTCTGGTAGTCGGCTCGCCGGCGCCGCCGGTTCCCGGCGATGTGGAAGGTCGATTCGCCGAGGTCAGCGCCCGGCGTCGCGGCGCGGCACCGGGACCGCGCGAGAGCGGGTCGGCTCAGCGGCGGGCGGCCCGCCGCCGCCACAGCAGCCCGGCCGCCACCACGACGAGGGCGGCCAGCACGGCGCCCGCGACGAGCACGCCGACACCCGGGCCGCGGTCGGTCTCCACAGCGGCGGCGGCGGACGGGGTTGCCGCCGGCGTACCGGCGTCGGGGACCGGCGCGGCACTGGACGCGGGGTCGGCCACCGTGAACGGGTACGACCCCTGCACCGGATGCCCATCGGCGGAGACGACCCGGTAGGCGACCGTGTATTTGCCGTTCGGCAGCGTGTCGGTCACCTGGACCGTGCTCGTCGCCCCGGCGACCACCGGCTCGCCGGTGGTGATCCTCCGCTTGGCGGCGTCGGTGAGCACGATCGTGGTGAACGTGGGGTCGAGCCGCTGCATGAATTCGAGGGTGACCTCGGTCGGAGCGCTCGGGAGGGTCGCGTCCCGAGCCGGCGTCGACGACGTGAGCGAGTTGTGCGCCCAGGCCGGGGCGGCCGGAATGAACAGCGCCACGAGGACGGCGAGCGCCGCCGCGCCGAGCCGGACGGCGGTGGGGCGGGGCAGCGGCACGGGCCTCGTGGAGTCTGAAGTCGGCGGGGTCATCCGAGCACCTGCTCGCCGATCCAGCCATCCGGCGCGCATCCGGGTGGGATGGCGAAGACGGCGGACCCGATCGGTGTGGTCCATTCGTTGAGCAGGTCCCGGTCGGCCAGCCGGCGTTGGATCGGCAGGTACTGCCGGGCGATGTCGGCCTGGTACGAGGTGAAGATCAACCCGCTGTCGGCGTGGCCCTCGGCCGTCGGCGCACCGTCGTAGTTGTAGGGCCGGCGCAGGATCTTCAGCCGGTCGTCGGTGACCCGGGCCCGGGTGAGGTGGGAAAAGTCGGGGATGACGGTGAGTCCGTCGGGGCCGGTGGCGGCGAAGTCGGGCTCGTCGTGTTCGGCGGTGCCGGTGAGGGGTGCGCCGGTGTCGAGCCGCCGCCCGATGGCGAGTTCGCGATCGGTGCGGCCGAGCAGGTCCCAGGTCTCCATGTTCATGCTGATGCGTCGCACCACGAGTGTGGTGCTGTCGCGAAGCCACGCCGGGCCGTCCGGCACCCAGAGGGCGGTGTCCAACGGGGTGCCGGGCCGCGGGTTCGCCGTGCCGTCGAGCTGGCCGAACAGGTTGCGCTGCGTGTGGCCGCCCGGCTCGACGCCGGGGCTGCGCCGGAAGCCCTGCTGGACCCACCGGACGACGGCGAAGGGCCGGCTGTCCTTGACCAGGACTCGTTGGGCGTGGGCGACGGTGACCGCGTCGTCCGCGCAGATCTGCACCAGCAGGTCACCCCCGGACCAGGCCGGTTGGAGCCGATCGACGCGGAACGGGGGCAGGTCGCGGACCGAGGCCGGCCGCCGATCGTCGACACCGGCGGCCCGGTACAGGCCGGGCCCGAAGCCGAAGGTCACGGTCAGCCGTGCCGGCAGCAGCCCGAGTTCGGCCTCGGTGTCGGCCAACGCGGGTTGGCCCTGGGTGAGTCGGGCGGCGTCGTCGGTGAGCAGCCGCAGCATCCGACCCAGCGCGGCCCGGTCGGTGCCGGCCCGCAGGGTCAGCGCGACGAACGCCGCGTGCGCCTGCGGTTCGGTGGCGACCCCGGCCTGCCGGGCACCGTGAAACGGCTCGACCAGGCCGCCCACGCTCGCCGCGAGCGTCGTCTCGGCGGCGGTCATCGACTGCGGTCCGGGCTGCCCGGCGCGGGTCGCGGCGATCGTGGCCCCGCCGGCCACGGCGCCGCCGACGGCGAGCGCCCCGCCGGTGAGCAGGCCACGCCTGCTCACCGGCCGGACCTGTGACGTCTCGGTCACGACGCCGGGCTCATGCTCATCCCCGGCGTGGCGCTCATCCCGGGCATGGGCTCGCCGTGCCCGGGGGCGTAGCTCTCCTGCGCGCCGGTGAACGGCTTGGCCACCGCGCTGAACTGCTGGGTCCGGCCGTCGGCGAAGGTCAGGGTGAAGGTCACCTCGTCACCGGCCTGGACGGGCTTGGTGAGGTTCATCAGCATCAGGTGATCGCCACCGGGCTCCAGCGCGTGCGTGCCCCTGGCCTTGACGACGATGCCGCCCTGCTTCTGCCGCATGACCATCGTGCCGTCCTTCATGGCCATCTCGTGCAGCTCCATCGACGACACAGTGGTCGTGGCACCGGTCACCGTGACATCGCTGTCGCCGTCGTTGACCAGGGTCCCGAAGGCCGCCGTCATGCCCTTGTCGGCGGCCTTCACCCACGGGTCGCGAATGCCGAGCACCCCGGCGTCCGGGTTGGCCGAGGCCGACGCGGACGGGCGCGACTGCGCCGACGACGGAGCGTCGGACGAGTCGCAACCGGCGGCGCCCAGCGCCAGGACGGCGGCGGCGAGGACGGTGGCCGAGCGGCGTGAACCGAGCGGGCTGGTGGTGCGCATGTGTTCTTCCTCCGATGATTGCTGCTGGCTGGATGGTCGGCCGCAGCGGGGAGAAAGTTCCAGCCTCAGGGCACGTTGATCGTGTACTCGGCGGTGTGCACCTTGCCGGCGACCTGGAAGTCGAAGAACGCCCGGTACCGGCCCGAGCTCGGGGCGGTCAGCCAGAACTTGACCGACCCGTCGACAAGTTCCGGCTCGGGGTGGACGTGCACGTACCCCAGGTCGCCCTCGCGGACGACGACCAGGTGCCCGTACGCGCCCAGGTACGGCTCCAACTGCGCGGGGATGGTCGGGTCGGCGCTGACCTGGAAGTGCATCGGCGCCGTCACCCCCACCGTGGGGGTGCCGTTCATCGACACCGTGTACGGCCCGGCCGTCGCCTGGGCCCGCACCGGTGGCAGCGGGGTCGGGGTGTGCGCGCCGGGCACGGTGTGGTCGACGCCCAGCACGAGTGGGATCTGCGTGTCGTTGGCCGCGGTGACGGAGAAGTCGGCGTAGACGCGGTAGCCGCCGGGTCGGGCCAACGTCAGCGGGACGCTCCAGGTGCCGTCGGGCGCCATCGTCGGGTGCAGATGCTGGTAGCCGGACAGGTCACGGCCGACCACGATCAGGTGCAACGGCTTGTCGTGGACGACCGCGAAGCGGGTCGCCGGTTGCCTGTCGGTCCCGACGATGCGGAACCGGTAGTCCGCGCGTACACCTGGGGGTTGGGTTCGCTCCAGTGGTTGCAGGGTGTACCCGCCGGCGCTGACCGTCGTGCCGGTCGCCAGCGTCTCGCCCGTCGCGCCGTCACCCCGGTGCGTGTGCGGACCGGTGCCCGCCGGGTGTTGGTGCCCGTCGTTCGCGGCGCCCTCCTGGCCCGGGGCGGGCGGAGCGCCGGCGGGCTGCCGGGCGCTGCGGTCCGCCGGGTTCCCGTCGCCGGTCCCGATGCGGGCCAGCCCGAACCCGGCCAGCAGAGCGATCACCAGCCCGCCGACGAGCAGCGCCAGGTGGGTGTTGGTCAGCCGGGACCCCGGGGTCGCGGCCGCGAGGTCCGTGTCGGGCCGTGGTCCGGGCTCGACCGTCGGCTCGCCGTCCGTACCGCCGCCGGTCTGATCGATCGGCGTCGGATCGGCCGCGACGCCCGTGCGGGCCGTGACGACCGTGTTGCTCTTGCGCGCCGCCGGCACGGTGGCGGGTTGCCCCCTGTCGCCCGTGACCGGCGCGACGACGCCGACCTTGCCACCGACGGTCTTGCCGCCGACAGCCCGGCCCCCGCTGGTCTTGCCCCCGCTGGTCTTGCCCCCGACAGCCTTGGCCCCGACGGTCCGGCCCGCGCCGGCCTTGGTCGTAGAACGGGCACCACCGCCGCGTCGACCGGAGGTCGCCGCCGAGGTACGGCGCCGGCCGGTGGATGTGCCGGCGGAGGCCGATCGGCGACGCCAGACGACGTACCCGGCCACCGCCAGGGCCGCCGCGACCACCACCGCCCAGCCGGCCAGGGCCACCGTTCCGCGGCCGCTCTCCTCGGTGGACCCGGTCGACGGAGCTGCCGCAGCCGGCGGGCTCGACGGATCGTCCGCGGTGGTCGGCACCGCCGAGGCCTGCCCGCTGTTGTGCTGCTCGGCGGCGGCCACCAGGGCCGGGTCCGGCTGGGTCGACGGCGGGCTCCATCCCTTCGGCGCCGCCGTCACCCGCCCGTCGTAGCGGAAGGTCAGGGTGCCCCGCACGGTGTCGCCGTCCGAGGCGACCGACAGATAGCTCACCGAGTACTGGCCCTTGGCGGGCAGGTGGGCGACGCTCACCACCGCGGGGAACCCCGTCGTGTACTCCCGCGGCTCGAACTGCCCGTTGACCAGGAAGTACTCCCGTACCGGCTTCTCCAGCGGTTTGGGTTCCCCCTGCGACCAGCCGTTGTCGACCCGGGTGCCACCCGGGGCGGTGACCGTGAAGAACGCGTTGGCGGCGGCCTTCTCGGTGAAGGAGAGCCGCACCTCCGTGAACGGCTCGCGCACGGTGGTCCCGCTCGCCGGCGTGGACGCGGCGAGGGTCCCGTGCGCCGCGGCGGGTTGGGCGGACGCGAGGAGGGCGACCGCCGAGGCGAGGAGGAACGCGAGGAGGCCCGAGACCACCCGGCCGCAAGTCTGGGGGAGACGACGCATCTGGATATCCTCACCCTCGCGAGACTTTTTTCAAGAGGTGGCGATCTTCTTCCTCGAACGACAAAAGTTGACGACGAGCACGCGGGCCGCTGCGGCACGATGCCCCCGGTGGACAGATTCCCTGGCCAGCTATGCTGCCGACGGCGCTGGTTCGCCCCGTCCTGACCGGCTGGGCGTCGTAAGAGGGAACCCGGTGGAAATCCGGGGCTGCCCCGCAGCGGTGAGTGGGAACGACAGCCGTCATCAGCACTGGGCCAGCGGCCTGGGAAGCGACGGCCAGTAGGGGACCGGCACGACCGGTCAGGCCCGCGAGTCCGAAGACCTGCCGGCGCCGCGTACACAACCGTGTGCGCTGCCGTCGGCCTCGCGGGTGGGCTGAGCCGGTGACGGGCCGTGCGTGTGGCGCACGGCCAGGTCCTCGTCAGCGTGTGTCCGCGACCGGCGGCGTGGTTTCCCGAGGGACGGACTACCGCTGTGCACGACACCACCACGATCGCCGGCCGAGCGCCGTCGGCGTCGCACCTGACCCTGTCGCAGATCATGGACCAGCACCACACGAACCTGATGGGTACGGTGCACGGCGGCCGGATCCTCAACCTCATCGACTCCGTCGCCGGTGTGGTCGCCGCCCGGCACTCCGACGGGCCGGCGGTGACCGCCGCCATCGACGAGACCGCGTTCCTGCGCGCGGTACGGGTCGGCGACGTCGTGCACGTCGACGCCCGGATCACCTGGGCCGGCCGCAGTTCGATGGAGGTGGCCGTCAAGGTGACCGCCGACCGATGGGACCGGGCGGTGCCACCCACCGACGTGGCCACCGCCCACCTGGTCATGGTCGCCATCGACGACGACGGCCAGCCCCGTACGGTGCCGCCGCTGCTGCCCGAGACCGACGGGGACCGGCGACGGTACCGGGAGGCGGAGATCCGCCGCGAGCACCGGCTGGCGCTGCGACGCGCGCTGCTCGACGGCGCCGACGACGGCTGACCCGCGTTCGGCCCCCCGTCGCGGTGCTGGCCGGTCCGAGGAACCCGCCCCGCCGTCGATCTGGTCGGATAGCGTCCACGTGAAGACTCGGTCACGGAGAGTGTGGATGGTTATGCGCGCTGCGGTGCTGCGGGAGTTCGACGTTCCGCTCCTGGTCGAGGAGATCGACAGACCCATCCCCGAGCGCGGGCAGGTGCTGGTGCGGATCGTCGCCAGCGGGGTCAACCCGCTCGACACGAAGATCCAGGCGGGAAAGGCCGCGCACGCGCGCGTCCAGCCTCCGGCGGTGCTCGGCCTGGACCTCGCCGGCGTCGTCGCGGCGGCCGGTGCCGACGTGACCGACTTCGCGCCGGGGGACGAGGTGTACGGGCTGTGCGGGGGAGTGGGCGACCTCCAGGGGTCGCTTGCCGAATACGCCGCCGTGGACGCGCGGCTCCTGGCCCGCAAGCCGAAAACCCTCTCGATGCGGGAGGCCGCCGCGTTGCCCCTGGCGGCGATCACCTCCTGGGAGGGGCTTGTCGACCGGGCCGGAGTCCGTGCCGGGCAGAAGGTGCTTGTGCACGGCGGCGCCGGCGGTGTCGGATACGTGAGCGTCCAACTCGCCCAGGCTCGCGGCGCGGAGGCGTACGCCACGGGTGGGCCGGCGAGCATTAGTCTGATCGAGAGCCTGGGCGCGGTGGCGATCGACTACACCTCGACAAGCGTCGAGGAGTACGTGCAGAGATACACCGACGGGGCGGGGTTCGACATCATCGCCGACAACGTGGGCGGCTCGACCCTCGACGTGTCCTTCGCGGCGGTGCGCACCTATCACGGACACGTGGTCAGCGCGCTGGGCTGGGGGACCCACTCGCTCGCCCCGCTGTCGTTCCGGGGAGCCACCTACTCCGGCGTGTTCACCCTGCTGCCGATGCTGACCGGGCGCGGGCGCGAACACCAGGGCGACATTCTGCGCGAGATCGCGACGCTTGCCGACGCCGGCGCCCTGCGCCCGCGACTGGATCCGCGCACGTTCACGCTCGACACGGTCCTGGACGCCCACCGACTGGTCGCCAGCGGCACCGCCAACGGCAAGGTGGTCGTGGACATCGCCGGTTGAGCGGAGCCGTTCGTGACGGGCGACGTGGTCAGGTGGCGCGCGGTCCGTCCGGGCGAAGCCCGATCACGAGTGGACCGCGACGTCCCAACGCCCAGACGGTGAGCGCGAAACAGCACAGTGCCGCTCCCGTGATCGTTACCGCTGCCCAGCCGCCGGCGGACCAGAGCATGGTCCCGGCGGCGGAGCCGATCGCGCCGCCGATGAAGTTGCCGGTGGCCAACGCCGTGTTGAGCCGGCTGCGGGCTTCGGGGGAGAGGGCGAACAGCCGCGCCCGGTTGAGGAGGGCCTGCGTCTGGAGGGCGACATCGATCACGATGATCACGATGATGATCAGTGTGACCGACCGGCCGGCGAATGTCGCGACGACGAAGGCGCCGAGGGCAAGGACCCAGGCCGCGCCGGTGGCCGGAAGCGACAAGCCCCGGTCGTGCAGACGACCACCGTGCAGGCCGGAAAGGACACCAGCGAGGCCGGCCAACCCGAACAACCCGACCACCGCTACCGGGTAGCGGAACGGCGGGCCGCTGAGGAGGAACGTCAGCGCCGTCCAGAACAGCGAGAACGCGGCGAACCCGGTGGCGGCGAGAACCAGCGTCCATCGGGCTGCCCGCTCGCGTCTGACCACCGTGCCGACCGAGGCGATGAGCTGCGGGTACGACAGGCGCGTGCGCGGCGGCAGCGGCGGAATCGCGCGGTGGAGCAGGGCCGCGAGCAGGACGGCGACGACCGAGGCGAGGACGAAGACCGTCCGCCAACCGGCGGCGCTGGCGACGAACCCGCTGATCGTGCGGGACGCCAGGATGCCGGTGAGAGTCCCGGACCCGACAACGCCGACGACCCGACCGCGGTGGGTGTCGCCGGCCAGGTCCCCGGCGAGCGGCGTGAGGACCTGCCCGGAAATCGTCGTCACGCCGAGCACGCCGAGTGCGAGCAGGAGTACGCCGATCGTCGGCGCCAGCGCGCACAACAGCAGCGCGGCGGCCGAGGCCAGCAGCATCACCGGCACGAAACGGCTGCGGTCGAGGACATCGCCGAGCGGCACGAGCAGCAGCACGCCGACGGCGTAACCGACCTGCGTCGCGGTGACGAGCCATCCGGCCGTCGCGGTCGCCGTGCGCAGGTCACCCGCGATGAAGCTGAGCAGCGGCTGCGCCCAGTACAGGTTGCCGGTGGCCACTCCCGCCGCCACCGCGAACAGGAACGTGATGTGGCCGCTCATTCCCGACGGCGATGCCCTGCGGGATGCTGCCATCCCGCCACGCTAAGGCGCGGAATCAAGGCACCGGGGCCGAGCCTGTGGCCGATCCAGGTGGTGTCGATGGCGTGTCCGGTACGACGACGAGGCTGACGACGCGGCGCCTCCGTCCGTCGCGGGTGTTGCCGGTCCGACTGACGACGGCGTGTTCGATCTCGGCGACCATCGCGGTGAACTCTTCGTCGGTGAGCCAGACCGCCGCCTGTCGGTAGACCACGCCGTCGCGGTGGGGGTCGGCGTGTTCGTGGGCGAGGTAGCGGTCGAAGTCGCCAAGCAGTGACGCCGCGAACGTGGTGTAGGCGCGTCGGTGATCGTCGCGGGTCATGGCGGCCCGGGCGGCGGGGCTGATCGTGCCCTGGTCCTGGCGTACCCGGTAGCTGCGCTCCACCGTGCCGCGTACTCGCCGCTCGTCGACCACCTCCAGCACGCCCGCCTCGGCCAACACGGCGATGTGCCGGTACATCGTCGCCGGGGGGATGTCGGGTAGGCGATCGCGGAGCTGGGTGGTGGTCAGCGGGTCGGTGTCGAACAGCATCTGCAGGATGCGCATCCGGACGGGGTGCAGGAGAAGGTCTGCGGTTGCCATGAGCCCATCTTCCCACATACGATAATGTTCCCAAGGCTGATAATGTTCGCGGTTGTTGAGAATAATCGGAGATGGCGTATGCGCGATGTCGACATGACGGTTGTCGCGGACGACGGGCTTCCCCTGGTCGGCACGCTGACCCTGCCCGTCGGCCCTGGACCACACCCGGCCGTCCTGCTCCTGCACGGCTCCGGGCGACTGGATCGCGACTCCAACACCGCGCGCCTCCGGATGGAGCTCGGGCCACCACTGGCCAGAAGGCTGGCAGACGTCGGGATCGCCACGTTGCGTTACGACCGGCGCGGTGTCGGCGCCACGGGCGGCGACTGGCGCGCGACCGGATTCGCCGCCGGTCGGGACGACGCCGCCGCCGCGCTACGCGCCCTCGCCGTGCGACCCGACATCCGGGCGGACGCCGTTGGCGTGCTCGGGCACAGCGAGGGCGCGGTTCACACCATGTCCCTCGGGGCACGCCCGGAGGTGGCGGCGGTGGTGCTGCTGGCCGGGTTCGCCCGCCCAGGGGAGGACGCGTTGCGCTGGCAGGCCGCAATGATCGCCCGCGACCTCCCCGCTCCCGTGCGACCGCTGCTACCGATCCTGCGTTCCCTGGCCAACCGGCAACTCGCCCGAATCAAGGCGTCCAGCACGGACGTGGTGCGCGTCCTCGGCAGGCCGACCAACGCCCGGTGGCTGCGGGAGCTGCTCGACCACGACCCGCGCTCCGACCTGGCGAACATCAAGGCTCCCGTCCTGGCCATCACCGGCGGCAAGGACATCCAGGTCGACCCGGCGGACCTGGACGAGATGCGCCGCCTGGTGCCCGGCGACGTCACGGTCCACCTGATTCCCGACCTCACCCATGTGCTGCGTCGCGACGTCGGCCGTCCGTCGGTGCGCTCCTACCGGCGGCTGCTCCGCCAGCCGGTCGACCCCGACCTGCTCGCGTTGGTGGTCGGCTGGCTCGCCCACCGACTACACGGGACGCCCGACACGGTTCGTGCCGGATAACCGATGGCTCACCCCCGGACAGCGAGCCACCCCGCGACAACCCCTGCTCCTCACCCCCCGAAGGGAAATGGCGTGACCACCGCAACCTCTGCTCGCCAACACGACGGCCTCACCACCTTCTGGATCGTCACGTTCGCCTGGACCTTCGCCTTCTGGCTCTTCGCGATCACCCTCGACGAACCGGCGATGACGTCCCCCACCCTCGTTCCGTACCTTCTCGGTGGATTCGGGCCGGCGATCGGCGCGATCGCCGTCCGGATACGGCGCTCTCGCCGTCGTCAGCCGATCCCCGCCCACACGGTGCGACTTCGGCTGCGCCCACGGCTGTTCTGGGCGCTGCCCATGCTGGCCCTGGCAGCGGGGACCGTGCTGGCGGCCGCACTGCTCGCGGAGTTCCTGGGCGGCCCCGCGATGAGCCTGACGGAAGGGCGCGAGTTGATCGCGACGGCGGGCGGAACCGTACCGTTCCTGATCAGCATGCTGATCGGCGGTCCGCTGGCCGAGGAGCCCGGTTGGCGTGGCACGGCGTACCCACGCCTGCGCGCGTCGATGAGCCGCCTGCGCGCCGGTCTGTTGCTGGGCGCCGCCTGGGCGGTATGGCACCTGCCGCTGTTCTTCATCGACGGGACTCTTCAGTCCGAGTTCGGCCTGGTCAGCTGGAGTGGCCTGTTGTTCACGCTCAGCGTCTTCCCGATGGCACTGCTCACCGGCTACGCCTACGAACTCGCCGGGGTCGCGGCATCGGTCGCGGTCCACTTCGGCGTGAACACCACCATCGCGCTGCTCACCCTCAAGGCGCCTGCCGCCCAGGCGCTCGTCCTGGCGGTACAGATCATCGTGGCGGCCGCGTTGCTCGCCGCACAACGCAACCGTGGCCAGGACCGACCCGCGCTGGACCACCGCGAAATGGCTGATCTGCGGTGAGCGGGTGGCAGCGTGTCAGATCTACGCGGGCCCTATCTGCGCGCTGCCAAGTCACCCAGTGTAACTACATGACAACATTCAATGATCTTCTGTAGTGTGCGTGACGGCTGTCGCAGCGGCCGGTAACACGTACGGGGGTAGAGCATTGTCATCGCTGTTTCGAACGGATGATCGCCGTCGCCGACAGACACGCGTCCGTGCCAGTGAACCCCGGCCCAAGAAGACGCTGAACCCGCCGCGTACGCGTTGCCTCCTCACAACCCCCGGACCAACCGTACGACGGGGGCGGTGAGTCATACCCAGCCGAGCGACTGAGGAGTGCTCGGCTGGGAAGGATCAGGAAGTAACGGGGGCACGCTCATGGGCAACACGTGTGAATTCTTGCTGCTTGGCCCGTTGGAGGTACGGGCCTTTGGTCGGCTCGTACCGATCACCGCCGCCAGGCAGCAGATAACGCTCGCGATGCTGCTACTCAACCCTGGCCAGGTTGTCTCCGTGCAGCGACTGACGGAGGCGTTGTGGGCAGACCAGCCACCCGGTCGACCGGAGAACCAGATCGCCATCTGCGTGTCGGCGCTGAGACGCAGCTTCGTCGACGCGGGAATCGACCGCGGCCTCCTGGTGACCCGGTCACCGGGGTATCTCATCAGAGTCGACGACGACGGCCTGGACACCCGGCGCGTGCTGGCATTACAGAGCGCGGCGCGGGAGGCCGCGGCGGCGGGACAACCGGCGACGGCGGCCGACCGGTTGCGGGAGGCGCTAGCGATCTGGCGCGGGCCGGCGCTATCCGGTCTGACCAGCCGGCTCCTCGAGCCGGAGGCCGTGCGGTGGGAGGAGCTGCGGCTCGGTCTGGTCGAGGAGTGCGTCGAACTCGAATTCGAGCTGGGGATGTACCGCGAGCTGATCGGCGAGCTGACCATCCTGGTCGCCGCACATCCGTTACGGGAGCGACCGCGCCGGCAGCTCATGCTGGCCCTTTACCATGCCGGCCGGCAGGCGGAGGCGCTCGCTGTCTACCAGGACGCCCGCCTGGTGTTCGAGCGGGAGTTGGGCTTGGAGCCGGGCGCCGAGCTGCGGGGACTCCACGACGCCATGCTCCGCGGCACCATCGCCCCGCGGCAGCCACGCCGCCCCCGGGTGGCGGTGGGCCCGAGGCCGGACACACCGGCCGTCGGGTGGTCCGGCGACGGTAGGGCACACCCGGTCAGCGTGCCGGCGCCGCGACACCCGGCCGGGCCGGGCGGGAACGCCGCGCCCGTGGCCGCGGACCGGACGGCCAAACCACACCGTCCGCAGCTCGAGCCGGCCTCGGCGACAGCCCCGGACACCTCTGAGGTAGCCGGCGGCCCACCCCGGCCGCTTCATCAGCAACCACGGATGCTGCCCGCCCAGGTGGCCGACTTCACCGGGCGCGAAGCCGACCTGGCGTTCCTGGTCGAGGCGCTCACCCCTACGCCCGATGGCAACGACCACGCGGTGCGGATCGCGGCGGTCGCCGGGCCGGGCGGGATCGGCAAGACGACCCTGGCGGTGGCCGCAGCGCACCGGCTGCGGGACGTCTTTCCCGATGGTCAGCTGTACGTGAACCTCAACGGCGCCGAGCACCGACAGCTCGAACCACTGGAGGTGCTCGCGGTGTTCCTGCGCGAATTGGGCGTCGACAACAACGCGATCCCCGACGACGTCGAGCAGCGGGCGGCGATGTACCGCAGCATCCTGGCGGAGCGGCGGATCCTTGTGGTCCTTGACAACGCCGCCGACGAGGTGCAGGTGCAGCCGCTGCTGCCCGGGGCGGAGTCGTGTGCCGCTCTCGTGACCAGCCGTTCGCGGCTCACCGGTCTGAGCGGGGTCCGGCTGATGGACCTCGACGTGCTGCACGACGCCGAGGCCGTTGAGCTGGTGCGACGGATCGTCGGCGACCCCCGGGTGGACGCCGAATCGAAGGCCGTCGCCGAGCTGGTCCGCTACTGCGGCGGCCTGCCGCTCGCGGTCCGCATCGTCAGCGCCCGATTGGCGGCGCGGTCGCACCAACGGCTCGGCACGTTCGTGCGACGCCTCGCCGACCAGAGCCGCCGCCTCGACGAACTGGCCCACGGCTCGCTGGAGGTCCGCACCAGCGTTGGCCTGTCCTATCTGGGACTGAAGCCGCGCACGCGGCGGCTGTTCCGACGGCTCGGGCTACTCGCGACACCCGACTTCGCCGCCTGGGTCGGCGCGCCGCTGATGGAGACTGGAATCGCCGACGCCGAGGAGCACCTCGAACGGCTCGTCGACGCTCAGTTGCTCGACGTCGTCGGCCGGGACCAGGCGGGCCAGCTGCGCTACCGCTTCCACGACCTGGTCCGGCTCTACGCCCAGGAACAGGCCGATCGGGAGGATCCGCCGGCCGAACGCGAGCAGGCGGTAGCACGGATTCTCGGTGCCTGGCTCGCTCTGGTCGAACGGGCGCACGTCGACCTCCTCGGCGGCGACTACGCCGTCGTGCACAGCTCGGCGCAGCGGTGGCCGCTGGAGCCGGAGGCGGCCGAGGAGCTTCTCGCCGACCCGGCCGGATGGTACGAGTCGGAACGACGAAACGTCGTCTCCGCTGTCGAGCAGGCCGCCCAGTACGGGCTGCTCGACCACTGCTGGGACCTGGCTGTCTCGGCGGTCTCCCTGTTCGGTACCCGCAGCCACTACGACGAGTGGCGCAGCACGCACGAGGTCGCGCTGCTGGCCACGCGGGCCGCAGGCAACGCCCGCGGCGAGGCGGCTGTGCTGACCGGCCTCGGCGACCTGTACGTCACCCAGCACCGTTATGACGCCGCCGTCGAGCACCTGGAACCAGCTCTGACGATCTTCTCGGAACTTGGCGATCGGCACGGTTACGCGGTGGCGCTGAGGAAGGCCGGGTACGCCGACAGCGTCAACGGTAATCCCGAACGTGCGATACGCCGGTACGAGGAGGCGTTGGAGCTGCTCCGGGAGGCCGGGGACCGGGGTGCCGAGGAGCACGTCCTGCGGTGGATGGGCCAGTTCTACCTGGAAGCAGACCTGCCGGACCGCGCGGAGCCGTACCTGCTGCGCGCGATGGAGATGTCGCACGGGTCGCGGCGGGCCAGCGCCCAGGCTCGGTACCGCCTCGGCGAGCTGGACCTGGCCCGCGGCCGCCTGGCTGCGGCCGAGCGCGCCTTCACCGAGGTGCTGGGGGTCGTTGAAGGGCTGCGGGATCGGCGCGGCCAGGCTTACGCGCTGCACGGACTCGGCCGCACCTGGCTGGGTCAGGGCCGGGCCGAGGAGGCGGCGGCGCTGCTCTACCGGGCCCGCGACACGGCGGCGGAGATCGGTGACCGCCTGATCGAGATCCCCACGCTGCTGGCCCTAGCCCAGTACGAGCGCGACGCCGGCCGTCCGGAACCGGCGCGGGAGCTGATCGACAGCGCGGCGCGCCTGTGCCGACAGATCCACGCACCGATCTGGCTGGCACGGTGCCACCAGGCGATGGCCGACCTGGATCGGGTGCCCCACCGCGGGGCCCGGGCTGCGGGTTGACCGCAGCCCGGGCCCCGCAGTGCCGTCACAGCACGCCGCGGATGCCGGCCAGCGACGGCAGCACCCGCGGCCGCGCCATCATCTCCTCCGCCCACCGCGGCACGGAACGCAGCGAGTAGCAGCGGCGCAGCCAGCGGTCGTGGCCGTCGTAGCGGGCGGTGAATCCCGCCCGGCCGTGCGCGGCGACGTGGTTGTCCACGACGACGAGGTCGCCGGGTGCCAGGACCAGGTCATGACTGACGTTCTCCAGTGCCTCGGCGAGTGCGCGCAGCGCGGCCCGCCCGGCGTCGTCGACCGCCTGGGTGTTGTGTGAGTTGAAGCGCATGAACAGCCGGTCATCAGCGCCGAAGAGGACCGGGTGCGGGCCGGAGGCCGGCCGCTCGCCGTGGATGCCGCGGGTGAACGACGTGGGGTACAGACTATGGAACTCGGGGCGGCGCAGGATCGCAACATGCCGCGGATCGAGGTGCGTGGCGGCCTCGCGTACGGAGGCGACCCGGGTGGCCGCCATGCCCGCGTGATCCCGCCGCAGGCAGAGCAGGCCCAGGAAGTCCGGACGCAGCGGATGGTGAACGTTCTCGGTATGGAAGTCGAACGCCACCGAACCAGTGTTCTCGATCCGCTGCTCCTCGCCGCGGACGGGGTGCACTTCGTGCACAAGTGCGCCGTCCTTCTCGTCGGCGTACCCGATCAGCGAGCCGAGCAGCTCGGCGACGAGCATCAGGACACCTGTCGTGGTGTGCTCCCGCAGCACCGTGTCCTCGTGCTGCTGTGGGGTCGGCGGAAGCTGCCCGAGCGGCAGGCGCCGGACGAGAAGGTGCCCCGACTGTGCCCCTCGCTCGAAACTGAGAAGCGCGCGCCGCAGCCCGTCCGGGAGGTCCAGCAGGTATTCGGCGATCGCGTCGGGGCCGTCGTGGAGGCGGTGCGCTGCCCGGTCGGCGAGGGTAGCGAGGGCCCGGCTCTCATCCTCGTCGAGCGTGTAGGCGCTGAGGTTGGCAACGGTGTTCACGGTGGTGATCCTCCCCAAATGGTGGTGCCCGAGGCGTCGGGCACGGACGTGGCCGCGAGGCTGAAGCGACCCGTGTGCGGGCGATGTGGTTGCGATGTCGGCCGAACCGGCCGGGCTACTGCGGCCAGACGTAGAGGGCGGCGAGCCGGCCGACCATGCCGAGGACGACGACGACCAACACGACTCGGACGAAGCCGGCGCCCCGACGCAGGGCGGTGCGGGCGCCCAGCTGAGCGCCGAGGATGTTGCAGACGGCCATCGCCAGCCCCACCTTCCACAGCACCTGGTCGTGGACCGCGAAGACGATCAGGGCCCCGAGGTTGGTGCCGGCGTTGACGATCTTGGCGGTCGCCGAGCTGGCCACGAAGTCCAGGCTCAGCAGCGCGGTGAAGCTGATGATGAGGAAGGTGCCGGTGCCCGGCCCGAAGATTCCGTCGTAGAACCCGATCAACACTCCGGCCAGCAGCACGATGCCCAACCGGCGCCGAACGGTCACGGCCGTCTCCGCGGCGATCGTGCCAAAGGAGGGGCGCGCCACCACGAATGCCAGTACCAGCAGCAGCAGCACCATGGTGACCGGGCGGAAGTAGGCGCTTGGCACGCTGGCGGCGGCTGCGGCGCCGAGCCCCGCGAAGACCACGGCGGTACCGGCGGCCGGAGCCGCGATCCGCCAGTCGATCTTCGCTCGTCGGGCGTAGGAGTACGCCGCGGACGAGGTGCCGGCGATCGCCGCCAGCTTGTTGGTACCGAGCGCCGTGGCCGGTGACAGCCCTGGGAAAGCGATCATCAGGGCGGGGATCTGGATCAGTCCACCGCCCCCCACCACGGCGTCGACCCAGCCGGCGGCCGCCGCGACGAGGAGGAGCATTGCGAGTTCGTGCAGGTCCATCGAGGTTCCCGGAGTCGGAGGGAGCGCCGTCGCAGGGGCGCGGCGGGCGCTCCCGTCGTCCGAGGGAGCGCCCGCCGCGGCGGTGTCAGCAGATGACGGTCTTGCCGTAGCTGCCGAGGGCGAACGAGTGGTCGACGGCTTGGCCGCTCGCGAGCGAGTAGCAATTGCTGTCCGGGCCCCAGTCGACAACGACCTTGACCCGCTTGTTGTCGCTGCAGTTGTTGCGCAGGTGGACGGTGTAGACCGTGCCAGCCTCCGTGCCCCGTTCGGTCACCGGGCGGGCCACACAGGCGGGCGCCGTCGCGCCTGGGGTGTCGGCGAACGCGGGCTCGGCCGCGACCGCGAGCGGAGTGACGACGCCGAGTGCGAGCGCGGCGAGGACGCGAATTGCGGGCATTGCTCTACCTCCAAGGCAGCGGCGCTCCGGGAGCCGTGGCGGCGACTCCAGAAGCGGGATCGGGCCGATCCGCGCGACGTCGGCGGACCGTGCCACGAACCGTATGGACCAGCGCTTTCGAAGGGATGTCGTCGCGGTGTCGACCGGTTGGGCGCGGCGATGTGCTTCCAGTGCCCGTGCGGTAGCGAGCATCAGTCGGGGCCGCCGTGATCGGCGGAACCGTCGATGAAGATCACTTGACGCATTTGGTTAACGCCATTAACCTACGGGAAGTTCCGTTAACCAGTCCCGTGGAGGCCGTCATCACCGAGTACCTGAGCATCGCCGGTAACAACCTCGCCTACGAGGTGTCCGGGCAGGGCCCTCTCGTGGTCCTGGCGCACGGTATCGGCGACAGCCGGCACTCCTACCGTTTCCTCGTTCCGGCCCTGGTCGGCGCCGGGTACCGGGTCGCCAACGTCGACATCCGCGGCTGCGGCGACTCGAGCCTCGGCTGGGATGCCTACAGCCGCACCGACATCGCGGGTGACCTCGTCGCCCTCGTGCGCCACCTCGGCGGCCCCGCCGTGATCATCGGCCAGTCGATCAGCGGCGGCGCGGCGACCATCGCGGCGGCCACCGCGCCCGATCTGATCAACGGCATCATCGAGCTGGCGCCGTTCACCCGCGTACAACCCTTCGATCTTGGCGGGCTGATCCGGGTGAAGCGCTTCCGAACCGGTTACAGCCAGATGGCCCAGGTCATGGTCGGAGGACGTCTGGCGAGCTGGAAGAAGTACCTCGACGCGGCGTATCCGGTCAAGCCCGCCGACTGGGACGCCGAACTGACGCGTATCGAGGCGAAGCTGACGGAGCCCGGCCGGATGAAGGTCCTGCAGGCCATGTGCAAGACCAGCCCGACCGACGCCGGCGCGCAGCTGGCCAATGTCGCCTGTCCGGTCCTGATCATCGAGGGCAGCCTCGACCCCGACTGGGCCGACCCCCGCGCCGAAGGCGAGAAGATCATCGCTGATCTGCCCAGAGGGCTCGGTGAGCTGGCGGTCATCGAGGGTGCCGGTCACTACCCGCACGCGCAGACACCGGATCAGGTACTCGCGCTGGCCCGGCCTTTCCTCGACAAGACGCTGGCGAATGCCTAGGGCCCGTCTCACCCCACTGACGGTCACCGAGGCCGGCGCCGCCCTGATCGACGAGATCGGCTTGGAGAACTTCAGCATGGGCCTGCTCGCGGAACGGCTCGGAGTCAAAACCCCCGCGCTCTACAAACACGTCGCCAGCCAGGCCGATCTGGCCCACCGCATCGCCATCCTGTCCATGGCCGAGTTCGCTGACGCCATTCGTGACGCCATCCAGGGCCGGGCCGGCAGTGACGCCCTCGCCGCCGGCGCGCAGGCGATGCGGACCTACGTGCTGGAGCACCCCGGCCGGTACGCGGCCGGCGACGCTGCTGCTGCCCGCCCGACCGGACCCGACGACCCGATCATCCCCGCCGTCAAACGGGTGGTCGCCTCCTGGGCGGCCATGCTGCGCGGCTACCACCTGGACTCCAGCCAGGAGATTCACGCCCTGCGGATGCTCCGTAGCGCCCTGCACGGGTTCTCGACCCAGGAGGCAGCCGGCGGGTTCCGGTTCGACGCATCCGTCGACGACAGCTTCACCTGGATGATCGACTTTCTCGACCGCGGGCTGCGGGCCACCACCAGCGCACCCACGATCACCGGGACACCACCACCCGGCGGCCACTGATGGTGACCATCGACGAAGAACCCACAGGCGCCAGGGTCGAGCGGCACGCGAGCTGGGCCGAACTCTTCTTCGATCTGGTGGCGGTGGCCGGAGTGGCCGCCCTGGCACACGTGCTCGGACCTGAGCTGGACGCCGCGGCGCTCGGTCTCTACGCACTGCTGTTCCTGGCTCTGTGGCTGTCCTGGACGACGTTCATGCTCTACGGCAACGTCGCCGCCGGCCAGACCCGCGTGCTGCGGCTGATGGTCGGCATGTTCGGCCTGGGGACCATGGCCGCGTCTGTGCCGGGCGTGGCACACACCGTGCTCGGGCACAGCAGCGACGTCCGTCCGCTCAACGTCTTCGCGATCGCCTACATCGCCACGCGCGTCTACGGGTCCAAGTCGTGGCAGCGCGGCGCGGTATTGCTGGACTTCCCGGTGGTGCAGTATTCGGTAGGACTGCTGCCCTGGTTCGCGTCGCTCTGGGTCGACGAACACTGGAAGCTCGCGCTCTGGGCAGCAGGAGTCGGCCTCGACCTGCTGCTGATCCTGGTCCTGTCCGGCAGCAGGATCCTCCAGCGCGTCCAGTCGTACCTCACCGCGCCAGAACGTACTCGGCGTCGGCCACGATCAGGAGGCCGCCCCGACGGCACGGGACCGGTCATCCACGGGGTGTCGGTCGATCCGGCCCACCTCTCCGAGCGGCTGGGACTCTTCGTCATCATCGTGCTGGGCGAATCGGTGGTGCAGATCGTCGCCGCCGCAAGCGAGACGCGGTACGACATCGGCCTGCTGGCCACCGCAATCGCGTCCTTCGTTCTGCTGGCCGGCATGTTCGGCCTGTCCGTCGTCTTCGGATACGCCGGCCTGCCGCACCTGCGCGCCGGCCGGATCCCCACCCGCGCCGCCCTCGGCCTGCACTGCCTGGTCACCGGCGTCGTCGCCACCATCGCCGTACCGCTCTCCCTGGTGGTCAAGCACGGCTCCGACCCACTGCCCGAGCACGGTCGCTGGCTGCTGTGCGGCGCGGTCGCTGCCTACTTCACCCTCGGCGTGGTCACCGGCGTCGCCAGCCACAGTTCCGACCTGCCGAGAACGATCTCACGGGTCACCACGGGCATCGCGGCCCCACTGCTGCTTGGCCTGCTCGCCACCGCCGTCAGTGGCCGAACGCTCGTGGTCTACCTGGCCCTGATCGTCCTGGCCCACCTCTGGTTCGAACGACGACTGGGGCCACGATGACCGCATCCGCCACCCCTGGAACCGCCGCCACTTTCCCTCCACACGCGACTGACCGATCAGTCATCCAAACGGAAATGGAAGACATCATGAGCAAGCTCCGGCCCCTCGCCGCTGCCGCCTTCCTGCTGGGCTCGGTGATCTATCTCGCCGCCGAAGCGATCACGGCCGCGGCGTGGAAATCGCCCAGCTACAGCTACGCCGACAACTGGATCAGCGACCTCGGATCCGCGACCGCCGGGGTGTTCCAAGGCCGCGAACTCGACTCGCCGCTGCACGTCGTCATGAACTCCGGATTCATCATTCAGGGCGTCCTCTTCGGGATCGCCGCGGTGCTGCTGTCGCGGATGATCAGCGGGCGGCGAACCTTCACCGCCGTGACGGGGATCGTGACCATGATCGGCTACATCCTTGTCGGAACCTTCCACGGTTCCCTGCAGGCGCAGCAGAACGGCACGCTTCCCCTGCACTTCACCGGAGCAACGCTGGCGATCCTCGGCGGCAACGTGCTTGCCCTCGTCCTGGGCATCCACTGGCGAAAGACTCCCCAGACGCGGCTGCTCGGCCTCATCAGCATCGTCGTGGGAGTATTCGGCCTGGTCTCCGTAACCGCTCTCTTCCTCACCTTCGATGCCGGCCTGCCCTCGGGCGCGATCGAACGCGGCTCCGTCTACACCATCGTCATCTGGCAACTCGCCGTCGCCGTCGCACTGCTCCGCGGCCGGGCCGACTCTGGCGCACCCCGCGTCGCCGCGACCAGTGCATCCACCACCACGGCATCCACAGGCAACTGACCTCCAGCTCCACCACCCCGATCACCGACCGGAAACACGCCCGAGGTCCGAAGCCCTCATCACCTCGGTGATCAGTCTCACTTCGTACCCAGGCAGCCTGTCGCTCGTCCAACCTCGACTTACCGGCGGACGGATACCTCACGGAGGGCGCTGGGTGACGATGGGGAAACGAGTGCGAGGAATAGGGGCGGCTGCGCTCAGTGCGGCGCTGGCCGTCGCGGGTGTGGGGCAGGCGGGGGCCGCCGAGTCCACCGGTACGGCGGTCCCCGGGAGCACCGGAGTCGACGCGGCGGAATCGCTGCGTACGGTGACTCTGGTTTCCGGCGACCGGGTTCGAGTGCGGTCCGGCACGTACGAGATCCAGCCTGGTCCCGGTCGCGAGCGGATGGTTTTCGCACAGCACCGGATTGGTGGCCACGACTACGTCATTCCGGCCGATGCGATGTCCATGATCGGTGCGCGGCGCGTCGACCGCCGACTGTTCGACATCACCGAGTTGCTGGCATCGAGGTACGACGACGCCGCGCAGACGGAGCTGCCGCTGCTGGTACGCGCGGCGGACCAGACCGCTGCCAGGCAGCGCGCTTCCGGCTACGCGGTGGTACGTGACCTGCCGGGGTTAGGGGCTCAGGCGGTCCGGGTCCCCAAGAAGCGGGCCGGAGAGTTCTGGAGGTCGCTCGACACGCAGGCTGCCGGCAAGACCGCGAGCGCGGCCGTGGAACGGGTGTGGTTGGACGGGCAGCGTCAGATCAGCCTGGACCGCAGTGTCCCGCAGATCGGTGCGCCAGCGGTGTGGCAGGCGGGCCGCACCGGCCGGGGCGTCACCGTCGCGGTGCTGGACACGGGCATCGACGCCAGGCACCCGGACTTCACCGGTCGGCTGGCGCAGGTACGCAACTTCACCGACGACCCGGACGCCGATGACCATTTGGGTCACGGCACCCACGTCGCCTCGACCATCGCCGGTTCGGGTGCCGCCTCCGGTGGCCGGTACAAGGGTGTGGCGCCGGACGCGACGTTGCTGGTCGGCAAGGTCTGCACCGATGATGGCTGCCCCGACTCCGCGATCCTCGCCGGGATGGAGTGGGCCGTCGCCAATGGCGCGGCGGTGGTGAACCTCAGCCTCGGCGGCGCCGACACCACCGAGACGGACCCGCTGAAGGAGGCGGTGGAGACGCTGACCGCGCGTGCGGGCACGCTCTTCGTCGTGGCCGCCGGCAACAGCGGGCCCCAGGCCCGAAGCATCAGTTCGCCGGCCAGCGCCGACTCCGCGTTGGCCGTGGGCGCGGTGGATGGCGCCGACACACTCGCCGAATACTCCAGCCGTGGCCCGCGGCTGACCGGTGGTGCGATCAAGCCGGAGATCACCGCACCGGGCGTGGACATCGTCGCCGCCCGGGCGCGCAATTTCGAGGCGGACGACCCGGTTGACGAGTCGTACACCCGAATGTCGGGAACCTCGATGGCGACGCCACACGTCGCCGGTTCCGCCGCGTTGCTCGCCCAACAGCACCCGAGCTTCCGGGCGGCGGATCTGAAGGCGACCCTGATGGGCACGGCCCGGCCCGCCGCGACGTACCGGCTGACCGAGCAGGGCGCGGGACGCGTCGATGTGGCGGCGGCGTCGGGCTCGACGGTGCGGGCGGACCCACCGGCGGTGGATCTCGGCATCGCGAGATGGCCCCACCAGGACGACCGGGCGGCCAGCCGTACCGTCGCCTTCCGCAATGACGGCGCGACGGCGGCAACGCTGTCGCTGACGGTCTCCCTGACCGGGCCGGACGGCGCCCACGCGCCGGAGGGCATGTTCCGCATCGAACCAGCGCAGCTCACCGTCGCGGCCGGTGGTTCGGCGTCGGCGACCATCACCGCCAGGACCGCCATTCCCGGCTCGGAAGGGGTGTACGAGGGGCGGGTGGTCGCCAGCGGCCCCGCTGGGGTCGTGCGGGTCCCGGTGACCATCGACCGGGAACCGGAGAGCTATGACCTGAAGCTCACGCACCTGGACCGGACGGGCAGCCTGACCGACAGCTACACCACCTCGCTGGACGGTCTCTCCGCCTCCGGCACCGTCGTGCCCTACGAGCCGGACGGGACGGCCAGCATCCGGCTCAGGGCCGGCAACTACCACCTCACCAGCATCCTCTCGGAGGAACACGGCGATGATCGCCTCGTGTCCCTGCTCACCCAGCCGCAGCTCGAACTGACGGCGGACACCACAGTCGTGCTGGACGCCCGGCTCGCCAAGTCCAACACGGTGACCGTGCCCAGGCCGGCGGCAACGCCAAACGGATCGGTCGTCGGGTACTACCGCCACCTTCCGGACGGTGGTCTGAACTCCGCGTCGGTGGTTTCGCTCGACGGCATGGCACCGCTGTTCGCCGCACAGCTCGGTCCCGCGCTCGCCGGGCACGTGATGCGGGGACGTCTGCAGACGGTCTTCACCGAGCCAGGCCCGGACGGCCAGTTCGGGTCCGGGTCGCACCGCTACCACCTGGCCTGGTTCCCGTCCGGACAGGTGCCGTCCGGGATCCGCAAGGAGGTGCGGCCCACGGATCTGGCGCAGGTGACCGCGACGTATCCCGCGAGCGGGTCGGGCACGATCGGTGAGAAGGTGGTCACGGCGTCACGTCCGGACTACACCGAAGCGGTGTCCTTCGGCGGCCTTGTTCCCCTGCCGGGCACGCGCACCGAGTACTACTCCCGAGCGGACGACACCCGATGGTCGGCCGATGTCAGGATGGGGGAGGTCGAACAGATGTCGGCGCCCACCGCCTATCCCGCCGGCCGGCAGACCGAATCGTGGCAGGCGGGCCCGCTGGGCCCGGGCTTCCCGGCACTCCCGTCCATCATCGCGGTCTATTCCGACGGTCACTGGGTCACCCGACAGGGAAATCGGATCGTCGCCGCCGTTCCGCTCTTCTCCGACCGGGATATCCGGCACGCCGGCTTCGCCGACACCACGTCCTACACACGGCAACTGTTCCGCGACGGGAAGCTGGTGCCCTCGATCGACGGTTTCGACTACGAGGTGCCCGCGGCGGCGGCGAACTACCGCTACAGCGTCACCGCAACCCGAGACGCCGAACTCTCCACCCGCGTGCAGGCCGAGTGGACGTTCCGCTCCGAGAAGTCGGAGCAGTTCACCCAACTGCCGGTCATGGCGGTGCGCTTCGCACCCGCGCTCGACGGCGACAACGCGGCGCCGGCCGGCAGAGCACTCCGCATCCCGGTCACCGTGCAGCGGCAGGCCGGTGCGACGCCAGCACAGGTACGGTCGCTGACCGTCGAGGTGTCGTACGACGACGGCCGGACCTGGCAGTCCGCATCGGTCCGCGAGTCCGGTGCTGGCTGGCTCGCCGACGTGCGTCATCCGGCCGGCGCTGGCTACGCCACGCTCCGCGCGTACGCGGTGGACCAGAGCGGCAACACGGTGCGCCAGACCATCACCCGCGCGT
The DNA here is from genome assembly GCF_043197345.1 of Micromonospora sp. NPDC049175. Lineage (NCBI taxonomy): Bacteria > Bacillati > Actinomycetota > Actinomycetes > Micromonosporales > Micromonosporaceae > Micromonospora > Micromonospora sp. NPDC049175. The sequence goes on along the minus strand of NZ_JBICSY010000001.1, from coordinate 152,916 downwards.
ACCGCATCAAGGGCTGACCTCGGCGCACGCCCGCAGCTGAGATGACCGACGCCCTGCTGGCCCCGATTCCACGTCGGGGCCAGCAGGGTCAGCCCGCAGCGCGGTGTAGCCGCTCGCCTCGACCTACTACCCTCGGGGCTTTTGATATCTGGCCTGGCGGATGGAGCAGGTAACCCACGGAGGTCCGCGAAGGTGTCCCTGTTTGGGGCAGGCGGAAATCGGCGATCGGCGCGACGATGGGCCGGTGGTCAACAAAGGGGCGAACGATCTCGGCGGCTTTCTGCGGAGCCGACGCGAACGCCTGACGCCAGACGTTGCGGGTATCGAGCCCGGCGCTACTCATCGGCGAGTCCCGGGACTGCGCAGGGAAGAGCTGGCCGAACTCGCGGGGGTCAGTATCGGCTACTACACGCGACTGGAGCAGGGGGCCAGCGGTAGCGCTTCTGGCGCCGTCATCGACGCGCTGGCCGCGGCGTTGCAGCTCTCTCCGGCTGAGCACGAACACCTGCGGATCCTTGCCGCTCCGCGACGACCGACCCGTCCTCGTGCGCGTAGAAGCAAGCTGAGGCCCTCGGTACGTGAACTGCTCGCCGCCATGCCTGGAACACCAGCGGTCGTGATCGATCACCGCGCCGACGTCCTCGCGTGGAACGATCTCGGGCACGCTCTGCTGGCCGGCCATGTCGACGTCGACGCCCCGGACACGCGGATTCGGCCGAACATCGCCCGAATGCTGTTCCTCGACCCGCACCACCGCGCGTTGTATTGCGACTGGCACGCCAAGGCGCAGGTCACCGTCGCGGCGCTGCATCAGGCGGTCGCGCGGCACCCGGCCGACCCAGATCTCGAACAGATCGTCGGCCAACTCGCCGTCGACAGCCCGGAGTTCGCGCGAATGTGGGCGCGACGCCCCGTCCGAACGTGCTCGTACTACCTACGAGAACTCGACCATCCTGTCGTCGGGCGAGTGACTCTGGCGAACGAGACGGTCACCCTGCCCGACGATGACCAGCAAATCGGCCTGTTCTACGCGCGTCCCGGCGCATCTGACGCCGACGCGCTCACCTTGCTGGCACAGAGCCTCGAACCACGCGTCGCGCCAGGAACCCCTTCCCGGAAGGAGAGAGCACGATGAGGATCGTCGTCGTCGGCGGCGCCGGCACCATCGGACGACGTTTGGTGCCCGCACTGCGATCGCGCGGCCACGACGTTGTCGTGGCCGGGCGCACCTCGGGTGACGTCCACGTCGACCTGACCTCGCACTCGACCATCGAGGCCATGTACCGCGAGGTCGGGGCGGTCGACAGCGTCGTGAGCATCGCAGCGCACGGTGCGCTCGACGAGTTCACGACGCTGACATCCGACGCGCTGCGTGACAACATGCGAGCCAAGTTCTTCGGGCAGGCAGATCTGGTTCTCACCGGCCAGCACCACTGCGCCGACGGCGCCTCCTTCACCCTGACCTCCGGTATCTTCGCCGACCAGGCATGGCCACACGTCACCGGCGGCGGCGTCATCAGCGGCGCCCTGCACAGCTTCGGCCTGTCGGCCGCGATCGAGCTGCCACGGGGTATGCGGATCAACGTGGTCAGCCCCACGATGATCGGCGACTCCGTCGACGCCTTCGCCGAACACTTCCCCGGCATGCGTCCGGTGCCGATGGGCGAACTAGTCGGCCACTACCTGCGCTGCGTCGAAGGTGGCGACACCGGCCGCATCATCCGGGCGTACGGCTGACCGCATGCACCATCCGGCCTGGGGCATCACCGCGTTCGGAAGGGTGAGGCGGTCGGAGTCGACGCCGGGTCGTAGTTGGCGTCGGATTGAAATAGGACGATTCCGCTCGCCGAGTCCAGCAAGTATGAGACTGACACGGCCGAACCTTCCTCGCCGTCGCTCCAATCGAGGCCGGTCCCGCCGCGCCATTTCGGCTCGGTGGGCAGCCAGGACGACAGCCGGGGGTGTGGCGCGGCATCGTCGGGAATGTCCACGTCCAAGGCTGTCGTCAGTTCGGTCAGCCTGGCAACGTCCGCCGGCCCAACCCGGACCGCGCCCTCACGCACCAGGAAGAGGTCGCCGACGTTGAAGTCGCAGCGGCCGTTCTCTGTCCACTGCCACCAATGGACCTCCAGGACCTGACCCAGCGGCTGCAACTCGGGCTCGATCGGCGCGCTCTCGGTGTGCACGGATGCGTCGACCGTCACCTCCGGCTCCGGGCAGCTGAACGGCATGGAACAGCCACTCTGGGACGTCGATAGCGCGACCAGGGCAAGAACGGCCACCACGCGGCGCCTCACGTCACTTTTTCGCCAGGAGGCAACTCGGCCGTGTTTCAGGGGCCAGAATATCGGTCGATCTGGCCGCCGGCTTGGAGCTGCGTGGGCATCGTTCCCTCGCACAACGCAATCAGGCCCTGGTCGCCTGGCCCGAAAGCGGCAACCCAGGTCTCGACCAGGAGAATCACGCCCCGATCGTCCATCCCGAGGAAGAACCGACCCTGGTCCAACTCGCCCAACGGGTAGAGCGACCGTCCGATCTTGCCACCCCACGCGAGGAACCGACCCTCCTCACCGACGCAGAGCGAAGGATTCAGCTCGAACGGGACGGGCGCCGTCGTCCGTCCCGGTCCATGAACATCAACGACGAGGTCGCCGAACTCGCTGAGGAATGCCTCTGCTGCCGGGTGCATGTCGAGCCCAAGCAGCTCCGCTCGCCATCGCGCCGTTTCCACCCGCCGCCCCAAGAACCACCCGGCGCGCTGCAACGGCCAGCCGAACCGAGCCGAGAGGCCCGCCAACGGGCCGTCTGACCTCACTTCACGCAACAATGCGAGTAGCGGCCCGTAGCGCGGGTGCGGCGGTCGTCGCGATGACCGGGCGTGCGGTCCTGCGAGAAACTGGCACGGAGAAGGCGGGACAGTGGCGGTGGAGCAGTTCGGTTCTCTGGCGGAGGCCGGCGTCACGATGCGTCCCTATGCGGGTGCCAGTGACATCGCTGGCGTCCAGGCCGTCCGTGCCGAGGTGCACCGGGCCGACGGCGATCTCTGGCTGCCCGGTCCCGATACCAGCGAGGACCCCAAGGGCGTACACCCGTTCTGTCTGATCGCCCAAGCCGGCTCCGGGCGAACCGTGGGTTTCACCTGGATGGACTGGTGGTCCGAAGGGGCCGATACCCGGGTCTACCTGCTGAGCGGATGTGTGGAACCAGGGTGGCGCCGACGGGGCATCGGCACCGCGATGCTGCGGTGGCAGGAGGCACAGGCCATCGAGTTCGACCGCGGCGGGCCGGTCGACGGCCGGAGCGTCTTCGCCGCGAACGTGGGCGAGCACCAACCGGGCAATCTGGCACTGCTGACAGCTCACGGCTACCGGGTCGCGTTCACGGCCGTCGACATGGCCCACGACCTGCACGGTCTACCGGACGGCGACGTTCGGCTGCCCGAAGGGCTCATCCAGCGTCCGGTGGAGGCTGCCCACCACCCCCGGATCCACCAGGTGATCGAGGAGTGCTTCGCGGGGGCACGCGACGGCTACCGGCCCAGGACCTACGAGGAGTACCTCCGCGACGTCCAGGACGTCGACATCTGGTGCGTCGTGTGGGCGGGGGACGACATCGCAGCGGTAGTGGTGACCGAGTTGCAGGCCGACGGCACGGCGCTGACGCCGTGGGTTGCCGTGGGCACCGCCTGGCGCCGGCGGGGCGTCGGTCTTGCGGTGCTGAGGCGCACGCTGCGCACGTTGGCGGAAGCGGGAGTCTCGACGGCCCGACTCAGCACGGTCGCGGAGAATCCGAACAACAGCGTTCGGTTGTACGAGAAGGCGGGATACCGGGTGACCGCGTGGCAACCCCGTTACCGCAAACCAGTCGAGGCGTGCTGAGCGGAGGCGGGCCAACCCTGCTCGGGGGCGGCGATCGCCGTCCGGCGTGACGCTTGGTCGGTGCTCAGTCCAGGCCGGTGCGGCCCTCGGCCCAATATGCCTTGCCCATGACCTGCCGGGGTTTGCGCGTCCACCCACGGCTGTCTCGCCGTACGGCGTGCACGGTCGCGGCGTCGCCGGTGACGACGAGGGTGTACGGCGCCTGGATGGCCGCCGCACGGCAGTGGTGGAGAAGCGCGACCGGGTCGGCGTCCTTCGTGACAACCGTCAGTCGTTCGGTGATCCCCAGTTGGGCGAGCACGTCGGTGAGCGCGACGGGATCGCGTGCCTCGAAGACGTAGAACGTCTCGGCGGGAAGGGTGCCCAACGCGCGGGCGAGCGCCACGCTTGTCTCGTCCCCGACGAAGAGCACGGGGCCCGTGGCCGCGCGCAGGTCGATCGAGCGCCGTGGCCCGAGGACCTCGCAGGTCTGGCCCTCTGTCACCCGCTCGAACCACTGCCTCGCCGGACCGTTGCCGTGCGTGTAGACGACCAGCTCCGTCACGCCCCGGGCGGCGTCCCAACTCGTGGGTGTGTAGGTGCGTAGGCTCATCGAGCCGCGCCGTGGCCGGAGCTGGAGTTTCGCCCCGGGCACCCAGGTCGCCTTCCGGAACGCCTCGGCCGACAGCGTCATCCGAACGAACTCGGGTGAGAGCTGGCGGAGGCCTGTGACGTGGGCGTTGTCCAAGATGGCACCACTGGCGAGGTCGGCCAGGCGTCCGGCGAGTCCGGTCATCGTTCCTCACTTCAGGCTTCGTTGTGGTGTGGCCGCGTGTCCGAACCCGCGGACATGCTGGCACAAGCCGAGACATCGCTTCGCCAGCTCACCCGACCGGTCGTGGCGCGGCGGGTGCCGTCACGCTCGGGAGGTGTCGCCGACGAGCACGACCTCCAGTCGGCGTGGGCCGTGCACGCCCTCGACCCGGTCGAGTTCGATGTCGCTTGTCGCGGACGGGCCCGAGATCCAGGTCTGGGGCGCGCGTGGGTCGAGCCGGGTCAGCGCCTCCGGCAGCAGGCCGACGACCTGGTCGGTGCGGACGACGCAGATGTGCCGGTCGGGCACCAGGGTGAGCGCTCGCCGCCCCTGGGTCGGGCCGGCGTCGAGGATGATGGTGCCGGTGTCGGCGACCGCCACGGCACAACCGGTCAGGACCGCGTCCATCGTGTCGAGCTCGGCCGGTGTCAGCGGGGGAGCGTCGCGGCGCGCCCGCCCGACGTGGCCGGTCAACCAGTCGGCGGGCACGTCGGTGGGGACGGCGAGCCGGTCGACCTCGGCCAGCAGCCCGGCCAGGGCGTCGATGCCGCGATGGACGGTCGCCCGGTAGTCCACCAGCCGGTCGACGAAGACCTCGACCAGGTCGGGGCGGTCGTCGGCCCGGCGGTATCGGCGGGGCACCCGTACCGGGGGCGGGTTGTCGGCCAGGGCCGTCCGCAGCCGCGCCAGGATCTCGTCGCGGGCGGTCACTGCTGCTCCCACCACTCGCGGAAGGTCTGCGGCGCGGGCAGCGGCAGGTCCCGGGACCGGGTCCACGCCGAGGCGGGCCAGGGCAGCCGGCGCAGCGTCCGAGCGCCGGTGCGCCATTCGCGGTACGCGCCGAGCGGCCCCGCGCCCCGGCGGGCCAGCCGCAGGGCGGCGGCCCAGCGCCGGGGGCTGCGCATCACCCAGGACAGGACGCGCATGGCGGCCCGTTCCGCACGTGGATGCGGTGCCTGCTGGCGGAGGTGGACGAGGATCTCCGGGATGTTGATCTTCACTGGGCACACGTCGTAGCAGGCGCCGCAGAGCGTCGACGCGTACGGCAGGGAGGCGTTGTCGGCCACCCCGGTCAACTGGGGCGACAGGATCGCCCCGATCGGCCCCGGATACACCGAGCCGTACGCGTGTCCGCCGGCCCGCTCGTACACCGGGCAGACGTTGAGACACGCGGAGCAGCGGATGCAGGACAGCGCCGGCCGCCCGACCGGGTCGGCGAGCACCGCGGACCGGCCATTGTCGACGAGCACGACATGCACGTCCTGCGGGCCGTCCCCGGGGGTGACGCCGGTCCACATCGAGGTGTACGGGTTCATCCGCTCACCGGTCGAGGACCGCGGCAGCAGTTGCAGGAAGACCTCCAGGTCGGTGAAGGTCGGCAGCAGCTTCTCGACGCCCACGACGCTGATCAGCGTCCCCGGCAGCGTGAGGCACATCCGCCCGTTGCCCTCGGACTCCACCACCACGAGCGTGCCGGTGTCGGCGATGGCGAAGTTCGCGCCGGACACGGCGACCCGGGCCGCGAGGAAACGTCGCCGCAGGTGGGCGCGGGCCACCTCGGCCAGGGCGGCCGGCTCGTCGCTGAGGTCGGCCGGCGCGTCCGGCATGCGACGCTGGAAGATGTCCCGGATCTGGGTCCGGTTCTTGTGGATCGCCGGCACCAGGATGTGCGACGGGGTGTCGTCGCCGAGCTGCACGATCAGCTCCGCGAGGTCGGTCTCGTACGCGGCGATCCCGGCCGCCTCCAGGGCCTCGTTGAGCTCGATCTCCTGCGTGGCCATCGACTTGACCTTCACGACCTCGTCGGCGCCGGTGGCCCGGGTCAGCTCGACGACGATCCGGCAGGCCTCGGCCGCGTCCCGGGCCCAGTGCACGGTGGCGCCGGCGGCGGTGGCGGACGCCTCGAACTGCTCCAGCAGCTCCGGCAACCGGCGTTGGACGTCCGCCTTGATCGCGGCGCCGGCGTCGCGCAGAGCCTCCCAGTCGGGCACCTCGTCGACGACCCGGGCGCGCTTGGCGCGGATGGTGCGGGTGGCCCGGTGCAGGTTGGCCCGAAGCTGCGTGTCGGCGACGGCCGGCTTCGCCATCGTGGGAAAGGGCAGTGGGACGCGGATCCGCCCGCTCCCGGTGGCCGGTGCGACCGGCCCGTTCACGAGGTGGCCCCCGTCGCGGCGAGGATCTCGGCGTAGTGCAGGGCCCGCACGCCCGACCGGTGGCGGTCCAGGCCGCCACCGATGTGGGCCAGGCAGGAGTTGTCGGCGGCGGCGAGCACCCGTGCTCCGGTCTCGCCGACCCGGGCGCACTTGTCGGTGAGCATCGCGGTGGAGACGTCCGGGTTCTTCAGGGCGAACGTGCCGCCGAAGCCGCAGCACTCCTCGGCGTCGGCCAGCTCGACCAACCGGATGCCGCGCACCTGACGCAGCAGTCGCAGCGGCCGGTCACCCAGCCGCAGCAGTCGCAGCCCGTGGCAGGTGGGGTGGTAGGTCACCGTTTCCGGGAACTCGGCGCCGACGTCGGTGACGCCGAGGACGTCGACGAGCAGCTCGGACAGCTCGTAGGTGCGCTCGGCCACCGACGCGGCGGGCGGGTGCAGCCGTGGGTACTGGTCGCGGATCATCGCGGTGCACGACCCGGACGGCACGACGACGGCGTCGTAGGCGTCGAAGACGTCGACGTAGTTGCGCACCATCGGCATCGCCTCAGCCCGGTAGCCGGTGTTGGCGTGCATCTGCCCGCAGCAGGTCTGGCCCGTCGGGAAGTCGACGGTGTGGCCGAGCCGGCGCAGGATGCGGGTGACCGCGATGCCGGTGCCCGGATAGGCGATGTCGTTGACGCAGGTGATGAAGAGGGCTATCCGCATGGCGGCGTCGACCCGCCTTGACTGTGTTGGTGTGAGCGAGTACACACTGGCGAAGCAAGATCCTATCGGAAACGACTCTGCCGCCACCAGGCACCGGAGGATGGTTCGTGAGATTCATGCGCGTCGGGCCCGTCGGGCGGGAACGCCCCGTCCTGTCCGTCGACGGCCGGCACTTCGACCTCTCGTCGCTGACCGCCGACATCGACGCGGAGTTCCTCGGCGCGGACGGCGTCCGGCGCGTCCGCGAGGCCACCGACCTGCCCGAGATCGACGTCACCGGGCAGCGGGTCGGCGCACCGATCGCCCGTCCCGGTGTGGTCCTCTGCGTCGGGCAGAACTACGCCGCGCACGCCGCCGAGTCGGGCGCCGAGCCACCCACCGCCCCGATCATCTTCTACAAGGCGCCCAACACCGTCGTCGGCCCCTACGACGACGTCCTGATCCCACGGGGCTCGACGAAGACCGACTGGGAGGTGGAGCTGGCGGTGGTGATCGGCCGGCAGGCCCGCTACCTCGCCTCGCCGGCCGACGCTCTCGGGCACATCGCCGGGTACGCGCTGTCCAACGACGTCTCCGAGCGCGACTTCCAGCTCGCCGTGTCCGGTGGGCAGTGGTCGAAGGGCAAGTCCTGCGAGACGTTCCAACCGCTCGGCCCCTGGCTGGTCACCCCGGACGAGATCGACGACCCGCAGGCGCTGCGGCTGCGCTCCTGGGTCAACGGCGAGCCCCGGCAGGACTCCACGACGAAGGACATGATCTTCGACGTGGCGTACCTGATCTGGCACCTGTCCCAGTACACCGTCCTGGACCCGGGCGACGTCATCAACACCGGCACCCCGCAGGGCGTGGCGCTCTCCGGCCGGTTCCCGTACCTGGCCGCCGGCGACGTGATGGAGGTCGAAATCGAGGGCCTCGGCCGGCAGCGAAACACGCTGGAAGCCGCCTGAACGGCGGTGGGTGTCGACTCGGAGGACGGCTCGGGAGGGGAGCGAGGCATGCGGTGTGACGGTCTGGTGGCGGTGGTGACCGGAGGTGGCTCGGGGATCGGCCACGCCTGTGTGCGGGCGTTCCTGGCCGCCGGCGCCCGGGTGGGAGTGCTGGACCTGGACGTGTCGGGTCTCCCCGAGGACCCGCGCGTGCACGGCGTCCGGGCGGACGTGGCCGACAGGTCCTCCCTCGCCTCGGCCGTCGCCTCGGTCGCCGACACCTTCGGCGGCATCGATATCCTGGTCAACAACGCCGCCATCTCCGCCGTGGGCACGGTGGAGGACAACGACGACGAGGCGTGGAGCCGGGTACTCGACGTCAACGTCGCCGGTGTGGCCCGGATGAGCGCCGTCGCCCTTCCGTACCTGCGCCGGTCGTCGTCCGCGGCGATCGTCAACATCTCCTCGATCGCGGCGACCGTCGGCCTGCCCCAGCGCGCCCTCTACTCGGCGTCGAAGGGCGCCGTGCACGCCCTCACCCTCGCCATGGCCGCCGACCTGGTCACCGAGGGGGTCCGGGTCAACTGTGTCGCCCCCGGCACCGTGGACACGCCCTGGGTGGCCCGCCTGCTCGCCGGCGCGGCCGACCCGACGGCGGAGAAGCGGCAACTCGCGTCCCGCCAGCCGACGGGGCGGTTGGTGACCGCCGACGAGGTGGCCGCCGCCGTCGTCTATCTCGCGTCGCCGGCGACCGGGTCGGTGACCGGGTCGTCGCTTCCGGTGGACGGCGGCATGTCCGGCCTGCGGCTACCCGCCCGGGCCGCCTCCGCGCCGGCCCCGGCGCAGCCGGGAGCGGTCGCCTCCTGAGGGGGCCGGCGGCGCGTGACATGATTGCGCCATGGGGAAACAGCAGGACGTCGGCGAGCCCGACCGTCACAGCGGGTCCGACGTCGCCGACCACCGTCCGATCGGTGGCAGCGCTGACGCCCGGCTCGCCCTGGCCCAGGACCCCACCACGCCACAGATGACACTTATCGACCTGGCGTCCGATCCGTCGGCGGTGGTCCGCAAGGCGGTCGCCGCTCGGGCCGACGCGCCGGCGCAGGCACTGCGGCCGCTGACCCGCGACCATGACCGGCAGGTACGCGAGGCCGTGGCGAGCAACCCCTCGGCCTCGATCGCCAACCTCATGCGTCTCGTCAAGGACGCCGACCGGTGGATCCGCTGGGCGGTCGGCAGCAACCCCGCCTGTGACGAGTCGATCCGCCGGGTCATGTCCGAGGCATCGGACAAGGAGCTTCGCGGTCTCCTCGCGGAGCGCCGGGACCTGGAGCCGGAGCTGGCCGCCAAGCTTGTCGACGACGTCTCACCCGAGGTACGGGAGCGACTCGCCAGCCACACCCACGACCCGGACGTGCTCACCGCCCTGCTTGCCGATCGCACCGCACGCGTCCGCAAGGGGTTGGCCCGTAACCCGCGGACCACCGCCGCGCAGCGCAGCGCGCTCGCCGCGGACCCGGTGGTCGACGTCCGCGTCGCGCTCGTGCGTGCCGTCGAGGTGGACGAGGCGGACCTGACGCGCCTGCTCGACGATCGCTCGGTGCAGGTCCGCCTGGCGATGGCGACCTCCGAGATCGTTCCGGCGCACATCCGGCAGGCCCTCACCCGCGATCCCGACGAGATGGTGGCCAGCGCGGCCCGGGACTTCCGCCCGGGGTCCGGCAACTCCTCGGCGGTGCGGGCTCCCCGCATCGCCCACCGGCCCTCCACCGCCGGCGCGGGTCGCCGCGGCGGCACGTCCCGGTAGGGGGGAGTCGGTCGCCTCGCCGCCGCGGCGGAGGTGGATCACCCTCGCGGAGGAAGCGACCCATGTACTCAGGACCGTTTCCAGACATTTACATCTGCCGTACCAATCCTCTCTAGGCTGCGAATACCCAGTTCCTGGGCGTATCTCGGCAGGAGAGGACCAGCGGTGCGTATCAGGAGATCCAGGTCAAGGTTCGTGGCGATGGCGATGGCGGTCGTCGTCGCGGGGGGCACAGTTGGTGGCGGTGCGATTCGTACGGCGGCCGCCGACGCCACCGACACGAAGTTCAGCTTCGCCGTCCTGCCGGACACCCAGCAGGAGGTGATCAACAGCAGCGACACCCGCTTCCTCAACCGCACCAACTGGCTGGTGCGGAACCGGTCCGCGCTGGACCTGCGCTTCGTGACCTCCTCCGGTGACGTGGTCAACTGGGACACCCCGGACCACGCGCAGTACGTCACCGCCCGCAGCGCGATGCGCCCGATCGAAAACGCCGCCATCCCGTACGCCCTGGCCCTCGGCAACCACGACACCCAGGCCCCCGGCGTCGGCGGCCCGGTCCGCGACCCCGCCCGCGAACTCATCCGCGACACCACGGTGTTCAACCAGTACTTCACCGTCAGCCAGTACCGCGCGGTCAAGGGGCAGTTCGAGGCCGGCAAGGTCGACAACTCGTACTCGACATTCGAGGCCGGCGGCGCGCAGTGGTTGGTGCTGACCCTGGAACTCTGGCCCCGGGTCGCGGCCGTCAACTGGGCCAGGAACGTCGTCGCGGCAAACCCCCGGCACAACGTCATCGTGGTCACCCACGACTACATCGACGGCAACGGCGCCATCGAGCAGAGCGCCGGGTTCGGCGCGACCAGCCCGCAGTATCTCTTCGACAACCTGGTCAAGCAGTACGCCAACATCCGGTTCGTCTTCTCCGGTCACACCGGCATCGCCGGCAACCGGGTCGACACCGGAGTCAACGGCAACAAGATCTATTCGTTCCTCCAGACGTTCCACTCCAACTCCACGAACCCGGTCCGCCTGGTCGAGATCGACACCGCCGCCAACTCGCTGCGGACCTGGATCTACGCGCCGCACACCAACAGATCCTTCACCGAGTACGACAGGTCGTTCTCGGGTATCGGGGTGGTCCGCTGACGCGTACCCCGGTCAGTGTCGTGGTCCCGGCGGTTGGCGGCGGAACCGCCGCGTCAACCGCCGAGGCCCGGCAGTCGGACGGTGCAGAGCGTGCCCCGGCCCGGTTCGCTCTGCACCTCGATCGTGCCGCCGTGGGCCTCGGTCAGGTGGCGCGCGATCGCCAGGCCGAGCCCGCTGCCGCCCGTCACCCGGCTGCGCGACTCGTCGGCCCGCCAGAAACGGTCGAAGATCCTCGGCAGGTCGGCCGCGGCGATGCCGCTGCCGGTGTCCCGGACGGAGATGGTCGTGCCGCTCGCGCCGACCGTGACCGAGCCGCCGGACGGGGTGTGACGGATGGCGTTCGAGATCAGGTTGCCGACCACCTGTCGTAGGCGCACCTGATCGGCGTGCACCACCGGATCGCCCACGACGCCGAGTTCCAGGCGTACCCCGGCCGCGAGCGCGCTGCCCCGTTGGCTGTCGACCACGTGGGTGAGCACGTCCCGCAGGTCGGTCGGCTCCAGGTCGATCCGCAGCGTGCCCGCGTCGGCGGCTGCCAGGTCGCCGAGGTCGTCGATGATGTGCTGGAGCAGCAGCGCCTCCTCGTGCAGTAGCGCCAGCAGGTGGGCGTCGGTCGGGGCCAGGTCGTCCTGGGCCGCCTCCAGCCAGATACGGATGTTGCTCAGTGGGGTACGCAGCTCGTGCGCCACGTCGTTGACCATGGTGCGGCGTTGCGCCTCGGCCCGGTCCCGACGTCGCGCGGAGTCGTTCAGGGCGCGCGCCAACCGGCCGATCTCGTCGCGGCCGGCCACCGGTGCGGGCGTGCGCAGTTCGGCCGCGACGGCGAGGTCGCGCAGCGGTCGCACCAGGCGTCGCCCGACGAGTACGGTCGCCGCGACGGTGGCGAGCAGGATCGCGCCGGTGACCGCCACGATCCGTCCGATGCTGCCACCGGACAGGCTCAGCGTGGTGCGGCCGGTGCCGGGCGCGGTGACGAACAGCAGCGCGCGGGGCGCCACGTACGGTCGGAGTTGGGTCCGACGCGCTGATTCGACGCAGCCCTGCACGACGCCGACCGGCCCGGCCGGCTTGAGCAGTGACGGCGGCTTCACCTCGATGTCGTCGTGCGCGGTCCGGACGACAGCCGAATCGCTCAGATACGCCGTGAAGGTCGGCGTGATGCGTAACTGGGAGGCGCGGTCGCCCAGGCCGAGACAGCGGGCGGTCAGGGTGGCCAGCGTCTCGAGTGCCTTCTTCTCGGCGGCACTGACCAGGCTGTCGAGCGCGAACCCGCAGCTCTCGGTCACGGACCGGGTCAGGGGCCGCTCGGCCTCGGCGCGGACGGTGGTGAGCACGACACTCGGGCGGCCGGTCTTCGCGATCTCGATGGCACCGTCGTAGCCCACCTTGTTGAAGCAGGTCAGGGTGTTCTTGGCCACCTCGTTCAGCACGTACCGGTCGTCGGACGGCACGACGTAGGGCCCGACGGCCCGCTCGTCGATGTGTGCGTCGCCGCCGGTCAGGCCCAGGTCGACCGAGAGCGGGTCCACCACGGCCGAGGGGCGGGTGTTCCGCAGCGACGGCCCGGCCTGCGAGTCGAGGATGACCCGGTGGTCGTCGGTGGTCAGCGTGATGCGGCGACCCAGCTCGGCGGCGCGCGCGTGCACCAGGTCGGCGGCCCCCGACCAGTCGTGGTGGGTGGCCGCGTAACCGACGAGCGCCTGGTAGACGGCCTTGTCGTCGGCGACCGCGCCGCCCTGCTCGTGGTTGATCGCGCGGGTGGTCGTGGTCGCCGCCAGCCAGGCGGTGGCCGAGATCGCGGCCAGCGCGATCACCACGGAGGCGACCAGCAGCCGGGTCACCAGGCTGTGCCGCAGCGGCACCCGGTCCTTGCTCACGGCGTCGGGCCCGGAGTCAGCTTGTAACCCACACCGTGCACGGTGAGCAACTGCTGGGGACGTCTCGGGTCATGTTCGATCTTGCGGCGCAGATTCACCACGTGCACGTCGATGGTGCGTTCGGTCGAGCTGCGGTCGAGGCCACGGGTGTGGTGCAGCAACTGGGCCCGGGTGAAGACCCGGTCCGGTTGCTCCGACATGGCGGCCAGGATGGCGAACTCGCCACGGGTGCACTCGACCCGCTCACCGTCGACGGTCACGTGGTGCCCGACCGGGTCGACGCTGATCCGACCGGTCTGCCGGATACCGCGGGCGGCGGGCTCGGGCGCGCCCCGGGACGCGCGGCGCAGCAGCGTACGGGTGCGGGCCACCAACTCCCGTGGGCTGAACGGCTTGGTCAGGTAGTCGTCGGCGCCGAGGTCCAGGCCGAGCAGCAGGTCACTCTCGGCGCTGCGCGCGGTGAGCATGAGCACCAGGACGTCCGACTCCCGCCGCAGCGTGCGGCATACCTGTAAGCCGTCCATTCCTGGCATCATCACGTCCAGGATCAGCAGTTCGGGCCGGTCCCGGCGGGCGGCGTCCAGCGCCGCCCGCCCGTCGTGAACCACGATCGTCTCGTGGCCGGCGGCCACCAGATAGCGGCGGATCCCCTCCGCGTGCCGCAGATCGTCGTCAGCAACCAGGACCATCGCACACATGCCGGCGATGATAGGTCGCCGCTGCGGCGCCGAACCGATTGCCGGCCCGACCTGACAGATTCCTAACGGCAGCTCAGACACTCGACAGTGACTCGGTGGGATCGAGCGAGGCCGCCCGCATGGCCGGGTAGACCCCCGCCAACACCCCGATGATCAGCGCGCCTCCCAGCCCGACGGCGGCGGCCGCCGCCGGGATGGTCACCGGCCAGTCCTGCAGGGTCGCGTAGCCGGCGACGGCCACCGCGCCGGCCAGCACTCCGGCCGCTCCGCCAAGGGCCGACAGCACGATCGACTCGGTCACGAACTGGATGCGCACCTGGCCCCGATTCGCGCCCAGGGCCCGGCGCAGGCCGATCTCGCGGCGTCGCTCCAGCACCGAGATGTACATCGTGTTGGCCACGCCGATGCCGCCGACGAGCAACGCGATCCCGGCCAGCCCCAACAGCAGCGAGTTGAAGGTCTGCCGCACCGCCTGCTTGGCGGCGAGCCCGTCGGAGGGACGACTGACGAGAACGTCGCTCGGATGCTCCGGGTTGGCCGTGGCGGCCAGCACCGAACGCACCGCCACGACCTGGGCGTCGGTGGTCTGCACGTAGATCCGGGTCGGGTGCCCGTCGAAGCGCAGCCAGCGGTTGGCCGCCTCCCAGCCGATCATCGCGGAGCGGTCGATCTCGGGCGCGAGTGGCACCGCGTCGAGGATGCCGATCACGCTGAACCGCTGCCCGCCGAGGTGGACCTGCAGCGGCTGGGCGAGGTCGACGGCGGCGAAGCCGAGCCGCTGGGCGGCCACCGAGCCGAGGACCACGGTCGGCAGGCGTTCCATCGCGGCATCCAGGAAGCGGCCGGAGCGTACCCGGCCGTCGATCGCCGCGAGCAGGTTGGCCCTGGTGGCGACGACCGCGATGGCGTTGTAGTCGCCGGCGCCGGTCCGGTCCGAGCGGGCGACGTTCAGCCCGAAGTCGGCGGTCGCGCTCGCCACCGTCACCGGCGCGATCCGGGACACCATGTCCACCGACTCGACGGGCAGCTGCACCGGTGGCTCGCGGTTGGGCGCCGGTGTGACCTGCAGCCGGTTGGTGCCCAGGGCGGCCAGCTTCTCCTCGAGCGCCCGCTGGCTCGACGCGGGAATCCCGGTGACCAGGACCAGGGTGGCGATGCCGATCGCGATGCCGAGCGCCGACAGCGCGGCCCGCGCCGGCCGCGTGCGGAGACCGAGCAGGCCCAGACCGACCAGGTCGGCAGGGGCCAACCGGACCGGTGCGGCGTCCCGGTCCACTCTCGCCGCTCGACGGGTACGCCTCATGCCGGCGCACCGCCGGCCGCGGAGTCGGACACCAGGCGGCCGTCCAGGATGCGGAGCTGTCGGGGCACCCGGGCGGCCACCTCGTGATCGTGGGTGATCAGCGCGATCGTGGTCCCCTCCCGGTTCAACTCGGTCAGCAGGTCCAGCACGGCCGAGCCGGTGGCCGCGTCGAGCGCCCCGGTCGGTTCGTCGGCCAACACGAGCGCGGGACGGTTGACGAGCGCCCGGGCAATCGCCACCCGTTGGCGTTCGCCACCCGAGAGCGCCTGGGGACGGTGGTCGGCGCGGTGGGCCAGACCGACCCGCTCCAGTGCCGTCACGGCCAGCGCCCGGCGGTGCCGGCGGTGTACGCCGGCGTAGAGCAGGCCGGTCGCGACGTTCTCGGTCGCGCTCAGCCCGTCGGTGAGATGGAACTGCTGGAACACGAAACCCAGCCAGCGGCCACGCAGGCTGGACAACTGCCGGTCGGACATGGTGGTGAGGTCCCGCCCGCCGATCAGCACCCGGCCCTCGGTGGGCCGGTCCAGCGTGCCCATGATGTTGAGCAGGGTGGACTTTCCCGACCCGGACGGCCCCAGGATGGCCACGAACTCGCCCGCGTCGATCCGCAACGAGACGTCGCACAGCGCCGTCACGTCCCTGCCGTAGCGCCGGCTGGCGCCATCGATCTCCAGCACCGTCGTCACGACGTCGTCACCACCCGGGTGCCGGCGGTGATGCCCGTACCGGTGATCTGCACCATGCCGTCGGCGAACAGGCCCACCTTCACCGCGACCAGAGCGCCGTCGGAGATCTGGACGCCGTAGCCGCCGCCGCTGAGCGCGAGCAGCGCGCCGACCGGGACGGCGAGCACGTCGCGCTCGGTGGTGCCGGTGAACCGGACCTCGACGGTGGCCGAGCTGATGTTCTGGATCGCCGCGGCATCGTCCACCGCGATCACGACCTGCACCTTCGGACCCTCCGAGCCCGGATTGTCGCCGTCCGACGAGCTGGCCTGGACGTTGCTGCTCACCGAGGTGATGGTGCCGCTGGTGTGCGAGCTGTCCGGAAGGGTGATCTGCACCTTCTGGCCCGCACCGAGGTCGTCGGCCCGACTGGCGTCGATCTCGACGGAGACCGCCTTGGCCTGGTCGCTGATCGCCATCAGGTTGCCGGTGGCGTCGTCGCCGAGTTGGGCCGAAGCCACGCCCACCCGCACCGCACCGGGCAGCACCAGGACGTCGCCGAGGGTCACGGTGCCGGTCGCCGGACGTACGCCCTTGGCCGTCTGCCAGCGTTTCACGGCGTCCTTGAGCGATCGGGTGAAGACGGCGTCCTGGCTGGTCACGACGGTCTGGTACGCCCCCGTGCCGGAGGCCGCCGGCGTCGAACCCGGCTTGTTCGCCTCCCCGTTCGCGCCCTGGTCGCCGGTGGCCGGGCTCGACAGGCCCTGGTCGCCGGCGGCCGGTGTCGACAGGCCCTGGACGGTCACCCGGGTGCCCGGCGCGGGTTGGGACCCGATCCGGTAGCCGAGCGCCCGCAGGTTGTCGGCCAGCACCTTGACGTCGCGGCCGACCATGCCGATCACGTCGATGTCGCGGAACATCGGCGACGACCCGTAGAAGAGGATCACCGGCCGGTCACCGGAGCGATACATGATGTCACCGCGGGCGATCGTGGCGCCGGGCTTCGGCAGCCAGGTGAGCACCCCGGGCGCGACACCCCGCAGGGTGCGCTGCTTGCGGTAGCCGACCGTGCCGCTCTCGGCCCAGTAGTCGGAGAGGTCGGTCCGGACCACCTCGACCGTGGCCACCTTGGCCGCGGCCGGCTGCGCGGCCGGAGAGTCGTCGCCGGCGCTGGCGTGGACGGCGTAGCCCGCGCCGCCCAGCGCGAGCACGCCGCACGTGATGGTGATGATGAGGGGTTTCGTTCGCATGATCGGCTACCGCTGCGTGAAGGCCGAGATCTCACACTGACGCTGGATCTCCATGCCCGCGTCGCTGTTCGCCTTCTCGAGGTTGGCCTTGGTCTCCGGCGCGACCCAGATGTCGGCGTTGTCGGTGCCCCCTTGTCGGATCTCCATCGACAGGCCGTGCTCCCGGACGCACTGCAGTTTCTCGCGGAGGTCGTCGGCGAAGTTCGGGTTCTGGTGCGGGTCGAGCTCGGGAGCGCCCAGCGGCTCCTTGTCGGCGCACGCGTCCACGGCCGGCTGATACTTCTTCTCGTCCATCTTGTAGCTGAGCAGCGGGCCGCCGTTGCCGTCCTTCGCCGGTGCCGAGGGCACGCCGTGCTGCGTCCAGCAGGCGTAATAGGCGCCGTAGAGGCGGTCGATCTCCTGCTTGCTCGCGCCTAGGGGGAGCTGGCGGTCGGCGTTGCTTGTCGAACCGGCCGGGCCGGCGCTCGCCGACGTGGTCGCGCCCGGGATCGCGGCCACCTCCGGCCCCGACCCCAACGAGTCGCCGCCGCAGGCCGCGAGCGACAACAGCAGACCCACCAAACCGATCATCTTCACGTTCGTTGTGCGCATGCCGGTCAGCCTGGTCGCCGCATGTCAGCAATGTGTTAGGTGCGCACACCGTTTTCACAGGCGCGGTCAGGTCCCGGGAACTTTCCCGGGCCCGCCGCCGACCACCAGAGTGCGCGGCTGAGCGGCGCGATCCGATGACGGCATCTCGGCATGGAGGAGCGCCCGTGGCACCCAGGACGGTGGTCTGTGCGCAACGGCGCCGCTGACGACGAGCAGGTGACCCGGTGGGCGCAGGAGGCGGGCCGGGGCGACCGGCAGGCCGCCACGGCGTTCGTCCGCGCACTGCAGGACCAGGTCTGGCGGTTCCTGTCGCACCTGGCCGGGCCGGGTGAGGCCGACGACCTGACCCAGGAGACGTTCCTGCGGGCGTTTCGCAACCTGCCCGGCTTCGCCGGCCGCTCGTCGGCGCGTACCTGGGTGTTCACGATCGCGCGCCGCGTCGCCGTGGATCACGTCCGGACGGCGGTCGTCCGGCCACGATTGGCGTCGGTGCCGGACTGGCAGGCGGCGGCCGAGGCCGCCGGCGCCATCACGGCCGGCGCCGACGAGGGTGTCACCCTCCAGCAGGTGATCGCGGGTCTGAGCCGCGAGCGTCGCGAGGCGTTCGTGGCCACGCACGTGCTCGGCCTGTCCTACGCCGAGGCCGCGGAAGTCTGCCAGTGTCCCGTCGGCACGATCCGCTCTCGCGTCGCCCGGGCCCGCGAGGATCTCGTCGCCGCCTGGCAGGCCGACGGGGGTCCGACCCGTAGTCGGCGAACCGGCTGAGGGCGCATCGAGGCACGGTGCGGCCGGCCGCCGGACCGCGGCACCCGTCAGTCCGCCGCCATGCAGATGCCGAAGGCGCCGTCGCGGACGTCGGCGACCGGGTGCCTCCGCAGCGACCGGAGCAGGTCCCGCCAGGGCTCCGCCCACCCGCGTGCCCGGCCCTCGTGCACCAGGGCCACCGCGAACAGGCCGGTGGTGGCATCGCCGCGCGCGGCGAGGGTGCGGGCCGTGGCGAGCACGAGGTCCGGATCGGGTGCCACCGGGGACCACCGCGCCGTCCGCTGGCTGAGGAGGTCGGCCAGCCGGGCGGCGAGCGCCGGCCGACCGGCGACCAGCTCGGCGATCTCGACCACGTCGGCGGTGAGCTGCTCCGGTGTGGTGCCGCTGAGCCGCAGCAACGCGGTCAGCAGCGTGGCCGCCTCGGCGACGTACGCCGGGTGCTGTCCCAGTTCGCGGGCAGCCGCCTGCGCCGGAGCCCGGTCCCGGTGCGACTCGGCGGACCGCGCCCAGGTCCCCGCCTGGCCCAGGATGGCGTCGACGCGCCGCCGGGCCGGGCGGTCCGCGAAGGGCCCACCGTCGTCCGGGTCGGCCTCGTCCATGCCGAGCAGGGCCCGCAGGGCGGTGGAGAGCACGTCCCGTTCGGGTCGATCGGGGTGGTCGAGCATCGCGCCGACGATCGGATGCGCCGACGGCCAGGCGGAGTGGCCGCCGAGGTCGGTGAGCGCCGCCGTGACCAGGTCGCCGATATCCGGCCCCCAGGGCATCCACCGCGCCATCCGGGGCCAGGCCGACCGGGCGACGTCGTGGTGCGGGCTCGCGCAGGCGAGCGCCACGAGGGCGCCGTAGCGGGGCCGGTCCGGCGCGGCGACCTGCTCCGGCGACGTCGCCAGGACGCTCTGCGCCTCCTCGGGACCGCCGGTGGCCGCCTCTTCGAGGATCACCCAGCTCTCCGGTGCCGGTAGCCGCTGCCGGGCCGCGTCGACGACCGCCACCCGGACGTCGCGGTGCTGGTCGGGTTGCCGCCACGCCGCCAGCAGCACCGGCATCGTCGCCGGCGGGCCGAACTGGCCGAGCAGTCGCAGCGACGCCTTGCGGCTGGTCACCTTGCCCCGGCCGAGGGCCACCCGCGACAGGGGCGTCAGGAGGTCGGTCGGCCGGATGAACCGGGCCGCGCGGCTGGCGGCGTACAGGGCGACCCGGGCCCGATCGTCGTCGGCGTGCGCCAGCAGCAGCGGCAGCGCCTCGTCCGGTCGGTCGGTCCACGGCAGCGCGCCCAGCGCCGCCTCGGCCAGGGTGACGTCCGCGGACTCGGTGTACCGCAGCACCAGGTCCCGACCCGCGCCGGGGATCGGCGCGGCGGCCCGGATGGCGGCGGCGCGGCCATGCCGCGGCGTGCCGGCATCGGCGGCGACCTGCGCCAGCAGGCGTACGTAGGCCTGCTGCTGCCGGGGCAGCCACCGCTCGGCGTGCTCGGGTGGGCCGGGAACCCAGCGGGCGCCGGCGGTCAGGAACGCCCCGCTGGGCGGTGGGCCGAGCAGCACCCGGTCGAGCAGGTCGGTACGCCGTGTGCTGACCGTCCGCCACACCGTGGGGAACGTGATGGTGGACAGGTCGCGGGCCAGCACCTGCTCGACCCGCTGCGCCCGGGTCGTCGGGTCGGCCAGCCACAGCTCGACGGCTTGGCGGACGACCCCGGCGACAGTGCCCGGCGTGCCCGCCCGGCGCAGCAACTCCTGGAGCTGGGGCAACCGCCAGGCCCGCCGTCCGAGGGCCCGGGTCACCGCGAACAGCTCGGTGCGCTGCCCACGGGTCATGCCCGCCTCGATCCAGGGCCGCAGCCGGGCGAAGACCATCTCCTCCTGGCCGTGGCGCAGCGTCTTGTCGAGCCGGGGCAGCGGGGGAAGCCGGTGGCCGCCGAAGAGTCGGTCGAGGGTCTTCAGTGCCCATCCCAACAGGGCCGGGTCGTCGTGGTGCTGGCCCAGCACTCCGACGGCGAGGCTGCCGAGCGCGGCCAGGGTACGGCTCGACGCGTCGCGCGTGGTCGTCGCGTCGACGGTGAGCTGGGTCAGCGTCTCGACCGAGTCCGCGCGCAGCAACCGGGACAGCTCGGCCAGGGCGGTCAGGGCCGCGGCGCGGACCGGGTCCTGCTCGTTGCGCAGCCGACCCAGCCGGGCCACCGCCTCGGCCACCGCCGCCGGGTCTGCGCTGCGCCGCGCAGCGGCCAGCAGCAGCTCGTACGCGACGGCACGGTCCTGCGCGTCGGCCGCGCCCAGCGCCGGGCCGAGCACCGCGGACGCCTCCGGCCAGGGCAGGAACGCGCTCCACGACCGCACCGCCGCCACGTCGTGGCGGACCCGGTCCAGTGCCAGCACCCGGCGGGCCTCCCGCGCTCGCCAGGCGCGGGGCAGCACCTCGATCAGCGGCGGATCCGGGATCTGGGCGGCGGTCTCCACGCCGTCGTGTACCGCGTCGTAGAGGACGCCCCGCCGAGACGGTGCGACGGCCGCCAACAGCCGGTCCAACGAGTTGTTGTGGCCCCGCACCCGCCGACCCAACTCGACCAGCTCCGCGTCCGGCAGGCGACCCAGCCTGCGCAGCAGCGCCGGAGGTAGCCACTGGTAGGGCACCCAGCCCGCCCGGGAGGGGGCGACCAGCATCGTCAGGACCCGTTCCGGCGACGCGGCGGCGAGCGGGCCGTAGGCGGTCAGGTCGCCGGGGAGGTGATCGGTCGGGGCGTAGCGTTCCAGCAGCGTCAGCACGTGTCGCGGCCGATCCCGGCCGGCCAGCAGGACGCCACTGGAATGCGTCATCCACCAGGTGACGCGCTGGCGCGGGCCGAGGCCTGCCAACACCGCCTCGGCCTGCTCCAGCAGCACGTCGCCGTGGCGACGGGCCAGTGGCGCCCACCCCGGCACCGTGTGCTCGACGACCGGCAGCAGCCGGCGGACCGTGTCCGGACCGCAGGCCGGCAGCAGCGTGGCCACCTCCGCGGCGCCGAAGCGATCCCACACGCCGTCGACCAGCCCGTCGGCGATCGCCGGGCGGCGTAGGCGCCGCAGCGAGCGGTAGACCAGGCTGCGCAGGTCGGCAGGCGCGTCGCGCACGAGCGCCAGCAGGTCGTCGCCGGCGAGCCAACCGGCGCGCAGGCCGGCCTTCACCGCGACGGCCCGGATCACGCGGTCCGGGTCATCGAGCGCCAGCCGCACCGCCGCGTGGTCACCGACGATCTGGCTGGCGGTGACCGCCAGCAACCTGTGGTACGCCGTCCCGGCGCGCAGGTCCGCCAGCACCACCGGAAGGTCACCAGTGGTGGCGAGGTCACCGACTCGACGCGCGAGCGTCGCCATCCGCTGCGGGTACGGCAGCACGTCGAGGTCGTCGAGCAGGTGCTGTGTCGGTCTCTGCACGGCGCCCATTGTGGCCGGTACGACCCCGAACCGTCGCCCCGGTTTCGGCCCGCCGCCCTGACCCGAGGGCTCAACTCTGGACGTAGCGGGTCCCGTTCCAGCGATAGGTGTGATCCACCGGCACCTCGGGCTCGGCGTACTTCTTGAACGAGGAGATGACCAGTCGCCCGCCGGTGATCCGCACGTCGTTGCCCGCCTCGGCCACCGGCCCGACCCAGCTGCCGACCAGTTGACCGGTGCGCCCGGTGACGACCAGCACCTGACCGGAGGCGTCCTCGTCGCCGGCACCGGTTAGACAGGACCCGTACACGACCGCCTCGTCGCGGCCGTCGCCGTTCAGGTCGCCGAACGTCGCGGGGCCCTCGTCGTACGCGGAGGAGATCGAGATGTGCGCGGCGTCGCCCGACGGGCCGCCCCTGCCGTCGACGAATCGGATCCTGCCGGTCAGGCACTCGTCGCCCGTCGACGCCGTCATGGTGATCGTGGCGTTCGCCAGGTCGACACCGCGCACGCTCACCGGCGTCGGAGCGCTACCGGTCGCGCTCGGTGTGGCCGACGGTGACGTCGACCGCGACGGGGTCCGCCGGTCGGGTGGTGCGGAGGGGGACGTCGTCGCCGGTGTGGGCGGCGGCGCGGGCGTGGGGGAGACGCTCACCGACGGCGTCGGGGTGGGCCCGATGATCGGCGGGTCCCGGTCCGGATCGGGCCCGAGCCGGGTGATGGTCGCGATGCTTCCGGCGGCGACCACCACCACCGCGGCGAGGGAGAGCGCGACAGTCGTCCTGGTACGACGCCGGGCCCGGCGCACGATCACGTCGGCCGAGGGCGCGGCGAACGACAGGTGGCCGCTGTCGGCGTACGACCGCAGCAGGGAACCGGTGACGTCGTCTCGACCGGGATCCGGCTCCGGGGCTGTCACGACGTCACCGCCTCTCCGCTCGACGTTTCGCTCAGATGCTCCGCCAGCTTCGCCCGGCCGCGGTGCAACCACGACACCACTGTGCCCTGGGGCACGCCGAGACTGGCGGCTATCTCGGCGGTCGGCAGGTCGGCGATGTAGTGCAGCACGATCACCCGGCGCTGCCGCTCCGGCAGCGTACGCAGGGCGGCGACGAGCGCCACATGGTCCGGCTGGACCGCCGGCACGGGCGCCACGAGGGGTTGGCGGCGTAACGCGCGGGCCGCGACGGTGAGCCGGCGCAGCCGGTTGGTGGCGAGGTTCCAGGCCACCCGGCGTACCCACGCCACCGGATCGTCGTACGAGGAGATGACGCGCCACCTCTGCCAGGCCCGCAGGAACGCCTCCTGGCTGATGTCCTCGGCCTCGGCCCGGTCGCCGAGATAGGCGTGGACCTGGGCGCTGATCCGGCCGTAACAGGTCTGAAAGAACCGTTCGAAGGCGGCACGGTCATCCGGCTGGTCGCCTCGCACGGCACCTCCTGCGGTCGCGGATCTCCCACCACAGACACACCCGGGGCCGCCCGCAGATTGCATCTGACCGGGGTGCAATCGCCGGCAGCGCCACGGCGTGTCCTGGGTGGAGCATTCCCACTCGCCACCCTGGAGGAACCCGTGTCGCGTACCGGCCTCGTCACGACCGTCACCGCACTCACGCTCGGCGCGTCCCGCGACGCCGGCGGGCCGCCGGCCCTCGTGGTCACCGGCTTCGCGGTGGTCGACCGGGGACCAGCCTGATCAGGCTGGTCCCCGGTCGGCGTCACCTCGGCGTCAGCCCAGACGGGTCTCGATGGCCTCGATGATGCGCGGACGCAGTTCGGCGGCCCGGACGACGGCGTCGACCGACCCGACCTCGACGGCGCGCTGGATGTTGTGCACCCGGTCGAACTCCGTGGCCACCTCGCCGAGCTTCTCCGCGCGCACCGACGAACGCAGCTCGTCCAGCTCGGCGGTCAACGCGGCGCGTTCGGTGCCGGCCGCGGCGGCGGCGCGCGCCTCCAGGTCCCGCACCCGCGGGTCGGCCGCCGTGCGGGCATTGACGTCGGCGGAGAACACCACCGCGGCGGCGGGCGCGCCACCGAGCACCGACGCGAACGAACCCTCCAGGGCGAGCACTGTCATGTTCGGGTTCAGCGCCTTCGAGAACACCACGAAGGCACCGCCGTGGTAGCGCGAGATCACACAGAAGACGATCGGCCCCCGGAAGTTGACGATCGCCCGGCCGATCTCGGCGCCGTACTCCAGTTGCAGCTTGCGCATCGACTCCGGTGAGCCGTCGAAGCCGGACAGGTTGGCCAGCACCACGAGGGGCCGGTTGCCGCTGGCCGCGTTGATCGCCCGCGCCGCCTTCTTCGACGAACGGGGGAACAGCGTGCCCGCCGTGTAGGTGTCCGGACCGTCGGTGGGCGGGAAGCCGTGCCGAGGCACCGACCGGGACTCGATGCCGAGCAGGCACACCGGGATGCCACCGAGGTGGATGTCCTGCACGACAGCGGTGTCCGCGTCCGCCATGCCCGCCCAACGCTCCAGCACCGGGTGGTCCTGGTCGGAGAGGGCCCGCATCACCGTACGGATGTCGAACGGCTTCTTACGGTCCGGGTTGTGCGCGACGGAGAAGATCTCCCCGACCGTGGCGAAGGCACTACCCGCCACGTCGTGCGGGAAGTCGGAGATGTCGCGGTCGGTCGGGTCGACGGTGACCGCCCGTCGGGGCGCGTCCTCACCGGGCGCGACGTACGTGTGGTCGTAGTGCGACATCACCACGTCCCGCGCGGCCGTCAGGTTCGGCGCCCAGTACTGCGCCTGCCCGTTCGGCCCCATCACCCGGTCGTAGCCGCCGATGCCGAAGTTGTCCTCGGCGGACACGCCACCGGAGAAGTCGAGCGACTGCTTGCCGGTGAGCACCATCGCCGATTCGGGCGTCATCACCAGGATGCCCTTGGTGTGCATGAGCATCGTCGCCTCGGCGTTCCAGTACGGCTGCGCGCCGACGTTGATGCCCGCGACCACGATGTTGATCTCACCACCGGCCTGGGTGAACTCGACGATCCGCTTCAGCGCCGCGGCCACCCAGTCCATGTTCTCCGTACCGGTGGTCATCGAGATGCGCGCCCCGGCGGACAGCGCCCACCACTCCAGGGGCACGTTCATCCGCTCCGCGAGGTCCAGTGCGGCGATCACGCGCCGGCACTCCGGCTCCGACAGGGCGCCCAACGCCTTTGTCGGGTCGCCGAGCAGCACCACCCGGGTCACGCCCTGCGGGTGCCGCTCGGTGGGCGTGGTGACCACCCCGGCCACGATGGCAGCGCTGTTGCGCCCCTTCGGCCGCCGCACCGGCACCAACACGTGCTGGTCGTCGAGGTCGTGCTCGACGAAGTCACCGAGCCGGCCGGTCAGCTCGTACGGGTACACGGTGTTGCGGCTGCTCGCTCGCAGCACCTTGAGCCGGTACTCGTCGAGCGGCTCGATCGGCTCGACCGGCGGCTCACCGACGGCCAGCTCCGCGCCACCCGCGGCGTCGAACGAGATCCGTACGGCGATCTTGGTCAGCTCGCCGGTCCGACGGTCGCGCTGCCGCGCGATGAACAGGATCTCCTCCAGCCCGGCGCCCACTGTCGTCGGGCGGACGCGCCCGGCGATCATCTCCATCTCCTCGCGGGTCAGCTCGCTCGGCGGCCAGACGTAGACCACGATCCGGTTGGTGTTGAACCGGGTCTTCGACGGTCGCCGTGACTGGGCGCGGCGGATCGAGTCGAGGCAGGCGGCGATGGCGTCCTCGGCCGTCGGCAGCGCCACCAGGCGGCCGTCCTGCTCGCGAAGCTCGGTCAGGTCACGCACCTGCGCGAACGCGACGAGGCGTTCGTCCGCCCGGTTGTCCCGTGCCACGCACTGGAAGAGGTAGACCTCCTCGTCCGACGACGGCAGGCGGGTCAGGTCGAACTTGTGCAGCCGCTCCAGCTGCATCCGCTGCGCGATGTAGGGGTGCAGGCCCCGGATCAACCGGTCCTCGGTCAGCGCGTCGTTCGACGGGCGGAAGGTGAAGTGGTGGTGCATGACCGCCCCGCCGCGACCCGCGACGGTGGTGGTCACCCGCCGGACCTGCGGTGGCAGCGGGTGCGCGGCGATGACCTCCGCCAGTGCCGCCGCCATCGCGTCGAAGTCCTCCGGCTGGTTCTCCCACCCGAGGTAGATGTCGGCGTCGACGGAGTCCTCGTCGGTGGCCAGCTCGGCCAGGCCGCGCAGCGCGCCGCCCAGCGCGTCGAAGCGCACCGCGGCGGAGACCACACTCGAATCGGCGCGCTCGGCCACCACGAACGTGCAGCCCGCGACCTCCTGGGTCCGCACGCCGGTGAGCGCTCGGTTGCCGTAGTAGCGCCGGGTCAGCACCTCCAGCACGACCGCGTTGTCGAGGTGGTCGCGGACGAGCCGCTGGCCGAGCAGCCGGACCAGTGGTTCGGTGCTGCGTACCATCTCGGCGACGCGTTCGGCGCGGTCGGCCGCGTCCGGGTGGGCGTCCAGGTGCCGCAGGTGCCCACGGACCTGGGCGTAGACGCGGGCGCGGTTGCGGCGCAGCAGCGGCTGGGCGAACCAGGCGAACACCACGCCGCGGGCGAGGTCGGCG
Source organism: Micromonospora sp. NPDC049175 (assembly GCF_043197345.1). Classification (NCBI taxonomy): domain Bacteria; kingdom Bacillati; phylum Actinomycetota; class Actinomycetes; order Micromonosporales; family Micromonosporaceae; genus Micromonospora; species Micromonospora sp. NPDC049175. The sequence continues at coordinate 126,368 of NZ_JBICSY010000001.1, read as the reverse complement.
ATCGCGGGGAAACGGACCTGTGTGGCGGCGATCAGCCGTTCCAGCGCGAGACCGGCGGGCTCGCGCAGCGCCTCGTCCGGCGGGGTTTCCCCCAGCCAGGCGCGCAGCAGCGTCGCGACGACGGTGGCGTCGGCGGACGCCCGTTGCTGGGCGAGGAAGATCCGGAAGACGGCGGCTTCGAGCGCGGGGGAGCGCTCCAGGTCGGTGACACCGTAGTGGCCGAGCGCCTTGGCGAGCTTGGTCTGGAAGGCGTCCGGCAGCCCGGCCCGCTCGACGTCGAGGCTCTGCAGGTAGGTGTGGAAGTACTCACGGGCGCTGTGTACGTGCGCGGCGCCGCCGTCCTCGCCCGTCGGCCGGTTGCGGCTCAACTCGGCGAGGTCGGCGAACACCTCGATGAGGTCGAGTTCCGCGGCCAGCTGCCGCGGACCGGCCTCGCTGGCGGCCCGGCGGGCCGTGAGGTAGCCGTCGAGCACCCGACTGTCGTCGTGCGGGTCGACGTCGAAGCCGAGCAGCAGGCCCCGCAGGTCCTCCTGGCCGCGCCTGCTGCGCGCGGACGCCGGAACCTCCCCGGCGGCGGCGGGCAGGTCCAGCTCGACGGCCTCGCTCGTCGGGTCGGCCGCGGTGTCGTCGGCCTCGTCCGCGAGCGGCTCCAGGCGCAGCAGCGGCGCACCCGCCTCGACCTGGCTGCCCACCGAGACGGCGCACTCCTTGAGCCGCGCCTTGAACGGCGCCCGCAGCACCGTCTCCATCTTCATCGCTTCCAGCACCAGCACCGGCGCGCCGGCCTCGACCTCGGCACCGATCTCCAGTGGCGTGGCGACGACGAGCGCCGGCATCGGGGAGCGCAGGACGCCGCCCTCGTCGCGGCTGATCCGGTGGGTCACGCCGTCCACCTCGACCAGGTGGGTCGGCCCGTGGGTGCCGGTGAGCAGGCGGTACCGGATGCCGTTGACGACGATCTGACCGGTGTGCCGGTCGAAGCGGTCCAGCTCGACGTCGGCGGTGCGCACGGCGGCACCCGCCTCGATGCCGACGCGGAACCGGTGCGCGCCGACCCGCGCCACGCGCGTGCGGTAGCCGACACCGCGCAACTTGAGGTCCAACGGTCGACCGCTGGCGTGCTGCACCTGCGGGCGGCCACCGGACGCCGTCGACAGCAGTCGCTGCCGCTCGATGCGCTCGTCCTCCTCGTACGCCTCGATGGCGGCGGCGGCCAACGCGACCGCGGAGTGCCGGTGCGTGACCAGCCGGCCCTCACCGCGGACGCGGTCGATCCAGCCGGTGTCCGCGCTGGCGTCGATCACCTCGGGCTGGTCGAGCAGGTCGAGCACGAAGCTCTTGTTCGTCGCGCCGCCCTCGATGATCACCGTGGTGTTCGCCATCGCCCGACGGAGCTTGCCGAGCGCCTCGTCGCGATCGCGGCCGTACGCGATGATCTTGGCAATCATCGAGTCGAAGTCGGCCGGGATGGTGTCGCCCTCGCTGACGCCGGTGTCCACCCGGATGCCGGGGCCGCTGGGCAGGTCCAGCCGTGCGATCCGGCCCGGCGACGGCGCGAAGTCGCGGTCGGGGTCCTCGGCGTTCAGCCGGGCCTCGATGGCGTGCCCGCGCTCGGCGGGCGGCGCGCCCTCGAGGCGCCCGCCGAAGGCGACGTGCAGTTGCGCCTTGACCAAGTCGAACCCGGTGGTCAACTCGGTGATCGGGTGCTCCACCTGGAGGCGGGTGTTGACCTCGAGGAACGCGAATAGTCGATCGCCGGGGTGGTACAGGAACTCGACTGTCGCCGCGCCCCGGTAACCGACAGCGATGGCCAGTCGCTCGGCCGACGTCTTCAGCTCGGCGGCCTGTGCCGGGTCGAGCACCGGCGACGCCGACTCCTCGATGACCTTCTGGTTGCGCCGCTGCACCGAGCAGTCCCGGACGCCGAGCGCCCAGGCCGTGCCCTGCCCGTCGGCGATCACCTGGACCTCGACGTGCCGAGCGCCGGTGACCAGGCGCTCCAGGAACACGATGCCGCTGCCGAACGCGCGCGCGGCCTCCTGGCTGGTGCGCTCGTACGCGTCGTCGAGTTCGGCCTCGTTGCGGATCACGCGGATGCCGCGCCCGCCGCCGCCCGCGGTCGCCTTCAGCATCAGCGGGTAGCCGACCTCGGCCGCCGAGGCACGTGCGGCGTCCAGGGTCTCGACGGCGCCACGGCTCCACGGCGCGACCGGCACGCCGACCTTCTCCGCGATCAGCTTCGAGCCGATCTTGTCGCCGAGTTGGCGCATGGCGTCCGCGCTCGGCCCGACGAATGTGACGCCGATCTTCTCGCACAGCTCGGCGAACGCCGGATCCTCGGCGACGAAGCCCCAGCCGACCCACGCGGCGTCGGCCCCGGTCTCGGTCAGCGCGCGCTCCAGCAGCGCCAGATTGAGGTACGGGCGGGTGGCTGCCGGACCGAGATCGTAGGCGACGTCCGCTTCGCGGACGAATGTGGCGGTGCGGTCGACGTCGGTGTAGAGAGCAACGGTTTCGATCCGTCTGCCGGTTTCCGCAGCCAGCTCGCGGACCGCGTGGATGAGCCGCATGGCGGCTTCACCTCGGTTGACGATGGCGACACGGTTGAACACCCGACTGACCCCTTAGCTAGACCTCGGACTGCGTGCCGCGAGACGACGGCTCCCAGCAGTGATCACCCTTCCGGCTGGCGGCGGCCAGCGCTATGGCGCAACCACCGAACCCACCGTCCCCCAGTTGTAGGAAGTGCACAAAAGTTTTTGGCGCCCCGGGCCGCCTCCCGCAGTTGATCAAGGCGGTGTGCTGGGTTCACGTCTCCCGCCTCCGCTGTTCACCCTCGCCTGATCGGCTGGTCGAGACGATCATCGCCGGTCCGGTCAAGCGCCGGTCCGGCTCGACCTCCCGGCGTAGGCCAGGAAGACGCACCAAGAAAGGAGCGCAGTGCGGCCCTTCAACCTCGCGCGCCCGAGTCTGGCCCTGCTGCTCGCCGCAGGGCTGAGCGCGCTCGTGACGCCCGCCGGCGCAGCCCCCGCCTCGGCGGCAACCGTATCCGGCACGCCGATCACCGTCACCTCGACCGAGCAACTCGCCCCGGGCGTCACGTACGGCTCGTTCCAGGTCACCACGCCCCGGGGCGTCACCGTCGGCTACCTGCTCACGGCCGACCTGAAGAAGAACAAGGTCTCCCTGGACCTGCTGCACCCCGACGCGGTCGCGCAACGCAAGGTCATCTCATCGATGACCAACGACCAGGGCGCGATCGCCGGCGTGAACGGCGACTTCTTCAACAACAGCGAGACCCACGCCGGCGTCACGCCGACCTACTCGTCGTCCGGTCCGGAGATCGCCGACGGCGAGGGGTTGAAGTTTGCGGTCCCGACCGCGCAGCGCTTCGGCCCCGGTCTCGCCCCCGGCACCTCGACCCGGGACGTGTTCGGCGTGGGCGTCAACGGCAAGGCGCGCGTCGACACCCTGAGCCTGAACGGCGAGGTACGCAGCAGCAAGGGCACGGTCGTCCTCAGCGGGCTCAACCAGTACGCGCTGCCGGTCGGCGGCGTCGGCCTGTTCACCTCCGAGTGGGGTGCCGCCTCCCGAATCCGGTCGACCTGTGGCACCGACACCAGCCGCAGCGACCCGTGCAGCGCCCACACCTACGAGGTGACCGTCCGTGGTGGCGTGGTGACCGCCGTGGGCTCGACTCCCGGCGCGGGCGCGATCCCGGCCGACACCCAGGTGCTGGTCGGCCGCGAGGGTGGCGCGGACACGCTCGACGACCTCGCCGTCGGCGACCGCGTGCAGGTGCGGGAGAAGCTCGACTCCGCCGGCGAGCCGAAGCTGATGTTCGCGGTCGGCGGCGCGCCGATCCTGCGCGACGGTGCGCCGCTGGCCGGCCTGGACGCAAAGACCGCCGCGGTCCGCAGCTCGGCCGGTGTCAGCCCGGACGGCCGGACGGTCTACCTCGTCGTCCTGGCCGGGCGTGCCCCGGCCAGCGCCGGCCTCACGATCGCCGAGCTCGCCGACCTGATGCGCTCGCTCGGCGCCCACGACGCGGTGAACCTGGACGGCGGCGGTTCGAGCACGGTCGCCGTCCGCGAGCCGGGCCAGGCCGCAGCCACCGCCCGCAACAGCCCATCCGACGGTACGGAGCGTCTGGTCGCCAACGGCATCGGGATCTTCGTGGGCAAGCACTGAGCAAAACCCGCACTCGAATGCGCCTCGCCCGGTACCGCCGGACGGGGCGCATTCGCGTCCTGCCCGGAGCAGGTGATCCGCCCTCGCCCGAGACGTGCTCGGGGTCTACCGCGGCGAGCTCGACGGGGTGGACCTCGACGATCTCGCCGCTGCCGCGCGGGCGGTGGTGGCCGACGGTGAGCCGCGCTCGATGCCCGAGATCGGGCGGGCGCTCGGCGAGCGACCGGGTACGGGTCGGCTCGTCTCCCCGGTGACGGGCCAGGACGGTCTGACCCCGGGGAGACGGGAAGATCAGTCGACGATCGGTGGCGCCGTCCTCGCCGCCTCGGCGAGCGCCGCCGCCGCGCCGGCGTACGGGTTGTAGCTGTAGGTGCGCGCCTGGCCAGCCGGCACCGTGAAGTACGCGGCCGACAGTTTCGCCGGGTCGCTGGCGATCTCGCCACGCGCGGGGGCGTCGTTGCCGTCGTCCCAGCCCCAGGGCGCGTTTGCCGAGTTTGTCGAACAGCTCCAGGTGCCGACGCCGCAGTCGCCGGACGTGTCACCGGCGAACGTGCCCAGGCTGGCGAACAGGCTCGCGTTGGACCGCTGCGCCCACAGGCCGCCGGCGGCGAAGATGTCGATCAGCTGATAGCGCACGTCCCGGTCGTTGCTGCTGCTCGGCGTCTCGGCGACGGTCGACGGGTAGTAGACCAGGCCGTCGCCGTTGATGTCGTACTGCGGGTGCGCCTTGAGTCCGTGGCCCTGCGCCTCCTGCGCCGTCACCGGGTGCTGGAACGTGTCGTGCGGCGACGCCTGGAACCGCAGGGTGCCGTCGATGCTCTCCCCGCCGTTGGTCCAGGTGCTGCCGGTCGGCGTGTAGGAGAAGAAGTCACTATGCGCGACCGTGACGGCCGAGCGGAGAATGCCGTACGTGGAGCCGTCGCGCTCGATCGCGAACAGCGCGCCCTCACCGTCGTTCTCGTGCTCGGTCTCGAAGAACGGGTGGTCGGTCCAGTCGCGGGGGTGGAAGAAGAAGTACGTGATGTACCAGTGGGTGCTCGTCTCCACAACGGAGTAGTAGACGTGCGCGGCGAGTGCGGTGCCGGCCTGGCCAGCCCGGTCCCAGTTGTTGCGTCCGTCCAGGTCGCCGTCGAAGTCGACCCGGGCGAGGTAGTCCGACCGACCGCTCAGGGCGTGGCTGCCGGTGGCATCGACGTCCTGGTAGTGGATGGGCGCCCAGCGGAGGGCCAACTCGGCTCGGCTGACGGCGGCGACGGCGGGGGTCGGTGCGGCCAGCGCGGCGGCGGCCAGCGCTGCCGCAGCGCCTGCCGCGATCAGTGCCCGCACCACCCGGGGTCGCCGGGTTGTGCTGCTTGCGTCGAGCATGGTGTGCTCCCGTGCCCGAAGGAATAGACCGTAATGGATCATTCGGGGTTCGGGCACCCGGCGGGTGTCCCTACGGCGACGAGAAAGCGGACGATGCTCGACGAGATCGGGATCGGGTTGTATCGATGCTCGTCGGCTGCCATGCTGGGGGTCGGTCGTGCTCGGGAGCCAGCGCGCACCACACCTTCTCCGGTCCACGGGGCGCACGCGGTGGTCACGTCACCCGTGCCGGGCAGTCCTCGTCGGTGACCGGACACCCGAGCGCGGCACCGGCCACCACCTCGGTCCTCGGTGCCTGCCAAACCACGGAGGCACCGATGCTTCGCACGTTCCTCGCCGTCACGACCATGGCGCTGGCCGCCTGGGCCGGGACCGCCGTCGCCGAGGCGACGCCAGCACCGACACCGTCGGCCACGGCGCTACCCACCGCGGTACCCACGCCCACTCCGATACGCACGCCCACGCCCACCGCGGCACCCACACCCACTGCCGCACCCACGCCCACTCCGATAGCCACGCCCACGCTCGCCTGCCCGCCGGCCCTGCCGATCGGCGCCAGCGTCACCGCCGTCACCACCACGAGCGTGACCATCTCGTACTCGATATTCTTCCGGCCGCCCTGCGGCTACGACCCGCCGCTGACCGTCAGCCTCTTCGCCAGTCGCGAGGACGCCCAGCAGTGGCGGGCGCCGGTGGCGACGGCCGTGTCCGGGCCGGAGCGCTTCGGCGCGGTGACGATCGACGGGCTGACGCCCAACACCGAGTACTGGTACCGGTTCACCGCTCCCGACGGCAAGCGGGATCCGTTCATTCTCTGGTCGGCCCGGACCGCCCCGCTGACGTCGTGCCGTGCGACGGCCTCGATCGACGCCAAATGGGGCAGCGGTTTCCTCGTCACGGCCACCGTGGAGAACACCGGCAGCCAGCCGCTGGACCGGTGGCGTGTCTCCTGGCGGTGGTCCGGCGACGAGCGGGCCGAGCACGTCTGGGGTGGGGTGCTGGAGACGGTCGGCGCCGACATCACGGTCCGCAACGCCACGTTCAACGGGACGCTGGCGCCGGGTGGTGTGGCGAGGTTCGGCCTGCTCGTGTCGACGAGCGTGGTGCCCGACGGGTTGACGCCGACGTGTGACGGGTGAGTGACGTCCGCCCCGCTGCCGCGCCCACGGCGGCGGCGGGGCGGCGTCAGGCCGGTCAGGGCTTGCGGGCCACCGCGCCGTAGGCGTCGATCCCGACCGCGTCGGGATCTTCCGGTCGCCACAGGGGGATCGGCACCAGGCCCGGCTCCACGATCGTCAGCCCGTCGAAGCAACTCGCGAGTTCCTCCGGGCTGCGCAGGATGTACGGGACCCCGCCGCTCTGCGCCAGCCGTTCCGCGCCGGAGACCACCGCCGGGCTGGTGTTGGTGCCGTCCCACAGCACCAGGTGCGAGCCGGAGGGCACCGCGTCCATCGTCCGCCCGACGATGGAACGCACCACGTCCAGGTCCGGCTCGTAGCCGAGCACACCCATGTACATGACGGCGATCGGCTTGTCGAAGTCGAGCGTCTGCGCCGCCTCGGCGAGGATCTTCTCCGGGTCGTGGTAGTCGGCCGGGACGTAGGTGGTGACACCCTCCGAGGTCGTGCTGGCCAGCAGTGCCCGCGCGTGCACCAGCACCATCGGGTCGTTGTCCACGTAGACGATCCGCGACTCGGGCGCGACGCCCTGCGCGACCGCGTGCGTGTTCTGCATGGTGGGCAGGCCGGTGCCGATGTCCAGGAACTGCCGGATGCCCGCCTCGGCCGCGAGGTGACGCACCGCCCGCACCAGGAACACGCGCGACTGCTGCGCCATGAGGACGATCTCCGGGTAGACCTCGGCGACGGCGTCGCCGGCCGCCCGGTCGGACTGGAAGTTGTCCTTGCCGCCCATCCAGTAGTTCCAGATCCGCGCCGCGTGCGGCACGTCGGGCTCGAGTTTCGCGGCGAGTTCGGCGTCCGGACCGGCCATGCCAGCCTCCTATCGAGGGGTCGTCGGCGGAAGATCACCACCGCGGTGCGCAGCGGGATCGTACTCCGCCGACGTCCACAGTCGACGTCGGACCGGATGGACCAACGGTGTCTCGTTCGACCCGGGGACTTGAATTCCTACTGCATTGGTAGGAAACTCGATGGCATGCCGCTGGTTCGGTTGTTCACCTCCCGCCGGGTCGTCGACCTGATGCGGGTCGCCGCACAGCTCTGTCCCGGCGCGCCCATCCCGGCCTGAACGGGCTGCCCAGCCCTCGCCGGCCCCCTCTTGTCGTCGCCGGCGCAGGGTCGCGCCCGGCATCCCCGCATCCCGCACGTGTGGCGGTGCATCTCGTCGAGGAGGACCCTGTCATGACCAACGAGGCTGTCCTGCCGCCCGTCGTGGACCCCCGGCTCGACTTCGAGGCGGCCTGGCGGGAGTGGCACCGACGCCACGAGGAGGTCCGGGCCGACCCGCACGGCTTCCTCGCCGTCACCGGTCTGCACTGGCTGACCTCGGTGCCGCAGCGGTTCCCCGACGTGCCGGGGGAGTGGCACACCGGCGACAACGGCCCGGTGGTGGCTATCGGCGAGGGCGAGTTGCTCGTCGTCGACGGCCGGCAGGGTCGGGGCCGGCATGAGTTCGGGCCGATCGCCGAGCGTGCCGGCGTCACCGTCGGTCTCGACGCCGGGGTGCTGGAGGTGGCCCGCCGAGGTGGGCACGACATTCTCCGTCCCCGTCGGCCGGACCATCCGCTGCGCGTCGGCTACCGGGGCACCTCCAGCTATCCGCCCGATCACCGGTGGGTCGTCAGCGGGCGCTTCGTACCCTTCGACAGCCCGCGCCCCACCACCGTCGGCGCGGCCGTGGAGGGGCTCACGCACGTCTACGACGCACCCGGTCAGATCGAGTTCGCCGTCGACGGCGTGCCGCTGCGCCTGACCGCGTTCAACGGCGTCGCCCCCGGGAGCCTGTCGGTGCTGTTCACCGACGCCACCTCCGGCGTCACGACCTATCCGGCCAACCGGTCCCTGGCCGTCGCCGCTCCGGACGAGCGGGGTCGGGTGACGCTCGACTTCAACCGGGCCACCAATCTGCCGTGCGCGTACACCGACTTCGCGACCTGCCCGCTGCCCCCGGCGGAGAACCGGCTGCCGATCGCCGTCGAGGCCGGCGAGAAGACCCCGTACGAGCGGCTGTCGGCCGATTCCGCCGCCCGCTCGTAGCCCTCTGCGCACCCCACCCCTCGGGAGGATCGTCATGACCCAGTCCACGGACACCCCGATCGACGCCGACAGCGACGCGCTGCGGACGTTGCTGCGCCACCAGGCCAGCACCGTCACGGTGGTCACCGCTCCCGGCTCGCCCGCGGTCGGCTTCACCGCCACCTCGTTCACCTCGGTGTCGCTGGCGCCACCGATCGTCTCCTTCTGCCTGAACCTCGGGTCGTCGAGCTGGCCCGCGGTGGCCCGTGCCCGGCACGTGGCCGTTCATCTGCTCGCCCACCACCAGCAGGAGCTGGCCCGGACCTTCGCGACGAGCGGCATCGACAGGTTCGCCGCTCCCACCCGCTGGCGGAGCGGCCCGGAGGAGGTGCCGATCCTGGACGACACCCTGGCCTGGCTGCTCTGCCGGGTCGTCGAGCGGGTGACCGTCGGCGATCACGCCGTCGTGCTGGCCGAGCCGGAGGTGCTCCGGCACGCCGACGTCGGCTCGCCGCTGCTGTACCACCGGGGGCGCTACGCCGGACTGGCCGGCGACCAGCCCGGGCTGTCCCGCCGTCCCGCCGCCTGAGTGGGCGTACGCCAATCCACACGAAGGAGGATGCCGTGCGCGCGATCGTCGCCGCTCCGGACACCCGCGCGGGGTTCCGGGTGACGGACCTGCCCGATCCCACTCCTGGGCCGGGGCAGGTGCTCGTCGAGGTGCGTCACGTCGGCGTCAACGCCGGCGAGATCCGTCACCTCGACGTCTGGCCGGCCGGGGCCGTGCTCGGGCACGACGCCGCGGGTCACGTGGTGCGGGGCGGCATCGACGGTTCCGGGCCCCGCGAGGGGGACCGGGTGGTCGCCTTCGGGCCGGGGGCCTGGGCCCGCCTAGCGGTGTTCGACGTGGACAGTGTGGCGGTGGTGCCCGCCGCGGCCGACCTGGCGGAGTTGGCCGTGCTGCCCACCGTCGGCCTCACCGCCCTGCGCACACTGCGGACGTCGGGGCCGCTGCTCGGCCGCAAGGTGCTCATCACCGGTGCGTCCGGGGGAGTGGGTCGGGTCGCCGTCCAACTCGCCAGGCACGGCGGCGCGTACGTGGTCGCGGTGGTCGGCTCGCCGGCTCGTGGCGCGGGGCTGGCAGACCTCGGGGCCGACGAGGTCGTGGTTGGCCTCGACGCGGTCACCGACCCGGTCGACGTGGTGCTGGAGACCGTCGGTGGCGCCCACCTGGTGGCCGCCTGGGGCCTGCTGGCCCCGGGTGGGGTGCTGCACAGCATCGGCTGGGCCTCCGGCGAGCCGGCCGTCCTTCCGGTGAACTCCACATTCACGCCGGGCGCGGCACGGACACTGCGGTCCTTCGGCGACGCCAGCGCCCCGGGGTCGGATCTCGGTCTGCTCGCGGACCTGGTGGCGCGGGGAGCCCTGCGCGCGCCGATCGGGTGGCGCGGCTCGTGGCAGCGCCTCGGGGAGGCGGCCGACGCGCTGCGGGAGCGTCGGGTGGCCGGGAAGATCCTGCTCGACCTGGACTGAGCCGGAGTGGCCGGCTGACTCCTCGGTCAGGCAAAATCCCTGCAAACCCTATAGCCTTAGTAGGGTATGCGTCAACGGATCGACGTCCACACGTGCGATAGCCGACATCCGGCGACGGATTCGTTGACACCACCACCGCCCTGAAGGTGGACTCGGCTCATGTCCAGCGAGCTGCGGCTGACGATCCGCGGCCACATCGACTTCGGTCGGGTGTGGTCGAGTTCCTGTCTGGCCTGACCCGGCACCTCGTCCGTGACCCGGCCCGCCACACCGGCCCGCCGGGGTGGGGCGCACCGCCGCGCCACCACCGCACCGACACCGCCACCGGCCCACGCCCACGCGTCGGGCCCGTTGTCGGCACCCCGCTTCCGCCTGCCTGGACAGGAGATCTCCGCATGCCCGCGTACCGTCTGCGTACCCTGGCCGCCGCCTCGCTCGCCGCACTGCTCGCCGTCGTCGCCGGCTGCTCCACCGGCTCCACCCCGGCCGCCGAGGCGGCCGGCCAGCCCCGCTCCGGCGGCACCCTCACCTGGGCCGTGGAGACCGAGCCGGTCACCCTCAACCCGCACCAGTACGCCCAGGCCAAGGCCCGCCTGCTGGTCTGGAACACCTTCGAGTCCCTGCTCACCTACGACCAGCAGGGCAAGCTCGTGCCCTGGCTGGCGACCGGCTGGACTGTCGCACCGGACGGGCTGTCCTACACCCTGACGCTGCGCGACCGGGTCACCTTCACCGACGGCACCCCCTTCGACTCGGCGGCCGTCAAGGCCAACATCGACAAACTCCGGGAACCCGGGTACGCCCCGGGCGTCGCCGCCGTCCAACTGCGCAACCTCAGGGCCGTCGAGACCGTCGACCCACGCACCGTACGACTCGTCCTCAGCGCGCCGGACGTGCTGATCCTCGACTTCCTGGCCTCCCCGCAGGGCGCGCAGGTCTCCCCGACGTCGCTGCGGCAGGCGAAGAACCTCAAGGCCGGTGGCACCGATGTGGTCGGCACCGGGCCGTTCGTACTGGACCGCTACGTCCCCGGTCAGGAGCTGCGCTACCGGCGCAACCCCGGCTACGACTGGGCGCCGCCCACCGCCACACACACCGGTCCGGCCCACCTCGACGGGATCACCTACCGGTTCCTCAAGGAGTCGGCGGTGCGCGTCGGGGCCCTCACGTCCAACCAGGTGCAGCTCATCGAGGGGGTACCGGCCACCGACCAGCCGCTGGTCACCGGCAACCGGGCGCTGCGCCTGACCCGCGAGCTGAACTCCGGTTCCGCGTACTCCTACTACTTCAACACCTCGCACGCGCCCTTCGACGACCTGCGGGTCAGGCAGGCGTTCCGGGAGGCCGTCGACGTCGACACCGTGTTGAGGTCGGTCTACCGCGACACCGCCACCCGGGCCTGGAGCGTGATCAGCCCGTCCAGCCCGCTCTACGACAAGCGGCTCGAAGGCGGCTACGGCGGCGACAGCGCCAAGGCCAACACCCTGCTCGACCAGGCCGGCTGGGCGGCCCGGGACGCCGACGGCTACCGGGTGAAGGCCGGCAAGCGGCTCACCGTACGCCTCGTGCAGTCCGCACCCTTCGTCCGGGACCGCCGCGACGTCCTCGCCCAGGCCGTGCAGGCCGCGGTGAAGCAGAGCGCCGGCATCGACCTGAAGGTCTCACTCGTCGACCAGGGCACCGCCACCGACGCGTTACAGCGCAACGAGTACGAGGTCTTCGACAACTCACGCGCCGACACCGACGCCGGCGCGGCACTCAACCTGCTGCTGCACTCGAAGGGCGGCATCAACCGCACGCAGGTCAACGACCCGCGCATCGACAAGCTCCTGGAGGCCGGTCAGGCCACCGCCGACCCGACCAAGCGTGCCGGCATCTACGCCGACCTGCAGCAGCAGGTCGTCGCCGAGCAGGCCCTCCTGCTGCCGCTGTACGCCCCGGCCGACCAGATAGCCGCCAGCACCGGAGTCGGCGGGGTGCGCTTCGAGCCCACCGCCGGGGTTCCCGCCAGCGCCTACGACCTGTGGATCGGCAAGTGACATGAGCCGCCCTCCCGTACGTGCCGTGGCCCGCCGACTCGGTGCCGGCCTGATCGTGCTCTGGGTCGCGGCCACCGCCGCCTACCTGGCGCTGCTGGCCGCGCCCGGTGACACAGTGGACAACATCGTCGGCGACGGTGCGGACACCCCGCAGATCCGTGCCGAGATCATCGCCGAGTGGGGCCTGGACCGGCCGGCCATCGTCCAGTACGTCGACTATCTCCGGCGCGTCGCCGACGGCGATCTGGGTCGCTCCTACCTGCTGCAACGTCCGGTCGCCGACGTGATCGGCGAACAACTCGCCCCCACCCTCGCCCTCGCGGTCGCCGCCGCCGGGCTCGGGGTGCTCCTCGCCCTGCTCATCGCGGTGGCCACCGCCGGGGACCGGCGCCCGTGGCTGCGCCGGGCCAGCTCCGGCACCGAACTGCTGCTGGTGTCCACCCCGTCGTTCCTGATCGGGCTCGTGTTGCTCAGTGTGCTGTCGTTCCGGTTCGGGCTCTTCCCGGTCTCCGGTGATCGGGGGGTCGCCGCGTTGGTGCTGCCCGCCGTCACCCTCGCGCTGCCCATCGCCGGGCTGCTCGCTCAGGTGCTTCGCGACGGGCTCGACCGTGCCCTGGACCAGCCGTTCGTGCTCACCGCCCGATCCCGGGGCGTCCGGGAACGAACGGTGCTGGTCCGCCACGCCCTACGCCACGCCCTGCTGGCGGCCGTCAGCCTGGCCGGCTGGATCTTCGGCATTGTGATCGGCGGCACCGTCATCGTCGAACAGGTCTTCGGTCGGCCCGGCCTCGGCCAGGTCATCCTCACGGCGGTCTCGAACCGGGACATGCCGATGGTGCTGGCCGTGGTCACCCTCTCCGCAGCCGGCTACGTCGTAGTCAACACCACTGCCGACCTGGCGTACCTACTGGTCGACCCGCGTCTGCGAAGGAGCTGACCCCGATGACCGTCACCCTGGGCCCCCCGCTCACCGACGCCCCCGCGCTGCCCCTCGCCGACCCCGCCCGTCCGGCCGTACGCCGACGGCCCCGGCCGCGACCCGGCCCGCTCGTCGCCGGGGCGTACCTGCTGCTGCTTGTCGTCGCCGCGGCCTGGCCGGCGGTGCTCGCCCCCGGCGACCCTCTCGCGGCCGACCCGTTGGCCGTGCTCTCCCCGCCGAACGCGGCGCACTGGCTCGGCACCGACCACCTCGGCCGCGACGTCTGGACCCGGGTGGTGCACGGCGCCGGCCACTCGCTCACCATCGGGGTAGCCGCCACCGCGATCGCGGTGAGCGGCGGCGTGCTGCTCGGCCTGCTCGCCGGCCTCGCGCACCGGTTCGCCGACGAGGCGCTCAGCCGCACGCTCGACGCGCTGTCGGCGTTCCCGATGCTGCTGCTGGCGCTGCTGTTCATCGCCATCGCCGGTCCCGGCACCGTCAGCCTGATCGTGGCGATCGGCATCGCCACCCTGCCGCACCACGCCCGGGTGGTGCGCGGTCAGACACTCGTGGTCCGCCGTTCCGGCTACGTCGAGCAGGCCGTCACCTTCGGCCAGTCCCGGCCTCGACTCGTGGTGCGGCACGTGCTGCCAAACGTGGTCGGTCCGGTGCCGGTGCTCGCCGTGATCGGGCTCGGCGAGGCCATCCTGGCCGCCGCCGGGCTCAGCTTCCTCGGCATGGGCCCGCAGCCACCGTCACCGGAGTGGGGGGCGATGCTCTCCGAGGGCCGCAACTACCTCCAGGTGGCCTGGTGGATCAGCATCCTGCCCGGCCTGGCGGTCACCGCAACCGTGGTGTCGCTGACCGTCGTCGGCCGGCACTGGCAGGCCCGCTTCGACGGGCGGCGGCACTGATGGCCCCCCTGGTCACGGTCGAGGACCTGCACGTCGACTTCGACACCCCGACCGGCCCGGTGGCCGCGGTGCGGGGGATCAGCTTCACCGTGGAGCGCGGCGAGTGCGTGGCGGTCGTCGGCGAGTCCGGCTCCGGCAAGAGCGTCACCGCTCGTACCCTTGTCGGTCTCGCCGGGCCGGGCGCGCGCGTCCGCGCCGCTCGGCTCGAACTGGCCGACCAGGACGTGCGGGGCCATCGACCGCGGGACTGGCGGCGGGTCCGTGGCCGGCTTGCCGGGCTGGTCCTGCAGGACGCGCTGGTCTCCCTCGACCCGCTGCGAACGGTGGGCGCCGAGATCGGCGAGGTGCTCACCACCCACGGCATCGTCGGCCGCCGGGAACGAGCCGGCCGGGTCGGCCACCTGCTCGACCAGGTCCACCTCCCGGAGCCGGAGCGCCGCGCCCGGCAGTACCCGCACCAGCTCTCCGGAGGGCTGCGGCAGCGGGCGCTCATCGCCTCGGCGATCGCCGGGGAACCGGCCCTGCTCATCGCCGACGAGCCCACCACCGCGCTGGACGTCACCGTGCAGGCGCAGATCCTGCGGCTGCTCGCCGAGCGGCGGGCCACCGGGGTGAGTCTCCTGCTGATCAGTCATGACCTGGCGGTGGTCGCCCAGATCGCCGACCGGGTCCTGGTGCTGCGCGACGGTCGGATCGTCGAGCAGGGTCCCACCGCCACGCTGCTGCGGGCCCCCACGCATCCGTACACCCGGCAGTTGCTGGACGCGGTGCCCTCGGCGACGTCGCGGGGACGCCGGCTCGGGGTGTCCCGGTCCGGAGGCGCACGGGCGGCCCTGCCCGCCCGGCCCGAGGTCCGTGCCGACGACACCGTGCTCGACGCGACCGGGCTGACCAAGACCTACGGCGAGCAGACCGTCGTGCGGGACGTCTCCTTCACCATCGCCCGGGGCGAGACGCTCGGCCTGGTCGGGGAATCCGGCTCCGGCAAGAGCACCGTCGCCCGGATCGTCGCCGGTCTGCTCGACGCCGACGCGGGCGCCGTCACCTTCGAGGGCGCCGCGTGGGCCGGCGTGCGGGAGCGGAACCGCCGCCCGCTGCGACGCCGGTTGCAGCTGATCTCCCAGGACCCGCTGAGTTCCTTCGACCCCCGCTACACCGTCGGGCGGGTCGTCGCGGAGAACCTCGACGGCGACGTCAGCCGGTCGGACCGGCGCGACCGCGTCGTCGACCTGCTGCGTCGGGTCGGTCTCGGCGCGGACCTGGTCGACAGGCACCCCCGGCACCTCTCCGGCGGCCAACGGCAGCGGGTCGCCATCGCCCGCGCGATCGCTCCCCGACCCAGCGTGATCGTCTGCGACGAGCCCGTCTCCGCCCTCGACGTCTCCGTGCAGGCCCAGGTCCTCGACCTGCTGGCCGACCTACGGGCCACCGACGGCACCGCCCTGCTCTTCATCTCCCACGACCTGGGTGTGGTCCACCACCTCAGCGACCGGGTGCTTGTCATGCACGACGGCGCGGTGGTCGAACAGGGCCCGGTCGGCGACGTCTTCAGCTACCCCCGACACGACTACACCAGGTCCCTGCTGGACGCGCTGCCCACGCTGGTCACCGCCGGCCGACCGTAGGAGGAGACACCATGACCGACAAGAGCCTGCACCTGGCCGTGGCGCTCGACGGTCTCGGCTGGCACCCCGCCGCGTGGCGGCTCTCGCGCGCCGACGCGACCGCCCCACTGACCGCCCGCTACTGGAACGCCCTCGCGGGCGAGGCCGAACACGGCGCACTTGACCTGCTCACCATCGAGGACAGCCTCGACCTCCAGACGTCCCGGCCGGACGGCCCCGACGACCGCACCGACCAGCTCCGGGGACGGCTCGACGCGGTGCAGGTCGCCGCCCGGCTCGCCCCGCTGACCCGGCACATCGGGCTGATCCCGACCACAAGCACCACCCACACCGAGCCGTTCCACGTCTCCACGGCGATCGCCACGCTCGACCACGTCAGCGGCGGGCGGGCCGGTTGGCGGCCCCGCGTCTCCGCCCGCCGGGCCGAGGCCGGGCACTTCGGCCGCCGTGACATCCCACCGCTGGACCCGACCCGGCTCGACGAACCGGAGGTCGTCCGGCTCGTCGGTGACCTCATCGCCGAGGCCGGCGACGCGGTGGAGGTGGTCCGCCGGCTCTGGGACAGCTGGCAGGACGACGCCGTGATCCGAGACGTGCCGACCGGCCGCTTCGTCGACCGGGAGCGGCTGCACTACGTCGACTTCACCGGCCCGTGGTTCTCGGTCCGGGGCCCCTCCATCGTGCCCCGGTCACCGCAGGGACAACCTGTCGTCGCCGCGCTGGCCCACGCGGCGGTGACGTACGCGTTCGCCGCCCGGCACGCCGACGTCGTCTTCGTCACCCCGACCGATGCCGGGCACGCCGCCGCGATCGTGGCCGAAGTGCGGGCGGCCGAGGAGACCGTCGGCCGGAGCGAAGGGCGACTGCGCGTCCTCGCCGACCTGGTCGTGCTGCTCGACGACACGTCGGCGCTGGCCCGACACCGCGGGGCACGCCTGGACGAGCTGCACGGTGCGGAGTTCACGTCCGACGCGGCGGTCTTCGCCGGCACGCCGGGGCAGTTGGCCGAGTTGCTCGCCGAGTGGCACCGGGCCGGAGTGGACGGTTTCCGGCTGCGACCGGCCGTGCTCCCCGACGACCTGACCGCGGTCACCCGGGCGGTGGTGCCCGCGCTGCGGGACCGCGGCCTGTTCCGCGCCGGCTATCCGGCCGGATCGCTGCGTGACCTGCTCGGCCTGCCCCGACCGGCCAGCCGGTACGCCGTCGCGGCGACCGCCTGAGCACTGGAGACCCGTCATGCCCAAGCAGATCATCCTGGCCGCGCACTTTCCCGGCGTGAACAACACCACCGTGTGGCGCGACCCGGCGTCCGGCAGCCAGATCGACTTCGCCTCCTTCGTCCACCTGGCCCGCACCGCGGAACGGGGCAAGTTCGACTTCTTCTTCCTCGCCGAGGGGCTGCGACTACGCGAGCAGCGGGGCCGCATCCACGACCTGGACGTCGTCGGCCGCCCGGACACGTTGACAGTGCTCGCCGCCCTCGCGGCCGTCACCACACACCTGGGTCTCGCCGGCACGCTCAACGCCACGTTCCGCGAGCCGTACGAGTTGGCCCGGCAGTTGGCCAGCCTCGACCACCTCTCCGGCGGGCGGGCGGCCTGGAACGTCGTCACCACCTCCGACGCGTTCACCGGGGAGAACTTCCGCCGGGGCGGCTACCTGGACCGCTCGCTGCGCTACGACCGGGCCGCCGAGTTCGTGCGTACGGCACGGGAGTTGTGGGAGTCGTGGCCGGCGGACGCGATCGTGGGCGACCGGGACGCTGGCCGCTTCGTCACCGAGGCCGCCCCCGGCGGCTTCGCCCACCACGGCGACCAGTTCGACATCGCGGGGCATTTCACGGTGCCCCGCAGTCCGCAGGTGCACCCGGTGATCCTGCAGGCCGGCGACTCGCCGGACGGGCGCGAGTTCGCGGCGTCCAGCGCCGACGCGATTTTCTCCCGGCACGGCACCCTGGAGGACGGCCAGGACTTCTACCGGGACGTGAAGTCCCGGCTGGCCCGCTACGGCCGCCGACCCGAGGACCTGTTGGTCATCCCCGGTGTCACGTTCGTGCTCGGCGACACCGACGCCGAGGCGCAGGAACGCGCGCACCACATCCGCCGCCAGCAGGTCAGCCCGCAGACCGCGATCCTGCTGCTGGAACAACTGTGGAACCGGGACCTGTCCGGGTACGACCCGGAGGGACCACTGCCCGCCGAGGACCCGGACGTCTCCGGCGACGCGATCAGCCGAGGTCGCGCCGGCATGTATCCCGACCCGGTCGATACCGCGCGGCGGTGGCGGGCGCTGGCCGAGGAGAAGGGGCTCGGCATCCGCGATCTGATCATCGAGGTCACCGGCCGGCAGTCCTTCGTCGGCACCGCGCGGCAGGTCGCCGAGCGGATGAACCACTTCGTGCAGTCGGACGCCGCCGACGGGTTCATCCTGGTGCCGCACCTGACCCCCGGCGGGCTCGACGAGTTCGTCGACCAGGTCGTGCCGCTGTTGCAGGAACGCGGTGTCTTCCGCAGCGAGTACACCGGCACCACCCTGCGCGACCACCTCGGTCTCGCCCCCGCCCGTCCGGTCGGTGCGGTGTGACCCCGCCGGCCCTCGTGTGCCAGCGACGCTGGAACGACCCGGACGCCGTCGCGCTGCGCGCGGCCATGACCGGGGAGATGCGCCAGCGGTACGCGGACCGCCTCGCCGACCCGATCCACCTGCCGGACGCGCAGGCGATCGCCTCGACCTCGGTCGCCTGGACCGGTGTGGCCTACACCGCCGACGCCACCCCGGTCGGGCACGCCGCGCTGCGCTGGCGCGGCGCCGACCTGGAGCTCAAACGGATGTACGTGCTGCCCGCTCATCGGGGGCGCGGCGTCGCCCAGGCACTTCTCGACGCGATCCGGGAGACGGCCGATCGGCTCGGCGCGGCGCGGATCGTGCTACAGACCGGTGACCGCCAACCCGACGCGGTCCGCCGCTACGAGGTGGCCGGCTACCGGCCGATCCCGGTGTTCGCCCCGTACGACGTGTTGCCGTACTCCCGCTGCTTCGCCCTGGTGCTGCGTCCGACCCTGACCCTGCCCGCGAAAGTGACGGTCCCGGCGTGAAGTTCCTGCTGATAACGCTCATCACCCACCTGCCCGACCCGGTCACCGGCCAGCGCAGGAGCACCACCGACAGGTTCCGGGACGTGGTCGACACGGCAGTCCTCGCCGAGGAACTCGGGTTCGACGGGTACGGCGTCGGTGAACGGCACGAGCGCCCGTTCATCTCGTCGTCGCCGCCCGTGGTGTTGAGCCACATCGCGGCCCGCACCTCCACCATCCGGCTGTTCACCGCGGTCACCACGCTCAGCCTGCTGGACCCGGTCCGTGCCTACGAGGACTACGCCACCCTGGACCACCTCTCCGACGGCCGACTCGAACTGATCATCGGCAAGGGCAACGGCGCCGCGCAGGCGCACCTGTTCCATGTCACCGCCGAGGACCAGTGGGACCGCAACCGGGAGGGCTACGAGCTGTTCCGCAGGCTCTGGCGGGAGGACACGGTCACCTGGTCCGGGACGTACCGGCCGTCGCTCACCGAGGCCGAGACCTGGCCACGCCCGCTGCAACAGCCCATCCGGGTCTGGCACGGCAGTGCCACCAGCAGGGACTCCGTCGACCTCGCCGCCCGGTACGGCGACCCGATCTTCTCCGCCAACGTCACGAACCCCATCGAGCCGTACGCCGACCTCATCAGTTACTACCGGGAACGGTGGGTCCACTACGGGCACGACCCGGCGGACGCCCTCGTCGGTGCCGGCAGCGCCGGCTTCTACGTGGCCCGCACCTCGCAGGAGGCCATCGAGCGGTACCGGCCGATCTTCGACGCCCGGCTGGTCGCGTTCCGGCGGCTCGGCATCCAGCCGGTCTTCGCGACCCTGGAGGACGCCATCGAGCGCAGCTCGATCCTGGTCGGCAGCCCGCAACAGCTCGTGGACAAGGTGCTGCGCTACCACGAGCGGTTCGGCCACGAGGTCATCCACCTCCAGGCCGACCACGACGGGCTGACCGACAAGCAGCACCGGGAGAGCCTGGAACTCTTCCAGGCCGAGGTGGCCCCGGTGCTGCGCCGGGAGATCCCCAGCCGCCCCTTCGCGCCGCCGGCGACCGCCGCCGCGGCGGCCTGACCAGAAACGGGGACCACGATGCCGTCCACGCCACTGTCCATCCTCGACCTGTCCCCGGTGCCCGCCGGCGGCACCGTCACCGACGCCCTGCGTAATACCGTCGACCTGGCCCGCCGGGCCGAGCAGTCCGGCTACCACCGCTACTGGCTGGCCGAGCACCACCTCGCCGCCGGTGTCGCCAGTTCCGCGCCGGCCGTGCTGATCGGGCAGATCGCCGCGGCCACCAGCGTGCTCCGCGTCGGCTCCGGGGCCGTCCAGGTCGGGCACCGGACCGCCCTGTCGGTGGTCGAGGAGTTCGGCACCCTCGCCGCCCTGCACCCCGGCCGCATCGACCTCGGGCTGGGTCGCTCCGGCCAGCGGCGCATCGAGGCGGCCCGGGAGAGCGCCGCGCCCGCCCCGCCGCCGGTGGCGGCTCGGGTGGTCGACGGGCTGCTCATCCCGCCACCGTTCTCGTACGCCCAGGTGCTCGCCTCGCCACGCTTCGCCCTGAGCACCGCACTGCTGCACCAGCCGGGCGCCCAGCCACCACCCTTCGCCGAGCAGGTGGCCGACGTGCTGGCCCTGCTGCGCGGCGACTACGCCGACGCCGACGGCCTGGACGCGCACGCCGTGCCGGGAGAGGGCACCGACCTGCAGGTGTGGCTGTTGGGCAGCAGCGGAGGGGAGAGCGCGCAACTCGCTGGCGCGCTGGGCCTGCCCTTCGCCGCCAACTACCACGTCAGCCCCTCGTCGATCCTCGACGCGGTCGCCGCCTACCGGGCCGCGTTCCAACCCTCGCCCACGCTCGCCGAGCCGTACGTGGTGGTCTCCGCCGACGTGGTCGTCGCCGAGACCGACGACACGGCCCGCCGGTTGGCCGCACCGTACGGGCCGTGGGTGCGCAGCATCCGCAGCGGCGAGGGCGCGATGCCCTTCCCGAGCCCCGAGCAGGCCGCCGCGCTGCCGTGGACCGACGACGACCGCGATCTCGTCGCCGACCGGGTGGACACCCAGTTCGTCGGATCACCACCGACGGTGGTCGAGCGGCTGCGCACCCTGCGGGACGTCACTGCGGCCGACGAGCTGCTCGTCACCACGATCACCCACGCGCACGCCGACCGGGTCAGCTCCTACGAGCTGCTCGCCAAGGAGTGGAACGACTGAGGCGGTGCGCCCGTCAGGGGCGGGCCACCCCGTTCTGGTACGCCCACACGACGGTCTGCAGCCGGTCCCGTGCGCCGATCTTGCCCATGGCGCGCCCGAGGTGCGACTTGACGGTGCTGGTCTCGATGAACAGCCGGTCGGCGATCTCGACGTTCGACAGCCCCTGCGCGAGCAACTGCACGATCTCGGTCTCCCGCGCGGTGAGCTGGTGGGCCGTCGCGGCGTCCGAGCGGGGCGCGGGGGTGCGCCTGGCGAATTCCGAGATCACCCGGCGGGTGACGGCCTGGTCGACGAGGCCGTACCCGTCGGCGAGGCGACGGACCGCCTCGACGAGGTCCTCCGGTTCGCAGTCCTTGAGGATGAATCCGCTGGCGCCGGCCTCCAGCGCGCCGAAGACGTACTCGTCGAGGTCGAACGTCGTCACCACGAGCACCGCCGGTGGCGTTCCGGCGGCGTCCGCGAGGATCTGCCGGGTCGCGGTGAGCCCGTCGCCGTGTGGCATCCGGACGTCCATGCAGATCACGTCGGGTTGCAGTCGACGGGCCAGGTCGGCGGCGGCCGTACCGCTGGACGCCTCCGCGACGACCTCGATGTCGCCGGCCTCTTCGAGGATGACGCGGAAGCCGGCGCGGACGACCGCCTGGTCGTCGACGAGCATCACTCTGATCATGCCGGGGCCTCTCCCTCTGCCGGCGACGCGACGGGGTCGTTCGTCGGTAGCGTCGTGGTGACCGACCAACCGCCGGCGGTGGTCGGGCCGGCCGCGAAACTCGCGCCGATGAGCTGTGCGCGCTCGCGCATGCCGACCAGGCCGACACCGCCGGTGCGCGGCGCCGGCACGGTACGCCGGGCGGCGGGTTCGTTCACCACCTCCAGGGACACCGAGCGGGGCCGGAAGCGGAGCACCACCCGCGCCGCCGCGCCCGGGGCGTGCTGACGGGCGTTGCTGAGCGACTCCTGCGCGATCCGGTAGAGCGCGACGTCGGCGATCGGCGACACCGCACGCTGCTGCCCCTCGCGGACGAACTCGACCGGACCGGCGAGGGTGCCGACGGTGCGGACCAGGTCGTCGAGCATGCCCAGGCCCGGCACCGGTGTGGCGCCGTCGCCGCCCTCGTGTCCCGGGCGGCCGCGCAGCACGCCGACGACCAGCCGCAGGTTGTCCAGGGTCTCCTTGCCCTGGCTCCGGATCCAGGCCACCCCGGCCTTCGCGGCTGCCGGGTCCCGGTCGATCAACCGCTCGACCGCCGCCGCCTGCACGACCATGCCGGAGAGGTGGTGGGCCGCCACGTCGTGCAGCTCCCGGGCCATCCGGGTGCGCTCCGCGCCGATCGCCCCCTGGATCTTCGTCTGCTGTTCCCGGACCGCCTCCTCCGCCCGCACCCGGACCAGCTCCACATAGCGCCGGGACGTGGCCACGTACGTGCCGACGAATGTCGCGCCGAGGTAGGTCAGCGCGCTCGCGGAGACGTACGCGACGCCCGTCAGGAGATCGGGGGTCACCACGAAGGCCGCCCCGACCGACTCCACCAGCACGGCCGCGCCGACGGCCAGCAGCGCGCGCCGGGACGGCAGCACCGACCCGATGGTGTACGCCACGACGAACGGCGCGACGCCCCGGACGGTCGCCTCGGGCAGCGAGACGCCGATGACGGGCAGTTGGAGGCCGACGACGAGCGCGAGGCAGAGCAGCGGGCGGACCCGACGCAGGCACAGCAGCATCGCCTGGACGCAGCAGACGGCGATGAGCAGCCACGCCCGCGTCGGGTCGAAGGACACCCCGTCCTCCGGTGCCACGAACCAGATCAGCACCGTCAACAGGACGAACGTCAGGACGGTCAGGGCCGCCGCGAGCAGGCAGTCCCGGGGGAACACCCCGGTCACGCCGAGTCGGGTGAGG
This sequence comes from Micromonospora sp. NPDC049175, assembly GCF_043197345.1. Classification (NCBI taxonomy): domain Bacteria; kingdom Bacillati; phylum Actinomycetota; class Actinomycetes; order Micromonosporales; family Micromonosporaceae; genus Micromonospora; species Micromonospora sp. NPDC049175. The sequence continues at coordinate 103,383 of NZ_JBICSY010000001.1, read as the reverse complement.
CGTTCGTCGAGCCACCTCGTCAGTCGCGGCGAGCCGGGTTCGGTGCCGGTGTGGTCCCTCATGCGGTGCGCATCCTCGCTCCGGATCGTCCCGGGTCGGGCGGGTCAGTAGGAGATGCTAGGCGCGAGCAGCCGGAACTCCACGGCGAACCAGCCCGCACCGGCGAGGGCGAGCAGGAGCAGGGCGCTGCCGGCGATCCTGCGCCAGCCGAGGTGGCGTCGGACGTCGTCGGCCAGCCGCACGGCGGCGGGCAGCACACCGAGCAGACCGACAAGTTGCAGCACCTGAACGGCGCGCAGGACACCACCGGGGATCTCCCGCAGGCTCATGATGCTGCTGATGGCCAGCACCCACCCGGCCAGGGCGAGGAGCGTGCCGGCGACGGCGACGCGGCTCAGGATCCGCGCGGTGCGCCCGGCCCGCTCGCGCGGGGCGCGGCCGAGCCGGCGGCGGACGAGCGCGCCGACCGGCCAGGACAGCACGGTCAGCAGCAGCACGACCGTCGAGACGGCGAGCACCGGGACGGCCACCGTCGAGGCGCGGGCGGGCTCGACGGGCAGCAACGCGAACGCGGAGTCGAAACCGATCGCCTCGATCCGGTCGTCGGTTGCCCGCATGGCGATCGTGCGCTGCCCGCCGACCTCCCGCCAGACCCAGGGGGCCACCTCCTCGTAGCGGGCGGGGGAGTCGGACAGCGGCCCGGGCTCGAACAGCAACCGGTCGCCGTCGGTGACGCTCACCGTCGTCCGCCCGACCAGGCCGATCGCCGTCAGGAAGTTGCTCCGTATCGCTCGCGAGGACTCGTACGTGCCGGCTGCCAGCGCGGCGTGCTCGGCGGTGGTTGCCGGGTCGACGCCGGCGGTCGGCTGCCCGCCGCGGGCGGGGAAGTAGCGGTCGGCGAAACCGTTCACGACCGACTCGCGGAGTTCGTGGCTGGCGAGCGCCCCCGAGCCGTTGCTGTTGAGTGAGAGGAAGATGCCGGTCCGGTCGTCGGGGTAGATCTGCAGGTGGGTGTGGAAGTACGCGGTGTCGCCGCCGTGGCCGAGGATCCGGTGGCCGTTGCGGCTCTCGTCGAAGAAGCCGAGGGTCATCCGGGGTCCGTCGGCCAGGGTGCCGAGCGATGTCGCGTCGAGTGCCGGGCGCTGCATCAGCTCGCGGGTCGGCGGGTCCAGCAGTGCCCCGAAACCGACGGGCTCCCCGAGTTGGGCGAGCATGAACCGTGCCATGTCCGTGGCCGGGGCGCTCAGCGCGCCGGGCGGGGGCGTGCCGATGATCTCGAAGGGCGCGGCGGGTGCGCCGGAGGTGTCGTACCCCTTGGACATCCGCTCGCGCAGCGGCGTCGGCAGGGGCTGCTCGAAGCTCGACGACGGCATGCCCGCCCGGTCCAGGATGTTGCGCTGGACGTACTCCTCGAAGCGCGTCCCCGTGACGCGCTCGACGACGTAACCCGCGACCGCGTTGCCGTAGTTGGAGTACGCCGGGACCGTGCCCGGCTCGTAGATCTGCTCCGGCGGGTCGGTCACCAGCGCCCGGCGCAGGTTGACGGTGCCGCCGCCGGTGCCGATGAGGCCGGCGACCCGCTCCTCGAAACCGGCGGTGTGCGTCAGCAGGTGCCGCAGGGTGACGGCTCGCTCGAAGCCGCGCGGCAGGCGGAAATCGAGGTACGTCTGGACGTCGGCGTCGAGGTTCAGCTTGCCGCTCTGCACGAGTTGCAGGACGGCGGTGGCGGTGACGAGCTTCGACACCGATCCCATCCGGAACAGATGCCGGTCCGGGTCGACAGGCACCGCCCCGACGCCACCGTCACCGGTGTCGGCGTGGCCGTACCCCCGGGTGGTGACAATGCGGCCATTGTGGACGACGGCGACGGTGGCCCCGGCGATGCCGGTGCGGTCCAGCGCGGCAGGCAACAGACCGTCGAGCCAGGCGTTGACGTCGGCGTCGGTCAGGGCGGAGGCCGCCCCGTTCGCGGCAGCCGGTGCCGCCGGAGCGTCGACTGGTGGCGCGGGAGCGCTCTGCCCCGCGCCACAGCCCGCGGTGCTCACGGCGATGACGACAGCGGTCGCCACCACCGCGCCGAGGCGGACGACGGGCCGTGCGATTCGGGCGGAGCGGGATGGGGAAGAGGAAAGAGATCGCATCGTCGGTTACTGCCTTTCCAGGCGAACGGGTGTCCGGAGCAGGTCCGTACGGCGTCACCCGACGCCCTGGGCCAAGCCTGTTCCAGCGATCGCACCCCGCCATCTGGCGCAGGACGGCAATGCGCCTACGACCTGAGGAGGAGGGGCATGTGCACCGGCGCGTGAACCACCTCCCGCACCTGTGCATCAAACCAAGTGACAGATCCCGTAGAGAAAGGACCTCTCATGCGCGGCAGACTGCTTGTCGGTGTGGTGCTCACCCTTACGTTCGTCGGCGGTTGCACGTCACCGATGGACCGGGTCGGCGGCGACGCGGCGCCCGCCGGCTCCCCGTCCGCCAGCGTGAGCCCGACACCGAGCGATCCGGCGTCGGCCACCCCCAGCCCGACCGCTCCGGCCAGCCCCACCCCGGCCACCAGCACCACCGGGCCGGCCAAGCCGCCGAGCGAGATCAGGCGGACCGACTGGCCCAACGCGGTCATCAACAACCTGAAATTCTGCGGTGGCTCCGCCACTGTCACGTTCCGCAGCGGATCGAACGGCGCCCCCGTGCCGTGCCGGATCCTGCCGGGCGGCGCGCGCCCGGTGTACGCCGAGTTCCTCGTCGAGGAGCCCGCGATCGCGCCGTCCACCGAGGATGCCCTCGTCCTCGTTCAACTGGGCGATCCCGGCTCCCGACGGGCACAGGCCCTGGTGCCCGTCCAGCTCTCCGACACCGGCGGGAAGCGGTCCGCGTGGCGGCCCATTCTGATCGGCAGCGGCAACCACGCCGACGAGATCGAGACGTTCATCTCGTACCGGGTGGTGGGCGAGCAGGTGCAGGCCACCGTCCGCAAGCTCGATGGCAGCACCGAGAAGCGGCAGTGGCGCAACGCCGACGGCCACGGAGACTGGGAACTGACTACCGTTTCGTGACCATCGACGCGTGCACCCGCAACGTGCTGAGGATCTTCGCTCCCGCGAGAACACGGCACCGCACCTGCGACCTGAGGAGGAGAGGCGTGCGCACCGGCGGTGGAAAGATCCTCGCTCGTTGCGTGAACCACCTCCCGCGTCTGGGCATCAAATGTGGTGACGGATCCCGCAGAGGAAAGGACCACCTATGCACGGCAAACTGCTCGTCGGTGTGGCACTCGGCGTCACGCTCGGCGCTGGCTGCACCCCATCGGTAGACCGGCAAGACGGTGACGCGGTGCCCGCCGGCTCTTCCGCGGGCAGCGCGAGCCCGTCGGCGTCGAGCGCCCCGACGCCCGCCAGCTCCGGCCCGGGTACGCCGGCCACCGCCGGCGCCACCCAGGGTGCTCCCGTCTCCGGCACCTCCGGGCCGGCCACCCAGGTGAGCGAGATCAGGCAGACCGACTGGCCCAACGCGGTGATTCGCAAGCTGACCTTCTGCAGCGAGTCCGACGACGCCGTGGTGTTCCGCAACGGGTCGAACGGGTTCGACGTGCCGTGCCGGATCCTGCCCGGCGGCGCGCAGCCGGTGTACGGCGAGTTCATCGTCGAGGAACCGGCGAACGCGCCGTCGACCGAGGACGCGCTCGTCCTCGTCGAACTGGGCAACGCGAACGCCTCACGACGCCAGGCGCTCGTGCCCGTGCAGCTCTCGGACAACGGCCGGGGACGCCAGGCGTGGCCGGCCATCAGGGGAGACCAGCCCGGTTCCGGAGTTGACCAGGTCATGACGTTCGTCTCGTACCGGCTGGTGGGCCAGAACGTGGAGGCCACCGTCCGCACGATCGACGGCGGCACCGAGACCCGCCGGTGGCGCAAGGCCGACGGCAGCGGCAACTGGGAGCGGTACTAAGGCTCGGCCGTGGTGCCGGTCACGCGCAGCGTGTCCAGGATCTCGTCGGTGCGATCCGCGCCCGCGGTCTGTCTGACCTGGACCCAGACGTCGAGGGTGCCGTTGGCCGTGGTCAGGATGACCTCGCTGAAGGTCGTCGTGGTGTTGGCGCACCGCGTCCAGCGCCGGACGGTCCCGCTGAGGCTGCCGACCGTGATCGTGCGGTCGGCAGCACGGGTGCAACGGTTGTGGCCGGTCAGAGTGGGCGGGACCGTCGCGGTGGTGCGAGTCCGGCTCACCCCGACGAACACGCCGGGCGTGGGACTGTTCGCGTTGGACCACTCGGTGAGGTCGGGCCCGACGACCAGGCCCGGGTAGTGTGCGCCGGGCGGGCCGATCACTCCCGGTTTCCAGCCGCCGTCGCGGAGGTGCCGGGCCCAGTCGTCGGGCACGGCGACGGAGATGGTGCCGGTCGCGTCGCGTACCCGGGTCCAGCCCGGCGGCGTGGCGGAGGCGGCCGACGAACCGGCCAGGACCAGCGTCGTGACCACCGTGCCGACGGTGGTGAGGGCCCGGCGGGCGCGCCGTGGCGACGGCCGGGCCGGACCCGTTCGTGGGGCCAGTAGGCCCTCCAGCGCGGCGGCGTACGCGGCAGCGCTGGGCCAGCGGCGGTCCGGATCACGGTGCAGGGCGCGGCGGACGACGCGCTCGACCACGGCGGGTACGGCCGACGCGGTCTGCCCCGCCTGCCCCGGCGGCGCTCCGGTCATCATGTGCTGGGTCAGGGCGCCCATCGCGTAGACGTCGGCGCGCGCGTCCAGCGTGCCGCCCGCGACGAGCTGTTCCGGTGCCATGTAACCGGGCGTGCCGGCGACGAGCGTGAACCCGGACGCGTGCGCGAGGGCCTTGGCCAGTCCCAGGTCGGCGACCAGCACCCGGGCTCCGGCGGCGGTGGTGTCGAAGAGGACGTTCGAGGGTTTGAGGTCCCGGTGCAGCACTCCCTTGTCGTGCAGGACCGCCACGGCCCGGGCGATGTCGGCGGCGGTCCGTAGCGCCTCGCGTACCGGCATCGGGCCGTCGGCCAGCCGATCGGCGAGCGTGCCGCCTCCGGCGTACGTCATCACCAGGTACGGCCGGCCGTCGGGCAGCTCGCCGATGTCCAACACCCGGACCAGGTGGTCGGAGTCCACCTGCCGCATGAACCGGGCCTCCTGGCGGAAACGCGCCCGGATGTCGGCCCGTTGCGACCAGTTCTCGGCGAGCACCTTCACGGCCACCGGGGCCTGCAACTCGTCGTCGTACGCCAGCCACACGGTGGCGAACGCGCCGGCACCGACCGGGCGTGCGACGCGGTACCGGCCGATCTGCGGCGGAATGGACACCGCCGTATTATCCGGCACCGCGGCAACGGTGTCGCACGAGCGGGGGAGCGCCGGTGGTGGAGGAGTCGTCGACCGAGGAGCTGGCACGCCGGGCGGCGACCGGCGACAGCGCGGCACGTGACGAATTGCTGGCGGCGATCGGTCCGCGGGTCCTCGAGCAGTGTGGCCGGTTCCTGCCCTGTCAGCAGGACGCGGAGGAGGCGGCGCAGGACGCGTTGCTGCAGGTGGCCAGGAACATCGAGCGATTCGAGGGTCGGTCGCTCTTCTCGACCTGGTTGCATGTCGTGGTCGCCAACTGTGCCCGCCAGACCTATCGGTCGCTGCGGCGACGGGCAGCCGAGCGGCCGAGTCCGCTGCTGCCCGTCGAGATTGCCGATCCCCGTACGACGAGCGTCATCGCCGGGTCGCGTCTCGATCTGCTCGACGCGTTGGACCGGCTGGAGGCCCACCGGCCGGAGTTGGTGACGGCGCTCGTGCTGCGGGACCTGTGCCAGCTGGACTACCAGGAGATGGCCGAGCAGTTGGGCGTGCCGGTCGGCACGCTGAAGTCGCGGATCCATCACGCCCGCCGGCACGTCCGGGAGTCGTTGCAGGGCGGGGACTAGGGCGGCGGCCCCTGCCGGACATCGCATCGATCTGGGGTTTTGTCGCCGATCACCTGACATCGTTTGACATGCGCCGGCGACCCATCTTTGATATTCGATGTTCACAGTTCGACTTGGTCGGGCGCCGGGCCATCCGGTGCCGGGGGCGGTCCGGTCGACGCCCCGACCCTGGAGGACTGATGGCAGCCTTCGCGCGGCCCAACCCACGCCACGCACGACGACGACGGCTACTGCCGGCGGCGATGGCAGCGGTGACGCTGCTGACCGTCGCGATCGGCGTACCCGCATCGGCCGCGGTGGCCTCGACGGTGGTCGGCGTGGCCTCGGGCCGCTGCCTGGACGTCGTCGGCAACGTCCGGACGGCCGGCGCCGGCGTCAACATCTACGACTGCAACGGTCAGGCCAACCAGGCCTGGACGTTCACCTCGGCCGGCGAGCTGCGGGTCTACGACGAGACGATGTGCCTGGACGTGGTCGGTCAGGACACCACCGCGCCGGCCACCCTGCAGATCAACACCTGCACCGGTGGCGCCAACCAGCGCTGGCGGATCAACACCAACGGGACCATCGTCGGCGTCCAGTCCAGCCTGTGCCTGGACGTCAACGGCGCCGGCACCGCCAACAGCACCCTGGTGGGTCTCTGGACCTGCAACGGGCAGGCCAACCAGCGCTGGACGACGGCGCTGGGCAGCTCCGACGCCCAGCCGCCCACGGCGCCGGGCAGCCCGCGGGTCAGCGGCCTGACGTGCAACTCCGTGACCTTCGCCTGGAACGCCTCGACGGACAACGTCGCGGTGGCCTTCTACGACATCTACCACGACGGTCAGCTGATGACGTCGGTGAGCGGCTCGACGCTGTCCGCAAGCCTCACCGTGGTCGCCGGAGCGACCTGGGGCCTGTACGTCAACGCCCGCGACGCCGCCGGCAACGTGTCCCAGGCGAGCAGCACCGTGTCGATCACGCCCCCGCAGTGTCAGGCCGACACCCAGGCGCCGACCGCGCCGCAACAGCTCACCGGCAGCGCCTCGGGCACCACCGTGACCCTGCGCTGGACCGCGTCCACCGACAACGTCGGCGTCCGGGCGTACGACGTCTTCCGGGGTGGCGTGAAGGTCGGCACGGTCACCGGCACGCCCCCGGCGACCACCTTCACCGACAGCGGGCTGGCGGCGAACACCGCGTACCAGTACTACGTGGTGGCCCGGGACGCGCAGGACAACACCTCCTCGCGCAGCGCCACCACGACGGTGACCACGGGCGCGGGCTGCGGCAACCCGGTGTGCGGGGTGCGCCAGGTCACCACCGACACCGACATCCCGTGGGGGCTCGTCACGCTGTCGGACGGCACCGTGCTCTACAACCGCCGCGACGCGCACGACGTCATCCAGCTCAACCCCACCACCGGGGTCAAGACCAACCTGGGCACGGTGCCGAACGTGCAGAGCACCGACGGTGAGGGCGGCCTGCTCGGGCTCGCCGTGTCGGCCAGCTTCGCCAGCGACCGCTGGCTGTACATCATGCACACCTCGCCCAGCGACAACCGGATCGTGCGGATCAAGTTCGAGAACGGCCGCCTCAACACCTCCAGCGAGCAGGTGCTGGTCAGCGGCATCCGACGCAACAAGTACCACGACGGTGGTCGGCTGCGCTTCGGCCCGGACGGCAAGCTGTACGCCAGCACGGGCGACGCGCAGAACGGCAACTACGCGCAGGACCGCTCGGCCCTCGAAGGCAAGATCCTGCGCCTCAACCCGGACGGCACCGTCCCCTCGGACAACCCGTTCGGCAACTACGTGTGGAGCTACGGCCACCGCAACCCGCAGGGGCTGGCGTTCGACTCGCAGGGCCGGCTGTGGGAGCAGGAATTCGGCAACTCGATCATGGATGAGACCAACCTGATCACGAAGGGCGGCAACTACGGCTGGCCGGCGTGTGAGGGCACCAGCGGCACCTGCGGCACCGCCGGGTTCATCGCACCGGCGCGCACCTATCCGACCGCGGACGGGTCCTGCTCCGGGATCGCGATCGTGCGGGACGCGCTCTACGTGGCCTGTGCCCGGGGCGCGCGGATGTACCGCGCGGTGATCAGCGGCAGCAGCCTGACGAACGTGCAGACGTACTTCAGTGGCACCTACGGTCGCCTGCGGACGGTGGAGCCGGCTCCGGACGGCGGGCTGTGGCTGACCACCACGACCACCGGCGACAAGGACAGCACCCCGAACAACAGCAACGAGAGGATCCTGCACGTCACGTTGGGCAACTGACAGCCGTGGGCCGGGCGGCTCAGCACCTCGTCAGGATGACGAGCTGCTGGGTCGCTCGGGTCATCGCGACGTAGCGGTCCACCGCCCCCTCGACGCCGGTGCCGAACGCCTCCGGGTCGATCAGCACGACCAGGTCGAACTCGAGACCCTTGGCCTGCTCCGGGCTCAGCGACCGGACCCGCGACGTCGGCGCGAACGTCGGGTCGCCGATCACGCAGGCGGTCCCGTCGGTGTGTGCGGTGAGCCAGGCGTCCAGGATCGCGCCCAGCTCGGCCACCGAGCCGCGCACGACGGGAAGCCCGTTGCCGCGGATGGAGGTCGGCACGTTGGCGTCCGGGAGCACGGCCCGGATGACCGGCTCGGCCTCCGCCATGACCTCCTCCGGGGTCCGGTAGTTGATGCTCAGCGAGGCCAGGGTGATCCGGTCGAACCCGACCCGCTCAAGGCGTTCCTGCCACGACTCGCTGAACCCGTGTCGGGCCTGGGCGCGGTCCCCGACGATCGTGAGACTGCGCGACGGGCACCGCGCCAGCACCATCTGCCACTCGGCGTCGGTCAACTCCTGGGCCTCGTCCACGACGATGTGCGCGAACGGGCCGGCCAGCAGGTCCGGCTCCGCGGTGCGCACCGCGGACTCGCCGGCCAGGACGTCGTGCAGGTCGGGCTGGCGCAGCATCGTCAGCAGCCCCTCACCGTCGTCGTAGGCGTCGGCCGCGAGCAGTTCGTCGACGACCCGGGCGCGGTGTTCGCGTTCCACCTCGGCGGCCGGGTCGTGTCGCTGCGTGTGCCCCGACGCGACGCCGAGGCGCCGCCGGGCCGCGTCCAGCAGCGGCAGGTCGGAAACGGTCCAGGCCCGGGGGTCGTCACGCTGGAGCTTCCGTACCTCCGCCGGGCTGAGCCAGGGCGCGCACGTGCGCAGGTACGCGGGCACCGACCACAGGTCTCCCACCAGGTCGGCCGCGTCGAGCAACGGCCAGGCCCGGTTGACGGCGGAGCGCAGCTCGCGGTTGCGCGACAGCGACAGGCGCAGCACGTCGTCCGGCTCGTCGCCGTCGTACCTGTCCACGAGGATCGTGAGCAACTCCGCCCAGATCTCGTCGCGCGCCTCGTTGTGCGGGGTGCCCGGCCCCGCCGCCTGGAACGCGTCGGCCCAGTCGTCGGCGCTCAGCCGGATGTCGGCCTCGTCGGTCGTGACGGTCATCGGCGCGCCGGGCGGGTCCTCGTAGAACCGGACGGCCGCCTCGATCGCCCCGACCAGGTCCGCCGAGGACTTCAGCCGGGCCACCTCCGGGTCGGGCTCGACGATCGCCGCGCCGCCCTCCTCGACGAGGTCGCGAAGGGTGCAGGTCTGTACGTCCTCCTCGCCGAGACTGGGCAGGACGTCGGAGACGTAGGCCAGGTAGGGCTGGTGCGGCCCGACGAAGAGCACTCCGCCTCGGCGTTGGCCCAGGCGTGGGTCGGAGTAGAGCAGGTAGGCGGTGCGGTGCAGCGCGACGACCGTCTTCCCGGTGCCCGGACCGCCGTCCACGACGAGCGCGCCGGCAGATCCCGCCCGGATGATGGCATCCTGGTCGGCCTGGATGGTGCTGAGCACGTCCCGCATCCGGGCGGATCGGGCGCTGCCCAGACTGGCGATGAACGCGGACTGGTCGTCGAGCGCGACGGCGTGCTCCACGAACCCGTCCGAGGTGAACACCTCGTCCCAGTAGTCACTGATCCGGCCCCGCGTCCACCGGTACCGGCGACGGCTGGCCAGACCCATCGGGTTGGCGTGGGTCGCGCCGAAGAACGGCTCGGCGGCGGGTGAGCGCCAGTCGAGCAGCAGCCGCCGACCCGTGCTGTCGGTGAGGCCGCGCCGCCCGACGTACGCGGGCTCGGGCTCGTCCGCACCGACCACGTGGCCGAGACACAGGTCCAGGCCGTAGCGACTGAGCGCACGCAGGCGGTCGGTCAGCCGGCGGATCTCCTCGTCCCGGTCCATCGCCTGCCGGCCCCTGCCGCCGGGCGCCCGGCGCTCGGCGGCAAGGCGTTCGGAGAGTTCGGCGTTCAGCCGGTCCAGGTGCTGCGCCATCGTGGCGAAGTGCTGCTCGTCCCGGGCGATGAGCGTCGGGTCGGCCTTGGGGGAGAGGTGCGCGGGGAGATCGAACACGGAGGTAGGCAGGGAACTCAAATGACGTCCAATTCGGCAGATTCTGGTCTCGGCCGACGAATTCTGCGGCACGACCCGGGTCTTGCCGCAAGCCCCCCAGTGCGCTATATGTTAGAAGTGGCGGGGACCGAGGGTCCCCGTTTTCCAAGCTCAGGGCGTGTCCACGACCTCGCGGCCGAGGGGCCAGAACGCCGCCGGCACGAGCTTGAAGTTGGCGATGCCGAACGGGATCCCAATGATCGTCACGCAGAGGGCGATGCCCGCGACGACGTGGGACAACGCGAGCCACCAGCCCGCCAGCACCAGCCAGAGGATGTTCGCCACCCCGGAGGCCACGCCCGCGCCGGGCTTCGGCACCAGGGTGCGGCCGAAGGGCCACAGCGAGTAGACGGCGAGGCGCAGCGACGCCACGCCGAACGGGATGGTGACGACCAGGACGAAGCAGATGAGTGCGGCGACGCCGTACCCGACCGCCAGCACGATGCCACCGCCGAAGATGAGCCACAGCACATTCAGTACGAAACGAATCACCCCTCCAGCATGAGCGATGCTCGCCACCCGACCGTCGCCGCACGCCGCCCCGCCGATCTGGCGCGCCTGAGGGGCGAGGGCGCACCGAGGGTCTGCTCGGTGGGAAACCTGAGGCGGAACCCAGGGCCGGGCGAGGGATCTTCCCGGAGGCTGGCGGGGCGCCGACGACCAGATGATGATCGGCATGAAACGCGCAGCGCTCTACGTGATCGCCGGACCGGTCGGCATCGCCGCCTACGGCCTGGTCCGCCTGTGGGCACGATCCGACGGTGTGTACGGCCCGGGGATCGACTGGCAGGCCGCCCATCTGGTCGCGCTCGCCGGCATGGTGTGCTTCGTACCGGGTGTGCTCGCGCTGTCCCGCCTCCTGCCGCGCAGCCCCTGGCGCACCGGGGTGGTGACCCTCACGATGGTGGGGCTCGCCGCGACGATGGTGCAGTTCGGCGCCGACATCGTGGAGGGTCTCCTGGCCGCGGACCGGGCGGAGATGTCGGCGCTCGGCGCGGACTTCAAGGACATCCCCGGCGTCGAGGTGGCCTTCTACGACGTCGTACCCCAGTTCTTCTTCCTCGGCCTGGTCATCCTCGCGGGCATGCTCGCCGCGAGACGGCGGCTGCCGTGGTGGAGCGTGCCGCTCCTGGTCGCCGGCATCGTCCTACCGGTCGTCACCCTCGACCTGCTGCCCGTCGCCGGCCTGGCCATGCTGGTGGCGCTCGCGCCGGCGCTGCCGGCCCTCCGAAGGGAATTCGGATAGTACGTGATCCGACAGTAACCGCGAAGTTGGCCGTATAGCGTCTGACCTGGGCAAACGTTCTGATTGGACCGATCGGGACGACCCACTCCGATGCCACTGCCGGGCATTTCCCGTATTCCGCGCAAGGAAGGCCCGCCCATGCATCGCACGATCCATCGAGGACTGCTCCTGACCGGCACAGCCGTCGTCATCGCACTGCTGACGACCTCGACGGGCGCTGCGGCCCGGCCGGACCGCGTCGCGTCGGCGCGTACCTCGTCCCCCGCTCTGGCGTTGTTGGACGCCGGCCCCTGCACGATTCTGTGGGACCTGCTCAACGCCGGTGGCCGCAACGGTCGGGTGGCGGTCGGTCTGACCGAGGACCAGCAGTTGTTGAAGTTCGCCGCCAACCGACCGGAGCTGCCCTGCGTGATCGGCACCGTGGACCTGCCCGGCGCGGAGAACCTCGTGGGCATCGACTACCGGGTCCAGGACGGCCGGCTCTACGGCGTCGGGAACAACGGCGGCATCTTCACCCTGTCCACGAGCACCGCCGCCGCCACCAAGGTCAGCCAGTTGACCGTCCCCCTCAGCGGGTCGTTCTTCGGCGTCGACTTCAACCCGGCCGCCGACCGCCTGCGCATCATCAGCGACGTGGGCCAGAATCTGCGGCACAACGTCAACGTCGGCGGCGTCACCCTCGCCGACGGCACCCTCACCTACCCGCCCGCGGTCGCCGCCGCCCCCGGCCTGACCGCGGCGGCCTACACGAACATCGACCTCGATCCGTCCACCGCGACCACGTTGTTCGACATCGACACCAACCTCGACCAGGTCGCGCTGCAGTCCCCGGCCAACTCCGGCCAACTCGTCGCCACCGGCAGCCTGGGCGTGGCCGCCAACCCACGGGCCGGCCTCGACATCCACAGCACCCTGCGCGGCGGACGAGCGGTGAGCAACAACGCCTACGCCGTCCTCAACGGCGGCTTCCCCAGCCAGGTGTACCAGATCGACCTGCTCACCGGCGCGGCACAGCTGACCGGCGCGTTCGCCGTGAAATACCTGGTCATCGATCTCGCGCTGCACCTCAACCAGCAGTAGGCCGGGTGTCCGGCAGGGGGTGGCCCACCGTCGGGTGGGTCACCCCCGGGCCGTGCTCCGGCCGGCGCGTGCCGGTCAGTTCGGCAGACCGGTGCAGGCGGCCCCGTCGATGGCGCACGCGTCGGGGGCGGCGCCGGCGGGCGTGCCGTTGACCCGGAACGTCACCCGGACCGACGCGTTGCCGAGCGCCGGACCGGTGCTGCCGTCCGGCACGAACGTCCACACCGCGCCGTCGCGGCTGGCCCGCGCGCCCTCGACCGCGCTGACCCGCAGCGACTCCCGGGGAAACGTGAGCACCAACGTCCACTGTGCCGCCGGCGCCGGTTCGGGGTTGGTGATCGTCACGGCCGCACCGTAACTGAGCAGGGCGGTGTCCTCGATGGTGAAGGCGGCGGTCCGGGCGGCCGGCGGGGGCGCGGCCGTCGACCCGGTCGGCGCGGGCCTGGTCGTGGCCCCGACGGTCGGTGGGACCGCGGTGACCGAGGCGGACGGCGGGGGAGCGGCCGCCGCCGGGCTGGTGGCCGCCGGTCGTGCCCGCGCCTGGGGAGTGCCGGCCGGCGGAGTGCCCGCCTGATCCACCGACAGTGGCGGGTCGAGAGTCACCGGCGCCAGCTTCCCCGGCGTACGCAGCACCCCGGCGACGAGTACGGCTGTCGTGACCAGCACCCCGAGCACCGCGACCACCGCCACCCAGATGACCCGCGAGGCGTCGTCCCGGCCGGTGAGCACCCGCCGGGCGGCGGTGGCGAAGGCCACGATCCGGTCCAGCAGGATGATCGCCACGGTACGGCGTGGCTGGGGTGGTGTTGCCGGCACTGCCTGTCTCCCCTTCGGTTCGTCGCCGGAGGCCCGTCCGCGATCGGGCCGGATCGCGGCTGGCCGCTGTCCTGTCACAGGGCGCGGAGCCCGACGAGTATCGCCTCGAGCAGATCCTCGGTCGGCAGCTCCGACAGCACGGGCGGGTCGTGCGTCTCGATCAGGCCGGCCGCGAGCAGGTCGCCGAGCAGCACCCGGACGGTGCCCAGCGGCAGGTCCAGCTCGGCGCCGACCTCGGCGACCGACACCGGATGGTGGCACAGCTCGACGATTCGCGCCTGTTCGGGAAAGAGGGGTGTGGCAGGCGTGACCCCCCGCCGGGCGACGACAAGTGAGATCAGGTCGAATTGGCCGCGCGCGGGAGCGGTACGCCCGCCGGTCATCGTGTACGGCCGGGCGACCGGGCCCGCGTCGTCGTCGTACCACGCCTCGTCAGCCGTGCCGCCGGTGTGCACCGGTGTCCCCGATCGTCGCGGAGGAGGCCGGACCCAGTGTGATCGGCAGGTGCCGCTCGGCCTGCCCGACGAAGAGCGCCACCTCGTACGCCATGTCGCCGACCTTGACGTCGTCACCGGCGATCCGCACGGTGAGGATGGTCCCGTTCGGGACGGTGGCGACGAACAGGAAGGCGCGCGTCATCTGCACCACGACCTGACGCAGAGCGCCCGCGTCGCAGGTCCGGGTGGCGGCGAGCCCCAACGCGATCAGGCCGGCGACGACACCGGAGATCTGCTCGGCCAGCTTCGTCTCCACCTGCCGGGAGCCGCCGAGGAGCAAGCCGTCCGGGGAGAGCACGAGGGCGAACTCCGCGCCGTGCACTCGGTCGACCAGGCGGTCCAGGGCGCCGGTCAGGTCGTCGCTGACCACTGCGGAGGTCATGGGTGTCTCCTCGCTGCTCTGGCGACCGGCATCTCGACCGTGTCGAGGGCGGCCCCGCCGTGTTCGGGGTGTGCCGGCCCGGTCTGCCGGGCCCGGGTCGGCAGCGCGCCGTTGCCGCCCGCGTCGGGTGGGCCGGTGCCGTGGTGCGCTGGCGGGGCCGGGGTGGTGGGTGGTGCGGTGGAGGGCCCCCGGCCGGTGTCGTTCACCGGGACCAGGTGGGCCGGCAGGAGCACGACCGCCGCCGTCCCACCGCGCCGGCTGGGACGCAGCGAGACGTGGATGCCACACCTGTGGGCCAGCACGGCGACTGTGTACAGACCGCTGGGACCCGTGGGTGGAGCGGCCGGCGGGCTGGCGAGCCTGTGGTTCGCCTCGGCCAGCGCGGTGGCGTCCAGGCCGGACCCGTCGTCGACGACGAGGACCGCGCACCCCTGTGGCCGGTGCTCACCGCTGATCCGGACGGTGGTGTCGGGCGGGGAGAAGGCGAGGGCGTTCTCGATCAGCTCCGCCAGCAGGTGGACGACGTCGGTGACGGCCGGGCCCGCGAGTGACCACGGCCAGTGCGGCGCGATCAGGACCCGGTGGTAGTCCGGCACCTCGGCGACGGCGCCGCGTGCGACGTCGAGCAGCGGCACCGCGCCGCGCCAGCGACGGGCCGGCCGTGCGCCGGCCAGGGCGATCAGCTTCTCCACGTTGCGCCGAACCCGGGTGGTCAGGTGGTCGAGTTGGAACAGCTCGCCGCTCTCCTCGGCGGACCGCTCCCGGCGCTGCATCCCGTCCAGGAGATTGAGCTGATCACGCAGCAGGACCTGGTTGCGACGGGTGATCCGCAGGAACAACTCCCGGTCGGGGCCGTCGGGCGCCGCCACGACATCCGGCGCCGCCACGACATCCGGCGGGGTCGGGACCGGCGGGGTCGGGACCGGCGCGTCGACGACCGGCCGGGTCAGCGCGTCGGTGAGCCGTCGGACGGTGCTCGCCCAGCTCACCAGGAGCACGAGCACGACGATGAGGCCCAGCCCCACCACGGCGCCGGTCCGGGCGACGAGCACGGCGGCGCCCGGCGTGGCCCGCTCGACGCTGCCGCGGGCGGTGCTCGTCACCAGGGTCTGCAGCGCGCCGAGGGCGGAGTCCGCGGCGGCCCGCCAGCCCGCCAATGTCGTCCCGGCCAGGGCGTTCGCGGTGTCCGCCCGCAACAACCTGTCCTCCAGGGCGAGCAGCCCCGCGAACTCGGGGCCGCTCGTGATGCGCTGGTGCTCACCCGGGCCGTCGTCGGGCAACCCGGCCGCCGCCTCGGCCCGCGCGAACCGCTGGTTGTTGACGAGTTCGGTCAGACGGCGTCGATCGTCGGGGCCGAGCCGGTGGGCGGTCAGGGCCGCGCTGACCAGGGTGTCCTCGCGCGCCAGCAACTCCCGGGCGCGGGCCAGCGCGATCACCGCACGGGTGTCGGCGGCCAACGTGCTCTCGTACGCGCCCCACTCCGGGCCGTACACCCGGAAGGCGACGTCGACGACCTGGTCGTACCCGTCGACCGCCTCGGCCTGGTCGAGTTGCCCGGCGTCCACCTGGGACCGGATCGTGCTCAGGCCGTCGAGCCGGCGGACCAGCTCGTCGGCCCGCTCGCGTACCTCGCCGGCGCTGAGCAACCGGACGTCGCGGCCCACCGTGAACCGGCGAATCTCGGCGGCGGCCCGGTCGGTGAGCTCGCGCGCCCCGCCCAGCGGGGTCGCCGTCGCCCCGGCCCCGGCCCCGGCGATCGTCTCGGCGCTGGCGCGGCGTTCGGTCTGCAGACTCAGGATCAGCCTGTCGATGGGCTGGCCGAGGGTGTCCGCGAGGGCCTGCACACGCAGCAGGTCGATGGCGTCCTGGCTGGTCAGGTAGGCCGCGTACGACCAGAGTGTGACCAGGACGGCGGTCAGCACGACGAGCCTGGTCCGGATCAGCCGGACCTCGCTGGGCGTCACGCCCCACTCCGCCCGGCGCGGCGGCGTCCCCGGCGCGAGCCCCTCATCGGGTCGTCCGCTGCGGCCACGGCTGCCCGGCCGTGTCGCTGGCCCGGTCGGCGACGACGGTGCGCAGCAGAGCCAGCAACTCGGTGCGGTTGGCGCAGTTCAGCCGGTTACGCATCCGCGCCACGTGGTGTTCCACGGTCTTCGCCGAGATGAAGAGCCGGTCGCCGATCTCGCGGTAGGTCAACCCGGCGAGCACCAGCTCGGCAACCTCGTACTCGCGGTCGCTGAGCCCCTGCGGGGTGGGGCCGGCGACCCGCGTGGTGCTCTCGGTGGTGCTCGTCGGCGCCTGCTCGCCGTGGCCGCCGGCCGGCCGCCCCTGCAGTGCCCGCGCGCACTCCAGCAGCGTGGTCATCGCCCGCCGGTCCGCGGTGCGGATGGCGGCCTGGCCGGCGAGGCGAGCACCGTCCCAGCGCAGTCCGGTGTCGTGCAGCGCCCGGGCGGCGGCCTCCACGCGGGCCGGGTCGACGACACCCCGGAGCACCTCCACCCAGCACTCCGCGGCGGCGGCGACCACCGCCGCGTACCGGCTGTGCTCGGCCGCGGCCAGCAGGGCCGTGACGTGGTCGTCGGCGACGTCCGGCGCGCCGGTGAGGATCGCGGCGTGCAGGCCGCTCCAGTGCAACGGCACACTCCACAGTGGTGGATCGCCGAGCCGGCCGAGCAGCGCTCGCGCCTCCCGCAGGTACGGTTCGAGTCGGGCCAGGTCACCGAGGCGCGCGCCGGCGATGGCCAGCTCACCCAGCGGCAGGAGCGTGAACAGGTCGACGGGGTGCCGGACCACCGCCTCCAGCGCCTGCCCCCAGCCACTCTTGAGCGCCCCGATGTCGCTGGTGCGCCGGCCGACGCCCATCCGGATCGCGGCGGCGAAGAGCAGGTCGCGTGACTCCAACTGCCGTCCGTCGAGCGTCACCGCGGCGAGGTGTTCGGTCGCGGCGCGGGTCTCGCCCCGGACCATCAGGATCCAGGCCTGCAACAGCCGGTGGCGGCGAGCCATCAGCGGGCCACCCACGCCGGCGTCCAGGGCGCGGTGCAGCACCTGCTCGGCGATCTCCAGCTCACCGCAGTGCACTGCCGTCAGCGCGGCGAGCGCCGCCGGGCTGTCCGGGAGGAGAGCGGCCCGCCCGTCGGGTTCCAGCAGCGCGGCGGCCTGCACCAGCGCGGAGAGCGCGGCGGTCGGCGGGCCGCTGACGCTCTCGCGTACCCCCTCGGCCATCAGTCGGGCGGCGCTGGCGTGCAGGGTCGGTGGTTCGCCCAGCCGGTCACCCGCCGGTGCCGCGGCGGTGGCGTCCAGCTCTCCGGTGGCGAGCCCACCGACGACGGCGAAGGCCAACGCCGAGGCGGTGCCCGACCACCGGTACAGCTCCACGCTGCGGCCGACGTGGCCCCGGTGCGCCAGGGCGGTCGCCGCCACCACGGCCGCCTCGCGGCGGTCGGACGGGGCGGCGGTGGCCAGCAGTCGGTCCGCCAAGCGCAGGGCGTCGTCGAGGTTGCCGGCGAGCGCGGCGGCGAGCGCCTGCTGCGCGCTGGCCGGCTGCCCGGCCGCGGTGGCGGCGGCGAACAACTCGGCGGCGAACGCCGGCTCGTCGGCCAGGGCCTCACCCGCCGCGGCGGCCAGCGTCGAGGCCGGGCAGTCGCCGAGCGCGCCGACCGCGAGCAGGGAGCGGACCAGCGGCAGCACCGCGCCGCCCCGCGCGAGCTGCACCTCGGTGAGCCGACGCCAGACCGCGGTCCGGTCGGTGGCGGGGCTGAGCGTCGTGACCGCCCGCCGGACGATCGGCGCGAGCCGGCCGTCGGCGCCGAGCAGCCCGGCCGCCCGCGTCGTGGCGATCAACTCGTCCACCGCCGCCGGGCCCACGCCCAGGAGCGCGGCGAGCATGTTCGCCGGCAGCGACCCGCCGGCCGCGACGGCGAGCAGCAGCCGTCGTACCTCGGCGGGCTGCACGTCCAGGTCCGGCCCGAACTCGGCGACGACGGCCCGGGGTGGGTTGACCACCGCGCCGGTCCGGCTCTCCGCGCCGGTCAGGCCGCGGGCCAACCGCTCGACGTCCCGGGGTACGCCGGACGTCTGCGTGTGGACGAAGTCGACGAGGTCGTCGCGGCGGCCCAGCTCCGGCGCGGCGGTGAGATAGCTGGCGGTCTGCTCCCGGGTGAACGGGGTGAGGAGCACGGCCTGCCCGTCCCGCCGCAGGGAGTCGACGAGCTCGCTGAGCGCCGCGGACCGGGGCCACGGGCGGTGGGCGACCACCAGGCGGTGCCGGCGGGCGCCGAGCAGGCGCAGGAGCACCTCGATCCGGGCGTCGTCGAGCAGGTGCGCGTCGTCGACGAGCACGAGTGTGTCGGGGTCGACCGGTTCGTCGGGCTCCGGGGCGGCCGTGCGTACGGGGATCCCGGCCCGCTGGTGGACCCGGGCCAGCTCGGTGAGGAGCGCGGTCTTGCCGTGCCCGCCGGGGCCGGCGATGCCGACGGCCAGTGGGCCGGTCGGGTCCTGCGCGACCGTGTCCAGCAGGGTCTGTGGCCCCCGGTCCAGCGTCAGCCCCGGTGCGTCGACGTCATTCATGATCATTGAGGTCATCCTTCGCGTCCCCGGCTGCGGGCCAGCGCCAGGCGGGACGGCTTCGGCAGGTCCAGTGGGAGGACCCGGACCGGCGGCCGCGGTGGCGGGTCGCCCGGAACGGTGTCGTGGTGGGGGCGGCGCGACGCCGGGATGGCGGCCCGCCCGGCGCTGCGCACCGGGTCGCGGAACGGCGCGGGCCGGCGAGCGCGCGGCGACACCACCTGGGCGGCGGCCAACGCCGCCCCGGCGGCGGCGGTCAGTTGCGAGTCCGGTTCGACCTCGACGGGCACCGGCAGGGCCGCGCTGATCAGCTCGACGACGAGCGGTACGCGGGTCGAGCCGCCCGCCAGCAGGACGCCGTCGAGCTGCGCCGACGTCAGGTCCGCGCTGCGCACGGCCCGCAGCAGCAGGTCGACTGTGGTCTGCACCATCGGGCGGATCATGTGCTCGAACTGCGCCCGGGTCACCGGTATCCGGGCGGGTCCGCTCGGCAGGGTCACCACCACGTCGGCCGTCAGGTCGACGGTCAGCGCCCGCTTGGCCCGGTCGCACTCCGCGCGCAGCCCGCGGAGGGCGGCCTGGGTGCCGCGGCGTGCGGTGCTGGCCAGCTCCCGGGCCAGCATCGTACGGGTATGCCCGGCCAGCGCCTCGTCGAAGTCGACGCCGCCCACCGAGTCGAGACCCTGCGGCGTGCCGAACGTCTCGTAGGTGCCGCGCGCGGTGCGGCGCACCATTGCGGCCTCGAAGCTGTTGCCCCCCAGGGCGTAGACGGCGGCCGTGGTGCCCGCGAACCCGCGAGCCGCGTGGCTCTCGGCCACCGTGACCGTACGCGGCAGCAACGTCACGTGCCGCAGGCCGAAGTCGGACAGCGCCCGGTGCAGCACCTCCCGCCGGTACGGACGCCACCCCGCCGGGTGACTGAGCACGACCGCCTCGGCCGGGCCGCCCTCCAGGGCGTGTACCCGCTCCACCACCCAGGTCGCGAGTTCCGCGGTGAGCGTCTGCGGTGTGCACGCCTCGCCGCCCAGCAGCAGGGGCACGTCGTCACCGATGCGGTGGACGAAGTCGCGGGTGGTGCGGCTGCCGTCGTCGGTCGTGGGCTCGCCGACGTGCAGCGAGCCGTCCTCCGCCAGGCACAGCACCGACGGCACGAGCGGGGAGCCGACCTGCAGTGGAACGGCCTCGGGACGCGTCCAGGTCGCGCCGGTGCACCGTGCGACCGCGGCGGCGGTGTTGGTGCTCCCGATGTCTATCCCCAGGACGTACGGCATCGTCTCTTCTCCCCCCGTGAGTTGGCCGGCCGGTGGCGATGGTGTCGGTGCTGCCGACGACCCACCCCCGGCGAACCCCGCGGGCTCCTACGTTCGTACCAGAGATCAGCCCCTGGTCGGGACCCTAATCTCGCCGGGATGGTTTCCCCCTGTCCCCCTAACGTACGAGGTCGCGGAGCCCCTAGTTCAACCGGGCCGGTTGCGGGTTGAGCCCCGATGCCCGGGGCGAGCCCCGGCAATAGCGTCAGTGTCGACGTACGACACCCGGCGCCACTTCCGAGGAGAACCGGCACATGGACTCGCACCAGACGCTCCACGACTTCGTTCTCGACCTGCTGACGAACCCCGACGCGCGGTCGGCATTCGACCTCGACCCGGAGGGCGCGCTGCGGGGCGCCGGGCTCACCGACATCACCGCCGCGGATGTGCAGGACGTCGTGCCGCTTGTGGTCGACTACGCGCCGGGGGCGGGTCTCGCGCCGTTGACCGGACCGGTCGGGCAGCTCGGGCTCGACCCGCTGCTCACCGACACCACCGATGTGGTGGGTCAGTTGCAGAGCGTGGCGCAGCAGATCAGCGTCACGAGCTCGCCCACCGGCGTGGACGTCAAGGCCGGCGTGCTCGGCGCCATCGCGGTCGACCCCTCGACGGCCGCCGCCGGGGTGACCGTGCTGCCGGGGATCGGCCTGGGCGTCGGCCCGTACGGCCTGGACACCGACTTCGCCGGCGTCGCCGACGTGGCGCACACCCTCGACGCGGACGTGGTGCAGCCGGTGGACGCGATCGCGGACCCGGTGCTCGGTGACGTCACGGGCACCGTCGGCGACCCGACCGGTCTGCTCGGCGGCGCTGACCCGAATCTGATCGGCGGCGACCTGTCCGGTGGCGTCCTCCCCGGCGCCCACGGTCAGCTCGGCGGGGTCGTCAGCTCGCTCGGTGTCGGCGACACCCTCGGCGGGCTGGGCCTCGGGCACGGCGACGGTCTCGTCGGCGGCACGGTCCCGCCGCTCGACGTGCCGTCGACGGTGGGCGGCGTGGCGCACCAGGTGGACAGCCTCCTCCCCGGTGTCACCGGCACTGTCGGTGACGTGACCGGTGGGGTCACCGATGGTGTGCTCGGCGGCGACTCGCACGCCTCGTCCGATCACGGGCTGCTGGGTATCACCGGCGGCCTGCTCTGACCCGGATCTCCGGTCGGAGCGGAGGGCCGGATCGTCTCGGGCGGTCCGGCCCTCTCCGGTTCCAGTTCCGGAACCTCTTGATAATTGAGCCGAAATCCGCACACTTGGTGCGGTGATGGCCGGGATCTGGTTGGACGTACTGGACGACATCGCCCGCACGTGCAGTGCACACGGTCGTGGTGACCTGCTCCAGACGGTCCGGCAGAAGCGCGCCCAACTGCTGGATCCGACGCTGCGCGTCCTGGTCATCGGTGAGCCGAACCAGGGCAAGAGCCAGTTGATCAACGCGATCATCAACGCGCCGGCCTGTCCGGTCGGCGACGGCCGCACGACTGTCCTTCCGACAGTGGTGTCGCATGCCGAGGCCCCGACCGTCGCGGTCGCCCAGGCGCCGCGGCCCGCCCGGGGCGGCGCCGCCGTCGCGGGGGCCGTCGAGCGGACCCCGATGGCACTGAACCAGGTCGCGGAGAGCGTCGCCGGCCTGGTCGGACGCCGGCCGGGTGGTGGCCCGGCGTACGTCGAGATCGGAGTGCCCCGCGCCCTGCTCGGCGCCGGGCTGGTGTTGGTGGACACTCCCGGCGCCGACGAGGTCTCCGCCATCGGCGGTGCGGCCTCGGTCGCCGCGCCCGCCCGCGCGGACACCGTGCTGCTGGTCTCCGACTCCACCCGGGACCTGTCGGTCGCCGAGTTGAACATGTTGCTGCACGTCATGCGCGCACACCCCAACGTGGTCGTGGTGCAGAGCAAGACCGATCTGGTGGCGGACTGGCGCGCGGTGGCCGACCGCAACAGGCAGCACCTGGCCGAGGCGGGCATCCCGGCGACGCTGATACCCGTCTCGGCGACGTTGCGACTGCGCGCCGCCGGGGCCGACGACCGGGGTCTCAACGCCGAGTCCGGCTTTCCCGCGCTGATCGCCCGACTCCAGCGGGACCTGGCCGGCAAGGCCGACCAACTGGCCCGGGCCTCGGTGCAGACGGTGGCCCGGACGGTGGTGGAGCAGTTGGCCGCCCCGCTGCGCGCCGAGTTGGCGACCACCCAGGAGGCCGAGGAGCAGTCCGGGCCGATCTCCCGGCTGCACGCGGCGCAGCGTGAGGTCGACGAGCTGCGCCGGTGCTCCACCCGGTGGCAGAACACCCTCAGCGACGAGATCGCCGACCTGCTGTCCGACATCGAGTACGACCTGCGCGACCGGACCCGGGAGATCCTGCGGACCGTCGACGAGGCGTTCGACACGGCCGATCCGTTGGTCGCCTGGGACACCTTCCAGGACTGGCTGGAACGCAGCCTGGTGGAGGCGGCGGAGGCGAACCACGAGTGGCTGATCCAGCGCTGCGACTGGCTTGCCCGCCGGGTGGCCGCCAACTTCACCAGGTACGGCTACGACGTGCTGCCGCCCTGGTCAATGACGATGCCGGAGGACATCGGGCAGCGGCTGCCCGAGTTGCAGATGCCGACGATCGACAGGTTCACCCCGAGCCAGAAGCTGTTCACCGGCATGAAGGGCTCGTACGGCGGCATGCTGATGTTCGGTCTGGCGACCACCCTGGCCGGCATGCCGATGATCAACCCGGTCTCGGTCGGCATCGGGGCGCTCTTCGGCGGCAAGAGCATCCGCGACGAGAGCAAGCAGTTGCTCCGTCGCCGTCAGGCGACCGTCAAGACGGCCATCCAGCGGCATGTCGACGACGTCTTCGTCCGGATCATCCGCGACTGTCGGGACACCGCCCGGCAGGTGCAGCGCATGCTGCGGGACCACTTCACGGGCCTGACCGAGGAGCTTCAGGAGGCGATCGTCCAGTCGTTCCGCAGCGCCAAACAGGAGGCCGACACGGATGCGTCGCTGCGCGAGCAGCGGCAGCGCGAGATCCGGTTGAAGATGACCCGGTTGGCCGCGCTCTA
This sequence comes from Micromonospora sp. NPDC049175, assembly GCF_043197345.1. Lineage (NCBI taxonomy): Bacteria > Bacillati > Actinomycetota > Actinomycetes > Micromonosporales > Micromonosporaceae > Micromonospora > Micromonospora sp. NPDC049175. The sequence goes on along the minus strand of NZ_JBICSY010000001.1, from coordinate 80,076 downwards.
CGAACAGGCTCAGCAGTTGACCGGCACCCGTGCCGCCCCGCTGCTGTTGGAGCCGCAGGCATGACCGTGGGTCTGCGCCTGGACGAGGCGGCCTGGGGGTTGTTGCACCAGGCCATCGACCTCTATCAGGACCATCCGCGGGCCGTCGGGCAGTTGCGGCACCAGGTCGCCCGCCTGGAACAACCGCTGCGGATCGCGGTCGCCGGCCCCTGGCGTTCCGGCAAGTCGACGGTGCTCAACGCCCTGATGGGTGAGGAGGTCGCACCCGTCGAGCGGGCCGACGGTGCGTTCACCTGGTACGAGGACGGCGCCGAGCCGCGCGCGACCGCCTATCCGGCCGGTCAGCCTCCGCAGGAGTTGACGGTGGTCAAGTCGGCGACCGGTCTGCGGGTGGACCTCGGCTGGGGCGCGGGCGACGTGCGCGACATCGTGGTGCGGTGGCCGACGCGGGCGCTGCGGCAGGTCACGCTCATCGACACCCCGGCGGTCACCGGCAGCGTCGAGCAGGGTCGGACGCCGGTGTGGGAGCGGGTGTTACGGGATTCGGACGCGGTGTTGTATCTGACCCGCGACGCTCGCGACAGTGATCTGCGGGTGCTGGAGTCCGGCCGGGACAGCGTGGTCGGGCAGGCCGCCCCGGTCAATGTGATCACGGTGTTGTCCCGGGCGGACGAGATCGGCGGAGGCCGGATCGACGGCCTGCTCACCGCCCGGCAGCTCGCCCGTCGGCACTACCGCGATCCGCGGGTGAGCGCGGTCAGCGTGAACGTGGTGGCGTGCAGTGGAATGCTCGGCCTGGCGGGCCGGATGCTCGGCGAGTCGGACTTCGCCGCGCTCGCCGCCATCGCCCAGGTGCCCCGGGCCGAGCTGGACGTCCACCTGATCTCCGCCGATCGTTTCCTCAGTGGTGAGCTGCCGGTACGCCTGGAAACCGAGGTACGTGCCGCGCTGCTGGACCGGTTCGGGCTCTTCGGCGTCCGGCTGGCGACCACGTTGGTGCGCAGTGGGTTCGACAGTCGGGTGAAACTCTCGGCGGAACTCATCCGGCGCAGCGGTCTCACCGAGCTGCGCGAGTCGGTGACCCGCTGCTTCATCGACCGCGGCGACGCCCTCAAGGCCCGGTCCGCGCTGGCCGCGGTCGAGGCGCTGCTGCGGGCCGAGCCCGTCCCCGGTTCCGCGGAGCTGGCCGGAGCGGTCGAGCGGATCCTCGCCGGCGCGCACGAGTTCCGGGAGCTGCGCCTGCTTGTCGCGCTGCGCAACGCCCGGCTCGGCTTCGACGCGGAGGTGGCCGCCGAGGCGCAGCGGCTCGTCGGTGGTGACGGGGTGGGTCTCGCGGCCCGACTGGGTGTCGAGCACGAGGCGACCGTGCGACGGCTCTGGGAGGTGGCCACCGACGCGCAGTGGCGGTGGCGGGACCGGGCGGAGGACCCCCTGCTCCCGCTGGCGCAGCGGCGTGGAGCCCAGGTCGTCGTCCGCAGTTGCGAGGGGATGATCGCCGAACTGGTGGCGGGTGGTCGCTGAGCCGCGGCGTCTGCCGTCGCTGAGCTGCGGGCTCTGCCGTCGCAGCGGTGCGGGCCTCCGGAGATCGTCAGCGGGCGCGTCGGGTTCGGCAGCCGTGCGACTGCCGCAGCAGGGCCTCGATCTGGGCGCCGAGTTGGTCGGGATGCCGCAGCGGCGTGCGGAAGCTCAGTCGGACGTCCCGGTCACCGCTGGCCAGTTCCAACCGGAGCACGACACCGTGGCGGTCCAGGCGTACCGGTCGGACCTGGCGAACTCCCTGGAGATGGCGACCGGGGACCAGTCGGCACAGCCGCTCGACGGTGCGCGGGTGGTGATGGTCGAGGTGGCACAACAGGTCGGCTTCGGCGTCCGCCAACGGATCGGGCTGGGCGGCCGCGAAGACCTCCGGGTCGACGCCTCTGGTGCGGCCGTCGACGGTCAGCTCCGCGGTGGCGAGGTCGAGGACCACCGCCAGGTCCTGATCGTTTCCGGTCGCGGCGGCCTCGGTCACCAGCCAGCCGGTGAGCCTGCCCCGCGCGCGTACCCGGTTGCGGACCGGGACGGGCGCCAGGTCGGTCACCTCGATCATCGCCACGGTCTCCCGGTGCTGCGCGAGGTGGTGGGTCAGGTGGGAGCCGGTCGGCAGGTCGATCCGCAGTCGCCCGTCGGGCGTCACGACGTGCCGGCCGGCGACGTACGCCTCGACCCCCGGGACGTGCAGGGTGAGGGAGTCGGTGGCGACCAGCATCGATCGTAGTCGGACACCTGCGTCGTCGGTCGAGTCCGTGTTCGTCGACGGCTTGCTCACGGCGATCATCTCCTAATAAGGTTAGGCTTACCTTACTTGAGAGGTGAAGGATGAATCAGACCCGCCCCAAGGTCAAGCGTTCCCGCGCTCTGGGCATCGCGCTGACCCCGAAGTGCGTGCGCTACTTCGAGCGCCGTCCGTTCCCGCCGGGACAGCACGGCCGTGCGCGACGGACGACAAGTGACTACAAGGTCCGGCTGTTGGAGAAGCAGCGGCTCAAGGCGCAGTACGACCTGCACGAGGGCCAGCTCCGGCGTGCCTTCGACCGGGCGGTGCGCCGGCCGGGCAAGACCGGTGAGGAGCTGATCGTCGAGTTGGAGAGCCGTCTCGACGCGCTGGTGCTGCGAGCCGGCTTCGCCCGCACCATCTACCAGGCCCGCCAGATGGTCACCCACCAGCACGTCACGGTGAACGGCCGTCGCCTGGACCGGCCGTCGGCACGGCTGCAGCCCGGCGACGTCATCGCCGTGGCGGAACGCAGCCGGGGCAAGGCGCCGTTCGTCGTCGCGGCGGCCGGGGCGCACGCCGCGGAGCGCCGCGCACCCTACCTGGACGTCAGTCTGCCCGGCCTGACCGCGCGTCTGACCCGGCTTCCGGTGCGCGCGGAGGTCCCGGTGGTCTGCGACGAGCAGCTCGTCGTCGAGTACTACTCACGCTGAGCGGCGACCGGCCGTCGGGGGAGGGTTCCGAGCGCCTTCGTCGCGCGTCGGGACCCTCCAGGCGCGGATCGTGACCCGAAAACCGTTATTCGATCTTGCTGGCAACCGTCGCCCCTGACCTGCGGAGATAACGCTCTCACAGATGGTGGAAGAGGCTTGACGCGACCGTGACCCGGACGCAACGATGCATTCACATTCCTCGTTCCACTGCCAGGCGTGATCGGCGCACGCCGTCCTCGCACCACGAAAGGACAACCGTGCGCAGATCCCTGAGATCATGGCTCGGTGTCGCGCTGAGCGCGATCCTCGTGGCCGGCGGCATCGTCGCCGCGCCACCCACGGCCGGCGCCGCACCGTTCACCGTGTTGGTCTTCAGCAAGACCACCGGATTCCGGCACGGGTCCATCACCCCCGGCATCGCCGCCATCCAGCAGCTCGGCGCCGCCAACGGCTTCACCGTCGAGGCCACCGAGGACGCCGCCCAGTTCACCGACGCCAACCTGGACCGGTTCGCCGCGGTGATCTGGTTGTCCACCACCGGCGACGTGCTCAACGCCGCCCAGCAGGCCGCGTTCGAGCGCTACATCACCGGCGGCGGCGGGTACGTGGGCGTGCACGCCGCCTCCGACACCGAGTACGACTGGCCCTGGTACGGCGGGCTGGTCGGGGCGTACTTCGCCTCGCACCCGGCCGAGCAGAACGTCACCGTCAAGGTCGCCGACCAGGTGCACCCGTCCACCGCGACCCTGCCGCAGCGGTGGAACCGGTTCGACGAGCTGTACAACTACCGCACCAACCCCCGGGGCGCCGCCCACGTGCTGGCCACCCTGGACGAGAGCACCTACACCGGCGGGAGCATGGGCGCCGACCACCCGATCTCCTGGTGCCAGAACTACTCCGGCGGCCGAGCCTGGTACACGGGCCTGGGCCACACCGACGCGTCGTACACCGAGGCGACCTTCCGCCAGCACCTGCTCGGCGGCATCCGGACCGCCGCCGGCGCGGTCGACGCCGACTGCGGCCCCACCGTCACCAGCAGCTTCCAACAGGTGGAGCTGGCCAAGGGCGCGGCCGAGACCGGCGAGCCGATGAGCCTCACCGTCCTGCCGGACCGGGGCGTGCTGCACACCTCCCGCAACGGTGTGATCCGGCACACCGACGCCGCCGGCAACACGAAGATCGCCGCCACCCTGCCCGTCTACACCGGCGACGAGGAGGGCCTGCAGGGCATCAAGGCCGACCCCAACTTCGCCACCAACCGCTGGGTGTACGCCTACTACGCCCCACCGCTCAACACTCCCGGTGGCGGCGCCCCGGCCACCGGCACCCCTGCCGACTTCGCCGTCTGGGACGGCGTCAACCGGCTGGCCCGGTTCACCGTCAACGCCGACAACACCATCAACCTGGCCAGCGAGACACTGATCCTGAACGTGCCGACCAGTCGGGGCATGTGCTGTCACGTCGGCGGCGACATGGACTTCGACGCGGCCGGCAACCTCTACCTGTCCACGGGTGACGACACCAACCCGTTCGACTCGGCCGGCTTCACCCCGATCGACGAGCGGGCCGGGCGCAACCCCGCCTCCGACGCCCAGCGCACCTCGGCGAACAGCAACGACCTGCGCGGCAAGGTGCTCCGGATCAAGCCGAGCGCGGCCGGCGGCTACACCATCCCGGCCGGCAACATGTTCGCACCGGGCACCGCGCGGACCCGCCCGGAGGTCTACGCGATGGGCTTCCGCAACCCGTTCCGGATGAGCGTGGACAAGGCCACCGGCATCGTCTACCTCGGCGACTACGGTCCGGACGCGGGCACCGCCGACCCGAATCGGGGACCGGCGGGCAACGTGGAGTTCGCCCGCATCGACAGGCCCGGCTTCTACGGCTGGCCGTACTGCACCGCCCGCAACGACGCCTACAACGACTACACCTTCCCGTCCGGGCCGTCCGGGCCGAAGTTCGACTGCGCGGGCGGGCCGGTGAACAACTCGCCGAACAACACCGGCATCACCCAGCTGCCGCCGGCCGTCCCGGCGTGGCTGCCGTACGGCGGCTCCGGCTCACCGCCGGAGTTCACCGGCGGCGGCCTGTCGCCGATGGGCGGCCCGGTCTACCGGTACGACCCGACCAACACCTCGCCGGTGGCCTTCCCGGAGTACTACGACGGGACCTACTTCGCCGGTGAGTTCGGTCGCCGCTGGATCAAGAACATCAAGCTCGACGCGTCCGGCCAACCGCTGAAGATCAACCCGTTCCCGTGGACCGGCACGCAGGTCATGGATATGGAGTTCGGGCCGGACGGCGCGCTCTACGTGCTCGACTACGGCACCGGCTGGTTCAACGGTGACGCCAACTCGGCGCTCTACCGCATCGAGTACGCCCGCGAGGGCAGAGCGCCCGTCGCGAAGGTGTCGGCCACCCCGACCAGTGGCACCGCCCCGCTGACCGTCGCCTTCTCCTCGGCCGGCACCCTCGATCCGGACGGCGACCCGTTCACCTACGCCTGGGACTTCGACAACAACGGCAGCACCGACTCGACCGCCGCGAACCCGAGCTTCACCTACACCACGAACGGGACCCGCAGCCCGACACTGACGGTGCGGGACACCACCGGCAAGACGGCCACCGCGAGCGTGGTCGTCACCGTCGGGAACAGCGCACCGGTGGTCACCGTGAACACCCCGTCGAACGGGCAGACGTTCGCCTTCGGGGACGCCGTGCCGTTCAGCGTCACGGTCACCGACGCCCAGGACGGTGCGATCAACTGCGCCCGGGTGAAGGTGAACTACGTCCTCGGCCACGACTCGCACGGCCACCAACTTGGCAGCGCGCAGGGCTGCACCGGCGTCATCCAGACCACCGCCGACGGTGAGCACGACACGGCGGCGAACATCTTCGGCATCATCGACGCCGAGTACACCGACCTGGGCGGGGGCGGCCAACCGCCGCTGACCACGCACACCCAGGCGGTGCTGCAACCCCGGGTCCGTCAGGCCGAGCACTTCGGTGACTCGTCCGGCGTCCAGATCGTGTCCGGGGCGGCCGGGCACGGCGGCGCGGCGGTCGGCTACATCGACAACAACGACTGGATCTCGTTCCGCCCGTACAACCTGACCGGCGTTCAGTCGTTCAGCGCCCGGGTCGGTGCCCCGGCCGGCGGGGGCGGCACGGTGGAGCTGCGGGTCGACTCGCCCACCGGGCCGCTCGTCGGCTCGGCCACCGTGGTCCCCACCGGTGGGTACGCCAATTTCGCCACGGTCACCGGCGGCGTCACCGCCCCGACCGGCACCCGGACCCTGTTCCTGGTCTTCAAGGGCGCCGGCCCGTGGTTCGACATCGACGAGTTCACCCTCTCCGCCAGCCCCGGTGGGCCCGGTCCCGACCCGGACCCCGAACCGGGCGCCAACCTGGCTCGGGGCAAGCCGGCCCGCGCGTCCAGCTCCGAGGGGGCCTACACGCCGGCGAACGCGTTCGACGGCGCGACCGGCACCCGCTGGAGCAGCGCGTTCAGCGATCCGCAGTGGGTCGACGTGGACCTGGGCGCCACGTACGCCATCAACCGGGTCAAGCTGACCTGGGAGGCCGCGTACGGCAGCGGGTACCAGATCCAGACCTCGGCGGACGGCGTCACCTTCACCACGATCCGGACGGTGACCGGCGGCGACGGCGGCGTGGACGACCTGACCGGGCTCACCGGCTCCGGCCGGTACATCCGGCTGCTCGGCACCACTCGGGGCACCGCCTGGGGTTACTCGGTGTTCGAGTTCGAGGTGTACGGCGGCACCGGCGGCTCGACCGGCGGCAACCTGCTGCTGAACAAACCCACGTCGACGTCCAGCAACGAGGGGGCCGACGTGTCGGGCGCCCAGGCGGTCGACGGCAACCTCACCACCCGCTGGTCGAGCACGTTCTCCGATCCGCAGTGGATCCGGGTCGACCTCGGCAGCCCCACCGCGATCGGCCGGGTCAAGCTGAGCTGGGAGGCGGCCTACAGCAGCGCGTACCAGATCCAGACCTCGAACGACGGCACCACCTGGACCACCGCGAAGACGGTGACCGGGGCCGACGGCGGCGTGGACGAGCACACCGGGCTCGGCGCCAACGGCCGTTACCTACGGATCAACGGCACCGCCCGGGGCACCGGCTACGGTCACTCGCTCTGGGAGGTGGAGGCGTACGCCAGCTGAACCACCACCGCGGACGGGGCCGGCACGGTGTTCCGTGTCGGCCCCGTCAGTCGCTCACGTGCTGGGCGTCGGTGTGGGCGTCCGGGTGAACGGCCACGGGTACTTGCCGAACAGGTCGGTGCACGCGGTCAGCAGGCCCTGGCGTGCGTCGGCCAGACGTTTGTCGGCCGGTCCCTTGTCGACGGTGGGGTCGTTCAGTACCCAGAGGTCGGCGGCTTCCTGGGCGGCCGGCCCCAGTCGCTGGCCGGCCTCCCGGACACCGGGATCGGTCGACTCGATGGCGCGCATCGCGGTGCCCGTGTCCCCGAAGGGTTTTCCGCCCTCCTCCATGGCGTAGACCAGTCGGGTGCAGGCGGCGGCCGCGGCCTTGTCCGAGGGTGTGGTCGAGGTGGGGGTGGGCGCTTCGGTCGCGGAGCAACCGGTCAGCAGCAGAGAGGCGACGACGAGGGTGCGGATCACGGCAGGGAGCATAACGATCTTCAGCTTTGCGCGCCGGTCATTGTTGTCGGCTTGCATATACCGATCGTCGGTATATACATCTCGATGTGACTGACAATCCTCTGCGGGAACCGACGTTCCTGGTGCTCACCGCGCTGGCCGAGGCGCCCAAACACGGGTACGCGGTCATCGAGGACGTGCTGCGCATCTCCGACGGCCGGGTGCGCCTGCGCGCCGGCACCCTCTATGCCGTGCTCGACCGGCTCCGCGCCGACGGCCTCATCGAGGTCGAGCGGGAAGAGGTCGTGCAGTCGCGACTGCGCCGTTACTACCGGCTCACCGCCCTGGGTGCGCGTCGGCTCGCCGACGAGGCGTCCCGCCTACGACACAACGCGGAAGCCGCTCGCACGCGACTGCGCCGCGGCGGCCTACTGATCGACGGGGGTGCGGCATGAGCGGCGACGATCTGGAACGCCGCTACCGGCGGCTGCTGGCCGTCTATCCGTGGGAGCACCGCCGGGCGTACGAGGACGAGATGCTGGCCGTGCTCCTCGCCGGCGCGCGGCCGGATCAACGACGACCCGCCGCCGCTGACGTGCGGAACCTGGTCGGCGCCGGCCTGCGGGCTCGGCTGCGGGTGGGCGCACGGGGGTTCACCGAGCCGGCCTGGGCGGACGCGGCGGCGGTGACGGGTCTGCTGGTCAGCCTCGTCCTGCTCGCCCTGGCCGGGAAGTCACTGCTCGACCAGCTCATCCGGGATCCGAGCCTGCCACCGCAGCTCGGGCCGGGCGGCGTCGACCTCGTCGACTGGCTGCGGTTGGCCGGCTGGGCGGGCGTCTGCGTGGCCGCGCTTGTCGGCTGGCGCTGGGTGGCCGCCGGTCTGGCCTGGGCTGGCGTGATCGCGTGGGGCGCCCTCGTCGCTCCCCAGGCCGGTGCCAATCTCACCTACGTGGTGGACACCCTGCCGCAGGTCGCCCTCGCCGTCGTCGCGGGCGCGGCGCTGAGCGTGCCGGCGCCGCGTTACCGGATATTCGCGCTGCTGGGCGTACGCCGGCTGTGGGCCCTGCTGCTCGCGCCGATCGTCATGGTCGTGCTGTTGGAGATCAACCGGGCGACCGGCCCCTCATTCGACCCGGTGAGCGGAACGTCCTACCAGGTCCTGTACGGCATCGAGGCGACAAGCGAGCTGGTCGTGTGGCTCTACGTCGCGGCGCTGGCGGCCGCCGCGCTGGCCATGCTCGTCGCGCTTGCCCGCCTCGACTCCGGGGTACGCCGACGGATCGTCGTCCTGCTCCTGCCGGTCGCGGTGCTCGCTCTGGTGATCGACAGCGCTCTCGCCGGTTGGGCCACCTCCACCATGTACCTGGGGCACGTCATTCCGCTGGTGCCGGCGCAGTGGGCAATGCTGGTGCTCGTTCCACCGGTGACCTTCCTGGCCGGAGCGCTGCTGGTCCGACGCCGAGAGGAGACCCTGCGCATGGTCGCCCTCGGCCGCGCCGCGGACCGCGAGCAGCCGGTGGGGCAGTAGGGCGATCGTCCGCAGACCTGCGGCGACGTCAGTCGTCGGCGACGGGGGCCTGCGTGCCGGCCACACCCTTGCTAGGCTCCGCCCAATTTTCACGGGGGAGAAGATCATGGGTGTCCGCTCTCGACAGTCGCGTGGGGTCTACCGGCACCCCAAAGTGCTGCTGCTCGTCCTCATCCTGCTGGTAACCGGCGCGGCCCAGGCGGTGGCGATGCCTGCACGTGCGGCGAGCGACGTGGAGACCGTTCGCCACCGCTGGCTACAACTGTTGACCGACAGTGACACCAACCACGCCGGTGATGCCCGCTACGCCGGCCGCCTCCCCGATGTCCCCCAAATCCAGGGGTACGCCGCCAGCATCGATCCGCTGGCCGTCTCAGACGCGGACAATCCCGAGCACGGCCGGCTGTGGCCGATCGAGTTCGACTACGACAGCACGACGGGCGTGTCCAGGTCGGTCGATCGGCTGGCGCAGATGGCCACCGCCTACGCCACACCGGGGACCATTCTCACCGGCAACGCGGCGCTGGCCGACACGACGGTCGGCGGGCTGAACGCACTCGTCGACACGTTCCCGAACAGTGCTGCCGATCTGCCGCTGCCGCATCCCGCCGCGGAGTGGTACGACTGGGAAATCGTCATCCCCAAGCAAATCGTCAACATCACGGTGATGATGTGGGGGCATCCGAGACTTGCCGTGCGGGACTACCTGTCGGCCATCGAGGTGCTCACGCCCACCTGCACGCGGTCCGGCCGCAGCACCAACAGCGACGACTACGCCGAACCGACCCGTGGCGCGAACCGCACCTGGAAATGCGCCACCGAAGTGATGATGGGTGTCCTGGCCAACGACGTCGCGGCCATCGCCACGGCACGGGACAACGCCCTGGAGACGATGGCGCCCGTGCAGGTCGGCGAGGGCATCTATCGCGACGGATCCTTCATCCAGCACGGCCGGCATCCGTACAGCGGCGGTTACGGCACCTCGATGGCCCAGACGTACGCGGAGCTGATCTACGCCCTGAGTGGCTCGCCCTGGGCGATCGACGGCGCCGCCAGCACCGCGTTCGCTGGTTGGCTGCGAGACGGCCTGCGGCCCCTGGTGTACCGAGGTGCCGGCACGCCCGGCGTGCGGGGGAGGGAGATCGCGCGGGCCGGGACGGGGAGGCGCGGCGATCCCGCCGGGACCAGCATCAGCAACCACCAGTCCGGGCACGGTCTTACGCGGGCTGCGCTCATCCTGGCCGAGGTGGTGCCCGCGACCGAGGCGCTGCGACTGCGCCGGATGGCGAAGGGGCTGATCAGCGGCGACACCTTCGCGCAGTACCCGGACAACTATTTCCTGTCGCTGTTCACGCTCGCGCGGGCCTACGCGGTGATCGACGCGGTCGCTGTGGTCGGCGAGGTGGATCTCGTCGCCACCAAGGTGTACGCGGGCATGGACCAGGTCACCCACCAGCGGCCCGGTTACCTGGCCGGGGTGAGCATGTTCTCCAACCGGATCCTCGACTACGAGACCCTCGGCCAGAACCCGCGCGGATGGTTCACCCGGTACGGCATGACGCAGCTGAGCCTGCCGAACGACCTCGGTCAGTACGACGACGCCTACTGGCCGACGGTGGACGCAACCCGTCTGCCCGGCACGACCGTCTCCACCGCAGCCCGGTCCACGACGCACCCCACTGGCGTGCCATCCACCGCGAGTTGGGTCGGCGGCGCGTCGCTCGACGACCGGTACGCCTCGGTCGGCATGGAGCTGCGCGACCCGTTCTCGGACCTCACGGCGAAGAAGTCCTGGTTCCTCTACGACAACGAGATCGTCGCGCTCGGCGCGGGCATCACCGGTACCGGCACGATCATCACCACCGTGGACCAGCGGCGAGTGAGTGGTGCCGAGGCGCTGACCATCAACGGGACGGCGCGCTGCGCCACAAACGGCAGCACCGAGGTCATCAGTGGCGTGACGAACGCTCACCTCAGTGGCCAGAACATCGGTTACTACTTCCCGGGCGCGGTGACGCTGCACTGCAAGCGTGAGATCCGAAGTGGCGCCTGGAACGCGATCGACCCGGGTGGCAGCACGACGCCGCACCAGCGTGCGTACGTGTCCCTCTGGATCGACCACGGCACGAACCCGTCGAACGCCTCCTACAGCTACGCGCTGCTGCCCGGGGCGGGCGCACAGCAGACCGCCGAGTACGCCGCGAATCCGCAGTTCCGCGTGCTGCGCAACGAGAAGACGATCCAGTCGGTCCAGCAGAACCCGCTCGATGTCATCGGCGTCAACTTCTGGCAGCCCCGGGCGACCCAGCGGTTGGACGCGTGGGGCGAGGCCGACTTCCTCACGGTCGATGACGCGGCTTCGATGGTGCTGCTGCGTACGCCCACCACCATCAGGGTTGCCGCGGCTGATCCCACCCAGCGCCGTACGGGCGCGCTGCACATGAAGCTGAACACTCCCAGCGGGGGCCTTGTGTCCGGGTCGCCCGGCGTACGGCTGGTGCAGACGGTGCCGGCGATCCTGAGCGTGACCTCGTTCCAGACCGGTGGCGCCACCGAGACCGCGGTGGTGTCGACCGACCCGCGGGTACTCCGTCCGACGGACGATGCGATGGTCTGGAAGGACAACGGCGACGAGAACTACGGCGGCAGCGGTCTGGTCGTGAAGAGCACCGGCGACGGCTGGACGCGGCACAGCTACCTCAAGTTCAACCTGGCCGGTGTGGACCCGACCGACATCGCCAGCGCCACCTTGCGGATGTACGGCAGCAACACGACCTGCACCGGATGCACCACGGACCTGGTTGTCCAGGCGGCTGACGACAAATGGTACGAGAAGGCGCTGACCTGGAATAACGCTCCCCTGCCCGATGGGGGTCCGGTCGGCAACCTCACGGTCGGCACGGCGCCCGCGTACGCCAGCGGCGACGTCACCACCCATGTCCGGGAGCAGGCAGCCGGTGACGGAGTGGTCACCTTCGTGTTGAGCGAGCCAGCGCGGACCGGCGACTTCGTGCTGCTCAACAACAGGGAGGCCCCGACCGGTCAGCCGGAACTCATCCTGACTCTTCGCGGACCACAGCTGGACAACTGGCAGCAGCCAAATGCCAGCAGCATCCCCATCGGCGACACGTGGGTCGACTCAGGCGTACCCGGCGGCGCCTATGGCCAGTCGACGGTGAACGCCGTCAAACACACCACCACTCGGCAGCGGGCCACCTACTTGACCTTCGACATCGCGCAGTACGGCGAGATCGAGTACGCCAAGCTGCAGTTCCACGCGCGGGTGACGGACGCCGTCCCAGGCGCGGACAGAGTGGTCGTCTCCGAGGTCGGCGATGCCTGGAACGAGGGTCTGGTCAGCTGGAACAGCAGGCCCGCTCCCGGCGCGGCCCTGAAAACGGTGAACGTGTCCGCTGAAGGCGGCATGGTCGAGCTGGACGTGACCGACTACCTACGGCGCAACGCCGCCGACGGACGGGCCTCGTTCGCGATTACCGGCGATCCGGCGGGAAGCCACAAGTACATCGACATCACCTCACGGGAGAGTGCGGTGAACCCGCCGGAACTGATCATCCGGGCCGAGCACGCCGACCGGCCGGCGCTCGCGGACACCTACGTCGACGCTGCCAGCCCGGCGGCGGCACCTGGCAGCAGCACCACGCTGGCGGCCGATGCCGGCAATCGGGTGGCCCTCCTGCGGTACAGCCTCGCGGCGGTCGCCGATATGAACCGGGTCGCCGTCAACCTGTACGTCAGTCAGTGCGCTACGCAGCCGGTGACGCTCAGGGTCAACGGCGGCGCGGATGGCGGATGGACAGAGAGTGGTACGTCCTGGAACACCCGGCCGTCGGCGACGCTCACGTCGGTGCGAGAGGTGACGTGCACCGGCGACAGTCCGTATGTATCCATTGATGTCACTGGCTTTGCGATAGCGCAGTGGTTCGGTGATCTGAGTCTGAGCCTGCAGGTCACCGCGGACCGCCCCGTCACCATCGGGAGCAGGGAGTCGGCCAACCCGCCTACCCTGACCATCAAGACGAGTTGATCCGACCCGCTGGCGGAGCCCTGCTCGTCCGTCGCCGGGAGAGACACCGCCCATGGTCGCCCTGGGCCGCGACGCGGTACATCCGGCTCAGTCGTCGGCGACGGCCACCGGCTCCGAGCCGATGCAGCGGACCTTCAACTCGTACTGGCGGGTCGACCCCGCGAACGTGACCTCCACGTCGTCGTCCGGGCCCCGGTCCACGTCCCGGACCCGGTAGCCCTGCGCGGGCGCCCAGGAGACGAGGCGTACGCCGTCGGCCCCGCACTCGGCCACGGCCGTGCCGCCGTCGGTGGCGAAACTCCGACGGACCCCGGGACTGGCGCTCGGTGCGGCGCCCGTCGTGCCCGGAGCGGCCGAGCCGCCGCCGGTGGCGCCGGTGGGCGCCGGCTCCGGCGAGGCGAGCGCGCGTTCGATCTCCGCCTCGCTGCGCACCCCACCCGGGGTGCCGGTGATGCTCTCCCCGACCAGCCGGATCGCGCCCAACCCGATCAGGGTGGCCACGGCGACCGTGGCCACCCACCCGGCGGCGACGAGAAGCGAACGACGGCCCATGCGCTGACTATCCCCGATCCGTCCTTGTCGTTGGCACATCCCGACGCTAAGGCATGGTTAACGTGCGCCTCGCCGCAGGCGGCAGCCGTTAACCTGCCAGCTGTGGCCCGCCTGCTGCTCATCGAGGACGACCTGACCATCCGTACGCCGCTGATCCGGGCGTTGCGAGAACGCGGGCACGCGGTGGCCGCCGCCTCGACCGCGATGGCCGGCCTCCGGGACGCCCTGGAGGACCGCCCCGACCTCGTCGTGCTCGACCTGGGCCTGCCCGACCTGGACGGCCGCGAGCTGCTGCGGATGTTGCGCGCGGTCAGCTCGGTGCCGGTCATCGTGGCCACCGCCCGCGACGACGAGGCCGAGATCGTCCGGGTGCTCGACGCGGGCGCCGACGACTACGTGGTCAAGCCGTTCACCGCCGCGCAGCTCGACGCTCGCGTCCGGGCGGTGCTGCGGCGGGGCCCGACCGGCGGGGACGGGCAGGACCCGTCGCTCGTCGTGGGTGGGCTGCGCGTCGACCCCCGGTCCCGGCAGGTCACCCTGGACGGGACGGCTGTGGAGTTGACGCCGCGCGAGTTCGACCTGCTGCACCACCTGGCCGGCCGCCCCGGCCAGGTGGTCACCAAACGTGAACTGCTCACCGAGGTGTGGCAGATCCCGTACGGCGGCGCCGACAAGACCGTCGACGTGCACCTGTCCTGGCTGCGGCGCAAGCTGGGGGAGAACGCCCAGCAGCCGCGCTACCTGCACACCGTGCGCGGGGTCGGGGTGCGTCTCGAGGCGCCGGTGGCGCAGCCGTGAGGGCCCGGCTCGCGCTGCTGGTCGCCGCCGTCAGCGTGCTCACCCTCATCGCGTTCCTGGTGCCGCTGGCGCTGCTGGTCCGTACCGTCGCGGAGGACCGGGCCACGGTCGCGGCCACCGCCGACGCACAGAGCCTGGTGCCGGTGGTCGGCACCGCCGACGCGACGACGATCCGACTCACCGTCGAGCAACTCGCCGCGGAGTCCGGGCGACCGGTGAGTGTCTTCCTGCCGGACGGGTCGGTGCTCGGCGCGCAGACCCCCCGTACCCCGGCGGTGGCCCTGGCCGCGCGCGGGCAGAGCCTCACCGGGGAGTCGGCGGCCGGCCGGGAGGTGGTCATCGCCGTGCAGGGCCGGGCGGACGGTACCGGAGTGATCCGGATCGTGGTGCCGCGACACGAGCTGACCGCCGGGGTCACCCGGGCGTGGTTGGTGCTTGCCCTGCTCGGTGTGCTGCTGGTGCTGATCGGTCTGTTGGTGGCCGACCGGCTGGCCCGTAACCTGGTCCGGCCGATCAGCGACCTGTCCGCCGTGTCGCACCGGCTGGCCAACGCCGAACTGGACGCCCGGGTCACCCCGGCCGGCCCGGCCGAGCTGCGCGAGGTGGCCGGCGCGCTCAACCATCTCGCCACCCGGATCCAGGTGCTCCTGGTGCAGGAGCGCGAGCAGGTCGCCGACCTGTCGCACCGGTTGCGTACCCCGTTGACGGCGTTGCGGCTGGAGGCGGAGTCGTTGCGGGACCCGGACGACGCCGCCCGGATCACCACCGCGGCCGACGGTCTCGAACGCGCGGTCAGCGGGCTGATCCGGCAGGCCCGCTGGCGTCACTCGCCGACGGCGCGGCCGGCCACCTCGGACGCGGCGGCGATCGTCGCCGACCGGGTCGCGTTCTGGTCGGTGCTGGCCGAGGACACCGGCCGGGCCGTCACCCTCGACCTGGTTGCCGGCCCGCTGCCGGTGGGCGTGCCCGCCGACGACCTGGCGGCGGCCGTGGACGCCCTGCTCGGAAACGTCTTCGCGCACACCCCCGACGGGACGCCGTTCGCCGTCCACCTCACCCGCGACGAGGGTGAGGTGGTTCTCACCGTGGTGGACGCCGGCCCGGGCCTGCCGGTCGGGGCGGTCCGGCGGGGCGCCAGCGCGGCCGGGTCGACAGGTCTCGGCCTGGACATCGCCCGGCGCGCCGCGCAGGCCGGCGGCGGCAGCCTGGAGTTGCGGGCCGGTCCGACCGGCGGGGCGCGGGTGTTGCTGCGGTTGCGTCCACCGGCGTCGCGGCGGGAGGGTTAGGCGCGCCGCACTCGGGTAGCTGCCAGCTATGGCGCGGTATACGAAACCCGAGCTCAGGGAGCAGATCAAGGAAGAGGTCAAGGCCTCCGAC
Source organism: Micromonospora sp. NPDC049175 (assembly GCF_043197345.1). Classification (NCBI taxonomy): domain Bacteria; kingdom Bacillati; phylum Actinomycetota; class Actinomycetes; order Micromonosporales; family Micromonosporaceae; genus Micromonospora; species Micromonospora sp. NPDC049175. Next base: position 64,184 of record NZ_JBICSY010000001.1, on the reverse strand, counting down.
AAGGGCGGCAGACCGGGGCAGTGGTCGGCGCGCAAGTCACAGCTGGTGACTCAGGAGTACAAGAAGCGCGGCGGAGGATTCCTGGGCGAAAAGGACGAGCGGCAAAAGTCGCTTCAGCGCTGGGGCAACGAGAAGTGGCAGACGAAAGAGGGCGACACGCGGGCGCGCAAGGGCGACACGACGAGCCGCTATCTGCCCAAGAAGGCCTGGGACGAGATGTCGGACAGCCAGAAGCGCGCGACCGACACCAAGAAGCGTGCCGCCTCCCGGTCCGGCAAGCAGTACGTGGCCAACACCGGGCCGGCGAAGCGGGCGCGTCGCGACGCCACCACGGCCGGCCGGATGTCGGAGATGTCGGTCGCCGAGGCCGCCAAGTTGGTCCGTGGCCTCGACACGCGACAGCTCAGGACCGCGTTGCGCAACGAGCATGCCGGCAAGGACCGCAAGACGCTCGTCCAGCGACTCGAAGCGGAACTCAACAGGCGCGGCTAGCCGCGCGGTCAGGGTGCTGCCGCACCGCGCCGGTCAGGGTGCCTGACCTGCGGCCTCGAAGCCCGTCGACGTGATCCGGTCGTCATCTCGGCGGCGCAGGATCTGCACCTCGGTGGTGGCCTCGGTGTCGGTCAACGGCAGCACTGCCACCGAGGCGGGCACCACGGCGGAGATGCTCGCCGGCGCGATCGTCACCCCGAGGCCGGCCGCGACCAGGTGCGCCACAGTGGCCCAACTGGTGGCGTCCTGGACGATGCGCGGGGTGTAGCCGGCTTCCAGGCACGGCCGGAGATTGCGCTGGTAGGCCCGCTCGCCGGCCACCCGGGGGAAGAAGACGAACGGGTCGTCGCGCAGCACCACGGCGTTTATCGCGAGGTTGGCCGCCCGCGGGTGGTCGGCCGGCAGGACGGCGACGAATGTCTCGGTGGCGAACGTGGTGCCGACCAGGTCGTCGTGGTCGTCCGCGTCCCGAACCACGCCGAGATCGACCTCGCCGTTCAGCAACCGGTCGACGATATGCGCCGTGTACGCCTCGTGCAGGCGCAGGTGGACGGCCGGATGCCGCTCGCGGAAACGACGGATCGGCCCGGCCAGCCCGAGCGGGATCGCCGAACTGACGAAGCCGATGTCGAAGCGCCCCTGCTCCCCGCGCCCGATGCGGCCCGCCTCGTGCACGTCGTCGGCCACGGCGGCCAGCACCCGCCGGCACCGGCCCAGATACGCCTCGCCGGCGGGCGTCAGCGCCACCGACCGGGAGGTGCGCACGAACAGCGGCGTACCGATCATCGCCTCGAGTTGGCGGATCTGCTGCGACAGCGGCGGCTGGGCCATCCGCAGCCGCGCCGCGGCCCGGCCGAAATGCAGCTCCTCGGCGACTGCGACGAAGTAGCGCAGGTGGCGCAACTCGGGTTCCATACGTCAAGGATACGAATGACTCCGAACAAGATATTGGACGTTCGAATGGGGGCAGCCGGAGAATCGAACCATGAACCCGAGCACGCTCACCGTCACGTCCATGACGACCGCTGCGGAGGCCGAGGCCTTCCGGACGCTCAACGAGGAATGGATCGCCCACTTCTTCACTATCGAGGAGTCGGACCGTAAGACGCTCGGCGACCCGTTCGCCGCGATCGTCGCCCCGGGCGGCGACGTGCTGATCCTCCGCGACGGCGGGGAGATCATCGGCTGTGTCGCCCTGGTCCGCAGCTCGAACGACGTCTTCGAACTGTCGAAGATGACGGTGGTCTCGGCGGCGCGCGGCAGGGGCCTCGGCCGCCAGCTCATCGAGGCGGCGATCGAGCGCGCCCGTCAGCTCGGCGCGACCACCCTGTTCCTGGGCAGCAGCACCACGCTCGCGAACGCCGTGCACCTCTACGAGACTGCCGGCTTCCAGCACGTCAGCCCGGACCAGATCCCGCTGCCGCCGTACGCCCGCGCCGACGTCTTCATGAAGATGGCGCTCTGATCACCTCCGGCCGACGCGGGGTTCCGGGGCTCGGCGCACGGCCGACGCCAGCGCCGGCTTAACCCGGCCTTAGCGTTCGGACAGCGCGGTGCTATCCCCGTTCAGCCGATCCTCAGAGTCGACAACCCAGGAGTTGACATCCGAGGAAAGGTGGACACCACGATGAAGCGCACCAACCTGCTTCTGGCGACGGTCGGCGGGTCGGCGGTGCTGGCGGTGGCCGGGGTCGCGCTCGGCGTCAACGCCGCGAGCGACACGCGGGCCGGCGGCACGGCACTCGCCGCGGCCACCGTCGCCCCGACGGCCACGGACGCGCCGGAGGCCGGCGCGACCACCGCCACGCCGGGGACCAGCGGTACGCCGTCGGCCGGCGCCTCGTCGGGTACGCCGTCGAGCGGTACGCCGACCACGAGCACCGCCCCGGCGGGCAGCGCAGTCGACGAGAAGCGTGCCGGCGAGATCGCACTTGCCAAGGCCGGTGGCGGCCAGATCGTCGAGGTCGAGGCCGAGCAGGAGAACGGCCGGCCGGTGTGGAGCGTCGAGATCGTCGCCGGTGAGACCGAGCACGAGGTGGACGTCGACCGGGACAACGGCTCGGTGGTCAAGGCCGAGCAGGAGCCCGTCGACGCCGATGACAACGACGCCGACGACAACGACGCCGACGACAACGATGCCGACGACAACGACGCCGATGACAAGGACGACGACAAGGACGACGACGACGACAACGACTGACCGTCCGCTGCCGCCGCCCGTTCCGGGGATCCCCCGGGGCGGGCGGCGGCTCGCGTCGTGGAGCAGGCGGCCGGTGCGGCGGCCTCAGATGGCGACGCGCTGCTCCTGGACCGTCGGCTGCTCCTGGACCGTCGGCTGCTCCTGGGCCGTCGGTTGCCCCTGGACCGTCGGCTGCTCCTGGTCGAACTGGGTGCGGTACAACTCCTGATACCGGCCACCGGCGGCGAGCAGGTCGCCGTGTCGCCCACGCTCGACGATCCGTCCGTCTTCGACGACGAGGATCTGGTCTGCCGCGCGGATGGTGGAGAGCCGGTGCGCGATGACCACACTCGTCCGGCCGGTCAGGGCTTCGGCGAGGGCCTCCTGAACCGCGGCCTCGGAGGTGGAGTCGAGGTGCGCGGTGGCCTCGTCGAGGATGACCACCCGCGGGCGGGCCAGCAGCAGCCGCGCGATGGTGAGCCGTTGCCGTTCCCCGCCCGACAGCCGGTACCCGCGTTCACCGACGACGGTGTCGAGCCCATCGGGAAGTGAGCGGATCAGGTCGTCGAGGCGGGCCCGTCGGAGCACCTCCCACATCTCGTCCTCCGTGGCGTCCGGCTGGGCGAACGCCAGGTTGGCGCGGATGCTCTCGTGGAAGAGATGCCCGTCCTGGGTGACCACGCCCAGCGCCGTCCGGATCGACTCGGCCGACAGGTCGCGTACGTCGACGTCGGCGAGCGTCACCGTGCCGTCCTCGACGTCGTACAGGCGGGGGACGAGCTGTGCGATCGTCGACTTGCCCGCCCCGGAGGAGCCGACGAGGGCAACCATCTGTCCCGCCTCGGCGCGGAACGACACCCCGTGCAGCACCTCCTCGCCGCCGCGGGCATCGAGCTTCACCACGTCCTCGAGGGACGCGAGCGACACCCTGTCCGCCGAGGGGTAGCCGAACCGCACCTTGTCGAACTCCACCGCGACCGGTCCGTCGGGAAGCGGGCGCGCGTCGGGCCGGTCGCGGATCAGCGGCGTGAGGTCGAGGATCTCGAACACCCGCTCGAAGCTCACCAGCGCGCTCATCACCTCCACCCGAGCGCTGGCCAGCGAGGTCAACGGCGCGTAGAGGCGCGACAGCAGCAGCGCCAGGGCGACCACGGTCCCGGCGTCGAGGCTGCCCCGGAGGGCGTAGAGACCACCCAGCCCGTAGACCAGGGCCAGCGCCAACGAGCCGACGACGGTGAGCGCGGTGATGAAGACCCACTGGAGCATGGCGGCACGGATGCCGATGTCCCGCACCCGACGCGCCCGTGCCGCGAACTCGGCCGACTCCTCGGCCGGCCGCCCGTACAGCTTGACCAGGGTCGCGCCGGGCGCGGAGAAACGTTCGGTCATCCGTGTGCTCATGGCCGCGTTGTGCTCGGCCGCCTCACGCTGCAACTGGGCGAGCTTCGAACCCATCCGGCGCGCCGGGAGGACGAAGACGGGGAGCAGCACGAGCACCAGCACCGTGATCTGCCACGAGAAACTGAGCATCACCGCAAGCGTCAGCGCCAGGGTGACAGCATTGCCGACGACCCCGGACAGGGTGTCGCTGAAGGCCCGCTGCGCGCCGATCACGTCGTTGTTCAGGCGGCTGACCAGCGCACCGGTGCGCGTCCGGGTGAAGAACGCCACAGGCATGCGTTGGACGTGGTCGAAGACTGCCGTCCGCAGTTGGACGATGAGCCCCTCACCGATGCTGGCGGACAGGAACCGCGTCACCAGACCCAGGCCGGCTTCGGCCAGGGCGATCACGGCGATCAGCACCGCCAACCGGATCACGACGTCGCTGTCGGCACCGTCGACGATGGCCTCCACCACCCGTCCGGCGAGGACCGGCGCCGCCACCGTGAGGACCGCCGTCACCACGCTCAACAGCAGGAACCTGATGATCAGGGCACGGTGCGGCCGCGCGAACCCCGCGATGCGCTTCAGGGTGACACGGGACAGCGGTCGTTCTTCCTGCGCGTTCATCGCGTGGTGCAGAGACGTCCACGCGGTAAATTCCATGCTCATGCATTACCTCCGATACCGGAGGTTAGGACCTCACCCGAGCTTGAGGTCAAGTCACCGCGCCGAGCGTTCCCGCCCGGCGGGCGACCGGAGATTGGCTAGGCGTCGCGGCGCAGCGTGAACCAGAAGGTCGGCACCGCGTTGGTGCCCGGTGTGACGTCGAGTAGTTCCCAGCCACGGAACCTGGCGCGGAGCTCGTCGGCTGTGACGCCTGCCGCCCACGATGCGACCTCGGGGACGGGATTGCCGATTGGCTCGGGGCCGTACCCGAACATCAGCAACCGTGCTCCGGGAGCGGCGCGGTGGGTGAGCCCGGCGGCGTAGGCATCGCGGCGGTGTAGTGGGACGCCGCAGTAGCAGCTCAGGTCGAAGAACAGGTCGAAGGGGCCCGGCACGTCCAGCTCGTCGAGGCGGGTGGCGTCTCCGTGCCGCACCCGTACCGCCACGCCCGCCGCCGCGGCCTTCTCCCTGGCCTGGTCGACGGCGCGGTCGATCAGGTCGACGGCCGCCACCTCCCAGCCGTGCCGCGCGAGGTAGGTGGCGTTGGTCCCGGTGCCGCAGCCGAGTTCGAGGGCGCGGCCGGGCGGCAGCGCCCCGGGCCCCTCTACCAGGTCGACCAGCTCGGGCGGCGTCACGCCGGTGTCCCACGGTGGCTTGCCGGCGCGGTAGTAGCGCTCCAGCGCGCGGTGGACGGCCTCCTCCTCCGGGTCTCGCTGCTCCTCCGGGTCTCGCTGCGTTGAGGCCAGGTCCGGGTCCGGCTTCTGGGTGGCGTTGGGCTGGGCCATCGTGTCCTCCAAGAATTTAGAGTGCAACTCTAGTGGCATGCTCTAAAGATAGGCTCGCAATATGGACAAGGTCAAGCGGCCGGACAAGCGGGCCGAGCGCTCACGCCGTACCCGTGACAAGGTCGTCGACGCGGCTCGCGAGTTGTTCGTCGCGCAGGGTTACGGGGCGACGAGCCTGCAGGAGGTCGCGGACCGGGCGGGCGTGGCCGTCCAGACGGTCTACTTCGTCTTTCGCAACAAGCGCACGCTGTTCAAGGACGTCGTCGACGCGTCCATCGCCGGGGACACCGAGCCGATCGCCACAATGGATCGTGAGTGGTTCCGCGCCGCGTGCGCCGAACCCACCGCGGCCGGGCAGTTGCGCGCGCACGTCCACGGCACCTGCGAGATCCTGGGCCGGGTCGCCCCGATCATGCCGCTGATCGCGGCTGCCGCGGCCACCGACCCGGAGATCGCGGCACAGTGGCCGGACGGCCCCGACCCGCGCTACACAGTGCAGTACGCGGCGGCCGAAGCCCTGGTCGGCAAGCCCGACACCCGTCCCGGCCTCTCCGTCGAGATGGCGGCGGACCTGCTGTTCGGTCTGCTCAGCCCGCAGCTCTACCTGATCTTCGTCCGCGACCGCGACTGGTCACCGGACACGTGGGAAGAATGGGCCCGCACCACCTTGACCTCCCAACTCTGCGCCGACCCCGGCTAGGCGGACGGACGTCACGATCGCCCTTCAGCCGCGCGATGGTAGGCGCCGTGGTCGCGGCGGATCCCAGGAGCCGCAGCACCGATTGGGTATCCACCTGATCCAGGCGATCAACGCCAGTTCCGGGTGGTGGGCAGGGACGTGGATATGCCGGGTCGCGGATATGCCGGGTCGCGGATATACCGGGTCGTGGTGGGCAGCCATGGGTGGCCCAATAGCTGCCGGCTCGCCTTGAGGCCCTGCCCCGGGCGGGTGCTCGGTCAACGCCGCTCCACCTCGGTCGGTCTCGCCGCCGCGGTTGATGATGGTGACGGTCCTGCCGGTCACGGTGAGGTGGGCGTCCTCGGCAAAGATCCCCTGGCCAGCGGTATGCAGCAAGCCATCCGTCAACGGCTGCTGGCGAAGGCCCTCGGCTGGTCGTGTCTAGGGCCGCCGGTGGTAGTGGTTGCGGCGGGGGACCTGTTGGGGGTCGAGCCAGGCGGGTGGGATGAATTCGGGGTGGCCGTCGCCTGCCAACCGCACTGTCCAGTCGTTGTGGTGGAGGTGTCGGTGGTGGTGGCCGCAGAGCAGGACGGCGTTGGTCAGGGTGGTGGTGCCGCCGTCGGCCCAGTGGTGGATGTGGTGGGCGTCGCACCAGCGGGGTGGGCGGTCGCAGCCGGGGAAGGCGCAGCCGCGGTCGCGTAGGACGAGGGCGCGTCGCAGGGGGCCGGTGATGAGGCGGCGTTGCCGGCCGACGTCGAGGACCTGGCCGGTGCCGCCGAGGACGGCCGGGAGGATCGCGGCGTCGCAGGCGAGTCGGCGCACCGTGTCGGGGGTGAGGCGCGGGCCGGTGTCGAGTGCGCCGACACCCAACTGACGGGTCAGCTCGTCGTAGCCGGTGGTGACGACGATCTGGGCGTGGTCGCCGCCGCTGTCGGGCAGCTCACCCGTGCGCAGGGCGAGTCGGCACACGTCGGCGAGGGCGTCATGGCGGCGTTGGCCGGCGCAGCGGGTGTCGTCGGGCCCGGTGGGTGCGCTGAGGGGGTCGATGGCGGCGCGGAGCAGTGCCGCGGCTTCCGCGTCGAGGGTGCCGGTGAGTCGCAGCCGGCCGTCGGTCTGCTCGGAGAGGGTGAGGGTTCGGTCGCGGGCTGCCCGGGCAGCCTCGGCGTCCAGTGCGGCGTGGGCGGCGGCGTCGGCGATGTCGGGGGCGACGTGGTCGAGGATGCGGGCGCCGAGTTTGCGCATCAGGATGGGGTCGAACTGGCCGGCCCAGTCGGTGAGCACGCCGACGGCCTTGTCGGCGACCTCCGGCCCGGCGGCCGTCTGCACAGCAGTGACGGTGTCGACGATGACTCGGGCCTGCTCCACGCTGACCGCGCCGGTCGCCAGAGCCTCCCGCACGGCGGCCGGGGCCGCGTCGACGCGAGCCGCGAGATCGACCAGCCGGCGCGCGGCGGGGACTGTCAACCGCAGTCGCTCGCGCAGCCACACCGCGGTGCTGGACGCGCCCTGCGTCAGTGCGGTGCCGCGACCGTCCAACTCGCGCACCAACGCCAGCGTGACGGCGGCGAGGCGTTGCTCGACGCGGTGCGCGGCGTCGAGCGCGGCGATCAGCTCGTCTTCGGTGAGGGCCCAGGCGGCGTCGTCGACGCAGGCGGCGACCGCGTCGTCTGCCTGCGCCAACTCCTCGACCATGACGACATGCTAGAACAGGTGTACGACAATTTCCCCGGTCATGATCGACCGCTGGGCTCGGTGGTCAAGGCCGAGTAGGAGCCGGTCGACGGCCCCGGCAAGGCCAACGCCGACGCGGCCGACGCCGCCGACGCCGACGACGCGGACACGGACGACGCCGCGGACGCCCGACGACGCCGCGGCCGACGCCGACGACGCCGCGGAAGCCCGACGACGCCGCGGCCGACGCCGACGACGCCGCGGAAGCCCGCCGACGACGCGGACGCCGCCGACGCCGCGGACGACGCCGACCACAAGTGCGACGACGACAGCTCCTACGCCCACCGACACCAACCCGCCGCGCCCCGACCGGGTCCGCCATCCTCGCCGGGGCGCGGCGGTGTTGTCGCAGGACGCGCGGCGGTGTGGGGGAGCGGGCCTACCGCGTCAGGCGTCGGGCTGCGGCTGGCCGGCAACGCCCTCGGCACCGGAGCGGGGCTCGAGAATCACCACCGCGGTTTCGGACGGGCGCAGGGCCGCGAAGGCGTCCAGGTTGGTGTCGATGTCGCGCCAGCGGGCCCACAGACGGGTCCGCTCGTCCCCGGTCGCGGCGCGCCCACGGACCAGCCGCCGCCCGTCCACCAGGTCGACTGTCGCCTCCGGATGGGTCCGCAGGTTGAGCCACCAGGCGGGTTCACCCTCGCCCCAGCCGTTCATCGCCAACGTGAACAGGTTCGGCCCATCCTCCAGGTACGCGACGATGACACCGCGTTGCTGACCGGTACGGCGACCGGTCGTGGTCAGTCGCAGGGTGCCCCAACGGTCCGGGCGGGGCCGCCAGAGCCCGACTCGGCCGCGAAACACCCGGTAGAGCCCTCGGTGCACCGACCAGGCCGTCCGGATGAACCAGCGCGGCGGCAGCCTCGGCTTCCTTGCGCGATCCTCGATCGACACGACGACCTCCCACACGAGCGTGGCGATGGTACGAACAGCATGCCAGCCGCGCCCCCGGCGCGGAATGGCGCGCGCGGTGATCGTGGGAGCCAAGTCGCGAGGTATTCGGTACGGTTGTCGGGCACTGTGTGGAAGTAGTCGAGATCCTGGCTGAGTGGTGGGAGTGGGTGGTGGCTGTGTGGGCGGCAGGTAAGGTCATTCGGTTCGACGAGGCACGTGGTTACGGTTTCATCGCGCCGGCGAAAGGTGGCGAGGACATTTTCGTCCACGCCAACGACTTCGGCGAGCAGCGGCATCTGGTGCATCCCGGCATGCGTGTCGAGTACGAGGTGGAGGCCGGCGACCGTGGTCTGAAGGTGGCGGCGCTGCGGATCGTCGAGTCGGTCGCGGTCGCCCGGCCGGAACGGGCACCGGACGTGGTGCCGACGCGGACCGGGCAGACCGGGGAGGATGACGGGATGTGCGACGTCCTGTCGCCGCGCGAGTTCACCTACGAGGTGACGGAGTTGCTGATCGAGCGGGTGCCGACGCTGACCGGTTCCCAGATCTCCGCGATCCGGCAGTCTCTGGTCGACCACGCCAGATCGCACGGTTGGGTCGAGAGCTGAGCCGCTGGCCCGTTCGGTTCACCGGTGCCGTGCTGTCGTCATCGGCGTTCGGGTGCGAACGGCACCCGTAGGTCGATGCCCCGACGGGTCACGGCCAGGGCCTCACCGATGAAGCTGATGCCGATGGTGAGTTGGATCGGACGGGCCGGCGCCTGCATCCCGAGATGGTCGGCGAGCAGGCCGTAGCCGAGCATCGCGACGAGCGTGCCGGCGATGGCCGCGAAGGTGCGAAGGCGGTAGCGCTGCCAGAGGAAGCCGCGCTTCTCGTAGACGACGACGAGCGAGCCGCGTAGGTAGCCGAGGACGAGGCCCAGTGCGCAGCCACCGACGAGCCAGGCGTAGTCGACGGTGCGCAGGCCGTCGGTCCTGAGCAGGATGTAGAGGCCGATGGCGGTGAGGATGACCGGCGGTGCCCATAGATCGCGCTTGTTGAGGGGTTCGCCGACCAGCCGTTTCACCACGAGGACGATCAGCGCCAGGACGATGATCGCCGCCAGGACCCAGCCGTTCACTGTCGTACCTCCCGTATTTGGCACCGTCGTGCCAAATTATCATGGCATGAACGTGCTATAAAAACCCCATGCCAAAGATTGTCGATCCCGAGCAACGTCGTCGCGTGGTGGCCGACGCCGTGCACGCGGTCGTCGCGCGCGACGGCCTGGAGGCGGCCACGTTGCGCAATGTGGCCGACGAGGCGGGGTTGGCCATCGGATCGGTTCGGCACTACTTCACCGACCACGACGAGCTGATGATCTTCGCCGTCCAGGAGCTTGGCCGCCGCGTCGGCGAGCGGGTCTGGGCGCACGCCGAGTGCCTGCTCGGCGACTCCGCCGGCAGCCGCGCGGATCGACGCCGCCGCACCGAGGAACTCCTGGCCGAATTTCTGCCGCTCGACGACCTCAGACGCGACGAGATGCTCCTGCGGCACACGTTCACCGCGGCGGCCCGCACTCGTCAGTCGTTGCTCGTCCACGCCGAGGCGATGCAGCAGGCCCTGGACGAGTTGGTTCAGCGCACGTTGCGGGGCGCGCAGGCGGCCGGCGGTCTACCCGCGGACCTCGACGTGGAGGTGGAGAGTGTCCGCCTGCGTGCTCTGCTCGACGGGCTGGGGCTGCAGGCCGTGATGTTCCCACGGCGTTTCCCGCCGGGCCTGTTGCGCGAGGTTCTGCGCCGTCACCTGGACTCGCTCGTCGCCGCGCCGGACGGCGCGGCCGGGTAGGGTCCGCCTCACCTTGCCGGATCGCCGCCCGGACTCCGCCTCGGCTCGACCGCCCTTATGAAACGGGCCTCAGGCGTCTCTGCGCAGGTAGGCCTCGGCCAACTGACGCAGGCGGGTCCGGTCGAAGCTGCGCCCGTGGCCGGGATGGACGATGGACACGTCGAGGTCGGCGAGGAGCTCCATGCTGCGTCGGTAGTCGGCCACATCGGAGTTCGGCAGGTCGTCGATCAGCGCGCCCTCGTAGATGATGTCGCCGGAATACAAGGTCCCGGTGCGTTCCTCCAGCAGGGCGATGCTGCCCGGTGTGTGGCCGGGAAGGTGCAGCACGGTGAGTGTTCGCCCGCCCAGGTCGACGTGGTCGCCGTCGTCGAGCAGGCGGTGCAGGGTCATGGGTGCGATGCGGTAGTCGACCGGGTCGTAGTCGGGATCGGGCAGGGCGTCGATCATCAGCTCCGGGACGGGTGCGCCCGCCGCGTCGATCCCGAGCTTGTCGAAGAGTTCCGCGCCGTACAGGCTCGCCGGTACGCCCGCCGCCAGGAGGTCCGCCTCGGCGGGGTGCGCGGCCCGGTCCGCGAACTCGGCCGCCCCGCCGACGTGATCCAGGTGCGCGTGGGTGAGCAGGACCATCGGATCGCGCGCGAACATGGCCGGGATCGCCTCCCGGAGGGCGACGACCCCGAGCCCGGCATCGATCACCAGGTCCCGATCGTCGCCGCGCAGCCACCAGAAGTTCGCCGACAGGAGTTCGTTGACGTGCGGTTCCGAGAGCCGGGTGACGCCGCTACCGGCCTCGGCTCGGGTGTACCAGTCGACCATGTCGGCAAGTGTGCCAGCGCGGGATCCCGTTTTCGTGCCCGCCGGTTCGGCCACCCCGCCGACCGGCGGCTGCCCTGCGCCGTGTCGTCAGCGTCGAGGCGGGGTCGCGTACGGGGGACGGCTCAGGGCGCCGCGCGGGCGGCGCCCTGAGCGTCTGCGTCAGCCGATGCGGAACTGCTCGCCGTAGACGGCGAACGCCAGCGGCGTGTTCAGGTTGAGGTTGCCGTTGTTGAGGAACACCCGCTGGGCCGTGTCGACGCGGGACGTGTCCGAGTGGGCTTCCTCCTTCTTCATCTCGATGACCCGCTCGTCGAGGAACGCGTTGAGCCAGGTCCGCTCGTCGCCGCCCTGCGCCGGGGGCTTCGCGCGCGCGAGGGCGCGGCTGCGGATCTGGCGCATGCCCTCGTACCCGTGCATCACCGCCGCGTCGTAGTAGGCGAACTGACCGAGTGCCCGGACCTGGTCGTTCTTGCCGTCGCGTACCGACGGGTTGAAGTAGACCCGGTCCCGCTCGGCCTCCTGCGCGGCGCGGAACACCGAGTCGTTGGCCGCGGTCCGCCAGTCGCGGGGGAAGTTGGGGTCCAGACCCGCGTGCGAGGGGGTGCCGTCGACGGCGCGCAGCGCCGGCAGGTATCCGGCCAGCACGTTGCCGGGCTTGGTGCGCGTGTACGCCTCGACCAGCTCGAGCATGTCGCCGGTGCCGGAGCAGAAGCCGATGATGCCGGCGGTGTAGCCGCGGCCGTCGCCGATGTCCTCGATGTAGGAGAACTGCGCACGCCAGTCGAGCGAGGAGTTCTCCGCGGCCGAGACGAGCTGCATGGCGACGTCCTTCTTCGCCGGGTCGTCGAGGTTGGCGCCGGCCGGAACGGTGGCGGTGGGCGTGGGGCCGGGTGTGCCACCGCCGGGCAGCGTCCACTGCTGGTTCGTGGTGCCGCCGCAGGTCCAGATCTGCAACCGGGCGCCGTTGGCGGTGCTCCGGTCGGTCACGTCGAGGCACTTGCCCGAGGCGGTGTTGACCAGGGCGCCGTTGCTGGCCGTCCACTTCTGCGCGCCGGTGTTGTTGCAGTCGTACAACTGGATCTTGGCGCCGTTGGCTGTCGACGCGGCGGTGACGTCCAGGCACTTGCCGAGCGCGCGGATCGAGGCGTCGGTGTTGCCGACCGTCCAGGTCTGGGCCGTGCTGCCGTTGCAGTCGTAGAGCTGGACCGGCGTGCCGTTCGCCGGATTGGCCCCGGCGACGTCAACGCACTTGCCGCCCAGGCCGGTGATCGGGCCGGCGGTCGCGGCGCTGGCCGACGGCAGGCCGTAGCCGACCGCCGCGACGCCGGTCAGCAGGGTGCCCACGACGTAGGCGGCTGTTCTCTTGCGGACCATTGTGTTCCTCGGGGAAGGGGCGGCATGCCGCCGGCCGGTCGGTGCCCGGCGCGACGATCGGCCCCGGCGGGCACCGCGAGCATCTGGAAACTGTATTAACAGATATCAGTGCGTCGCGGTGCCGTCAATCGACGACAGCGGGCCGTGACGACGCGTGTTCATCTCGTCGTCGTCGGGCGTTGTGCGCGAGGACGGCTACCGGGGTGCGCGGTCGCCGGGGCGCCCAGTTAGATGGCGTGAGCAGTGCCGCGTCCCGGGCGGAACGACCCGGGACGGCACCGATACGCAAGGAGCAGTCCATGGCAGTCCACCTTCGCCGTACCCGGTCTCTGTGGGTCACGGCCGCCGCCGTGCTCGCCGTGGCGGCGTTGTCCGCCTGCGGTAGCGCCGACGCCGCCGACCCGGTCGCCGCGCCCAGCGCCGGCGCGCCGACCGAGGCCGCGCCGACGGGCGCCGTGCGCCCGGCGATCAAGGGCAAGTTGCGCGGGTACGGCACGGTGCGGCAGCTCAGCGAGGCCGCGGACCTGGTGGTCCGGGGTGAGGTCGAGGCGACCGGGTTCCGGGTGGACGAGGTGCTGCGCGCGGCGAACGGAACGTCCGTCGGGGCCGGGACGCGGATCACGCTCGCCAGCCTGGATCGCGGCGTGGCGGACATGGCCCAGATGTCCACGCTCACCGCGGGTCAGGTCGTGGTGCTCTATCTCGCCAAGGACCCGGCGGCCCCGACGTTCCGCACGCTCAGCGGTGACTTCGGGGTGTTCGACGTGGCCGGGGCCGGTGACGACGCGGTCGTGGTGTCCCGCTCGCAGGCCATGGCCGTCAGCGGCCTGGTCGACGAGGACCCGGCCGCGTCCGGCCACGGCTTCCGCACCACCCTCGGCCAGGTTCGCGCCGTCGCTACCCAGGTGAAGTAGGACGACGGGACGGGAACGCGGACGGCACCCCCGGCGGTGCCGTCCGCGTGCTCACCGCTCCCGGTAGGTGGCCAGGTCGAAGTCGGCGTACACCCCGTCGCCGCCGAGATCCTGCACCCAAAGGCCGACGAACGCTCCGGTGAAGCCCCACGCGGCCGGCTCACCGTCGATGATCAGTGCGGCGTGCTCGTCGGACAGGATCGTCGCGTCCAGGTCGACCGGGAGGCGCTGCCACCCGGCGCCCAGGTCGTAGTCGAAGCCCACCACCGGCCCGTCGAACACCGCCCGCAGACCGACCCGGGTGACGCCGCTGGCGTCGACGGTCAGCTCCGGGTGCGGGGTGCGCCGCCCGTTGTCGGAGCTGAGCAGCTCCACCACCGTCCGCCCGTCGTCGGCGCGGGTCAGGTAGAGGTGGTGCCAGTTGAGGGTGTTGTAGTAGGCGGTGATCCCGGCGAGCTGACGGTGGTCGACCGGGTCGAACTCCACAACCGTCTCCAGCGAGCAGTGCGTCGCTTCGACGCGGCGCGCGACCAGGCTGGGGGCCTGTCGGCCGACGGGCGACTGCCCGCCGTGCACCCGCAGGTACGACGGCCGCGACCGCAGGTCGATCCAGTCGTCGGTGGCGGGCCGGCGCAGCGTCGACCAGCACAGACCCAGCTCGGGGGCGTCGAAGTGGTCGGTGTCGGGCTCCGCCGGCCACGGGTGCGCGGGCAGGTCCGGCGCGACGACCTCCTCCGCGGGCACCCCGCCCGGGATCCGGGGCCAGTCATCCGCCGGCCACTCGACCCGCTGGATCGCCGTCTCCCGGCCCAGCACGCAGCTGCCCAGCGGTGAGTAGGGGCGACCCACCAGATGGGCCAGATACCACTCGCCGTCCTGGGTGCGCACCAGGCTGCCGTGACCGGCCTTCTGCAACCGCAGGTCGGGCCGACCCACCGAGCTGAGCAGCGGGCCGGACGGGTCCACCTCGTACGGCCCGAACAGCTCCCGGGACCGCGCCACGGTGACCTGGTGCTCCCAGCTGGTGCCGCCCTCGGCGGTGATCAGCCAGTACCACCCGTCGTGGCGGTACAGGTGCGGGCCCTCGGTGACCCCGACCGGGGTGCCGGTGAACAGGATGCGGGGCCGGCCGACCAGGCGGCGCGCGGCCCGGTCGTACTGCTGGATCTCGATGCCGCCGAAACGGTCCCGGCCGGGTCGCCAGTCCGCGCTCATGCTCAGCAGCCAGGTGGTGCCGTCGTCGTCGTGGAACAGGGCGGCGTCGAAACCGCGCCCGTGCAGTTTCACCGGGTCCGACCACGGCCCGGCGAT
Organism: Micromonospora sp. NPDC049175; assembly: GCF_043197345.1. NCBI lineage: Bacteria > Bacillati > Actinomycetota > Actinomycetes > Micromonosporales > Micromonosporaceae > Micromonospora > Micromonospora sp. NPDC049175. Next base: position 49,133 of record NZ_JBICSY010000001.1, on the reverse strand, counting down.
GTCCTCGGCGGTGACCAGGAAGTTCTGGGGATCCCAGTAGCCGCTGGCGAAGCTGGCCACGTCGCTGTAGACGAGGTGGAACTGACCGTCGTGGTACGTCAGGTCGGGCGCCCACACGCCGTTGGAGTCACCGCAGCCGCGCAGGTCGAGCAGGCGGCGGTCGGTGATGATCCCGCCCAGGGTGCGCCAGTTCACGAGATCACGCGAATGGTGCACACGCACGCCCGGATACCACTCGAAGGTCGAGGTGGCCAGGTAGTAGTCATCGTCGACGCGCAGGATCGACGGATCCGGATGGAATCCGGCGAGGACAGGGTTGCGGATCGACCGGGCAGCGGTCACCACGTTAGCGATGTCGGTCGACACGAGGGCTCCTCTGGACGACTGTCTGGAACTTCCGGAAACTTGCGGTCCCGGATCACTGGAAGTCCTGCCTACGCTAGCCGGTCTTTTCGCAATAGGACAGAGGTCTTGACCGCTGCGGCCACAGCTCGTAGCGTGCCGGCCATCGACCGGTAATACCGGCGAAGCAATGAAAGTTCCGGAGATCCATAAGTCCCACCCGCCGGCTCGGCCGGCGTCCGAGCACCCCGTGAGTCCCCGAAGGGATGGATCATGACTACGCACCTTTCCCGCCGAACGCTGCTCGGCCTCGCCGGTGCCGGCGCCGGCGCCTACCTGCTGAGCGCCTGCAGCGGCGACGAGAAGTCCAGCGACCCCAACGCGCCGCAGACCATCAACTGGTGGCACATCCAGAACACCGAGCCGATGCTTCCGGTCTGGGCGGCGCTGGCCACCGAGTACAAGGCCGCGCACTCGAACGTCACCATCGACATCCAGCCCCTGGAGAACGAGGCGTTCAAGGCCAAGCTCACCACCGCCACCCAGGCGGGTGACCCGCCGGACCTCTTCCAGTCGTGGGGTGGTGGCGTGCTCAAGCAGCAGGTCGACGCGGGCCTGGTCAAGGACCTCACCGACGACGTGAAGGACCTGGTCGGTGGCATCCTGCCGGCTGCCATGGGGCCGTACACGATCGACGGCAAGATCTACGGCATCCCGTTCGACATCGGCATGGTCGGGTTCTGGTACAACAAGGAACTCTTCACCCGCGCCGGCATCACCGAGTCGCCCACAACCTGGGCAGCGCTGCTCGACGCGGTCCGGAAGCTCAAGACCGCCGGCGTCACCCCGGTCGCCATCGCCGGCAAGGACAAGTGGCCGGCCCACTTCTACTGGTCCTACCTGGCCATGCGCATCGGTGGCGTCGGCGCGCTGCAGAAGGCCGTCGACGACAAGAACTTCGACACCCCCGAACTGGTCGCCGCGGGTGAGCGGCTCAAGGAACTCGTCGACCTGCAGCCCTTCCAGAAGGGTTTCCTCGGCGCCGAGTACGGCTCTCCGGACGGGCAGGCCGCCACCATGGGCAACGGCGGCGCGGCCATGGAACTGATGGGTCAGTGGGCGCCGGCGGTGCAGGCCTCAAGCTCGACCAGCAAGAAGGGCCTCGGCGACAAGCTCGGCTTCTTCCCGTTCCCCGCGGTGGACGGCGGTAAGGGCACCTCCACCGAGGTCTTCGGCGGCGGCAACGGTTTCGCCGTCGGCAAGGACGCGCCGGCGGCCACCATCGACTTCCTGAAGTTCCTGCTCAGCGTCGACAACCAGAAGAAGTCCGCGCAGACCGGCGCGGTACTGCCCACGGTGAAGGACGCCACCTCGGCGATCAGCGACCCCAACAACAAGGTCGTCGCGGAGACGCTGGCCAAGAACACCGGCTTCCAGCTCTACCTCGACCAGGCGTACGCGCCCGCGCTCGGGCAGCAGATCAACGACAGCGTCGCCGAGATCATCGCCGGCAAGAAGGCCCCCTCGGCGATCCTCAAGGACATCACGCAGGTGGCAAAGACCGCCTGACCGTGACCCGTCAACCATCCGTAGCCGGCCGTAGAACCCGAGTGGAGTAGGCATGACCAGGCCATCGACCGTGTCGGACACGAGGCGCGGCGACACGGCGACCGATCCGCCGGCATCGGGGCCGGGCACCGCGCGCAAGCGCGGCCGCCAGCCCCGGCCGGGCCGGGGTGGCGTCCTCACCGTGTTCCTGGCGCCCGCCCTGGCGCTGTTCGTGCTCCTTGTCCTCGCCCCCATCGTGGTGGCCGGCTATGCCAGCCTCTTCAAGTGGAACGGCTTCGGGCTGCCGGAGAACTTCATCGGGTTGGACAACTACACACGTGCCTTCGGCGACCCGACGTTCCGCGGCGACCTGTGGCGTGGCCTGGTGTTGGTGGTGCTGTCCCTGGTCGTGCAGCTGCCGGTCGCGCTGGCCCTGGCCATGCTGCTCAACCAGCCACTGCGCGGGCGGGCCGTCTACCGGCTGATCTTCTTCGCCCCGTACGTGCTCTCCGAGGTCACCACGGCCGTCCTGTTCACCCTGGTGTTCTCTCCGAACCGAGGGTTGGGCGAGGGCGTCGCCCGGTGGTTGGGTGCCGACGCGGGCACCGTCTTCGCCGACCCGGACACCGTGCTGTACGCCGTCTTCCTGGTGGTGTCCTGGAAGTACTTCGGCCTCTACATGATGCTCTTCCTGGCCGCCCGTCAGGGCATCCCCAAGGAGTTGTCCGAGGCCGCGGTCACCGACGGCGCCAGCGCCTGGCAGGCGTTCCGGCACGTCACCCTGCCCCTGCTCGGCCCGACGATCCGGATCAGCATCTTCCTGTCGGTCATCGGCACCATCCAACTCTTCGACATGGTCTGGGTGCTCACCGGCGGCGGGCCGATCCACTCCTCGGAGACGCTGGCCGTCACTATGTACCAGTTCGGCTTCCGTCGCTTCGAGGTCGGCTACGCGAGTGCCATCAGCATCGTGATGTTCCTGTTGAGCCTCGTCTTCGCCCTGTTCTACCAACGCATCGTGCTGCGTCGTGACACGGCGGGCGCGGTCACCACCCAGGGAGGCCAGCGATGACCGCCACGGCGAGTCGCGCCCAGCGGACCCGCAGCGTCGTGCTGCACCTCGTCTGCATCGCCGTCGGTGTGCTCATCGTCGTGCCGGTGTACTTCGGCGTGCTCGGTGGCTTCAAGGACAACGGCCAGCTGTCCACCAACCCGCTGGGCTGGCCCGATCCCTGGGTGGGAAACTACCTCGAGATCCTCGGCGAGGGCGTGTTCTGGCGGCAGCTCGGCAACAGTGTGCTGATCGCCGTCAGCAGCACAGTCATCGTCGTCGGCGCGGCGGCGATGGCCGCGTTCGTCTTCGCACGCTATGCGTTCCGGGGCCGCGAGTTCCTGGTGACCCTCTTCGCGATCGGTCTGATGTTCCCGTTCGCGGTGGCCATCCTGCCGCTGTTCGTCCTGCTGCGCGGCATGGGCCTGCTGGACAATCCGCTCGGCGTCATCCTGCCCCAGGCCGCCTTCGGGCTGCCGATCACCATCATCATCCTGCGCCAGTTCTTCCGCACCATCCCGGCCGAGGTGGAGGAGGCAGCCGTCCTGGACGGCTGCAGTTCCTTCGGGTTCTTCTGGCGGGTCCTGCTGCCGATGGCCCGTCCCGCCCTGGCCACCGTCTCGGTGCTGGCGATCGTGACCAGTTGGAACAACTTCATGTTGCCGCTCGTCGTCTTCAGCGACCAGAGCTGGTGGACGCTCCCCGTCGGGGTCCAGGCCTTCCAGGGCCAGTACGCCGACGACACCGCGCGGGTGCTCGCGTACGTCGTGCTGTCCATGCTGCCGGCCCTGGGCTTCTACGCCGTGGCCGAACGGCAGCTCATCGGGGGCCTCACCGGCAGCGTCAAGGGATGACACCGCACCACCGCGAGCAGACCTGAAGCCTGCCTGCCAGACGAAGGAGCGACCGTGGGCGCGGAGAACGGCCGGAACGTCACCATCGCGATGATCGCGCGGCTGGCCGGTGTCTCGGTGCCCACGGTCTCCCGGGTCATCAACGGGCGATCCGACGTCGCTCCGGACACCCGGGCGCGCGTCGAGGCGCTGCTCAACCGGCACGGCTACCGCCGCCGCTCGCCGGCCCGGCGTACCGACGCCGCTCTCATCGACCTGGTCTTCAACGACCTGGACAGCCCGTGGGCCGTGGAGATCATTCGCGGCGTGGAGGACGTCGGCCAGACCAGCGGCGTCGGCACCGTCGTGTCGGCCATCCACTGGCGCATCTCCTCGGCGAAGCAGTGGCTCGACAACATGCGTACGCGCTCCACCGAGGGCATCATCTTCGTGACCTCGATGGTGAACCCGCCGTTGCAGGCCGAGCTGCGTCGCCTGCACCTGCCCGTGGTCATCATCGACCCGGCCGGCGTCGACCCGCAGGAGTCACCCACCATCGGCGCCACCAACTGGGCCGGCAGCCTGAGTGCCAACCAGTACCTGATCAGCCTGGGCCACCGCCGCATCGGCTTCATCGCCGGGCCGCCGCACCTGATGTGCAGCCGGGCCCGGATGGACGGCTACCGGGCTGCCCTCGGCGCCGCCGACATCCCCCTCGACGACAGCCTGATCCGTCCCGGCAACTTCTACCACGAGGCCGGATTCAGCGCCGGTACCCAACTGCTGGCCCTGCCCGACCCGCCCACCGCCATCTTCGCCTCCAGCGACCAGATGGCGCTGGGCGTCTACGAGGCGGTCCGCAAACGCGGGCTGCGGGTGCCCGACGACATCAGCGTGGTTGGCTTCGACGACCTGCCGGAGGTCAGGTGGTGCTCACCGCCGCTGACCACCGTGCGTCAGCCCCTGGCCGAGATGGGCATGCTGGCCGCCCGGACCGTGTTGCGCCTCGCCGGCGGGGAGAAGACCGAGAGCCCTCGGGTCGAACTGGCCACCGAGCTGATCGTGCGCGACAGTGCCGCACCACCGCGACGGCCGGTGTCGAAGGGGCAGCCCGGGTCGTGAGGCCGGCAAGGCTTCCCTCACGTGGCCGTCACCTGCTGCGTCTCGACGACCGACCCCTCCATTAGCACTGACCATCATCTATGGACATACGCGTCCTGTGAGCGCTAACGTGACGGACAGTCGCCGATTCTCCACTGGCTCCGGGGCGATCGTGAGCGCTGTGACTCCTGGTCCGGAGACGCCGACGGCGGCGTGGGGCGGGTGGATTGCGGCCGACGCGTGTCGGCCTCGGCGTGCGCGGCGAAGCGTCGCCCCGGCCCTCCCCGGGAATCGTCGGTCCCGGCCACGTGGTCGGGGCGCGTCTGGTAGTCCCGCTGTTCAGAGTCCGGGCCCGAGCAGCGGGACTCCAACCGCGCCGTGCGCCGCACCCCCGCGCTGAGCACCACAGCCTCGCGCCCTCGACGCCGCCAACAGCGGCTTGCGCCACCAGTGCGGCGCTCCTCGGACAACCAATGGCCCGGCTCGGGATCCCTCCCGCGCCGGGCCACCGACCGATCAGGCGACAAACGGGGTACGCCCCCGTCGGTCACCGCGTCAACTTCTGCTCCACCGCTGGGAGTTCGTGCCGTTGCAGGTCGAGAGGACCAGCTGGGCGCCGTTGGCGGTGCCGCCGGCGTTCGGCGCGAGGCACAGGCCGGACTGGACGCCGGTGACCGTACCGTCGGAGTTGATGTTCCACTGCTGGTTGGTGCCGCCGTTGCAGTCCCAGATGATCGCCCGGGTGCCCGACGTGGTCCCCGCGCCCTCGGCATCCAGGCACTTCGTGCCGTACACCTGGAGTTGTCGCGCGGCGGTCGGCGTCCACTGCTGGTTGGTGCCGCCGTTGCAGTCCCACAGCGCCACCTGGGTGCCGTTCGTCTGCGACCTCGCCGGGACGTCCAGGCAGCGACCGGCGTTGACGTTACGCAGCGGTGCGGCCGTGCCGCCCGGTGGCGGTGTGGTCGGGTTCGGCGGCGGTGTGGTGGGGTTCGGCGGTGGTGTGGTGGGGCTCGTGCCGTCCAGACCGAGGAACCGGACGGCCTGCGCGGCGTCGAACGGGATGGAGTGGCCGTACCCCTGGAAGCTGATGGCTTCGACCGGCGCCGTGCCGCCGGTGCCCCCGTACCGGGTGCGGGTGGCGCTGGCCTGCGGGGAGTCGGTGTAGGCGGGGGTCTGCGAGACGCCCTGGACGTTCGTCCATTGCTTGATCTGCTCGCCGAAGTTGACGTAGCTCAGCGTGGTGTCCGTGGTGCCGTGCCAGATCTGCATCCGGGGACGTTTGCCGGTGTAGCCGGGGTAGGCGTTGCGCACCAGATCGCCCCACTGTTGCGGGGTCCGGACGATGCGCCCGCCGGAGCACTCGCTGTTCCACTCGGCGCCGTTCGTGGTGGCGAAGCAGCCGAACGGAACCCCGGAGGAGCTGAACCCGGCGTTGAACAGGTCCGGGTAGAGGCCGGCCATGACGTTCGTCATCATCGCGCCGGAGGAGAACCCGCCCACGGCGATCCGGTTGGCGTCGATGGGGTAGCGGCCCCGGACGTAGTCGACCATGGACTTGAGGCCGATGGGGTCGCTGCCGCCGTCGCGCCGCAGCGCCTGGGGGGAGGAGACGTCCCAACACTTGCTGCTGCGGGTCACCGACGGGTAGATCACGATGAAGCCGTAGCGGTCGGCGAGGGTGCTGAGCCCGAAACTGGAGTGCACCGCCGGGCCGCTGCCGGTGCAGTAGTGCAGGGCGAGCAGGAGAGCCGGCTGGGCCGCGACCCGGTCCGGCACGTAGAGGTGCATCTGGAGGTTCGTCGGGTTGGTGCCGAAGTTCGTCACCTGGGTGAGCGTCGCGGCCGACGCCGGGGTGGCGGCCGTGACCACGGCCGTCATCGTCGCCAGGGCCGTCGCGAGCGCGGCGGCCAGCAGTGCGATCCTTGATCTCATCGGCGCTTCCTCTGGTACGGGGTCGGGGACTCGGCGGCAGCCCGGGTGCGGACGCGCGTCGTCCGCCGCACGTGGTCGGCGGCCGCTGTCGAATCCTGATGCGACGCCCGCTTGCCCGGCCGGACGCCGTGACGCCGAGGCCGATCAGCGAGGGCTCTCCCGCGAGCCGCGAACGCCGTTCGCCTCGACATCGACTGTGAGCGATAACATGCCGTTCGTCAAGTTGTAACGTATGACGTCAGTCGATCGGTCGGAGGCCTGTTTTTCGGTGGGGCGGGAGTGCCACAATGGCGGTGGTGCTCTGGCGGCTACCGCTCGGGCCCGGGGGAGGGCCTTCCGCAGAAAGCGGACGGTGGGCACGAACCCGGAGGCCGTTCATGGATCTTGTGACGCACTCTGACGCCATCTCCGGCCTGGTCGATCTGCTGGGCGCCGCACTCCAGTTGACCGCCGCGGTCGTCACCCTGCTGGCCGCCGGCACGGTGCGTCGACGCCGTGGTGGCCGGGGCGACGACGAGGACGCATCGTGAGATCTCCGATCCGACCGCGACATCGGTGCGTCGACGACAGGCCGTGCGCCGGGCCATGTCCGTTCAACGACGCTTGCCGGTCGTCAGTCGTCGGCCCCGCCCGACGGCCGCACAACTGTCAGGTCGGGCTCGCCGGCGATCGGTTCGAGGGCGTGCACGATCCGTAGACTGCCGGCGGCCGCGGCGTCCTCGTCCGTGAGCACCAGACCACTGCTGCCATCGGTGCTGACCAGCCGCCACCTGTCGGGGTAGAGGCTTCCGTCGTCGACCACCGCCCGGACCCCGAATGCGCGGGCCAGGGTGACCGCCAGCTCCACCTCGTCCTGACCTGTGGCATCGGCGAGCTCGGTGTCGCCGACCAGGACCCAGCCGAACTCCTCGTCGTGGTCGGGCGGCGTGAACATGGCGACCGGCCGAGGATCGTCGGCCGGGCGGTCCGCGACCCGTCCGACGTAGATCCCCGCGGGCGCGATGCCATAACTGTCCTGGAGAAACTGCCGCAGTCGGGCAGCGGGTATCTCCTTCTCGAACTGGATCTGATAGACCACCACTCACTCCTGGTACTTGCTGTGATGGCGGAAGACCTCCAGCGCGCGGGCCCGGTGCGCCGGCGTGTTGTAGGGGTCCCTGGACAGCTCGGCGTCGGCCGCATCGAGGTCGCCGTCAAACCTGATGTAGGCCTTGAGCGACTCGTACTCCTGATGGTCCAACGCCTCCAGGCCAGGCCCGGACTCGGGGACCATTCTCCCATCCTTGGGGATGTAGGTACGTCCGTTCACCACGTAGCGCTGGCGGCCGGCATCCCAGGTTGCCCGACCGCTGTTGATGTCGTCGATGTCCTTGGTGACGTCCGCGGTGGGGAGGACGACGGTGTTGGCCGCCTTCGTGCGGCTGCCCGGCTGGACTCTCTCCAGATTGTGGCGCGGGTGTGGAGGTAACTGCGGTTTCTTGCCGGCAGGTCCGGCGATGCGTCCGCTGGTCGTGCTCGAGGACGCTCCGGTGTCCGGCGCTGACCTTCGTGCGGCGTTCAGTCGCGTCGAGGTCAGTGTGGCGGCCCGAATCGCCGTGGCGCATCGACCCGCGGCCTCCTGGTAGAGGCCCTTCGCCTGAAGAGCAGCGGCCCGCGCCTCCTGGCGTTCCGCCTCGCACAGCCGCGCCGATCGGCCGACGGAGCTGGCCATCGAGTAGACCGGTTCACGTTCTCCGGACGCGTCGGACTCGGTGAGGCCTCGCCAGATCCCCGACCCGCGGGGACTCCGACGGGTCAACGCGCAGAACTGATCGAGCAGGCTGCGGTACTGACTGTCGGCCGCCATCCCCCTCTGCAGCGCGCTGCGGGACTGCCGCTGGACCCGCTCCAACTCGTCCGCGAACGAGGAAAGGGCTCGGGTGCAGGCCAGGTGGGCGTCCGCCAGGGCCTTCGCCTCAGCGGGAAGCAGCGCGAGCTCCTGCTCGACGGTCGCGGCGAAGTCGCCCCGTAGGGCCAGCGCGCCGCTGGCCGCCGCGATGGCGCGTAGTCGCGTGCCGTGCTCGTCGGCCTCCCCGACCGCGCGTCGGGAATCGGCCGCCATCGCACGGATCGAGGCCGGCTCACCGGGGGTCGGATCGCCGTCGTAGATGTCGAGGACCTGCCACTGTTCCACGTCGGTCGGGCGATCAGCCGTTGATGCCCCCGGCCAGCCTGGCGTCCAGGTCCTGGTGCTCGCGGACGACGCCGACCAGGAACGTGGACATGCCCTCCAGCCCGCCGATCATGTTCTGCGCACCGGTGGTCCACTGCTGGTAGGAGTCCTGGAAACGACCCGAGGCCAGTTGGGTGCGGAACTCGCTGTTGACCAGTTGGTCGATCATCGACTTCAGGGCGGTCAACTTCTGGGTCATCTCCTCCTGCCCCGTGGTCAAGGTGCGGGCGGCCGACTGGAGGCCCTCGTAGCCGACGCTGACGTCACTCATCGCTCGTCCCCTTTTGCTTGTTGATTTGTCGATAGTTCGTTGGCCAGTGCGCTGTCCAGCTGGGCGTGGCCCGTGACCACGTCGTTGAGCCCGTCCGCGGCGGCTGCCACCGCGGCCGCCAGGCGTGTCTGGTGGTGGACCGTGGCCTTGGTGAACTCATAGAGGGCCTGGTCGACGTCGTGGGAGCCGGTCTTGGGCAGTTGGCCGGTCTGCCGCCGGGCCGACTCCAGCTCGGAGCGCACATCCGTCAGCTGCCGCACGGCCTGAAGGACCGCGTCCCTGTCGAAGCCGAACCCGGTCGCCATCGCCCCGTCCCCCCTGAAAGCCGCGCCGTTCTCGGTCGAACCCAACCCCGTAGCCCGCGCGCACCAGGCGCGAGACGTAGATCGACTCCTATGTGGACGGACACCGCCGCGCGATCGCCCGGAGTATGGTTCGCACCGACTGTAATGCCCGATGGCAAGGAGCGCGAAGGTGCCGAATCCCCAGTCGCCGCACCAGCTCATCGCGGGGCGTTACCGGTTGGAGAGCGTCCTCGGCCGGGGCGGCATGGGGGTGGTCTGGCGGGCGACCGACGAGCTGATGGGACGCACCGTCGCGGTCAAGGAGGTCCGCGTTCCCCTCGGGCTTCCGACCGAGGAGCGTCTGCGGTTCGCGGAGCGGGCGCTGCGCGAGGCCCGCAGCGCGGGGCGCATCAACCATCCGGCGGTCGTGGCGATCCACGACGTGGTCCCGGCCAGCGGCGACGACGAGGCCGTCTACATCGTGACGGAGTTGGTGGAGGCTCCGACGCTCGCCGATCTCCTCGACCGGGAGGGGGCGCTGTCACCGGAGCGGGTGGCGACGATCGCCGTACGCGTGCTGGGCGCACTGGCCGCCGCGCACTCGGTAGGTGTGGTGCACCGCGACGTCAAACCCGGCAACATCATGGTGCTCCCCGGCGACGAGGTGAAACTTCTCGACTTCGGCATCGCGCACGTGGCGGGGGACACCCGCCTGACCCGTCAGGGGATGATGGGGTCGACCGGTTACCTCGCGCCGGAGCTGTTCCACGGCACCGACCCCACGCCAGCGGCCGACCTGTGGTCGGTGGGTGTGACCCTCGCCCAGGCCGTGACCGGTGAGCTTCCGTTCGAGGGGGCGTCCACCGCGGCCACCCTGCACGCGGTCCTCTACGACGACCTGCCGGCCATCCGGTGCGGCGAGCCGCTGGCCACGGTGATCGCCGGCCTGCTCACCCGGGACGTGGCCCAACGGCTCACCGTCGAGCAGGCCCGTGACCTTCTCGACGCCCCGGTCAACGCGGGCGTGCCCGGCCGGCGCGACAGCCCCGCCGCCGCGGTCGGGGAGCACGACCACACCGGCCCCGCTCGCCCCGCCCCCGAGGGCGAATCCTGGGAACGGCATGCCACCACCGTGCAGCCGGCGGGGCCCACGCCTCCTCGGCAACGCCCGGTCGCGCCAGACACGCCATCGACCGAGCAGCCGGCGGTCAACGTCCTCGCCGAGGTGCCGCGGACAACCGTCATCGTCAACATCGCCGCCCGGTTCGTCGTCGTGGGCCTCGTCCTGTGGGTGGCCGGCCTGCTCGCCAGCCTGCTGCTGATGACCGGCCGACCCGACTGGACGCTGTTCCCCGCGATCCTCCTGCCGCTGCTGGCCGGGGCCGGGCTGATGGTGAGCATCGTCAGCCCGCCGCACGGCTGGGTCCAGCTGACCAACCGTTCGATGCGGATGCACTTCCGGCGGCGGGAGCCGACGCATCTGCTCTGGGAGCACGTCGCCGCCGTCACGGTCGGGCCCGGTGCCGGCAGATCGGCCACGCGCTCCCGGCTCGGCATCGAGCTGACCTCGGACGCTCCGGCGGGCACGATCAACCGCTGGAAAGCACGCGGAGTACTGCGCGACCACAACGACAGCGGCCCGGTCTGGATCGTCGGCGACCTCGATGCCGAGCCTTCGGTAGTGGTGGACGACCTGAAAGCCAGCGCTCCCGGCCAGGTCCGCATCGCCGGTCCGACCGACGAGACGCCGGGCGGGTCCACCCGAGCCTTCCTGCCGCTCGGCCGTCGGTGGCCGATCCCGGTGCTGTCCTCCCTGCTGCTGGTCGTGCTCGTCGTGGCCGGCCACGTCTTCGTACGGCAGAGTCGGTCGGCGATGGTGGAGCTCGACGGCGATCGGGTCAGCACGCTGGCGTTCAGCCCGGACGGCGCCACACTCGTCAGCGCCGAGGACGAGACGTCGAGCATCACCTTCTGGAATGTCGCCGACCGTACGGCGACGGCCACCGTTCCCGCGCACACCAGGGGCATCGAGGTGCTCAGGTTCAGCCCGGACGGAAAGACTCTCGCCAGCGGCGGGCACGACGGCGTGGTCAAACTCTGGGACGTCGCCAGCCGGCAGCACAGGGCCGACCTCACGTTCGGCGACTACGGCAGCGTCGACCACGTGGTGTTCTCGCCACAGGGTGACAGCATCGCCGTCCTCGGCGGATTGCGGGTGATGATGTGGCGGCTGTCGTCCACGGACGCGCGCGTCGATCTCCCCATCGCTCCGGAGCCCGAGCCGATCGACTTCGACGAGCTCCGCTTCGACCAGGACGGGAAACTGCTCGTCGCCTTCAACTACCGGGGCGGTCTGCACGCCTGGGAGACCGCGAGTGGTCGCCAGACCTCCCAGGTGGACGCGCCCCTCACGCCGTGGGCGCAGACCACGTCCGACTCGAAGGTGGTGCTCCGCACGCCCGGCTCCAACCGGGTCGTGACCACACTGGTCGGTGACTCGAGTGGCACTTTCGGTTCCACCGCCTTCGGCCCGGGAGACCTGTTCGTGGCTGCGTCGGCGGGCGACATCCGGATCTGGCACACCACGACCGGCCGCACCGCGCATTTGTACAAGCCACGGGTAGTCCCCAGCCAGAGGGTGCCGGAGTCGGTGGTGGCAATCAGCTCCGCCGGCACCGTCGCCCTCGGCGGCTACTCCGGGCTGTGGCTGTGGGCGTACGACTCGGACCGCTGAGCCTGACGTCAACGCCTGTCGCACCGGCTGTGACGCGTTGACTGACGTCACTGTGGACGGACGTTGCCGCGCAACCGATCGGAGTATGGTTCGCACCGACTTCCGTGGACGATGGCAAGGAGCACGAGGGTGCCAGATCCGCAGCCGGCGCAGCGTCTCGTCGCCGGGCGCTACCGGCTGGAGAGCGTCCTCGGTCGGGGCGGCATGGGGGTGGTCTGGCGGGGGAGCGACGAGCTGATCGGGCGCACGGTCGCCGTCAAGGAGATCCGCGCCCCGCTCGGCCTGCCCGGCGAGGAGCGCGGGCTGTTCGGCGAGCGGGCGTTACGTGAGGCGCGCACCGCCGGACGGATCAACCATCCGGCCGTCGTCGCGGTCTACGATCTCGTGCCGGCGACGGCCGACGACGAGGCCGCCTACATCGTGACGGAGCTGGTGGACGCCCCGACGCTCGCCGATCTCCTCGACCGGGAGGGGGCGCTGTCACCGGAGCGGGTGACGGCCATCGCGGTACGCGTGCTCGACGCCTTGCAGGCGGCGCATTCGGTAGGTGTGGTGCATCGGGACGTCAAGCCCGGCAACATCATGGTGCTGCCGGGTGACGAGGTGAAGTTGCTCGACTTCGGCATCGCACGGGCTGTGGGGGACGCTCGCCTGACCCGTCAGGGGATGATGGGGTCGACCGGCTACCTCGCGCCCGAGCTGTTCCACGGCACCGACCCCACGCCGGCAGCCGACCTGTGGTCGGTGGGTGTGACCCTCGCCCAGGCCGTCACCGGTGAGCTTCCGTTCGAGGGGCCCTCCACCGCGGCCACCCTGCACGCCGTCCTCTACGACGACCTGCCGGCCATCCGCTGCGACGAACCACTGTCCACGGTGATCGCCGGCCTGCTCACGCGGGACGTGGCCCAACGGCTCACCGTCGAGCAGGCCCGTGCGCTCCTCGGCGTCCCGGTCAGCGCGGTCGCCACCGGCCGGCGGGACAGCCCCGCCGCCGAACGGCCCGGTCCTGCCGGCGGCGACCCCGAGGCAGAGGGTGAGGCCTGGGAGCGGCAGGCCACGACCGCGCAGCCGGGCGGCCCCGCACCACCTCGCCGGCGACCGGCGGCGACCCGGTCGACCGGCTCGTCGACGACCGGCTTCGTGGTCGCGGTGCCGGAGCGCGTACGCAGGATCAACATCGCCGCCCGCCTGGCCTTTCTCGCCGCCCTGCTCTGGGTCACCCTCCTGGTCGCCAACCTGGTGTTTGTCGTCGGCCTGCCGGAATGGACGGTCTTCCCCGCCGTACTCCTGCCACCGCTGGCGGGGGTCCTGATGCTGCGGAGCATCGTCGATCCTCCGCACGGCAAGCTGAGTGTGGGCAGCCGTTCGGTGCGCTTCGAACATGGTGGCGGATCACCGCAGGAGGTGCTGTGGAAGGACGTGCCCAGCATCGCGGTGTGGTCAGGAGCTGAGAAGCCCAGGATCGGCATCGAGCTGACAGGTGGCGTGCCGGCCTCCACCACCGACGTCTGGAGGCGCACCGGCGTTCTCCACGAAGAGGCCGGCAAGAAGCCGGTCTGGGTCGTCGGCGACGTCGTCGGTGTCAACCCGGCGCGGGTGGTCGACACACTGCGGGCCGCCGCGCCGAGCGACGTCCGGATCGCCGAACGGTCGCGCGAGCTGCCGGGTTGGTCACCGCGTGCCCTCCGGCCACTCGGCTCTCGGCGGCCGTGGGCGGTGCTGTGCTTCGTGGTGGTGGCCGGCCTGATCGGGGGCGGTCACCTCTACCTCCACCAGCGGCAGGCGGCGCTGGTGGCCCTGGGCGACGACCCCGTCAGCGCGGTGGCGTTCAGCCCGGACGGCAAGACCCTCGCCAGTGCGAACACCGCCACGTTCGGCATCACGCTGTGGAACGTCGCCGACCGTAGGGCCACGGTCGTCGTTCCGGGGCACACCAACAGGATCAACGTGCTGGCCTTCAGCCCGGACGGCAAGACCCTCGCCAGCGGTGGGGAGGACGGCGTCGTCAAGCTCTGGAACGTCGCCAACCTGCAGAACACGACCACGCTGACCGTCGGGCGCGGCGTCTCCACCCTGCTGTTCACCCCGCAGGGCACCAGCATGGCGGCCCTCGGCCACGGCGAGGTCAAGGTGTGGCCCCTGTTGTCTCCGGACAGCCGCATCGACGTGGCCACCCGACAGGCGGACGTCGAGACCATCCGCTTGAGCCAGGACGGCCGGGTGCTCATGACGCTCGACCAGCGGGGTTCCCTGCGCGCCTTCGAGACCACCAGCGGCCAGGACGCGGCCCGCATCGACGGACCGGTGACGCCGTGGGCGGAGGTCACGGGCGACGGTGAGGTGCTGATCCGCAGCACGGGCCCCAACCGGATCCTCGCCACCCTGGTCAGCGAGGCCGGCACTCCCGGTGCCACGGCATTCGGCCCGGACGACCTCTTCGTCACCGTCCGCCGGGACGAGGTCCGGATCTGGCGTACGACCACCGGCCGGACGGTGCACACCTACCGGCCCGGACCTTTCACCGGCACCGACCTGGCGTCCGACGTGGTGGCGCTCAGCCCCGCCGGAGCTGCCGCCCTGGGCGGGGACGCGGGGCTGCAACTGTGGACGTACGGCTCGGACAGGTGAGGGCACAGTCATGATCCTGCGGTTGACCGTGTGGGATCCCGGCACCGGGACCGCGCACGACGTCGAGGTGATCGCCGCGCCCACCAGCAGCGTGCGGTCTGTGCTCGCCGCGCTGCCCGCCTCCGTGGCCGGTCGTCGCTGCTTCGTCGGGGCCGTCGCGTTGGACCCGGCCGCGAGCCTGGGCGACAGTCCGCTGCTCAGCGGCTCGGTGATCAGCGTGGGCGGCCCCGGGCCGGTCGGTCGCCTGGCCACGGCTGGCGCGACGGGTGTGCTGGAGGTGCTGGACGGCCCGGACGCTGGCCTGGCCGTCGCGCTGCGCCCCGGGGCCCACCCGATAGCTCGTCGTTCCGCGGCGGCGCTGCCACTGCGGGACACCGACGTCTCCCGGAACACGCACGCGCTGCTGGACGTGGCACCGGACGGCACGGCCACGGTCACCGACGGCGGATCGAGCAACGGCACGTACGTCGACGGTGTGCGGATCGCCGAGCGGACCGCCGTCTCGCCGACCACAGTGCTCCAGATCGGCGGCAACGAGCTGCGGTGGACCCCGGTGCCGGCCGGGGCGCGGCGACTCGTCCGAGCCCCGGACGGTCGACTCGACTTCGACCGCGCCTTCGGCCGCGCCCCGGTGGTCCCCACCGCCGACGTGACCCTGCCGATCCAACCGAGCATGACCAGGGGTCCCGTGGTGGCCGCCTACCTGTTGGGCGCCGCGGGTTCCGTGGGGGCCGCTCTGCTCACCCAGTCACCCATCCTGTTGCTCGGCGCGGCGGTCTCCATCGGGGGGTTGCTGCTGCACCAGTCCGCACAGAAGAAGCAGGACGCCGAGCGCGAGGCCGAGTTTACCGCGGCGCGCAAGGTCGTCGAGGCGACGATCGCCACCCAGGTCACCGCCGAGCAGCAGGCACGCCGGGCGCTCGCCCCGAGCCGCGCCGAGATCGTCGACATCGCCAGGGGGGCCCGCTCCGATCTGTGGACGCGCCGGGCGGACTCCCCGCACGCACTGGCGCTGCGGGTCGGGGTCGCCGACGAGCTGGCGTCGGTGACCGTACGCGGTGAGCCCTGGCCGGATTTCCAGCCCCCGAAGCTGTCGGCCGTCCCGGTCACCGTGGACCTGCGTGCCGTCGGAGTGCTCGGTGTGACAGGTGACGACGAGCCGGTGCACGCCGTCCTGCGGTGGTTGCTGGTCCAGTTGGCCACCCTGCGCGGCCCTGACGACCTGCGGATCGTGCTGCTCAGCGCCGACGCGGCGGGCCGACTGGCCTGGGCGCGTTGGCTGCCGCACGTCGACGCGGGCGAGACGACGTCGTTTCCCTGCCGGGTCGGCAACACCACCGCCACCCGGGCCGACCGGGTACGGGAGCTGCGTACCCTCATCGCGTCGCGGCGTGCCGAACGCGGCCCGCAGCAGTTCGACGACGTGGTCGTCGTCCTCGACGGCGCGTTGGCGCTACGGGACCTGTCCGGCATGGACGAGGTGTTGCGGGAGGGGCCGGCGGTCGGGGTCTATCTCATCTGCGCCGACCGGCACAGCATGAACGAGTGCCGGGGTCTGATCGAGACCGCGGGTGACTCGGCGCAGCTCACCAGCAGTCCGCACGGCCCGGCGACGACGGTCTGGGTCGACCGCCTCGACGCGACGACCGCCGAGCGGCTGGCGCGGGCGTTGGCGCCGATGCGCGACCGGGCGACACTCGGCGCGGCCCAGAACGCCATCCCCGGCGCGGTGCGTCTGCTCGACCTCCTGGACCTCGGCGCGCCCACCGGCAACGACGTGCGCGCGCTCTGGGAGCGGGGGCGGGGCCCACGGACCCGCGTCGTGCTCGGCGCGGACGCCACCGGCCCGGTGTACGTCGATCTCGCCGGCCAGGGACCGCACACCATGTTGGGCGGTGCGACGGGCGCAGGCAAGAGCATCCTGCTGCAGACCCTCGTCACGTCGTTGCTGCTGGCGAACCGGCCGGACGAACTCAACCTGGTGCTTGTCGACTTCAAGGGCGGCAGCGCGTTTCTGCCCTTCGAACGGTGTCCGCACGTCGTCTCCCTCATCCGGTCCACCGGCGAGACTCCCGCCGACGTGTTCGACGACGCGGCGGCGGCCCGGGTGCTCGCCTCGATCCGGGCCGAGGTGAGCCGCCGGGAGTCCCTGCTGGCCCGGTACGACGGGGAGATCGACAGGTACTGGCAGAAGCGCCTGGCGGGGGCGGACCTGCCGCCGCTGCCCCGGCTGGTGATGATCTTCGACGAGTTCGGGCGGGTGCTCGACGCCGTACCCGACTTCGTCAAGGAGCTGGTGAACGTCGCCGCGAAGGGGCGGTCGCTGGGCATGCACCTCGTGCTGGCCACCCAGTCGTTGCAGGGCAAACTGTCGCCCGAGTTGAAGAACAACGTGTCGCTGCGGATCAGCCTTCGCCAGAACGAGCCGGCGGACAGCACGGAGGTGCTCGGAGTCCCCGACGCCGCCACCATCCCGGGCGCGTTGCGGGGGCGCGGCATGATCCTGTGCACCACCGCCGAGACCCGGATCCCACAGCCGTTCCAGTCGGGCTACCTCGGCGACCCCCCGCCCAGCGGTGGTGCAGCCCCGGCCGCCGTGCGCGTCCTGGCCCCGACCGACCTCGGCGCCCCTCGGCCCGTCGCGGCGCAGACGGCCGGCGCGGGGCCCACCGACCAGGAACGCGTCATCGCCGCGATCGAGGACGCCGCCGGTCGGTCCGGGCTGTCGGCGCCCTTCCGACCGATTCTGCCCCCGCTGCCGGCCACCCTGACGGTGGACGAGCTGCCGTCGCGGTGGACGGCCGCCGCGCCGGCGACCGCCGTGCCCTTCGGCCTGGCCGACGACCCGGCACGGCAGGCGCAGCCGGCGGACTACCTCGACCTGGCCGGAGTCGACCGCCTGCTCGTCGCCGGTGGCCCGCAGTCCGGGCGTACGACGTTCGCCCGCACCCTGATCACCGGACTGGCCGCCCGCTTCCGACCCGACCAGGCCCACCTGTACGTGGTGGAACGGCACCCGGCGGGCCTGGCCGAGTACGCGGCGCTGCCGCACTGCGGCGGGGTCCTCTCGGCGGCCGAGCCGGACCGGATCCGTCGCCTGGTCACCTGGCTGGATCAGGAGGTGCAACGCCGCGCCGCGACGGTGCCTCCGTCGGACGGCCCCCGCCCGCACATCGTCGTCGTCGTCGACGGGTGGGAGCACTTCGAGGACCACAGCGACCCCGCCTTCGTCGAGACGTCACTGCTCGTCACCCTGCGGGGCGTCATCACCGCGGGCGCTCCGCTCGGCGTGCACGTGGTGCCGCTCGGCGGCCAGGACATGCTCAACCACCGGCTGCCGACGCTCTACAACCGACGGCTGCTCCTACCGTTTCCCAAGGAGGAGACGCGCCGGATGCAGTTGCAGACCGGCATGGCCAGCCCACAGATCCTGCCCGGACGGGCCATCGACGCCGGCAGCGGCCGGCACGTGCAGGTGTGCCTACCGACGGGAGCCGACGCCGTCGCGCCGCACGACACACCCGCGCACCCGCTGCCCCGGCGGTTCCCCGCCCTGCCCGCGCGCATCGACCTGGCCGCGCTCTCCTCGAGTGCCGACACCGGGGCGCCGTCCACCTGGATACCGCTGGGCATCGGCGGGCCGGACCACACCACGGTGGGCATCGACCTGTTCCACGCCGACTCGCACCTGTTGCTGATCTCCGGCGCCGGCGGGACGGGCCGCACCACCGCGGCGGCCACCGTGGCGCACGCGCTGCGGCGGCGGGGGATCGGCGTACTCGCTGTCGCCCCGCCCCAGTCCCCGTTGCCGAAGCTGCTCCCCGACGACGCCGGGCTTCGGGTGCTCACCGGTGTCACGTTCCGGGACAGCGACCTGCGCGAGGCCGCCGCCGCGTTCGGGGACGAGCCGTACGCGGTGGTCATCGACGACGTCGACCGTATCACCGTGCTGCCCAGCGAACAGGGCTTCGCGAGCAGCCCCACGCTGCTCGACGACATCAGCAGCCCCGCCGCGCGCGGGCAGCGGGCCCTGGTCGTCACCGCGGACGCCGCCCCCCTGCTGACCGGTTTTCCCAGCCCGCTCACCCGTCTGGTCAACGCGATCGTGATGGCGGGGACACGTCTCGTGCTGGCCCCGGGCAACCGGTCGGCGGCGGTGGCCCACAACATCACTCTGGAACCCGACCAGTACCTCACCGGCCCGCCCGGTCGGGGCTACCTCGCCGCCGGCCGTACGCCGGTGTCGATGCAGGTGGCCGCGCCCTAGTCACCCGTACGTCCATCGCCGTGACCTGCGGTTTGTCACAGACGAACCACGTGGATCGACGTTCCCTTCGACAGACCATCTCGAAGGGGAGCACACCAGATGCGTATCGTCGTCCTAGGCGCGAACGGGGGCACGGGCCGTCGCCTCGTACAGCAGGCGTTGGCCGCCGGCCATGAGGTACGGGCGGTCACCCGGCAGCCGCAGTCGTTCCCGGTCAGCGGTCCCGGCCTGGAGGTGGTGGCGGCCGATCTCACAGTGGACGCCCCGTTGGGCGGCGCCGAGGTGGTGCTGTCGACGCTCGGAGTGCCGTTCACCCGGCAACCGGTTCTGCTCTACAGCCGCAGTACCGCGACGATCCTGGCGGCGATGCGCCGCGAGAGTGTGCGGCGGCTCGTGGTGGTCAGTTCCAGCGCCACCGAGCCACATCACCACGCCGAGGGTGGTTTCCTCCTCAACCGCGTCATCCAGCCGTTGGTCACCGCCACCATCGGCAGTACCACCTACGACGACATGCGCGCCATGGAGGCGTTGGTGCGCGACAGCGACCTCGACTGGACGATCGTGCGCCCGTCGGGGCTGTTCGACGGCGACACCATCACCCGCTACCGGCTCTCCGAGAATCGCTCCGACGGCATCTTCACCAGCCGCGCGGACCTGGCGGCCTGCCTGTTGGCCCAGGCTGGCGACACGGCGTGGGTCAAGCGGACCGTGGCTGTCACCACCGCGGACGGCGCCCCGACACTCTGGGCGATGCTGCGGCGGGAAGCGTTCGGGAGATAGACGAGATGGACGACCAACAGTGGTTCGTGGAGCAGTTCGCACAGCACCGCCCGCGTCTGCGGTCGGTCGCCTACCGGCTGCTGGGATCGGCGACCGAGGTCGACGACGCGCTGCAGGAGGCGTGGCTGCGCACCACGCGCACCGACCCGGCCACGATCACCAATCCCGCGGCCTGGCTGACAACGCTCGTCGGCCGGGTGTGCATCGACATGCTTCGGGCCCGGCAGGCGCGCCGCGAGTTCTTCGGCGCCACCTGGGAGCCGCTGGTCAGCGAGTACGGTGATCCGGAGGCAGCCAGCCTGCACACGGACGCGGTCGGCATCGCGTTGCTTGTGGTGCTGGACAGCCTCGAACCCGCCGAGCGGCTCGCGGTCGTGTTGCACGACATGTTCGGTATGCCGTTCGAGCAGGTGGCCGCAGTCGTGGGGCGTACACCAGCGGCCACGAGGCAACTGGCCAGCCGCGCCCGCCGACGACTGCGCGACCACGCCTCGCAGCCCAGGGCAGGTCTGCCCGCCCAGCGACATGTCGTCGACGCGTTTCTGGCCGCCGCCCGCGCCGGTGACTTCGACGCACTGCTGGCCCTGCTGGACCCCGACGTGGTGCTCCGTGCCGACCACGGACGCCGAGCGCGGCTCGCACCCGCCCTGCTCACCGGCGCCCACGCCGTGGCCGCCCGCGCCGCCGACGCGGGACCACGATTCGCGCGCCTCTGCGCTCCCGCGCTGGTCAACGGGCTCGCCGGCGTCGTCGCCCGCGACCGGCGCGGCAGGCTCGTCGCCGTTGTCGGCGTCACCATTCACGGCGATCGCATCACTGCCATCGACCTGATCCTCGACCCGGACAAGCTCTCCTCGGAACCTGCGCACCCGTCACCGCAGGCGTGACTGGTCGGCGACATCAGCTACGTAGCTTCCCGGGACAGCAGGTCGGGGAACGTCGCGTGGCCGACGCGCCGCACGCCCTCGTGGCGATCATCGTGAATGAGATCCGCCGGGCCGAGGGGCCGCCGCACGACGCAGGTCGCCGCCGCATCACCAGATCTTGGACACAGCCCGCCGCGCGAACGGAAAGTGTCCAAGATCTGCGCCGATGATCGCTGACGGCCCGGTGCGGACGCCTCTGCCGGGACTTGGGTCCGCGCTGGCCGCGTCGGTGGTGACACTCTGCTGTGGAGACCCTTACGCTCGGGAGGCGTTTCGCTCGATCGGGTCGAGCTGGCGAACGCACGCCGTCAGTGGCATGAGTAGTCGATCTTCCGGTTTGGGGAGCTTTGCATGGCCGACTTACCGCACCCGCTCGCCGCTTTCATCGTGAACGAGATCCGCCGGTCCCGAGGGGCCGCCGGGATGACGCAGGAGGCTTTCGGCCGGGGCGCCGGTTTCAGCGCCTCCCATGTCAGTGCCGTGGAGAGTGAGACGCGAGCGTTGACGATGGACTTCATCAAGGGCGCGGACCGGGCGGTCAAGAACGGCGGTCTGTTCCAGCGCATGGTGGCGGAGCTGGGCGCACCATCCTGGTTCCTGCCGTGGCTTGACGCCGAGCGCACCGCGACGCAGCTCAGGTCTTTCCAACCGACTCTGGTTCCGGGCCTGCTCCAGACCGAGAGCTACGGCCGGGCCGTTATCCGCTGCAACGAGACGCTGAGCGATGACGAGGTCGAGAAGCGGCTGGCGCACCGGATCGACCGGCAGGCGATCCTCACTAAGGCAAACGCCCCGCACCTGGTCGCGGTCATCGCCGAGGCGGTGCTTCGCCGCGCCGGTGCGGAGTTCCGCGACATAATGGCGGGGCAGATCAAGCAGTTGACCGCCCTCGCGGAGCGGCCGAACATCAGCGTTCACCTGCTGCCGGACGAGGTCAGCATGCACGTTGGCCTGACCGGGCCGTTCAGCCTGGCCCGGCTGCCGGAGCACAAATGGGTGGGGGAGATGGAGAACCAGCTCGGCGGGGTCGTCATCGACCGCGACGACGAGGTGGATACTCTCATGTCGAGGTGGGAAATGGTTCGCAGTGAAGCTCTTCCCCGCCGTCAGTCGATCGAGCTGATGAAGGACGTGGTGACGTCATGGACCTGACCGGCGCTACGTGGCGCACGTCCACCCGCAGCGGCTCTGGTGGCGGCAACTGCGTCGAGGTTGCGGACAACCTGCCCGGCATCGTCGGTGTGCGGGACTCCAAGGACCCGACCGGGCCGGCGCTTGTCTTCGGGCCGGCGGCCTGGCGCGCGTTCGTCACCGAGGTCACCCGGCGGTCGTAACCGTCCCCCAGCACACGCCGAAGCGCCCGCCCCCAACCACGGGGACGGGCGCTTTCGCGGTGCGGGATCGTCAGCCGACCACCGACCGCACCGGCACCTTTGCGTCGCGCAGCGCGCGTACCAGGTCCCTCGCGAACGGGTGTTCGTCGACCTGGAGGCCCTGCGGGTTGGGGATCACGACGTACGCCGAGCTGTCCTTCGCGGACGTCCGTGCGTCGGTGGTGAAGCGTTCGACGATGGCCCGGGTGCGCGGCAGGTCACTGGCCGCGACCTCGACGGTGATCGGCCGCCACCCGCCGCCGAGGTCCGGCGTGACCGGCGCGGCGGCGGCGCTGGCGCGCGCCGGGTCGACCCCGGCGGAGCGCCGGGCGTCCGGTGCGCCCGCCGGGTAGAGCAGCGCGTTGGCCACCAGGTGCAGGCCGTTCTCGTTGTACGCCCGGAAGAGCGGATTGAACGCGAACAGCACCGCCCGACCGGCGCCGGTCGGCTCGTCGACGACTGCCGCCGTGCCCTTCAGGGTGTCCGCGCCGACGGTGTAGCCGTTGGCCCAGAACGTGTCACCCGTCGGGTAGCTGAGCACGTTCGTGCCGGTGGTGCTCGGGTTGAGGATCGGGTCGCTGTTGTTGAACTCGAAGTCCTCCGCCGGGCGACCCAGGGCGACCGGGCTGGTGGTGTCCACGTCGACCCGCAGGTGCGAGCCGATCACCACATAGTCGGCCGGCCTGGTCTTCTCGGTGGTGGAGGTGAGCCCGGCCGCGCGGGCCAGCCGGGTGCCCTCGTTGCGCAGCCCGACGTAGGTGTGGCCCTGGGCGATCCAGGCACGCAGGTTGGCCTGGCCGGCGGCGGTCAGACCGCCTGTCGCGCTGCTGCCGTCCGGCACCACCAGCACGGTACGACCGGTGAACGCCTCGGTGTTGTCGTTGATGTCGGCAGTGGTGACCGGGGTGAGGTCGAGCCCCCACCGCTTGCCGAGCACGTAACGGGCCTCGCCGTGCGAGCCGGAGGTGGTGGAGATGCCGGTGCCCTGGAACAGCCCCACGTCGGGCAGGGTCACGGGCGTACCGGTGGCTGGACCGCCCGGTGCCAGGTTCACCCCGAGCGAGGTGGCGAGCTGGTCGATCTCCCGGGTCAGCGTCTTCGCCGGCAGGGCCACCAGGCTGCTGTCCGCGCTGCGCGTGAGCGGCACGCCGCGACCGAGCAGGCCGAACGTCAGCTCCGCGGCGGCTGCCGAGTCGAGCCGGTACGTGTACGAGCCCCACGGCCACGCCGGGGCGGTCCGGCCGCCGGCTATCGCGCGGACGAGCTGGGCCTTCGGTCGGACGTTGTCGCCGGTGTAGATGGTGGAGACACCCATCAGCAGCGGGTTGCTCCAGGACGACACGTCGTAGAAGTAGGGGAACGGCGTGTACGGATCCTCGCCCATGATGGCCTGGATCCAGTGCTTCTGCGGCTGGTCCATCGGGATCCAGTACGCGCCCCTGGGCACCGTCACGTTCGTGGCGCTCCGGCCGCCGAAGACGCGTGCGGTCGGCACCCGGGTCGGTGTCTGCACCTCGTACACCTCGACGTCCATCCGGCGCAGCCGCTCGACGAGCTGGCGGACGTCGGCGAGCTGCCGATCCGGCAGCAGGAAGTACGAGCGGATCTTGAGGTCGGGCACCGGGAACTGGACCTCGTTCGTGGGCTGCACGACCTCGTTCGGTTCGAGGGTGCCCGCCCGGCCCTGGGCGAGGGCGTCGGTCCAGATGTCGAAGTAGCCGTCGAGCACCTCGCGCTTGTTGGCGGCGGCCCAACCCAGCGTCGACCACTGGGTGTGGAACTGCTGCTGGACCCGGTCGGCGACCGCCGACGCGCTGCCCTTCTCGTAGGTCATGCCGGCCGCGCCAAAGCCGGTGGTCGGCACGGTGTCGCCGTAACCCATGAAGAACAGGTCGTACGTGTCGTAGTTGAAGTAGCACTCGGTGAAGGCGGTGTCGTCGCAGGCGCCGTTGTAGCCGAAGCCGGCCTTGTTGGCCTCGCCGATCCGGTTGATCCAGTCCACCGCCTCGCCGGCGATCTCGTGGTGGATCGGGTCGGCGTTGGGCGGGAAGAAGTACTGCTTGCCGCCCATCTCGTGGGCGTCGACGAAGACCTGCGGCGGGTAGCGGCGCAGCAGTTCGAGTTTGCCGTCGGTCTCCTGCTGGGTGCGGGCGAACCAGTCCCGGTTCAGGTCGAAGCCGAACTCGTTCTGCCGGCGGGTCGCGTCGCGACCGTCCGGGTTCTGGGTCGGGACGATGACGGTGACCAGGTTGTCGTTGCGCCGGGCGACCTCGCAGGACAGGCCCGCCGCCAACTCGTACAGCGTCTTGAGGGCCGCGTCGGTGCCACTCTTCTCGCCGCCGTGCACGTTCGCGGTGACCCAGACGATGGCCGGGCTGTCCTTCGCCGTCCGGGCGGCGGTCCGCGCGCTGGTCCGACGGGGATCACGCAGGTCCCGTACGTCGTCGGCGATCTTGCGCAGGGCGGACGGCCGGACGTGCCGTTCGTTGGACACCACCGCGTACGGCAGGGGTTGCCCGGCCACGCTCGTGGCCAGCACTCCGGTGACGACCCGGTCCGAGGCGCTGTCGACAGCCGTCAGGTAGGTGCGGACCTCCTCGTTGGTGACGACCCGTTCCTGGCCCACGCCGAGCGGGAAGCCGAACACGGCCTCCGGTGCGGGCACCGTGGCCAACCGTGCGGTCGGGTCGTCGCGGCACGGTGCGGGCCGCGCGGCGCTCGCGGCCGGCGTGCCGCCGAGCAGGGGAGTCAGGCCGAGCAGGAGCGCGATCGTGGCGATGCCCGCCAGCCGTCTCGGGGGGACCGTCCAGAACGAGCGCATCGATGGGGCCATGTATCGGGTTCCCTTCTCGGGGAAAGCCTCGCAGTGGCCGGAGCCTATGAACCGTTCGACACGTGGTCAAGGTCCGATCGACGGTGTTGACTACACGGCGTGCCGGTTCCGACGCGGAGTGGCAGGATGGTGGCAGCTCGTCGTCGTCTGGGGAGGAGGACACGTGCCAGAGATGATCACGCTTTCGGTCCATCCTGATCGGCCGTCCGCCGATGCGCGGCGCTCGCTGGCGTCCTGGCTGCGCGCCGAGGATCGGCTGCGCGACGGGGTGACCTCGACGCCGACCAGTCAGACGCCGACCGGTCAGACGCCGGCCGGTGAGCCGTCCGCTGGTGAGTCGCCGGCAGACGGCACGGACTCGCTGCGGGTGGCGGTCGACGACGCGGGCGCCGCCATGGTGCTGGTGCAGGCGGTCGCCGGCTGGCTCGTCCACCGCCGCGACGACGTGACGGTGCGGCTCGCCCGGCCCGACGGTTGGACGGCCGAGGTGGACGTACACCGTGCTCGTGACATGGACCAGGTGACCGCGCTCATCGAGGCCGCCGTGCGCGCGCTGGCCGATCGCCAACCGTCTGCCAAGACGAACGACAGCTGAGCCGCCCGACCCGGTCGACCGCGCCGCCCGCACCCCAGGGTCGTTCACGGGCCGACGGTCCGCCGGACGAACCTGACCGATATCGATCCCTGCGCGGACACCCGGCAACCCACTCCGAAGTGGAGTGATGTCGGGTTCTCGACCCAGCGCTACCGCCCGAATCCCCTTGCCCGGACAGTGCACTGCGCCGGAGGAGGTGGGGAAGGTGGGGCAGCCGACGGGCGAGACCGTCATGATCCAGGACTGGTTCAGTGTGCCGCGGGTGTCCGCCGAGAACCGGGCGGCGGTCTACGGCGTACGTACCCAGGATCCGCGGGTGGAGTTCGTCGCGCTGACCGTGCGGTACTGGATGGACGCGCACGCCACCCGCTCGATGACCCGCGACCGGGTGTTGCAGGCGATGACCGGCCGGATCTCCGCCGACAACGTCTGGGACCTGGTCGCGATGCTGGCGAGGCTCAGGCTGGCCGAGGAGTTCTTCGACCTGGCGGCCTCCGACGTCGACACCGACGGCGCGTTCCGCCGGTTCCTGCTCGGCCTCGACCCCGCGCTGCTCGACGCGATGCGCCACTACGCGGCCTGGAGCGGCGTCAATCCCAAGCTGTTCCTCGACGGCTTCCTGGTGGGCGTCGGGGAGTCGTTCGCGACGGTGGTGGTCGACCTCGGCAAACTCGTGCAGTTGGTCGGTCGCCTCCAGCAGGAGCAGATGACCACCCTGATCGTGCTCACCGTGGACCCCCGCGCCGGTCTGCACCGTCTTGCCGAGCAGGCCACCGTCGTCCGCGAGGCGCTGGCCGGCGTCGTGGCCGCGCTGGACCCGAGCACCGTGCCCGAGCGGCTGCTGACGCTCTGGCGCGGCTGGGCGGCGGAATTCGGACGACACCTGGAGGATCTCGACCCGTTCGCTGCCGGCCGGCTGCTCGGCCGGATCGCCGGCGACCTGTTCCAGGTGCTCACCGGCCTGGTCCACCTGGTCCGGCTACTCGGTGGCGTGGCGGTGCGCGCCGCGATCCGGTACGTGCCGCTGCTGATCGTGGGTGCCCGGGAGGCCGCCGCCGAGGTCCGTCTCCTGACCACCCAGATCGCCGCGCTGCTCGTCGCGATCGGCCGGGCGGCACTGCTGGCCACGCCGCAGGTAGGGCTGGCCGTGCTGCGTACCCTGTTTCCGCCGAAGGTGCTCGACGCGTTGTTCCGGCAGGGCCGGACGCTGCTTGTCGACGCCGAGCTGACCCTGACCGTGTTCAACCAGGCCGCGCACGCCGAGGCGTTCGCCGGGGCGGGTGCGGGCGCCCGGCTCAGCGCGCTGATCAGCGCCGACGGCAAGCCGGTCCTGATGGCGTGCATGTCGGAGACGGTGTCGTCGGCCGGTCGCTCGGCCAGCCGAGCGGAGCTGGACCAGGCGCTCGACGAGATCATCAAGCGAGTCGAGGACCTGCGCGAGCTCAAACCGCCCAAGACCCCCCGCGACATCGGGGCCGCCGCGGTGCGGGCCGCCATCGCCCGCCAGCTCGAGCAGCGCCTGACCACCGTGTTCAACCGGGCGTTGCAGACCGCCGCGTACGAGGAGTTCCGCGCGCTGCGCAAGGCCGGGCAGGCGCAACCCTGGCGGCTCGGCCAACAGGTGCACCGGCGGATGGCGGCCGAGACCGCCCAGTTGGTCGCTCGCTCACCGGGGTTGCAGCCGTTCGCGGAGAAGTCGCTCGCCACCGTCGTCGAGGCGGTCCGCGCGGCCAACCCGGAGCTGGCCGCGGCCCTGCGCGGCTCCGACGCGGTGCTCCGGCAGACGGTCGCCCAGCTCCTGCTCAGCCACCCGGACCGGGACCTGCTGCTGCGCCTCGTCGGGTTCACCCGGAGCCCGTCCGCGGCCGGCGCGGAGAAGGCGTTGGCCACCCACCTCGCCGAGCGGTTCGGGTGGAAGGCGTCCACGACCGTCGGTGAGCTTCGCAGCGACCTGCTGTTGGTCGACTCCGAGGCGGCCCGGGTCACAAACGTGGACTGGACCGCGTCGACGAAGCTGGAGCGCTTCGAGAAGACGTGGGGCACTGTCGCCGACGACCTCGGCGAGGCGTTCGACGGTCGCTGGGAGGCGATCGCGGACGCCTACCAGCGGGCCAGGAAGGGCGGGGTGCCGGCGGAGGTCGTCGCCGGCCTGGAGGAGCTGACGGCGCACGCCGTGCGGGAGACAGTCGTCCGTCAGGCCGCCCTCAGCCAGTTGTTTCCCGGGTTCTTCGTCACCTCGCACGAGATGACCTACCAGGGCCTGCAAACCCTGTTCAAACTGCCACTCTAGAGGAGCACCGATGGGTGAAGTCGTCGTCGCCGACGCGGATCTGGCGACGCTGGGGTTCAGCACCGCGCACTCCGACCGCTACGTCTACTCCAACTACTTCGTGCCGGTCCAACTCACCTTCGACGACGGCGAGACGCCCCTGCTGCCGTTCTACGTCAAGCAGGCGCTGATCGAGGCGATGCGGTACGGCGGGCTCTCCTCCGACCGGCTGCCGCACCTGCTCAAGGAACTCGGCCTGTCGGGGCTGTGGAAGGCCAACGACATGGACGCCGCCGAGGCGGCGCTGCCGGGGCAGGACTCGGGCATGACCAACCGTGAGCCAGCGGCCCGGCGCCAGAGCCTCCTCGGTGACCAGGAGGCGGAGTTCGTCGCCGGTCTGCTCCAGTCCGACGTGGGCATCGCGTTCCTCGACCGGACCCGGATCCGGCCGGTGGGCTTCGCGCTCGGCGAGCACGTCTACGCGCTGGCGCTTGCGCCCGGCGAGGAGGCGGTGCTGGAACAGCGCACCTACACCAAGCGCGAGCTGACGCTGGAGGAGCAGGACGAGACGGAGAAGCAGACCGACGTCGAGCTGACCAGCGCGCTCACCACGGAACTGCAGGAGGGCTTCGAGCGGCAGAAGTCACTCACCGACACCTGGGGGCTCAACGCCAGCCACACCGGCCAGTACACCAGCCCGACCGGCGTCTGGGGCACCTTCAACGCCAGCCACACGATCGGCTACACGCGCAGCGTGACGGCGGCCAGCCAGGAGACCAGTCGCCGTGCGGTCAAGGACAGTCAGACCGCCACGTCCAAGGTCGCCGCCCGCTACCGCACCCAGCACCGGACCGACTTCAAGCTGGTCAGCGAGACCGGCATGGAGTCGACCTCGAAGCGGACCGTCCGCAATCCCAACCGGGCAACGCCGATCACGCTGCACTACTTCAAGGTGCTGCAACGGCTGGAGCTGGCCCACGAGCGGTACGGCGCCCGGGTGTGCTGGGCGCCGACGGTGAAGGACCCGGCGCTGGCGTTCGCCAAGAAGATCACCGACGGGCGCCAGCGGATCAGAGACAACGCTCTCGCCGCGCTGCCCACCATGCCGGTCAAGCCGGTGCCCCCGGCGCCCGGCGTGCCGGCCGCCGTGGAGACCCGCACCATCCACTCCCCGGTGGTCACACTCGACAAGTGGGGATTCACCGGCGACATGAGCGCCGACTACGACATCGACGTCGTCTTCGACAGCGGTTGGGAGTGGGACGGCGACATCGAGACCATTCGGCAGAACCTCACCCTGATCACTCGCCGGCCGCCGTCCGGCATCGCGGCTCGGGTGGTCGGCGTTCCGGTGGTCACCGACGCCGACGGTCAGCCGGCGCTGCGGGTACGCATCCACGTCGGCGCGGCGAGCTGGCTCGCCGGGCCCGGCGCCGACGTGCAGCTCGCCGCCACGTTCCGGCGTACCCCGACGCCTGTCGCCGAGAACGCCGACGACGCCGCCTACAACGCGCTGGTCGCGGGCTATCTGACCGACCTGCAGGACTGGCAGGACAGGCGCGACGCGGCGCTGGCGGCAGCCGCGGAGGCCGCGGACGAGTTCGAGGCGCGCCTGCGCAGCGGCTTCTCGCCGGTCAACGAGATGGTCTCGCAGATCGTCGAGGCGCACTTCCCGGCCAGTGTGCGGGACGAGGCGTGGGAGATCGAGTTCTGGCACCGCGTCTTCGACTGGGAGCGCGCCTCGTTCGTGTCGTACCCCGGTTGGTGGTCGGCCGGCGAGGCCCGCGCCCCCGAGCGCGACCCGAGTGACTTCCTCAATGCCAGCTGGGCAAAGCTCTACCTCCCGGTGCGGGCCGGTATGGAGCTGGCGGCGCTGCGGTGGATCTTCGGCAAGGTCGTGGCGACCCGGCTCGCGCCGGCGGTGGAGCAGCAACTGGCCGCGTTCGTCGACGAACTGGGCGCGTTTCGCACCAGCCACCTCGGCACCGGTGACGAGATGCCGGACCTGACCAGCGAGTGCCAGGAGGTGCCGGAGCGGGTCTACTGCCTGGCCAGGTGGGCCGAGCTGATGCCCACCGACGGCACTCACCTGGAGGTCGTGCAGGGTGCGACGACCGCGGCCGACGCGGTGACCAGCAAGGAGATCGCGGACGCGGAGGCTCTGCGGGCGGCGCTGCTCGACGGCGAGCTGCAGACCAACCGGCTCAGAACCAAGGCGTACGACCAGATGACCGAGCCCGCCGATGTCGACGTCCACCTCGGCACGTCGGGTAACAGCATCCCGACGGCGTGACGCAGCGGCAGTTGCCGGCACGGTCCCGCCGGCCCGCCGCCAGCCGAGGAGTCGGCCGGCGGCGGGCCGGGTGGATCGAATACGCCTACCAGGTGGTGAGGCCGAGGCCGATGGTCCTGGTGAGCGTGGCGTTGTCGTCGTCCCCGTCCAGCGACCAGATCATCGCGCCACCCAGACCGGCCCGGCGGA
Organism: Micromonospora sp. NPDC049175; assembly: GCF_043197345.1. NCBI lineage: Bacteria > Bacillati > Actinomycetota > Actinomycetes > Micromonosporales > Micromonosporaceae > Micromonospora > Micromonospora sp. NPDC049175. The sequence goes on along the minus strand of NZ_JBICSY010000001.1, from coordinate 18,672 downwards.
TGTAGAGCGTCTTCTGCAACACGACCGCCGGGTCGTCGTACGTCCAGAACGTCGTACCGTCGAAGAGCCAGGCGTGCCCGGCGCGCAGGTCGCGGTGCACGGCGTAGCCGTTGCCGGCCAGGGTCCTGAGCTTCTTGTAGTCCTCGTAGCCGGCCTCGAAGGTGGCCGGTGCGGGCCCGGCGGCCGGCCCGAAGAGGCCGTTGCCGCCGCCGGTGACGCCGGTCCAGCCCCGGCCGTAGTACGGGATGCCGAGAACGAGCTTGTCCCGCGGCGCGCCCCGGGCGATCCAGCCGTCGACGGCCACCTCGACGGAGAAGTCCGGGTTGTCCGGTGATCCCGCCGGTACGCGCAGCGCCGACTGCTGGTTGGCCACCGCCTCCCAGCCGCCGTGGAAGTCGTACCCCTGCACGGTGGCGAAGTCCAGGTACGTGAAGATCTTGCGGCCCTCGTAGCCGGCGTCCATGGTGGCCGGGTTGGCGGGCAGGAACGCGGTCAGCGGGTGGTGCGCCCGGGTCGTGCGCCCGTACGCGTCGAGCTGCCGGCGGAACTCGGCCAGCAGCTTCGTGAAGTTCTCCCGGTCCTCCGGGCGGATGACGTTGCCGGGCTCACCCGCCCAGTTGGGCCACTCCCAGTCCAGGTCGATGCCGTCGAAGACGCCGGCGGCGGCGCCCGGGGCGCCCGGGAGGTTGCCCCTGAGGTAGAGGTCGACGCAGGACGCGACGAACGCCCGGCGGGAGGCGTCGGTGCGGGCGGCGTTCGAGAAGTACGTCGACCAGCTCCAGCCGCCCAGCGAGATCAGCACCTGGAGTTGGGGGTGCTTGGCCTTCAGTTTGGCGAGTTGGCCGAAGTTGCCGTTGAGCGCCTGGCCGGGGGCGTCGGCGACGCCGTCGACGCTCTCCTCGGCGGGGACCGGTCGCTGGTAGTCGGCCCAGGCGTCGCCCTCGCCCGGCCCGCCGTCCAGGTAGCAGCGTCCGTCCTCGCTGACGTTGCCGAAGGCGTAGTTGACGTGGGTGAGGCGGCTCGCCGCCCCGGAGGTGTCGAGCTTCTTGACCGGGAAGGCCCGCCCGTAGATGCCCCACTGAGTGAAGTAGCCGACCCGGTGGTAGCCGGTGCGGCGCTGCTGGTGCTCGGCGGCGCTGGCGGCGGTGGGCGGGCTGGCGGTGATCAGCAGGGTCGCCAGGGCGACGACGGCGGTGAGACGGCGGTGGCGGAGTTGTCGCATCGGCACACTCCCACGTCGGGTGGACGCACAATCAGTAAAGACACTTATCTGATTGATGAAGTTAAGCCGATCACCCTCCACGGTCAAGAGTCAGCCGTCAGCCGACCTGGTCGTTGTCCTTGAGCGAACCCCAACCGTGCCACCTGTCGATCTCGATCAGGGCACTGACCCGGGCGCGCTCGCGCCGCGGGTACGCGTTGCCCGTGTAGTGCAGGGACAACCTGTCGATGTCCGCCAGGTCCTCGTCGGCGCGCAGCTCGGCGACGTGCCCGACGATGCTGACATGGGTGTACCAGCCGGCCTCGTCGAGCACGGTCAGGGACACCCGCGGGTCGTTGCGGATGTGCTCCAACCGGCGGCGGCTCTCGTCCAGGTTCACCAGGATCCGGCCGTCCTCCCACAGGTACCAGGTGGCGGCGGACACCGGTTGACCACCGTTGCGAAGCGTGGTCATCACGGCCGGGTTCGGCTTCCGGAGCATGGCGATCGCGGCCTCGGGAAGCGGTGGCTTGGACATGCAGTCTCCTCGTCGCGTCAACGTTTACCCCTGCACGTTACGCACCCGCGGGCCCGGCCACGCGCGGACCGGCAGGTACATCGCAGGGAGTACCTCGTGCAGCAGATGTGAGATCCACCCGGTGGTTCGTACGGTCTGCGGCATGAACGGCACACCTGCTCCGCTGCTCGTCAGCCGCCGCCTCTGGGCCGGGCTGGCCATCGTCCTCGTCGGGCTCGTCTTCAACCTCGGTTGGTTCTTCGTCCCCCCGCAGGTGTGGCTGGACGACCCCGGTTTCGTCCCGATGCCCGAGGTGCTGCTGGGCTGGTGGGTGATCATCATCGGCCTCGCGCTCATCGCCTGGGCCGTGCGCCGCCGGGTCCGCCGGTGATCAGCCGCCGCCGGGTGCTCGGCTGGCTCGGCGCGGTGGGCGGGCTCGTCGTCGTGCCCGCGGCCGGCTTCGCCGGCTACCTGTACGCGGACTCGGGCCGGAGCAACGTCGGCACGCTGACGTTCCGGAACCGGCTCAGGATCCCGCCGATACTTCCTCCGTCGGTGGCGGCGGACGGGGTTCGGCGATTCCAGCTCACCCTCGCCCCGGGTCGAATCGAGGCGTTGCAGGCCGGGGCGAGTGGGTTTCTCGCCAAGACCGCGAGCCGGGAGGAGCTGTGTCGGGCCGTCCACGTCGTGGCGGAGGGGGAGGCCCTGTTGAGCCCGAGCGTGACCCGCACCGTGATCGCCGAGCTGGCCCGCCGCCCACGCCCGCCGCAGCGCTCACCCGAGCGGTTGGCCCCCGTTGACGGCCCGCGAACGGGAGGTGCTGGCCTCGGTCGCCACGGGATCGAGCAACGCGGAGATCGCCGAGGCGTTGCGGATGAGTCCCCTGACGGTGAAGACCCACGTCAGCCGCATCATCACCAAGCTCGGCGTTCGAGACCGCACGCAGCTCGTGGTCCTGGCGTACGAGAGCGGGCTCATCACCCCCGGCGGTTAGTGCGGCACCCGCGTGCGGGCCACCCGCCGCTGCCGGCGAGGATGTGGTGATGACCAACTCCGCACTGCCCAGGCGTGTCGTCGTCACCGGTGCCACCGGCAAGCTCGGCCGTGCCGTGGTCGCCCACCTGCGCGCCGCGGGCGTCGACGTGCTGGCGGTGGACCGTGCCGGCGGCCGTGACCCGCGCGACGTCGACGGCGAGTTCCTCCTGGTCGACCTGACCGACTACGGGCAGGTGGTGGAGGCGTTCACCGGGGGCGCCGACGAGCACGCCGGCGGGGTGGAGGCGATCGTGCACCTGGCGGCGGTGCCGGCCCCCGGGCTGATGTCGAACGCGACCACGTTCGCGAACAACTCCGCCGCCACGTACAACGTCTTCGCCGCGGCCCGGGCGGCCGGGATCAGGCGGGTGGTGTGGGCGTCGAGCGAGACGGTGCTCGGGCTGCCGTTCGACACCCCGCCGCCGTACGCGCCCGTCGACGAGGAGTACGCGCCGCGACCGGAGTCGACGTACTCGCTGAACAAGGTCCTCGAGGAGGAGATGGCGCGGCACTTCTGCCGCTGGGACCCGGAGCTGGTCATGGTGGGTCTGCGCTTCTCCAACGTGATGGACGTCGAGGACTACGCCCCGTTCCCCTCCTTCGACGCCGACCCCCAGGCCCGGCGGTGGAACCTGTGGGGTTACATCGACGCCCGCGACGGCGCCCAGGCGGTCGAGCGCGCGCTCGCCCACGACCGGCCCGGCGCCGACGTGTTCATCATCGCGGGCGTCGACACCGTCATGAGCAGGTCCAGCGCCAGCCTGCTGGCCGAGGTCTACCCGGGCGTCGAGGTCCGCAAGGAGTTGGGCGAGCACGAGACCCTGCTCAGCATCGACAAGGCACGCCGGGTGCTGGGGTACGAGCCGCGGCACTCCTGGCGGGACCACGTGGACCCGGTTCAGCGCGCGGCCTGGTAGGCGCGGCCCACGGCGGTCACCTCGCTGCCGGTGCGGAAGAGCCCGGTCTGGTCCTTGTCGGTGGCCGGCAGGCCGAACCACGCGTACCGGTGCAGCCAGGACAGGCCGCCCAGCATCCGGGTCGCCGCGGTGAGGAACGCGGCCTGCTGTGCCTGGGTCGGAAAGCGAACGCCGTTGGCGAAGTCGATCAGGGCGAACTCGGTGAGCCAGATCGGCAGTTGGTAGCGGTCGTGCACCGCCTGGAGATACGACCTGAGCTGGTTGACCGCGTTGTCCGTGGTGAAGTCGCCGCCGTACCAGTGCAGGGCGATGAAGTCGACCCGGTGACCGCGCTGCTTCGCCCCGGCCAGGAAGCGGTCGAGCCACTCGCCCGGCCGGTCACCGCCCCAGGCCACGGCCGGGCTGCCCAGCGGCAGACCTGTCGCTTCGAGCTGCGGCCACAGCTCCAACGCCTGCTCCACGGTCATCTCCGCCTGACCCTTCAGGTCCGGCTCGTTGAACCCGAGCAGGTAGCGGCCGTTCTGCTTGGCCTTCTGCAGGTTGCCGGCGGTGACGCTCTTCGCCCCCCAGATCATCGGGACGAACTCGGCGGTCTTCGGGCTGGTGACTCCCGGGTGGGCCACGTCCCAGGTGTAGTACCAACTCGCCCCGGAGCTGGCCAGCGCCGCGCTGACCCCGTCGAAGGTCCACACCCCGACACCCTTGCGTTTCGAGGTCACGGCTGTCGCCGCCGGGGCGACCGGACGCCGAGTCGTCGGCGTCGCCGTCGGCCTGGTCGTCGGCGTCGGGGTCAGCCCGGTCGGGCTCGTCGTGGCGGCGGGCGTGGTCGCGGTGGGTGGGCCGGCCTCCGGGGCCGTCGGCTGCGGCGGGTCGAGCGCCTGCGTCGCGGCGGGAGCGGGCGTCGGCCCGGTCGGTTGCACCACGACGATCACCCCGGTCACCAGTACGGCGACCACGGCGGCCACGGCCAGGGGCCACAGCAGACGCCGCACGCCGATCGGAAGCCTCAGGCGTCGGGGCTCCGCGTGGACTCCACGGGACCCTTTCGGGGTGTCCGCTTCACCCGGGCCGGTTGCGCGCATCGTCTCGACTCCTTCGTGTGGTCACATCGCTACTCGACGAAGGACGGTGCCCGATCGCCAGCAGCGCCCCCCTCAGGAGACTCGCCGACCGCTGCGGGATAACGATTTTCTCGGCGGTCCACCCTTCGGGCCCGGGCTGACCCGGCGGCGACCGGTCCGCTCAGCGGCGGAGGGTCGCGGACGGCGACTCGCCGAACCGGGTCCGATACTCGGTCGCGAACCGACCGAGGTGCACGAACCCGTGCCGTAGCGCGACGGTCGTCACCGAGACCCCCGGCTCGGCCGCCCGCAGCGATCGCTGCGCCGCGTCGAGGCGACACGCACGCAGGTACGCCGTCGGGGTGGTCCGCAGCTCCCGCCGGAAGCAGTCCTGCAACGTCCGTACGCTCACCCGCAGCGCCTCCGCGACGTCACCGACGGTCAGCGCCTCGCCGTGGTGGTCGGCGATCAGCGTGCAGGCCCGGCGGACCAGCCGCCCGGGGTTGGCGTGGTGGCCCGGCTCGGCGAGCAGGTCGGAATGGCTGTGCCGGTGGGCCAGCAACAGTTGGCCGATGAGCCCCTGCTCGAAACGGGCGGCGACCTGTGGGTGGTCGAACAGGGACGCGTCCGTCGGCTGTGCCAGCTCGTCGGCGAGGAACGCCACCCCGCGCGCCCACGCCTGCGCCCTCGGCGTGGTCATGGCCATGCCGATGTCCAAGCGGACCGGGTCGTCCACCGGGTGACCCAGCAGGCGGGCGATCTCCCGGTCGACGGAGCGCCGGTCGGCGTAGAAGATCCGGTGTGGGGATCCCTCGGACCACCGCATGTCCGAGGGGTCGTACGGGGACAGGACCGAGGCGACGTCGGGCGTCGAGGTCACCGTGTCTCCGGCGTGCCGGACCTCGGTGCTGCCGGCCTGGGGGATCTGGACGAGGTAGAAGCTCTCCAGGGCGGGCGGTTGGATCCGTACCGCCTGCCCGTAGTCGAGGTCGATGACACCGACCCCGCCGACCCGGTGTGCCGCCATCCGCAACTGGACGGCGTGCACTCCCGTCTGCGGGGTGAGTCGATGCGGACAGAAGACCCGGCCGACCTCGGCGCGGGCCTGGTCGACGTCGTCCGTCCGGACCGTCACCGCATCCATCCGACCCCTCCCGGTCGTCCTGGTGCGCTGACCGTAAGGCGCGACCCGGACGGACCGTGTCGGAAAGCCGTGCACCCGACACGGAACGGTCGGCCGCGCGATGCGGACACACCTCGCGCGCAGCGGATAGCGACAGCCGCGCCCCGCTCGTTAGCGTGCGCTCACCACCGCTGCCGCAGTGGTTCACGCGCTTCGGAGGATGCCATGAGGATCGCCATCGTCGGTGCCGGATTCGCCGGTCTGAGCGCAGCCAAGGTGCTGCGGCAGAGCGGGTTCGACGTCACCGTGTTCGACAGGTCGCCCGATGTCGGTGGGGTGTGGAGTCGCACCCGGCGATATCCCGGTCTGCACACGCAGAACAACAAGGGCACCTATCACCTGTCCGACCTGCCGATGCCCGCCGACTATCCGCAGTGGCCGTCGGGGGAGCAGGTCCAGCGCTACCTCGAGAGCTACGTGGAGAAGTTCGGGCTCGCCGGCGTGCTGCGTCTGTCCACGGAGGTCGCCTCCGCCGAGCTGATCAACGACGACACCGGGTGGCTTGTCACGTCGCGGCCGGCGGGGGCCCAGGACCCGGTGACGGTGCAGCGGTACGACCACCTGATCGTCGCCAACGGCATCTTCTCCGACCCGGTCGTTCCGTCGTACGACGGGCACGCGGCCTTCACCGCCGCCGGTGGGCGGGTCCTGGCCACGGGGGAGTTCCACGACCTCGAGGCGGCCCGGGGCCGCAACGTCCTCGTCGTCGGGTACGGCAAGTCGTCGTGCGACGTGGCGGTCCCGCTGAGCGACCTCGCCGCCCAGACCCACGTGGTGGCCCGGGAGTTGCTCTGGAAGATGCCCCGCAAGCTCGGCGGCGTGCTCAACTACAAGTACCTGCTGCTCAGTCGGATGGGTGAGGCGCTGTTCCGCTACCTCAACCTGAAGGGCTTCGAGCGGTTCCTGCACGGTCCGGGCAACGGCCTGCGCCAACGGATGGTCGACAGCGTCGGCTCGGTCGCGACCCGGCAGCTCAAACTGCGTGAGTTGGGTCTGGTGCCCAACGGCAGCTTCGAGGACATCGCCCGCAGCACGGTCAGCCTCGCCACCGAGGGCTTCTTCGAGCGCGTCGCCGACGGCCGCGTCGTCGTGCACCGCGACCAGGTGATCACCGAACTGCTCGTCGACGACGACGGTCGGCCCGCCGCCCGCCTGGCCGACGGCACCGTGCTCCCCGCCGACCTGGTGATCTGCGGCACCGGCTTCCGTCAGCACGTGCCGTTCTTCGACGACGCGCTGCACGCCCGGCTGCAGGACGACGCGGGCAACTTCCAGCTCTACCGCCAGATCCTGCCGCTCGGCGTGCCACGGCTGACGTTCGCCGGCTACAACTCGTCGTTCTTCAGTCCGCTCAGCGCGGAGATGGCGGCGGTGTGGACGGCCGCGTACCTGCGGGGTGGGATCACCCTGCCCGCCGAGGACCGGATGCGCGACGAGGTGCGCACCCGCCTGGCCTGGATGGCGGCGCGCACCAACGGGCGGCACGCCCGCGGGACGAACATCATCCCGTTCTCGATGCACAACATCGACGAGGTGCTCGACGAGGTGGGGCTCAACCTCGGCCCGCTGACCCGCGCCCGGCAGTGGCTGTTCCCCGTCGACCCGCGCTCCTACCGGGGGGTGACGGCACGCATGATCGCCCGTACCGCCGATGGGGGCGCGACGGGCGAGGCCGCACCGGCCGGACCCGTACACGGGGGTATCCGGCAAAATCACGAAGAATCTCACATACCCGGATAAGGTACGCAGAGCAGGAAGCAGGCGGCACGGTCGGCGAGAGGGCCCGGGACGATGGCAGCGGAGCAGGTCGTCGAACACCGTCACCGCCCCGGCGTGCCGGCGGCTGTGGCCGGCTGAGCTGTCCCGCCGTCCGTGCTGACGCGCCCCAGGATCATGCGTGGGCTCGGCGACAGCAGGAGCCCCGACTCGGCGACAGTCCTGGAACTGCTGTTCGACATCGTCTACGTCTTCGCGCTCGCCCGCCTCGCCGGGCGGGTGGCGGATGACCTGACAATCGTCCGGCACACGCTGCTGTCGGAGGCGGGGCAGACGGTCCTGTTCTTCGCGGCGATGTGGATGATCTGGTCACTCAACGCCCTGCTGGCGAGCACCTACGACCCTCGCCGAGCGGACCTCCAGGCCGTCCTGCTGGTGACGATGTTCGGCACGCTGGTGCTGGCCGTCTCGTTGCCGGAGGCGTTCGGCAGGCGCGGCGTGGTCTTCGCCTGCACGTACGTCATCATCCAGATCGGCCGACCGCTCTTCCTGACACTCGCCCTGCGGGGCCACCCCGGTCGGAGGCTCGCGGCCCGGGTGCTGACCTGGCACACGGCCTCCGCCGTGCTGTGGATCAGTGGCGGCATCAGCGGCGGCCTCGGTCGGGGCGTCTTCTGGACCCTCGCCCTCGCCATCGAGCTGACCGGCACCGCCGCGGCCTGGCCCGTGCCGTGGCTCGGCTCGGGGTGGTTCGGCAGGGCGGGGGTCGCGGTCTCCCACGTCCACCTCGCGGAGCGGTACAACCAGTTCTTCATGATCGCCCTCGCCGAGGTGGTGCTCGAAGCCGGCGCCGCCGTCAGCTTTCCCGGCTTCACGATGGCGGGGATCATCACCCTCGTCGCCGCCTTCGTGACGGCTGTCTCGTTCTGGCGGATCTACTTCTACCACGTCCGGTCCGGTCAGGCCGCGACCCCGGGCGGGCAGGGGATCCAACTGTCGCGGTGGGCGAGCTACAGCCTGCTGATCATCGTCGGGGGCATCATCTGTACGGCGGTCGGCTTCGGGCAGGTCATCGAGCACCCGCACCCGCCGATCGACTGGGCCCTGGTCGTCATCATGTTCGGTGGCCCGGTGCTGTTCCTGCTCGGACGGAGCTTCCTGGAGAAGGAGAGCCGATCCGCGCCACGCTGCCGGATGCTGTACGTCGGTGCGGGGGCGCTGGTCGTGGCGGCACTACCGATGGTGCTGCTTCCGCCGGTCGCCGTGGCGGCCTCGGCGGCGGTGATCCTGGCCGGCATCGCCGTGTTCGACCAGCGCGCCCACCGGCGTGGGTCGGAGACCAATCCGACGTTGTGACACACCGTTGCGGCCCGACGGCTGGCGCGCGTATGGTGCCCTGGCACGCCGTCGAGCTGGAAGGAGGTCAGAACAATGTCCGATGTTCTGCGCCCCCTCCGCGCTCCGGCGTCCGCGCGGATCTGATCCGGGGCGCGCGCTTCCCGGAGGCCCCACCCATGACCGATCTGGTCATCCGTCCGCTCGTCGCGGGCGAGGAAAACCTGTTCGACTCCATGCCTGATCCGCTGCCCCAACTGCGCCAGGTCGCCTACGCCGACGGAATCGCCGGCGGCGGCTACCGGCCCGAGACGACCTGGGTCGCCCTGCGCGCCGGCCGGGTGGTCGGCCGGGCCGCCTGGTTGCAACCGCCGGGCGCCGTCGGAGCGCCCTGGCTGGACCGGTTCGACCTGGACGCCGAGCCGGAGGTGGGTGCCGAGTTGCTGCACGCCGCCCACGATGCGCTCGGCGGTCCCGGCCTGTACTACGCCGCGCTGCCGGCGCACTGGCGGCGTCGCGCGGAGGTGCTGGCCGTGGTGCGGGCGCCGATGGAGGCCGCCCGGCTCGCCGGGCTCGTCGAGCGGGGGGAGCGGCTCAGGTGTTCCTGGGCGGGCACCCCGCTGCCCGCGTCCTCCGGGCGCTACGACTTCCGGCGGCCCACCGACGTGGCGGAGATCAATGCCCTGGTGGGCCGGATCGCCGAGCCGGACGTGCTGACCGGCGTCGAGATCGCGCGGGCGGTCGCCGGCGTCGACCTGGCCACCGACCCGCTGGCCTGGCTCGGCGACGCGACCGAGGAATGGCGCGTCGCCCTGGATGCGGGGGAGCCGGTGGGTCTGGTCGGCACGGCCGGAGACGCCTGCTACCCGCTGCTGGCCTATCTCGGCCTGCTCGACGAGGCGGCCCGACCCGAGTTGCTGGCCGAGGCGGTCCGGGTGCTGGCCGCCGGCGGGGCCCGGGAGGTCATCGCCGACGTGGACTCCCACCAGGTCGCGGTGCTCGCGGAACTGGAACGGACCGGGTTCCGGCAGTTGCGCGCCCGGGTCGTCTTCGCGCCGGGGGACGCTCAGGGATAGCTGACCGGGGTGCGCCCTGTCACCGGGGCGCACCCCTCGGCACAGCCCGACCCGCACTCCTGTCAGCATCGGCGCATGCCGGAGATCATCGCCCTCGCCCTCGGTGGGTCGGCGCTGGTCGTGGCGCTGGTCGCCGGGTTGTATCTCTGGCCGCCGCGCCGCCGTGGGCTACGCGTCGCACCGTCCGAACCGCTCGACTTCGACACCGCCACCCGCGCCGCCGAGGCCGTCATCGCGGCCGAGGCGGCGGACCCGGCGGTCCGGCCGGAATCGCGCAGCCGCCTGCTGAGCCACGGCTCCCGTACCGGCCGGGTCGTCCTGCTGCTGCACGGATACACCCTCGCGCCCGAGCAGTACGACGGGCTGGCCGAGGAGTTCTTCGACCGCGGGTACACCGTCTGGATCCCCCGGGCTCCTCACCACGGGACCGTCGACGAGCGGGCCCACCACCGGGTCGAGGCCGAGGAGCTGACGACGTACGCCGCGCGGGCGCTGGCCGTGGCAGCGGGCCTCGGCGACGAGGTGGGCGTCGTGGGGATCTCCGGCGGCGCGGTGCTGGCCGCCTGGCTGGCCCAGGTGCCCGGCGACCTCGTACGGCATCTGCTGTTGCTCTCGCCGTTCTTCGGCCCGGATCCGCGCCAGGCGCCGGCCTTCGCGGTCCGACCGCTCGTCACCCTGTACGGGCGGCGCATCCTCCCGGATCGCGTCACGTCACGCGGCTACTCGCTCTCCGCCGTCACCCAGTACCTGACGATCGCGCGGAGCCTGCCGAAGCCGTCGCGCCGGACCGGTCTCCGGACCGCCGCGGTCGCCATCAGCCCGCTCGACGGCGTGGTGGACCTCGCCACGGCGGTGACCGTGCCCCGCCGGATCGCCGACGCGAACGCGATCCCGCTGCGGGTCTGCACCCTGCCCGAGGCGTGGGGCGTCGGCCACAACATCCTCAACCTCGCCGCGCTCGGCGCGCAGGCGTCCGAGCTGCGTCGGCGGTACGTGGCGCTCTACGAGGGCGATCCGACGCCGACGCCAGGGCTGAGCCGGGTGGCCGGCGTCGACGAGTGAGGTGGGCCGCGCGCCGCGTCGGCGTCTAAACTGCGCCCGTGTCGTGCCACGAGTGGGCGCGGCGCCCCGGTCCGGCACTGCGCACCTGCTATTGACCGGGCAGAATGTTAGCGCTAACGTGCCGCGGCACCGCGTCGCGCCGCGTCGGATGCCACCCCCACCCGAAAGGCGTCACCTGCAATGAGTACGGCCGGATCCACCGACTTGCGCGCCGCAGTCCTCGCCGCGAACCGCCTCATCGCCCAGGCCGGCCTGGCCGAGCTGACCTGGGGCAACGTGAGCGGGGTCGACCGCGAGGCGGGCATCTATGTCATCAAGCCCTCCGGCGTGGCGTACCAGGATCTCACCGCCGACCTTCTGGTCCCGGTGGATCTGGAGACCGGGCAGGTCGTCGCCGGAGAGCTGCGGCCCTCCGTCGACAGCGAGACCCATCGCGCGTTCTACCTGCACTGGCCGTCCGTCGGCGGGGTGACCCACACCCACTCGACGCACGCCGTGGCCTTCGCCCAGGCCGGCCGGGACGTGCCGGTGCTCGGCACCACGCATGCCGACACCTTCGCCGGTCCGATCCGGGTGACCCGCGACCTGACCGCCGACGAGTGCGCCCACGACTACGAGTTCAACACGGCTCGGGCGATCATCGAGCTGATCGGGGGAGAGGCCGAGGCGCTGGCCAACCCCGTCGCCCTCGCCGCCAACCACGGCCCCTTCACCTGGGCGAAGGACCCGCTCAAGTCGGTGGAGAACGCGATCGTCTGCGAGGCGGTCGCGGAGATGGCCCTGAAGACGCTGTCGCTGAACCCGGCGGCGGCCGCGCCACAGTGGCTGCTGGACCGCCACTTCACCCGTAAGCACGGCGCCGGCGCCTACTACGGCAACCAGCTTCCGGAGCAGAGCCGGCCGTGACCGTCGCCGTCCGGTGACACCGGTACGGGCGCTGCGCGCGCGGCGCCCGTACCGGTGGTCCGCAGGGGCACTCACGTCGTGGGCTGGGTGGTCCCGTTGAACACCGGCGGGGTGTAACCCGCCGGCTTGTCGCCGATGCCGAGGCCGGGGCTCACCACCCAGGACTGGTACTGCGGCGTGAACATGCCGTACGGCAGCCCGAGGTCAGGAGCGCTGGCCTCGTCGAGCCGGCGACGGGCGTCGGCCGGGATCTCGAAGTCGAGCGCGCCGACGTTGCTGGCGAGCTGCTCGGGGCTGCTCGCCCCGACGATCACCGAGGCCACGGCGGGCTGGGTGGCCACCCAGTTGATCGCGACCTGGGCCATGCTGCGGCCCAGGTCGTCGGCCACGCTCTCCAGCGCCTCGATCACCCTCCAGTCGCCGGGGTTGATCTCCCGACCCGCGGCGTCGGGGTTCGTCAACCTGCCGGTCCCGCTCAGGCCCTCGCCGGTCCGTCGGTACTTGCCGCTGAGCAGCCCGCCGCCGATCGGGCTCCACGCGGTGAGCCCCATCCCCAGGCTCTGCGCCATCGACACGAACTCGGCCTCGATGCCCCGTGTCACCAGGGAGTACGGAAGCTGCACATTGATCATCGGGGCCAGCCCGTGTGCCTCGGCGTAGCTCTGCGCCCGGGCCGCGTACCAGGCCGGTACGTCGGAGAGGCCGGCATACCGGATCTTGCCGGCGCGCACCAGGTCGTCGAGGGTGTGCACGACCTCCTCGACCGGCGTGATCCGGTCCCAGGTGTGCACCAGGTACAGGTCGATGTAGTCGGTGCCGAGCCGGCTCAGCGAGCCTTCCACGGCCCGCACGAGGTGCTTGCGGCCATTGCCGCTGGCGTTCGGGTCGGTCGGGTCGACGGTGTTGGTGGCCTTGCTGGTGAGCACGAGCCGTTCGCGGACGCCGGCCCGGTCGATCAGGCGGCCGAGGATTCGCTCGCTCTCTCCGGCGGTGTAGAAGTCCGCCGTGTCGATGAGGTTGCCGCCCGCTTCCAGGTATTGGCGGAAGATCGGCTCCGCCTCCTCCTCGGTCTTGCCGTACGCGGCGTGGAACCCGTCGACACCGAAGTTCATGGTGCCCAGCGCCAGCCGGCTCACCCGCAGGCCGGACCGCCCGAGCAGGTAGTAGTGGTTCACGGTGGTGCCCCTCCCGATCGTGGTGTCGGCCCGGATCGGACCGCGCCGCAAACCTTTGCTCGCCAAATTTGGACCTGCAAGTCCAGAAAATTGGATAGGGTTGGGTCCGCAGGTCCAGACCAGGAGGTCTCATGACACGGGCATTGACCCGCAAGGGCGAGGCCACCCGGGCGCGGATCGTCACCGGCGCCGCCGCCGAGATCCGCGAGCGCGGCGTCGACGAGGTACGCCTCGAGGACGTGCTGGCCCGCACCGGCACCAGCAAGGGGCAGCTCTTCCACTACTTCCCCGACGGCAAGGAGGAGTTGCTGCTCGCGGTGGCCCAGCACGAGGCCGACCAGGTGCTCACCGACCAGGAGCCGATGCTCAGCAACCTCACCTCCTGGCCGGCCTGGCTGGCGTGGCGCGACCGGCTCATCGAGCGCTACCTCGCGCAGGGCGTGAAGTGCCCGCTCAACGGGCTGCTCGGCCAGACCGGCCGGCGCGCACCGGGCGCGCAGGCGATCGTGACCGGGCTCATGTGGCGCTGGCAGGAAGCGATCACCGAGGGAATCCGGAACCTGCAGTCGACCGGGGACGTCGCCGCGGACGTGGACGCCGAGCGCGCCGCCGCGGCGCTGCTGGCCGGAATCCAGGGTGGCGTCCTGCTGCTGCTCTCCACCGGCAAGATCGATCATCTGGAGGCGGTCCTCGACCTCACCATCGACTCGCTGCGGGCGAGCGCCCGGACGTAGGAGGGTGAGGCAATGACGGACGACATGCGCCCACCGTTGGTGCTGCTGCACGGCCTCACCTTCGACACGCGGCAGTGGGACCCGGTCCGCCGCGAGCTGGCGGCGATCGAACCGGCCCGGCCGGTCCTCGCGCTGAACCTTCCCGGGCACGGCGACGCACCCCGGCTGCCGTCGTACGACATGGCGGAGGTGGCCGACGTCGTGCACGAGCAGGTGACCGGGGCGGGTCTCGTCCAGCCGATCGTGGTGGGACATTCCGTCGGCGCGGTGGTCGCCACCGCGTACGCGGCCCGCCACCCCGTGCGCGGCGTGGTGAATCTGGACCAGATTCTGCTGCCCGGCCCGTTCGGTGCGGCCGTACGCCAGGCCGAGCCCACGTTGCGCGGCCCGGACTGGCGACGGGTGTGGGACGGCATGCTCGCCGGGATGGGCATCGAGGCCCTGCCGGCCGAGGCGCGCGAGATCGTGACCACCGCGACCGATCCCCGGCCGGACCTGCTGCTGGGTTACTGGGGCGAGATCCTGCGCGGGTCCGACGAGGGGATCTCCGCCGAGCGGCAGCGTGATCTGCGGTCCATCGGCGAGCGGGGGATCCCCTACCGCTGGGTGACCTCCTCCGAGCCGCCGCCCCGCTATCTGACCTGGCTGACGGAAACCCTGCCGGAGGTCATGGTGACAGTGCTCCCCGGTAGCCACTTCCCGCACCTGGCGGAGCCGGCGACGATCGCCCGGCTACTGACGACCGTCTGAGGACGAAGGCACATCGGCCGAAACAAGGACAGCACCGCTGGACGGCAGGCGAGGCCCGGTCCGTTGGCGTGAGTTAACCTCGATCCGAGTTGCCAGAGATCGGAGCAGCGTGGCAGGTGACGACGACATCTCCGGGTGAGCACCCGGACCGGCCGCCGACGGGCGCGTGATCGCGCCGCCGTCGCCGCGGCCCCTGTCGTCATGTCCGCTCCCGCCGGGCCACCCGTGTGCGCCCGGATCTCTGTTCCCCGAGGTCCCATGTCTGTTCGACCTGCTCTCATCGCCCACGACCTGGTGCGGATCCGTGGTACCCGCCGGGTGCTCGACGGTGTCTCGCTGACCGCCGCGCCCGGTCGCCGGATCGGCCTCATCGGCGAGAACGGCACCGGCAAGACGACCCTGTTGCGGGTCCTGGCCGGCGTCGACGAACCCGACTCCGGCGCCGTCGTACGCCCACCGGGCCTCGGCTTCCTGCACCAGGAGCTGCCTTTCGTCCCGTCCGCGACCGTCGCTGGGATCCTCGACGACGCGCTCCGCGAGGCCCGGTCCGACCTCGCCGAGTTGGAGCGGATCGGTGTGGCGCTCACCGACTCGCCGGAGGGCACCGAGGAGCACGACCGGCTGCTGACCGCGTACACGGAAGTCCTGGAGCGGGCGCAGGACCGCGACGCCTGGGATGTCGACCGGCGCGCCCAGATGGTGCTCGCCGGCCTCGGCCTCGGCGGGATACCTCACGACCGGACCCTGGCCGCGCTCTCCGGTGGGCAACGTGGCCGCCTCGCCCTCGCGGCGATGCTGATCCGCCGGCCGGACGCGCTGTTGCTCGACGAGCCCACCAACCACCTCGACGACACGGCCGCCGCGTTCTGCGAGGACCAGCTCCGCGCCATGCCCGGAGTGGTCGTGGTCGCCAGTCACGACCGCGCCTTTCTGGACGCGGTATGCACCGACATCATCGATCTGGACCCGGCGGGCGACGGGCCGGTCCGCCACGGTGGCGGCTACACCTCCTACCTGGCGGCCAAGCACGCCGAGGCACAACGCTGGCGCCGACGCTACGAGGACGAGCAGGCGCTCCTCACCGAGCTGCGCGAGACCGCCGCCGTGACCGGGCAGCAGGTCGCCCACGGCCGGGGCCCACGCGACAGCGAGAAGATGGGGTACGGGCACACCGCCGGTCGCGTACAGAACCAGATCTCCCGCCGTGTACGCGACGCCACCCGTCGACTGGCGGCGCTGGAACGCGAACAGGTCCTCGCGCCGCCCGAGCCGCTGCGTTTCCACGCCCCGGTCATCGCCACCGGGGACGGCACCGACGCCATCGTCACGGCAGACCGGTTGGAAGTTCCCGGCCGACTGCGGCTGGCACACCTGGAGATCATGGCCCGGGACCGGCTCCTGGTGAGTGGCCCCAACGGCGTGGGCAAATCGACTCTGCTCGCCGTCATCGCCGGCCGCCAGACCCACGGCGGAGCCGTCTGGCGGCGACCGGATCTTCGTATCGGACTGCTCAGCCAGGACAGCATCTTCGCGGATGCGCGGCGGACGGCCCGGCAGGTCTTCGACGCGGCGGTCGGGACAGAACGGGCCGAAGCGGCGCCGCTGTCGGCGCTCGGGCTGCTCGCGTCGACGGACCTCGACCGTCCGGTAGCCGAACTGTCGGCCGGGCAGCGTCGTCGCCTCGGTCTGGCGGTGGTCGTCGCCAACCCGCCGGAACTGCTGTTGCTGGACGAGCCGACCAACCACCTCTCGCCGCGGCTCTGCGACGAGCTGGAGGAAGCCCTCGGCACCGGACCGGGTGCCATCGTCGTCGCCAGCCACGATCGGCGGCTCCGGTCCCGATGGTCGGGCCGGGAGGTGACCCTCGCTGCCGGGAACGCGCTGCCGCCGACGTTCGCGTAGGACCGCTCCGCTGATCGTCGGCGGGGGTGAACGGTGGCGTCGACCCACGTCGTCGCGCTGCCGAGCAGCCATCACGGCCGGTCCAACCGTCCAAGCCCGGCGAGGTCGGCGTCTCCCGTCCGGACGACCGCCGAGGCCAACGCCGTGGTCGCGGGGTGGGTTCCAACCCGCTGCTCGGCGGTGGCGATGCGGATCGCCTGGTCCAGGTGCGCCCGTACGTGCTGGCTGGCCCGCCGCTGAAACGCGGCCCCGGTGGCCGACCGCAACGCGGCCAACTCCTCGTCGGTGACCATGCCCGGCATGTCGTGGCCCTCGTGCGGGTTCGTCGCCGGGGCGCCGGACTCGGCGAGCAGCCGTCGCGCCGTGCGCAGATCGGCGCGATGCGCCGTGCCGAGCCGAGCGGTGAACGTCAGCCACGCCGAGTCGGTGGTCCGGCTCGACACCAGGTCCAGCACCGGCAGGAGGCGTTCGTTCATCGCCACCGTCAGTTGGAGCCACGCGACGTCGGTGGCGCTGAACGGGCCCGCCGAGCCGCTCGGCGAAGCCGACCCGACCGGTGCGGCGGTAGCGGTCGTAGCGGTGGATGGCGCCGTGGTGGATGACTCGGTGGCCGCGCTCGCAGCGGCCGATGTCGCGGGCTCGGTCGGTGACCCGCTTGTGCACGCGGCGACGAGCAGCAGCGCCGCGAGGAACAGGCAACCGGGCGTACGCACGGGGGTTCTGCTCATCCGGCCTCCTCTCGCCCGGACGGCGGATCCGGCATGACCGGACCCGCCGCCGCGGGTGCGACTGTCGGCTCAGAGCGGACGCCCGTCGGCACCGCACTTGATGACGGGACGGATGCAGTCCTGGACCCGCCGGGCCATCTCCGCGACCGGCCAGGCGTTGAAGAAGTCGCCGTGCATCGTGTAGCCGGGCCCGGAGGCCAGCCGGAACCGCGACGGGTCACCGTTGACCGGGTACCGCAGCACCTGCCGCAGCTTCGGCACGTGCACCGGGTGGGTGCTCGGGCAGGCCTGGTTCACCGGGTACGCCAGGTGGCTCTTGTGGTCCGGCGAGTCCAGGTCGCGGCCGTTCCAGCACTGCGGGAAATCCAGGTACGACTCCAGCATCGTGCCGGACGGGCAGGTGACGAAGTTCTTCGACGGCGGCACCTGTCCCGCGTGCAGACACGACCACCGGGCGATGCTGTCGTTCGACCCGGTGGCCTTCGCGTTGCCGGCGACCAGTCGCAACCCGAGCGGGAACGGCTGGGTGTTCGCGACGACGTCGGAGCGTACGCCCTCGCCCAGGTAGTAGAACGTGGCGATCGCCGGCTCCACCGGCACGTTGTCGCGGTAGAGGGTCGGCACCCAGTAGGACGAGACGTCCACCCGCGGGTTGCAGGTGCTTTGGGAGTTGACCAGGTCGGACACCGTGGTGTTGGCGTTCGTCACCGTGCTGCCGAAGAAGCTGTGCATGTGCGACGCCCCGGGCAGGCCCGGGAAGACGATCGGGTCGTCCGGCAGCCGGTGGCTGTAGGTGCAGTCGGCGGGGAACTCGGCCACCCGGATGGCGTTGGCGCCGAAGTCAGCGCCGGCTCCGCCGGGGGCGGCGTCGGCCCGGTTGGTGGTGGACACCAGGTACGTGCCGAGTAGCAGTAGCAGTGCGCCGATCGCCGTGGCGAGGCGCAGTCGGCGGGGGATGCCGGAGAGGGGTGCGGCCCTGTCCATCGTGACTCCTGTCGGGGACGGGTCAGGCACAGCTCCGGTGCCGCCGCCGAAGGCATCGGAGTTGTGCCTGGCCAGACTGGGTGGTGGCCGGTTGGGGCCGGTGCGAGAGAGCGCTCTCACTGCCCCTCAGCCTCATGCCGAAGTCGACAATTGTCAATACGTGCCGCAGTTGGTGGAAAAGTCGACGAAGGGCCGGACCCCGTGGTGGGGTCCGGCCCTTGCGGTGGTGCGGTGGTGCGTCCTTGCCGTGGTGCGGTCTTGCCGTGGTGCGGCCTTGCCGTGGTGCGGTGCTGCGGTGGTGCGTCCTTGCCGTGGTGTGGGTCAGCTGGTGGCGTAGCCGCGGGTGGCGATCCAGTCGGCGAGGTGCTCGACGCTGATCTGGTACGCGGC